>NZ_JAILYJ010000005.1 GCF_019793465.1 Rhizobium croatiense | reverse complement strand
CCGTCACCAAACTCGGCGGCAAATCCGTCGTCGCCCGCCTGCGCGCCGATGCCGGCATCGCCCCGGGCCAGAACACCCGCCTTGCCTTCAATCTCGACAAGGCCGTGTTCTTCGATCCCGACAGCCAAATGCGGATTGCGTGATGGTCGTCAAGCGGCCGCCGTCACAGTAAGGGTCACCGGCGCAAAACGCGAGGAGACCGCTTCGACGGTGATCTCGCCGACCAGCCCCGTTGCCTCCAGCCAGAAGCCCGCGGCGCCGCCCTGCAGCGGCACATTGGCCGGGCCGACGATTTTTCCGGGTCCATGCACCTTCAGCGCAATACTGTCGTTCATGAAGGGCAGTCGCTGGCCGCATTGGTCGAGGGCGCGAATGATGACGCGGGTGCTGTCGCGTTCCCGGGCTTTCAGCGTGTGGCTGTCGGCGACGATTTCCAGCGTCGTCGGCAGAGGATCGGCGGCAAACGTCAGGCTCGCCACCGGTTCGCCGCCGATATAACCGGTCAAGGTGCCGTCGATCCATTCCAGCCCCCAGGTGCCGAGCTCGTCGGCGGTGAAGTGGTGATGATCGAGCACGACGGGCGGATGCGGCAGATGCGGATAATTCTCGCGGTCCGGGCCGATGCGCTTGCTGAGCCCGCCATATCGCAGTTCCACCTCGTCGCAATTGGTCAGAATGATCAACGGCAGCACGCCGCCGATATTGCGCTCACCGCGTGCCCAGAAGGTCGCGGGCTTCATGACGATCTCGTCGGACGGGTCGCACTGGCTGATATAGGCATAGGCGGCGAATTTCGGCTCGCGGAACATGTCCATGACGCCGTGATAGCAGATGCGGTCGCCGGAGCCGAAATCCTTGTGGGTGTTGTAATCGAACATGCACCAGCCGATCGCGCCCGAAATATCGGGGTCGCCATAGGCGGCATTCAGCACCTCCAGGTGACGGCGCACATGCTCGGCCTGGCGCTGCTCCTGGTCATAAATCTTCGTCGGGTGCATGTGGCCGTTGAACTCGGTGATCAGATACGGCACTTTTTTCGACAGCCCGGTATTTTCCTCTTGGCCGCGCAATGCGGTGCGCGGGCGGTTGGCGCCCGGCAATTCCTCGTTGCCGAGGATGAAGTCGTTCATCGTGTAGACGTCTTCGAGCAGTTCGCTCTCGGTGATGTAACGCACGCCGCCGGTCTGGCGGGTGCTGTCGAGCTCGCGGGCGAGGCGATTGGTCTCGGCGTAAAAATCGTGATTATCCTGGGACTCGTTGATGCGCACGCCCCAGATGACGATCGAGGGATGGTTCCAGTCGCGCTCGATCATGCGGCGGACGTTCTCGATCGATTCCTTCTGCCAGTCGGCATCGCCGATATGCTGCCAGCCGGGGATCTCCTCGAAGACCAGCAGGCCGATCGCATCGCAGCGGTCGAGGAACCATCTCGACTGCGGATAATGCGAGGTGCGGACGATATTGCACTTCAGCACGCCCTTCATGATGTCGGCGTCGCGCTCCTGGGCGGACCGGCCGGCGGCATAACCGACATAGGGGAAGGACTGATGACGGTTGAGGCCGCGCAGCTTCAGCGGTCTGCCGTTCAAGAGGAAGCCTTCCGGCGTGAATTCGGCGGTGCGGAAGCCGAAGCGGCTGGAGACACGGTCGGAGCCGTGCTCCGTCCTGAGTTCGACGGTGACCTCGTAGAGCGTGGGATCGATGATGTCCCACAGGGTAATACTGGTGAGGCCGCCGAAGGAAAGCCTGGTGCGGTCGCCGATCGTCTCGGTTGCTGCGGTGGCGATCACCGTGCCGTCAGCCTGCTTCAGCGTGGCGGTGACAGTCGCCGAGAAGCTGCGGCCGTCGGGATTGGCGATATCGACGCGGATCGTTGCCGATTTCTCCGGCGCGAGAACGTCCGCAGTTTCGATCTTGAGATTGCGGATCGACACCGGATCGGTGACCTTCAGCCAGACGTCGCGGTAGATGCCGGCATAGGTCAGATAATCGATGCGGCCGCCGAAGGGCGGGATCTCAGGATTTTCGCTGCCGTCGATCTTGACGGTCACGAGGTTCTCGCCCTTGATGAGCTTGCCGGTGAAACGGGCCTCAAAGGGGGTGTAGCCGTCCTTATGAGCGATGATTTCTTCGCCGTTCAGATAGACGACGCTGTCGGCCATGGCGGCGTCGAAAACGAGCGAAACCTCGCGGTCCTCGAATTCGGGCAGCCAGCGCAGCACTTTCTGATAGGTGAAGGCGCGCTGATAGCTTTTCTCGTCGAAATAGTTGAACGGCAGTTCGACTGCGGTGTGGGGCAAGCTGACCGACTTGGCGGCGTCGAAGCTTTCGAGCAGACGCTGTCCGAAGCCCTCGTGGAAACTCCAGCCTTCGTTGAAGGAAACGACGGAACGCATCTCAAGCTCTCCCGGTCATGGCATCAGAAGTGGTGCGGCGCCCTTCGGCGCGTGAAAATCGGGTCATCGGGACATCCCTTCTTGATGCAATGGATCTGCGAGCTGCCAGAACAGGATGTTGTCCGAAAACCGCTCACGGGTTTCGGCATCATGCTCTGAAGCACGCACATCGAATCTCATTCGTGTGACGCGCTTTAGCTTTTTTTATGCACGTCGTCATCCCGGTACGGCGATCTCCAAGCCGGTGCCTAATCCTCACGGATATTGGGCGCCGTTGGTCTTCGTATAGATCGAATAGACCGAGCGCGTCGCGGTGATGAAGAGCCGGTTTTTCTTGGGGCCGCCGAAGGTGAGGTTGGAGACCGTCTGCGGCACCCTGATCTTGCCGAGCAGCGTGCCGTCGGGCGAAAAGCAATGAACGCCGTCGCCGGCACTCGTCCAGAGATTGCCGCCGATATCGAAGCGGAAGCCGTCGGGATTGCCGACATCGAGGCTGCAGAAATAGCGGCTGTTTGCGAGCCTCCTGCCGTCGACGACGTCGAAAACTCTTATATGTCGCGGCACGTCATGTTTTGCCGAGCCGGAATCGGCGATGTAGAGTTTCGTCTCGTCGGGCGAGAAGGCAAGGCCGTTCGGCTGGATGAAATCCTGGACAACGGCCTCGATTGCGCCGCTTGAAGGGTCGATCCGGTAAACGTTTCGGGTTGGCTGCTCGGGCTCGGCCTTATGGCCCTCGTAATCGGACAGGATGCCGTAGGTCGGATCGGTGAACCAGATCCCGCCATCGGAATGGACGACGACATCGTTCGGCGAGTTCAGCCGTTTGCCCTTGTAGCTGTCGGCGAGAACGGTGATGCTGCCGTCGAACTCGGTGCGGGTGACGCGGCGGCCGCCATGTTCGCAGGAGATAAGCCGGCCCTGCCGGTCGCGGGTGTTGCCGTTGACGTAATTGGAGGGCGAGCGGAAGACCGAGACCGTGCCGTCGGGCGTCCAGCGCATCATGCGTTCGTTCGGGATATCGCTCCAGAGCAGGCAGTTGAGGTCGGAAAACCAGACCGGGCCTTCCGTCCAGCGGCAACCGCAATAGAGTTCCTCGAGGGCGGCGCTGCCGATGACCAGAGCGCCGAAACGTTCATCGCGGGTGTCGTAAAGCGGATTGTCTGCCACGCCAGTTCCTCCCTGAATGCTGCCGCCCTTTTCCTAGCGACAAACGCTGGGAGGTGCCAGAGCCCGGCGAGCGGAAATGCCGGGCTCCGGTTTTTCAGAGGGCGGCGACCGGATGCGGCGAGCCGTCATAGGCCCCCCAGATCGACTGGTCGAAGCAGATGACCGAGCCGGTCATCAGGCCGGATTCGGCCGACGACAGGTAAGTGCAGGCGCGCGCCACCTCATGCGGATCGACGAGGCGGCCGAAGGGCTGGCTGGCCCCCGCCTTTTCCAGCCAGTCGGCGGGTGCATCGTGATATTCTCGCTGGATGCGGTCCTCGCCTTCGGACGCCATCCAGCCGATGTTGAGGCCGTTGACGCGGATTCGGTTGCGCAAAAGCGCATAGGCGGTGTTCTTCGTCAGCGTTTCCAACGCTCCCTTGGAGGCACAGTAGGCGGCGATGAAGGGTTGGCCGGCTTTGGCCGACATCGAGCCGATATTGACGATGGTGCCTTCGGTCTCTTCGCGGCGCATGACCTTCACCGTCTCCTGCATCAGGAAAAACGGCGCGCGGACATTGACGGCGAACATGGCGTCGAAGAGTTCCTGGCTGGTATCGAGGATGGTGCCGCGATCGGTAATGGCGGCGGCATTGACCAGTGCGTCGACCCGGCCGAAGGCCTCGTCGCAGGCGTACACGACATTCCGTGCGTCTTCGACCTTGCCGAGGTCGGCCTTGACGTAGACGACCCTGGTGCCGGTTGCAGCGGATATCTCCGCTGCCTTCGCCTCGCCCTTGGCTTCGTTGCGGCCGCAAATGACGATGCCTTTCGCACCGCGTTCGGCGAAGAGACGGGCAATGGTGGCGCCCAATCCTTGCGTGCCGCCGGTGACGATGGCGATCTTGCCGTCGAGACGGCCGTGGTCTGTGCTCATGTGGTTCCTCCCTGATGATGATATGCAAATAGCCTCCCGCGTACGGGAGGCGGTTATGGCAGTGCGGATGAGGGGGCTCCAGTCTCCAAGTTCAGCTCAATTTCTTCCTCGCCTGCTCGGCAAGCGCTGCCGTAAAGGCCTCGTCGCTCCAGCCTTCCTTCAATGCCTCGTGCATCAACTGTGCCTGCGTCTTCGGCGCCAGGCCGCCGAGCGGCGGGTCGCGGTCGAGATTGGTCGGGAAGGAATAGCCTTCGGCGCAAGCGGCGACGGCGTTGGTGATTTCATCGGGCGTAAGCCTGCCCTGTAGGGTTTTCAACGCGGGGAAGAGCCTGGCGCTCATCCTCTCGCGGTTGACGGTCTCCATTGCCCGGCCGAAGGCGGAGGAGACCTGCAGGAGGTTGGCGACACGCTTGATGTCGGCCGAGCGGTTGGTGCCGGCGGCGTGAAAGACGGCGGGATTGAAGAAGACGACGTCGCCTTTTTCGAGCGGCAGCTGCACGTGGTTGGCTTCGAAATAATCGCGGAACTCCTGGCGCTTCAGCGCGAGATAACCCGGCACATAGCTCTGGCTGTGCGGCAGGAAGAGCGTCGGGCCGCTTTCGAGCGGCATGTCGCAATGGGCGACCGCGCCCTGCAGCGTCAGCACCGGCGAAAGCCGGTGCACATGCGCCGGAAACTGCTCGATCACCTCAGACGACTGGAAGCCGAGATGGTAGTCGCGATGCGCCGACTGTGCTGCGCCGCCCGGATTGACGCGGTTGACCTGCGCCGTCATCTGATAGCTCGGGCCGAGCCAGGCTTCGCTTGCCAGCGCGACGATGGCGTTGCTGTAATATTCGGCGAAATTCGTTGGATCGGCGAGGCAATGTTTTTCCAGCGAATTCCAGATCCGGTCGTTGGCGCCGGGCTTGGCGAAGTGATCGCCGCCACCGGTCGAGGTGCGGTGCTGCTCCTCGATGATCTGATCGAAGATCGCGCTGGCGCGGTCGATGATGCCGGCATCCTCGTAAGCATGTTTGAATACGATGACGCCGGGGCCGTCGCCGAAGGCCTCGCAGATTTCGGCCAGCACGGCGCGCCGGTCTTCCGCTACCGCCGCCATCACCTTGCGGCTGTCATAAATCAGGATGTTTTTCTCGACCGCTGACGCGGTGGGGTAATCGGCAAGCGCGGTCGTCTTTTCCGCAAGACGGCGAAAATCGGCAAGATCGCAGGCATCTTCGGAGAGCCAGACACGGTCGGCGCGCAATTTCTGCTGGTTATCGATTTTCATCCCAGGCTCCTCCCTGTTTCCGATGGGGGCACTATACGCCGCGGTGCGAGGTGATGTAGATCAGGAATCCATCAAAAAACCATCAGGAAGGGTCCCATGGCGCATGCTTTTCTCGTCAAGGACATCGCCTTTCAGGCCGGACTGAGCACCGCCACCGTCGACCGGGTGTTGAACGGCCGACCGGGCGTGCGGCAACAGACGGAAATGCGGGTGAGAGCGGCGATCGCGGAACTGGAGAAGCAGCAGGCGGGGGCGATGAGCAGCGGGCGCACGCTGGCGATCGATATCGTCATGGAGACGCCGCAGCGTTTCAGTGATGCGGTGCGGGCCGCCTTCGAGGCCGAGATGGCAACCTTTCTGCCCGGCGTCTTTCGCTGCCGCTTCCACTTTGCCGAAGTGCTGAAGCCGGTAGAACTTGTGCAGCTTCTCGATCGCATCCGGCTGCGCGGCACGCACGGTATCGTGCTCAAGGCCCCTGATGTCGGCGAGGTCGTTGCCGCCGTCGCGCGGGCGGATGCGGCCGGGATTCCCGTGGTGACGCTGGTGACCGACCTGCCGAATTCGGCGCGCATCGCCTATGCCGGCGCTGACAACCGGGCGGCGGGAGAAACTGCCGCCCATCTTGTCGGCGAATGCCTCGGGCGTGACGGCGGCAAGGTGCTGGTGACGCTGTCGAGCGGGCGGTTCCGCGGCGAGGAGGAGCGCGAAATCGGTTTTCGCCGCGTCATCCGCGCCCATTACCCCGACATCGGCGTCACCGAAATCAGCGAGGGGCACGGCAGCGATGCGGCGACGGGAACGCTTGCGGTGGCAGCGCTCGCGGCCGATTCCGCGATCAACGCCGTCTATTCGATCGGCGGCGGCAACCGAGCCGTGCTGGCAGCCTTCGAAGCCGCCCACCGTCCGGTCCGCGTCTTTGTCGCCCATGATCTCGATGCCGACAATCGGGCTTTGCTTGCGGCACGCCGGATCGGCTTCGTCCTGCATCATGATCTCAGAACCGATGCGCGTTCGGCCTTCAGGGCGATCATGAGCAGCGAGGCCTCGGCCCGGCGGACGGTTCCGGCCTTTCTTTCAGCGGTTGAAATCATCACGCCCTACAACATGCTGGCCGGCGATTGAACCAATCGGCTTTCCATCGATGCCGGATTTGGGCTAAAGCTTGATATGAGCGAGGTAAGCGGCATGGATTACAGCGACGTCAGCACAATTGCGGCCTGGGTTACGGAGCAGGGACTGAAGGGCGCTTCGGAAGCAGAACTGATGACCGGCTTCTGCGCGGCCTGCCGGAATGCCGGCCTGCCGCTCGACCGCGGTCTGGCGCTGATGGACACGCTGCACCCCGTGCATGAGGGCCGAGCCTTCCGCTGGGACAGCGTGGAGGAGATCGAAGCCGAATTCGAATACGGTCCGACGAGCTCGGGCGAAGCGGCCGCGAACTGGCAGCGCTCGGCCTTCTACCATCTCTGGTCGGGCAACGAGCGGGAGGTGCGCCGACGCCTGGGCTTTGGCGATCCGACCGATTTCAGCATGCTCGACAAGATCGCGGAAGCCGGCCACACGGATTTCGTGGCGATGATGCATCGTTTCAGCGAAGCCGGCACAATCGGCGAAATGGATTGCTTCTTCTCGCATTTCGCGACGAAACATCCTGAGGGTTTTTCCGATCACGATCTCGCCATCCTGCGCAAGCTCGTGCCGGTCCTCGGATTGGCGATCAAGTGCATCGCGCTCGGGCGCATCGCCCGCACCATCGCCGAAGTCTATCTCGGTGAGGACGCGGCGCGCCAGGTAATGGAAGGCAAGATCAGCCGCGGCAAGTCGGAGCGGATTTCCGCGGCGCTCTGGTTTTCCGATCTGTTGAACTACACAAAGATTTCCGACCGTGTACCGCCCGAGGAAATCATCCCGCTGCTAAACGATTACAGCGAGGTAGCGATCTCGGCGATCCACGAGGCGGGCGGCAATGTGCTGAAGCTGATCGGAGATGGTGTGCTTGCGATCTTCAAGGGCGAGGTGCCGGCTGAGACATGCCGTGCGGCGCTCAGTGCCGAATCGCTGCTGCGGGAAAAGCTCGCCGCGCTGAATGCCGCCCGCGCGACCGACGGCCGGGCGACGACGGACGTCTATATCGGTCTGCATATCGGAGATGTCTTTTACGGCAATATCGGCAGCCAGGACCGGCTGGACTTCACCGTCATCGGCCCTGCCGTCAACGAGGTCAGCCGGATCGCCTCGATGTGCCGTTCGGTCGATCTCAACCTGCTGATCTCCTCTGATTTCGCTGCGGCCATACCCCAGGAAGAGCGTGCCGCGCTCGCATGCGTCGGACGTTATGCGTTGCGCGGCGTGCAGCGCGCGCAGGAACTGTATACGCTTGACAGCGCCCGACTGAACGGCTGATTTCCAGGGCCGTTAGCGCAAAAGGCTCTGGCCGCCATCGATCCAGATTGGCGTGCCGGTGATGTGACGGGCGTGGTCGGATGCGAGGAAGAGGATCGCCTCGGCGACATCCTCGCTCGAACCCTTCTTGCCGTTGGTGATCGGAATTTCGCCTTCCGGCCAAATGACCGGCACTTCGGTCTCCTCGCGATGGCGCATGGTGGTGTTGGCGGCAATGCCGGTTTCGATCGCTCCGGGGCAGACGGCGTTGATGCGGATGCGATGTTTGCCGAGTTCCAGCGCAAGCTGCTGGACCATGGCAACTTGTGCCGCCTTGGTGGCGGTATAGGCGGTGGCGCCGGGCGTCGTAAAGGTGCGGGTGCCGTTGATCGAGGAGACGACGACGATGGAGCCGCCATTCCGTTTCAGATAGGGCACGGTCAGATGGAGAGTCAGATAGGTGCCGCGCAGATTGACTGCCATCGTCTGATCCCATTCGTCAGGCTTCAGATCATCGATCGGTGCCCAGACGCCGTTGATGCCGGCATTGGCGACGACGATGTCGATGCCGCCGAAGGCCTCGGTCATCCTGTCGATCGCCGCCCGCATCTGGGATTCGTCGCTCGTGTCGGCCGTCAGTGCGATCGACCGGCCGCCGGCAGCGACGATCTCGTTGCAGGTTTCCTGCACTTCGCTTTCCGTGCGGCTGAGGACCGCGACCCTTGCGCCTTCGGCGGCAAGCTTCAATGCAGCCGCTTTGCCGATGCCGGAGCCTGCCCCCGTCACCAAGGCGCTCTTTCCCTCTAATGCCATGAGACGCTCCTCTGCCAAGTGGTGGAGAAGCAATGATCGCCGCGGCTCTTGGTTCCGGAACGATTGTGGATCGATCGCTATTTCAACAGGCTGTAGCGCAGCGCCCATCTCTCCGGCCCATGGACGGCGGCGAAGAGCAGGCCGGCGAGGAAGGTGAAGTGATCGACGAAGAAGCCGAATTCGGCCTGGTTCTGCTGCCAACGAGACGCTCCGTGGAAGGCAAAGGCGAGGAAGATCACGTAGATGCCTGCGAGCAGGCTGGCTTCGGCAAAGAAGGCCCCGGAGATGAAGGCGAGCGCCAGCGCGATCTCGAAGAAGGCCGCGACCCAGGTAAGCAATGTCGGCATCGGAAAACCGGCGGCAGTGATATAGCCCGCCGTCGCGCCGATATCGGCGAATTTGAAGCCGGCGGCCATGAAGAAGATGAAGCTGAAGATGACGCGGGCGACGATGATTGCGATTGCTCTGGCCATGCTGGATCTCCTCTTTGAGTTTCCACTATGACGGATGAGACGGGCGATATCCGACACGGCGCATGAAAAAGGGCCGCTTGCGCGGCCCCTCCAATCTTTACCACTCGGCGAAGCTGCCGTCGGCATGGCGCCAGATCGGATTGCGCCAGCGATGGCCTTGCTTGGCGCGCTCGATGACATAGGCCTCGTCGACCTCGATGCCGAGACCGGGCCCCTGCGGGATCGAGACGAAACCATCGGCATAATGCAATACCTCCTTGTTGGAGATATAATCGAGAATGTCGTTGCCGGTGTTGTAGTGGATGCCGAGGCTCTGTTCCTGGATAAAGGCATTGTAGCTGACGGCATCGACCTGCAGGCAGGCGGCGAGCGCGATCGGGCCGAGCGGGCAATGCGGCGCCAGCGCCACGTCATAGGCTTCGGCCATCGCCGCGATCTTGCGGCATTCGGTGATGCCGCCGGCATGCGAAAGATCCGGCTGGATGATGTCGACATAGCCGTCGGAAAGGACCTGCTTGAAGTCCCAGCGCGAAAAGAGCCGCTCGCCGAGCGCGATCGGCGTCGAGGTATGGTTGACAATATCGCGCAGCGCTTCCTTGTTTTCGGAAAGCACCGGCTCCTCGATGAACATCAGCTTGTAGGGCTCGAGCTCCTTGGCGAGAACTTTCGCCATCGGCTTATGCACGCGGCCATGGAAATCGACGCCGATGCCGATATGCGGGCCGATCGCCTCGCGGATGGCGGCGATGGTCTCGACCGCCTTTTCCACTTTCTCGTTAGTATCGACGATCTGCATTTCTTCGCAGCCGTTGAGCTTGATCGCCTTGAAACCGCGGGCGACCACGTCCCTGGCATTGTTGGCGACATCGGCGGGTCGGTCGCCGCCGATCCAGGAATAGACCTTGATGCGGTCGCGGAGCTGGCCGCCGAGCAGCGAATGGATCGGCTGGCCGAGGGCTTTGCCCTTGATGTCCCACAGCGCCTGGTCGATGCCGGAGATGGCGCTCATATGGGCAGCACCACCGCGATAGAAGCCGCCGCGATACATTACCGTCCAGTGGTCCTCGATCAGGAAGGGATCCTTGCCGATCAGGTAGTCTTCGAGCTCGTGGACGGCGGCCTCGACCGTCAGCGCGCGGCCTTCGACGACCGGCTCACCCCAGCCGACGATGCCTTCGTCGGTCTCGACCTTCAGAAACAGCCAGCGCGGCGGAACAATATAGGTGGTGAGTTTGGTGATCTTCATCGCGGTTCTTTCCGTCTTTTCCCATGTTTCACGCGGCGGCGGCGCCGCTCATTCCTCAGCAACCATTATCTGGTTCTGCCGATCACCTTTTCGGCGGCGGCAAGGTCGCGCACCGCAAGGTCGAGCATGCGGTTGGCGCATTCGCGGGCGCCGGTTTTGTCGCGCATGCGCAGTGCCTCGACCAGCTGCCCGTGAACGAGCACCGCATCCTCCCGGTTTTCGACGGCGATGTTGGAGGCATGCAATGCATATTTCAGCGCCGCGTGGATGGCGCTCGACAGGCGGCGGAAGACCTGGTTGTGGCTGGCGGTGAGCAGCACCGTATGAAACATCAGATCGGCGTCGGTGAAGCTTTCCGGTTCGCCGGCGCTGTCGCGCATCTGCCGCCAGGCCTTGTCGAGATCGGCGATCTCCTGGGCGCTGGCGCGTTCGGCGGCATATTCGGCGGCTGCCGGCTCTATGGTGCGCCGGGCTTCGAGAATGCAGCCCAACAGGTCAAAGTCCTTGATGTAAGGCCCCATCCAGTTGAGCACCTCGGCGTCCAGGATATTCCACTCGTCCCTGTCGCAAACGGTCGTTCCGACCCGCGGCTTGCCGCGGACCAGTCCCTTGGATTCCAGCACTTTCAGCGATTCGCGAATGACGGTGCGGCTGACGCCGTAGAGCTCGCAGAGGTCGTTCTCGCGGGGCAGCGGCGAGCCCGAGGGATAGCGATCCGCACAGATATCCTGCGCGATCGCCGCCGTAACGTTACGGCGTACGCGCGGCCGGCGTTCGCTGCTGCTGGAGCTTTCCGCTCGGCCCTGTCCCTCAGATTCCAACTTCACCTCTCCGCAACTTGCTCCCGGGAAGCAACCGGACCTCATTATCCGAATTCGATCGGCTTTGCGACGGGTCCTCCCGGCTCTCGTTGCTATGCTACTATTATAATCATCATACATTGGCAATTGACTGGTATGATGATTTAACATAATTCATTGGACACTGCCGGGGAGGCAGTGGCTCGATTTCAGAGTTTAGGGAGAGAGACATGCGCTTGTTCAAAGCAGCTATTGTGGCTGGCGCTTTCGCCATCCTGGCAGCCGGCTCGGCATTTTCCGCCGACGTGAAGATTGGATTCATCGTCAAGCAACCCGAGGAGCCGTGGTTTCAGGACGAGTGGAAATTCGCCGACCAGGCAGCCAAGGAGAAAGGCTTCACCGTCGTCAAGATCGGCGCTGAAGACGGCGAGAAGGTTCAGTCGGCGATCGACAATCTCGGCGCTCAGGGCGCGCAGGGCTTCATCGTCTGCACGCCCGACGTCAAGCTCGGCCCCGGCATCGTCGCCAAGGCGGAAGCCAACCAATTGAAGCTGATGACGGTCGACGACCGCCTCGTCAGTGCCGACGGCAAGCCGCTGGAAGACGTGCCGCATATGGGCATTTCGGCCACCAAGATCGGCGAGACAGTCGGCCAGGCCATCGTCGACGAGATCAAGAAGCGTGGCTGGGACATGAAGAATGTCGGCGCGATCCGGGTTTCCTACGATCAGCTGCCGACCGCGGTCGATCGCGTCGAGGGTGCGATTTCGGTGCTGAAGTCAGCCGGCTTCCCGGCCGAGAATATTTATGACGCGCCGCAGGCGAAGACCGATACGGAAGCGGCGCTCAATGCCGCGACCACCGTTCTCAACAAACATGCCGATGTGAAATACTGGGTCGCCTTCGGCCTCAACGACGAAGCCGTTCTCGGCGCCGTCCGTGCCTCCGAATCGGTCGGCATTCCGGCGACCAACATCATCGGCGTCGGCATCGGCGGGGCGGAATCGGCGATCAACGAATTCAAGAAGCCGGCGGCGACGGGTTTCTTCGGCACCGTCATCATCTCGCCGAAGCGCCATGGCTACGAGACGGCGATCAACATGTACGACTGGATCGCCAACGGCAAGGAGCCGGCAAAGCTGACGCTGACCTCCGGGTCGCTGGCGCTGCGCGGCGACTACGAGAAGGTCCGTAAGGATCTTGGCATCGAGTGATCATCTCCGGATGATGTCAATCCGGCAGCACCCGAGCGTGCTGCCGGATTCCTTCTCGGCGGAGCGGTGATGGCTTTCCTCGAATTCAACAATATCTCCAAGGGCTATCCCGGCGTGCAGGCGCTGGCGAGTGTTTCCTTCACCGTCGAGAAGGGCGCCGTCCACGGCCTGATGGGCGAAAACGGCGCTGGCAAATCAACGCTGATCCGCGTTCTTTCCGGCGATCAGGCCGCCGATGACGGCAGCATCTTGATCGACGGTGAGGAGCAGAAATACGCCTCCGTGCGTGACGCCTTCCATGCCGGCATTGTCGTCATCCATCAGGAACTGCAGCTCGTTCCGGAGTTGACGGTGGCCGAAAACCTCTGGCTCGGGCGCTTTCCGGCCAAGGGCGGCGTCATCCAGTCGAAGACGCTGATCGAAACGGTGCGCGCGAAGCTCGAGGAGGTCGGCATCGATGTCGATCCGTCGGCCAAGGTCAGCTCGCTTTCGATCGGCGCGCGGCAGATGATCGAGATCGCCAAGGCCGTGATGCTCGACGCGCGGGTGATCGCGCTCGACGAGCCGACCTCCTCGCTTTCCTCGCGTGAAAGCGAAATCCTGTTTTCGTTGATCGGCAGGCTGAAGGCGAGGGGAGCCGTCATCCTTTACGTCTCGCATCGTCTCGACGAGATTTTTCGACTTTGCGACAGCCTGACGGTGCTGCGCGACGGCAAGCTTGCCGCCCATCACCCGAAGATCGCCGAGACGACGCGTGAACAGATCATTTCGGAAATGGTCGGGCGCGAGATCAGCAATGTCTGGGGATGGCGCGAACGCGCGCCCGGCGACATCCGGCTGGAGGTCAAGGGCCTATCCGGGCCGAGGCTGCGCAATCCGATCAGTTTTTCCGTGCGCCAGGGCGAAATTCTCGGCTTCTTCGGCCTGATCGGCGCCGGCCGCAGTGAGATGGCGCGGCTGCTTTATGGCGCCGATGCCAGCGATCAGGGCCAGGTCACGATCGACAGCATTGCCGTGTCGCCCAACAATCCGAAGGCTGCCATCAGGGCCGGCATGGTGCTCTGCCCGGAGGATCGTAAATTCGACGGCATCATCCAGGGCCGGTCGATCGAAGAGAACATCGCGATTTCATCACGCCGGCACTTTTCGCCCTTCGGCGTTCTGAAGCCGAAGATGGAGGCGGTGCAGGCAGACCAATTTATCGCCAAGCTTCGGGTGCGCACACCGTCGCGCCGGCAGGACATCGTCAATCTCTCGGGCGGCAATCAGCAGAAGGTCATTCTTGGGCGCTGGCTCTCCGAGCAGGGCATCAAGGTTCTCGTCATTGACGAGCCGACCCGCGGGATCGACGTCGGGGCGAAGTCGGAAATCTACGACATCCTCTATGAGCTGGCGGCCGGCGGAATGGCGATCGTGGTGATATCGAGCGAGTTGCCCGAAGTCATGGGCATCTGCGATCGGATCATGGTGATGTGCCAGGGCAGGGTGGCGGTCAATGTCGCCCGGCCGGATTTCGACGAGCGCAGCATCCTGACGGCGGCACTGCCCGATAAGAATGCCGCCGGCACCATTTAAGATCAGGAATACGGACAATGAATGCGTTGAAAAAAACCCTTCTCGGCGAACAGGGGCTGGTGGTGATCTTCGCCGCCGCCTTCGTGATCGTCTCGCTCTTCGTCCCGAACTTCCTGACCGAGCGAAATATGCTGGGGCTCTTGCAGTCGGTCGTCACCATCGGCATCGTCGCCTGCACGATGATGTTCTGCCTAGCATCGCGCGATTTCGATCTTTCGGTCGGCTCGATCGTCGCGTTCTCCGGCATGATCGCCGTAATGGTCTCGAACGCGACGGGTTCGATTCCGGTCGGTCTGCTGGCCGCCCTGCTGTGCGGCGCCATTGTCGGCTTCGTCAACGGCATCGTCATTGCTCGCTTTCGCATCAATGCGCTGATCACTACGCTTGCGACGATGCAGATCGTGCGCGGGTTGGCGCTGATCGCCTCGGATGGCCGCGCCGTCGGCATCAATGACCCGGCCTTCTATCAACTGGCCCTGTCGCGCTTTGTCACCGTGCCGACGCCGATCTGGATTATGCTGATCCTTTTCGTCGTCTTCGGCTTCGTCCTCAATCGCACCGTCTTCGGCAAAAATACGCTGGCGATTGGCGGCAATCCCGAGGCCTCGCGGCTTGCCGGCGTCAATGTCGTCAACACACGTATCTGGATCTTTGCGCTGCAGGGCCTCGTCTGCGGCATTGCCGGCATTCTGCTTGCCTCGCGCATCACCTCCGGCCAGCCGAATGCGGCGACCGGGCTCGAGCTGTCGGTCATTTCCGCCTGCGTTCTTGGCGGGGTTTCGCTGGCCGGCGGCCGGGCGGCGATGAGCGGCGTCATTGTCGGCGTGCTGATCATGGGCATTGCCGAAAACGTTATGAATCTCCTCAATATCCAGGCATTCTATCAGTATGTCGTGCGCGGGCTGATCCTGCTGATCGCGGTGCTGCTCGACAATTTGAGATCTTCGGCCGCGGGACGACGTGGATGAACAACGGACATGGCGGAGATGAAATCGAGCTGAGCCACGGCGATCTCTCGGTCAGGGTCAGCCGCCGGGGCGCTGCCGTCACCGCCGCAACGTTTCGGGGCAAGCCCTTTCTCCTTCCAACTGGCGGCCCAGGCGGAATTTTCGCGAATTTTCCCATGGTGCCGTTCAGCAACCGGGTGGAAGGCAATGCCATGTCCTTCGGCGGACGCGACTATGTCTTCCAGCGAAATTGTCACGATCCTCTCTACCTGCACGGCGATGGCTGGATCAGCCTTTGGCAGCTGGAGGAATCGAGCCCCGAGCATGTGCAGCTCAGCTTTTCGCGTGATGCCGACGGCATTTCGCCCTACGCCTATCTCGCCCGGCAGGAGATCCGTCTAGCCGGCAATCGACTGGCGCTGGCACTCTCCGTGGAGAACCGCGGTGAGGCGGCTCTGCCCTTCGGCCTCGGTCAGCATCCTTTCTTCGTCAGGACGCCGGAAACGCGATTGACGATTGCAGCCGACCGCTTCTGGAACGAGCGGCACGACCATCTCCCCGGAGAGCCCGGACCGGTCCCTGATGATTTCGATTTCATGTCCGGCAAGCCGCTGCCGCGGCTCTGGATGAACAATGCCTTCGAGGGATGGGACGGGCGCGCAGCCATCGCCTGGCCGGAGCTTTCAATTCAGGCGGCGCTGGAAGCTGATGCCGCGCTCGGCCGGTTCATGCTGTATATGCGGACCGACCGCACGGATTTCTTCTGCCTCGAACCGATGAGCCATCTGCCGAACGGCCATCACCTGCCTGAGCTCGGAGGCCTCATGCCGCTTGCGAGGGGTGAGGTCCTTTCCGGCAAGGTCACGATCGAGCTGTCAGCGCTGCCGGTTCAACCGGAGGGAAGATGATGAGCAACCGCCTACAGGGCAAGAACATCCTGATAACGGGCGCTGCGCAAGGTATCGGCCTTGCGATCGCGAAGGCGTTCATCAGCGAAAATGCGGCCGTCTATCTCGTTGACCGCGATGCGGCGCTGCTGGCTCGGGCAGCGGCGGATCTCGCGAGCACCGGCGCCCGCGTCGGTTATCTGCCAGCCGATATAACCGATGCCGGAACGATCACGCGGGTGGTTGCCGAGGCGAATGAGGAGATCGGTCTGTTGAACGCGCTCGTCAACAATGCAGGGGTCAACGTCTTTGCCGAGCCGCTCGCGACGACCGACGACGAATGGAACCGCTGTTTCGACATCAACCTCAAGGGCGCATGGAATTGCTGCAAGGCGGTGCTGCCGGGCCTGATCGAACAGGGCGGCGGCGTCATTCTCAACATTGCATCGACGCATGCCTTCACCGTCATCCCGCACACATTTCCCTATCCGCTGGCAAAACATGCATTGCTGGGCATGACGAAATCGCTCGGTCTCGAATATGCGGCCCGCAATATCCGGGTCAACGCGCTGGCGCCGGGCTATGTCTCGACGCAGAAGGTGATCGATTACTGGAACAGCTTTCCCGATCCGGAAGCGGCAAAGGCCGCGACGATGAGGCTGCATCCCGGCGGGCGGATCGCAACACCGGAGGAGATCGCCATGGCGGCGGTGTTTATGATCTCCGACGAGTGCCCGTTCATGAACGCGACCTGCCTGACGATCGACGGCGGCCTCAGCGTTCTGCAGCATTCCGCCTGAAAGGGCTTCAAGCCGGCTGATTTTTACAGGCCTGTCGTCTTCTGGCGATAGAGCATTATATTGCCATCGGGAAGACAATCTGATCTCCCGCAGGCATGGAGCGGCACCCTGCCGCTTCCTCGAAAGCACAATCGAAACAGGAGGACGGCATGCAGATCAATCGCACGGCTTCGGCCCATTGGACCGGTGGCCTCAAAGACGGCAAAGGCCTGATCTCGACGCAGAGCGGCGCCCTGACAGACTACCCTTACGGCTTCGCCAGCCGCTTCGAAGGCATTCCCGGCACCAACCCGGAAGAGCTGATCGGTGCTGCCCATGCCGGCTGCTTCACCATGGCGCTGTCCTTGATCCTCGGTGAAGCCGGTTTCACCGCCGAGCATATGGAAACTTCCGCCAAGGTGACGCTCGAAAGCGTCGAGGGCGGCTTTGCCGTCACCGCCATCCATCTTTCGCTCTCCGGCCGCATCCCCGGCGCCGATGAGGCGACCTTTACCGAACTCGCCAATAAGGCGAAGGCCGGCTGCCCGATTTCCAAGGCGCTCGCCGCCGTTCCGATCACGCTCGACGTCAAGCTCGCCTGATTGCTGCTGCCGCCGACGGGAAGTGCCGCGCCTCTCTGTCGCGGCACTTTCCAATTTCCTCACGTCTTTCCGAGAATTCGCTGTGTTCAATGCGCCGGGCTGCTCCGATAGCCCTTCGCGTCGCATTCCCGTGCCGGTATATTGACAAATGCCGGCTGATATTTTACGACTGACGAAATTCGAAAATCGTCAGTCGTAACTCGGACTCCGAAAACCATGAACGACATCGCGGAAAATACGCTCGACGTCACCCGGCAGGAGAATGTCACCCGCATTCTCGATGCGGCCGAGCGGCTGTTTCGCCACTATGGCTACAGCAAGACGACGGTGGCCGACATTGCCCGCGATCTCGGCATGTCGCCGGCCAATATCTATCGGTTCTTCGCCTCGAAGGTGGAAATCCACCAGGCGCTCTGCGGGCGCATGCTCGCCACGGCCTATCAAATCGCCTACGACATCCGCCATCAGCCGATCAGCGCCAGCGAGCGGCTGCGCCGCTATGTCGAGACCCAACATCAGTTGACGCTCGATCTGATGCTCGACGAGATGAAAGTGCATGAGATGATCATCGTTGCGATCGAGCGCGACTGGCATGTCATCGAGAAGCATATCGACCGCGTCCATGATCTCATTGCCGAAATCATCGCTGAAGGGATCGCGGCCGGCGAGTTTGCCGAGCAGGACCCGGTCGTTGCCTCGCGCTGCTTCGGCGCGGCGACGATCAATCTCTGTCACCCGCAGATGGTGGCGCAATGTCTTGCCAAAACCAACCGCGCGAGCGTCGACGAACTGATCGATTATGTGATCAGGGCGCTGAAGAAATAACGGGCGGCAGCCGCCGCCGAATCCCCCGAAACGATCCAGGAGTGCGGAAGATGTTTTCGCTCAAGACCCTCAGCCACCGCATGCCGTCCGTCGCCAGCCTTGTGCTCGTCAGCGCCGTCGGCATCGGCCTTTCCGCCTGCTCGGAGGAGAAGGCCGAGGTGAAAGAGGTCATCCGGCCGGTGAAGGTCGTCGAGATCGCCAGGGCCGGCGACACCCGCAAGCTCGATTATTCCGGTTCGGTCAAGGCGCGCACGGAGATGAACCTCGGATTCCGCGTCGCCGGCAAGATCACCGAACGCCTCGTCGACATCGGCGATCGGGTGACGCCGGGTGACGCTCTCGCCCGCATCGACGCCACGGATTACCAGCTGGCTGTCAAGACGGCTGAAGCCAATCTCGCCGCGGCCGAAAGGGGTGTGGAAACCGCCGATCTCGCCAACAAACGCGCCGAGCAGCTTTTCGACAAGAGCGTCGCTCCGAAGTCGCAGCTCGAACAGGCAGCCCTCAGCCACGACCAGGCGATTTCGCAGCGCGATGCCGCGCTTTCCGCGCTCGACCAGGCGAAGAACCAGGTAAGCTATACCGATCTCAAGGCCGGCCAGAACGGCATCGTGACCGCGATCAATGCCGATATCGGCCAGGTCGTCGGCTCCGGCACCGCCGTCGTCACCGTTGCCGTCGACGGCGAGAAGGAAGTGCAGATCGCCGTTCCGGAAAACGATATCGCCGAATTCAAGCCGGGCAAGACGGTCAAGGCAAGCTTCTGGGCCGACGACAGGCTGGTGCTTGACGGCAAGGTGCGTGAAGTCTCAGGCAGCGCCGACCAGCAGTCGCGCACCTTTGCGGTTCGGGTGAGCCTGCCGAACGATCCGCGCGTGCTTCTCGGAATGACGGCGACGATCGAGGCCGATGTCAGCAACGGCAACAGCTACGTTTCGATCCCGCTCAGCGCGCTCGCTGAAAAGGACGGCAAGCAGATGGTCTGGACCGTCGACCGCGACACGGCGACTGTGCATGGCCGCGACATCAAGGTCGCCGATTTCACCGGCGACGGCGTGCATGTGACCGAGGGCCTCGATACCGGCGATCTCGTCGTTGCCGCCGGCACGCAGTTCATGCACGAAAATCTGAAGGTGAAGGTGCCGGACCAGCAATCGGCCCTGGCCGCCACGGACCAGACGGTCCGCTGATCGCGTCGCAAAGGGAAGAAAATCATGGATGCCACCACCACTGAAAAGCGGCCCTTCAACCTGTCGCGCTGGGCGATCGGCCATCCGAGCATCGCCCGCTTCCTCTTCGGCCTGATCATCATCACCGGTGTGCTCGGCCTGATGCGCATGGGCCAGCGCGAGGATCCGGAATTCACCTTCCGCGTCATGGTCGTGCAGGCGATCTGGCCGGGTGCTTCCATCCAGGAGATGGAAGACCAGGTCGTCAACAAGATCGAGCGCAAGCTGCAGGAAACCCCGCATATCGACTGGGTCAAGTCCTATACGCGGGCCGGCAGCGCGATCATCACCCTGCAGGTCAAGGGCGACACGAATTCGAAAGACGTGGCGGATGCCTTCTACCAAGTGCGCAAGAAGGTCGGCGACATCTCCAGCGAGCTGCCGCAGGGCCTGCTCGGCCCTTATTTCAACGACGAATTCGGCGATACTTTCATCACGCTGCACTCGATCAGCGGCGACGGTTATTCCTATCCGGAACTGAAGAAATTCGCGATCCAGGCGCGCGACATGCTGCTGACGACGCCGGGCGTCGAGAAGGCCGTCATCATCGGCGACCAGCCGGAGAAGATCTATATCGACGTCTCGTCCAAGGCGCTCGCCGAGCGCGGCCTGACGATCCTCGACCTGCAGAACGCCGTCAAGGGCCAGAACAACGTCGATCCGGCCGGCTCCGTCGATACCGGCCTGCGCTCGGTGCGCATCTCCGTCGAGGGCGACGTCAAGAAGGCGGCCGATATCCGCGAGCTGCGCCTTCGCGCCGGCGGCCAGGTGACGCGTCTCGGCGATATCGCCACCGTCAGTTCCGGTCTCGAGGATCCCTATCAGCGCAAGTACCGCTTCAACGGCCATGATAGCGTCCAGGTCGGCGTCGTCATGGCCAAGGGCTTCAATGTCACCGATGTCGGCAAGGGCGTGGAGACGACCTATCAGCGCTTCGAGGACGCGCTGCCTTACGGCGTCGCCGTCGACCAGATCGCCAACCAGCCCGACGTGGTGACGGATGCGATCAGCGAATTCATGCATGCGCTTGGTGAAGCCCTCGTCATCGTGCTTGTGGTCTCGTTCCTGTCGATCGGCTGGCGCTCGGGCCTCGTCATCGCCATCGCCATTCCGTTGGTGCTCGCTGCCACCTTTGCGCTGATGTACGAACTCGGCATCGACCTGCAGCGCATCTCGCTCGGCGCGCTGATCATCGCGCTCGGCCTGCTCGTCGACGATGCGATGATCGTCGTCGAGATGATGGAGCGAAAGCTGGAGGAGGGGCTGGTCAAGATCGAAGCGGCAAGTTTTGCCTATTCCTCGACCGCCTTCCCGATGCTGACCGGCACACTGATCACCACGGCCGGCTTCATTCCGGTCGGCTTCGCCGCATCGACGGCCGGCGAATATGTCAGGTCGCTGTTTTATGTCGTCGGCATCGCGCTGGTGACCTCGTGGTTCGTCGCGGTCTACTTTACCCCCTGGCTCGGCTACATGATCCTCAAGCAGCGCCATCACGCCGGCGAGCATCATGATGCGTTCGATACCGGCTTCTATCGCCGGCTGCGCGGCACCGTCGGCTGGGCGGTCCGCCACCGGGTCATCGTGCTGCTCTTGACGCTCGGCACCTTCGTCACCAGCCTCTGGGCCTTCCAGTTCATTCCGCAGAATTTCTTCCCGCAATCCTCGCGGCCGGAAATCCTCGTCGATCTCTGGCTGCCCGAGGGCAGCAGCATCAAGGAAGTCGAAGTCCAGGCAAAGGCGCTCGAAGCCAAGATGATGGATGATCCCGACAAGCGGTTCATCGCCACCTATATCGGCGAAGGCGCGCCGCGCTTCTTCCTGCCACTCGACCAGCAGCTGCGCAACCCGAACTTCGCTCAGCTCCTCGTCATGGCCAATGACGAACCGGCGCGCGAACGGCTGATCGTCAAGCTGCGGACGATCCTTGCGGAAGACTTCCCCTCGATCCGTGGCAAAGTCGACCGTCTGTTCCTCGGTCCGCCGACCGGCTGGCCGGTGCAGATGCGCGTTATGGGACCGGACCGCCAGGAAGTGCGTGAGATCGCCGACCAGGTGAAGGCGCGGTTTGAGGCCAATCCGATGCTCGGCGCCATCCATGACGACTGGCTGGAACAGGTGCCGGCGATGAAGCTGGTGATCGACCAGGACCGCGCCCGGGCACTCGGCGTCACCTCGCAGCGCGTGCGCCAAATGCTGCAGACCGCCATGTCGGGTGCTGCGCTCGACGATTTCCGCGACGGCGAGGAGACGGTCTCGATCGTCGCCCGTGAGCCGGATTCCAGCCGCTCGCTGCTGTCTGCGGTCAATTCGGTCTATGTCCCGACGGATTTCGGCGGCTTCGTGCCGGTCTCGCAGGTCGCCAAGGTCGTGCCCGTCATGGAGCAGGGCATTGAATGGCGGCGCGACAGGCTGCCGACCATCACCGTGCGTGCGACGCTGCCGGACGGCGTGCAGCCGAACGACGTGGTGATGAAGATGTATGCCGACATGCAGGACCTGCGCGACAGTCTGCCGGCCGGCTACAAGGTCGAGATCCAGGGCGGCGCCGAGGACGCGGCGGAAAGCCAGATGTCGATCGCCGCCAAGGCACCGATCATGCTGGCCGTCATCATCGTGCTGCTGATGATACAACTGCAGCATTTCGGCAAGGCGATGCTGGTGCTCGCCACCGGCCCGCTCGGCATCATCGGTGCGGCGGCCGCCTTGCTGATCAGCGGCGCGCCCTTCGGCTTCGTGGCGATCCTCGGCGTCATCGCGCTGCTCGGCATCATCATGCGCAACTCGATCATCCTGGTCGATCAGATCGACCAGGATATCAAGGCCGGCATGCACCGGCAGGAGGCGATCGTCGGTGCTGCCGTACGGCGTTTCCGGCCGATCATGCTGACGGCTCTGACCGCGGTGCTGGCGCTGATCCCGATCTCGCGCGGCGTCTTCTGGGGCCCGCTCGCCTACGCGATGATGGGCGGCATCCTGGTTGCGACAGTGCTCACGATCCTGGTTCTGCCTGCCGGCTACGCGCTTTTCTTCGGCCGAGAGCCGAAGGCAAAGAACGAGCCGGGCAGGGATGCCGACGCCATCCAGGAAGAGGCGGATGACAGACATCCGCCGGCGTTGGCAGCTGAGTGAGGACGGCGCGGCGAAAGCCGCGCCGTTTTCCTTTGCGGGGTCGTCATCCCTCTCAAAGCGCGTTTCTTGGGGCGGTTCACGGAAACGCGGACCGCCCAACCCGTTATTGCGCTGTAATTTCCGCAACCTGCGCAGGCCGTTCCGCCTTGAAATCGGGCGGCCGATTCCATTGCCGTCTCGAAAAAGCTAAGCTTGCGAAAGCATGCCGAGAGTTCCGCCGCGATCCCGGCCATGCATTCGCGCGGATCAATTCGCGGCGGGAGGCAGGACCATGGCCGATTACCATCTGGAAGCAAGCTGGAGCCCGGTCGAGGGTGGTTCCGGCCGCTTGACCTTGACGCTCTTCAATCTTTCGTCCGAACCGCTTTCCGGCTTCTCGCTTGCCTATAGATCACCGACGCGGATTGCCGACACCCATGTCTGCGACGGTGCCAGCATGCGGCGGCAGGTCGCGAATTTCCATGAATTCCTGCCGCCCGAGGGGCTGAGCATTCCCCCGGGCGGGCACTGGCGGTTCACCGTCGAGGGGCTGGCCGACGAACCGAAACATCGGACCGACGGCATCAAATCGGCCGGTTTGACGCTGGCGGACGGCCGTCGCGTTGCGGTCGGTTTCGGCGATCTCATGCTTGAAGGCGGGGACGGCGGTGTGACGCCGCCGCTGCTGCCGCCGGGTCGGGTCGAGGAACCCTTTGCGCTGCTGCCTTGGCCGCTGTCGCTCGGTCTGAAGGCGGGAGATTTGCCCTCCGTCCTCTATCCTGCCGAAAGGACCCGGCCGGAGGCGATCAAGGCACTCTCTCTGCTTCTTGCGCTTTACCAGCGGCTCTATCCTGCCGAGCCCGCGCCGTTCTCGCTTGCTGCCATCAAGGGCGGGCGGGCCATTCGTTTCGTCACCGAATCCTCGATCGCAGCCTTAGCTTACGAACTGCGTTTCACCGCGCGGGAGATCGTGCTTTCGAGCGCGGACGCAGCGGGACGGCACTATGGGCTGATCAGTCTGGCGCAACTGCTGCACGGCGCCCGCGCCGGCCACGACGTCTTCAAATTCCCGAATTTCGGGACGATCGCCGACCAGCCGCGTCATGGCTGGCGCGGCTGCCACCTCGACGTGGCGGGGCAGTTTTATCCGGTGGCTGATGTCATCCGGCTGATCGATATCCTCGCCTGGAACAAGCTCAATATCTTCCACTGGCACCTGACCGACGACGAAGCCTGGCGGCTGGAGATCAAAGCCTATCCCGAACTGACGGAAGCGAGCGCAAAGCGTGGGCCTTATGAAACGCTCATACCTGACTTCGGCGATGGGCAGGGCGCGCGCATCGGCCACTATACGCAGGACGACGTCAGGCGCATCGTTGCGCATGCCGCCTCGCTGCACATCGAGGTGGTGCCGGAAATCGACATTCCTGGCCACAGCACCGCGGCGCTCTCTGCGCTGCCCGATCTCGTCGACCGGCAGGAGCCGCCGGACAGTTACCGCTCGCCGCAGGGCTATGCCAGCAATGCTCTCAATCCGGCGGTCGAATTCACCTATGAATTCCTCGGCAAGGTGTTCGACGAGGTGGTGGCGCTGTTTCCCGGCGAATATGTCCATATCGGCGGCGACGAGGTTGCTGAGGGGGCCTGGCTTTCCTCGCCGCTCTGCAAGACATTGATAGAGCGGGAGAAGCTTGCCGGCACCGCCGCGCTGCAATCCTATTTCCTGAAGCGCATCAAGGCCATGCTGTCGCAGCGCGGCAAGAAGCTCGCCGGCTGGAACGAAGTATCGCACGGCGGCGGCGTCGATCGCGACGGCACGCTGCTGATGGCCTGGGAAAAGCCGGAGCTCGGCCTTGCGCTGGCCGAGGACGGTTACGACATGGTGATGACGCCGGGACAGACCTATTATCTCGACATGGCCCAGGCTGAGGCCTGGGACGAGCTCGGCGCCAGCTGGGCTGGTTTCACGCCGCCGGAACGCACCTATACTTATGAGGCCGAGGTCGGGCTGCCGGAGACCTTGAGGGACAAGATACGCGGCATCCAGGCCTGCATCTGGAGCGGCAATGTCGGCTCGCGCGCCACGTTCAACCGGCTGGTCTTTCCGCGTCTTCCGGCAATCGCCGAAGCGGCGTGGACGCCTCTGACGCGCAAGGACTGGGATCGGTTTGCAGCGATCGTGCGGATGTGGCCGGTACTTTAAAGAGCGGCTGCCTCGGCCTTCAGTCCCAGCAGTGCGGCGCCGATCAGTCCGGGTTCGATGCGGCATTGGCTGCGCACAACCAGCGGGCGGTCGAACTTGCGCAGGATGCGGGCGCGCACGGCGTGGTCGAGTTCGGCAAGCAGGGGTTCGACATTGGACAGGCCGCCGCCGACCGGCACGATGGTCGCGCCGGTGATGTTGATCGTCAGCGCAAGGGGCGAGGCGACGAGATCGACATAGACGTCGATGGTCCGTGTCGCCTTCTCCTCGCCTTGCTGCCATTGACCGATGATCTCTTCGCTGGAAAGATCGAGATCGTGCAGCGTCTTGTGCAGACGCTCCAGGCCGCGGGCGCCGCCGACGGTATCGACGCAGCCTTTCTGGCCGCAGCCGCAGGCATAGGCGGGAATGGCGACAGGCGGATTGCCGGCTGCAGACGCGATGATCGGGCCATGACCCCACTCGCCGGCAAAGCCGCCGGCTTCATTGACGAGGCGCCCGTCGGCGACCAATCCGCCGCCGACGCCGGTGCCGAGGATGGCGCCGAAGACGATGCGGTGGCCGCGGCCGGCGCCCAGGCCGGCTTCGGCGATGGCGAAGCAGTCGGCGTCGTTGGCGATCAGTGCCGGCAGACCGAGTTCAGCTTCGAGATCGGCCGCCAGCGTGCGGCCATGGATGCAGGGAATGTTGGCGCAGATCAGCCGCTGCGTATCGGGATCGACGACGCCGGCGATGGACAGCGCGACACGGCTCGGCGCTTCGCCGGTTTCGGCGATGATAGCGCGCAGGGTGTCGACGAAAGCGGCGAAATCATCCTTCGGCGTCGGACGGCGGCCGAGCGGCACGATGTCTGTCTCGGAGCGGGCGATGCCGCCCTTGATTGCGGAGCCGCCGATGTCGAACGAAATTATCATTGTCACTCTGCCGCTTTCCTGGTCTGGGCCGTCTGCTCGCACTGTTGGCGGGGAATTACAAGCCTTCATTCCCTCCTCGGGTTCAGGGTTGTGCCGTAATTCTGACCGCATAAGTCATTCAATTGGCATATTGCGCGGCCAAAATCGGATTCCGCACTTCCATCATCCACCGGTATCATGACAATCGAAAACGCCGATTCCAACAAACGCCGAAGACCACGCCCGCCACGGCCCAAAGGCCGCCGCCTCTCATCCATCCTGCGGCAGTTGGCCGCCGACCGCAGCCGGGAGCGGATTTCGATCGGTGATCTGTTCCAGACGATGGGCGACAGGGCGATCAGCGCGCTGATGCTGATCTTCGCGCTGCCGAACGCGTTTCCCACACCGCCCGGCACCTCCGCCCTGCTCGGTGCGCCTTTGGTATTTCTGGCGGCGCAGCTGACCTTCGGGTTAAAACCCTGGCTGCCCAAGGCGATCGCCGACCGTTCGGTGCTGCGGGAGGATTTCGAGAGCGTTGTCGTCCGCATCCATCGCTGGCTCGCCTGGGCCGAACGCATGCTGAAGCCGAGGCTTGCCATCTTCGCCGAGCCGCCGGCAGAGTATTTCGCCGGTCTCGCATGCTTGCTGCTGTCGATCGTTCTGGTGCTGCCGGTTCCGCTCGGCAATATCCTGCCGGCGATCACGATCTCGGTCTTCGCTTTCGGCATCATGGGCCGCGACGGGCTCTTCGCGCTCATCGGCTTCATCATGACCGCCGTGTCGCTCGTCATTGCCGGCGGCGTGATTTACGGCCTCGCAAAGGCGGGGGTCTATCTCGTGATGCAATGGTTTGCCTGAATAGCAGCGGTTATTCGGGCAAGGCTTCTGTCAACAGGCTCGACATTTTCAGGAATTTTGTTTTGATCTGTCGCGGTACAGACTCGAAATCATCTCCGGCGGGCGGCAAGCCGGCTCACTTTGCGTGGTAGGCATCATATGGCAAAAAGATCCGAGACCCCTGCACGGCTCGACGATGCGGCGCGTGCCGGCTGGCTTTATTACGTCGCCGGGCGCACGCAGGACGAAATCGCCGCCTCGATGGGGATCTCGCGGCAGTCGGCGCAGCGGCTGGTTTCGCTCGCGGTCGCCGAACGTCTGATCAAGGTGCGGCTCGATCATCCGATCGCCGCCTGTCTTGAACTCGGCAGTCAGCTGCGGCGGAAATTCGGACTGAAACATGTGGAGGTGGTGCCGAGCGATCCGGGCTCCTCGTCGACCACCATCGGCATCGCCGAGGCGGCGGCGGCCGAGATCGAGCGCTGGCTGAAGCGGGCGGAGCCGATCGTGCTTGCGGTCGGCACCGGCCGTACGCTGAAGGCGGCCGTGGACCAGCTTCCGGCCATCGAATGTCCCAATCACCGCATCGTCTCGCTGACCGGCAATATCGCGCCGGACGGATCGGCGGCCTATTACAACGTCATCTTCAGCATGGCGGATGCGGTGAAGGCGCGGCACTATCCGATGCCGCTGCCGGTTCTCGTCACCTCGGCCGAGGAGCGGGAACTGCTGCACGGCCAGCAGCTTGTGCGTTCGACGCTCGACATGAGCGCACAGGCCGACGTCACCTTCGTCGGCATCGGTGAACTCGGCATCGACGGGCCGCTCTGCGTCGACGGTTTTCTCGAGAAGGACGAGATGATGGAGCTGATGCGCGGGGGTGCGGTCGGCGAGATCTGCGGGTGGATTTTCGATGTTGACGGCCGGCTGCTCGACAACCCGATCAACGAGCGTGTCGCGTCCGCACCGATCCCGTCCCGCGAGGCATCGATGGTCATCGGGCTCGCCAAGGGCAAACGTAAATTCAAGGCGATCAAGGCTGCCGTCGTCGGCCATCAGATCAATGGATTGATCACCGACGAAGAGACTGCTGAGTTTTTGCTCAAGAATTGAGCAAAAAATTCTTCTTCTGAATCAATTAGATAGGTAGGCTGTTCGGCATTGCAGCAACGATTGCCGATTGACATTTTTTGCTGCGTGGTGAGTAATTGCTCATGAGCAAAGCGAATGCTCACATCTCGTCTTCTGGGAGGAAGATATGACATTGAGAACTTTCCTGCTGGGCGCCTGCTCGGCATTGGCGTTTGCCGGCATGGCTTCGGCCGAAACGCTGACAATCGCGACCGTCAACAACGGCGATATGATCCGGATGCAGAAGCTGACGGATGACTTCAAGACGAAGAATCCCGGCATTGACCTTGAATGGGTCACCCTCGAAGAAAACGTGCTGCGCCAGAAGGTTACGACCGACATCGCGACCAAGGGCGGCCAGTACGACGTTCTGACGATCGGCACTTATGAAGTTCCGATCTGGGCAAAACAGGGCTGGCTGCTGCCGCTCGACAATCTCGGCGCCAATTACGACGTCGACGACCTGCTGCCGGCAATCCGCAGCGGCCTGACCACGGATGGCAAGCTCTATGCGGCGCCGTTTTACGGCGAAAGCTCGATGGTCATGTACCGCAAGGACCTGTTCGACGCCGCTGGCCTGAAGATGCCGGATGCCCCGACCTGGGACTTCGTGGCGGAGGCTGCCCGCAAGATCACCAACAAGGACAAGGAAATCTACGGTATCTGCCTGCGCGGCAAGGCCGGCTGGGGCGAGAACATGGCGTTTCTGACGGCCATGTCCAACTCCTTCGGCGCGCGCTGGTTCGATGAAAGCTGGAAACCGCAGTTCGACCAGCCGGAGTGGAAGGAAACTTTGGACTTCTACGTCAAGCTGATGAAGGACGCCGGCCCTCCGGGTGCTTCTTCCAATGGCTTCAACGAGAACCTGGCGCTCTTCCAGACCGGCAAGTGCGGCATGTGGATCGACGCAACGGTCGCCGCTTCCTTCGTCAGCAACCCGAAGGAGTCCACCGTTGCCGACAAGGTCGGCTTCGCGCTCGCCCCGGACAAGGGCCTCGGCAAGCGCGGCAGCTGGCTCTGGGCCTGGAACCTCGCCATCCCGGCAGGCTCGCAGAAGATCGAAGCTGCCGAGAAGTTCGTCGCCTGGGCAACGAGCAAGGATTACACCAACCTGGTGGCTGAAAAGGAAGGCTGGCTGAACGCACCTCCCGGCACCCGCACCTCGCTCTATGCGAGCGCGGATTACCAGAAGGCCGCTCCCTTCGCCAAGATGACCCTCGACTCGATCAACTCGGCCGATCCGACCAAGCCGACCGTCAAGCCGGTCCCCTATGTCGGCGTCCAGTTCGTGGCGATCCCGGAATTCCAGGGTATCGGCACGGCGGTGGGGCAGCAGTTCTCGGCAGCCCTTGCCGGCCAGATTTCGGTCGATCAGGCGTTGAAGAGCGCACAGCAGCTGGCAACCCGGGAAATGACCAAAGCCGGCTACATCAAGTAAACCTCCTGAGAAGGCGGATCCTTGACAATCCGCCCCTCTGGGCCGCCGATCGCCCGAACCGCATCGGCGGCCGTTTTTCCAGACAAAGCTTTCCTGCGGCCGCTCCCCGCTTCAGACCAGATCGGTGATTGCCATGGCAACCTTGCACACTCGCTCTTCCGCGCGCCTGATGATCGCGCCCTCCGTGCTGCTCCTCTTTGCGTGGATGATCGTTCCGCTTGCGATGACGATCTATTTCTCGACGCTGAACTACAATCTGCTCAGCCCCGGCATGGAGAGCTTCGTCGGCTTTCTGAACTATGAATATTTCCTGTCCGATCCGGCCTTCTTCGCCGCGCTGATCAATACGCTGCTGCTCGTCGCCGGCGTGCTTGTGATTACCGTCATCGGCGGCATCGCCTTCGCGCTGCTGCTCGACCAGCCGATGTACGGCCAGGGCATCGTGCGCATCCTTGTCATTGCTCCGTTCTTCGTCATGCCGACGGTCGCTGCGTTGGTCTGGAAGAACATGTTCATGAACCCGGTCAACGGCCTCTTTGCGCATCTTGCCAAGGCGCTCGGCCTGCAGCCAATCGACTGGCTGGCGAATGCGCCGCTGTTTTCCGTCGTTCTCATCGTCGCTTGGCAATGGCTGCCCTTTGCCACCCTCATCCTGCTGACGGCGTTGCAATCGCTCGACGAGGAGCAGAAGGAGGCGGCCGAGATGGACGGCGCCGGGGCGATCTCGAAATTCATCTATATCATCCTGCCGCACATGGCCCGCGCCATCACCGTGGTGATCCTGATCCAGACGATCTTCCTGCTTTCGGTTTTTGCCGAAATCCTCGTCACCACCAATGGCGGGCCGGGCACCGACAGCACTAACCTGACCTATCTCGTCTATGCGCAGGCGCTCTTGCAGTTCGATATCGGCGGCGCGTCGGCGGGCGGCATCGTCGCGGTCGTGCTTGCCAATATCGTCGCGATCTTCCTCGTCCGCCTCGTCGGCAAGAATCTGGAGGCTTGAGATGGCCAGAAAAGTCACAACGCAGCGCAAGGTCATCGTCACCGCGATTGCCTGGACGCTCGGCATCCTGATCTTCTTCCCGATCCTCTGGACCTTCCTGACGAGCTTCAAGTCGGAAGCCGACGCCATCGCCTCGCCGCCGCAGTTTCTGTTCTTCCACTGGACGACGGAGAACTATGCGGAGGTGCAGAGCCGGTCGAACTATCTCGGCCACTTCATGAATTCGGTGGTCATTTCCTTCGGCTCGACGCTGATCGGCCTGATCATCGCAATCCCGGCCGCCTGGGCGATGGCGTTTTCGCCGACCAAGCGGACCAAGGACGTGCTGATGTGGATGCTGTCGACCAAGATGATGCCGCCGGTCGGCGCGCTGATCCCGATCTATCTGATGTTCCGCAATTCCGGCCTGCTCGACACCCGCACCGGGCTGGTGATCATACTGACGCTGATCAACCTGCCGATCATCGTCTGGATGCTCTACACCTATTTCAAGGAAATCCCCGGCGAGATCCTCGAAGCGGCGCGCATGGACGGAGCGTCACTGATGAAGGAGATCATCTACGTGCTGACGCCGATGGCGGTGCCCGGCATCGCCTCGACGCTGCTTCTGAACATCATCCTTGCCTGGAACGAGGCGTTCTGGACGCTCAACCTCACTGCCTCCAAGGCGGCGCCGCTGACGGCCTTCATCGCCTCCTATTCCAGCCCGGAAGGCCTGTTCTACGCCAAACTCTCGGCGGCTTCGACCATGGCGATCGCGCCGATCCTGATCCTCGGCTGGTTCAGCCAGAAACAACTCGTCCGCGGCCTGACCTTCGGCGCAGTGAAATAAGAAAAGGGAGACAAACATGGGCAGTATTACCCTTCAGAAGGTTTCCAAGGTCTTCGGCGAAGCCAAGGTCATCCCTTCGATCGATCTCGACATCAAGGACGGCGAATTCGTCGTCTTCGTCGGCCCGTCGGGCTGCGGCAAGTCCACGCTGCTGAGGCTGATCGCCGGTCTCGAGGACGTTTCCGGCGGCAAGATCGTCATCGACGGCAGGGACGCCACCGAAAAGGCGCCGTCGGAACGCGGCCTTGCCATGGTGTTTCAGTCCTACGCGCTCTATCCGCATATGAGCGTGCGCAACAACATCGCCTTCCCGCTGAAGATGGCGGGCGTCGACAAGGCTGAGATCGACCGCAAGGTGACCGATGCCGCCCGCGTGCTTAATCTCACCGATTATCTGGAGCGCAAGCCGCGTCAGCTTTCCGGCGGCCAGCGCCAGCGCGTGGCGATCGGCCGCGCCATCGTGCGCCAGCCTTCGGCCTTCCTGTTCGACGAGCCGCTGTCGAACCTCGACGCCGCACTGCGCGTCAACATGCGCCTCGAAATCAGCGAACTGCATCAGCAGTTGAAGACGACGATGGTCTACGTTACCCACGACCAGGTCGAGGCCATGACCATGGCCGACAAGATCGTCGTCTTGAACCGGGGCAATATAGAGCAGGTCGGCTCACCGCTCGAACTTTACAGCCGCCCGCGCAACCTTTTCGTCGCCGGCTTCATCGGCTCGCCGAAGATGAATTTCATCAAGGGCCAGAACGCCGCCCAGCTCGGCGCTCACACGATCGGCATCCGTCCCGAACATATGCTGTTGTCGATGGAGAGCGGTGACTGGAAGGGCAGGGTGGTGGTCGCCGAGCATCTCGGCTCCGACACCTTCCTGCATATCGATGCCGACGGCATCGGCATGGTGACGGCGCGCGGCAGCGGCGATTTTGCCGCCAAGGCGGGCGATACGGTCTACCTGACGCCGGACCGTTCGCGCATTCACAAATTCAACGAGGGCGGCCTTGCCATCTGAGGCAGGCGGCCGGCTGGGGGCAGGCATGCGAGCCGGGCGATGGCGCCCGGCCGTTTCGGCAAGACCTTCAAGAGGACTGGAACATGACGTGCAAACTATCGCTGGCAACGCTTCCGGACGCGGCGCGCACCGCCGCCATTCCCCGATATGACAGGGCGTCGCTGAAAGCCGGCATCGTGCACTTCGGGGTCGGCAACTTCCACCGGGCTCACCAGGCGATTTATCTCGACGATCTCTTCAACGCGGGCACGGATCACGACTGGGCGATCGTCGGCGCCGGCGTGCTGCCGTCCGATGCCGCCATGCGTGAGAGGCTTGCGGCCCAGGATTTCCTGACGACGGTGGTCGAACAGGACAACAACAAGACGGCGGCGCGCGTCACCGCGCCGATGATCGACATCTTGCCGGTCGGCGATCCTGCCGCGATCATCGCCAGGCTTGCCGATCCCGAGATCCGCATCGTTTCGCTGACGATCACCGAGGGCGGTTACTTCATCGATGCATCGGGCACATTCAACCCGGCCCATCCCGATATCGCCTCCGACGGAAACAGTCCCGACGCGCCGAAGACGGTGTTCGGGCTGATCGTCGCCGGCCTGAAGGCGCGCAAGGAAAAGGGCATCGGTCCCTTCACCGTCATGTCCTGCGACAACATTCCCCACAACGGCATCGTCACCGCCAATGCGGTGGTCGGCACGGCGGCACTTTCGGATCCCGCCTTCGCCGACTGGATCCGGGAAAACGTCGCCTTCCCGAATGCGATGGTCGACCGCATCACGCCGGCGACCGGCCAGCGGGAGATCGATTTCCTCAGGGACAATTTCGACATCGAAGACAATTGGCCGGTCTATTGCGAGGAATTCAAGCAGTGGGTGCTCGAGGACAAGTTCACCGCCGGCCGGCCGGCGCTGGAAAAGGTCGGCGTGACCTTCGTGCCCGATGTCACGCCTTATGAGCATATGAAGATCCGCATCCTCAACGGCGGACATGCGGCGATTGCCTATCCGGCGGCGCTGATGGACATTCATTTCGTGCATGATTCCATGGCAGATCCGCTGATTCGCGCCTTCCTCGCCAAGCTCGAAAAGGACGAGATCATTCCGATCGTGCCGCCGGTGCCGAACACGTCGCTGACGGATTATTTTGCGCTGATCGAGCATCGCCTGCTCAATCCGAAGATTGCCGACACCATTCCGCGCCTGGCCCAGGACGGTTCGAACCGCCAGCCGAAATTCATCCTGCCGTCGACGCTCGACAATCTCCGCCAGAACAGGGATGTCGTCGGCCTGGCGCTGGTCTCGGCGCTCTGGTGCCGTTATTTCGCCGGCAAGACCGATAGCGGCAAGGATATCGTCTTCAACGACGCCAGCGCCGAGCGCCTGCATGCGGCGGCGCTGAAGGCCAAGGACGATCCGTCCGCCTTCCTCGCCTTCGACGATATTTTCGGTGAGGTGGCAAAATCCGATCTCTTCCGCAAGCGTTTCGCCCATGCGCTCAAAACCTTGTGGGAAAAGGGCACGCGGGGAACGCTGCAGCTCTATCTCGACGGCAAGCTCGCGGTGTAAGGACCGGGTGGCGGTATTCGCGCCGCCATCCGTCCGGTCTGCGAGCGGCGCGGACGTGCGTGCGAATTGAACTCAGGTTGGGTCTTTCATGGCTGATGCTGAACCACGGCTGGTCATCTTCGATTGCGACGGCGTGCTCGTCGACAGCGAGCCGATCTCGATCAGCGTCCTCGTCGGCGCGATGAACGATCTCGGCGTCTCGATCAGCGAAGATCAGGCCTATGAGCGCTTTCTCGGCCGCAGCCTGTCGACGCTCATCGATACGCTGGAAACCGAATTCAACATCCATGCCAGCGAGGAATTCCTCGAACGCATCCGCACCGATCTCTACGCTCGCTTCCGCACCGAATTGAAGCCGATCGATGGCATTGGAGCGACGATCGACCGGCTCGGCATTCCGTGCTGCGTCGCCTCGTCCAGCCAGATGGAGCGAATCCGGCTGTCGCTTTCCGTCACCGGCCTTCTCGACAGGCTGCCCGACATCTTCAGCGCGACGATGGTCAAGCGCGGCAAACCGGCGCCCGATCTCTTCCTGCATGCGGCGCGCGAGATGCAAGTCGAACCTGGATCCTGCGTCGTCGTCGAGGACAGTCCGGCCGGCATTGCCGCCGCCAAGGCGGCGGGTATGACTGTCTTTGCCTTCACCGGCGGATCGCATGCGAATTTCGCCGGATACCGTGCCGAACTCGACCGGCTTTCGCCGGAAGTCGTGTTTGACGCCATGCCGGATTTGATACACCTTGTCCGCAACCATAAGCTGGACGGGACCAAGATTTGATGCGTGATCATGTGGTTGCGGTCGATGTCGGCACCGGCAGCGCGCGCGCCGGTGTCTTCGATGCCGCCGGCCGTCTGCTCGCCAAGGCAGAACATCCGATCGCGATGAACCGGCCGCGCGAAAACCACGCCGAGCACGATTCCGAAGACATCTGGTCGGCTGCCTGCACGGCGGTGCGCCGCGCGATGGCGCAATCCGGCATTGCCGCCGCCTCGGTCGGCGCGATTGGTTTCGACGCTACCTGTTCGCTTGTCGTGCGCGACGTCGAGGGCCGGCAGATCAGCGTTTCCACCGGCGGCGAGCAGCGTTTCGACACGATCGTCTGGCTCGACCATCGGGCGCTGAAGGAAGCCGATTTCTGCACGGCGACGGAGCACGGGGTGCTCGAGCATTCCGGCCACGTCATGTCGCCGGAAATGGAAATGCCGAAGCTGATGTGGCTGAAGAAGAAGCTGCCCGCCACATGGGAAAAGGCCGGTTACTTCTTCGACCTTGCCGATTTCATGACATGGAAATCGACCGGATCGCCGGCTCGCTCGCGCTGCACGTTGACGGCGAAATGGAATTATCTCGCCCATCTCGAAAAGGGCTGGCAGCAGGATTTCCTGCAGCGCATTGGTCTCGAAGATCTTCAGGCGCGCGGCCACCTGCCGGATGAGACGACGCCGGTCGGCGGCAGCGTCGGCCGGCTGACGCCGGAGGCGGCGGCAGTCCTTGGGCTGACCACCGATTGCCACGTCTCGGCCGGGATGATCGACGCCTATGCCGGCGCGCTTGGCGCACTCGGCGGTTATGCCGCCGATCCGGTGAAACGCGAGCATCAACTGGCGCTGATCGCCGGCACGTCGAGCTGCATCGTCGCCTTTTCGCAGGAACGCAAACCGAGCCACGGCATGTGGGGTCCCTATTACGAGGTGGTCTTCCCGCAGTCCTGGCTGGTGGAGGCCGGACAATCGGCGACCGGGGCGCTGCTCGACCATATGGTCCGCATGCATGCGGCGGGCGGCGAGCCGACGGCGGCGCTGCATCAGAGGATCGTCGCGCGCATTGCCGAGTTGCGGGCCGAGGAAGGCGATGCTTTCGGGGAGCGCATTTTCGTGCTGCCGGATTTTCACGGCAATCGTTCACCCCGCGCCGATCCGCATGCGGTCGGCGCCGTCAGCGGGCTGACGCTCGATACCTCCTTCGACGGGCTGTGTGCACTCTATTGGCGGTCCGCAGTGGCCATTGCGCTCGGCATTCGCCATATCCTGGAGAAAATGAAGGAATATGGCTACGTGCCTGATACACTGCATGTCGCCGGCGGGCATGTGAAAAACCCGGTGCTGATGGAACTCTATAGCGATGCCACCGGCTGCAAGGTCGTGGTGCCGAAGATGAACGAGGCGGTGCTGCTCGGCACGGCGATCGCGGCATCGGTCGCCTGCGGCCTGCACAAGGATTTGGCGGCAGCCGGCGAGGCGATGTATCCGGGCGGCCAGGAACGGCTGCCCGACAGGGCGAAGCAGGCCCTCTACGATCGCGATTATCGCCGTCTTCTGGCGATGTATCGGCACCGCGCCGAGCTGGAAACGATGCGGTAGCCGCCGAAAGCGCGGTTTCAGTGGTTGGCCGTCTCGCCGAGGACGGTTGCGAATTCCAGCATGCGGCGGCGGCGAAGCGCGGCCTCTTCCCCGACTTCGAGGATGACCGACTCCGACAGGCAATCGAGCAGGGCGATCAGCGGCGGAAGATTGTCGAGATCGGGGGCGCGGGCGGGCGGCAGGGGCAACATGACGTTGGATTGATCCGCCATCCAATCCGCCTGCTGCGGTGAAATCAGGACGACCTTGTAGCCGTAGCGCCGCGCGGTTCTGGCAAGCAGGCGCGCCTTGGCGAAGCGGCGACAGTCGATGATGACGAGCAGCGCGTCGTCGACCGCCGGGCGGGCAAAGAGGTCGGCAAAACGGTTGTCGGCGCCGTCGAGCGTGCGCACGCCGTCGCGGGCCTGTGTCAGCCGCTGGCAGAAGTGATTGGCGAGACTTGCAAGCCGTGCGTGGGTGGCGATCGAGACTTCACGAGCGGTGCTGATCAGGCTGACAGCTTCGGACCAGTGCGGCTGCGCCGTCAGATGATAGATATGATGGAGCGCCTGGATCTGTTCGGCGACCAGCACGGCGAGCGGTTTGCCTTCCGCAGCATCCGCATGCAATTCACTCATGGCGCTCTGCAACTGAGCCGGCGATGTCGTCACGGTCTCGCGGATCTCGACCTTGACGCTGTCCAGGCCCTGGTAGCCGAGCGCGCGCAGAAAACGCCCGACGGTCATGGGCGATAGGTCCAGCCGGTCGGCAACCGACGCGGCCGTCTCAAACGGCAGGTCATTCAGGTGTTCGGAGAAATATTTCGCGATACGACGCTCGGCCGGTGTGCCGCTTTTGACGTATTGCCTGAGTTTGTGCACAAAATCTTCCACATCAGCCTCCCCCGTCTTCCCTCAGAGGCGTTCCGTGGATGCGCTATCGCGATCCCTTGTCTTTGCAACTATTTTCGGAAGCTGCTTCTCAGGCCCATGCTTAATTCTATGGGCCATAATATTATATTAGCACTTATATTGCGACAAGTTTCTATTACAGCCTGCAATTTTATTCTCTCTTGTCGGTGGCATTCGCCTTTCCTACATCTTCTGCGCAACTGGAGACGCTGAAGAAATGATCCTTGACGCCGCTCGACTATCACTCGCCAACCTGTTCGCGCCGGAAACGCGTTCGGTCTTCTGGAAAGTGCTCGGCCTGACGATTCTGGTGCTGGCCGGTCTCTGGTTTGCATTGCGCGGGGCCTTCATGGCCTTCCTCTTTCCCTGGCTGACGGGCTTCTTTCCCGATCTGCCGGAATGGGCGGGGTGGCTCACCCTCGTCTTCGCGATCCTCGCGGGCATCGGCCTTGCGCTCCTGCTGGCGCTGTTGCTGTCGCCGGTCACGGCCTTGATCGCAGGCCTGTTTCTCGACGATGTCGCCGATGTCATCGAAAAACGCGATTATCCCGCGGACGCGCCGGGCACCGCCATGCCGCTCGGTCCTGCCATGGCAAGCTCGATCAAGTTCCTTGGCGTGGTGATCCTCGGCAATATCGTCGCCTTGCTGCTGCTGTTCATTCCCGGCGTCAATCTGGTCGCCTTCTTTCTGGTGAACGGCTACCTACTGGGAAGGGAATTCTTCGAATTCGCCGCCATGCGCTTCCGCCCGCCGCAGGAGGCGCGGCTTTTTCGCGCCAAGCATGCGCCCACCGTCTTTCTCGGCGGGCTGCTTATTGCGCTGTTTCTGATGATCCCCTTCGTCAATCTGCTGACGCCGCTCTTTGCCGCCGGCATGATGGTGCATCTGCACAAGCTGATTTCGGCTCGCGACACCGGTTCGCGCGCCTGAGGCTCAGCCGGGCAGGGCGGAGGCGTCGTACAGCGCGGCGAATTCCGCGCTCGGCGGGATCGGCTTGATGATGTCGATCAGCACGCCGTTCGGATCAGCGGTGATGAAGTGCCGCTGGCCGAAATCCTCATCGCGGATCTCTCTCAAAATCGGCAGGCCTGCGTTCCGGCAGGCCTCGTAGATACGATCGACATCCTCGACCTCGAAATTGAGCAGCAAGCCGCGAACCTCACCGCGCGCGGCGGCAGGGATGGTCTCGTGGCTGCCGTCCAGGATGGCGAGCGCGACATGCTCCGCCTCGACCGATTGCAGGTGAACGTACCAGTCGCTTTCAAAAAGCGCCTTGAAGCCGAAGTGGGCGCAGTAGAAGGCGGCGGTGCCCTCAACGTCGCCCGTCATGATGACAGGATAATAGCTGGTCGATTTCATCTCTTGCTCCTTCGCTTTTACATACAGTCTGTATGTTTTTTTGTATTAACATACATGCAGTTTGTATGTAAATAGACGGTATGAGCCGCAGCAATCGCGAGAGAACCGAACAGACAAGGCAGGCGCTGATCGACGCCGGGCGGCGTATCTTCGTCGAGAAAGGTTATGCCGAAACGGCGACGCCGGAGATCGTCGCGGCGGCAGGGGTGACGCGCGGGGCGCTCTACCATCATTTCGAGGACAAGAAGGCACTGTTCCAGGCGGTGATCGCGTGCGAGGCCCAGGATGTGGCCAAGGCGATCGAGGCGTCTTCGGCGCCGAAACAAGGACAGCGGGCTGCACTGATCGCCGGCGCTTCGGCCTATTTCGCCGCGATGGCGCAGCCAGGGCGAACACAGCTGCTGTTGATGGAAGCGCCTGCCGTTCTCGGATCGCCGGTGGTCGCCGCACTGGATGCGGAAAATGCGGAGGCGAGTTTGCGGGAAGGACTTGCGGCGTTTCTGCCGGAGGCAGGCGCCTTGCTCGACCCGCTGACATCACTGCTGTCGGCAGCTTTCGACCGCGCCGCGATCGCGATCGACGCCGGCGGGGACAGGCGGGATTACGAGCGGGCGATCGCCGTCTTACTCGACGGCCTCGCCGATCACCTGCGGCGGTAGCTCGACGAGCGGCGCCGGAATATCCCAACTTTTGTCCGGCGATTTGCAGATGTCGGCGATGACGCAGCGCTCGCATTCGGGGCGGCGTGCCTTGCAGGTGTAGCGGCCGTGCAGGATCAGCCAGTGATGGGCGTGATAGAGGTAGTGTCTCGGAACCACCTTCATCAGCCGCGCCTCGACCTCGTCGGGCGTCTTGCCGGGGGCCAACCTGATGCGGTTGGCGATGCGGAAAATGTGAGTGTCGACCGCCATCGTCGCCTGGCCGAAGGCCATGGACAGTACGACATTGGCGGTCTTGCGCCCGACGCCCGGCAGGCGGACCAGTTCCTCGCGCGTTTCCGGTACTTTGCCCGCGAATTCGTCGACCAGCATCTGGGAAAGCGCGATGACGTTCTTTGCTTTGTTGCGATAAAGGCCGATCGTTTTAATGTAATCGCGGACCTTCTCCTCGCCGAGATCGAGCATTTTCTGCGGCGTGTCGGCGACCTTGAAGAGCGCTCGCGTCGCCTTGTTGACCCCGGCGTCGGTGGCTTGGGCGGAAAGCGCCACGGCGACGACGAGAGTGAAGGGGTTGGTATGCTCGAGTTCGCCCCTCGGTTCCGGCCGCTGCACCGAGAAACGGCGGAAGATCTCCTCGCGCTCAGCCACGGAATAGGCGGTTTTCACCGCCGCTGCCGGTTTGCGGCGGGTGATGCCATTCGAGTTTTGGGACGGTTTGCCAACGGATTTGAGTTTCGGATTCGCCATGGAGAATCTATACTCAACGGCCATGATGGAAAGCAACGCCGACAGCTTCAACGAAAAGCCTGTTTTCGCAGCCGAACTCTTTCCCCACCGATCGCTCGGGCGCAAGGGCTTCAAGGTGCTGCTCATTTTGTCGGGCGCCGTCTGCTTTCTCTACGGCATGTTCTTCACCGTGACCGGCGCCTGGCCGATCGGCTTCTTCTTCGGGCTGGATTTCCTCCTGCTTTACGGTGCTTTCTGGCTGAGCTACCGCTCCGGAAGGGCGCGCGAGGAAGTCACGGTGTCGCGCACGGATGTTTCGGTGCGCAAGTTTGCGCCGTCGGGGCGGATGGTGGAACATCATTTCAACCCGTTCTGGGCGCGGTTCCTCGTCCGCCGGCATCAGGAAATCGGCATCCTCTCCATGCAGATTTTCGGCGAGGGCCGGCGCACGGATGTCGGCTCCTTCCTGAACCCTGATGACCGCGAGAGTTTTGCCAAGGCTTTCAAAGGGGCGCTCGCCACGGTCAAGCAGCGTCTCTGAGCCGATCCGCCGGAGGCGCAAGAATCGGGTGGTTTGGCCGTCCGCCCTTGATTATCTCCTGTCTAAAGGAGAAAAACGATGAATATGATCGCGAAGCTCGACACAGATATCACCCCCGGCGGCCCCGACTACGATACCGTCCGTCGGGTCATCGAACTCATCAGCGAAGAATATCGCGACCAGCCCTCGCTGGAAGCGATCGCGGCGCGGCTGAATCAGTCCCCAACGCAGCTTCAGAAGACCTTCACCCGCTGGGCCGGCCTCTCTCCCAAGGCCTTTCTGCAAGCCGTCACGCTCGACCACGCCAAGCGGCTGCTGCGCAAGGAAGAGATGCCCTTGCTCGAAACTTCCATCGAGGTCGGGCTTTCCGGCCCGAGCCGCCTGCACGATCTCTTTGTCACCCATGAGGCGATGTCTCCGGGCGAATGGAAGGCGAAGGGCGGCGGCCTAACGATCCGCTACGGCTTCCACAGTTGTCCCTTCGGTGCGGCTCTCGTCATGGTCACGGATCGCGGCCTCGCCGGCCTTGCCTTCAGCGACAGCGGCGACGAAAAGGCCTGCCTGGAAGACATGACCTGCCGTTGGCCGAATGCTGAATACATCGACGACCGGCAGGCGACGGCTCCCTATGCCGAGCGCATCTTCCAGCCGGGCCGCTGGACGTCGGACCAGCCGTTGCGGGTCGTCCTGATCGGAACCGATTTCCAGGTCAGCGTCTGGCAGAGCCTGCTGAAGATCCCGTTCGGCAAGGCCGTGACCTATAGCGATATCGCCAGGGACATCGGCCGGCCGACCGCCATGCGCGCTGTCGGGGCTGCCGTCGGGGTCAATCCGATTTCCTTCGTCGTGCCCTGCCATCGCGCGCTTGGCAAGAACGGAGCATTGACCGGATATCATTGGGGCCTGACCCGCAAGCGGGCCATGCTCGGCTGGGAATCGGCGCACGCCTGAGGAGAGCGGCGGGTCGTTCGCCGCTGCCGCCCACCCCGCATTGCCGCGCTATCGCTCCGGTATTTCTCTCCGCTGAGGAGAAGAGGCTGACGGTGATGTCTCAGCCAATTCCAGCAGCGCCCGCGCCGCGCTTTCGTCGGTGATCAGCGTATTGCAGCCGATGCGCTTGATCGTGGCGCGGATGGCGACGGCACGATGGGCGCCGCCGGAGGAAAGCACGATGTGCTTGGCTTCCTTCAGCGTGTCGAGATCGACGGACATCACCCGACGATTGATTGAGTGGTCGACCGAATTGCCATCTCTGTCGAGGAAGTTGAACATGGTGTCGCAGACGCAGCCGGCGTCGATCAGTTCCTGCAGTTCGGCCTTCGATATCCAGCCTTCCGACAGCGAAGTCGAATGAGGACCGATATCGCCGCAGCTGACGATCGCCAGATCAAGATTCTCGGCGAGACGGTAGATCGTGTCCAAGCCGCACTTCTCGATGAGATTGCGTTTGGTTTCTACGGAATCGACCAGAAGCGGCGCCAGGAACATATAGCATTCGGCGCCAAGCTGATTTGCCAGCCGCCACGTGTAATCGATCGGGTTCGTCTGGTGGACGGCGACGATGCCGCCGAGCAGCGACACGACCTTGCAATTGGCGCGGCGCGGTGGCCGGAAGCTCGACAGCGAGGCGGTCATCGTGCGGCCCCAGCCGACGCCGATCGTATAGTCGTCCGGGATGGCCTCGGAAAGGAACTGGCCAAGCGCCAGGCCGACATTCTTTGCCAGCGAGGCGACGTCGCCATGGACCGGCGCCGGCACGACGATCGCCTCGTCGAGGCCGTAGGCGCGCTCCAGCTTCACGGAAAGCTCGACGCAATCGCCGATCGAATCGTTGATCCAGATCTGGACTTCGCTGCGCTTCATCGCCTCGTCGAGCAGCCGGATGACGGTGGTGCGGCTGATACCGAGCTGTTCGGCGACATCCTTCTGAGTCAGGCCCTCGTTGTAATAGAGCCACGCGGCCCGCAGCCGCAGCGAGGATGCCTCCGAATAGGCTGTATGCGTTCCGCGTTTGAGCTTGACCACATGTCCTCCAGCCGAGTCCTGCCCTAAATCCCATCAGGAATGAACGGCTGTCGCGGCGCGTTTGTTGCCGGGATAATGACGGGTGTGACACTTATGTCAATTGAAATGCACAAATGTCCTTGACTTTTCCTCGGGCGAATGGCGATAGTCCCGGCGACACGAAGTCGTTCTGTCCGTCCGAGGAGGACATAGTGCGGGCATGCCGAAAGTCACGACCGGCCTTCCAGCCGCAGGCGACATCGCTCGCGTTCGGCGTGCGGTTTGTCCGCGGGAACATGGCCACTGTCCTTCACGTTTATGAATCATCCGTGACGGATGTGCGCATTTTCGCCTGCAGCATGCCGACAACCTGTCGGTAGATCACCTTTGCCGGGCGGAACTCGCGCCGGTCGCAGCCCAAGTTCAACAAGGATTATTGATCATGACATCCAAGCTTGACCAACTCCGCGAGATCACCACCGTCGTCGCCGATACCGGCGACATCGAGGCGGTCGCGCGCCTGAAGCCAGTCGATTGCACGACGAATCCGAGCATCGTGCTGAAGGCGCTCGGCACACCGATGTTTGCCGATGCCATCAAGGAAGCCGTCGCCTGGGGCAAGTCGCAGGGCGGCAATCCTGAAGCCGTCTCCTCCGCCGTCGCCGATCGCCTCGCAATCTCGGTTGGCGCTGCGCTGGTAAAGCTTGTCCCCGGCCGGGTCTCGACCGAGGTCGATGCCGACCTGTCCTTCGACACCGAGGCTTCGCTTGCCAAGGCGCGCTCGATCATTGCTGCCTATAAGGATCGCGGCATCGAACGGGACCGCATTCTTATCAAGCTCGCGTCCACCTGGGAGGGCATCCGCGCCGCCGAAGTGCTGCAGAAGGAGGGCATCGACTGCAACCTGACGCTTCTCTTCAGCAAGGTCCAGGCGATCGCCTGCGCCGATGCCAAAGTGTTCCTGATCTCGCCCTTCGTCGGCCGCATTCTCGACTGGTACAAGAAATCGACCGGCAAGGATTACACCGCCGAGGAAGATCCGGGCGTCATCTCCGTGCGTGATATCTATAACTATTACAAGGCGAACGACATCAAGACGATCGTCATGGGCGCCTCCTTCCGCAATGCCGGCGAAATCGAAGCCCTTGCCGGCTGCGACCGGCTGACCATCAGCCCGGCGCTGCTTGACGAACTTTCCAAGGATGAGGGCAAGCTGGAGCGCAAGCTCTCGCCCGAGAGCCGCAAGCCCGACGCCAAGGTTTCGGTCGACGAGAAGACCTTCCGCTGGATGATGAACGAAGACGCGATGGCGACGGAAAAGCTCGCCGAAGGCATCCGTGCCTTCGCCAAGGACCTGACGACGTTGCGCAGCATGGTGCAGAAGGAACTGCAGCTCGCTGCCGCCTGATCGAGGTGCGCAAACAATTGGAGGCGCGGAGGCCGGCCTCTGCGCCTTTTTCGTGCTGATATCAACGGCCTATGCGGCCGGAGGCAACGATAGTGCAAGAGAAGCTGGCAAGTTCTTTGGTGACATTTTTCCGAAGACATGCAAGCTTCATCATCGCTTTCCTGGCCGGGCTGGCGGTCTTTCTGCTGGTGACGTCGCGTGAGGTCAGCGCCCGCAACATCCTGTTCGGATGGAATGCGAGCGCCGGCGTGTTCATCGTGCTCAGCTGGCGCAAGATGCTGCAGGCGACGGTGGAAAGCATCCGCGAACGCGCTGCGGATCTCGATTTTTCCGATACGGTCCTTTTGGCCCTTTCGATCGGCGCGGCCGTTGCCAGCATCGCCGGTATCGGCCTCGAGCTTCATTCGATCAAGGAGGCTACACCCGACGTCGCGCTCACGCGGGCAGGCGGCGCCGTGCTGACGATCCTGATCTCCTGGGTTTTTCTGCACACGCTCTTCACCATTCACTACGCCCATTATTTCTATGGCGGGGCCGACGAAGAGCGCGGCTTGAAGTTTCCCGACGGGATCGAAGAGCCCAGCTATTGGGACTTCCTCTATTTCTCCTTCACCATCGGAGTTGCGGCGCAGACGGCGGATGTTGCAGTCGGGTCGACCGGCATGCGTAAGCTGACGCTGCTGCATGCCGTGCTGTCTTTCCTGTTCAATACGACGATCCTGGCGTTGGCGATCAATGTTGGCGCAAGCCTGCTATAATGCGCTGCCACCGCGGCCGCGAGGATCGGAGAACCGGCTGGCCCAGCATGGACGGGGAAGCTGAAGCAAGAGCGGCTGGCCGATCGCCGCCTTTCGACCGGAGGGTAAGATGGAAAGCGCCTCAAGCCGGCTGCAACCGGCCGATCTCATTCTTCTCCTGGGCAGGCTTCTGCTGTCGCTGATCTTCCTGCACGAGGGGTTGTCGCTTGCGGCCGATCCCGCCGCGACCATAGACACCTTCGAAAAACTGGGTCTTTCGGCGCCGATCGCCTTTGCCACTATCGTCCTTCAGATCGGCGCCGGCCTTTGCGTTGCGACCGGGTTCCTCAGCCGGCTCGGCGCCTTGGCGCTGGCGCTCTTTTGTCTGGCAACCGCCTTTCTCTTCCACACCAACTTTGCGAGCCAGAACGAGCTCCTGCATTTCGAGAAGGATCTGGCGATTGCCGGCGGCATGTTCGTGCTGGTGGCTGCGGGCGCGGGATCGATATCGATCGGGCATCTGCTGAAAAAGCGGACGGACCGTATGCACCGCTGGCTAAGGGCGATGTTATAGCAGGCGCAATCCTGCCCCGCTGCCATCGAAAGGCCGGATAGAGAGCGAGAGACGTGGCTTCAGGCCGGCGGCTTGCCAAATGCTGCTGGCCGCAACTTACAGAACTGCCTGTCCAGCCATCAGTGCAAGGACCAGGAAGATCAGGAAGATCACCAGGGCGATGCCGAAGAGCACGCGGGCGATGGTCGCCGTGGCTGCGGAAACACCGGAAAATCCGAAGAAGCCGGCGATGATCGAAATCACCAAAAATATCAAAGCCCATTTCAGCATGGCGTCATCCTTTGCTTTTGCGTGAGAAGACGCGGCAGCTGGGAAATTGTTCCAGATCGTTGGCATCGGACCGCATTGCCTCGGGGTGAAACGCGGCTCACTTCAAAGCGTACACCGGCTGTGATTTGCCGATCGATGATCAATCACCGGCAACCATCGTCCAAGCTGCGCTCCGATATGGCCTGGCGCGACGGCAGGCAGTTGCCGGCGCTTACAGCCAAACCACCCGAGCCTCCCCAGATCCTGCCTTGCGCCGTTAGCCGTGATTGATCATCACGTGGCGAACGGCGGTGTAATCCTCCAGCGCATAGGTCGACAGGTCCTTGCCGTAGCCAGACTGTTTGAGACCGCCATGCGGCATCTCGTTGACCAGCATGAAATGCGTGTTGATCCAGGTGCAGCCATATTGCAGCCGGGCGGCGGTCTTCATGCCGCGGCCGATATCCTTGGTCCAGACCGAGGAGGCCAGGCCGTAATCGCTGTCGTTTGCCCAGGCGACGGCATCGTCGGCATCGGAAAAGCGGGTGACTGAGACGACCGGGCCGAAGACCTCGCGGCGGACGATCTCGTCGTCCTGCACGGCGCCTGCAATGACGGTCGGGGTGAAGAAGAAGCCCTTGTCGCCGGAAACCTTGCCGCCGGCGGTGATCTCCATGTGCTTGTGTTCGGAGGCGCGGGCGACGAAGCTTTCGACGCGATCGCGCTGGCGCCGGGAGATCAGCGGGCCGATTTCGTTTTCGGTATCGTCGGCGTGGTTGAAGCGGATGCTTGCGACGGCCGAGGAGAGATCGGCGACGAAATTGTCGTAGACCCTGGCGTCGGCATAGATGCGGCAGGCGGCCGTGCAATCCTGTCCGGCATTGTAATAGCCGAAGGTGCGGATGCCTGACACGACGGCATCGATATCGGCGTCATCGAAGACGATAACCGGCGCCTTGCCGCCGAGTTCCAGATGGGTGCGCTTGACCGTTTTGGCGGCGGCCTGCAACACCTTTTTGCCGGTGGCGATATCGCCTGTTATCGAGACCATGCCGATCTTGGCGTGATTGATCAGCGCGTTGCCGACGCTTTCGCCGCGGCCGAGGATGACGTTGACGACGCCTTCGGGCAGGATTTTGGAGAGCAACCTCGCCATCTTCAACGCCGTCAGCGGCGTCTGCTCCGAAGGTTTGAAGACGACGGTATTGCCGCCGGCGATCGCCGGCGCCAGTTTCCAGGCCATCATCATCAGCGGATAGTTCCACGGCGCGATCGAGCCGACGACGCCGATCGGATCGCGGCGGATCATCGAGGTGTGGCCGGGCAGGTATTCGCCCGCGGCCGGTGCATGCAGGTTGCGCACGGCACCGGCGAAGAAACGATAACAATCGACGATCGCCGGGATTTCATCGTTCAGCACTGATTTGATCGGCTTGCCGCAATTCAAAGCCTCCAGTGCGGCGAAGCCGGCGGCATCCTTCTCGATGGCGTCGGCGATCTTCAGCAGGTAGCCGGAGCGTTCGCCCGGCGTCGTCTGCGACCAGCTTTTGAAGGCTTTTTCGGCGGCATCGACTGCGGCGTCGACCTGGGACAGCGAGGCTTCGGGAAGGTCGGTCACCGTCTCGCCGGTCTTGGGGTTCAGGATGTGCTCTTCCGTCTCCGTGCCTTTTTCGAAGCGGGAACCGATCAGCATTTGGGTATCCATGATGTTCTCCCTGTTATTTGCCGGCGCCGGCAATCTGGTCGCCGTCGCGGGTGAGGTAATAGGCTGCCAGGATCGGCAGGAAGGTGACGAGCACCACGACCATGGCGACCACATTGGTGACCGGGCGCTGGCGCGGGCGGATGAGTTCTTCGAGCATCCAGATCGGCAGGGTCGATTGCTGGCCGCCGGTGAAGGTGGTGACGATGACCTCGTCGAAAGACAGCGCGAAAGCGAGCATGCCGCCGGCAAGCAGGGCGGTGCCGATATTCGGCAGGATGACATGGCGGAAGGTCTGGAAGCCGTCGGCGCCGAGGTCCATCGAGGCCTCGATCAGCGAGCCGGAGGTGCGGCGGAAGCGGGCGACGGCATTGTTGTAGACGACGACCACGCAGAAGGTGGCGTGGCCGAGCACGATGGTCCAGACCGAAAACGGGATGTCGAACAGGCTGAAGGCGGAGCGCAGCGCAATGCCGGTAATGATGCCGGGAAGGGCGATCGGCAGGATGACCAGCAACGAGATCGCCTCGCGGCCGAAGAACTTCGTCTGGCTGACGGCTGCCGCGCAGAGCGTGCCGAGGACGAGCGCGATCGCGGTGGCGATGACGGCGACCTGGACGGAGAGACCGAGCGCCGACCAGACGTCCGGCCGGTTCCACGCTATCGTGAACCACTGCAGCGTCAGGCCCGGCGGCGGCCATTGATAGCTCTTTTCCTCCGTCGTGAAGGCATAGACGAAGATCAGCAGGATCGGCAGGTGCAGGAAGAGCAGTCCGCCGGCGGCGGCGATCTTCAAGGGCAGCGGCGATCTCTTGAGATCAGAGCGCATCGAAGGCCCCCAGCTTTTTGGCGAGCGACAGGTAAAGCGCCATGATGACGATCGGCACGACGGAGAAGGCGGCGGCGAGCGGCACGTTGCCGGCCGTCCCCTGCTGGGCGTAGACGGCTTGGCCGATGAAGAGCCGGGACGAGCCGATGATCTGCGGAATGATGTAATCGCCCAATGTCAGCGAGAAGGTGAAGATCGAACCGGCGACGATGCCGGGCAACGCTAAAGGCAGCAGCACGGTGCGGAAGGTCTGGCGCGGCGTCGCGCCGAGATCGGCCGAGGCCTCGATCAGATTGCCGGGCACACGCTCGAGGGCCGCCTGCGTCGGCAGGATCATGTAGGGGAGCCAGATATAGACGAAGACGATGAAGGTGCCGAGGTAGCTCACCGAGAGCGAATTGCCGCCGATGACGGGCAGATTGAGCATGCCGTCGAGCAGCCAGGCGAGATGCAGCTTTTCAAAGATCCAGGTGAGGATGCCTTCCTTGGCGAGGATCAGCTTCCAGGCGTAGATCTTGACGAGATAGCTCGACCACAGCGGCAGCATGACGCCGAGATAGAAGAGCACCTTCCATTTACCTTGCGCATAACGCGCCGCGTAATAGGCGATCGGAAAGGCGATCACCGCGGCGGCAACGGTAACCAGCGCCGCCATGACGACGGTGCGGATGATGATGTCGAAATTCGTCGGACTCAGAAGCTGGGCGTAGGTCGCAAGGGTGAATTCGTAATTCACCAGGCCGGAAAAATCGTCGATCGAGAAGAAGCTCTGCAGCAGCAGGGCGATCAGCGAGCCGATATAGATGATGCCGAGCCAGAGCAGCGGCGGCGTCAGCATCAGGAAGAGCAGGAGTTTCGGGTGCCGCCAGAAGGCGTCCGACATGCGGCCGAAGAGCCCGCTGCGTCCCGGCAGGATCGATGTCTTGGCGTCGGAGAGGGTGAGCGCCGTCATGCCGCATCGTCCATGTAGTGGATATCGGCAGCCTGCCAGGCAAGCCGGATACCGGTGCCGATGTCGGGCACAGGCGCGCCGGCCGGCAGCATGACATGCAGCCGGCTGCCGCGGAGATCGACGCTGAGGCGAGTGGCGGCGCCGAGGAAGCTTGCATGTTCGATGGTCGCCTCGATGCCGTCGCTTGCCAGGCGGATCGCTTCCGGACGCAGGCTCGCCCAGCGTTTCTCGCCGCCGAGCGTGGCCATCAGATCCGGCCCGATGACATTCGAGGAGCCGACGAAATCGGCGACGAAGCGGGTCCTCGGGCGGCGGTAGATATCCTGCGGCGTGCCTTCCTGGACGATGTTGCCATTGTTGAAGACGGCAACACGATCGGCCATGGACAGCGCCTCGCCCTGATCGTGCGTGACGAAGACGAAGGTGATGCCGAGCGCGCGTTGCAGGCTCTTCAATTCTTCCTGCATCTGCTCGCGCAGCTTCAGGTCCAGCGCGCCGAGCGGCTCGTCGAGCAGCAGTACCTTCGGCTTGTTAACGAGGGCGCGGGCGAGCGCCACGCGCTGCCGCTGGCCGCCGGACAGCTGACCGGGGCGGCGGGCGCCGTAGCCCGGGAGCTTGACGAGTTCGAGCGCATCGCCCGCCGCCTTTAGTCTTTCCGCCTTGCCGACGCCCTTGACCATCAGCCCGTAGGCGACATTGTCGAGGATGTTGAGATGCGGGAAGAGCGCGTAGTCCTGGAATACGGTATTGACGTTGCGGCGATAGGGCGGAACGCCGTCGGCCGTCTCGCCGAAAATCTGGATATGGCCGGCGCTCGGCTGCTCGAAGCCGGCGATCAATCTCAGGCACGTCGTCTTGCCGGAGCCGGAGGGGCCGAGCATGGTGAAGAATTCGCCGGCCGCGATCTCGAGATCGACGCCGTCGACGGCGCGAACCTGGCCGAAATAGCGCGATACCTGCTGGAAACGGACGGCTGACGTCATTGGAGCTCCGGAAATTGTCATCTGGCTTCTCCCTAGTAGGAGAGCTGAATGCAGCGGGAGCGCTGGCTCCCTCTTCTCCCCAGCGGGGAGAAGGTCGCCCGAAGGGTCGGATGAGGGGGACGGTGAGGCATGTGCGACCTCGCTTGGCTCGGTCGTTCGCTCCTTCGTCGCCCACCCCCTCATCTGTCCTTCGGACATCTTCTCCCCGTTGGGGAGAAGGGAAGTAGCTCACCGCCCGCCGATCACGCCGATATAGTCCGACACCCAGCGATGGTAGGGTACGCATTCAGTCTGCGTCGCGCATTTGGCGACCGGGGTCTTCCAGAACTTGATCTTGTCGAAGTGATCGAAGCCGTTGGTGGCGCAGCCGGCATCGCCCATCAGTTCGTTGCCCTTGCAGGCGGCGGGAACGGAGGGGACGGCGCCGAACCAGGCGGCGGCGTCGCCCTGGACCTTGGCCTGCAGCGAATGTTCCATCCACATATAGGCGCAGTTCGGATGTTCGCTGTCGGCGTGCAGCATGGTGGTGTCGGCCCAGCCGGTGACGCCTTCCTCCGGGAAGGTGGAGGCGATCTTCTGCTTGTCGGCCTGCAGCAGGTTGACCTGGAAGGGCCAGGAGCCGGAGGCGACGACGCCTTCGTTCTTGAAGTCGTCGATCTGGATCATCGCATCGTGCCAGTAGCGCGAGACCAGCTTGCGCTGGCCGCGCAGCAGGTCGAGGGCCGCCTTGTACTGATCTTCGGTCAGCTCGTAGGGGTCCTTGATGCCGAGATCCGGCTTGTGGGCCATCAGATACATGGCGGCGTCGGCAATATAGATGGCGCCGTCATAGGCCTGGACGCGGCCCTTGTTCGATTTGCCGTCGGGCAGCGTCTGTTCCTCGAAGACGACGTTCCAGCTGGTCGGCGCCTTGTCCTTGAAGGCATCGGTATTGTACATCAGCACATTCGGGCCCCAGAGGTAGGGCACGCCGTAATGTACGTCGCCGACCGTATACCAGGCGCCGTTCTGCAGGCGCTGGTCGACGGTCTTGAAGCTCGGGATCAGATCGGTGTTGATCGGCTGAACACGCTTGCCGGCGATGAGGCGCAGCGACGCATCGCCCGATGCGGTGACCAGGTCGAAGCCGCCCTCGTTCATCAGCGAGACCATTTCATCCGAGGTGGCGGCGGTCTTAACGGAAACTTTGCAGCCGGTCTCCTTTTCGAAGCCGCTGACCCAGTCGTAGTTCTTGTCGGTTTCGCCGCGTTCGATGTAGCCGGCCCAGGCGACGATGCTGACCGCACCCTCGCCTTTGCCGAGCGCCTTCAGCGGTTCGGCGGCGGTCACCTGCGTCGCGAAGCTCAGGCAGGCGATCGCTGCCGTGCAGGATTTCAAGAGATTCGTCATCGTCCGGCTCCCGGTCTGGCGCCACTTTCCGTGGCGGTTTGTTCCCGCTCAAGAAGGTGATCCCAAATGGGCGCTTTCGCAAATTCATTTATCAGAAAGGCGATATCGGAAATTCCGATATCAGCGGACGCGACCGGATCGCAGGCTTTCGGCGATGCCGACGAAGTCGCGCGCCGCCTGCGGCAGGCTGGAGCCCTTGCGCCAGACCATGCCGACCTGGACCACCGGCAGCGAACCGGAGACGTCGCGGCTCTCGATGCGGTCGCCTTCCAGCGACCACGGGCGGTAGACGAGATCGGGAAGCAGCGCCACGCCGGCGCCCGTTGCGACCAGGCTGCGCACCGGCTCCACCGAGCGGGTGCGGAAGGCGACATGCGGGCGGGCGCCGAGCGCCGACAGTAGCTTGCCGGTATTCTCCTCGATTTCGTCGACGGTCAGCATGATCAGCGGTTCGCGGGCGATATCGGCCACCGAGATAATGTCGGCCGAAACCAGCGGATGGCCCATCGGCAGCCATAGCCGATAGGGTGAGGTTTCGAGGATTTCCGCCTGCAGCGCCATGCGGTCGCGCAGGTTCGATATCACCATGACCGCGACATCGAGTTCGCCGCCGACCAGGAGATGCTCGAGATAACCGCCATTGTCCTCTATCGCACTGACCTCGACGCCAGGACAGGCGCGCCGGTATCGCGCCAGCAAGTCGGAGAGAACGTAGCCGGCGACCAACGAAGTGACGCCGATGTTCAGCGTGCCGGAAAGGGCGCTCTGCCGGCCGGAGAAGCTGGTGCGCGCATCGGAGACGGAGGCGAGAATCTTGGTCGCGTGACGGAGGAACTGGTGTCCGTTGTGGGTGATCGTCAGGCCGCGCGGATGGCGCTCGAAGAGCTCGACGCCGAGATCGGTTTCGAGCTCCTTCAGCGCTTCCGTCACCGAGGATTGCGAGATCGAAAGGTTCTGCGCGGCGCGTGTCACCGAACCTTGTTCGGCGACGGCGACAAAATATTGGATCTGGCGAAGCGTGAAGGCCATCAGCGTTTAGAGCATGGCGGAATGTGCGGTGGCAAGCGGTTGAAAAAGACGGACCTTTTTTGGTGTTTTTTCAAAATGGAGCAGGCTTGGCATGCTCACTTAAACTTTCGGAAACGTCATTTCTCTAGCATTCCCAGCACCTATCCTGCGTTGGAGTTTGAGATGGCGGAGCAGTTGGCGTGAAGGCCTTACTGCGCATATTCCGGCCCTCCCGGAAATTGGCAATCATCATCGGCGGCGTCTCGCTTCTGGCGGGCGTTTCCGGTGGTGCGGCGCTTTATGTCGGCAAGGACAGGTTGATCGGTGTCTCGGGCGGCGGTTCCGGGCTCGAATGCTCCGACGTCAACCTGGTGACGATCAAGAAGCAGGATCACGTCTGGGTGCGGAAATACATCAAGACCGAACCGACCGACGGCATGACGCGTGTCAGGACCGCGCTGCGTGTCGCCCAGGCTGTTTATGCCGCACAGAAACCGGATCTGGTACAGGTGGTGGTGCTCGACGAGAACGGCCCGACGCTGCGCGCCGATATTCGCGGCCGGGCAATCGGCGCCGACGTCGTTTACATCCCGCATCCCGACAAGGCGGTTCCCGGTCTCGACGACAAGCCCTATACGGCGCGCTACTATGACGGCAAGGCCAGCGAAAACGGGCTGTTCTTCGGCGAGCGCATCGACTTGCCGGCTGATGAGATCGCGATGATCAGCGCCTCGTTCAAGGATCCCGAGGATTGCGTCGACCCGGTCGCCGTCGGCTCGACCAATAGCGAAGAAAAGGGCATGAAGGATGCTGGCGGCGGACATGGCGCACCAGCAGCCGAAAGCGAAGCCGCGCCCGCCGGCGAGAGCGGCAGCCCCGGCGTGGTGGCTGAGGCGCCCGCCGAAGAGCCGCCGGCGGAAGCTCCAAAGACACACTGACCGCCGCATGAAAAAAGCGGAGCGCCCCCTACAGCGCCTGCGCCCCCTACAGCGCCTGCGCCCCCTACAGCGCCTGCGCGTCTTATCAGACGCGCAAAGGATGCTGTAGCACTTTTGGATGGCTGCATAATTCTCTCCTTAAATCGATTCCGATTTAAGGAATTATGCAGTGGCACTCCGCTTTCGTTTTCCGACGTCTCTTCCTGTCAGTCGGCTTTGCTGCGGCGGGCCGGGAAGAGGATGACGTCGCGGATCGATGGCGCGTTGGTCAGCAGCATGATCAGACGGTCGACGCCGATGCCGAGGCCACCGGCCGGCGGCATGCCCTGGTCGATCGCATCGAGAAATTCCTCGTCCAGCTGCTTTTCCTTTTCGCCGCGGGCATGCGCCTGTTCGAGCTGCTCGACCATGCGGCGGCGCTGCTCCTCGGGATCGTTGAGTTCCGAAAAGGCGTTGCCGAGTTCCCAGGCGTTGCAATAGGTCTCGAAGCGCTCGACGAGGCGCGGCTCGCCCGGCACTTCCTTGGCGAAGGGCGAGATGTCCTTCGGGAAATGCGTGACGTGGGACGGCTGGATCAGCGTCGCTTCGACCTTCTCCTCGAAGATGAAGGCGAGGCATTCACCCCAGGTCCAATCCTTCTCGACGGCGAAGCCGGCCGCCTTGGCAGCAGCGCGCGCTTCCTCATCGGTCTTGATCGCGAGGAAATCGATGCCGGTCGCTTGCCTGACGGCATCGGGCATCGGCACGCGCTTGAACGGCCCCTTGAAGGACATCGTCTTGTCGCCGAAGGGAAACTCCGTCGTGCCGTGAATGGCAAGCGCCAAGCTCTCGAACAGCCGCTCGACGAGGTCCATCATGTCCTCGTAATCGGCATAGGCCCAGTAGCACTCCATCATGGTGAATTCGGGATTGTGCCGGGTGGAGACGCCTTCGTTGCGGAAGTTGCGGTTGATCTCGAAGACCTTGTCGGTGAGGCCCGAGACCAGCGTGCGCTTCAGGAACAGTTCCGGCGCGATGCGCAGATACATGTCGAGCTTCAACGTGTTGTGATGCGTCTTGAACGGCTCGGCGGTGGCGCCGCCATAGATCGATTGCAGCATCGGCGTCTCGACTTCCATGAAGCCGTCATTCTCCATGAAGCGGCGGATGCCGGAGACGATCTTCGAGCGCTGCTGAAAACGAAGCTTCGAATCCTCGTTGGTCATGATGTCGAGATGGCGCTTGCGATAACGCAGCTCGATGTCGGAAAGGCCATGCCACTTCTCGGGCATCGGCAGCAGCGACTTGGTCAGCATTTCGATCTTCTGGGCGTTGATCGTCAGTTCGCCGCGCTTGGTGCGGCGCACGACGCCGGTAACGCCGATGATGTCGCCGATGTCAATCATCGGCAGCAGGGCGCGGGCTTCCTCGCCGGTGACGTCCTTATGCGAGAAGATCTGGATCTTGCCGGAGGCGTCATGGATATCCATGAACATGCCCGAATTGCGCGAGGAATAGACGCGGCCGGCGACGGTGACGACATCCTGCGTCTCGACATCCGGTTCCAGGGATTCGTATTTGGCGCCGAGCTCGGCGTTGGTCATCGTCCGGTGGAAATGCGCCGGATAGACATCGCCGATCTGCTCGCGCAGCAGCTTCAGCTTCTGGGCGCGCACCTCAGTCGCGTCGGAGGAAAGAGTGCTTTCGGTCTTGTTGTCAGCCACTGTCGAAATCCTCTGACTGTTCTTACTTCGAGCCGACGAGGGCGGCGACCGCCTGCGCGGCGAGCTTCAGGCGCTGGCGCACGACCGAGCGGCCGAGGATCGCCATGGAATCGAAGAGCGGCAGCGAGCGCGATGAGCCGGAGACGGCGACGAAGAGCGGCGAAACCACGACCTTCAGCTTCTTGCCCATGCGGTCGGCGATGGCCCGCAGCTCCGCCTCGATCGTCTCGACATTCCATTCCAAGATCTTTTCGAGATCCGCCTGAACGGTGTTGAGGATCTCGAGAATCTCTTCCGGCGGCGATTTGATCTTGGCGAAGTCGGACGGCTGCAGGCCGAGATCGGACTTCAGCAGGAAGCCGGCGAGATCGGGCAGTTCACCGAGCTTGGAAATGCGGGTCTGCGACAGGCGCAGGCCTTCCTTCAGGCGATCGTTTTCCATTGCCCAGGTCAGCACGCGCGCCTGAAACTCCTCTTCGGAGAGCTTTTCGCGGATCCAGCGGCCGTTTAGCCAGTCGAGCTTCTGGATATCGAAGATCGCGCCGGCCTTGGAGAGGTTGTCGGGATCGAACTTTTCCGACAGCTCATCCATCGTCAACAGCTCTTCGCCTTCTGCGATCTGGATGAAGAACAAGCCGAGGAAGTTCATCAGCGCTTCGGGGATATAGCCGAGCGCGGAATAATAGGAGATCGAGGTCGGGTTCTTGCGCTTCGACAGCTTCGACTTGTCGGCATTGCGCATCAGCGACAGATGCATGAAGACCGGCTGGTCCCAGCCGAAATAGCGATAAAGCAGGATGTGCTTCGGCACCGAAGCCAGCCATTCCTCGCCGCGGGCCACGTGGGTGATCTGCATCAGATGGTCGTCGATGACGTTGGCCATGTGATAGGTCGGCATGCCGTCGGCCTTGATCAGCACCTGCATGTCGACGGAATCCCAGGGGATGGAGACATCGCCGTAGACGCCGTCGGTGAAATCGCAGGAGCCTTCGGCCGGGATTTTCATGCGGATGACGGTCGTCTCGCCGGCTGCCATGCGCGACGTCACTTCCTCGGCAGACAGGCTGAGGCAGAGACCGTCATATTTCGGCGGCTTGCCGGCGGCGCGCTGCGCCTCGCGCATCTGCTCCAGCCGCGCGGGCGTGCAGAAACAGCGGAAGGCGTGGCCCTTGTCGAGGAGCTCCTGGGCGTAAGGCTGGTACATCGGCTTGCGGTCGGACTGGCGATAGGGGCCATAGGGACCGCCGATATCGGGACCTTCCTTCCATTCCAGCCCGCACCATTTCAGCGCATCCAGCACCTTCGTCTCGAATTCAGGGGTCGAGCGCGTCGCGTCCGTATCTTCGATGCGCAGGATGAATTCGCCGCCATGCTTCTTGGCGAAGAGATAGTTGAAGAGAGCGATATAAGCGGTGCCGACATGCGGCTCGCCGGTCGGCGAGGGAGCGATGCGGACGCGAACGCCGGTAGCTGTGCCGGAAACTGTCATTGTGTGTGCCCGTCAATGAATGCCGGACGGTTTTCGCGGGAAAGCGACGTTCGGCCGGAAGGATGCAGATATCTTCGGCAAACCGGCCGGAAAAAGGGCATGCGCCCGCACCATCCGCCGATCGTCCGTTCGGCTGGCCTTAGGCCATATTCAATCCGGCGCGTCAAGAAAAACCGCGCCTGCAAAGGGCCTGACGGCGCTAGGGCAGGGCGCGCCGGCTGCGACGCGCCCCTTGCTTCAGTCTCAGTGAGCGCCTTCGCGTTTGCGCTTGCGGGCGTTGCGCGCGAACATGTTCAGCACCTCGACCAGCGCCGAGAAGGCCATGGCGGCATAGACGTAGCCCTTCGGCACGTGGAAACCCATGCCTTCGGCGATCAGCGTCGTGCCGATCATCAGCAGGAAGGCGAGCGCCAGCATGACGATCGTCGGATTCCGCTCGATGAAGTTGGCAAGCGGGGTGGCGGCGACCAGCATGACGGTGACGGCGGCAATGACGGCGATCACCATGATCGGCAGATGCGGCGTCATGCCGACGGCGGTGATGATGCTGTCGACGGAGAAAACGAGGTCGAGCAGCAGGATCTGGCCGATCGCCGATGCAAAGCCGCTCGTTGCCGACGTCGCGATGAAATCCTCCTGATGGTCGATCGGATCGACGCTGTGGTGAATTTCCTTGGTGGCCTTCCAGACGAGGAACAGGCCGCCGGCGATCAGGATCAGATCCTTCCAGGAGAAGCCGTGTCCGAAAGCTTCGAACAGCGGTTCGGTCAGCTGCACGATCCAGGCGATGGTGCCGAGCAGAGCAAGACGCATAATCAGCGCAAGGCCGATGCCGATCTTGCGGGCTCTTTCCCGGTGCTCGGGCGGCAGTTTGTTGGTCAGAATGGAAATAAAGATCAGGTTGTCGATCCCGAGAACGACTTCCATCACCACCAGCGTGATGAGCGCCACCCAGGCGGCCGGATCCTGAATGAGCGTCACAATTTCCTGCATCAGCGTATATCCCCTTTGCGTCACATGAACGATGACGCCCCGCAATGTAGTGTCGGCGGCTTGCCGCGCAAGCGCCGCAAGGGGATATACGAAATCGATGTGACTTTTATTCCTTAGAACAGGATGATTTAAGGCCGGCTCGGCCTTAAATTTGAATCCTGTTCTAAGTTAAAGAGTTAGAGCATGATGTCGCCCGAAAACCGCTCGCACTTTTCGGCATCATGCTCTGATCGGCAACCAGATTTCGGTGACGCCCATGCCGGTATAGGGGTCGAAGCGCTCGTCGTAGCGTTCGAACATGTCGGGCGTCTCGCCGTGCTCCAGACCAGAGGACGGCCACCACGCGCCGAAAATCCGGTTGATTGTGAGAGAAATGCCGGAGACATGGCCGCGATGGGTGAAGACGACGTAGCGCTGGCCGGGAAGCTTGAGCGTCGCAAAATCGGCGGGCAGATCGCCGGTATCGGAAATCTCCACGGCGGCCATGTAGCGGAATTTCTCCGCTTCGCCGTCGATATGGGTGCAGACGCCGTAGGCGACATTGCCTTTCTGGCCGGAGATATGGCCGAAATGGGCATTGAACTTCTGCCAGAGTGAAGGGATGGCGGCATCGCCGCCATGGGCGTAGATCTCCTCCAAGCCGGCAAGAAGCATCGGCTGCAGGGTTTCGAAGCGGGGTGCTTCGAGGTCACTGAGGTGGGCGGGGTCCATTCTGATCGGCTCCACTAAGACAAGGTTACGAGTGTGCCCCTGTCTGCGCACCGCATCCGGCGTCATGCCGAACTGGTCGCGAAAGGCACGGGTGAAAGCTTCGTGGGAGCCGTAGCCCGCGCAAAGCGCAACCTCGAGGATGGTGGATGAGCCGCTGACCAACGCGGGTACGGCGCGGCTGAGGCGCCGCCCCCTGATATAGCCGCTAATCGAGTGGCCGGTGACCAGCCCGAAGACGCGCGACAGATGGTAGCGCGACAATCCGGCTGCTTCCGATATCTCTTCCAGCGATATATCGCTTTCGAAATGGCTCTCTATGAACCAGATCGCCCGTGCGATGGCGCTCATTTTCACTCCCCTGGTTGCGGCTTCTTCCTTAGAGAAAAGTCGAAAGCGGGGTTTGATCGTTCTTGCGGAGTTTTGGCCGATGCACGCGAGCAGTCAAGAAAGCGTATCAGGCGGTGTCGTGCCGGCGCGCGCCATAGGCCGCCATGAAGACCTTGATCGCACCGCGGATAACGCGGTCTATTTCTTCGCGGCTCGGCGGTTCCTCCATGCTGCCGAACAGACGCAGCTTGAAGAAACTGCCGCTGGCAAGATCGAGAAATTGGCCGGCGGCGAGATCGATGTCATCGATCTCGAGCGTGCCCGCAGCGATGTGGCGTTCCAGGAAATCGCGCATTATGGTGCGCAGATTGACCGGACCCTTGAAGAAGCGTTGACAGAGCTCAGGCATCCGGTCTCGAACGCCGAGAACGGTGCGCATCGCGGTGATGACCTTTTCGTCGGTCATATGGGTGACGAAGCTTATCCCGAATTCGTACAGCCCGGATTCGAGGTCGTCGTGTTCGGCAAGCGCCGTGCGGACAGCGGCGACGAAGGCGGCACGCTCGGTGTCGACCATCGCCGAAAACAGTTCTTCCTTGTTGGTGAAGTAGACGTAGAGCGTTCCTTTCGAAACACCGGCCTCACGCGTCACATCGTTCATGCTGGCCGCATCGAAACCCATTTTCATGAAGACGCGCTTGGCGCCGTCGAGGATCTGCTGGCGCTTGGCCGGATCTTCGCCCGCGGCAAATCGGCCTCCAGCAGGAGGAGGGCTGAATACGGCGGCATTCTCGGGTTTCAGCGTCATGTCTCCTTAACCGTGTTTATGGTTTCGCCCTTTGATTAAAAGAAATCGAACCGATTGGTTCTATGCATCTTGATATGACGGTAAAACAGGTTTATGTCAACTGAACCGAACCGTTCAGTTCGATTGATTACTCCAAGATCGGTAAGTGGCCATGTCGAGCAACCAGAAAAGCAACGTCGCGCGAATCATCAGCGAAAAGGCCGAAGCCGAAGAGGTCAAGGCCGAGGTCGCGACTGTTGTGGAGGCTCCGACGGCGGAAGCCCTGGAAAAGCCGTCCGCCCCCGCGCAGTCGGCGCCGGCTCCGGTCGCCGCACCCGCGGCTGCGAAGAAGCGCCGCAGTCCGGTGCTGCCGATCGTCGTGCTCGCTCTTCTGGCGGGCGGCGGCTGGTATGGTTACGAATGGTGGACGAACGGCCGCTTCATGGTGTCGACCGACGACGCCTATATCGAGGGCGATATCGCAACGATTTCGCCAAAGGTCACGGGCTACGTCGCGAAGGTGAATGTGGTCGCCAACCAGGAAGTCAAAGCGGGCGACGTGCTTGCCACGCTTGATAACGGCGACTATCAAAACGCCCTCGATCAGGCGCAGGCCCAGATCGCCACCGAACAGCTTTCGCTGCAGCGTATCGACGCGCAGATCGAAGGCGCCAATGCAAGCCTTGCGCAGGCGCGGGCGCAGAAGGTGGCACTCGAAGCGGCCGTTCGTGGTGCCGAAATCACCCAGAAACGCCAGAGCGAGCTCCAGGCGAAGTCGGTCGGCACCGCTGCCGATCTCGACAACGCCAATATCGCGCTCGACCAGGCCAAGGCCAATCTTGCCGGCGGCGACGCCAACATCACTGCTGCACAAGCCAATATCACCATTCTCCAGGCCCAGCGCAAGGAAGCCGAAGGCTCGGTCCGGGCGCTGGAAATCTCGCGCGACAAGGCCGCCCGCGATCTCTCCTTCACCGTGCTCAAGGCGCCTTACGACGGCATTGTCGGCAATCGCTCGGTCCAAGAAGGCGATCTCGTCTCGCCCGGCCAGCGGCTGATGGCGCTGGTTCCGGTGCATGAGCTCTATATCGACGCCAACTTCAAGGAAACGCAGATCCAGCATCTCGTTGCCGGCTCGAAGGTCAACGTCCATGTCGACGCCTATGACGACCATCCGATCGTCGGCACCGTTGAATCGATCTCGCCGGCGTCCGGCTCGGTCTTCTCGCTGCTGCCGCCGGAAAATGCGACGGGCAATTTCACCAAGGTGATCCAGCGCGTGCCGGTGCGCATTGCGCTGCCGCAGGAGGCGCTCGACAGCGGGCGTCTGCGCGCGGGCCTCAGCGTCGTCGTCGATGTCGACACCCGTACGGCGCCGAGCAAGTAGGCCTTCAGGAAAGGCAGAGGTGATCTGATGGCCGGGAGCGCGACAGCAACGGCGGGGACGATTCCGGTGGCACCCGCCCATGCCGACGAGCGCATGGATCCTAAGAAGCTCATCGCCTTCTTCGCGATGGTGCTCGGCATGTTCATGTCGATCCTCGACATTCAGATCGTCTCGGCCTCTCTTGCTGAAATCCAGGCCGGCCTTTCGGCCGGCAGCGACGAGATCGGCTGGGTGCAGACGTCCTATCTGATCGCCGAAGTGATCATGATCCCGCTTTCGGGCACGCTGGCGCGCATCATCTCGACGCGTTATCTTTTCGCGATCTCGGCCGCCGGCTTCACCATGGCGAGCGCGCTTGCTGCGACGGCGACGAATATCGACCAGATGATCGTCTACCGGGTCATCCAGGGCTTCATCGGCGGCGGCATGATCCCGTCGGTGTTTGCGGCCGCCTTCACGATCTTCCCGCCGTCGAAGCGGAGCATCGTCTCGCCGATCATCGGCTTGATCGCAACACTGGCGCCGACCATTGGCCCGACTGTCGGCGGTTATCTCAGCCATGCCTTTTCCTGGCACTGGCTGTTCCTCGTCAACATCGTGCCCGGCATTATCGTCACGATCGTCACCTGGAACTTCATCGATTTCGATAAGCCGGAACTGTCGCTCTTCAAGAAGTTCGACTGGTGGGGTCTGATCTCTATGGGCGTCTTCCTCGGCGCGCTGGAATATGTGCTCGAAGAGGGCAATTCGAACGACTGGTTCAACGACAGTTTCATCACCAGCGCAGCGGTTGCCTCCGGCGTCGCGGCCATCGTCTTCTTCTATCGCGCCTTCACGGTGGATTTCCCCGTTGTCGACCTCAAGGCTTTTGCCAACCGGAATTTCTCCTTCGGCTCGGTGTTTTCCTTCGTCATGGGCATCGGCCTTTATGGCCTCACCTATATCTATCCGGTCTATCTCGGGCGTATCCGCGGCTATGACTCGCTGATGATCGGCGAGACGATGTTCGTCTCCGGCCTTGCGATGTTCTTCACCGCGCCGATCGCCGGCCGGCTGTCGACCAAGATGGACCTGCGCCTGATGATGGTGATCGGCTTCGTCAGCTTCGCCGCCGGCACATACATCATGATCCATCTGACGGCGGACTGGGATTTCTACGAGCTCTTCATCCCGCAGATCCTGCGCGGCTTCGGGCTGATGATGTGCATGGTGCCGATCAACAACATCGCGCTCGGCACGATGCCGCCTTCGCGCATTCGCGGCGCGTCCGGCCTGTTCAACCTGACCAGAAACCTCGGCGGCGCCGTCGGTCTTGCCGTCATCAACACCGTGCTCACCAACCGGCAGAACGTGCATTACGAGCGGCTGCGGGAAAATATCGACTGGGGCAATCCGGCCGCCGTCGACCAGATGAACAACATGGCCGCCAATTTCAACACATACGGCATGGATGGCGCCTCGGTCGCGATCAAGCAGATGGTCGGCCTGGCCACCAAGCAGGCGGTCATCCTGTCCTTCAGCGATGTCTTCCTGATCCTGACCGCGCTTTTCGTCGCGATGATCCTTGGAGTCGCGATGATCCAGAAACCCGCGCCGCAAGGCGGGGGAGGCGGTGGCGGCCACTGACCTCCGGCCTGCCGCCCCATGAAAAGGTCCTCTCCGGAGGACCTTTTTGTTTGCAGTTTTCCAGCCCCTATGCGATCAGCCAATAATCGTCCTGCTGACCGGCTCCAGGCCGGCGGCGATGCGGGAAACGCGATGGGCGAGTCGCCCGTTCGATTTTTTGATTTACGTACATCAAAATTGGCGTTAATGGTCTCATCAGGAGGAATGATGAGGCCAACAGTTCACGATATCGCTGCCGCTGCCGGGGTCAGTCTTGCGACTGTCGACCGCGTTCTCAACCGGCGTCCGGGTGTGCGCCATGTCACGCGCGAAAAGGTCGAGACTGCGATCCGCGAGCTCGGTTATATCAGGGACGTGGCTGCGGCCAATCTCGCCAAGGGCCGCACCTATCCGCTGGTGTTCATCCTGCCGGCCAGCGACAATTCCTTCATGCACGGGCTCAATGGGGAAATCCGGCAAGCGATCCTCCGTTCGGCTGCCGAGCGCACAGATATTCGCACCGTCGAGGTGTCGGCCTTCGATCCGGCCGCTCTCGTCGCTGTGCTCGAAGAGCTCTCTCGGGAAAAGCCTTGCGGCGTTGCCATGGTCGCGACCGATGCACCTGAAGTGCGCGCCACCGTCGACAGGCTGGTGCATGCGGGCTTTCCCATCGTCACCCTGGTGTCCGACCTGACGGGCTCGCTGCGCCACCACTATGCCGGCGTCGACAATATCGCGGCCGGCCGCACGGCGGCGCGTCTGCTCGGACGCTTTCTCGGGCCGCGAAAGGGCGAGATCGCCGTGCTCGCCGGGTCCATGCTGGTGCGCGACCATCGCGAGCGGCTGGAGGGCTTCACTGCAGTCATGGCCGAGGAGTTTCCCGAGCTGGCGATCCTGCCGGTGCTCGAAGGCCGTGACGATCCGGAGATCGCCCATATGCTCGTCGCCGACGCGCTTGCCAGGAATGCCGGCATTGTCGGCGTCTACAGCCTCGGCGCCGGCAATCGCGGCCTCATTCGGGCGCTGAAGGAGAAGGCCGTCGACAGGACGCTGACCGTCATCGCCCATGAACTGACCACCCATACGCGGGCGGCGCTTATCGACAATACGATTGATGCAATCCTCAATCAGGACGCCGGCCATGAAGTGCGCAGCGCGATCCGCGTGCTGAAAGCCAAGGCGGACGGGCTCCCAGTCATCGACGCGCAGGAGCGCATCCGTCTCGACATATTCCTGAAAGACAATCTGCCGTAACGGCAAAGGAGCATACCCATGTATCTCGGTCTCGATCTCGGAACCTCCGGCGTCAAGGCGATGCTGATCGACGGGGATCAGACGATCGTCGGCTCGGCCAATGGTTCGCTCGACGTTTCGCGTCCGCATTCCGGCTGGTCGGAGCAGGAGCCGGCCCATTGGGTGCGCGCCACCGAAGAGGCCGTCGCCGGTCTTATGGCGAAACACCCGAAAGAGCTTGCCGCTGTCAGGGGTATCGGCCTTTCCGGCCAGATGCACGGCGCGACGCTGATCGACGCCGCCGACAAGGTGCTGCGCCCCTGCATACTCTGGAACGACACGCGCAGTCATGTCGAGGCTGCGGCGCTCGACGCCGATCCGCGCTTCCGCGCGCTGACCGGCAATATCGTCTTCCCCGGCTTCACGGCGCCGAAGCTCGCCTGGGTCAGGCAGCATGAGCCGGACGTTTTCGCGAAGATCGCCAAGGTGCTGCTGCCGAAGGACTATCTGCGTCTGTGGCTGACCGGCGAATATATTTCCGAAATGTCGGATTCGGCCGGCACCTCCTGGCTCGACACCGGCAAGCGGGCCTGGTCGTCCGATCTGCTCGCCGCCACTCACGTTTCCGAGGAGCAGATGCCGACGCTGGTCGAAGGCACCCAGCAGGCCGGTATGCTGCGGTCCGAACTCGCGGCACAGTGGGGCATATCGGGCAATGTCGTCGTTGCCGGCGGCGCGGGCGACAATGCCGCATCGGCCTGCGGCATGGGGACGGTCAGCGATGGCGCCGCCTTCGTCTCGCTCGGCACCTCCGGCGTGCTTTTTGCCGCCAACGGCTCCTATCTGCCGAAGCCGGAAAGCGCCGTGCATGCTTTCTGCCACGCGCTGCCGAATACCTGGCATCAGATGGGCGTCATCCTGTCGGCGACCGATGCGCTCAACTGGCATTCCGGCGTGACCGGCAAGTCGGCCGCCGATCTCACCGGCGAACTCGGCGAGACGCTGAAGACGCCGACGGGCGTCACCTTCCTGCCCTATCTTTCCGGGGAGCGTACGCCGCACAATGATGCCGTCATCCGCGGCGCCTTCATCGGGTTGGAACATGAAAGCAGCCGCGCGGTGCTGACCCAGGCCGTGCTCGAAGGTGTCGCCTTCGCCATCCGCGACAATCTCGAAGCGCTGCGGTCGGCCGGCACCGGCATATCCCGCGTCACGGCGATCGGCGGCGGTTCGCGCTCGCGCTACTGGCTGGCGTCAATCGCCACCGCCCTCGGCGTTCCGGTCGACCTGCCCGCCGACGGCGATTTCGGCGCGGCCTTCGGCGCTGCCCGACTCGGCCTGATTGCCGCGACGGGTGCCGATCCGATTGCCGTCTGCACGCCGCCGGTGACATCAGGCACGATCGAACCGGTGTCGGCGCTGAGCGGCGCTTACGAGGAGGCTTACCAGCGCTACCGCGCGCTTTATCCGGCGATCAAATCGCTGGCGCATTGAAAGTTTGGGCTAGCGGCCCCCTCATCCGACCCTTCGGGCCACCTTCTCCCCGAGGGGAGAAGGGAAAAGAGGCGCCGCAGCGAGTCTCTTCTCCCCTCGGGGAGAAGGTGCCGGCAGGCGACGAGGGGGCCTCTGGCGTAGACCAACAATACAGAACTTCGAAAAGATACGAACCCAAGGAGACCTGACATGAGCACCGGATTTTTCGGCGATATCCAGAAGATCAAATATGAAGGCCCCGACAGTACCAATCCGCTGGCCTTCCGCCATTACCAGCCGGACGAGATCGTCCTTGGCAAGCGCATGGAAGACCATCTGCGTTTTGCGGTGGCCTATTGGCACACCTTCACCTGGCCGGGTGGCGACCCCTTCGGCGGTCAGACCTTCCTGCGTCCGTGGTTCGAAGATTCGATGAAGGCTGCCAAGCTCAAGGCCGACGTCGCTTTCGAATTCTTCTCGCTGCTCGGCGCGCCCTATTACTGCTTCCATGACGCCGACGTGCGTCCTGAAGGCAAGAATTTTGCTGAAAACACCAAGAACTTGAACGAGATCGTCGATTACTTCGCGGAGAAGCAGGCCGCGACCGGCGCCAAGCTGCTCTGGGGCACGGCGAACCTCTTCTCCAACCGCCGCTATATGTCGGGTGCGGCCACCAACCCCGATCCCGATGTCTTTGCCTTTGCGGCCGCGACCGTGAAGACCTGCATCGACGCCACGCAGAAGCTCGGCGGCGAGAACTACGTGCTCTGGGGCGGCCGTGAAGGTTACGAGACGCTGCTCAACACCGACCTCAAGCGCGAGCTCGACCAGCTCGGCCGCTTCCTCAACCTCGTCGTCGAGTACAAGCACAAGATCGGCTTCAAGGGCACGATCCTGATCGAGCCGAAGCCGCAGGAGCCGACCAAGCACCAGTATGACTACGACGTCGCGACCGTCTACGGCTTCCTCAAGAAGCACGGGCTGGAAAACGAAGTGAAGCTCAATATCGAGCAAGGCCACGCGATCCTTGCTGGCCACTCCTTCGAGCATGAGCTGGCGCTTGCCAATGCGCTCGGCATCTTCGGCTCGATCGACATGAACCGCAACGACTACCAGTCCGGTTGGGACACCGACCAGTTCCCGAACAATGTTCCCGAAATGGCGCTTGCCTATTACCACGTCCTGGCAGGCGGCGGCTTCACCACCGGCGGCACCAACTTCGATGCCAAGCTGCGCCGCCAGTCGCTCGATCCGGCAGATCTTTTGATCGGCCATATCGGCGGCATGGATTGCTGCGCCCGCGGCCTGAAGGCCGCCGCCAAGATGATCGAGGACAAGGCCCTGTCGCAGCCGCTCGCCGATCGTTATGCCGGCTGGGAAACCGCCGAGGCGCAGAAGCTCTTCCGCGGCGAATACTCGCTGGATGAGATCACCAACTGGGTCGAGACCAAGGACGTCAACCCGCAGCCGAGATCCGGCAAGCAGGAACTGCTCGAGAACGTCGTCAACCGTTACGTCTGATAAGATGCGCCGGCGGCCAGCGGTCGCCGGCGCAGCTCTTTGTAGCCGGCTATTATAGCGTCTTCAGCGCTTCAACCATTGGCGCGACGGTGCGGAAACGGAGTTTCGAACCACCAGATCCGGCCGCAGCAGGATTTCCGTTTCGGCCGGCCGACCATCGGACAGGAGCTCCAACAGCAGCGCCATCGCATGTTTGCCGATCGCCGTTCGCGGCTGGCGGATCGTCGTCAGCGACGGGGAGATGAAGACGGCCTGCGGCACGTCGTCGAAACCGGTCACCGAGAAATCGCGCGGAATGTCGTAGCCGCGTGCCTCGAGCCCGACCATGACGCCAATCGCCGTCTGGTCGTTCACGCACATGAAGGCGGTCGGGAGCGTGTCGCGCATGAAAAGCTGCTCGACCGCATGCCGGCCGCTTTCGATCGTGCCGTCGCCTTCGAGCACGATCCTGAGATCCGGCGGGACGCCGGCGGCGTCGAGGCCGGCATCGTAACCCATGCGGCGCCTGACATAGGCAAGCCGGGTGCGCGAATCGCCGATGAAGGCGATCTTGCGATGGCCTTCGGCCAGCAGCAGATCCACCGCCTTTCGCGCCCCCTCGGTATCGTCGACGCCGACATAGGGAATGCCGCCGTTGAAAACCGGTTCGAAAACGCCGACGCTCGGCGGCAGCCGGGCGGTCATCGTCTGATGGCCGAAGGGCAGGATGCCGGTGAAGAGGATCAGCCCGGCCGCCTGGTTGGAGTTGAAGAATTTCAGATATTCCAGGCCGCGCTGGGCGTCATTCTGGGTGTGGCCGATCAGGATGCCGTAGCCGTGGGCGCGCGCCTCGTTCTCCAGTCCGACGAGAATGTTGGAGAAATTGGGATCGCCGATGTCGGGCGCCACCACCAGGATCATGTTGGAGCGACCGAGCCTCAGGCTGCGTGCCATGGCGTTGGTGGTGTAGCCGGTGACGGCGATCGCCTGATTGACTTTAAGCCGCGTCGAGTTGGCGACCTTTTCCGGCGTATGGATCGCCCGCGAAACCGTCGCGATGGAGACCTCGGCGATCCGGGCGACGTCTTCGATTGTTGCGGGCGTGGAATTCGACACTGCGCTCTGCCTTGGGGCTGACTTCGCCGCGACACTACACAGACTCGCCGAGAGGTCAAAGGCAAGCTTCAGCGGATCTGTGTAAATCCACGATGTAAACCTTTACATGCATGATGTAAAGGTTTACATAAGGCTCAAAGCGGACGGGAGCCGCAAGCGCATAGCTCTGAGGATCGAGAGCGGTTTTCAGAATGGAAATGTGCGCTAGTTCAAGGTGATGGAGCGGCGCCGGTGCGTTCTGCCGGATGCAAGGCGCTCTTGGGGGAGGCATGATGACCGTGGAGATCGCCGACACCGCACCCGTGGTGCTGTCCGCCAGGCGCATATGCAAATCCTTCAGCGGCGTGCAGGTGCTCTTCAGCGTCAATTTCGATCTCCGTGCCGGCGAAATCCATGCGCTGATGGGTGAAAACGGCGCCGGCAAGTCCACCCTCGTCAAGGTATTGTCCGGCTTCGAGCAGCCGAGCTCCGGCGAGATTCTGCTCGACGGCCAGCCCGTTATCCTGCCGCCCAATGGTGCGGCGGAAGCGCTCGGGATCGTCATCATCCATCAGGAATTCAATCTCGCCGACCATCTGACCGTGACGGAAAGCCTGTTCCTCGGGCGTGAAGTCACGCGTTTCGGTGTGCTCGACCGCAAATATATGCGCGCCGAGACGCGCAAGGTTCTCGACGTGCTCGGTTCGCATGTCGATGAGAATGCGCTGATCAGCACGCTTTCCATCGCCGACAAGCAGATGGTCGAGATCGCCAAGGCGATCAGCCGCGATGCGCGCGTCGTGTTCATGGACGAGCCGACGGCCGTCTTGTCGCGGGAAGAGACAAGCATGCTCTTCAAGCAGGTTCGCAAGCTGCGTGACCAGGGCACCAGCTTCGTCTTCGTCTCCCATAAGCTCGATGAAGTGATGGAATTGACGGATCGGGTGACGGTGCTGCGCGACGGCCAGTGGATCAAGACGTCGCCGACATCAATCCTCGACGGGGAATCGATCGCGCAGCTGATGGTCGGCCGCGAGCTCTCCAGCCTCTATCCCGCCAAGGTCGAGCCCGATGTCGACGAGGAGGTCGTCCTCAGGGTTTCCTCGGTGTCGACCGGTTATGTCCGGGATGCGAGCTTCGAAGTGCGCAAGGGCGAAATTATCGGCTTCTCCGGGATGATCGGCTCCGGCCGCACCGAATTGATGGAGGCGATCGCCGGCCTGCGAACCCGCCTTGAGGGTGAAGTAGTCATCAAGGGGCAAACCGTTCCCTCCGGCGACGTGCATGCCGCCAATCGCTGCGGGCTTGCCTACATGACCAAGGACCGCAAGTCGAAGGGCCTGCTGCTGCGCTCCGGCATGATGGCCAACCTGACGCTGCAATCGCTCGGGCGGCATTCTCGCCATGGCTATCTCAGCCCGAGCAGCGAAGCGGCGGCGCTGGCGAAGGCCAAGCGACGGTTCGACATCAGGGTTCGCGACGGCAATATCATCGCCGGTCGCATGTCGGGCGGGAACCAGCAGAAGCTGCTACTTGCCAAGGTCATGGAGACCGATCCCGACATCGTCATCATCGACGAGCCGACGCGCGGCATCGACGTCGGCACCAAGCAGCAGATCTATCATTTCATCTCGGCGCTTGCCCGGGACGGTCGGTCGATCATCGTCGTTTCCTCGGAGATGCCGGAGGTCATCGGCCTCTGCACGCGGGTGGCGGTGATGCGCGAAGGACATATCGTCGGCGTGCTCGAGGGAGACGAGATTTCCGAGCAGGAGATCATGCGCTACGCCGCCGGGCTGAAAAAGAAGGCGGCGGCGTGAAGGCGGAGCGGAACTTCGGCGAAGCGGACAATAGATAACGTACCCAGAGTCTGGGGCGGGAGGTTGGTTTTGGATATGAGTGTTAACGAAGAGACCAGGGAGATCCGGCGCAGATCCTGGCGTGACGTCGATCTGCGCGCGGTTGCACCCTTTGCCGCCCTGGCCTTGCTTCTCATTGTTGGCGCATTGGTCAATCCGAATTTCATCGGCATCACCAATCTGGCCAACGTCGCGACACGCTGCGCCTTCATCGCCATTATCGCCGTCGGCGCAACATTCGTCATCTCGGCCGGAGACCTCGATCTTTCCGTCGGCTCGATGGTGGCCTTCGTCGCCAGTCTGATGATCCTGCTGATCAATTCGGGCGTCATTGCCGATCCGGTGCTGATGCTGACGGCTGCCGTGCTGTTCACGGTCATTGCGGGGGCTGTTTGCGGCCTCGCCAACGGCCTCATCACCACCGTCGGCAGGATCGAACCTTTCATCGCCACGCTCGGCACCATGGGCATTTATCGCGGCCTGACCACCTGGCTGTCGCAGGGCGGCGCGATCACCTTGCGCTCGAGCGACATCCAGACGCTCTACCGTCCGGCCTATTTCGGCAATATCCTCGGTCTTCCGGTTCCGATCGTGGTGATCCTCGTCGTGACCGCGATTGCGGCCTTCATCCTGTACCGCACGCGTTACGGCCGCCATGTCGTCGCTGTCGGTTCGAACAGTGATGTCGCGCGCTATTCAGGTATTGCGGTCAATCGCGTGCGCACCATTGCCTTTGTCATCCAAGGCCTCTGCGTGGCGATCGCCGTGCTGCTCTACGTGCCGCGTCTCGGCTCCACCTCGGCGACAACCGGCATCTTGTGGGAGTTGCAAGCCATTACTGCCGTCGTCGTCGGCGGCACGGCCCTCAAGGGTGGCGCCGGCCGTGTCTGGGGCACGATCTGCGGCGCCTTTATTCTCGAACTCGTCGGCAACATCATGCTGCTTTCGAATTTCATCAGCGAATATCTGATCGGCGCGATCCAGGGTGCGATCATCATCATCGCCATGCTGGTACAGCGGTCACTGGTGCGCAAATCGTAAGGCAAGCCGGCTTCTCGAATTGGTCGGGCTTTACAGGGCACCCGGCTCGAATTGGACAAGTCCCTGATATTTTTGGGAGGAAATAGCATGCGCAAGCTCATGTTGGGTCTGGCGGTTGCGGGGGTGGCTTTTGCCGGCGCAGCCTACGCCCAGGACAAGAACTACACGATCGGCGTATCCATTCCGGCCGCCGACCACGGGTGGACTTCCGGGGTCGTGTTCCACGCCGAGCGCGTTGCCAAGAAGCTGATGGCCGAACATCCGGGCTTGAACGTCATCGTCAAGACTTCGCCGGATGCCGCGACACAGGCCAACGCCGTGCAGGACCTTGATACGCAGGGCATCGACGCCCTCGTCATCCTGCCATCGGATCCGGATCCGCTCGTCAACGCCATCAAGGAAGTCAAGGACAAGGGCAAGTTCGTGGCGCTGGTCGACCGCGCACCGTCCAACAACGACAACTCCGTGCGCGACCTCTATGTCGCCGGCAACAATCCGGCGCTCGGCGAAGTCGCCGGCAAATATATTGCCGAAAAGACGCCGGAGGCTGAAGTCGTCGTCATCCGCGGCCTGCCGATCCCGATCGACCAGCAGCGCCAGGACGGCTTCGACAAGGGTATCGCGGGCTCCAAGGTCAAGGTTCTTGACCGCCAGTACGGCAACTGGAACCGCGACGACGCCTTCAAGGTCATGCAGGACTATCTGACCAAGTACCCGAAGATCGACGTCGTCTGGTGCCAGGACGATGACATGGCGGTCGGCGTTCTGCAGGCGATCGAGCAGGCCAAGCGCACCGACATCCAGTATGTCGTTGCCGGCGCCGGCTCCAAGGACATGATCAAGAAGGTCATGGACGGCGACAAGCTGATCCCGGTCGACGTTCTCTATCCGCCGGCAATGGTCGGCACGGCGATGGAACTGACGGCGGCTGCGCTCTACGATCAGGTGCCGGTCCACGGCAATTACATCCTCGACGCGACGCTCGTCACCAAGGAGAATGCCAAGAACTTCTACTTCCCGGATTCGCCTTTCTGATTGCGATTGAGATATGCGCCCATTCGAAAAGAATGGGCGCGTTTCTATTTTTCCATCGGCATGCCGCCCAAAATGCTGCACGTACCTCTTGCCCGTCAAAGCCCATCATGATTAGCTCGCAGCCATATCGCATCCGGGCTCACGCCAGATCCGAGAGCGAGGGCGAAGAGGCGCCTTGCGCCCGCCGAATTGCGTGCTACAAGTTTCCAGAAACGTTTACGGTCGATGTTCAGGGAGGAATCTGACATGAAGACGATCAAGGGCCCCGGCCTGTTCCTTGGCCAGTTCGCGGGCGATGCCGCGCCTTTCAATTCGTGGGACGCCATCACCAAATGGGCGGCCGATATCGGCTACAAGGGCGTGCAGGTGCCGACCTGGGCGAGCCAGCTGATCGACCTGAAGGAGGCTGCGACATCCAAGGATTATTGCGACGAATTCGCCGGTAAGGCCCGCGAGAACGGCATTGAGATCACCGAACTTTCCACCCACCTGCAGGGCCAGCTCGTCGCCGTTCACCCGGCCTATGACGAAGCCTTCGACGGGTTCGCAGTCCCCGAGGTGCGCGGCAATCCGAAGGCCCGCCAGGAATGGGCGGTCGAGCAGGTCAAGATGGCGCTGACCGCATCGAAAAACCTCGGCCTCAGGGCGCATGCGACCTTCTCCGGTGCGCTCGCCTGGCCGTTCATCTATCCCTGGCCGCAGCGCCCCGCCGGCCTGGTCGAGACCGCTTTCGACGAGCTTGCCCGCCGCTGGACGCCGATCCTCAACCATGCCGACGAAAACGGCATCGACGTCTGCTACGAGATCCATCCGGGTGAAGACCTGCATGACGGCATCACCTTCGAGATGTTCCTGGAGCGGGTGAAGAACCATCCGCGCGCCAACATGCTCTACGATCCCTCGCACTATGTCCTGCAGTGCCTCGATTATCTCGACAATATCGACATCTACAAGGACCGCATCAAGATGTTCCACGTCAAGGATGCGGAGTTCAATCCGACCGGGCGCCAGGGCGTCTATGGCGGTTATCAGGGCTGGGTCGAACGCGCTGGCCGATTCCGCTCGCTCGGCGACGGCCAGGTCGATTTCGGCGCGGTCTTCTCGAAGATGACGGCCAATAATTTCGACGGCTGGGCCGTGGTCGAATGGGAGTGCGCGCTGAAACACCCGGAGGACGGCGCCCGCGAAGGAGCCGAATTCGTCGCCGCCCATATCATCCGCGTCACCGAAAAAGCTTTCGACGACTTTGCGGGCAGCGGCACCGATCAGGCGGCGAACCGGCGGATGCTGGGGCTTTAGTTCTTCATTTCCCTTCTCCCCAGCGGGGAGAAGATGCCCGTTAGGGCAGATGAGGGGGATGAGAAGCGATAGCGACGAATGCCTTGAGCGGAAAGCGAAAGGCGATGTCTGTCGTGAAGCCTCCTCATCCGACCCTTCGGGCCACTAACCAGGGTCGAGCCGCAGGTCTCGCCCCGTCCTTCGAACCCCCGCCGGGGAGAAGGGAAGAAAGATTCAGGAGGACAAGAATGGCAATCGAAGCATCATCGGAACAGACCCGCGAGCCGCGCATCCGGCTCGGCATGGTGGGCGGCGGCGCCGGCGCGTTCATCGGTGCAGTGCACCGCATCGCGGCGCGCATCGACGATCAGTACGATCTTATCGCCGGGGCGCTGTCGTCGACGCCTGACAAGGCCGTACAGTCGGGCCGCGATCTCGGTCTCGACCCGTCGAGGACCTATTCCAGCTACCGCGAGATGGCGATCCGCGAGGCGAAGCTGAAGAACGGCATCGAGGCGGTGGCGATCGTCACGCCGAACCATGTGCATTACGACGCAGCCAAGGAATTCCTGAAGCGCGGCATTCACGTCATCTGCGACAAGCCGCTAACGTCGAACCTTGCCGATGCCAAGAAGCTGAAAAAGGTCGCCGACGAAAACGGTGCGCTCTTCGTGCTGACGCATAATTACACCGGTTATCCGATGGTCCGCCAGGCGCGCGAGATGATCGCCAACGGCGAACTCGGCGATATAAGAGTCGTCCAGGCCGAATATCCGCAGGACTGGCTGACCGAAGCGGTCGAGCAGACCGGCCAGAAACAGGCCGCCTGGCGCACCGATCCGGCCCAGTCCGGCGTTGGCGGCTCGACCGGCGACATCGGCACGCATGCCTATAATCTCGCCTCCTTCATCACTGGCCTGGAACTCGACAGCCTGGCCGCCGATCTCGACAGTTTCGTGCCCGGCCGCCGGCTGGATGACAATGCCCATGTCATGCTGCGCTTCAAGGCGAAGGGCTCGGAGAAGCCGGCCAAGGGCATGCTCTGGTGCAGCCAGGTCGCGCCCGGCCATGAGAACGGCCTGATGGTGCGCGTCTACGGCACGAAGGGCGGCCTGGAATGGACGCAGAAAGATCCGAATTACCTCTGGTACACGCCCTTCGGCGAGCCGAAGCGGCTGATCACCCGCGGCGGCGCCGGCGCCGGAACTGCTGCCGGCCGCGTTACGCGCGTGCCGTCCGGACATCCGGAAGGTTATCTCGAGGCGTTCGCGACGATCTATACGGAAGCCGCGCATGCGATCAATGCGCGCAGGAAGGGCAAGGCGGTCGACAAGGCGGTCGTCTATCCCACGGTTGACGATGGCGTGAAGGGTGTCGCCTTCGTCGAGGCCTGTGTCGCCTCGTCCAAGAAAAACGGTGCCTGGGTCAAGCTCTGAGCTTGGCGATCCGCGCCTGGAACGGCGCGGAGCCCGCGAAAATGCCGAGGCGGCCAATGGCCGCCTCGGCTTGTCCGTCATTCGTCAGGCTGCAGCGCGGTTGCGCTTCATCAGGCTGTCGACGCTGAGCGGCCCGGCACCTGCCGCCACCAGATAAAGAAATACGAAGCAGAACAGGATCGCTGCGACGCCGCCATTCTGCGTGGGATAAAAGCTCTTTCCCGCATGGCCGATGAAATAGGCGAAGGCCATCAGGCCCGAAAGCACGAAGGCTGCGATGCGGGTCTGGAATCCGACCAGGACCAGGAAGCCGAGGGTGAGTTCGATCAGCCCGGCAATCCAGGAGAGCGAGCCCATCGGCGGCACGCTTGCCGCGGCCGGAAAATGCAGGATCTTCTGCGTTCCGTAGCTGAAAAGCACGAGCGAGGAGATGATGCGCAGCAGGCTCAGCAGATGAGGCTGCAGCAGATGGATCGAAGACAGCATTGGGTCCCTTTCATGTTTGCAATGTCTTCGCTGTGTAGTGATCACGGGCTCGGCAGCAAGTCACGCCTGCTGACATTCGCGTTATGAGGTCGGTCGCGGCGGGAACGCGAATGTCCGAAGCGGTAATATGATGCCGGACATGGCTGTTCCGTCCTTCCTACTGCAACGTTGCAGTTTTTCTTGACCGAGACCTGTACTTTGTTTTTCGGCTTGGCTAAATCCGGCCCAACGGCCAGTCAACATGCTGAGAGACGGGGATTAGAGATGATCGATGCGAAGACGCTTGCAGACCGCTTTCCCGGCGATTTCACCTTTGGCGTCGCCACCGCCGCCTTCCAGATCGAGGGTGCGAGCAAGGCCGACGGCCGCAAGCCGTCCATCTGGGACGCTTTCTGCAACATGCCCGGGCGCGTCCACAATCGCGATAATGGCGACGTTGCCTGCGATCACTATAACCGGCTGGACCAGGATCTCGATCTCATCAAGGAAATGGGCGTCGAGGCCTATCGCTTCTCGATCGCCTGGCCGCGCATCATCCCTGACGGCACGGGTCCGGTGAACGAGGCCGGCCTCGATTTCTACGACCGGCTCGTCGACGGCTGCAAGGCGCGCGGGATCAAGACCTTCGCGACCCTCTACCATTGGGACTTGCCGCTGCTGCTTGCCGGTGACGGCGGCTGGACGGCACGCTCAACTGCTTATGCCTATCAGCGCTATGCCAAGACGGTGATGAGCCGCCTTGGCGATCGTCTCGACGCCGTCGCGACCTTCAACGAACCCTGGTGCATCGTCTGGCTCAGCCACCTCTACGGCATCCATGCCCCGGGTGAGCGCAACATGCAGGCCGCCCTTCACGCCATGCACACCATGAACCTCGCCCACGGCCTCGGTGTCGAGGCGATCCGCTCGGAGGCTCCCAATGTGCCCGTCGGACTTGTGCTGAACGCTGTCTCGATCATCCCGGGCTCCGACAGGCCGGCGGATCTCGCTGCCGCCGAGCGCGCGCATGAGTTCCACAACGGCGCCTTCTTCGATCCGGTCTTCAAGGGCGAATATCCAACGGCATTCGTCGAGGCGCTCGGTGATCGCATGCCCGTCGTCGAGGACGGCGACCTGAAGCTCATCAGCCAGACGCTCGATTGGTGGGGGCTGAATTACTATACGCCCGAGCGCGTCGCCGATGATGCCGACCGCAAGGGCGATTTTCCCTGGACCGTGAAAGCGCCGCCGGCAAGCGACGTCAAGACCGATATCGGCTGGGAAATCTATGCGCCGGGCCTGAAGCGCCTGATCGAGGACCTTTACCGCCGCTACGAGCTGCCGGAATGCTACATCACGGAGAACGGTGCCTGCGACAACACCGATATCGCCGATGGCGAGGTCGACGACACGATGCGCCTCGACTATCTCGGCGACCATCTCGACGTTATGGCCGATCTCATCAAGGACGGCTATCCCATGCGCGGCTACTTCGCCTGGAGCCTGATGGACAATTTCGAATGGGCGGAAGGCTACCGCATGCGCTTCGGGCTCGTCCATGTCGATTACGAGACGCAGCTGCGCACAGTGAAGAAGAGCGGCAAATGGTATCGCGACCTCGCGGGCCAATTTCCGAAAGGAAACCATAAGCCGGGTCAGCGGTCTGTCTAAGCGCAAATTCTACCGGCGGCCCCCGGCCCCTTCGGACCGGCGGCGGGCAAAAAAATAGACCGACCAAATCCGCAACAGGCGGTTGCTTAAACGTTTCTGAACCGTTGGCTGGCAAAGTCCGATGGCTAGGGAGCGGTAATGCAGATACTCGGAAAGTTGCAGGGCAAGGGATCGGGAATAGGCCGTCACATCACCGTCACGGCTGTCCTGTTCTCCTTTGCTGTCATCGTCGCGGTTGCCACCATCATGGTGCTGACGGCAATCGAACGCGTGGCTGAAAATGCCAATGTCCTTGATGACGCGCGCTCGCGTGAAACGACGATCGGCGCGTTGCAGACCTTCGAGGATCAGCTCGGTGCGACGCTGGACGATTATGCCGCCTGGGACGATGCCGCCGCCAACGTTTACGCAGCCGATGGAATGGCGTGGACGGTCAGCAACTACGGCGAGATGTCGGTCAATAGCTCACTTTTCGATATGGCGATCGTCATCGATGATGCGAAGAAGTCGATCATAGCCTATCGCGATGGCAAGCCGATGGAGGAGCCGCTCGCAGATTTCTTCGCGCCTTCTTTCTGGAAGCTGCTCGACACGGTGAAGGCGGCCGGCCCGGCCGATAAGCCTCAGGCCGTCGGTTTCGTTCGCACCAAACGGGGGATTGCCGCAGCCGGCGTGGCGCTGGTGCGGCAAAAATCCGGGGCGCTCGATGTGCCTGCCGGTCAACATCGCTATCTTATTTTCGCCCGGCATCTCGATGACGACAGGGTGAGCGCGCTCGGTCAGACCTATGTCATCGGTGGCCTGCGGCTGGCGCCGCCGACCTTCGAAGCCGAGTATCTCGTGCCTATCGTCGACCCGATGGGGGCAACGCTAGGCAAGCTCGTCTGGACCTCGCGCGCACCGGGGAATATCGCCTATGCGCAGGTGCGGCCGATGGTTATCGAGGCTCTCGGTCTGGTCGGCTTGTTTTTCGTGGTGCTGCTGGCCATCGGCTGGCTCGCCGGCCGCCGCCTAAAGGCGGAGGAAAACAGGGCCCGCGAGGAGGCGCTGCGCGACAGGCTGAGCGGGCTGTCCAATCGCGAGGGTCTCGGGCTGGCCGTCGACCGCTTTGTCGTCGAAGCCCGCCAGAGCAAGCGCAATGTGCTGCTCCTCTATCTCGACCTCGACGGTTTCAAGGAAGTCAATGACAGCTATGGACACGGCACCGGCGACCAGTTGATCCGCGCGGTCGCGGCCGGGCTCAAGGTGTTGATCCCACAAGGCGCGGTTCTCGCCCGCATCGGCGGCGATGAATTTGCGATCGCCTTTCTCTCCGACGGCGAGAATGCCGCCGCGCTGCAGCTTTCCGAGCAGATCCTCGATTTTCTGGTCGATCCGCTGGAGATCGGTCGCCGCGTCGTCGTCGTCGGCGCCAGCATCGGCATCGCCATGTCGCCTGCCGGCGCAATTGACCGCGAAGAACTGGTGCGCCGCTCCGACCTTGCGATGTACAAGGCGAAGGAGGCCGGTCGCGCGCGCATGACGCTCTACGATCCGTCGATGGATGCGGACCGGGAGCAGCGCAATGCGCTGGAGCTCGATCTCAGAATTGCCATCGAAAGCGGCGACCTGACGCTCGCCTATCAGCCATTGGTCGATGCAACCACGCATGCGCTCAGCGGCGTCGAGGCGCTGGTGCGCTGGAACCGCCCGGGTCACGGCCCTGTTTCGCCCGAGATATTCATTCCGATCGCCGAGACCAGCGGTCTCATCGAATCGCTCGGCCTGTTTGTGCTGCGCAAAGCCTGCGAGACGGCCAAGCAATGGCCGGAACTCAATGTCTCGGTCAACGTCTCACCCGGACAGTTCCGTAATCCCGCCTTCACCGACTATGTGCGCTACGTGTTGAAACAGACGGAGATCGAGGCCAGCCGCATCACGCTGGAGATCACCGAAGGTTACATGATCCAGAACCCGCAGCGGACCCGCCAGTCGATCGAACGGTTGAAGGGGCTGGGGGTCAAAGTGGCGCTCGACGACTTCGGTTCCGGCTTCTCCTCGATCGGTTATCTCAGGCAGTTCGGCTTCGACCGCATCAAGATCGACCGCTCGCTGGTCATGGGCGTCAACGAGGACAAACGCCAGCGCGAAATGCTGCAGGCAACGGTGGCGCTTGCCCGCTCGCTCGATATTCCGGTGACGGCCGAAGGCATCGAGACCGAGGGGCAGGCAGTCGCCATGCGCCTGTTCGGCTGCGACTGTCTGCAAGGGTATTTGTTCGGAAAGCCGATGGTGGCCGAGCGAATTACCGACATGCTCAACGAGCTGCGCGCTGCCGAGCCGTCGGCCCAGCGCCGTCTCGGCGCGGCCTGACGACGACATTCTCGGACAGCAAGCCTGTGCGACAGGAACAGGTCAGCTGCCGATATGCCGCTGGCCGCGTTTTCTTGCCAGCGCGATCTGATGCTGCCGCTGACGGTAGCGCAGCCGGTCTTCCTCTGTGCGCGTGTGATAGCAGTGGCTGCAGGAAACGCCTTCCTCGTAGAGCGGCGAGGTGATTTCCTCGGCGGTGATCGGGTTGCGGCAGGCGTGGCACAGCCGGTGCTCACCTTCCTTCAGGCCGTGTTCGACGGACACACGCTCATCGAAGACGAAGCAGGCGCCATCCCAGAGGCTTTCCTCCGGCGGCACGTCCTCCAGATATTTCAGGATGCCGCCCTTCAGATGATAGACCTCGTCGAAGCCCTCAGCCTTCATGAAGGCCGTGGCCTTCTCGCAGCGTATGCCGCCGGTGCAGTACATGGCAATCTTCGGCTTGTTGTGCAGGCCGGAATTCTGACGCACCCAATCCGGAAATTCGCGGAACGTCTTCGTCTTCGGGTCGATCGCGCCGCGAAAGGTGCCGATTGCCGTTTCATAGTCGTTGCGGGTGTCGATGACGATCGTATCGGGATCGGAAATCAGCGCGTTCCAGTCCTGAGGCGCCACGTAGGTGCCGACCACCTTGTTGGGGTCGATGTCTTCGACGCCCATGGTGACGATTTCCTTTTTCAGCTTCACCTTCAGGCGCAGGAAAGGCATCTTCGAAGCGCGGCTTTCCTTGTGCTCCAGGCCCGAAAATTCCGGCTGGGCACGCAGGAAAGCGAGCACGGCGCCAATGCCGGCATCCGGTCCCGCGATCGTCCCGTTGATGCCCTCATGCGCCAGAAGCAGCGTTCCCTTGACGCCGTTCTCTTCGCAAAGCGCCTGCAGCGGCGCTTGCAGGCTGGCAAAGCACGGTACGGAAACGAAATGGTAGAGCGCCGCTACGAGGAACGGGCCGGTGTGTGTCAGGCTGTCGGTCATGCGCGGGAAATACAGAAAATCGGCGGCTCGCGCAATTGCCTTCGCCGGTAGCGGCTTTGACGGTGACCGATTATGTTTTCGCCTTCCATTCCGAAAACGGCCGCACGCCGAAGCTTCGATCGGGAGTGTCGTCGAAAATGCTGATGAACTCGATCGAGTGTCCATCCGGATCCTTGAAATAAATCGACAGGGCCGGCATCCAGCCGAGAACCACCGGCTCCGCCGCCGGTTCGCCGGTAAAGCCGAGAGGTTCGACACCCTTTGCCTTGAGAGCGGCGGGCGCCTGAAGCACGCCTTCGACAGTCATGCGGAAGGCAATATGCAGCCGCATCCTCAGGGGTCCGGTTCCGGTTTCCCAAAGGCCGAGCATGCCAGTCTTCCTGTCGTCCACCAAGAGGAAAGCGACTTTGCGCTCCTCGAATGACGCCGCCGGTTCGAGTCCGACGACATCCCGGTAGAAATCCGTGGAGGTCTTGAGGTCGGCAACGGTCAGATGGGTCTCGTAGAGCCCGAGCAGCTTTGGCAAAGCAGCGTTTACGGCAAGCATTTTTTCCTCGCGGTCAGGTCTGCTTGGTCGATTGCCGGAGGGTAGGACCTCAAGCCTGGTTGAGGTCAATGGGCTTTCGACATTTCAAAGGCGCTGGCGCAATCGAAATAATGACGCCGCCGCTCAATTTGCGGCCGTCAGCCAGAGCAGTTCGATGCGCTGCGCTTCGTCATCAGGATCATCGGCGAAAACGGCTTCGGCTTTGACAAGCGCCTGCCGCCGGTCTTCCTGCTGGCGGAAGATGATGGCGTCGAGCAGATGCGCCAGATCGTCATTGCGGGTGAAGAGTTGCGGCTCGGCTTCCACCAGTTCGCAGAGCACTGCCAGGTCGTGAATATGGCCGAGATCCTCGACGAGCTCCTTGGCTGCATCGCGCTTGGCCTTCATCGCGCCCGGCCAGATGTCGCGCAACAGGGCGTGATAGAGCCGATAATCGTAGGTGCGTTTGCGCAGAACATGGAAGTCGTCGGCCGACGCCTCGCCGTGGCAGGCGGTAAGCGCGGTCCCGGCCTTTCGCGCGGTGCGGCGCCAGCTCTTCGCCAGCATGCGGGCATTCCTGCGATGACCGCTATCAAATGAGACTGTATCGAGTGCGACGATCGCTTTTTTCAGAACGTCCGAGGTTTCCGCGAGCCGCTGCTGCAGGCCGCTTTCGGCCTCCGCCATCCAGTCACGGCGCCCTTCGAGAACGGTGACGATCCGTCCGAGCGCTTCGCCCTCTTCATTTCCGCGGGCTGAATGCTGCAGATATTGCGCCGTGCCGATGAAGGCGGCGGCGTCGCGGATTGCCGACAGCGAGCGTGCAGCATCGCGCAGCCTTGCATTTTCGCGGTCCTGAAAATCCGGCACGTCGCGCGCGACGAGCCGGTAGAGCGAGCGCAACCGCTTGAGGTTCTTGCGGAAAGAGTGGATCGCCTCATGCGCGCCGTCCGGCCGCTCCTCAAGGACCACGATAGCGCTTTGTAGCTGCTCGGTCGCGACGTCGCGGAACGCCTCGGTGAAATCGGCGTCAGGCCGAATGCGATAGGCCATGCCTGTCATGCCCGTATTCTGTGGCGAGGGCCTGGTTGGAATAGCGGAAATCGCCAGTCACTTCGCGGCCAAGCCAGCTGGGCAGCGCCGGGTCGTCGGTTTCCGCCGTCATTTCCACTTCGGCGATCACCAGCCCGCGATGCGCGCCCGCAAAGACGTCGACCTCCCAGACGAAACCCTGATACGGAACGCGGTAACGCGTTTTTTCGATGACGATGCCGATCGCGTTCTGCAGCAGCTCTTCGGCATCGGCAATCGGGATGTCAAATTCGAATTCGTCGCGGGTGATGGCGCTGCGGCCAATCTTGATCGTCAGCTTCGCCTTCCGGCCGTCGAAGATGCGCACCCGGACGGAGCGGTCGTCCATTGAGGCGATGTAACCCTGCTTGAGCACAGATTTCGTCTCGACGGCGGATCGCCATCCATCGCTGCGTACCAGGAACTTCCGCTCGATCTCTTTCGCCATGCCAGTGAACCTTTTGTGACGATCGCCGCACGGTAGACCAATTTCCCCGCATTTCCTACCCATCTTCTCATGCGACCGGGTTTTATCTCGACAAGGGTCGGCGGGGGCGTTATTCGGGATGCAATTTCAATCGTTTCAAGGAGGTCGCGCGACCATGGGCGAGAAAACAGAGAAACTCCTTTCCATCCTGAAACTCCAGCCGGTCGTCCCGGTCCTGATCGTCGATGATGCCAGGTCGGCGGTGCCGCTGGCCCGCGCGCTCGTCGCAGGCGGCCTGAAGGCAATCGAGATCACCATGCGCACGCCGGCGGCCCTCGAGGCGGTGCGGGCCGTCGCTGCCGAGGTCGAGGGCGCCGAAGTCGGCGCCGGCACAATCCTGAATGCCGCCCATTGGCAGGCCGCCGTCGAGGCCGGTTCGAAGTTCATCGTCAGCCCGGGCACGACGCAGGAGCTGCTCGATGCTGCCGCCGATTCCGATGTGCCGCTGCTTCCGGGCGCTGCGACTGCCAGCGAAGTCATGGCGCTGCGCGAAGAAGGCTATCAGGTGCTGAAGTTCTTCCCTGCCGAGCAGGCCGGCGGCGCCGCCTTCCTCAAGGCGCTTTCCTCACCCCTTGCCGGCACGCTGTTTTGCCCGACCGGCGGCATATCGCTGAAGAACGCCAATGATTATCTCTCATTGCCGAACGTCGTCTGCGTCGGCGGCTCCTGGGTGGCGCCGAAAGAACTGGTCGCCGCCGGCGACTGGGCTGGCATTACCAAGCTCGCGGCAGAAGCGGCGGCGCTGAAGGCCTGAGGCCGTATTTTCTTGGGTTGGGTGTGAACCCCCTTCTGTCCTGCCGGACATCTCCCCCACAAGGGGTGAGATCGGCAGGAGGTTAGCCTTTCCGCCCCATCGTGGCTGTCAGTTGTTTGGGGAAGCCCTCACGCCCAGCCAATCTCCCTCCTTGTGGGGGAGATGCCCGGCAGGGCCGAGGGGGTGCGCCTCTCGGCGGCGAGCCCTCACATTTGTATTTCAACCGTCGCAAACCTATGTACTCCTCCAGCTTCAAACAGGGAGATGACGAGGAATGTTCGACGCAAAGAAGCTTCTCGACCAGTTCTTGGGTTCGCAGGTGCCGGGTCTCGGCGGTTCGGTCCGCGACAGGGCCGGCGATGCCGTCCAGACGGCAAAGAACAATCCGATGAAGACCGGTGCGATCGCCGCCGCGCTTCTAGGCACCAAGACCGGCCGCAGTATTGCCGGCAATGCCCTGGCGATCGGCGGTCTTGCCGCCATTGCCGGCCTTGGTTACCAGGCCTACAAGAATTATCAGGCGGGGCAGGCGCCCGCAGCCCCCTCGGATGCACCCTCGGCAAACAATCCGGTTCTTCTGCCGCCGCCTGTCGAATCCGGTTTCGGGCCGGCGTCTCCTGCCGGCAGCAATGAATTCGTACTGGTGCTGATCCGCGCGATGATCGCCGCCGCCAAGGCCGACGGTCATATCGACGATGCCGAACGCGCCCTCATCATGGACAAGGTCAAGGCCGCCGATGTCAGCGGCGAGGCTGCGGCCTTCATCGAGCATGAACTCGCTTCGCCGACGGATATCGACGCGCTCGTCGCCGCCGCCGTCACGGAAGAACAGCGCGTCGAGCTCTACACCGCCTCGCGGCTGACCATCGAGCCGGATTCGCGCGCCGAACGCGGCTACCTCGATCTGCTTGCCGGCCGGCTCGGCCTTGCCGACCAGCTGGTCGACCACATCGAGGCGACAGTGTCGTCCGCCAAGACGACATTGTCACAGTGACATCCAGGCCGGTTGCCTTTATCGGGCGGCTGGCCTATCCCCTCTGCCGAAAAGGGGAGTGAACATGCGCGATCTTGCAAATTTCAAGGGCTGCCCGGCGCCGAAGCCGGTCACGCTGAAAGGCCGTTTCGTTACTGTCGAGCCCTATCGGCGCGCGGAACATCTCGAGGCGTTGTGGGACGGGCTCGGTGGCATGGGCATCAACCCGCTGCTGCTCTATTTCGCGCAGGACGATTTCTCCGGTATCGAAGATTTTGCCAACTGGCTGGAGGTCGTCCACACCAAGTCCGGCTGGCTCACCCATATCTTCCGCGACAACGCCAGCGGCAAGATTGTCGGCATGGCGAACTATATGCGCGCCGACCCGGCAAATGGCGTCGTCGAGATCGGCGGCGTGGCGCATGGGTCCGATATGAGCCGTTCGCCGCTTTCCACCGAGGCGCACTACCTGATGGCCAAACACGTCTTCGAAGATCTCGGCTACCGCCGCTACGAATGGAAATGCGACAATAACAACGAAGCGAGCAAGACGACGGCGGTGCGGTACGGCTTCAGCTTCGAAGGGGTGTTCCGTCAGCACATGATCTCCAAGCATCGCAACCGCGACACCGCCTGGTTCTCGATGATTGATGCCGAATGGCCGCTGATCAACGATGCTTTCGAGGCCTGGCTTTCGCCCGATAATTTCGACGCCGCCGGCAAACAGATCCGACGCCTGCAGGATATTCGTGCCGATCTTGAGAAGGAAAGGCTCGCGTGAATCAGGAGAGCCGCTCGCAGGCGACCGCCGCCGCTATCATCCTGCTCGGCGCCGGCCTCGTCATCTATTTTCTGCCGACCATCGTTTTATGGATCGGCAATTTCTCGCCGGTGCTGGGAATTGCCGTCGGAGTCTGCCTGATTATGGCGTTTTTCGCGGTTTTCTGGCTCAGGGCGCGTTACCAGCGCGGCCGAGAAAAATAAGGTCAACCCTGCAGGGAGGCGCCGAGCAGCAAGACGCCCATCAGGATGACGAGAAGGGCGCCGAGGATTTCGATGGCGTTGCCGATCCAGACCGAGGCGGCCGAGCCGCGTCCGGAGAGGCGGATGGCAGCACCCTTGGCGGTGACGGCGAGGGTGGCAAGCAGCGATACGGTAATTGCGGTGCCGAGCGACATGGCGGCGACCGACAGCATGCCGCCGAGATAGAGACCGTTCAGCAGCGAAAAGGTCATGACCAGAAGCGCACCGGAGCACGGGCGGAGGCCGACGGCCACGATCGCCGACCAGGCTTCGCGGACGCTGAACCTGTCGCCGGCGAGCAGGGCCGGATCCGGCACATGTGCATTGCCGCAGGTCTCGCAGACCATGCCCGGAACGAAGGTGTGGCCGGCGTCCACGGCCTGCGCCTTGCCATTGAAGGCATAGGCCTGGCGTTCGGCGGCGTTGTCCTTCCAATCGAGCATCATGCTGACCGGACCGGCGGACGTGGCCATCAGCCGGCGGCGCGGCAAATTGCCCGCCATCGAGCGCAGTTTGCGAAACAGCAGCCAGCCGCCGAAGAGGATGACCATGACGAAGCTGGCGATTTCCATCGCATGGGTCGCGGCCGTCAGCGTGATGCCGGTGCCGCGCAGCACCAGCCAGGTGCCGCCGACCAGGGCGACGGCGACGACCCCCTGGATGAAGGCCGAAATGAAGGAAATCACCACGCCACGCTTCAGCTCGACCTCGTTGGCGATCATGTAGGAGGAGATGACCGCCTTGCCGTGGCCGGGGCCGGCGGCATGGAAGACGCCGTAGGCGAAGGAAAGACCGATCAGCGATGTCAGCTGCCACGGATCCTCGCGCATGCCCTTCAAGGCATCCGTCAGCGCCCGGTAGAAGGCCTGCTGTTCATAGTTCACATAGAGCAAAAGCGGTGCGAACGGCCCGCCGGTCGGTTGAAAACTCGGTTCGGCCGTGCCGATGCCGAGCGGCGATTGCGCATGGGCAAGGCTTGCCGCTGTCACGAGCGCAAGCAGTGCTGCGGAAAGGATGAGGGGGCGTTTCATCAACATGTGATATCCAGCCGGGTGGCGAAGAGCTTAGACATGTTGGTGCCGGTCGGATCGTTGAAGAAGGCGTCCGTCAGCGACTGCTTGTTTTGCGTGATTACCTCGTCGGCATCCGGTCTCACCACCTGGTGTTTGCAGGCCTTGAAGCTGTCGCCGACCGTGGAGAGTTCGTTGTCTGTCGGAAAGTCGATCGACGTATAGAGCGTCGGGTCGTAGACGCCGAAAGTGAGCCTGCCCTTGAGCGGCATCTTCTCCGCCGGCTTGACCGCGAAGAACATCAGGAGCTGGCCGTTCTTATAATCGACATGGATGATGTCAGGCTGCTGGACGGTGACGTTCTTCCCGTTGACCGTCAGGTTCATGTAGTAGTCGTAATCGGCAAGCGATTGCTTCACCGTTTTCCCGACCTGCGCGAGTTCGTTCGGCTCCAGCTTCAAATCGGTGTTCTTGTCGAAATCCATGACGACCGAGGAGGAGAAGACCTCGTCGAAGCGCCAGACATTGCGCAGTTCCTCGATGCTGCCGTCGGCGCCGGCGACGACTTCGAGCCGCGCCTCCACGAAGATATGCGGATGCGCAAGGGCGGCGGCCGGCGCCAGCGAAAGAAGCGCGGCTATCAATGGTATGGATTTTTTCATGCGTCCCGCTGCCTTATTCGCTCGACCCGAGTTCTTGCCAGAAATTGGGACGGAATTGGGACCGGCTTGCGGCCGATGCCGTCGTCGACGTCCGATCGCCCAGTCGGGCGGGTCTTTCGGCGCAGTCTCACGGATGCTTCTTGAACCAGTTGTGCAGGTAGTCGACGAAGATCCTCACCTTGGCCGGCAGGTAGCGCCGGTGCGGGTAGACGGCATAGATGCCGCGGTCGGTCGGGATGTAATCGTTAAACAGCGTCAGCAGTTCGCCGCTCTCGATCGGCTTGCGGGCGACGAAATCGGGGATGAGGGCGATGCCGATGCCGGCGAGGGCGGCGCGCAATGTCGCATGCGGACTGTTGACCTCTATCGGCCCGGAGACGGCGACGGTGAAGGTGGTGTTATCAGGATTGTAGAAGCGAATGCTCCCCTGGGTGCGCGAATTGGTATCGACGATAAAGGGGACATTGGAGATGTCGCTCGGATGCTCAAGATCGGGATGACGCTCGATAAAATCCGGGGTGGCGCAGAGATGGACGCGGAAATCGGAGATCTTGCGGGCGATCATGCCGGAATCTTCGAGCTTGGAAATGCGGATCGCCACGTCGAAGCCTTCCTCGATCAGGTCGACGAATCGGTCATCGGCGGCGATCTCCAGCGAAAGGTCCGGGTTCTCGGCGGCAAAATCGATCAGCGACTGGCCGACGTCGGCGTCGACGAAGGTGCGGGGCACGGAGATGCGCAGCCGTCCCTTCAACTGGGCATTGTTTTCGCGCACGAGATCGGCAAGGTTGTCAATCTCCTTCAGAATATCGGAGGCGCTGCGGTAATAGGTGTGGCCGGCTTCGGTCATCGAGAACTGCCGGGTGGTGCGGTTAAGGAGCAGAGCGCCGAGTTCGTCTTCCAGTTCGCGCACATATTTGGAAAGCAGCGCCTTCGAGCGGCCGGTGCGCCGTGCGGCGGCGGAAAAGCCTTCGGCCTCGACGACGTCGATGAAGGCGCGTATGCGGGTCAGAGTGTCCATGGCGCTTCCCCAAGCTGTTTCGAAACATTGAACAAATTGGCCCAACCTGTTCAATTATTTTTTTGACCTCCAAATCAAAAAAACGCTTGATTGTGAAGGCGAATATTCTTATTTCCACCTCAGCCCAAAGTCGCACGTGCCCATGGGTGTCCGCCGAACCCTCGAATTGGTGAGGAAATCGGTAAGGTACCTGGAATTAACCCCTCCAGTCGCTATTCCGGCCAACCGGAAAATGCGAGGACGCCTGAAGCAACGACGGTGCGGGCCTTTTTGTTCTCTCCCTGCTTTCCATCAGCGGGGGTTACTGAAGAGGCACACCATCATTGCCGGAAGTGCGGTTGGGATTCTCCCTCCAATCCATGGCAGACAAAGCCGAACTTACACCGCCTCCGCGGCGTTGGTTCACTATCCGCGCATCGAGCGCTTGCTATGGTTCCGGGGTCTCCACCGGCTGGTTCCAATGCGAGTTCTCGTATGCCCTTTGTCCTCCGGTTCATGCCGGAGCTCTGGAATTGGAAGAGGGAATCGATATGACCACCCAGCGCATCCGCGACTTTCTCGCAACCCGACGTCCCGACGGTCCCTGCCTCGTGGTTGACCTCGATGTCGTTCGCGACAATTTCCACGCCTTCCGTCACGCCATGCCGGACAGCGCCATCTACTACGCCGTCAAGGCCAACCCGGCTCCTGAGGTGCTGAAGCTGCTCGCAGGCCTCGGCTCTAATTTCGATTGCGCATCCGTTGCCGAAATCGAAATGGCGCTCGAAGCCGGCGCGACCGCTGCCCGCATCTCCTTCGGCAACACGATTAAGAAGGAACGCGACGTCGCCCGCGCGCATGCGCTCGGCGTCAGCCTCTTTGCGGTCGACAGCCACGAGGAAGTCGAGAAGATCTCGCGCGCCGCTCCCGGCGCCCGTGTCTTCTGCCGCGTGCTCACCGACGGCGAAGGCGCCGAATGGCCGCTGTCGCGCAAGTTCGGCTGCGTTCCGCAGATGGCCGTCGACGTTCTCGTCTACGCCCATCAGCTCGGCCTGCAGTCCTACGGCGTCTCGTTCCATGTCGGTTCGCAGATGACCAAGGTCGATGCCTGGGATTCGGCACTCGCCGATGCCAAGCGCGTCTTCGTATCGCTTGCCAAGCAGGGCATCCACCTGCAGATGGTCAACATGGGCGGCGGCTTCCCGACCAAGTATCTGCGCGACGTTCCGTCGGCAGAGGCTTACGGCAAGTCGATCTACCAGGCGCTGCGTACGCATTTCGGCAACCAGATCCCGCAGACGATCATCGAGCCGGGCCGCGGCATGGTCGGCAATGCCGGCGTCATCAAGGCGGAAGTCGTTCTGATTTCGAAGAAGTCGGACAATGACGATGCCCGTTGGGTCTTCCTCGACATCGGCAAGTTCGGCGGTCTCGCCGAGACGATGGACGAAGCCATCCGCTATCCGATCCGCACGGAGCACGACGGCGACGAGATGGAGCCCTGCGTCATCGCCGGCCCGACCTGCGATTCGGCCGACGTGCTCTACGAGAAGAACCTCTATCCGCTGCCGATCTCCCTTTCGATCGGCGACGAGGTCCTGATCGAAGGCACCGGCGCCTATACGACGACCTATTCGGCGGTCGCTTTCAACGGTTTCGAGCCGCTGAAGGCCTACGTCATCTAAGGTCGTTTCCGCCGGCCCCGTAACCAGCCGGGGCGGCAACTTCACAATTTTCCTTCATCGCCGCTGATAACGGTATTGGGTACGGGAGGCCAAGATGGCCGCTGTTCTTGATTCTGTCCGCGCATTCTTTGCGCCCACCACGTTCGCCATCGACGCCGAAAATCCCTCGGATGTCGTTGCCCGTGAAAACCTGCTCGACCGCATCATGGGGCCGGATCGCCGCAAGAAGTCGTCGGAGAAGATCCGCCGCAACCGTGTTCCGGCCGAGGGCCTGGCGCTGGTCGCGCGTGATCGCGATGGTCATGTCATCGGCTCGGTGCGGCTCTGGAACATCGAGGCCGGCGTTAATGATGCAGGCACGCCGATCAATGCGCTGCTGCTCGGTCCGCTCGCCGTCGATTCCCGTCACGGCGGCAAGGGCATCGGCGCGGCGCTGATGCGCGCGGCGATTCTCGAGGCGAAGAACCGCGGCCATGGCGCTGTCCTGCTCGTCGGCGACGCCGCCTATTACGAGCGTTTCGGCTTCTTTGCCGAAAAGGCTCGCCATCTTGTCATGCCGGGTCCGTTCGAACGCTCGCGCTTTCTTGCGCTCGAGCTTACGGAAGGCTGGCTTGACGGCGCGGCCGGCATGATCGTCCCGTCCGGACGCATGCTGACCGGCGCGCCGGTGCGCCGCGCCGCCTAACCCATCGGCTGGCCGGGGTCGGATCTCCTTCCTCCGGCCGGCAATATCCGCGCCGCTTGAGCATGCAGGCAGGCGGGCCTGCCGTGGTCGCGGCGCGGATTGTCTTCCCGCCCGGTGGCGTGGGCGAAGCGGGCACCGGCGCGCCGGTGCACTGGCAACACAATCGCGTGAAAAAAGCAGTCGGCCCGCGACCCTGTCGCGGCAATACCTTATCTTGCCCCGGATGGTCCGCGCTCTCTCGCTGCTGTTTTTCTTTTTTCTGTCGCTTGCCGCAGCGGCGCCGGCTGCCGCCCAGAGCACCGCCCGCGCCGTCACCGGGCTTGGTCCGCGTCTCGATCGGGCGGCCAGCGACCCGGCGATGCGGCCGCTCAAGACGGTGATCGTCGCGCGCGGCGGACGCGTGCTTGCCGAACGCGGCTTCCGCGGACATTCTCCGGCGGAATCGGCCAATATCAAATCCGCCTCGAAAGCGATCGTTTCGGCGCTTGTCGGCATCGCCATCGGCAAAGGCCTGCTTGAGGGACCCGATCAGAACATCGCGCCGATCCTGAAAGCCGATCTGCCTGAAACACCGGATCCGCGTCTCAATGACATCACCATCGGCAATCTTCTCTCCATGCAGACGGGGCTCGATCGCATGTCCGGACCGAATTACGGCCGCTGGGTCTCCTCGCGCAACTGGGTGCGTTTTGCGCTTTCGCAGCCTTTCGTCGATCGGCCCGGCGGCGAAATGCTCTATTCCACCGCCTCCACGCATCTGCTTTCGGCCATTCTCACCAGGGTCGGCCGCCGCTCGACGCTGGCGTTGGCGCGCGATTGGCTCGGCCCGGTCGAGGGTTTTCGCATCGGTGCATGGGAGCAGGATCCGCAGGGCATCTATCTCGGCGGCAATCAGATGGCGATGAGCGCGCGGTCCTTGCTTGCCTTCGGCGAACTCTATCGCAACGGCGGCAAGACCGCCGAAGGCCGTCAGGTCATCCCGGCCGACTGGATCTCCCAATCGTGGCAGCATCGCACCAACTCCCGCTTTTCGGGCGACGAATATGGCTATGGCTGGTTCACACGGCAGATCGCCGGCGAGCAGGTGCATTTCGCCTGGGGTTACGGCGGGCAGATGCTCTATATCGTGCCGTCACTCGATCTGACGGTCGTCATGACCTCGGAAGAGAGCGGTCCGTCCGCCCGAAACGGCTACCGGGATTTGCTGCACGGTCTGTTGGCTGACATCATCGGTGCGGTGCGGGCCGCCTGATTGCGGCGCCCCGGGCATCCTGGAAAATCAGCAAGCCGCGTAACGACCCGGGCGAAGCACATTTTGGAAAGCCCTAGATATTCTGATCCATCGTTTCGGCCGGGATTTCGTCGGCGCGGTGGATGCGCACGACGGTGGCCGGCACGCCGGCGACCGTACAATGTTCGGGAACCGGCTTCAGCACGACGCTGCCGGCGGCGATCTTGCTGAAGGCGCCGATTTCGATATTGCCGAGGATCTTGGCGCCGGCGCCGATCATGACGCCGTGGCGGATCTTCGGGTGGCGGTCGCCGGTTTCCTTGCCGGTGCCGCCGAGCGTGACGCCCTGCAGGATCGATACTTCATCCTCGATCACGGCCGTTTCGCCGATGACGATGCCCGAGCCGTGGTCGAGCATGATGGAAGCGCCGATCCGTGCGGCCGGATGGATATCCGGGCCGAAGACCAGCGAGGCGAGATTGGCGAGCCAGGTGGCGATCTCCGGCCGGCCGGCGTTCCACAGCGCGTGGGCGATGCGGTGCGTCTGCAGCGCATGAAAACCCTTGAGGTTCAGAAGCGCGTGCAGGAACGTCGTGCAGGCCGGGTCGCGCTCGCGCACGGCTGCGAGATCGGCCTCGATTTTCCGCATGATATCGTCGGTGAGGGTGGAGAGGGCAAGATCGAACAGATTGCCTGTTTCCACCTGCGTTACCGAAAGCCGCGCCGCCAGCACCCGGGCGATGATCTCATTGTTGCCGGTGGCATCCGTTACCTCTGTGGCCAGCAGCCGTCGCAAGATCGGCTCGCGCACGGCAAGTTCGGCCGCCTCGGCGCGGATCACCGCCCAGACGGAGGCATTGTCCGGGGACGGTGGCTGTTGTTCGGCCAAACCGAGGCCGGTCGATTTCGGCATTCCCGTTTCCTCTGTCAGCGACAGCGCGGTCACTTCCTGCGCGCGGTTCATGTTTCGCCTGGCCAAGGCATTTGGCAAGTCCAATGTTCTACGGCCCTGGATCAGACGGCTGTAGGCAAGGCGTCAGCTCCGGAAGCCGGCGCCAGTGATAGAGCACGTCGGGCTCCTTTTCCTCATTGTCGAGACCATCGGTCTTTTCCTCGACGGAAAAACCGTGCCGCTCGTAGAAAGCGCGGGCGCCGCTATTGCGCTGGAATGTCCACAGCCTGATTTCATCCATCTCCTCCCGGGCGCAGCCGAGCAACAGCGAGCCGATGCCGATATTCTGGAGATCGGGGAGAACGTAAAGCTGTTCGATCCAACCGTCACCATAGGCGATAACGCCGCCCAGCCGGTTTCCGATCTCGGCGCCGAGGATGGTGCAATTCGGCAGGAGATGCGTGCGCCAGTACTGCTCTTCTTCCTCAGGCGTATGCAGATCCGGCAGCCAGGGCAATCGCCGCCACAGGGCGACGCGCCTGATTGCCGCCGCCGCCTGCATATGCTCGGCGCCAAGCGCCACGATCTCCGGTTCGGTCACGGCGTCGCCCATTGCCGGCAACAGGAGCTCACGCCGAAATATCGATGACGCCGCAATCGCCGGCTTCAGAGGCGAAAGCGAGCAGCTTGCCGTTTGCGCTCCAGCTCATCGCCGTGATCGCGCCCTTGCCGGGGCGGCGCAGCAGCGCTTCCTTGCTGTCGGCGATGCGCACGGCCAGAATCATGCCGTCGATGAAGCCGATGGCAAGAATGTCTTCCAGCGGGTGGAATTTCACCGAGGTTGCAATGATATTGGCGCGGGTGCCGAGTTCGAGCGGCGCCTTGCCCATCGGCCCGTCCTTGCCCTGGAAGGGCCAGACGATGGCTGCGGGCGCGCCTGATGAGGCGAGCCATTTGCCCTTTACCGACCAGGACAGCGATTTCACCTTGGCGGGATAGCCGGTCATGCGCATGTGCCGGGCCTCGGCGCCGGGTTTGCTGTCGAGCTTCCAGCCGTGCAGGGCATTTTCCTGCATCGAGGTGACGAGAAAATTGCCGTCAGGCGAGAAGGTGACGCCGGTATGCGCGCCCTTCCATTCGAGATCGACCGGTTTGGCGCTCGTGCCGACCCAATGCAGCGACACGCCATTGTAACGGGCGGCAGCGATGCGCAGCCCTTTCGGCGCGAAGGCGATGCCTTCGACCGTGCGTTCCTCCGGGAATTCCTTGGTCGTGCCGTCAGCGAGGCGGACGAGCGAGCTCTTGCCGTGAGAATAAGCGACGGCGCCCTGCGGGCCGGCCGCGACCTGCGAGATCCACTTGCGTGTCGCAGTCGCGAGCTCGCTGACGCTGCCGTCGGCGGCAATGCGGAGCACCTTGCCGTCCTCGCCGCCCGAGATCAGGCTGTCGCTATAGGGATCGCGGATGGCGGTGAGCATGCCCTGATGGGCCTCGCAAACCCTCTCGCCGCCGTCCAGCCGATGAAACGTGCCGTTTGCGTTTGCGAAGAAGGGGATGTCACCTAAAAATTCGACGGCCAGAACGTGGCCGTCGAGATCAAGCGGTGCAACTGTCGGCATCAGGCTGCTGCCTCGCATGCCTTGAAGGAGGCCTCGAGCTTTTCACGGTCGAGATCGCGGCCGATGAAGACCAGACGGCTTTCATGCTTCTCGCCGTCCTTCCAAGGGCGCTGATGATCGCCCTCGATGATCATGTGCACGCCCTGAACGACGTAACGCTCGGGATCGTCCTTGAAGGCGATGATGCCCTTGAGGCGTAGAATATTCGGGCCCTGGATCTGGGTAACCTTCTGGATCCAGGGGAAGAAGCGCTCCGGGTTCATCTCGCCGCCGCGCAGCGACACCGACTGCACCGTGACATCGTGAATCGCCGACATCGCGCCATGATGGTGATGGTCGTGATGGTCGTGATGGTGGTGATCGTGATCACCATGCTGATGATCGTGATCATGGTGATGATCGTGATCGCAGTCCGGGCCGCAGACATGGTCGTCATGGCCGTGTTCGAGGAAATGCGGATCGTTTTCGAGCGCCCGCTCCAGGTTGAAGGCGCCCTGGTCTAGCACGCGGGCGAGGTCGACGCCCGAGCGGCTGGTCTTGTAGACCCGGGCCGCAGGGTTGATGGCGCGGACAATGTCCTCGATCACGTCAAGTTCTTCCGCAGTCACCAGGTCGCTCTTGTTGATGACGACGACGTCGGCGAAGGCGATCTGGTCTTCGGCCTCGCGACTGTCCTTCAGGCGCAGCGGCAGGTGCTTGGCGTCGACGAGAGCGACAACGGCGTCGAGCTCGGTCTTGGCGCGCACGTCGTCATCCATGAAGAAGGTCTGGGCGACCGGCACCGGATCGGCAAGGCCCGTCGTTTCGACGATGATGCCGTCGAAGCGGCCGGGGCGGCGCATCAGGCCTTCGACGACGCGGATCAGGTCGCCGCGCACCGTGCAACAGACGCAGCCATTGTTCATCTCGTAGATTTCCTCGTCGGACTCGACGATCAGGTCGTTGTCGATGCCGATTTCGCCGAACTCGTTGACGATGACCGCATATTTCTTGCCGTGGTTTTCGGAGAGGATGCGGTTGAGCAACGTCGTCTTGCCGGCACCGAGATAACCGGTGAGCACGGTGACGGGAATGGGCTTCTGGGTGGCTGTCGCGTCGGTCATGAGAACCTCTAGGATTAGGCGTGCGGCCGAGCGGCTTTGGATCGGCTGCTTAAACGGTTGGTCTCATATTATGGCATGGGCGCGGCAGTTCAAAGGGTTTTATAATGTTATAAGATCACGTCATCTGCCCGTGCAAATCAGTCGTCTTCACCGGAGCTCGCCGACGTCGAAGGCATCGACATCTTCCAGCAGCTCCACCAGGCCCCTTACCGCATGGGCAATCAGCGCCTCGCCCTTTTCAGCCGTCGCCGCCGCGGCATTGCCTGCCACGCCTTCGGCATTGAGATCCGACATCTTCCAGCCGAAGGCGTGCGGCCCGTAGGCGCGCAGATGTTTGAAGCGCTCGGCAAATTCCGTCTGACGCGAAGGGAAATCTGCAGCCTTCGCCATATCGACCCTGTCAGGATGAAGCGCCAGCATGACCGAGGTCTCGATATCGCCGCCATGAATGCCGATCGCCTTTTCCTCGGAAGGGATCACCCCATCCGGCAGGCCGAAGCGAGTCCAGCTCGTCGCCACGGCCAGCATGGCAAAGCGGACCCGCGCCTCGGTCGCGACGATCGTCATCACGGGCGAGTTGCCGCCATGGGCGTTCAGCATCACCAATTTACGGATATCCTGCTTGGCCAGGCCTTCGGCAATGCCCAGCCAGCGGTTGACCGCCTCGTCGAAGGCGAGCGTCTTCGTTCCTTCAACATCCAAATGCTCTATGGAGTAGCCGACCGATTCGGGGGGCAGGAAGGTGATCGGCAAGCCGGCGGGCAGCGCCGCCTTCAATCGTTGGGCGATGCCTTCGGCAATCAGCGTGTCGGTTTCGAAGGGCAGGTGAGGGCCGTGCTGCTCATGAGCACCAAGCGGCAGCACGGCGATGGGGTGGCGCGGGGCAGAGGCCGGGCGGCTCTCGTCGAAGCGGGGCGAAGGCGTCATCATCCGGTCGTTGCCTCTTGTTTATGACGAGATCCTGGGCAATGTCATATCGCAGCGGCGTCGGGGCTTAAAGATCAAAGGGATGGCTATGGGAAAGAAGCATAAGGACGGCAAGAAGAGCAAGTCCAAGAAGAAGGACCAGACGGAGTATACGCTCGTCGATCTCTCGCCGGCGCTGACCCAGGCGGCTCGTTCCATGCGTACGGTGCTCTCGCGCAACCTGTTCGAAAGCGGCCTCTATGCCGGCCAGGACGGCGTCATTCTCTCGCTCGCCGAGAGCGACGGCATGACGGCGGGCGGCCTTGCCCAGAAGCTCGGCGTCAAGGCGCCGACGATGACCCGCACGATCGGCCGCATGGAGGCGCAGGGCTTCCTCGAGCGCAAGCCGGACGCCGAGGATGCGCGCCTGACCAAGGTCTATCTCACTGCGCTCGGCCGTGACAGCGTGCGGGCGATCGAGATGGCGGCCTCGGCCTGCGACAGGCTGGCGACGCTGGAATTTTCAGAAAAGGAAATCCGCAATCTCGTGCGCCTCTTGAAGGCGATCGACGCCAATCTGCAGGCCGAAGCGCTTCCTTTGGAAGAACATGACGAAGAGTGAAATTTCGCTGAAAAGACGAATTGCTTCCGCCTGTTAAATCTTTTAATTAAACATTTTAAGGGACCGCGCCGGTTTTCCGACGCGCTCTGCTGTCTTGCGTGCTGCCTGGAGGAGGACACGTGGTCCAGAAGATCAAGCTTTCGACAATCGCCGAAACGCTCGGCATTTCAACGGCGACGGTATCGCTCGCCTTGCGCGACAGTCCGCTGGTTGCCGGCAATACGCGGGAGAAGATCAAGGAACAGGCGCGCGCGCTCGGCTACATCTACAATCGCCGTGCCGCGAGCCTGCGCACCTCGCGCTCCGGCATCATCGGCGTCGTCGTGCACGACATCATGAATCCCTTCTACGGCGAGATCCTGAAGGCGATCGAAAGTGAGCTCGATCGCAGCCGTCACACCTTCATCCTTTCCAACCATTACGACAATGTCGAAAAGCAGCGCACCTTCATCGAGACGCTCCTGCAGCTCGGCGGCGACGGCGTCATCATGTCGCCGGCGATCGGCACGCCGCCGGAAGATCTGCAGCTGGCGGAGGAAAACGGCATGCCGGCAATCCTTGTCGCCCGCTCGATGGATGGTCTGGAGCTGCCGACCTATCGCGGTGACGACAGCTACGGCATTTCGCTTGCCACCAACCACCTGATCGGCCTCGGTCACCGCTCGATCGCGATGATCGGCGGCACGGACCAGACGTCCACCGGCCGCGACCGCTACCAGGGTTATGTCAATGCGCTGCGCAAGGCCGGCATCGAAGTCGATCCGAACCTGCGCATTCCCGGCCCGCGCTCGAAGCAGGGCGGTTTCGAGGCCGCGGTGCATTTCCTCTCGCTGCCTCAGAAGCCGACGGCGGCCGTCTGCTGGAACGATCTCGTCGCCATCGGCCTGATGAACGGCATTGCTCGTGCCGGCCTGGTGCCAGGGCGCGACATTTCCGTCACCGGTTATGACGATCTCGAGGAAGCTTCGATCGCCACGCCGGCGCTGACGACCGTCTGGAACGGCCAGACCGAAGTCGGCCGCCTGGCTGCGCGCGCGCTTCTCGATCGTCTCGCTGGCAGTCACGAACCTGACGGCATGCATCTCATCAAGCCGGAAATGCGCATCCGCCAGTCGACCAGTCCCCATCGGCCCCGCGCCTGAACCAGCCCCGTCCAAGAGGAAAAGCCATGTCCCGCATCGCCATTCTCGTTCCTGGGAAGATACACGAGCGTGTTCTCGAAAGGCTGAAGGATCGTTTTGAGATCATTGCCGTCGCTCGCGAGGAAAAGCTGGCGCTCGACGGCGAGACAGCCGGCCGCATCCGCGGCGTCGCCGTCTCCGGCGCTTTTCCCGGCACCTGGATGGACCAGCTGCCTGGTGTCGAGGTGATCGCCAGTTTCGGCGTCGGTTATGACGGTATGGATGTAAAACGGGCAGCCGAAAAGGGCATCGTCGTCACCAATACGCCTGACGTTCTCAACGACGAGGTTGCCGACACGGCGCTCGGCCTGCTCTTGAACACGATCCGCGAATTGCCGCGGGCCGAAGCCTGGCTGCGTGCGGGCAACTGGAAGCCGGGCACGGCCTATCCGCTGTCGCGTTTCTCGCTCAAGGGCCGTCATGTCGGGCTCTACGGCCTCGGCCGCATCGGGCTCGAGATTGCCAAGCGGCTGGAGCCGTTCAAGGTAAAGATCAGCTATCACACACGGTCGCGCCATGCCGATGCGCCGTATGATTATTACCCGACGTTGAAGGGACTGGCCGAGGCGGTGGACACATTGATCGCCATCGTTCCGAAGACGCCGCAGACGCACAAGACGATCGATGCCGATATTCTCGCCGCTCTCGGTCCGAACGGCATCCTCGTCAATGTCGGCCGCGGCTGGACGGTGGATGAAGAGGCGCTGAGTGCGGCTCTTGCGTCAGGCGCGCTCGGTGCGGCCGGCCTCGACGTCTTCTATGAAGAGCCGACCGTGCCGGCGACGCTCATGGAACCGGCCAATGCCGTGCTGCTGCCGCACGTCGCCTCGGCCTCCGTGCCCACGCGCAATGCGATGGCCGATCTCGTGGCCGACAATCTGATCGCCTGGTTCGAGAAGGGGGCGGCGCTGACGCCGGTGCCGGAGACACCGCAAAAGGTTTGGAGACGCGATGGTTCAAGCTGGCGCGCCTGAGCTGGCCAGTGGTCACGCGATCGCCTGCGCCGCGGTCACGGGCGGTTTGGCGGCAGCGTAACTGCGAACGGCATCGCCGAAGGCGGCAAACAGCCCGTTCGACGTCTTGTCGGTTTCGACCCAATATTCCGGATGCCATTGCACGCCGACGGCGAAGGCCTTGGCATCGATGACGGAAACGGCCTCCACGGTGCCGTCCTCGGCGGTGGCCTCCACCTGCAGGCGCGGCGCGGTCCTGGCGATCGCCTGGCGATGCAGCGAGTTGACGCGGATATCGCCCGGGCCGATGATGCCGGCAATGCAGGACCCTTCCTTGACGTGGACAGTCTGCCGGATGGCGTACATGCCGTCACGGTCGACGCCTTCCGGCCGGCGATGGTCCCAGATGCCGGGTTGCTCGTGGATCTCGCTTGCCAGCGAGCCGCCGAGGGCGACATTCAGCTCCTGAATGCCGCGGCAGATGGCGAGCAGCGGTATGGCGCGATCGATGGCGCGGCGGATGAGCGGCAGGCTTGTGGCGTCGCGGGCGGGATCGAAGGGACCGTCCTTGTCATTTGCCTCGGCGCCGTAAAGTGAAGGATGCACATTGCTGGCCGAGCCCGATACCAGCAGACCATCGACGCGGTCGAGGATCGCGTCTGTGTCGTAGCCAGCCTCGAAAGCCGGGATGACAAAGGCCATGACGCCGGCCGCATTCAATGCGGCACTGAGATATTGATGCTGCACGGCGTGCCAGGTCGCGCCGTCGAAGCTGCGAATATCGGCAGGAATGGCAACGATCGGTTTCGTCATGTTTGCCCCGGTGAAATCTTCTGCTTGTCGTTTCTGCCGCCAGAATGGCCGCGAAGTCAACGTTTGGCTGCAGCTGGCGGCCGATTTCCGCCAAGACCTCGTCGTGGCGGCTGTCCTCGCGGCTAAGCTGCTGATTTTGATGGGTGCCTGCCTGTTGCCTTATTGCCGTCTTGATGCCAAAGGCTAATAGACTAAAGCTTGAATCGCGGCCCTCGCCATGCTTAGCTCTGCCCTCGCTGCGGGTAGGGGTGAAGATTGGCCGCGCAGTGCCATCTATACGGGAGGTTTTTGATGGATCGTCGTTCGTTTTTCAAGAAGGCGGGAACCGCCGGGGCCGGCGCGGTCGCCGCAACGGCATTGGCAGCGCCTGCGATCGCGCAGGAGAATCCGAAGATCGCGTGGCGCATGACGTCGTCGTTTCCGAAGAGCTTGGATACGATCTATGGCGGTGCCGAAGACATCGCCAAGCATGTTGCCGCCGCCACGGACGGCAACTTCACCATCCAGCCTTTCGCGGCCGGTGAAGTCGTGCCGGGGCTGCAGGCCGTCGATGCGGTGGCTGCCGGCACGGTCGAGGCAGCCCACACCACCTCCTATTATTTCGTCGGCAAGGATCCGACCTACGCCATCGGAACGGCCATTCCGTTCGGGCTCAACAGCCGCCTGACCAATGCCTGGTTTAATGACGGCAACGGCAACAAGCTGATGAACGAGTTTTATGCCACGCAGGGCATGTATGCTTTGCCGGCCGGCAATACCGGTGCCCAGATGGGCGGCTGGTTCCGCAAGGAAATCAACACGCTCGACGACCTGAAGGGCGTCAAGATGCGCATCGCCGGCCTGGCCGGCCGGGTCATGGAAAAGGTCGGCGTCGTCCCGCAGCAGATCGCCGGCGGCGACATCTACCCGGCGCTCGAAAAGGGCACGATCGATGCGGCGGAATTCGTCGGTCCCTATGACGATCTGAAGCTCGGCTTCCACAAGGTGGCGAAATATTACTATTATCCGGGCTGGTGGGAAGGCGGCCCGACGGTGCATGCGTTCTTCAACCTCGACAAATGGAGCAACCTGCCAAAGCACTACCAGGCAGCGCTCACCGACGCCTGCGCCTTCGCCAACACCAACATGCTGGCGAAATACGACACGAAGAACCCGACTGCGCTGAAGCAGCTCGTCGCCGAAGGCGCGACGTTGCGCCCATTCAGTCAAGAGATCATGGAGGCCTGCTTCCAGGCGGCCATGGGCATCTACGGCGAAATCTCGGCCAACAACCAGTATTTCAAGAAGATCTACGACGACCAGACCGCTTTCAAGCGCGACGCCTATCTCTGGATGCAGCTCTCGGAATACACGTTTGATACGTTCATGATGATCCAGCAGCGGGCCGGCAAGCTCTAAGCGCTTCCATCGGCGCGTGACACGAACGCATACCAAAACCCCGGATCGCTTGATCCGGGGTTTTGTTTTGGCCCTGTTATTTCCGGGAGTTATTTCGCAGGTGGCGGCGGGGCTCCCGGCAAGCCGAGCGGCGGCAGGTTCAGGCCGGGGATCTGCGGCGCGCCATTGCCGCCGCCGCCCACCGGCGGCAGGCCGAGCTGGCCGCCGAAGCCCGGCACTTCGATCTTGATCGAGTTTGGGTCGACCTTCGGGCCGCGGTCCAGCCAGTAGGTGACCGATTGCGGCCAGAAGATCACGATTGCCACCAGGATGATCTGCATGCCGACCCAGGGCAGCGCGCCCATATAGATATCGGAGGTCTTGACGTCCTTGCTGGCGATCGAGCGCAGATAGAAGAGCGCGAAGCCGAAGGGCGGATGCATGAAGCTCGTCTGCATGTTGACGCAGATCAGCACGCCGAACCAGATCAGGTCGATGCCGAGACTGGAAGCGACGGGGGCGAGCATCGGGATGACGATGAAGGCGATTTCGAAGAAATCGAGGAAGAAGGCGAGCACGAAGATGAAGATGTTGACGAAGATCAGGAAGCCGACCGGGCCGCCTGGGATACCCGACAGCATGTGCTCGATCCAGCGCGAACCGTCCATGCCCTGGAAGACGAGGCTGAAACAGGTGGAGCCGATCAGGATCATCACCACCATCGAGGTGATGTGGGTGGTCGACGTCATCGCCTCGCGGATCAGCGGCCAGGTGAGACGACGATGCAAGGCGGCAAGCCCCATGGCGCCGACCACGCCGAGCGCGCCGGCTTCCGTCGGCGTCGCAAGCCCCATGAAGATCGTGCCGAGCACCAGGAAGATCAGCACGATCGATGGCACCATGCCCATCATCACTTTGGCGAGCAGCGCCCAGTCAAGGTTGCCGCGCACCTCTTTCGGCAGCGGCGGCATCGATTTCGGCCGGATGATCGACATGACAAGGATGAAGAGGACGAAGATCGCCACCTGCAGGATCGAGGGGCCGATCGCGCCGAGATACATGTCGCCGACCGATCTGCCGAGCTGGTCGGCGAGGACGACGAGCACGAGCGAGGGCGGGATCACCTGGGTGATGGTGCCGGAGGCGGCGATGACGCCGGTGGCAAGGCGCGGGCTGTAACCGTAGCGCAGCATGATCGGCAGCGAGATCACACCCATAGTGATGACGGAGGCGGCCACCGTGCCGGTGATGGCGCCGAGGACGGCGCCGACCAGGATGACGGCATAGGCAAGGCCGCCGGGAATGCCGCCAAAGAGCTTGCCGGTGCCTTCGAGCAGATCCTCGGCAAGGCCGCAGCGTTCCAGCACCGCGCCCATGAAGGTGAAGAAGGGGATGGCGAGCAGCAGGTCGTTGGAGACGATGCCGAAAAAGCGCAGGGGCAGCGCTTGCAGAAAGGCTTCGCTGAAATGGCCGGTGGCGATGCCGATGATGCCGAAGAACAGGCCGACGGCGGCGAGTGAAAAGGCGACCGGAAAGCCGTAGAGCATGAAGAGGACCATGCCCAGGAACATGGCCGGCGGAATAATGCCGAAATCAAACAAATCCGTTCCTCCCGGGGCGCTATTGCAGCGGCTTTTCGTATTTTGTGTCGATGCTGATATGGCCGGTGAGGGCGGCGATCCGCTTGATCAGCTCGGAAACGCCCTGAAGGGACAGCAGTCCGAAGCCTGCGACCAGGATCAGCTTGACGGGCCAGCGGATCAGTCCGCCGGCATTGCCCGATATTTCCCCCTGCCGGTAGGACAGTGCGAAGAAAGGCCAGCAGAGCCAGGTGAGGAAGATGCAGACGGGGATGAGGAACAGGATGAGGCCGACGATGTCGATCCAGATCTTCGCCTTGTCGGACACTGCGCCATAGATCAGGTCGACGCGGACATGCTCATTGTTGCGCAACGCATGCGAGGCGCCGAGCATGACAACGAAGGCGAACAGATACCACTGGATTTCCAGCCAGCCATTCGAACTGTAGTTGAAGGCATAGCGGACGATGGCATTTCCGGCACTAATCAGACAGCAGAACAGCACCATATATTCGGAAAGTTTGCCCATGATCCGACTGACCGAATCGATCAGCCGGCTTGCCGCCAGAAGTCCCGACATTCGTTTCCCTTATTCTTGTCCTGCCGTTATTCGGCAGCTTTCCCTCTTAGGAATCGGTGTAGACTACGGCCCTCGAAATTGGAAGGATAAATGCCGCGCATAGGCGCATAGACGTATAGCGCCGTCGCCTTTCTTGCGCGGACTTGGGATTTTTCCGAAAACGATTCCGATTTTCAGGGCTGAGGTGGTACTAAGACGGCCGCCCGCATGGCCGGTAGGGTATTTTAACAACCCAGGCGTGGATGATTATTTCAACAATCTCGCGACAAGGCTGCATTGTCACGCCAAGGCTGTGCTGTTCACCCTTAGGTTTTAGAAAATTTGACCAAATGTTTGATTCGATTGAAATCAATTTTTAAAGGGTTGCCTCTAGAATTCCCGCGCACAGGGAAAGTGTGGATGAAGCCAGATAGCCCGAACAGGGTCCCTTTAGACGTGTATCTGTCGTTTGTGAGTTCCCTTTCCGGGAACCGCATGACGCTTCTTGCTGGCGTAATCGTCCACGTGGCGACATGCCTTGCCGTCGCCGCCAAGACACAGTCTTCCGTCTACATTCTCCTCTCTGCCGCCTTCCTTCTGGTCTTCAGCGTCCGCATGGCCATCTTCCGGCAGTTTGACCGTGTCGACAAGGAGAAGCTGTCGCACGCCGGAATCGAGCGTTGGGAGCGGATTCTGGTTGCCGGTGCTGCCTGCACTACGGCATTGCTTGGTATCGCCAGCGGCTACGCGATCTTCGTCGTGCGCGATTCCTTTGCCGAGCTTGCCTGCATTGCCGTCACTATGGCAACCATGGTTTCGGTCGTCGGCCGCAACTACGGTTCGCGCCTCGCGGTCGACCTTCAGACGTTCTCCTGCTGCCTGCCGATGATCGTCTGCAGCCTGTTGGCGCTGGATTTCTACCGCGGTCTACTGTCGATCTTCCTTATTCCCTTCTGGCTGACGACGCGGGCAATGGCGAATGGCGTGCGCGAGTTCCTTTACGAGAATGTGATCGCGCGCCGGGAAATCACCATGATCGCCGACCGTTTCGATACAGCGCTCAACAACATGCCCCATGGCCTGGTGATGGTGGATGTGGAAAATCGCATTCAGGTCGTCAACCGCAAGGCCTGCGAGCTATTGAGGATCGGTGCACCGGAGCGGCTGAAGGATCGCGACCTCGGCGCCGTGCTGCGTTATGGCGCGCGTTACAGCTTCATGGATGCCTCGCAGCCGGAGCTCATCCTGCGCCAGCTCACTCAGGTCGCCGACGGCAACCTGTCACGTACGCTCATTCATTTCCCTGAGGACCTGTCGCTCGAATTCTCTGCCAGCCGGAGGGCAGACGGCGGCGCCGTTCTGATCTTCGAAGACGTGTCGAGCCGGGTGAAGGCGGAGCAGAAGATCATGCACATGGTCCGCTTCGATGCGCTGACCGGCCTGCCGAACCGCGAATATTTCGGGCAACTGGTCCAAGAATATCTCGCCAGGCACCCGCGCAAATCAGGACCGCTCGGCTTCATGGTTCTTGATATCGACGAGTTCAAACATGTCAACGACATGCGTGGTCACGTCACCGGCGACCATCTGCTTTGCGCCATCGCCGCCCGCATCAAGCAGGCTTGCGGCAATGCCATCCTCGGCCGGTTGATGGGCGATCAGTTCATCCTGTTCTTCCCGCATGCGAAGGAGCCCACATCGCTCGAGCTCTCGATTCGCCGCGTGCACGCCGCGATCCAGGGCCATTATGAGGTCGACGAGCTGACCTTCCTCGTGTCGCTCAGCGCCGGCTACGCGATCCTCGAAAGCTCGGCCTTTGCAATGGATGAGTGGAGCGTCAAGGCGGATCTTGCCCTGTTCGAAAGCAAGTCCCGCCTCAAGGGCGGCATATCCGGATTCGAGCGGGAGATGGACGGGCGCTATATCGAGCAGCAGAAGCTGAAGGCTGACCTGCGCGAAGCGGTTTCGGCGCAGGCGCTGCATCTCGTCTTCCAGCCGATGTTCCGGGCCGATGGCACACGGATAGAATGCGCCGAGGCCTTAGCCCGCTGGGTGCATCCGGAGAAGGGCTCGATTCCGCCCGATGTGTTCATCCGGCTTGCCGAAGAGATGGGCATTATCTCCGACATCACCCGTTTCGTCCTGTTCAAGGCCTGCAGCGAGTGCATGAGCTGGCCGGACCATATCGCCGTCTCGGTCAACCTCTCGGCGCGCGACCTGCGCGATGCCGATATCCTTTCCGTGGTCGCCGATGCGCTCACTCATTCCGGCCTCGATGCGGCGCGGCTGCATCTCGAAGTCACCGAAAGCTGCCTGATCGACGAGCCGCAGGCCGTGCGCGCCATCCTGGCGGAGCTGAGGGCTCGCGGCATCACAATCGCCATTGACGATTTCGGCACCGGTTTCTCCAGCCTCAGCTATCTCGACACGCTGCCGCTCGATATCGTCAAGATCGACCGTTCCTTCGTGCGCAACATCGTCGAGGATACCCGCCGTCTCAAGCTGTTGCGCGGCACGGTCCATCTCGCCCGCGAACTCGGCCTGAAGATCGTCATCGAGGGCGTCGAGACCGAGGAGCAGCTCGCGCTGCTCAACAAGCACCGCAGCACCGATCTGGTGCAGGGCTATGTTTTCTCGCAGCCGGTGCCTTCCCAAAACATCCCGCTGTTGCAGCAGGGCATCGGCCGCCGCCCCGTGCAACGTCGCCGCAATAAGGTCGCCTGAACGCTCTGTGAGCGCCAATTCTTCCGCTGACAATCCCCCGCACCGTTAACCTTAATAGTTTATATACGGGCCGAATTATCGGATTTCCTTGCCTAAATTTCACCGGCGTATGATTAATGATCCGTTAACGAGCGGATCGAGAGAATGTCAGAGACACTGTTCAAGCGTGGTGATTTCAGCACGAAAATTTTGGATATTTTGGATCATGTCGAATATCGCCGCGTCGAAAGCAGCGAAGACATGGAACAGGTGGAACGCCTGCGTTACAAGGCTTACAAGGCCCATGACGTCCTGGCGCTCGCTCCGAAAGGGCTGCTTGATGACAGCGATTTCGACAGCCACGCCTATATTTTCGGGTTGTACTATTATGGTGAGCTGATCAGCACGATCCGAGTTCATTATGTGACACCTGATCACCGCCTCAGTCAGTCCGGTGGCGCTTTTCCTGAAGCGATGGACGAGCTCCTGGATGCCGGGTTGACGTTGATTGATCCGGCGCGTTTCGCAGCTGACCCGGAACTCACCGCGGATCTGCCCTGGGTTCCCTATCTGACGCTGAGACCCACCATCGTTGCGGCCGCCTATTTCCGCGCAGACCGTGTGCTTCAGTTCGTTCGACCGCCGCATGCCGCTTTCTATAAGCGGGTCTTCTATGCCGACACGATCGTCCCTGGCCGACTGGCGAAGAATTACGGGATCGACATGACGCTGATGGCGACGAATGTGGTCGAGGTCGGGCGCAAGCTGTTGACGCGCTATCCCTTCTTCATCTCCAGCGCCAGCGAGCAGCGTATGATGTTCTCGCGCAATCCCAACGACACGTTGCCGCCGCTCACCATTATTCCGACGGCGCGTTTCGTGCCGCCGGGTGAACTCGGCACTGACCTGCCGCTCTGATTTCTCCTGCCTCCGGACGGGGCGACATAGGGCGATGACAAGATCCGCAGCCGATGTCCCGCCATGCCTTTTTCCTCCGTGGGAGAGGGGTGGTTTGGAACTGTGGCTGCGGCATTCTCATGCATTGCGCTTTCGCCTGTCATTGTGTAATTCCTGCAGGCAGGGATTTCCCTCGGCCTAAGCGGGGGAATCAGGCAGCGCAGAGGCATTCAGGGAGACGATATTTATGGCCGAACATCATACCGGACCGGTCGAGACCGGCGCGCCGATGGATTACCGGGAACATGAAAAGACCTACGACATGTTCATCGCGGCCACGAAATACGGCTCGATGCTTCTCATCGTCCTCCTGCTTGCGATGACTGCCGGTTTCTTCGGCGGCGCCGGCCTTCTCGGCGGCCTCTTCGTCTTCATCATTCTTCTCGCTGCCGGCGTCTTCCTGGTCCGCTGATCGCGGCAAAGGGAGGGCTTCGCCGAAGCTTGTGACTGAAGCGCGTTGCGATCGTTCAGATTCGCTGTTCGTGCTTCAGGTCTTTATTTTCTCGCATATCGTTATCGCAGAACCGCCGGACAGTTTTGCGCGACATGCTTAGGTGCTTGGCCTGCGCAGGGAAGCCTGCGGCGGTCTGGCTGACCCGGAGGAGGGGGCAGTTGGGCAATATCGTTTTCGTTGCAAGGGAAATTGCCGGCGAGGAGACGCGTGTCGCGGCCTCCGCCGAGACCGTAAAGAAAATGAAGAGTTTCGGCTTCGACGTCGTCGTCGAAGCCGGCGCCGGGGCGGCGTCTCGTATTCCGGATGGAGAGTTCGAGGCGGCGGGCGCCAGGATCGGCAGTTTTGCCGACGCCGCCTCCGCCGACGTGGTGCTGAAGGTCCGCCGCCCGAACGAACAGGAAATCTCATCCTATAAAAGCGGCGCCGCGGTGATCGCCATCATGGATCCGTACGGCAATGACGAAGCGATCGCGGCTCTGGCCAGTGCCGGGCTTTCGGCTTTCGCGATGGAACTGATGCCGCGCATCACCCGCGCCCAATCGATGGACGTGCTGTCGTCCCAGGCCAATCTCGCCGGTTACCAGGCCGTCATCGAGGCGGCGGCGGTCTATGACCGCGCCATGCCGATGATGATGACGGCCGCCGGCACCGTGCCGGCCGCCAAGGTCTTCGTCATGGGTGCCGGCGTCGCCGGCCTCCAGGCGATCGCCACCGCGCGCCGTCTCGGCGCGGCGGTTTCGGCCACAGACGTCCGCCCGGCCGCCAAGGAGCAGGTCGCCTCGCTCGGCGCCAAGTTCATCGCCGTCGAGGACGACGAGTTCAAGGCGGCAGAAACGGCCGGTGGCTATGCCAAGGAAATGTCGGCCGACTATCAGGGCAAGCAGGCCGCACTCGTGGCCGAACATATTGCTAAGCAAGATATCGTCATCACCACCGCGCTGATCCCTGGTCGCGCCGCGCCGCGACTGGTTTCACGCGCCATGCTCGCCTCGATGAAGCCGGGTGCCGTTGCTGTCGACCTCGCGGTCGAGCGCGGCGGCAATATCGAGGGCGTCGTCGCCGGCGAGGTCGCCGATGTTGACGGTGTCAAGGTGATCGGTTTTGCCAATATGCCGGGCCGGGTTGCGGCCAGCGCCTCGGCGCTCTACGCCAAGAACCTCGTCACTTTCCTCGAGACCATGGTCAATAAGGAAACCGGCAGCGTCGTCGTCAACCTCGACGACGAGCTGGTCAAGGCGACGATGCTGACCTTTGCCGGTGACGTGGTTCATCCCGCCTTCGGCGGCGTGAAGAAGGGGACAACTGATGGCCAGTGAAGCAATGGACAGAGCGCTGGAACAGCTCGACCAGGCGGTGACCGCGGTGATTGCGGCGACGGCCCAGGCGCCGGAAGCGGCCAGTGCCGCCACCGGCGGGGCGATCGATCCCTTCGTCTTTCAATTCGCGATCTTCGTCTTGTCGATCTTCGTCGGTTATTACGTCGTGTGGTCGGTGACGCCGGCCCTGCATACGCCGCTGATGGCCGTCACCAATGCGATCTCCTCGGTCATCGTCGTCGGCGCACTGCTGGCGGTCGGCATCTCGACGAGCGGACTTGCGACCGGCTTCGGCTTCGTCGCCCTCGTGCTGGTTTCGGTCAATATCTTCGGCGGCTTCCTCGTCACGCAGCGGATGCTGTCGATGTACCGCAAGAAGGACCGGTGAGCGACCGATGACCAATATCGCAGCCTTCCTCTACCTCGTCTCCGGCGTTCTGTTCATCCTAGCGCTGCGCGGCCTGTCGCATCCGGCCACCAGCCGCAAGGGCAATCTCTACGGCATGGTCGGCATGGGGATCGCCATCCTGACGACGCTGGTGCTGGCGACGCCTGACTTCGGCGGCTTTGTGCTGATCATCCTTGGGCTTAGCATCGGTGGCAGCGTCGGCGCCTATGTCGCCCGCACCATCGCCATGACCTCGATGCCGCAGCTCGTCGCCGGCTTCCATTCGCTGGTCGGACTTGCGGCCGTGCTGGTCGCGGCTTCGGCGCTCTATACGCCTGCTTCCTTCGGCCTTGGCGAGATCGGTCATATCCACACCGAGGCGCGTGTCGAGATGGCGCTCGGCGTGGCGATCGGGGCGCTCACCTTCACCGGCTCGATCATCGCCTTCCTGAAGCTCGACGGACGCATGTCCGGCAAGCCGATCCTCTTGCCCTACCGGCATGTGATCAATGCGGCCCTGCTGGCGCTGATCATTCTGTTCATCATCGGGCTTGCCGTCGCCGAAAGCCATTTCGACTTCTGGGCAGTCGTGGCGCTGTCGCTGGCGCTCGGCGTTCTCTTGATCGTGCCGATCGGCGGCGCCGATATGCCCGTCGTCGTCTCGATGCTGAACTCCTATTCGGGATGGGCTGCGGCCGGCATCGGCTTCACGCTCGGCAATCTGGCGCTGATCATCACCGGCGCGCTCGTCGGTTCCTCCGGCGCAATCCTCTCCTACATCATGTGCAAGGGCATGAACCGTTCCTTCGTCTCCGTCATCCTCGGCGGTTTCGGCGGCGAGACGGCGGCCAGTGGACCCGACACCTCGGACCGGACGGTCAAGCTCGGCTCGGCCGAGGACGCGGCCTATCTGATGGCGAATGCCTCGAAGGTCATCATCGTGCCCGGATACGGCATGGCGGTTGCCCAGGCCCAGCATGCCTTGCGTGAACTCGCCGACAATCTCAAGAAGAACGGCGTCGAAGTGAAATATGCCATTCACCCAGTTGCGGGCCGCATGCCCGGCCACATGAATGTGCTGCTCGCCGAAGCGAATGTTCCCTATGACGAGGTCTTCGAGCTCGAGGACATCAATTCGGAATTCGCCCAGGCCGACGTCGCCTATGTCATCGGCGCCAACGATGTCACCAATCCGGCCGCGCGCGACGACAAGACCTCGCCGATCTACGGCATGCCGATCCTCGACGTCGACCGGGCGAAGACCTGCCTCTTCGTCAAGCGCTCGCTCGGCTCCGGTTATGCCGGCATCGACAATACGCTTTTCTACAAGGACGGCACGATGATGCTGCTCGGCGATGCGAAGAAAATGACCGAGGATATCAACAAGGCGATTTCGCATTGATCGAGTGAAACAGCCGCCCTCCTGCATATCGCCAGGAAGTGTGCAGCGGGGGCTGCTTTCTTATGTCTCGCCCGGCACCAGCGTCATCTTCTCGACCCCGATCGCCAGGTTCAATCCTTCCTGAGCCTGGACGTTCAACGGCTGCAGCATGAACGCTTTGTTGGTGCCGCCGGCGATCACCTTGGCGCCGGCGCCTGCACCGATGCTCGCATCCGCCCCGATGCCATAATATTCACCGGCCAAGGCGAATTGCGGCATATCCGTGCCGGTTTTCGCAAGCACTTGCCAAATCATCACGCTCTTGCCGGTCTGACCAATGTCGAGGCCGAACTTCTCGATTTTGCCGGCGTAGACCGCCTTGACGCCGCCGGATGCCGGCGTGTAGGTGCAGATCAGGTTCTTCTGCGACGTGATGATCAGACCCTGGCCGCCATCCGATCCGCAGACCAGGCGGCCAAGCGTGACATAGTTTTCCGCGCCCGCCGGGCTTGCCCAGGCCGCGGCCGTCAGAGCCGCGGCTGCGATGATGGTTTGCTTGAACATGGTCTTTCTCCTTAGGAACGACCTGTTCGAAACGGGTGCAGGTGGCGATTGTTCCGGGAGGCTGAAGCACGCCGCATCAAACGTGATTCATGGGATGCGCTCTGGCGCTTTGATTTCCAGGAACCCCTGCGCTCCTCCGGGCTACATGGGTCAGTCCCGTTCCAGTGCGGCGCGCTGCGCCGTCAACACCCATAACAGGCCTTCAGGCAGGAAATCGATCTCAACTGTGCCGCGGAAGGCGGCGGCGGCATGGGCCTTGATCACGGTCGTACCGAAGCCTGTGCGTGAGGGCTCTATCACCGGCGGGCCGCTACGCTCCTCCCAGGTGAAGCGGAGCAGGGCATCCGGCTTGTCTTCCTCCCGGACATCGCGCCATTCGAAGCGGACACGGCCCTGCGGAACGGAAAGTGCGCCGTACTTCACCGAATTGGTGGCCAGCTCATGCAGCGCCAGACCGAGATTCTGCACCGCGTCGGGCTTCAGGACGAAATCCTCACCTGTGATTTCGATCTGTTCGCGCGATTGCGGGAAGGCCTGTAGATGGATATCGACGACCCGCCGCAGCGACACGCCTCCCCATTGCTCGCTGGTCAGCAGCTCGATCGAACGCACCAGCCCCTCGAGGCGGTCGGCGACAGCGGCCTGGAAGGTCTCGACGCTGTCGGCCTGCTTGGCGAGCTGGCGCATCATTGCCTGGACAAGCGTCAGAAGATTTTTCGTGCGGTGGACGAGCTCGTGCATGACGAAACGCAGCCGGTCCTCGGTCTGGCTGCGGTCGAAGGAGGCATTCGACAGGGCGATCGCCACCTGGTTCGCCTCGATGACGCTGGTCTCGACCGGCGAGACAATGTGGCCGTCGCCCATACGCTTTGCCATTTCGGCGATATCGCGGATGGTGGTGCGCACCTGTCTCGCGACGGCATAGGCGGCGAGCACGGCGACGAGCACAAGCGCCACGCCGCCGATGATGAGGAAGCGCCAGGTGCTGAGGATCGAAGCCTGTGCCACCGGCCCCCAGATCACCGTTTTCCATGACCAGCCGGGAATTTGAGCATAACCGAGCAGCATGTGGGGCAGGATCGTCTTGTCTTCGAAGACACCCCGGGAGAAACCAAGCGCCGGCAGGATGCGCGGATCGAAGGGCGTGCCGGGTTCCAGGGCTGCGGGGCCGGCGGCAACGACCACGTGACCGCTTTGATCGATGACGGCGGCCGACCAGCCGGCAGCAAGGCCCTGAGTCGTCACCAGCCTGCCGAGATCCTTGGCATCCTGCGTAATGATCAGGGCTGCGACCGGATCATCCGCTGCCCGCGGGAGGGTGACGTTATAGACCCAATCGCCGCTGGTTCTGCCGCGAAAAACATCGGAAGCCTCGATGCGGCCGGATTTCATGGCGGCATCGAGGGCGGCGATATTTGCCATCTCTCCGAGCGGCGTGCCGAAAGGCCGGCGTGTATTCAGCAGTTGCCGGCCGGTGCGGTCGACGGCAAGCACGTAAAGCGAATTGTTGCGCAGAGCCGTTTCCGTGCGCTCGTGGAAGGAGGCGAAATCGCCGTTTTCAAGTTCCGGCGAACTCGACAGCAGCCGCAGCGTCGTCGCCATGTCCTGAAGCTGGCGGTCGATGATGCGCGAAAGGGCAAGCGCGTCCTGCGCCGTCTCGCGCTTCAGCGCCGAACGCTGATTGTCCTCAAGCTGCAGCAGAAGCAGCGTCACGAAGGCGAAAATCGGCAGCGCGATCGCCACCGCCATGGCAACGAGATAGGTGCCGATCGAAGCCTTTGGGAAGAACAGCGCAACGATCTTCATTGAATGCGCCACGCCGCCTGCGCCATCGCACAATCCATCGAGTCCAATCGAGCGAAGGATAAAATCACCGGGCACAAAACATGGCCGCATCCCTTGCGTCGCTTGGACGATGCGCGGCGCTGGGGCGGGCGCTGCCCGCAACAGTTTTCGCTCGCGGTCAGGAACGCAAAGATCCGTATCTCTTGCAAAACGCCCTCAACACGTTTTTCCAACGCCCGATAGCGGGCTATCGAAGCAGCGACATGTTAGGGGGAGCAAGAGCGGCTTGCAACATCGTATGACATGCCATCAAAGACGGCGGGTGTTTTTTCCGCACCTCTCTTTTCAAGGCGATGCAGCCGCCTCCATGACAGCGTCGACGTCATCGACCGCCGCTGCACGCGCATCGGGCCGGTGACAGATAAGGCGGCTCCGCCCGAGATTTCTCGCAACGGCAAGGATCTGGAGCATCCGGTGGTCCGGCCGCCCCAATGCACATCCTTAGCCGGCTGGTGCGACGCCGACGCGAGCAAGGCCGTCACGAGCCGGCTGGTACTTCGGATCGAGGCCGATCGCATGGCGATAGGAGCGGGCGGCCTTGGCCTTGTCGCCGCGGCGTTCGTAGACGAGCGCCTGGTTGGCCCAGGATTCGGCGATGTTGCCGTTGAGCTCGATCGCATGGTTGAAATCGGCAAAGGCGTTGTCGTCGTCGTTCAGCGCGATATAGGAAATGCCGCGGCCGTTATAGGGCTCGGGCGAGTTCGGCGCGAGCGAGATCGCTTTCGAGAAATCGTCGATCGCCTTGTCCTGCTGATTGCGCTTCTGATAGATCAGACCGCGATTGTGATAGGCGCGGCCATCGGTGGTGCCGAGCTGGATCGCCCGGTCGAAATCGTTGAATGCCTGGTCGTCCTGGCCGGCCATGCGATAGACATTGCCGCGGCCGATATAGGCGACGTCATAGCTCGGGTTGATCTGCAGCGCGGCGTTATAGTCGGCGATCGCCTGAGCCTGCTGACCCATGTTGCGATAGACGAGGGCGCGGTTGGCATAGGCCTGGAAGAAGCGTGGATTGATCTGCAGCGCCGTGTTGAAATCGTTCAGCGCCGGACGGAATTGGCCGCCGCGGCCGTAAGCGGAGCCGCGGACATTATAGCCTTCGGGATCCCGGGGGTTGGCGTTGATAACTGCCGTCAGCGACGCGATGTTTTCTTCCGAACCCTGCGCCTTGTCGATGCGGATCACCGCGTCCGTAGTATTGGTCGTTTCGCAGCCGGCAAGGCCGAACAGGGCGGCCAGCGCCATAGCCGGCAGCAATGCGGTTTTCTGCAAGCGCCAGGCGCGGGACGGATTGAAGGTGGTAACAGCCATTCGGGCTCGCTTTCCCCATGCGGCATATCCGATATTGGGATATGCGATCTTCAGCGGCAAACTAAAAAGGCGGCGGCGAACCAATCGCCCCCGCCACAATGCATCTGAAAACGTCGAAAAAACGACGGCAACGCTTAGCGTGCGACCAGGCCTTCGCGCTGGGCGCGCTTACGGGCCAGCTTGCGAACGCGGCGAACAGCCTCGGCCTTTTCGCGGGCACGCTTCTGCGACGGCTTCTCGTAGTAGTCGCGCATCTTCATTTCGCGGAAAATGCCTTCGCGCTGCATCTTCTTCTTGAGAGCGCGGAGAGCCTGATCGACATTGTTATCGCGGACAAGTACCTGCACGAGAATCACGTTCCTTTGGTTTGGTTGATGCCTGAGGCGGCGCAGCGCCAGGGGCAAAAAAATAACGTTCGCGCGGCCGCAGCCTTGCGATTGGTGATGCGGGATAGCAGATCGGGTCGGGGAAGTCCAGACGGATATGGGAGGCAGGTGGAAAAATCACACCGGCCCGGTATCCTGTCTCGATCGCGCCGACTCCGGCAGGGCTTCATCGAGAGCTGCAATCGCCTCCTTGAGCGCCGTCTTGACCCGAAGGCGGTCGGCGGGCTCCACCCGGCTCATATCCAGATGCAGGTCGAGGCCGGCGAGATGTTCGCTCAGAACGCGGCTCTTGTGATCCGCGCCGAGCGTCAGCCCATCCACAGCATAGGGCACGATCTCGCGCTGTATGCCCTTCATCGTGATCGGCGGCAGCGGATGGGCATCGACGATCTCGTTGACCAGCGCATAGGTTTCGTAGCTGATGACGATCTCTCCGCCCTGGGCGATCGATTGCAGGCGGGCCGCGAGATTGGCCTCCGCGCCGATGATCGTATAGTCCATGCGGTCGCTGCTGCCGAAATTGCCGACATTGCAATAGCCGCTATTGATTCCCATGCGCACGACGAAAGGCTCTTCGGTGCCGTTTCTGCGCCATCTGTCCTTCAGTTCGCCGAGGCGGCGCTGCATGTCGACGGCCATGCGCAGGCAGGCTTTCGCATCCTCCTCCGGCCCCTTCGTTTCCGGGTCGCCGAAGAAAACCAGCATGGCGTCGCCGATGAACTTGTCCACCGTGCCGCCATGCGCCAGGGCAATGTTCGACATCTCGGTCAGATATTCGTTGAGCATCTCCGTCAGCGCTTCCGGCTGCAGCCGCTCGGTGGTCGCGGTGAAATCCTTGATGTCGGAGAAGAAGATCGTCAGGCGCTTGCGCTCGGTATGGACGACCACGTCCTTCTGCCCGCTGAAAATGCTCTTGTAGATCTGCGGCGAGAGGTAGCGTGAAATCTTCAGCGAGACGCTGGCGAGGAATTCGTTGGCCGCTTCCAGGTCCTGGTTGGCGTTATGGATTGCGCGCGCCTGCTGCCGCTGCAGGAGAATGAAGCTGAGGCCGATGATGGCGACAAAAAGAAAATAGCAGAGCAGGTATTTGAAGGCGAAGACGTTGCTGGCATAGGGCTGCCGGATGATCACTTCCTGAATGCCGCGCACATCGCTCACCTTCCAATCGGTCTTCGGGCTTTCCGGGTGGCTGTTATGGCAGGCAACGCAGGCCTGGCCCATGACGACAGGGGTGGTGAACCGCAGGGTATCGGTCAGTCCGACACGGGTGAGGTCGTTCAGCGTCTGTTGCGGATTGGCGCGCAGCGCCGCGAGCGCTTGTCTTTCGAAGTCGTCGAGCTCGTGGGATGCGCGGCTCTTGAACGGGAGATCGGAGACGAAACGATAGGTGATATTGGCCTGCTGTTCCTTGATGACGTCGCCGAGCTCCAGCGAAAGTGTTGCCGGCAGCGGGATGGCGCCTGGAATATTGGCATAGTTGTGGGAGACGACCGTGCCGGCGGCCGCACCGCTGGCATGCGCGGCCAAAACCCGTCCGACGACGTTCGCCGAATAATAGGAGCGGATGCTCGATATGAGCGAACTCATGTCACGCGCCTGTCGCCGCAAGGTATTTCCCGAGAGATCGCTAATGTCGAGCCAGACGGCAAGCGGCAGCCCGGCCAGCATGGCCAGCACGACGGCGATCAGCCAGTAGCCGCTTCGGCGCGCGGCGGATTCGGAAATCACGGCGACCCTTACCCTTCTCTTGAAAGCGTGCGATTTTCGATCGCTACAAGAACATTTCGCCGGGCGCCCGGCAAGGTCGAAGCCTTTGTCATCCCAGCAAAAGCCTGGCCAAAATCGGACCCGTGGGCTCATTGACGGCGCTTCTTATCGGCCGGATGGAAAGGCGAAGGGCAAGAGGTCGAAAACGGAGCGCCCATGACGCGTGCGCGAATGGCATTCGGGCCGAAAGCGGCGTAGCCTGTCTGCCGGCAGACGCAGGCCGCTCCGCCGCGGGAGGGACAGCCGGTGAGATGATGACACGCGTGCAGCAAATCGGTGTGGTTATCGGCCTGGCGATCGTGGCGGTGCTGACGATCCTGCGGGCGGGCGATCCGGGGATTTTCAAGCTGATCCGCGGGGTGACCTTCGACGAATATCAGCGGCTGGTTCCGAGAAGCTTCGAACCGATGCCGGTCCGCGTGGTTGACATCGACGAAGCCTCGCTGCGCGAATTCGGCCAGTGGCCGTGGCCGCGGGACAGGCTGGCCCTGTTGGTGGACAGGCTCTCGGAAATGGGGGCAGCGTCCATCGCCTTCGATGTTCTCTTCGCCGAGCCGGACCGGCTGTCGCCGCGCAACGTCGTTCGCGAGATCGCCGGCGTCGATCCTTCCCTTGCCGAGAAGCTGCCCGATAACGACGAGATATTCGCCGGCTCGATTGCCGGCAAACCCGTCGTCCTCGGCTTCGGCTTGTCCAACGAGGGCAGTTACCGGCCGCCCGTCAAGGCGGGCTTCGCCTTCACGGGCGAAAGCCCGGTCTCGGCCCCGCCCTTTCTGCACGCTTCGACGCCGCTCAGGCCGCAACTGGAGGCCAATGCAGCGGGGCTTGGCCATATCAGCCTCAATCCGGGCAATCCCTCGCCTGTGGTTCGAGCGGTTCCGCTGTTCCTGACCGATGGCGAGCAGCTCTATCCGAACCTGGCGATCGAGGCGCTGCGGGTCGCGCAGGGGGTGTCGACCTATGTGCTCTCGGGCGCGCCCGACCGCGCCGCCATTATGACATCGGCAAAGATCGGCGACTTCGTCGTGCCGCTGACGGCGGCCGGCGAACTCTGGCTCTATGTCACGCCGGACCGGGCCGAGCGCTATATATCTGCACGCCAGGTGCTCGCCGGTGCAGGCGCCAGCCCCGACGTTGCGGCCGCCATCAACGGCAGCGTCATTTTCGTCGGGACTTCTGCGGCCGGCCTGCAGGACATTCGCGTCACCGCGCTCGGCGAGAATGTCCCTGGCGTTTCGCTGCATGCGCAGGCCGTCGAGCAGATTCTCTCCGGCCAGTTCCTGTCGCGGCCCGACTGGGCGGACGGGCTGGAAATCCTCACGATCGCGGTGCTCGGATGCCTGCTCGTCGTGGTGACGACCTTCGTCAGTCCCGCCGTCGCCCTGGTCTGCGGCCTGCTCATTACGGCAATGGCGCTCGTGGCGTCGTGGTTGTCGTTTCTCTATGCGGGACTTCTTCTCGATCCGCTGGCGCCGATCGTCAGCGGATCGATCACCCATTTTGCCGCAACCTCGTTCCGCATTCTGGTGATCGATCGGGAAAGGCGCGAGGTGCGGCGCGCCTTCGGACATTATTTGTCTCCGTCGCTGCTCCATCGCATTGAGCATAACCGCGACGCATTGCGCCTGGGTGGGGATGACCGCGAGCTGACGGTCATGTTCGTCGACGTCAGGAACTTCACCGAGATGAGTGAACGGCTGGCGCCGACGGATGTCGTCGCCTTCCTGAACACATTGCTCGACGCGCTGAGCCGTCATGTCGTGGCCAATGAAGGCACACTCGACAAGTTTATCGGCGATTCGATCATGGCGTTCTGGAATGCGCCGGTCGATGTTGCGGATCATGAAACCAAGGCGGTTCGCACAGCCCTGGCCATGCGCGCGACACTCGCCGAACTGAACGCCGGCGACGCCTTCGGCTTCGGTCCCGATCAGGAGGTCGGCATCGGCATCGGCATCCATACCGGCATTGCCTGCGTCGGGAATATGGGCGCCAAGACCCGCTTCAACTATTCGGCGGTCGGAGATGCCGTCAATGTCGCGGCCCGCATCGAGTCGTCGTGCAAAGAGGTAGGCTTCGATATCCTCATCTCCGACAGCACTGCACTTTCAGTGAAGGGAATGGCGCTGATCGACGCCGGCGCCATTCCACTGAAGGGAAAGAGCAGCCGCACTAAGATCCTTGCCGTCCTCGGCGATGAGCATGTGGCGGCATCCCGGGAATTCGCCGCGCTCAGTGCCGTTCACCGGCAATTGATGCAAGCCCTGCATTCGCATTCAAAAAATACCCGCAAACTTATGGATACGGCAAAGCTCAGGGCGGATGAAGTGGTGGGCGGTTTGGTGGAATTTTATCGGCGGATACCCAGCAGGACCAACCATTTTCGGGAATTGCCTGCGGTGATCGAAAAGAGCGCCGCCGATGCCGAAAAGTAAAAGCGATTTTCCAAGAGCGGTGCCCTTCTTGGGGATATCACCTTCACTGCCCGACACGCCGACAGTCCTCGCCGGCCTTTGCACTGCTCGTCGATGCACTGGCCCATCGTCTGGCGGATACAGCAGTGCCGACGCCTTGACTTGCGAGGATCCCGAAAACAGCCTCACCGACCGCGATTGAAATTCCGACTTCTGTCGTGGTTTCGATCATTCTTATGATCGCGATCTCCATCATGGTGGCGCTCGAGCTCCCGATGATCCAAACCGTGATTTCCCGGCTTTCCGTCATCGTCATGGCTGCCATGGCCCTCATGCTTGTCGGGTCTATCCGGCTTGTCATGGTGGGGCTTGTCATGGTGCGGCCTGTCGTGATGAGGCTTGTCGTGATGAGGCCTGTCGTGATGAGGCTTATCGGGCTTGTTCGGTCGCTCCTTTTGCGGCTCGGCCTGTCTCTGTGGCGGATCCTGCCTCTGCGGAGCAGGTGCAACTGCCGGCGGAGGCCGTGTTACGTCTTTTCTTTCCGGCATCACGGAGGCCATATTGCAGCCGCCGAGCATGCCGAGGCCGCCCGAAAGCCGTTGGTTGCCGGAAAGGAAGGGCAGGGCACGCTGGTTTCCAAGTCTGTCAAGGACGTTGCGATCGACCCGGCCGGCCGCCGTCATATCGCCATTCGGTTTGGCGACAACGCAATCGCAGCGTTGCTGCAGCTGGCGACAGCCGCCGGGGCCGCAGAAGCTGGCCGCGCCGTTCAGGAGGACGACGGCGGTGGTGCCGTCGGGGCCGACATAGAAATCGAATGCAGTGCCGCGCACGCCGATCGTGCCGGCGGGCGTCAGGATCTGATAGGCCGACGATTTGGAACTGCCGCTGACCCAGCGGAAGGTCCCCTTGGCGGCCTTGATGGTGAGCTTTCTGACCGATTGCGTGTCGTCGAAGACATATTTGTCGATGACGACAGAGGACCCCCAGCCGACCGCGAGCTTGGTGCCGTCTCGAAACAGAAACTGGCCAAGCCCGGATTGCGATGTTCGAATCCGCTCGTCACGGTGAACGCTGGTATTGACCTCAATCGGTCCGGCCTGTCCGGTGACTTCAGTCTTGATGAGGACAGCCTGACCAACCGGCTCGGCGGCGGGCGACGCCTGGGCGCTGCAAAACGCGATGAGAAGCGCGTGGAAGAATGAACGCTGACCCCACATGATACAAGAACCCTGGCAAGGGGGGAGAGTTAACATTTTAGTAACTGCTTGTCTTCTCGCCCTCTTGGGTGAGGGCTAGCCGGCGGCCCCGATCGATTGCAGGTTGTGCCAATGCCGGAGGAAGCGGAGCGCGTGTCCTGGAAAACAGGGCGCTTTTCGACATCATGTCGCTCAGTGTCAAAACCAAAGCTCTCGCGCGTCGCAAAAGAGCCGTTGTGCCGCATTTGGATTTGCGATTTGTATGGGCACGGAGAATAGTCCTTGCCCGAAGGAGAAGAAGGCGGATGCGGAAATATTCGGTTTTTGCCGTGGCGCGAGAGGCCCTTCGTGGCCACAGAGGCTGGGAGAAGCAGTGGACTTCACCAGAACCGCGCGCCGAATACGACGTCGTCATCATCGGCGCCGGCGGGCACGGCCTGGGAGCCGCCTATTACCTCGCCAAGGAGCATGGCATCACCAATGTTGCGGTGATCGAGAAGGGCTGGCTCGGCGGCGGCAATACGGGGCGCAACACCACCATCATCCGCTCGAACTATCTCTATGAAGAGAGCATGCACATTTACGAGCATTCGATGAAGCTCTGGGAGGGGCTTTCGCAGGAGCTCAACTACAATGTGATGTATTCGCCGCGCGGCGTGATGATGCTCTCGCACAATATTCACGACCAGCAGTCCTTCAAGCGGCATATCCACGCCAACCGGCTCTACGGCATCGACAATGAATGGCTGACGCCGGAACAGGCGAAGGCCTATTGCCCGCCGCTCGATATCTCCGCCAGCGCGCGCTACCCGATCAACGGTGCGGCACTGCAGCGGCGCGGCGGCACGGCGCGGCATGATGCGGTCGCCTGGGGTTATGCGCGTGCAGCATCGGACCGCGGTGTTCACATCATCCAGAATTGCGAAGTGACCGGGATCCGCCGTGCGCCCGATGGACGCGTGACCGGCGTCGAGACCACGCGCGGCTTCATCGGCGCCAGAAAAGTCGGCGTGTCGGCGGCCGGCCACACCACGACGATCATGAAGATGGCCGATGTGCGGGTGCCGCTGCAGTCGAGCCCGCTGCAGGCGCTGGTTTCCGAGCCGCTGAAGCCGATCTTCCCCTGTGTTGTCATGTCGAACACGGTGCACGCCTATATCTCCCAGTCCGACAAGGGAGAACTCGTCATCGGCGCCGGCACCGACCAGTACAATTCCTACTCGCAGACCGGCGGGCTGCAGATCATCACCCATACGCTTGATGCCATCTGCGAACTCTTCCCGATGTTCCGGCGCGTCAAGATGATGCGCCAATGGGGCGGCATCGTCGACAACACGCCGGATCGTTCGGCGATTCAGTCGAAGACGCCGGTTCCCGGGCTTTACGTCAATTGCGGCTGGGGCACCGGTGGCTTCAAGGCAACGCCGGGCTCGGCCAATCTTTTTGCCCATCTGATTGCCCGCGACGAACCGCACAAGTTCAATGCCGGCCTGACGCTGGAGCGTTTCCGCAGCGGCCGGCTGATCGACGAGGCTGCTGCGGCGGCGGTGGCGCACTGACGATGGGTGTTTTCGTGCTCACGCTCGCTGCTTTCGTCGCTCACCCCCTCATCCGTCTTTCAGGCACCTTCTCCCCGCTGGGGAGAAGTGGAGGAGAAGGAAATCCTACATGCTGCTGATCCATTGCCCTTACTGCCAGGAAGAGCGCTCCGAGCTCGAATTCCGCGGCGCGGGTGACGCGCATATTGCGCGGCCCGCAGATATCGCCTCGATCTCGGACGCGGAATTCGAAGCCTATTTCTTTCTGCGCGACAATCCGAAGGGGCTGATATTCGAACGCTGGCGGCACATCCATGGCTGCGGACGTTTCTTCAATGCAGTCCGCGACACGGTGAGCGACAAGTTCCTCATGACCTATCAGGCCGGTGAGCCGAAGCCTGTGGTCGGCGCTGCTGCCGAGAAGCATGCGCCTGTCGAGACATATGAAGCACTGGAAGGAGAGGCGCAATGAGCGGCGTCAATCGTATCGCCGGCAAGGGGCGCCTGACGCCGGCCAAAACCGCGCGCTTCAGCTTCGACGGCAAGACCTACACGGCGCTCGAAGGCGATAGCGTCGCCTCGGCGCTGATCGCCCACGGCGTGCACCTTGTCGGCCGTTCGTTCAAATATCACCGGCCGCGCGGCATTCTTTCAGCCGGCGCCGAGGAGCCGAACGCCCTGATCGACGTCGCTCGCGATGCAGCACGCAAGCAGCCGAACGTGCGCGCCACCGTGCAGGAAGTCTTCGACGGCATGATCGTCAGCTCGCAGAACCGCTGGCCCTCGCTTGCCCGCGATGTCGGGGCCATCAACAATCTGATGTCGCCGTTCTTCGCCGCCGGCTTTTACTACAAAACCTTCATGTGGCCGCGCGCTGCCTGGAAGCACGTCTATGAACCGCTCATCCGTCGCGCCGCCGGCCTCGGTGTTGCCCCGACGGAAGGCGATCCGGACCATTATACCAGCCGTTACGCTCATTGCGACGTGCTGGTGGTTGGCGGCGGCGTTGCCGGGCTTTCTGCGGCGCTGGCCGCGGCCCGGACTGGCGTCAGGGTGATCCTCTGCGACGAGCAGGCGGAGGCGGGTGGCGCGTTGCGCCATGATGCCGGCGCCAAGATCGATGGGCAGGACGGCTTCACCTGGGCGCAGAAGGCCGTGGCGCAGCTGAAGGCGATGGACAATGTCCAAGTGCTGTTGCGCACGACTGCCTTCGGCTACTACAACCACAATTTTGTCGGCCTGGCCGAGCGCGTCACCGACCATCTCGCCAATCCCGCCCATGATCTGCCGCGCGAACGGCTCTGGCAGGTCCGGGCCAAGCGGGTGATCCTCGCCAACGGCGCGATCGAACGGCACATGGTATTTCCGAATAACGACCGGCCGGGCATCATGCTGGCCTCGGCGGCGCGGACCTATCTCAATCATTACGGCGTCGCCGTCGGCAAGAATGTCGGCATCTACACGGCGCATGACTCGGCTTATGAAACGGCCTTCGATCTGAAGCGCGCCGGCGTTTCGATCGCCGCCATCGTCGATTGCCGGCAGGCGCCGGGCGCGGTGGTGCTGGCGGAGGCGCGCGCGCTCGGCATCGACGTGCTGGTCGGCCAGTCGGTGATCAACACCGCGGGGCGGCTGCGCATCTCGTCGATGACGGTGGCGCGCAACGGCGGCGGTTCGCCGCGCAAGATCGCCGTCGATGCGCTGCTGGTTTCGGCCGGCTGGACACCGTCCGTGCATCTGTTCTCGCAGTCGCGCGGCAAAGTGGCCTTCGACGCTGAAAGCCAGCGTTTCCTGCCCGGCTCCTACGCGCAGGATTGCCTGTCGGTCGGCGCCTGCAACGGCACTGACGACTTGCAGCGGACGATCGAGGAATCGCTTGCCGCCGGCGAACTGATGGCGCAGGCCACCGGCGGAAGCAGCGGCGAGAAGATCGCAATGTCGGCCGAGCAGGCCTTTGAATGGACGGGCGGCATGATCGGTGCCGCCGAAGGCGCCGGGCCGAAAACCAACGGCAAGGCCTTTATCGACTTCCAGCACGATGTCTGTGCCAAGGATATCCGCCTTGCCGTGCGCGAGGGCATGCATTCGATCGAGCACATCAAGCGCTTTACGACTAACGGCATGGCCTCGGACCAGGGCAAGCTTTCCAACATGCATGGCTTGGCGATCGCCGCCGAAATGCTCGGCAAGGAAATCCCGCAGGTCGGCCTCACCACCTTCCGCGCGCCCTACACGCCGGTCACCTACGGCACGCTGATCGGCCATTCGCGCGGAGAGTTGTTCGATCCGACGCGCAAAACGCCGCTGCATGGCTGGGAAGAAGCCCATGGTGCCGTTTTCGAGGATGTCGGCAACTGGAAACGCGCCTGGTTCTATCCGCGTGCCGGCGAGAACATGCATCAGGCGGTCGCGCGCGAATGCCGCACAGCCCGAGAGTCGGCCGGTATTTTCGACGCTTCGACGCTTGGCAAGATCGAGGTGGTGGGCCCGGATGCGGCGAAGTTCCTCAACCTCATCTACACCAATGCCTGGGATACGCTGAAGCCGGGCAAGGCTCGCTACGGGATCATGACCCGCGAAGACGGCTTCGTATATGACGACGGCGTCGTCGGGCGACTGGCCGAGGACCGTTTCCATGTCACGACGACGACCGGCGGAGCGCCGCGCGTTCTTCACCACATGGAAGATTACCTGCAGACGGAATTCCCGGACCTGAAGGTATGGCTGACCTCGGTCACCGAGCAATGGGCAGTCATTGCCGTACAGGGACCGAAGGCGCGCGCGATCGTCGAGCCGCTGGTCGAAGGGGTCGACCTCTCAAACGAGGCCTTCCCGCATATGAGCGTTGCCGAATGCACGGTCTGCGGCGTGCCCGCACGGCTCTTCCGCGTCTCCTTCACCGGCGAAATCGGTTTCGAAATCAACGTGCCGGCCGATTATGGCCAGTCGGTGCTGGAAGCGGTGTGGGCCAATGCCGAGCCGCTCGGCGCCTGCGTCTACGGTACCGAGACGATGCACGTGCTGCGCGCCGAAAAGGGCTACATCATTGTCGGCCAGGATACTGACGGGACGGTTACGCCTGATGACGCGGGCGTTGCCTGGGCTGTTTCGAAGAAGAAGAAGGACTTTGTCGGCATTCGCGGCCTGCAGCGGCCGGACCTCGTGAAGGAGGGACGCAAGCAGCTTGTCGGACTTGTCACTAAGGATCCGAAGCTGGTGCTCGAAGAAGGCGCGCAGGTCGTCGCGAACCCGAACGAGCCGAAGCCGATGACGATGCTCGGCCACGTCACCTCGGCCTATTGGTCGGAAAACTGCGGCCGGTCGATCGCCTTCGCGCTCGTCGCCGGTGGCCGGGCGCGGATGGGCGAGACGCTCTACGTGCCGATGCCGGACCGGACGATCGCCGTCGAGGTGACGGATCTGGTATTCTTTGACAAGGAAGGAGGCCGCATCCATGGCTGATGTCGCAATTCGCAAGCCAGTGCTTGCCGGCCGTCTCGGCGGCTCCGCAACGGTACGGCTGACGGTGGCACCGGCAGCGAGCCGGGTGGCACTGCGCGCCCCGGCGGAATCGCTTGCCGCGCTTACCAAAGCGCTCGGTCTCACCGTGCCGAACGCTCCGAAGACCTCCAGTCGGGCCGGCGTGCGCTCAGCGCTCTGGATCGGGCCGGACGAATGGCTGGTAATCGACGAGGATGGCGCCGATCTGATGGCGGTGCTTTCCGGCCTCCGTGCCGTGCATTCGGCGACCGACGTTTCCCACCGCAATGTCGCGATCATCGTCTCGGGACCGGGCGCGGAAAAGACGCTTGCCGCCGGCTGCCCGCAGGATCTGTCGCTTTCTTCGTTTCCGGTCGGGGCTGCGTCTCGCACGATCTTCGGCAAGGCGGAAATCGTGCTTCTGCGCACGGATGAACAGACGTTCCGGGTCGAATGCTGGCGGTCGTTTTCCGACTTCGTCTTCGGGCTGCTCAACGAGGCGGCTCATGATGCCGGCCATTGAGCCCGGATCAGTCCTGCCGGTATTGGGCGCTCATTCGAAGGAGGACGGATGCTGCATCATGCCTCCCTCGGCGTTTCCGATATAGAGCGGTCGGCGGCATTTTACGATGCCGCCCTCGGCGCTCTCGGTTATGTCAGGGTCTGGGATGACATCGATCCGGACAGCCACGCTCTTGAAGCGGTCTTCAATTCTGCGAAATCATAGCCGCATCTTACGCGTCCTCGGGACGATCCTTCGGGTCGAACTGGATGATGGTGATCCATTTTGCCGTCAGGGCCGGCTTCTTCTCGTTTTCGATTTCGATTGTGACGTCGTAGGTGGTCATCAGCATGCCGCCGCCACGGAAGCGGGCGTCGGAGAGCAGGAAGCGGCCGCGCACGCGGGCGCCGCTTTTGACCGGCGTCATGAAGCGGACGCGGTCGAAGCCGTAATTGATGCCCATGGTCTGCTCGCGCACTTTCGGCAGGCAGTTGTAATTCATCGCCGAGAGCAGAGACAGTGTCAGGAAGCCATGGGCGATGGTGCCGCCGAAGGGGCTTTCGGCGGCGGCGCGCTCGGGATCGACGTGAATGAACTGGTGGTCATCCGTTGCCCCCGCAAAGGCATCGATCATCGTCTGGTCGACGGTGATCCAATCCGAAAGGCCCGTTTCCATGCCGATCAATCCCCGCACGTCGGAGAGTGAAATTTCCGTGCCCATGCATTCCCTCGTCAGATAAGCCCGCCGCGCCAAAGCCTTATCGTGCATTTATGACGATTGCGACAAGGATTTGCGCCAATGGGAGGCGCCGGTCATTTTTCTATGAAAAAGGCGACGGAGCGTGGCTCGACGGTAACTCGGGGGCCGGCCTTCTTCACGCCCGCCGGCGTCAATTGACGCCAGCAAGCTTCGCCTTCCGACGGAAGCGTAAAGAGCTCGCGGGTTTCGGAACGATTGAGGAGCACGGCAAGCCGGGTGCGTTTGCCTTTCGAGGCCTGGTCGCCGGTTGCCAGCAGCATGCCGAGGACGGCGAGCGACGGCGTCTCCCATTCGGCGACCGTCATCGGTTCGCCCGAAACCGAAATCCATTCGACGTCGCCATTTCCCGACAGGAAATCCGTTTCGGAAAAGACGGTGAAGCGGCGGCGCAGCCCGGCAACGAAGGCGGTATGGGCGATGAGATCCTCATTCAATGTCTTCCAGTCGAGCCAGGTGATCTCGTTGTCCTGGCAATAGGCATTGTTGTTGCCGCGCTGGCTGCGTCCGCCTTCGTCGCCGGCCGTCAGCATGATGCTGCCGCGGGTGACAAAGAGCGTTGATATCAGCGCCATCACATCGTTTATCCGGCGCTTGCGGATCGAGGGGTAAAGGGTTTCGCCTTCGACGCCATTGTTCCACGAGTGGTTCTCATTATGGCCGTCGCGATTGTGCTCGCCATTGGCGTCGTTGTGCTTTCCGGCATAGGAGACGAGATCGATCAGCGTGAAGCCGTCATGGGCGGCAAGGAAATTGACGCTGCGCGTCCCTTTGCCGTCATTGCGGGCGAAGATGTCGGAAGAACCGGCAAGCGCGGTTGCCAGCGCGCCGGTCTTCCACTGGTCGCCGCGCCAATAGCAGCGCAAATCGTCGCGAACCCGGTCGTTCCATTCGAGGAAGGGCGGCGGGAAGTTGCCGAGCTGGTAACCGCCGGGACCGATGTCCCAGGGTTCGGCGATCATGATCCGGTCGGCGAGCACATTATCGGCCAGAATCGCGGCAAGCGTTCCGCCATCGCGCTCGAAGCCGGTCGCGGTTCGGCCGAGGACGGGCGCAAGATCGAAGCGAAAACCGTCGACGCCGGCGTTGAGCACGAAATGGCGCAGGCTGTCGATGACGAGACGGCGAACTTCGGGATGGTCGCAGGCGAGCGTGTTGCCGGTTCCCGTATCGTTGACCAGTTCGCCCGGGCCATTCTGGACATGGCGAAAATAATGTAGGTTGTCGAGGCCGCGCAGCGACAGCGTTGTGCCGTACCGGTCGCTCTCGCCGGTATGGTTGAAGACGAGGTCGAGGATAACCGCGATGCCCTCGGCATGCAGGGCGGCGACCGTCTCGCGCAGCTCGGTCATGCCGCCGGGGGCGAGCCGAGGATCGAGCGCCATGAAGGCGACCGGATTGTAGCCCCAGCCATTGGTGAGGCCGAGCGGTGGCAGGTGGCGTTCGTCGACCCAGGCGGTGATCGGCATCAGTTCGACGGCATCGACACCGATCCGCTTCAGGTGGGCGATGACCGAGGGATGGGCTAGGGCGGCGATGGTGCCGCGCTGGCGGTCCGGTATGTCGGGATGAAGAATGGTGAAGGGCCGCACCGCCACTTCGTAGATGAAGCCGCCCGGTTTGAAGAGCGGCTTGGCAATGGCGGCGCGCGTATCTGAGGTGACGATCGCCTTCGGCATCAGATCCTGGCTGTCTTCGCCGTAGATGCCGAGGCGGGGATCGTAACGGAACGGCCGGTCGATCTCCTTGGCATAGGGGTCGATCAGCAATTTCGACGGATCGAACCAGAGGCCGTTGTCCGGCGCGTAGATACCGTCGGCACGATAGCCGAAGCGGGCGCCTTGCCTGAGGCCATCGACGAAGAGGCGATGGACCTGGTTGCCGTCGCGCGCCATCGGCAGGCGCGCGAATTCCCTGTTGCCGTCATTGTCGAACAGGCAGAGCTCGACCTGCGCGGCATGATGCGACCAGACGGCAAATTCGACGCCGGTGTCGAAGACGATCGCGCCGGCCTGCGCCGCATTGTTCCCGCGCATGTTTCCCCCGGATCAGGTGATCACGGTTGGCGCGTCGCGTCCCGTGCGTTCCCGAATGCTGGCAACGCTGTCGGCTGCCGCGATGAGATCGGCGAGCGCTTCCTGCGTTTCGATGTTGTGGCGAGTCGAATCCGGCTCGTAACGCTCGATATAGACACGCAAGGTTGCGCCAGACGTGCCGGTGCCGGAGAGACGGAAGACGACGCGGGAGCCGCCTTCGAAGAGGACGCGGATGCCCTGGTGCTCGCTCACCGATTTGTCGATCGGATCGTGATAGGCGAAATCGTCGGCTTTCTCGACCTTAAGGCTGCCGAAACTCTTGCCGGGCAGGGTGGAAAGCTGGCTGCGGAGATTGTCCATCAGTCCGTTCGCCGCATCGGTGTCGAGGCCTTCGTAATCGTGGCGCGAATAATAGTTGCGGCCGTAGGTCTGCCAGTGCTGGGTGACGACATCGGCGACGCTCTCGCCGCGCACGGCAAGAATATTCAGCCAGAGCAGCACCGCCCAGAGGCCATCCTTTTCGCGGACGTGGCTGGATCCGGTGCCGGAGCTTTCCTCGCCGCAGATCGTCGCCATGCCGGCGTCGAGCAGGTTGCCGAAGAACTTCCAGCCGGTCGGCGTCTCATACATGCCGATGCCGCGTCTTTCGGCGACGCGGTCGGCAGCACCCGAGGTCGGCATCGAACGGGCGATGCCGGCGAGGCCGCCGGAGTAGCCGGGGGCGAGATTGGCGTTGGCGGCAAGAATCGCCAGGCTGTCGGAGGGAGTGACGAAGATGCCGCGGCCGATGATCAGATTGCGGTCGCCGTCGCCATCGGAAGCAGCGCCGAAATCGGGCGCGTCATCACCCATCATCTCATCGAAGAGTTCCTTGCAGTGAACCGGGTTCGGATCCGGGTGATGACCGCCGAAATCCGGCAGCGGCATGAAATTGCGCACAGATCCAGAGGGAGCGCCGAGGCGATTTTCGAAGATTTCCTTGGCATAGGGGCCGGTGACGGCGCTCATCCCATCGAAGGCGATGCGGAAGCCGAGGCTGATCAGATTGCGGATGGCGCCGAAATCGAACAGCTCTTCCATCAGTGCGGCATAGTCCTCGACCGGGTCGATGACCGAGAGGATCATACCGCCGGGAAGTTCGTCCTTGCCGATGCGATCGAGATTGACGTCGGCGAAATCAGCGATCTTGTAGCTGTCGATCGTCTTGGAACGGGCATAGATCGCGTCGGTGATCTTTTCCGGGGCCGGACCGCCATTGTTGATGTTGTACTTGATGCCGAAATCTTCCGTCGGGCCGCCGGGATTGTGGCTGGCAGACAGAATGATGCCGCCGAAAGCCTTGTATTTGCGGATGATGTGGGAGGCGGCCGGCGTCGACAGAATGCCGCCCTTGCCGACCATCACCTTGCCGAATCCATTGGCGGCGGCCATCTTGACCGCCTTCTGGATGACTTCGCGATTGTAATAGCGTCCGTCGCCGCCGATGACGAGGCACTTGCCCTGGTAGCCTTCCAGCGAATCGAAGATCGACTGGATGAAGTTCTCCGCATAATTCGGCTGCTGGAAGACCGGAACCTTCTTGCGCAGGCCCGACGTGCCGGGCTTCTGGTCCAGGTAGGGCGTGGTGGGTACGGACTTGATCATTTTAGGTCACATGCCTTTCGAGACGAGGCTTGAATAGAGGGCAGCGTAGCGTTCGGCGCTCTTCTCCCAGGAGACATCCGATTTCATGCCCTGCTTTTGCAATTGGGTCCAGAGTTTTCGGTCCGCGTAAAAATGCATCGCACGGCGGATTGCCTGCAGCATGCCCGTTTCCGTCACGGGTGAGAATTGTATGCCGGTTGCCACTTTCGCCGCAAGGGCGGCGTGATTGGCATCGATCACCGTGTCATTCAGCCCGCCGGTGCGCGCCACGATCGGCACGCAGCCATAGCGTAGACCGTAAAGCTGGGTCAGGCCGCAGGGCTCGAAGCGCGAGGGGATGATGATCGCGTCGCAGCCGGCCTGCATCAGATGAGACATCGGCTCGTTATAGCCGATCGAGACGCCGATGCGGCCGGGATGACGGCTGGCGGAAGCGAGCAGCGCGCCCTCAAGTGCGGCTTCGCCGGAGCCGAGCACGACGAGCTTGCCGCCCATGCCGACGATCTCGTCGGCGACGTTGGCGACGAGATCCATGCCCTTCTGCCAGGTGAGACGGCTGATGACGCAGAAGATCGGGGCATCGTCATTGTCGAGATGGAAGAATTCGGCGATCGAGCGGCGATTCTCGTCGCGGTTCCTCAGCGTCGTCGGGCCGTAATGGGTGTGGACGACGGGATCGGTTGCCGGATTCCAGATATCGGTGTCAATGCCGTTGACGATGCCGTGCAGATTGTCGATGCGGGTGGCAATCACGCCTTCGAGCCCCATGCCGAATTCCGGCGTCAGGATCTCGTCGGCATAGGTGGGGCTGACAGTGGTGATCGCATGGGCGGTTTGCAGGCCGCCTTTCAGAAAGCCGGTCGTGCCGTAATATTCGACGCCGTCGATGGCGAAGGCATGATCGGGCAGGCGCAGGCCTGGAAAGATCTCGGAGCCGAACTGGCCCTGGAAGGCGATGTTGTGGATCGTCAGCACGCTCGGCAGTTCCGGCGTCGGATAATAGCGCATGTAGACGGAGGTCAGCGCCGCTTGCCAATCGTGCGTGTGGACCAGATCCGGCCGCCAGCCGGGCAGCAGACCGGCGGCGATCTCGGAGGCGGCGAGCGACAGAGCGGCGAAACGGCGCCAATTGTCGGGATAGTCCTTGCCGAGCGGATCGAGATAGGGGCCGCCCGGCCTGTCGTAATAGGCCGGGGCATGGAGGACGAGAAGATCGAGGCCCTCGTGCCGGACCTCGAGCACGGTCGCCTTTTCTCCGAGCAGGTCCGCGAATTCGAGCCTGACGACCGGGTCGCGAATGACCTTCATGACGGCGGGATAGCCGGGCAGGAGAGTCTTGGTTTCGACCCCGAAGGCGTTCAGAGCAATCGGCAGGGCGCCTGACACATCGGCCAGGCCCCCTGTCTTGATCAAAGGGAAGACTTCGGACGAAACCGAAAGAACTTTCATACGTCAGATATCCAGCTTGTCGATCATCGGTTGCGTGATCAGGCAAATGCCGCTTTCCGTCCGCCGGAAGCGCTTGGCGTCGAGTTCGGCATCCTCACCGACAACAAGACCTTCCGGAATGACGACGCCGTGGTCGATCACCACATTCTTGAGCTGCGCCCTCCGGCCGATCTTCACGTTCGGCAGGATGACCGCCCCTTCCAGCTTGGAGAAGGAGTTGGCCCTGACGCCGGTAAAGAGCAGGCTGTTGTTGAGGCTGGCGCCCGAGATGATGCAGTCGCCCGACACAACGGAGGAGGTTGCCGAGCCGCGGCGGTCTTCGTCGTCATGGACGAATTTCGCCGGCGGGGTGATCTCGGCATAGGTCCAGATCGGCCAGGACTTGTCGTAGATGTCGAGTTCCGGAACGATCGCCGTAAGGTCGATATTGGCCTGCCAGTAGGCGTCGATCGTGCCGACATCGCGCCAATAGGGCTCGTGCTCGAAATCGGAGCGGACGCAGGATTTGGCGAAGCGGTGAGCGACCGCCTTACCATGCTGGACGATATAGGGGATGATGTCCTTGCCGAAATCGCGGCTCGAGGTCGGATCGGCGGCATCGCGGCGCAGCGCATCGAGCAGGAACTTGGTGTGGAAGACGTAGATGCCCATCGAGGCGAGCGCGAAATCCGGCTTGTCGGGAATGGGCGGCGGATCGGCCGGCTTCTCGACGAAGGCGATGATCTCGTCCTTCTCGTTGACATGCATGACGCCGAAGCCCACTGCCTCCATGCGCGGCACTTCCAGGCAGCCGATGGTGACGTCGGCGCCGGAATCGACGTGCTGCTGCAGCATCCACTCGTAGTCCATCTTATAGACGTGGTCGCCAGCGAGAATGACCATGTATTCGACACCGTAATCCTCGATGATGTCGATGTTCTGGTAGACGGCGTCGGCAGTGCCCTCATACCACTGCGTTTCCGAGACGCGCTGGCTGGCAGGCAGGATGTCGAAGCTTTCGTTGCGCTCAGGGCGGAAGAAGTTCCAGCCGCGCTGCATGTGACGGATCAGCGAGTGCGCCTTGTATTGCGTGGCGACGCCGATGCGACGGATGCCGGAGTTCAGGGCGTTCGACAGGGCGAAATCGATGATACGGGCCTTGCCGCCGAAATAGACGGCAGGCTTGGCACGCCGGTCGGTGAGTTCCTTGAGACGGCTCCCCCTGCCGCCGGCCAGAACATAAGCCATTGCATCGCGGGCAAGTGGCTGAACACGCTTTTCTACCATTTTCTCCTCCCACCAGTCACTAATTTTCAGGTTCAAGCATGATTGTCGCCAAGGGCGGCAAGGTGATCGAGCAGGTGATGTCGCCGCCGGCATCGACGGCCTGCACGCGCCCGCCATTGCCCTTGCCGCTGCCGCCGTAGATGTCGGCATCGGTGTTCAGGATTTCCCGCCAGCGGCCTGCGGACGGCAGGCGGATCGTATAGTTCTCGCGATAGACGGGGGTGAAATTGGTGATGACGGCAACCGGTTTCTGGCCCGGCGCCTTGCGCAGCCATGCAAAGACGGAATTCTGGTGGTCGTCGGCGACCAGCCATTCAAATCCCTCGCCCTCGCAGTCACGCTCATGCAGCGCCGGCTTGCTGCGGTAGGTGAAGTTGAGGTCGCGCACCAGGCGCCGCATGCCCTCGTGCATACGATACTGAAGCAGGTTCCAGTCGAGCGATTTCGCCTCGCTCCACTCGCTCCACTGGGCAAATTCCTGGCCCATGAACAACAGCTTCTTGCCGGGATAGCCCCACATATAGGCGTAGTAGGCACGCAGATTGGCAAATTTCTGCCAGTCGTCACCCGGCATCTTGGCGATCAGCGAGCCTTTGCCATGGACCACCTCGTCATGCGAGAGCGGCAGGACGAAATTTTCCGAATAGGCGTAGAGCAGGCCGAAGGTGAGTTCGTTGTGATGGTGCCTGCGGTGGATCGGATCGCGTTTCATGTAGCTCAGCGTGTCGTGCATGAAGCCCATGTTCCACTTGAAGCCGAAGCCGAGGCCGCCCTCGTGCACGGGCTGCGAGACCTTCGGCCAGGAGGTCGATTCTTCGGCGATGGTCATGACGTTGGAATGATTGCCGTAGAGGCGGATGTTCAAATCCTGCAGGAAGCGGACCGCTTCGAGGTTCTCGTTGCCGCCATATTCGTTCGGAATCCATTCGCCGTGCTTGCGCGAATAATCGAGGTAGAGCATCGAGGCGACGGCATCGACGCGCAGACCGTCGAGATGGAATTTCTCGGCCCAGTAGAGCGCGTTGTTGACGAGATAGGAAACGACCTCGGTGCGGCCGAAATTATAGATCGCCGTGCTCCAGTCGGGGTGGAAGCCCTTGCGCGGGTCTTCGTGCTCGTAGAGTGCGGTGCCGTCGAACCAGCCGAGGCCGTGTTCATCGGTCGGGAAATGCGCCGGCACCCAGTCGAGAATGACGCCGATGCCAACCTTGTGGCAGCCATTGACGAAACGGGCAAAACCTTCCGGCTCGCCGAAACGGGCGGTCGGGGCGTACAGACCGGTCGTCTGGTAACCCCAGGAGGGGTCGTAGGGATGCTCCGTGATCGGCAGGAATTCGATATGGGTGAAGCCCATGTCGGCGCAATAGGGGATGAGGCTGGAGGCGAGCTCATCCCAGGACAGCATCGTGCCGTCCTGACGTCGCTGCCAGGAGGCGGCATGCACCTCGTAGATCGAGATCGGCTGCCGGCGCTTGTCGGTCTCGCGCCAGTGCTTCAGATGGGCTTCGTCCTCCCAATCCTGCTCCAGAGCGGCGGCGGTGATGGAGGCGGTCTTCGGCCGGAGCTCGCTGCGGCGGGCGAAGGGATCGGCCTTCAGCGGCAGCAGTACGCCGTCCTGGCCGCGGATCTCGAATTTGTAGGCAACGCCGATCGGCACGTCGGGGGCGAAGATTTCCCAGATGCCGCTATCGGAGCGGAAGCGCATGACGTGGCGGCGGCCGTCCCAATTGTTGAAATCGCCGACGACGGAGACACGCTGCGCGTTCGGGGCCCAGACGGCGAAATGGATGCCCTGGGCGCCATCATGCTTGATGAGGTGGGCGCCCATCTTGTCGAACAGGCGCAGATGCGAGCCTTCGCGGGCGAAATAATCGTCCATCGGCCCAAGCACCGGCCCGAAGCTGTAGGGGTCGGTGACGGCCCATTCGGCATCGCCGCGCCGGGCGCGGTAGCGCACCGGCTGCAGCCTGGTCAGCGAAACGGGGCCGGCGAAGAAGCCGTCGGCATGCAACTGCTTCAGCTCGCCGATGACGCCGCCGTCGAGCGTCATGGCGGTCACGTCTTCGGCGCCCGGGATGAAACAGCGGGCGACGAAGGCGTCGCCGGCCTGGTGCACACCGAGGACGGCAAAGGGATTGGAATGCGAGCCGGCAAGGATCGCCGTGATTTCATCTGCCGAAATTTCCCAGGAAAGCTTTACTTCAGGGATGGTTTTCGGCGTTTTCATCCGGCTCTCCAGATTTCGTCTGCATATTGCCTGATCGTGCGGTCGGAAGAGAACCAGCCCATCCGCGCCGTGTTGTTGATCGTCTTGTTGTACCAGTCGGACTGGTTGGTCCAGATCTGGTCGACGTCGCGCTGAGCCTGGGCATAGGCGTCGAAATCGGCGGCGACCATGAACCAGTCGTGCGAATAGATGCCGTCGATCAGCGCCGTGTAGCGGTTGCGGTCATCGGGCGAGAAGACGCCGGAGCCGATGGCGGAGAGCGCCTGCGAGAGTTCGCGCGAGCCCTCGATGATGGCGCGGGGATTGTGGCCGTCGCTGCGGACCTTGGCAACCTCGTCGGCCCTGAGGCCGAAGATGACGATGTTGTCTTCGCCGACATTGTCGCGCATCTCGACATTGGCGCCGTCGAGCGTGCCGATCGTCAGCGCTCCGTTGAGGCCGAACTTCATGTTGCCGGTGCCGGATGCCTCCATGCCGGCGGTCGAAATCTGCTCGGAGAGGTCGGCGGCCGGAACCATGACCTCGGCGAGCGAGACATTGTAATTCGGCACGAAGACGACCTTTAAGAGGCCGCGCACCGACGGGTCGTTGTTGATGGTGCGGGCAACGTCGTTGATCAGCTTGATGATCAGCTTGGCGTTGTAGTAGCTCGGCGCCGCCTTGCCGGCGAAGAGTTTGACACGCGGCACCCAGTCCAACTCCGGATGCGAGCGGATCTGGTCGTAGAGGGCGACGGCTTCGATGATGTTCAGCAGTTGGCGCTTATATTCGTGGATGCGCTTGATCTGGATATCGAACATCGCCGACGGATCGAGCTTTACACCCATGCGGCTGGCGACGAGATTGGAGAGCGCCACCTTGTTGGCCCGCTTTATCGCCGCGAACTTCTGCTGAAAGCTCGGATCGGAAGCATGCGCCTCGAGCGGGCGCAGCTTTTCGGCATCATCGAGGAACTCGTCGCCGATCGCCTCGCGGATCAGGCCGGTGAGGCCGGGATTGCACTGCTGCAGCCAGCGGCGCGGGGTGATGCCGTTGGTCTTGTTGTTGATGCGGTCGGGATAGAGCTTGTGCAGGTCGGCAAAGACCGTGACCTTCATCAGATCGGTGTGCAGCGCCGAGACGCCGTTGATCGAATGCGAGCCGATGAAGGCGAGGTTGCCCATGCGCACGCGGCGGTCGCCGCTTTCCTCGATCAGCGAGATCGAGCGGATTTCGCTGTCGGAAAAGTTCTTGGTCTTGCGGACATCGAGCAGGATCTTGGCGTTGATCGCATAAACGATCTGCATGTGGCGCGGCAGCAGGCGCTCGAACAGCGGCACCGGCCAGCTTTCCAGCGCTTCGGGCAGAAGCGTGTGATTGGTGTAGGAGAACGTGTGGCGGGTGATCTCCCAGGCCTGCTCGAAATCCATGCCGTGCACGTCGCAGAGCAGACGCACGAGTTCGGCGACCGAGACGGCCGGATGGGTGTCGTTCAACTGGATGGCCACCTTGTCCGGCAGCGAGGTGAAATCATCATATTGCTGCAGGTGGCGGCGCAGGATGTCCTGCAGCGAAGCGGACGAGAAGAAGAACTCCTGGCGCAGGCGCAGTTCCTGGCCGGCCGGTGTGGCGTCGGCCGGATAGAGAACCCGGGTCAGGCTTTCGGCCTTGTTGCTTTCGCGCAGCGCGCCGATGTGGTCGCCGGCGTTGAAGGCATCGAGCAGGATCGGATCGATCGGCTGTGCCGACCAGAGGCGCAGCGTGTTGACGCGTTTGCCGCGCCAGCCGACGGCCGGCGTGTCGAAGGCGGCGGCGATGACGCGCTCCGCCGGTTTCCAGACGTAACGCGGCTGGTCGTCATGGGTGGTGATGAATTCGACGGAACCGCCAAAGCCGATTTCATAGGAGCTCTCGCGGCGCTCGAACTCCCAGGGATTGCCATGGGCGAGCCAGTTTTCGGGCAGTTCCACCTGCCAGCCGTCAGCAAGCTGCTGGCGAAAGAGGCCATGGACATAGCGGATACCGTAGCCATAGGCCGGGACGTCGACCGTTGCCATGCTCTCCATGAAGCAGGCGGCGAGACGCCCGAGGCCGCCATTGCCGAGCGCGGCATCCGGTTCCAGCCCGGCAATGACATTGACATCGACGCCGAGCGAGGCGAGCGCATCGCGCACCTCTTCCATCAGACCGAGATTCGAGATGGCGTCGCGCATCAGGCGGCCGATCAGGAATTCGAGGGAAAGATAATAGACGCGCTTGGCGCCGGTGGCATAGACCTCGCGGGTGGAGGCCATCCACTTGTCGATGATGCGGTCGCGCACCACCAGGATCGTCGCCGTCAGCCAGTCATGCGGCTTTGCCACCTTGGCGTCCTTGCCGATGCGGTAGGTCAGACGTTCGATGATTTCTTCAGCGAGAATTTCCGGCCTTGAACTGCGGGGAGCGGGAGAAGGGATAACCGGCTTGGAAACGGTATTCATGGTCAGATCTCGCCAATTTTAATTTGGTTTCAGGGTGTTATGCCTGATTTAATCGATTTGTCGCTTGCGCGGACCACAGTTTATGCATCGTTAGGAAGCACTTGCAACAAAGGATTTGGGCAAACGAAAAATTTGCCAAACCTTCATATTCACGGGGTTCGAGAGGATTGATTTCAAACGCTTTTCCCGATCAGATGGATGGGATAGCGATAACGAAAAGCCGCGCCGGTTTGTTCCGGCGCGGCTTTTTTGATCGGCTTTCGGTTGGCAGTATCGTCAGTTCGTCAGGCGCGTCACTTGAGTGGACGCCTTCGCTCCGATCGCTTTGAACGCGGCGAAAAGGTCTTCCATTTTTTCCGCCTGGAAATAGTGCGAGGCGTCTGAGGCGCAATACTGCAGCAGCGCCTGTCCGCCCTCGGGCGCCATGAAGGCGATCGTATAGATCACAATGCCCTTGGACTTGGCCGTGTCGCATGTCGCCTTGGTCAGCGTGTCATATGAACGGCCGCCGCTGCTGTCGTTGTTATTGTCGCCGTCCGTCATGAAGACGATGTACTTCTTGGGTATCTGCCCGCTCTTCAGCTGGTGGGCGGAGTCTTCGGCGTCGTTCCCCGCAGCATTCTTTGCCGTCAGGGACAAATAGGCAGTGCCCATCGCGCCGCTGGAATTCGTGCCGCCTCCTGCCTGAAGCGCATTGACATAGCTCGAAACACCAACAGTTCCCCAGGCGAGACTGCTGGGTGCGTATTGAACGATATCGTAAGATACCGCGCCGGTGCGGACATATTGGGCGTTGGGATCGGCGCTGCTCAACTGGACGAAGAGTTTGCCGGCGGCCATCTTCAGCCCTTCTATTTTCGTATAGTAGTTTGCGCGGCTGCCGGTGCAGGTGTCCCAGACTTCCTTGCCCTTCTTGTTATAATGGGGATTGCAGGCGTAGGTATATGATTCCGTGGGATCTTCCTCGTTGACAGTCGCCGTGTCTTCTCCCATCGATCCTGATTTGTCGAGCGCCAGATACATCGAGATGGAGCCCTGGGTCTGGGTCTGGGAATGGCCGCCGACCGTCGTGCCTGATGTCGAAAGGTGTTGCGTGGTGAAGCCGACCGCCTGCATCAGCGGATTGACCGTCAGGTCGTAGCTCGGCGAAACCGTCACCTGGTAGGATGTCGAATTTCCCGATGTGTTTGTCTGCACGGTAACGCCCGTCGTGCTTTTGATATCGACGCCGCTTTGCAGATAATTCGCCATTTGCCCTGCGACGAAATTCCGCGCGAAGGCCTCGGCCTGAGAGGTTTGGATCGTGCCATTCGCCAGCGCGGTGGCGGTGGCAAGCGCCGCCGAATCGGCGGCTTCCTGCAGTTGCTGCTTGGAGAGCAACATATCGCCGACATGGACCGCCATGCCGGCAGCGCCGAGAAGAACCGGCGCCAAAACCGCCGTCATGATACCGAAATTACCGCCTCGATCGCTGAACATGCGACGCAGGCAGGGATGCAAAAAGAAGGTGCTCATCATGTTCACCCAACTGGAAACCCTGTCAGGTAATTAACGCATGCTGGTTCTTTACGCCGACCTTACGGCGTCAATAGAATTTTAACGAATCGCCGGTTTTTTCCAGTTTTGGGATTTGGCTTATTTCAGCGGGATCACGTCGACCGCCTGGACGGCGCGCTGGCCGCCATAGCTTTTCAACACGCCGATAACGGGGACGACGTCGGAATAATCGCGCCCATAGGCGACGACGATGTGGTCGGTGCCGGCGGGGATGTCGTTGGTCGGGTCGAGCTCGATCCAGCCGATCGTCTCGCCGCACCAGATCCTGACCCAGGCATGCATGGCATCGGCCCCTTCCAGCCGTTCCTTGCCGGGCGGCGGAATGGTGCGCAGGAAGCCGGAGACGTAACCTGCCGGAATGCCGAGGCTTCGCAGCGCCAGGATCATGACGTGGGTAAAATCCTGGCAGACGCCGCGCTTCAGCTTGAAAGCCTCGAGCGGCGTGGTGTCGACCGTCGTCGCGTCGGGATCGTAGGTGAAATCCTTGTTGATGCGGGTGCAGAGCGCATGAGCGATCTGCATCGCCGTCAGATCGGGCTTGGCGCAGCTTCGTGCATAGTCGGCGATCTCGCGCGTCGGTGTCAGGCGCGGGCTGTCGCCGAGAAAGTGGTGCGGCGAATCCGGCGCCAGCGACCAGATGCCTGCTATCTCCTCGGGCAGGTCGGCAAGCAGCGGCGAGAAATCGGCGACGATGGGCTGGCTTTCGACCTGCACCCGGGCCTGCATGCGAATGTCGAGCTCCTCGTGCGGCGCGCGCAGCATGAAGGCGGTGGCAGGGTGTTGAAAGAAATCGACGAAATGCGACTGCTCGTCCGGCGTCGGCGAAATCGTGATCGAGCCGGCGACGAGGCGTTGCCGGTTGGTCAGCGACAGCGGCATCAGGCGCATGATGTGGCGAGCGCCGGAGGCCGGCACGTCGTAGATGTAACCCATGCGGAGCGAGAGGTCGTAAAGCACTGCCGTCACCCGAGATAGGTCTGGGCGAGCAGGTCGGAAAGCTGCTCCAATTCGCGTTCGAACCGCTGATAGACCTCGGGCCCCATGCCCTCCGGCGTCATCACCGCCAGGCCGGAATGAAGCCGCATCGCCTCGCGGTAGAAGGGCGACATCTGGCCGTTGATCAGGGCATTCGGCAATTGCTCGACCTCGTGGTGGATCTCGTTCACCTGGAAGAGCACCGAGCGCGGGTTGAGCGGATCGAGCGCCAGCAAATCGGTGACCGTCAGCCGCGCCGTATTGACGTTGTAGCGACGGCGGTGGGTCATGACGCTGTCGCCGATCTCCAGCAGCATGTCGAGCGCGCCGTCCGGCGCTTCCGGGCCGGACATGTGGCCGAGCAGGCGGGTCATGTGCAGGCCGCGCTCGATATAGCGGCCGAGCGAGAGGAAGCGCCAACCCATGAAGCGATACATGTTCTCGTGCACGAGGCCGGCGAAACCGGCGAGCTTGCGCAGAAGGATCGTCATCGCGTGGCTGGCGTCGTCGCCGGCAGTGACGGTGACACGGAAACGGCGGGCCGTCTTGGCCAGATCATTCAGCGCCAGCCAGCCGTCCGGCGAGAAACGGTCGCGGATGTTGCTCGCCGAATAAACGGCGCTGTCGATGTTGCGTAAGAGCGTTTCCGGCACGGCTTCGGCAGTATCGATATCGACGGCGGCGAGGTAGGCCGAGACGTCGGCGAGCAGCGGCTGGCTCGGATCGGCGGCCTCGGCATAACGCGCATGCCAGGCGCGCAGGATGCGCAACGCCCCTTCGGCGCGTTCGATATAGCGGCCGAGCCAGAACAGGTTGTCGGCCGCCCGGCTCGGCAGGCTGCCCGGCATGTTGCGGGTGAAGCTGCCTTCGGCCGGCAGCAGCGTGTGGCGCTCGACCGGCTTGTCGCTGACGATCCAGACATCGGCGGCCGCGCCGCCCGACTGCATGGCGATCGCCGCGACATCGGCGCCGGAGCCGATGCGGGCAAAACCGCCGGGCATAATCTGCCAGCCGTCGGCGGTGCGGGCGGCGAAGACGCGTAGCGACATCGGCCGCGGCACCAGCTTGCCGTCCACCCAGGCGGGCGTCGTCGAGAGTGTGACGACCTCCTGGCCGACCAGCTTGGGGCCGTCCGAACTCAGCCAATCGGTGATGGAATCCCTGGCGGTCGCCCGCAGCGACGAGCCGAGCACGGATTCGCCGTCGTCGTCGAAGAAGGGCGCCCGGGAATAGGCCGGGCCGATCACCATCTTCTCGATATTCTTGGCGACGTGCTCGCGCTCCTCCTCCTGGCCGCACCACCAGGTCGCAATCGAGGGCAGCCGCAGAGCCTGCCCCAACAGACGGCGGCAGATGGTCGGCATGAAGGCCAGAAGCGCCCGGGTTTCGAGAATGCCGGTGCCGAGCGCATTGACGATGGTGACGCTTTCGGTGCGCAAGGCTTCGACGAGGCCGGGCGTGCCGATATGCGAATTCTGGTTCAACTCCAGTGGGTCGGCGAAGGCGGAATCGAGACGGCGCCAGAGCACGCCGATCGGCTTCAGGCCGGCGACGGTGCGCACCATGACGCGGCCCTTAACGACGGTCAGATCCTCGCCCTCGAGCAGCATGAAGCCGAGATAACGGGCGATGTAGGCGTGTTCGTAATAGGTCTCGTTGGCCGGGCCCGGCGTCAGCACGGCGATGCGATCGTCGCCGGAATGTTTCATGCCCTGCAGCGCATCGCGGAAGGCGCCGAAGAAGGAGGCGAGGCGGTGGACCGGGGTTTCGGCGTAGATATCCGAGAAGGCGCGGGTGGTGGCGACGCGGCTTTCCAGCGCGAAACCGGCGCCCGACGGCGCCTGCGTCCTGTCGGCGAGCACCCACCAGTTGCCGTCAGGCCCGCGGCCGATCTCGAAAGCGCAGAAATGCAGATAGTGGCCGGATGCCGGTCTGATGCCGGAGAGCGGGCGCTGGAATTCGGGATTGGCGGCGATCAGCGCCGGCGGCAAGACCCCTTCCTCCACCAACCGGTTGTCGCCATAGATATCGGCGACGATCGCCTCCAACAGATCGGCGCGCTGGACCAGGCCCGCCGACAGCGCCTGCCATTCGCGCTCGTCGATCAGCACCGGGATATGCGAGATCGGCCAGGCGCGTTCGCCGGTGCCCTTGCTGCCGTAGGCGCGGTAGAAGACGCCGGCATCTCGGAGATAGCGGTCGGCGCGGGCGAAACGCTCGGCGAGATCCTTTTCCGGCATTGCGCCGAGATGCGAGAGGAAACGCTGCCAGACGGGGCGGACGACGCCATTATTGTCGACCATCTCGTCGGCAGTGCCGCGAAGCGGCGCATAGTCGAAGGCCGCATCCTTGCCGATGCGAACCTCTGCCTCACCCTTGCGCTCCGCTGCGGGCCTTTTACCCATCAAAACTCACATCCCAACCCCGGCCTCAGCCCTTGGCCTCGATCCCGGCTCAAATTCCGGCGGGTCGCCGCAGATCCAGCGTCAGCGGGAATTCAGGCGAACCCGTCTCGGCGCGCGGGATATAACCGCCTGCCGTATGTCCCCACGGTTCGAAGCGGGCGAGCCGCCTTGCTTCCGCCTCGTTGCCGTTGACCGGGAAGGTGTCATAGGTCCGGCCGCCCGGATGGGCAACATGATAGATGCAGCCGCCGATCGAACGCTTCGACCATGTATCATAAATGTCAAAAGTCAAAGGCGTGTTGACCGGCAGGACCGGATGCAGGCCGGAGGCCGGCTGCCATGCCTTGTAGCGGACGCCGGCGACCGATACGCCGGAGGTGCCGGTCGGCGTCAGAGGCAGGGTGCGGCCGTTGCAGGTGACGGCGTAGCGCGCTGTATTGCTGGTTTCGAACCGCACCTGGAGGCGCTCGACGGAGGAGTCGACATAGCGGACGGTGCCGCCGACCGCGCCTTCCTCGCCCATGACATGCCAAGGCTCCAGCGCCTGGCGCAGTTCCAGCTTCGAGCCCTCGTATTCGACTTCGCCGCAGAAGGGGAAGCGGAATTCGAGCTGGGCCTTGAACCATTCCGGGCTGAGGTCGAAGCCGTTTTCGCGAAGATCGGCGAGCACGTCGAGGAAATCGGCCCAGACGAAATGCGGCAGCATGAAACGATCGTGCAAGGTCGTGCCCCAGCGGACGAACTTGCCGTCGACCGGGTTCACCCAGAAGCGGGCGATCAGCGCGCGCACCAGCAATTGCTGGGCAAGCGACATGCGTGCGTTCGGCGGCATCTCGAAGCCGCGGAACTCGATGAGGCCGAGCCTGCCGGTCGGGCCGTCGGGCGAAAACAGCTTGTCGATGCAGATCTCGGCGCGGTGGGTGTTCCCGGTGACATCGGTCAAGAGATTGCGGAACAGGCGGTCGACGAGCCAGGGCAGCGGCTGCTGACCGCGGCCGGGAGCCGCGATCTGCGCCATGGCGATCTCCAGCTCGTAGAGGCTGTCGTGGCGAGCCTCGTCGATGCGCGGCGCCTGGCTGGTCGGGCCGATGAACATGCCGGAGAAGAGGTAGGAGAGCGAGGGGTGGCGCTGCCAGTGGAGGACGACGCTCTTCAACAGATCCGGACGGCGCAGGAAGGGGCTGTTGTTCGGATTGGCGCTGCCGACGACGACATGGTTGCCGCCGCCGGTGCCGGTATGACGGCCGTCGATCATGAATTTGTCGGCGCCGAGCCGGGTGGCGCGGGCCTCCTCGTAGATTGCCGTGGTGATATCGACGCAATCCTTCCAGTTGGATGCCGGATGGATGTTGACCTCGATGACGCCGGGATCCGGGGCGACGCGGATGACGTTGATGCGCTCGTCCTGCGGCGGCGGATAACCTTCGATATGAACGGGAAGCTTGAGCTCGGCGGCAGCGTTTTCGGCAGCGGCGATCAGCTCGAGATAATCCTCGATCCGCTCGACCGGCGGCATGAAAACGCAGAGCCTGCCGTCGCGCGGCTCGACCGACATGGCGGTGCGCACGGCGCCGCCGATTTCTCCGAGCGTCTGTTCGATGCGGCTGCGATTGCTCTCGCCGGCGTGGAAGGAGACTTCCGGCATGGCGCGGCCGGCCGGTACGAAAACGTCGGGCAGCGGCTCGCGCGGGATCGTCGGATCGGCGGGATGGATATAGGGATAACGCGCCGGGGGGACATAGGGCAGAGTACCGAGCGGCAGGCGGTAGCCGATCGGACTGTCGCCGGGAACGAGGAAGATTTTGCCGCGGCGGGTGCGCCATTTCTCGCTAACCCAGACCCGGCTTTCGGCGGCCCTGGCGTTCCATGCCTGGACCGGTAGGATGTAACCGGTGGGGACGGTGAGGCCACGACCGAACACGCGGGCGATGCGGTTGCGTTCCTCGGGATCCTTCAGCTTCGAATTCGCCGGATCGACATTGTCGGGAAGATTGCCTTCCTTGATGATCCAGTCGGCCGGATCCTCAAAGGCCGGCTGCACCATGTCGGGCTTGATCGCCAGTTCTTTTGCGATCGCCGTCAGCAGCTTTTCGGCATCCTCGGCCGCAACACCGGTATCCCTGCCTTCGGCGGCGACCAGATCGAGGTTCTGCCAGATCGGCTTGCCGTCGCGGCGCCAGTAGAGCGAGAAGGTCCAGCGCGGCAGGCTTTCGCCCGGATACCATTTCCCCTGGCCGTAATGCAGGAAGCCGCCGGGGGCGAAGCGCTCCTGCAGCCGGCGGATCAGGCTGTCGGCCTTTTCGCGCTTGGTCGGGCCGACGGCCGCGGTGTTCCACTCTTCGGACTGGAAGTCGTCGATCGAAACGAAGGTCGGCTCGCCGCCCATCGTCAGGTGTACGTCCTCTGCTTCGAGGACACGGTCGACCTTCTCGCCGAGTTCGTTGAGCTCCTCCCAGCTTTCGTCGGAGAAGGGCTTGGTGATACGCGGGTGTTCGGCGACGCGCGAGACCTTCATATCGAAGGCGAATTCGGTTTCGGCCTCGCCGAAGTAGCCGCCGGAGATCGGTGCGGCGTTGCGGTAATGCGGCGTGGCGGCCAGCGGAATGTGGCTTTCGCCGGTCAAGAGGCCCGATGTGGGATCGAGACCGACCCAGCCGGCGCCGGGCAGGTAAACCTCGGCCCAGGCATGCAGGTCGGTGAAATCGACCTCGGTGCCGGAGGGGCCGTCGAGCGCCTTCAGGTCCGGCGTCAGCTGGATCAAGTAACCGGAGACGAAGCGGGCGGCGAGGCCGAGATGGCGAAGGATCTGGACGAGCAGCCAACTGGTGTCGCGGCACGAGCCCTTGGCTGTTTCCAGCGTTTCCTCCGGCGTCTGCACGCCGGCTTCCATGCGGATCACATAGCCGATCTGCCGCTGCAGGCGGGCATTCAGGCCGACGACCATATCCACCGTCGCCTGTCCGGGCGACCAGTCGAGCGTCGGCAGCAGCGCTTTCAGGCGCGGGCCGGCCGGCTCGGGCGTCATGTAGATCGACAGATCCTCGCGGATCGTTTCGGGATAATCGAAGGGCCATTTGGTCGCTTCTTCTTCGACGAAGAAGTCGAACGGGTTGTAGACCGTCATGTCGGCGACGAGGTCGACCTCGATCTTGAACTCCGTTACCGGGTCCGGGAAGACGTAGCGGGCGAGATAATTGCCGTAGGGATCCTGCTGCAGATTGATGAAGTGGTTGGAGGGCGTGACCTTCAGCGAGTGGCTGAGCACCCGCGTCTTCGAATGCGACGCCGGTTTCAACCGGATAATCTGGGGGCCGAGGCGAACCGGCTTGTCATAGATATAATGGGTCAGGTGGTAGATACTGGCTTTGATCGACATATTTCTCTTTTATCCGGCGCGCATCGTCGTGCGGCTTGCTGTTCCCAAAGCCAGTCTGTGCAATGCAGCGAAAGAAAGCAAGGTGCAAAGGCCGGGGTGGCGACGGCTTTTACGACGCCCTGGCAAAGGTGACGGCCACCTTCAGCCCGCGGCCGTCGGTTCCAGGTTCCAACGTCATGACAGCATTGAAAAGATTGGCGATTTCCTCGACGATGGGGAGGCCGAGGCCGGCGCCGGGCGCGGCGGAATCATTGCCGCGCGAAAAACGGCGGCGCACCGCCTCCAGCTTCTCGCGCGCAATACCGGGGCCGTTGTCCTCGACTTCGAGGCGGATCGTCTCGGCGGCGGCGATGACGCGGACGGTGACTTCAGCCCCCTTGCCGGCATAGGCGATGGCATTGCCGGCAAGATTGCGCAGCATTTCGCCGATGAGCAGCGGCTCGGCGCGGATCATCGCCGGGCCCTCACCCTCGAAGCCGAGATCGATGCCGGCGACGGCAGCGGCCGGGATCTGTTCGCCGGTGATTTCCTGGGCGATGGCGGCGAGATCGATGGCGGAGGCGGTCAGCGCCTCCTTGGCCGTGGCGGCGTCGATCTTCGCCATCAGCAGAAGCTGGGCAAGAATGCGCTCGGCATGCGCGACGGCCTGGTCTCCCTTCAGCGCTGCCGCCTGGGCTTCAGCGAGCGAGCCGGCGCGGGCCGAAAGCGCAAGCTGGGTGCGGATAATCGCCAGCGGCGTGCGCAGCTGGTGGCTGGCATTGCCGGTGAAATTGCGCAGCGCATCGAGCGCCGACTGCAGGCGGACCATGAATGAGTTCACCGTATCGACCAGCGGCTCGACCTCGCTCGGCACGGTTTGTTCGATCGGATGCAGATCGTCAGGACTGCGTTCGCCGATGGCGTCGCCGAGCTTGTAGAGCGGGCGGAGCGCCACCGTGACCGAGATCCAGACGATGACCGCCGCTCCGGCGATCATGACGGCGAGGCGCAGTGCCGAACGCACGAGGATCGCCTGAGTCAACTGCCGGCGGGCGATTGTGGTTTCGGCGACGGTCACGACGAAGGGCACCGAGCGGATGCCGGTCGAGGCGGAACGTTCGAGCGTGGCGATGCGGATCGGCTCGCCGCGAAAGGTGTCGTCGGCGAAGGCGGCCGCACCGCTCGGCGTCTTCTGCAGGACCGGCAGAGCCTGGTAGCCGGTGATGAATTGGCCCGGCGGGCCGTCGACGCGGTAGAAGACGCGGTCCTGCGCGGCCGAGGTTAGCATTTCGAGCGCGACATAGGGGATATCGACCTGCAGCGTGCCGTCTTCGGCGACGACGACGCGTTCGGCGATCGCGAGCGCCGAGCCGGCGAGAACACGGTCGGAGACGATGTTCGAGGTTTGCACAGCCTCGCGATAGGTGTCGGCAAGTGCCAGCATGCCGATGACGGCCGTAGAGACGAGCAGCCAGAAGAGCAGCCGGCGCCGGAGAGAATAGGCGGCCTTCATGAAGCCTCGGGCAGCTTGTCGAGATAATAGCCGATACCGCGGGCAGTCTTGACCGTCAGGCCATGCGGCGAAAGGCGCTTTCTCAGCCGGCTGACATATTGCTCGATGGCGTTTGCGGAAATGTCGTCGTCGAAGGCGGTCAGCGACTGTATGATCGCCTCCTTGGCGACGACCTTGCCGGCCCGCATGAAGAGGATTTCGAGCAGGCCAAGTTCTCGGGCGGGAATGTCAAGAGGGGTGGAACCGGCGGAGAAGGTGCGGGAATTGAGGTCGAAAGAAATGCCGCCGAAGCCGACCGTCGCCGACCGCAGCCCGGCCTGGCGGCGCAGCAGCACGCGCACACGGGCCTCGAATTCGGCGATGTCGAAAGGCTTGATCAGATAATCGTCGGCGCCGAGATCAAGGCCTTTTACCCGTTCCTCCGGCGATCCACGCGCCGTCAGGATGAGGACGGCCGCCTGATTCTGCCGGGCGCGCATGGCGCGCAGCACGTCGAGCCCGTCCATCTCGGGCAGGTTGAGGTCGAGGATGACAAGGTCGAAATTTTCCGCCGCGATGACGGCATTGGCGGACGCCCCGTCATGAACGACATCGACGGCATGGCCCGTGCCGCGCAAGATCGCCGAGAGCCCGTCGGCCAGCGCGATATTGTCCTCGGTGAGCAGGATGCGCACGGATGTTCCCCTGTTTTTCAAGCGACGTTACAGGGGTGAAGACGGGTTGTCACAGCGATTTTGAAGATTGGTGAACGGGCCGCATAAAGATCGATCTCAGCTGCCCGTCCTTTCCATCTCTTCGCGCTGTGTCATCGCGGCGGCAAGCAGCTTCTGGAAGCGCGGGTCGTCGCGGATATTGTCGAGGTCGGAATCATTGTTGAACCATTTGATATGGTAGACGGAGCTGTGGGGCAGCAGCTTCTCCAAGAGGTCGATCGCCTGGTCGATGTCGCCGAGGACGGAATAGACACAGGCGAGATTATACTGGGCGACAATGTCGTCGGGGTCGATGGCGATCGCCCGCGCCGCCCAGTCGCGTGCGCGTTTGACATCGCCGAGATGGGCAAGCGCCAGCGCACCGCGATGGGCGGGACCGGAATTTTCCGGATTGAGATTCAGCGCGCGTTCGGCGCGCAGCAAGCCGAGGCGGGCCCAGTTTTCCCGGTCCACCCCACGGCCGAGTGAATGGTAGGCGGCCATCAGATGGATCGGCGAGACGTAGTCGTCAGGGCGGATTTCGGCGGCGCGGGTGAAATATTGAACGGATTCGGCAAAGTTTCCGTGCATGAAGAAGAACCTGGCATAATGGAAATTCGCCTCGAAGAGGTTCGGGTCGAGCGTCAGGGCACGCTCGAAGGCCGCCGCCGCCCGATCATCATAGCCGCTCTGATGCAGGGCCAAGCCGTGCGAGGCATGGGCCTCCGGAAGATCGGGATCGAGCGCGAGCGCGCGGGCGCTCATCTCGAGGATGCGTCTCAGCGGCACATCGTCGGGCGCCCAGTCGCGGATCGCGGCGTCGCAATCGGCGATGCCGGCATAAGCGCGGGCATAGTCCGGATCGAGCTCGACTGCTTTGCAGAACATGCGCCTGGCGAGCTGCAGGTAGGATTTCGTCCAGGTGTGGGAAAGCTGGCGGCCCCGGAGATAATAGGTATAGGCCTCGACATTGGCGGTCGGCTCGTTGGCGATCGCCTTCTTCTCCTCCGGCAGCAGGCGCACCTTCAGCTGGCCGACGATCGCATGGGTGATCTCGTCCTGGATGGCGAAGATGTCGGTGAGGTCACGGTCGTAGCGCTCGGCCCAGAGATGATCGCCATTGGCGGTGTCGATCAGCTGGCCGGAGATACGCACGCGCTTGTCGAAGATGCGCACACTGCCTTCGAGCACATAGCGCACGCCGAGTTCCTGGGCGAGCCGCTTCAACTTCACCGAGATGCCCTTGTAGGTAAAGATCGTATTGCGCGGCACGACGTGCAGGCTGGAGATCTTGGAAAGATCGGTGATGATGTCTTCGGTTATGCCGTCGGAGAAATAATCCTGGTCGGCGTCGCCGCTCATATTGGTGAAAGGCAAGACCGCGATGAAGCAGGTATTGCGGTTCTGCGCGATGAGCCTGGCGGAAGAGGGCGGCGCGAGGGAGACGGTGTAGACCTGCACGGGCTGCCGGATGTTCTTCAGCATGTGTTCGCCGATAAATTCGAAGCCGAGATTGAGGCGCGAGCCGACCTGATCGCGGACCGAAGCCGACACGGCGATGCCGCCGGGCGCGGCGATACGCTCGAGTCTCGCGGCGAGATTGACGCCGTCGCCGAAGATGTCGCCATTTTCGACGACGACGTCGCCGAGATTGATGCCGATGCGGAATTCGACGCGCTCATCCTTCGGAACGTTCTCGTTGCGGGTCGACATGCTCCGCTGGATTTCGGCGGCGCAGGCGACCGCATTCACCACACTCTGGAATTCGGCCAGGATGCCGTCGCCGGTGAGTTTGACGATCCGGCCCTTGTAGTCCGAAATCCTGATATCGACCAGCTCGCAGCGATGGCGGTTCAGCGCCTGCAGCGTGCCTGACTCATCGATGCCCATCAGTCGGCTGTAGCCGACGACATCCGCAGCGAGAATAGCGCTCAGTCGTCGTTCCATGACCCCTCCCATGGATCTTCCCGGAATAACCTAGCTATTTTTAGAGTTTTTGTCGCGCAGAGTCGTCCCCCGAAAAAGAAATTCGGGCGGCGTCGACGTTTTGACGCGGCAGCGCGACCATATATCGTCGCCGGTCTTCATCAATACTCTAAAAGGGTGAAGGACGGCCTTTGATTCCTAATCCTTTGTGGTGAAAGTTGGCGGAAATGGAATATACGGCTTGGCCAAAGCTTGCCGGTCGGCACCGAAAACGACCGGTGATCGAGTTGAGCCGGCCTCACCGAGGGCCTCGCTCCGGCGCGCCCTTGCTCCTCCAGCCGTGCTCGGGCATTGTGGCGGTATGAGGAGAATTTTCGTCTTGCTGCTGGCGTTCTGGCCGGGTTTTGCCCTGGCTGATCAGGTCTTTTTTCCGGCGAAATCGGGCAAGGCCGCGGCGCCGGTGCTGACCGTTTATTCCTCGCTCGACGAGCCGCTGGCGCAGCCGATGATCCGGGGTTTTCAGGAGGCCAATCCCGATGTAGCGGTCAGATATGAGGATATGCTGACCGGCGAAATCTATGACCGGATCGTCGGCGAGACGGATGCCGGCAAGAAGACGGCGGATTTTGCCTTCTCGTCGGCGATGGACCTGCAGGTGAAGCTTTCGAATGACGGCTATGCGCAGGTCAGCAACCTGCCGATGAGCGCCGCATGGCCGAAATGGGCGAACTGGCGCAACACCGCCTATGCGCTGACTTTCGAGCCGGCGGTCTTCGTCTATCACAAGCCGAGCTTCGCGCATGAGCCGGTGCCAAGCTCGCGGGCGGAACTCGTCGACTATCTGAAGCGCAAGGGCAATGCGGTTTATGGCCGGATCAGCACCTACGATATCGAGCGGTCCGGTGTCGGCTTTCTGTTCATGGCGCGCGACCAGGAGCAATTCGGCGACATCTGGTCGGTGATCGGCGCGATGGGCGCGGCCGGCGTCAAGCTTTACTCGACGAGCTCGGCGATCCTCGAACGCGTCGCCGACGGGCGCTTCGTGCTCGGCTACAATATCCTCGGCTCCTACGCTGCCGACTGGGCTTCGCGGCATCCTGACGTCGGGATCGTCCTGCCGAAGGATTATACGGTGGTGATGTCGCGGATCGGGCTGGTGCCGCAGGCGGCCGCCGAGCCGGAGCTCGGGCGTCGTTACCTTACCTTTTTCATGTCGAAGGAGGGCCAGACGATCATGGCGCGCGAGCTGCAGATCCCCGCGGTCAGCCCCGAGGTGGCCGGCGAGAACACGGCCAATACGCTACAGGAGCTGCTCGGCGCGCAACTTCGCCCAGTGCCTGTCAGCCCCGGGCTGATGGTCTATCTCGACCAGGTGAAGAGAGCGCGGCTGATCGCGCACTGGAACGAGGTTTTGCGGGCGCAGTGAAGGAAGGCGTGTTCTTGCGAGCGCCGGACAGCCATATCCGGAAGAGGTTGCCGGATCCGTGCTGCCAGTCTCAGCCTCGCCGAAGCAGGTCGGCGCGGCTGAAGCAACCTGCAGAACGCGAAGTCACGAAAAACCCGGATTGACAGAGGTTATACGGCCTCCGGTCCCGCAAGCAATTCAGCTTTCCGGCTGTGGTTCGTCATACCAAGCTCGGTCCACAGGTCTGCGGCCTCATTCAGTCTTCTGAGGCGCGCGTAGAGATCGCAGCTCGGTTGACGATTTCCCCATTTCAGGCAGTCCTCAAATTTTTCGCGACGCTCCTGCGTGCTCAGCGGGTCTTCCACGGAACCCTTTGCATGGAGACGTTGTCGGCGTAGCGTCGTCCCGTCCGACAGCCGCACGGTGACAATATGCGGCAAGCGTTCATTTCCTCTTTCCTCGTCCGCTGAATAGGATTCCATCGTTATGCGTTTTGCCAGCATCCTCACATCCTGGCGCGAAACGGCAGAGCGCGTGAAATCGCCAAGGCTGACGGATCCATTCAGAAAGGCCGTCGCCAGACAGTATTGCATCGAGAAGCGGGCCTGCATCTCGTCTGCGGGTTCCGCATAGGCGAGGTTGCGAAAGGCGGAGACTCCGACCTTGGTATCGATCGACACGATGTCGTCCGCCGTCAGTCCATAGTCTCGTTTAAGCTCGAGCAGCGCATCGATTGCCCGGTGGGTCGATGCGCAGCATGGATGTCGCTTGGTGACCAAGCCTCGTCTTTCGATGATGTGGGCCGGCTCCGGTCGCAGATCCGCCCATGCCCGCGGGTCGTCTCCGCCAAAAAGATCCAGAAATCCCTGCGGCCTTTCCAGGATGTCGAGCCGGCCTCTGATGCCTGCGATGGCGAGCCGCGCCGCCTCAACCGCATTTCGGGCTGCGATGCCCGCATGAAGCGGCTTGGCCAGAGTACCGAACTGACCTTTGGGGCCGCAGGCGAGCGACGCTGCAAGGCTCATCGCCTGCGCCGTCTCCTCCTCGCTTGCGCCCAGCAACTGAGCCGCGCCCGCAGCCGCGCCGATTGCGCCCACCGTCGCCGTCCCATGCCAGCCCCTGTTGTAATGCGAGGGATTGACGCCGAAACCCACGGCGGCCTGCGCTTCCAGACCTGCAAGATAGGCGCTCAGAAAAGCGCCGCCGCTCACCGGACGACCTGCTGTAACCGTGGCCAGCAATGCAGGGACGAGGACCGCGGATGCATGGGCGCGGGCGGGATGGAAATTGTCGTCGAAATCCAGTGCATGCGCTGCAGTTCCATTGACGAGCGCGGCAATGGAGGAGGGAGCGCCGCCGCCGGCTACAAGCCAGGCGGTTCCTCCGCCTGCGATTTCGCTTGCAAAAGCCGCGGTTACGCCGGTGACGGCCGGATCTCCGGCGCCGGCGACCATGCAGCCAAAAGTATCGGCGACGGCATCGATTGCCCGTTCGATGGCGGTTTCAGAGAAATGCTTTCGGGATGAAAGCTGGGCTGCGATGCGCTGCAGAACGGTGGTCATTGACGAAACTCTTTCCATGGTCTTCGGTCGAGACCGGAAATTGTTCTGCTTTTGACAGCGCTGCAATCTTATGCAGTTCTCGAATAAGGCTACCGAGGAAAGTCATCACATGGTCAGGGCAGTCAGCGCAGGGATCAGCCTCAAGCATATCGAGGCCTATGATGCGATCGCGGCAACGGGATCGACGATCGCCGCCGCGCTGGAACTCGGCATTTCACAATCCAATGCCAGCCGACTGCTGCAGCAGCTTGAAGACTATCTCGGCGTCCGTCTGTTCGAACGTGACAAGAACCGGTTGTCTCCGACCCGTGAAGGCCGGCAGCTCGGGCCGGATATCCGCGCCATTTCGGATCGGTTGCGGGAGCTGAAAACGGCGGCGGTGGAACTGGAAAGTGGTCGTTCACGCGACATGCTGCTGCGCCTTGCGTTCCCGGCCAGCCTGTCATCCACCGTGCTTCCCCGCATGATCAAGGCCTTCTTCGGCGCCCACGGTCCGGTGCGCGTGGAGCTCGCTTCCGGCAGCTATCTGGCGATCGAGAGGATGGTGGCGGACGGAGAGGCCGATATCGGTTTCGCTCGCCTGCCGCTGGCGACGCCCGGACTGCGGCAGGAGAAACAGCTTATCTCCCGTATTGTCTGCGCTCTTCATGCCGATCATCCATTGGCAAAACAGAGCGCTCTGACGATATCGGACCTCAAGGGGCAGGACCTCATCGTCCTCAACCGGGAGCGGCCTGTTCGGCACGAATTGGAGGCGCTTTTCTACCAGGGCGGCCTACGCCAGCGCCCGCTGCTCGAGGCACATTCGGTGGCCAGTGCATGTGCGCTGGCTGCGAATGGTTTGGGGATCGCGCTGGTGGGCGACATCATCGCGCGCCAATACGCTGCCCTGCCGCTGCGTTTCGTGCCATTGGCGCCGGAACTGCCGGTGACCTATTGCCTCGTCAGCGGCGAGAAATATCCCTTGGCCAAATCCGCGGGCCTTTTTCTGGAAAGCATTGCCGACTGGCGCTGGGCCGCCGGTGCAGAGGACGCTTCACGATGAACATCAGACAGCTCGAGGTCTTGCGGACGCTGATGTCCACCGGATCGACCATTGCGACGGCCAAGGCCATGGGCCTCAGCCAGTCGGGTGTGAGCCGGCTCCTGCAGCAGCTCGAGGCGGACTTGTCCATCACCCTTTTTGTACGCGACAAGGGGCGGCTGATCCCGACGCCGGAGGCGGCCATCCTCGCCCGGGATGCAGAGAATATTCTCTTGGCCGTGGATCGGATGTCCGGGCACGCCCAAGATCTGAGAAGCGGCGCCGCAGGGCCGGAAATCGTGCGGATCGGTCTGCCAAGCAGCATGTGGGAGAACTTCGCGCCGGCCATGCTGGTGGATTACGTGCGGGATTTCCCCAGTGTCCGCATCGAGACGTTTTTCGACACGACCATTGCCATCAATAAGCTGGTCGAGGAGCGTGTGCTCGATATCGGCTTCCTGCGTATGGAGGGGGAAATCGGTCCCGGCATCGAAGTCGAGCAGGTGGCGAGCGGGGAAAGCGTCTGCGTCATCCCGAGGGATCACCGGCTGGCAGAACTGGCGGAGATCTCGGCCAAGGACCTGCGCGACGTACCGCTGATCCTCATCGGCCGTCAAAGGCCCAATCGCATGGCGCTCGATCAGAGCTTCAAACAGGCGGGCGTGAAGCAGATCGTCAAGATCGAAACCCATACGAACAGTTCTGCTTGTTCCTATGTCGCCCACGGCCTCGGTGTCACGATCATTAGCAGCTTCTATGCAAATCTCTATCGCCATCTTCCCGTCGTGCATCGTCCGTTCATTCCGCATGCACGTCAGCAGTTCGGGCTTGCACGTGCTGCAGGCGTTCCCCTGTCGATTGCAGCGCAATCCCTGAGCGATGCATTGAAACGGCAGATCCAGCTTTCACAAAAAGATATTTGAATCAGTAACTTACTTCTCATGAGCAAGAGAAGAACAGCGTTTCGCGCATCCTATCATTCTGCATAAACATATGACGAATACGCATAATATTGCGGAGATTTTTTCATTCCGTCATAGTCTCCCTTAACGAAACCGATGGCGGCCAAGGCTCGGCCGCCAATCGTGGGGAACACATGATACGCTTTATTCTTAACCGCCTGTTGATGGCATTGCCGACGATCGCCCTCGTGGCCGTCACTGTTTTCGCACTCATCCGGCTCATCCCCGGCGATCCGGCCGCTTTGATGCTCGGCGACATGGCGCAGCCTGACCAGGTGGCGGCGATGCGCATCGAGCTCGGGCTCGACAAATCGATGATCCAGCAATTCGTCATCTGGGCAGGGAACGTTTTGCAGGGTGATTTCGGGCGCTCCATCGTCAACGGCGAGGCGGTGCTGCCGCTCGTCGCATCCCGCTTCTTGGTCAGCGCCGAAATTGTCGTCATTGCCGTGTTGCTGGCGAGCGTTATCGCGGTGCCCGCCGGCGTGATCGCGGCCTGGCGACAGAACAGCCTGACGGACCTGGCCCTGGTGGGCACGGCGACGGTGCTGCTTTCCATTCCGACTTTTTGGCTCGGTCTCCTGTTGCTGCTGCTTTTCGGCCTGAAGCTCGGCTGGTTGCCGGTTCTCGGTTATATCTCGGTCGGCGACAATATCGCCAGCGGGATCCTGTACCTCGTCCTGCCGATCATGACGCTGGTCATCCACGAAATGGGCGTTCTGATCCGCATGGCGCGTGCTTCGACGCTGGAAGTCCTGCGTCTCGACTACATCACGCATGCGCGCGCCAAGGGCCTTTCGGAAAGCGCGGTCCTCTGGCGCCATGCCTTCAAGAACGCTTTTGGCCCGACATGGACGGTTATCGGCCTGATCCTCGGCAACCTGCTCGGGGGCATCGCGGTGATCGAAACCGTCTTCACCATTCCGGGCCTCGGCCGTTTGATGGTCGATAGCATCTTTGCCCGGGATTACCCCGTCATCCAGGGTTGCCTGCTGTTCGTGGCGCTATCCTATGTTCTGGTCAATCTGGTGGTCGATCTCCTCTATCCCTTCTTCGATCCGCGGGTGGTTGCCGAATGAAAAAGTTCACTTTCAACGGCCTCATCGGCAGCATTCTGATTGCCATCCTGCTGATCACCGCCGCAGTCGGTCTTTTCTGGACCCCATATGACCCGATGAAACTTGGTTTTGCCGTAAGGCTTGCTGCCCCCGGCGGCGCTCATCTGCTCGGGACCGACGAGTTCGGACGCGATGTTCTCAGCCGATTGATGGTCGGCGCCCGGGCCAGCGTATGGATCGGCACGCTGACAGTCGGTTTCGCGACCGTCTTCGGCACGTTGATCGGTGTTGTCAGCGGTTATGTCCGCGGCTGGGCAGACGGCATCATCATGGCGATCAACAATGCGCTGCTGGCATTCCCCGGCATTCTGCTGGCGCTCGGTCTGCTGGCCGTATTCGGCGCCAATCAGTACGGCATCATCTTCGCACTCGGCATTGCCTACACCCCGTCCATGGCGCGCGTCGTGCGCGGCGCGGTTCTGTCGCTGCGGGAGCGGGAATTCATCGAAGCGTCCAGAATAATGGGCAATAGCGAGCTTTTCACGATGGTCCGTCACATCCTGCCCAATTGCCTTGCCCCGATCACCGTGCTTGCCACGTCGATGTTCGGTTGGGCCATCCTCTCGGAAAGCGCCCTGAGCTTCCTGGGCCTAGGTGTGCCTCCGCCGGCGCCGACCTGGGGCAACATGCTTGCCGCCGGCCGTCCGTTCATCCAGCAGGCCGTGTGGCTCGGCCTTTTTCCCGGCCTCTGCATCGCGCTAACGCTGCTCGGCATCAATCTTCTGGGCGACGCCCTTCGTGACAAGCTGGATCCGCGTATGAGGGGGCTGAAATGACCGGCGACACGCTTTTGAACGTTTGCGGTCTCTCGCTTGAGGTTGCAGGCACCGGCCTGCAGGTCGTCAAGGACGTCGGCTTCGACATAGCGCCAGGCGAGATTGTCGGCATTGTCGGCGAGAGCGGCTCAGGCAAGACGCTGGCGACCCGGGCGCTGATATCGCTGCTGCCGGCGGCGGTTCGCGTGACTGGCGGAACCGTGCGCTACAAGGGTCGCGACGTGCTTTCGATGAGCAACAGTGATCTTCGGGCGATGCGGGGCCGTGAGATCGGCGTCGTGTTCCAGGAACCGATGACATCCCTCAATCCATCCATGACCATCGGCCGTCAGCTAGAGGAGGGGCTTGTCCTGCACACGAAGCTGGCGCCGCAGGAGCGGCGTGCGCGCATCCTCGACATGCTGAAGCGCGTCGGCATTCTCAACCCTGAAGGCGCCCTCACTTCCTACCCGCATGAGTTTTCCGGCGGCATGCGCCAGCGCATCATGCTGGCCTCCGTCATGCTGCTGAAGCCGGCATTGCTGATCGCCGACGAGCCGACCACGGCGCTGGATGCCGTCATCCAGCGCGACGTGATGGAGCTGATGGTCGATCTGACGACCGCGGAAGGCACAGCCGTTCTGCTGATCAGCCATGATCTGCCGATGGTTGCCCGATACACCAGCCGTATCATCGTCATGGAGAAGGGCGCAATTGTCGAGCAGGGGAGAGCCGACAAGCTTCTCGCGGCGCCACAGCATCCCTACACATGCAAGCTCCTCTCGGCGCTCCCCTATCGCGGTGAACCGCGCGCCATCGATAAGACCAAGACCCCGATGGTGTCGGCGCAGAACATCGTCGTCGACTATCCCGGTCGTCGGTCGTTCCTGAAAAAGGCGCGGGGGAAGCGGGCCCTGCATGGGGTCAGCATCGATGTCTATGAGGGCGAAGTGGTCGCCCTCGTCGGCGGTTCCGGTTCGGGAAAGACGACGCTTGGCCGCACCATCGCCGGCCTTGTCAGGGAAAGCGACGGGACGATCGAGTTCCGGGGGCGCTCCCGCAACGAGGATTGGAAGAACTACCGGTTGGATTGCCAGATGGTGTTCCAAGACCCCTACTCCTCGCTCGATCCGCGCATGACCATTCTCGCGCTTGTCGAGGAGGCGCTGCGTCTGGTGCCGAACCTGAGCGGCGAGGCCAAGCGGCGACGGGCTTTCGAAACGCTCGAGGAAGTCGGCCTCGGGAAGGACTATGCCAGCCGCTATCCACACGAATTGTCAGGCGGCCAGCGGCAGCGCGTCGCCATTGCCCGTGCCGTTGCGCGCCGGCCGAAATTCCTGATCGCCGACGAGCCGGTGTCGGCGCTTGACGTTACCGTCCGTGCGCAGGTGCTCGACCTCTTCTCGGATCTGCAGAAACGCTACGGCTTTTCCTGCCTTTTCATCAGCCACGATCTTGGCGTGGTCGAGCAGGTGGCTGACCGGGTGGTGGTGATGCAGGAGGGCCGCATCGTCGAGCAAGGCGACCGCGGCACGATCTTCGACAATCCGAGGGAGCCCTACACGCGTCGCCTCCTCTCGGCCATTCCCGCGCTCGACCACAATGCAAGCGGTGGTGTGACACTCAAATGGCGTTTGGAGAATTAACGTGGCTATCGTGACGACATCGGCCGATACGGCCGCAAAACTTCATGCAATCTGCGATGCGCAACCATTCGTCACCCGGTTCATGGTGCGCAACCTGCGCACCGGTGAAACGATAGAGCGCGGCGCTGACGAAGAAACCCCTTCGGCCAGTACCCGGAAGACATCGATCATGATGGCGGCGCTCAAGGCCGTTCATGAAGGCCGGCTCGATCTCGACGAGCCGATCACCTACGAGGCTCGCTTTGCCGAGGAAGTGGCAAGCGGCATGTTTCGCTATCTGACGCCGGGCATCGTCATTTCGTTGCGCGATGCGATCACCGGGATGATGGTGTTGAGCGACAATGTCTGCACCAAGATGGTCTTCGAGCGGCTGACGCTCGAGGAGGTCGACGGCTATTGCAAGTCGATCGGCATGGACGCCACGCATCATCGTTTTTTAATTCCACCGCTGGCCTTATCACCTGATCATTCGCTGCGGTCGGTCACCACGACCACGGCACGCGACCAGATTTTTCTCCTGCAGGCGATCCTCGATGCACAGACTTCGGAGGAAGCGGCAGAAAGATTGCGCTGTTCGCAGGCGCTCTGCCGCTACGCGCTTCAAACTCTGAAGAACCAGATCTTGCGTTATGCGATCCCGTCGAGATTGCCGTTCGCCACCGTGGTTGCGCACAAGGGCGGCACGGGCAAGCGCGGCCGCATGAATGCCGGCATCGTTTATCTGGGCGAGGAGCCCTTCTATGCCATTGCCGTATTCACCGATGACGTGCCTCAGGCCATGGCGGACGGCACGCCGGGCTACACGATCGCGCTCGAAACCATCGGTCGGCTCTCACGCGCCTGCTGGGACAATTTTCAACCTTGATCATCGACAAAACAAAGAGGGTAGAACAATGAAGAAAATTCTTCTCGCCGGCACGATGCTGCTCGGCATGGCAGGTCTCGGGCATGCGCGCGACATCGTCGTGGCTCAGAGTTCGGATCTGCGCAGCAGCAATCCCGGGGTCAATCGTGACGGCAATACCGACGGTGTTATCCTGCACATCGTCGAGGGCCTGGTCGGCTATAACAATAGCGGCGAGGTCAAGCCGCTGCTCGCCGAGAGCGTCGACGTTTCCGGCGATGGCCTTAGCTATACATTCCGCCTTCGCGGCGACGTGAAATTCCACAATGGCAAGCCGCTGACCGCCGACGACGTCGTGTGGAACTGGAGCCGCTATCTCAAGCCCGAGACGAAATGGACGTGCCTTTCCGATTTTGCGCCCGGCGGCGCCGCCCCCGTGACCGGTGTGAAGGCGCTTGACGCATCGACCGTCCAGATCACGCTCGAAAAGCCCTCGGCCGTCTTTCTGGGTCTGATGTCGCGCCCGGAATGCGGTTACACTGCCATCATTTCCTCCGATTCCGTGGCTGCGGATGGCAGTTTCGTCAAGCCGGTCGGGACCGGTCCGTTCATGTGGGACGAATGGAAAAAAGGCGAGTACATCCGCCTCGCCAAGTTCACCGACTACGTCTCTCCCGAAAATGACGGCAAGCCGGACGGGATGGTCGGCTCGAAACGACCTATGGCCGACGGCATCAAGTTCATGGTCATTCCCGATGCTTCCACCGTCAAGGCAGGACTGGAGTCCGGCGCCCTCGATACCGCCGAGATATCGCCTGACCTTATTCCGGAGATCAAGGCGAGCGATAAGCTGCAGCTGATCGTCGCCCGCAACAACGGCAAGAACCTGTTCTACATCCAGACGCGCGACAAGGTGCTGAGCAAGCCCGGCGTGCGGCGGGCGATGGCAATGTCGCTCGACCTCGGCGAGCTTGTCGCCGCCGCCTCAAATGGAACCGGCGAGGCGAACGGCTCGATGGTGTCGCAGGATTCCGTGTATTTTGACGATATCCAGAAGCAGAGGCTGCCCTACGACATCGAGGCGGCGAAGAAGGAATTGGCCGATGCAGGCTACGAGGGCGAGCCGATCACCATCATTGCCAACAAGCGCGGCAATGTTCCAAGCTTTCCCGCCGCGGTTATGGCGCAGGCGATGATGCAGCAGGCCGGATTGAATGTGCAGATCGAAGTTCTCGATTACGCAACGCAAGTCGACCGCCGCCGGTCCGGCAACTATCAGGTGATTTCGCAATCGGTCGCCCCGCGGCTCGACCCTGCGCTGATGTACAGTTTTTATGTCGGCAACAAGGACAAGAATGCTTCACTGATGTGGGACGATCCCAAGGCCGTGGAACTGATGAAAGCGGCTTATGTCGAAGCCGATCCGGCCAAGCGGCAGAAGATCTTCGACGCGTTCCATGAGCTGATGCTGAAGGAGGCGCCGGGCATTTTCCTCTACGACATGGTCGACGTGTGGGGTGCGACGAAGACGTTGAAGGGCCAGCCGGTCTGGCAGTCGAACGCCCGCCTCTGGGAGGTCTCGGTCGACTGAAGAATCTCGCGGCGCCGAGGCGCAGACGCCGCGGCACTTCAGATTGGTAAACAACAGGACCGGCAGGCGCGCCTGCCGGACCGATATGTCATGCCTGGGGCCTTCTGGCCGCCGGGAGAAGCAAGGGTATGGGATGAGCAAGGAAGCAGTGGATGCGATCGTTTCGGCGATCGAGCGTATGCGGCCGGCCTGCGCGGTGCTGAGCGACAGGATTTGGGATCTTGCCGAACTGAAATTCGAGGAGAAGAGTTCTTCCGCTCTGCTGGCAAAGGCCCTTGAGGACGAGGGCTTTTCCGTCCGTCGCGGCGTTGCCGACATGGAGACCGCCTTCATCGCAGAAGCCGGCGCGGGCAAGCCGGTCATTGCATTTCTCGGCGAATTCGACGCACTGGCGGGCATGAGCCAGATTGCGGGCATCGCCGAGCAGCGTTCGCTTGCGGCAGGCGCGACCGGACATGGCTGCGGCCACAATCTTCTGGGTGTCGGGTCGTTGATGGCGGCCGTCGCGCTAGCCAACCATTTGAAGGATAACGGCATTTCTGGGACGGTGCGTTACTATGGCTGCCCCGGCGAAGAGGGCGGCTCGGGCAAGACCTTCATGGTGCGTGCGGGGGCGTTCGACGATGTGGACACGGCTCTCACATGGCATCCCGCACCGTTCAACGGCGTCCGCTCCACAAACAATCTCGCGGTGCTGGAATATTATTACCGGTTCAGGGGCGTTGCGGCTCACGCTTCCAATGCTGCGCATCTCGGCCGATCCGCACTCGATGCCGTGGAGCTTATGAATGTCGGCGTCAATTTCCTGCGCGAACATATGCCACAGGACTGTCGCGTGCATTATGCCATCACCGATGCCGGCGGACGGGCTGCCAATGTCGTGCAGGCGCAGGCCGAGGTGCTCTACCTCATCAGGGCGCCGGACATGCCACAGGCTCTCAATCTCGCAGCGCGGGTGGAAAAAGTCGCGCGCGGCGCCGCGATGATGACGGAGACCGACGTGGAGATCGTCTTCGATACGGCTTCCACGAACCTTCTCCCGAATATTACCCTGGAAACGGCGATGCATGAAAACATGATGGCGCTCGGCCCCGTCGCCTTCGACGAAGCCGATATCGCCTTTGCGCGTCGGATCCAGAAGACGTTTACCGACGAAGCCGTCGCCAGCAGCATCAGGCTGTATCGGATCGAGCGCGACGTCTTCTCCGCCGCCAAGATAGATGGCGCGATGCCGCTCCATCTCGGGCTGCGGCATTTCGAGGGCCATTCGCACTTTCGGGCGGGCTCGACCGATGTCGGTGATGTGAGCTGGGTGACCCCTACGGCCCAATGCTGGGCTCCTGCCTGGGCCATCGGCACCAACCCGCATACATGGCAGGTCGTTGCGCAAGGAAAGGCGCCGGCTGCGCATAAGGCCATGGCACATGCAGCCAAGGCTCTCGCCCTGACCGGTCTTTCCCTGGTGAAATCGCCGGAGCTGATGAAGGCGGCGAAGGCCGAATGGATGGAGAAGACCGGCGGAAAGCCTTACATCTGCCCGATCCCGACGGATGTGGTGCCGGGAGCGGTGAGCAGCTGAAGCAACACGGCGGATCCGCTGCGCGGGCAATTACGGCAAAAAAGTGTCCGTTCCTCCTGGATATCTTGCCGATGTCAGCTAGATGACAGCTTGTTGTGGTGGCTTTGGCTACTTCTTCTCCGTGGAGGCGGAGAACTGAAGCCTTGGGAGGCATTCCGCCCGTCATTTGGACAACTGTGTCCGCCGGCCGGCTACCCCTCCCGATTCCCTGGAGAATAACAGGCGGTGCGCTCAGCCGCTGACGGAGGACAAATCGTGAAGCATACGTTCATCGCAACCATTCTCGCAGCCGCCATCGCGCTGCCGGCCTATGCTGCCGACTATACCATCATCGCGCCGGCCGCGCCCGGCGGCGGCTGGGACCAGACCGCCCGCTCGCTGCAGACCGCGCTGCAGCAGGAGAAGATCTCCGGCAACGTGCAGGTCCAGAACGTTCCCGGCGCCGGCGGCACCATCGGGCTGGCGCAGTTCAGCAGCCAGGCTGCCGGTAACCCCAACTCGCTGATCGTCGGCGGCTATGTCATGGTCGGCGCCATCCTGACCAACAAGTCGCCGGTGACACTCAAGGACGTTACGCCGATCGCCCGGCTTACCGGCGAATACGAAGCCGTCGTCGTTCCCGCCGCGTCCGATATCAAGACCATGGCCGATCTGGTCGCGGCGCTGAAGAAGGATCCGGGCGCCGTTTCCTGGGGCGGCGGTTCGGCCGGGGGCACCGACCACATCACCGTCGGTCTGATCGCCAAGGCCTCCCGAGTCGACCCGACCAAAATCAACTATGTCGCCTTTTCCGGCGGCGGCGAGGCGCTTGCCGCCATTCTCGGCAGCCAGGTCACTGCCGGAGTCTCGAGCTATAGCGAGTTCGAATCGCAGGTGAAAGCGGGCACGCTGCGTCTTCTTGCCGTGTCGAGCGACAAGCGCATCGACGGCGTTGATGCTCCGACGCTGAAGGAAAGCGGCACCGATGTCAGCATTCAGAACTGGCGTATGGTAGCCGCTGCTCCCGGTCTGTCGGCAGAGCAGGTCGCCGCCATCACCTCCGATTTCGAGAAACTGCACGGCTCCGCCACCTGGCAGGAAATTCTGAAGACCAAGGGCTGGGCCGACACCTATCTGTCCGGCGACGCGTTCAAAGCGCAGCTTGAAAAGGATGTCGCTGCCACCGAAGGCATTCTCAAAGAGATCGGACTTGTTCAATGAGCGGGGATAACTCCTCGGCAACCACGCGCCGCCCTGATTGGGCGGCGTTCATCATTGCCGCTTTCCTCTTTGTTGTCGCCGGCGTGATGTTCTGGGATGCATCGCATCTGAAAACAATCGCGCAGTATGACCGCATCGGCCCGGCAACGATGCCCCAAGTGGTGGCCTTCGGCCTCTTCTGTCTTGGGATCTGGACCGTCGCCGAAGCTTGGCGCGGCGAGTTTCCGGAACGCGATCGGCAGGAAGTGGCGCCCGTTATCTGGATCATTGCCGGTCTTGTCGGACAGATGCTGCTTCTGCGCCTTGCCGGCTTCTCGATCGCCACCGGTCTGCTGTTTGCATTCACGGCACGCGGCTTCGGCAAACGGAAGCTCTGGATCTCGCTGCCGTTCGGCATCGTCTTCAGCTTCGTCGTCTGGGCGATCTTCTCGCAGCTGCTGCAGCTGACGCTGCCGGCCGGCCCGCTCGAACGCCTGTTCTTCTGACGGCGCGCGCGCTGTCAGCACTTTTTATTTTTGCGCAGTGCCGGATCGCGTAACGCACGGCCGGGAACGCGCTTGGGATATCAAGATGAGCACATTCGAATTCCTATGGCAGGGGATCCTGGTTGCGATGCAGCCGATGAACCTGGTTTATGCGCTGGTCGGCGTGACGCTCGGCACTGCCGTCGGCGTGCTGCCCGGCATCGGACCCGCCCTCACCGTGGCGCTGCTGCTGCCCGCCACCTACAAGCTCGACCCTGGCGGTTCGCTGATCATGTTCGCCGGCATCTATTACGGCGGCATGTATGGCGGTTCGACCACCTCGATCCTCTTGAACACGCCGGGGGAAAGCGCCTCGATCGTCACCGCGCTCGAGGGCAACAAGATGGCGCGCGCCGGGCGCGGCGGGCCGGCGCTGGCGACAGCGGCGATCGGTTCCTTCGTCGCCGGCTTGCTCGCCACACTCGGGCTCGCCTTCATCGCTCCCTATATCGTCAAGCTGGCGCTGGTCTTCGGGCCGCGCGAATATTTCGCGCTGATGGTGCTCGCCTTCGTCACCGTCTCCTCGGCTTTCGGCGATTCGGCGCTGCGCGGGCTGACCTCGCTGTTCATCGGCTTTGCCCTTGCCATGGTCGGCATCGACCAGCAGACGGGGCAGGCGCGGCTTTCCTTCGGCATACCAGACCTGCTTGACGGCATCGAGGTGACGACGCTCGCGGTGGCGATGTTCGCGATCGGCGAGACGCTTTATATCGCCGCGCAGCGCAACCGGATGGAGGATAAGGTCGAAGCCGTCAAAGGCTCGCTCTGGATGAACGCGCAGGACTGGGCGCGTTCGTGGAAGGCCTGGCTGCGCGGCACGCTGATCGGCTTTCCGATCGGCGCGATGCCGGCGGGCGGCGCCGAAATCGGCACCTTCCTCTCCTATGCGACCGAAAAGCGGCTGGCGAAGAACCCCGAGGAGTTCGGCCATGGCGCCATTGAAGGCGTGGCCGGCCCGGAGGCGGCGAACAACGCATCTGCGGCCGGCACGCTGGTGCCGCTGCTGACGCTCGGCCTGCCGACGACGGCGACGGCGGCGATCATGCTGGCCGGCTTCCAGCAATACGGGCTGCAGCCCGGACCACTGCTGTTTGCCACCAACCCGCAGCTCGTCTGGGGCCTGATCGCCAGCCTGCTCATCGCCAACGCCATGCTCCTGGTCTTGAACCTGCCGCTGATCGGCCTCTGGGTGCGGTTGCTGACCATTCCGAAGCCGTGGCTTTATGCGGGCATCCTGCTGTTTGCGACGCTCGGGACGATCGGCGCCAATCCGTCGGTGTTCGAACTCGGCATGCTGCTGGCTTTCGGCCTGCTCGGCTACGTGATGCGGCTCTTCGGCTATCCGATTGCGCCGACGGTCGTCGGCCTGATCCTCGGGCCGCTTGCCGAACAGCAGTTGCGCCGGGCACTGGCGATCAGCCAGGGCGACGTCATGACGCTTGTGATGTCACCGATCGCGGCAGGCCTTCTCATAGTTGCAGCGGCCGCCTTCCTCATCCCGCTGATCCTGCGGCTGCGCGGCCGGGGACAGGTGCTTGCGCAGCTGGCGGCAAACGAAGACTAAAAAGACAAACTTACCCCTGCCTCAAGGCCGGCCATGGAGACATGCGCCGGCCTCTTCTTTTTGCATGGCTGAGATGAGTTTACGTGCATTGTCCTGGAGGACGGGCGGCCCCATTTGCAGGTGGTCAATCATAGAACGAGAGCAAAACACAATGTCCGCTATCCGCAGTTCAATCCGCACCGGTTTCCTTGGCCGTGCATTTGCCGTGCTCGGCGCCGCAAACGCGGTCAGCGCCGCTGTCGAAGCCGGCCGCCGGCCGCGCGCCCGCGACCTCAGGGAACTCGGCATCGACCCGGCCTCCTTCGGTGAGGTTACTCGCTAAGATCTTCAAGCATGCATGAATGAAACAGCCCGCAACCGGATGGTCGCGGGCTTTATTTTGTTCAACGGGTGCCGCAACGCCAAGCGCTGCGGCTTCTTGAAGCGCGTCGCTTCAAGCCTTTGTTTTCACGCATCTCGTCACGGTAAAACCGTGCATGCTTTGCGCGATATGCTCCATCGTCAGGCGTGAAGTTCTTCCTGCCGGGACGCGTGATCTTCCACCCGCGCGCGCCTGTTGTGGCGGATGGATGACCAGAGCGACAGGCCGATCAGGGCCGCGCCGCCGAGGCCGGTGATCACCTCGGGGATGTGCACCAGGGTCTGCGCATACATGATCACCGAGAGGATCAGGATGGCATAGAAGGCGCCATGCTCGAGATAGCGGTATTCGGCAAGCGTTCCCTTCTCCACCAGCATGATCGTCATCGAGCGCACATACATGGCGCCGATGCCGAGGCCGATCGCGATGACGAAGAGGTTCTGCGTCAGAGCGAAGGCGCCGATGACGCCGTCGAAGGAAAAGCTGGCATCCAGCACCTCCAGATAGATGAAAGCGCCGAGGCCGCCCTTGGCGGCAGCGCTCATCGTCTGCTGCGAGGCATCGAGCAGCTCGCCGACGACCTCGACCGCCAGGAAGGTGAGCAGGCCGTAGATGGCGCAATGGACGAAGACGCTGGCTTCCTCGCCGCTGATCAGCCAGGAGAACACAAGCATCAGCGCCAGCACGAAGGCGATCTCGATGCCCCTGATGGTCGCTGAGCGCGCCATCACTTTCTCCAGGCCGCGAAGCCAATGGATTTTCTTCTCGTGGTCGAAGAAATAGCTGAGGCCGACCATCATCAGGAAGGTGCCGCCGAAGGCTGCGATCGGCAGATGCGCATCGTTCATGATACGGGCATATTCTGCGGGCTCGCGGGCAGCCAGCACCAGCGCGTCCCAGGGGCCGATCCGTGCCGCGATCGCGACGATCGCCAGCGGAAAGACGATGCGCATGCCGAAGACGGCAATGATGATGCCCCAGGTGAGGAAGCGTTTCTGCCAGAGCGGCGTCATCTCCTTCAGCTTGTTGGCATTGACGATGGCATTGTCGAAGGAGAGCGAGATCTCGAGTACCGCAAGCACGGTGCAGATGAAGAAGACGCTCGCCATGCCGCCGATGGTGCCGGTCGTCTGCCAGCCGAGCACGGCGCCGAGAATAAGGCCGAGAGCAGTGACGATGAAAGCCCAGCGGAAATAGCCGAGCGAGGATTCATGGGTTGCAGGTTGATTCATGGCCGCACCTCACAGCCGCAAATCTTTTTGGAGAGGCTGGAGAGCGAAAAACGCGGCATGCCGCAACGGGCATGCTGGCAAGGCATGGTGAGTTTTTTCATCGATGAAAAATCCGCCGGCTAAGCTGCAGGCGGTACCGACATCACGAGAGCGCCGTAAAAACTCTCGCCAGAGGGGCCCGGCACCAAACATTGTCCGCAGCCGATGTCTGGAAGGCTGCGGACAGGCTCTAGGTAATCAACTTCCCGGCTCAGTCAAGCCGGTCATTGCCGGGAGATTGTCAGTTTTTTTGGGAACCATCCCGACGCCCGCCCGTTAGACCCTGGTTGAGCTGAAAAGGAGGCCGATGATGCACACTTCGACCCATGTTCCCGACAAACGCACGGAGGCATCCGACCGCATGAAGCGGGCGAAGCCGAACCGCATGCAGAAGGCGCAGGTGCTGCCGCCGCATCATGTCGATCTTACGCTGACGCCTGGCGTCATTCATGACATCCACGTGCCTGCGCATGTGACCGGCGCAGATCTTTCCAAAGGCGGTCCCGACCTCAAGGGCCACGCGGAAACCAAGAAATAGCGCCTATTCCAACGGCTTCTTCGGCGCCTGGCAGCTGATTTTTCGAAACAGGATGAAAAACATATGACGATCAACTTTGTGCCCCGCGATATTGCCATCCGGCATGAAAATGAATGGCAGGCCATACGCGAGGCGGCGGATGAGCGCATCGATATCGGCAAACGTCAAACGCCGCTTGCTTCGTCCATTCAAGGCTCAGCATCGGTTGGGAAAAACGATCCTTCGGCCGCACGCTCCGAATGAGCGGCGGGCCATTGTAGCAAGACCGGCGCCCGGCATGATGTCGGGCGTTTTGCTGTCTATCGATGCTCGTCCCGAGCGGCGCGCCGCGCGGAGTTGCAGCCGAAGTGTGCTCGGGGCGTCGATGCGTTTCAGGAAAAGATCAGCTGCGCAAGCATCATCCTGTCGCCGCGCCAACCTTTCGGAAAGGATTGGCCGGCGATAATTGCGGCCTCACGGGAATCGGACAGATGGCCAAGACAGCGACACGCGGCCGCCGCAAGGCGCCGGCGAGAGGAAAGAGCAGGGCGCGCAGCGGCGGCGGCGGATTGCTGCCCTGGGCGGTGATCGGCATTGCCGCGATCGGCGGCATTCTTGCTCACGACCATTGGAAGAGCATTCAGCCGTTGCTTGCCCGCCAACCGGCGCCGGCCACGCGGGAAACGGCGGAGCCGAGGCCTGTTGCCAGGAGGGACGTACCGCCGAAGCAGGTGGCGCTTGCCGCGCCGACGCCAACGGCACCGGTCACCGCGCAGCCGCTACCGCCGGCCGCAATACCGAAGCCGGCCATCCAGCCGGCGGTTCCGATCTCTCCCGGGGCTGCGGAAACGGGAACGGCCGCCTTCGGTTATTGCGGGCAGGGCGCTCATATCAACTGCGTCGGCGACGGCGGGATCTTCTGGTACAAGGGCGAGAAGATCGTCATCGCCGATATGGCAAGTCCGATCGTCGACCGAGCGCGCTGCGATGACGAGCGCAGGATCGCCTTTGCCGCCAAGTCGCGCCTGCTGGCGCTTCTGAACGCCGGGCCCTTCACCATGAATGCGGCGGGCAAGACCGAGTCATCAGGCGCCCCGCGCGTCGTTTCGCGCGATGGCCGCTCTTTCGGAGCGCAGCTGATCAACGAGGGGCTGGCGCGCAAGCCAGGCGCGGGCGGCGCCTGGTGCGCCTGAAATTCGTTACTTGCCCTTTTTCACCAGCTTGCCGCCGGTGCGGAAGCTGCCGGCGAAGGAGGAATCCTTGCTTTCGGCCGTGCATTCGATCGCGATCGGCTTGCCGGCGTAGGGATTGCCGAAGGTGCAGAAGCCGGCGACCTTGACCTGGCCGGTCATCTTGTTGCCGACGCCTGTCGTGACGAGGCTGAGGGGCAGGCGCGCATTGCCATTGGACGCGGGCTTGATCCCGGCGCCGTCGCCCTGGAAGCCGAGCGCCTTGCCATCCGACGTGAAGATGAACGTCACCGAGCCGTTGGCCAGCGTAACGCTGGCAAGCTCGTTCTTGCAGCCCTTGGTGGCGTCGAATTTGGCGACGACAAGCTTGGCGCATTTGCCGGACAGGGTAATGACGCCGGCTGCGCCGGGAAAAGTTTCGGCGGGAGAGGCCGGCGCGGCGGTGGCCGGCAAGGCAAGGGCGGCGGACAAAAATGCGGCGGCGGCAAGCGCGGATAAGTTCATTTCGATTTCAAACCCCATGTGCTGGCGAGGCGAATCACTGCCTCATCCTCGATTCGCCATGGCATGGTTCTGTGTCCGAATTTGGTTCCGCCATTCCCGCGGGATAAGATTATCACCGGCTGTGGGTGATCAGCGATCGACGGCAATGGGTGCCAGCCGGGCTTGCTGGCCGGAAGGTCGGCAAGGGCGTAGCTGTCAGGTATCGACAACAAGCCGGCATGATTTGACGGCGGCAAGGCACTCGTCGAGCGCCTGCCGTCTTGAATGCACTGTCTGATCAGGGGGAATGGGTCCAGGCAGGGAAGTCCAGACCCATTCTTTCCCGATCGGAGGTCAGTCAGATCAGGAATTTGCGGCTGCCGGTCTAGAGCATGATGCCGAAAAGTGTAGGCGGGTTTCGGACGACATCATGCTCTAACTCTTGAATTTAGAACAGGATTCAGATTTTAGGCCGAACGGGCCTAAAATCATCCTGTTCTAGCCGGCAGCCCTTTTCATTAGAACGCGCGCTGCAGGCGGAAGTAGCCCGAGGTCACGTCGCTGGCATTGTCTGGATCGAGGTACTGAATCGAAACCTTGGCCGAGAAGTTTTCGACGATCTGGTAGTCGATCGTCACGCCGGCCTTCCAGGCGTTGACGTCATCGTTGAACTCGCCGGCAGTGATGCCGTAGTTGTCGTAGTACTGAACAGCCGGGGTGATCTTCAGCTTGTCAGTTGCCTTGATGGCGTATTCAGCAGCGATCGCCCATTCAGCCTTGTTGTAGTAGGCGTTCGGGTTGGATGCGTAGACGACTGCGAGGCCGAGCGTGCCGGGACCGACGGCAACCGTACCCATAGCGCGGACGGCGCCTTCTTCGTTGTCGACGTCATAGCCGGCAGTGATCTGGTAGCTGAAGATACCAGCCTTGCCGCCGAGACCAACGGCTACGCCGACGTTGTTGGCGGTTTCGCCGTTGTAGAACGGGCTGTCTTCGAGCTCGTCGACGCTGATGCCGGCGTAGAAGGCGTCGGTTTCGTACTGATAACGGAGCGAGTTATGCAGCGTGACCGGCGAGCCGATATCGTCGGTTTCGCCCGAGAGGCCGTCGTCCCACCAGCTGTAGAACAGACCAGCGCGGAAGCCGGCGATGTCGAGGTAAGCGGAGTCGAGCTGGGCCTTCTGGGCCGAAGCGTTGTCAGCATTGAACTGCATGACGATGACGCCGGTCAGCGGACCATACTCGGTGTCGCTCTTGGCGGTGAACTGAACCTGGCCGCGCGTACGGGCATCCCAGTCCGAGTCGTTGGCAACGGAACCGCCGCCGCCGGCGCCGATCGAGCTAGCGTTCGGAGCAACGTCAACCTGGAAGCGGACGTAGCCGTTGATCTTGAGGCAGGTTTCGGTGCCGGGGATGTAGAAATAGCCGGTGCCGTAAGCGTCGCAGACGCGGACGTATTCAACCGGTTCCGGCTCGGCGGCAACGATAGCGTCAGCCGCCTGAGCGCCGGATACTGCTGCGAGAGCAGCAGCGGAGCCGAGAAGAAGGCTCTTGATGTTCATGGAATAACCTCCAGTTCAGATGCGAGAGGATGAAGACCGTTGCCATCGGCAGTCCCTACGGATCTTCACCCCGTGTGAGCGAAGCGGCACCTTTTTGACCAGGTGCCTGCCTCGCCGCGGTAGTTACATAGGGGATATTGCGCCGCAATAACGATATCGATCATGACAGCAGGCTGGCACAGCTATGTTGCTGAAAGAACACGTATTTTGTCACGAATATGTCACGTGTCTGTCGCAAATCTCGCCGTGAACAACGGTGGGCTGAGCCAGGAAAACAATATGCAATTCGTGCTCGCGTAAGCATATCCTCATATGCGCGCACGCCATAACCGCGATCTGTGTGAATCCGGGGATGGCTAATAAGCTGCCGGGGAGAGAGGAGTGGCAACGACCAGTTTGGCGCGCTTGCCGGAAAGCGTAATGACGCCGGCGGTGCCAGGAAGTGTCTCAGGCGCGGAGGCAGGCGCGGCCAAGGCCGGCAAGGCGGGGACGGCGGAAACAAGGGCGGCGGCTGCCGGTGCGAAAGATCTCCGACCCTCTGCGCCGGCGAACCGGCCGTGCGCTGGAAGGTCAGGTACCCGCATTGTTCAGCGACGTGATTGGGGCGGTGTTCTCGGCCTGCATTGCTTCCTTGACGCGGTGGCGAAGACGTATGCCCCAAGAATTCACTCCAGGGTGGCTTCCTTGCGGGCAACGTTGCCGCTGACATCAATGTCACTGCCCAACATCGCGCTGCCGGTCAGATCGACACCGTAGTCCAGGAGGTTCTGACGCGTCAGGTGAAGCATGATCCGGCCGGCCTGCTCGACCGGTCTGCCGCGCATATGGGAGACGACGTACTCGGCAGTGACGGGGTAGCGTCCCTCAGGAAGGCTGATACCTTTTGCGAGTGAAATCTTGTCGGTGGAAACCACAAGAGTTTTGCGTCGTTTGATGACCTGGGCCAAGTCTGAAACTCCTACTGGGGCAGGTGTATCACACCCGCAAGCCGCGATGTAAAAAGGCCTCTCGATTTCTCGAAAGGCCTTCTAGGTCAAGCAATCTGGATGGTGGGCGTGACAGGGATTGAACCTGTGACCCCTACGATGTCAACGTAGTGCTCTCCCGCTGAGCTACACGCCCATCCGATGGCGGCGCATAGATCACAAAACCTTTGGAGCCGTCAATAGGCTTTTTGCAGTTTTGTGACGCGCCGCCCGGCAAGCCTTATGCGGCAAGCATTTTGTTGACCTCGTCGACGAGGTCGCGCAGGTGGAAGGGCTTGGAAAGGACCTTGGCATCCTTCGGCGCCTTCGAATCAGGGTTCAGCGCCACGGCGGCAAAACCGGTGATGAACATGACCTTCAGGTCGGGATCGAGTTCGGTGGCGCGGCGCGCCAGTTCGATGCCGTCCATCTCGGGCATGACGATATCGGTCAGCAGCAGGGAAAACGGCTCCTCGCGCAGCCGGTCGTAGGCGCTAGCGCCGTTATCATAGGAAAGGACCTTGTAACCGGCCTTTTCCAGCGCTTTCACCAAGAAGCGGCGCATGTCGTTGTCGTCTTCGGCGAGAAGTATCTTCTGAGTCATCAATCCAGACCGCTGATCAATAGGTTTTGGGTGGGTGCCAGCCGTTTACACTAGTCTTTGCCCGGTAAACAACCGGTGAATTGCCTGTGCGTGATTGCCGTCCCTTCTACATAGTATGGACTTGCGGCCGGGCAACTGGCAACATGGCCGAAGCAGTCAGTTCATGACATGGTAAAGAGGGCAGAAAGTGCCGGAAATCCGCGAATACGAGCTTTTTGAAGTCCATGAGCCCGTGTCGCAGACCATTCCCTTCGTCTACAACTCCCCCCATAGCGGCCGCATTTATCCACCGGAATTCATCGCCCAGTCGAGGCTCGAAGGCATCGCCATCCGCCGTTCCGAGGATCACTATGTCGATGAGCTCTTCGGTTCGGCCGTCACCCTCGGCGCGCCGCTTCTTGCCGCCAACTTTCCGCGCGCCTATCTCGACGTCAACCGCGAGCCCTACGAGCTTGATCCCAGGATGTTCGACGGGCTGCTGCCGCCCTATGCCAATGTCAACTCGCTGAGGGTCGCCGGCGGGCTCGGCACCATTCCGCGCATCGTCGCCGAGAACATGGAGATCTATGCGCGGCGCCTGCCGGTGCAGGAGGGGCTGGATCGGGTCGAAGCGGTCTACAAGCCTTACCATGCGGCGCTGCGCCGGCTGATCGCCCGTACCCACGTGCAGTTCGGCTTCGGCGTGCTGATCGATTGCCATTCGATGCCCGGCAATGTGCGCGTCGCCGGCTGCACCGGACGGCCCGATTTTATCATCGGCGATCGCTACGGCACCAGCGCTTCGGCCGAACTTTCGCGCGCCGCCATCGCCATCCTCGAGGAAATGGGCTTCGCGGCGATCCGCAACAAGCCCTATGCCGGCGGTTTCATCACCGAACATTACGGCCGCCCCTCGCGCGGCCTGCATGCATTGCAGATCGAGGTGAACCGGGCGATCTATGTCGACGAGGTGACGCTGGAGAAGCGCGAGGATTTTGCCGCGGTGGCCGAGGCCGTGACGGCCTTCATGCAGCAGATGGCCGATTACGTCGAAAAGTTCGCCGGCGACCGGGCGCTGGCCGCCGAATAGGCTTCTTTATCAATTTTGGCGATATTCGTGTGGCCGTCGTCTTTCGCAAGGGCCAAAAAAGAACCGCGCTGGTCAGCGCGGCTAAGTCTAGGGAGGAAACACCCAAGGAGGGTATTTACAGTCAGAAGACTGTATGACGACGCTACTTTTGCATTGCACAAATGTCAAGCAATGTATTGCGCTGCGATATCTTTGGGCAATTCATCCGAAATTGCCCGCGGCGTTTGCATTCCCGTCACGTTTCGCTATGAAACCCGTTCCCGCCAGCCAAATGGTGCCACCATGCTTCCTGACCGTTCGTTCTTCAATCGTCTGGCGGAGGCCGCCCGCGCCGAGACGCTGCCGCGCTTCCGCTCCGGCCTCGATGTCACCAACAAGCTATCCTCGGGGTTCGATCCGGTGACGGAAGGCGATCGTGCCGCCGAACTCGCCATCCGGGCGCTGATCGAGGAGAATTTCCCCGATCACGGCATTCTCGGCGAGGAGCACGGCAATGTCGGGCTCGACCGTGACTATGTCTGGGTGATTGATCCGATCGACGGAACCCGCGCCTTCATATCGGGCGTGCCGGTGTGGGGAACGCTGATCGGCCTGCAGAAGGAGGGTCGGGCGATCATGGGCATGATCGAACAACCCTTTACCGGCGAGCGTTATTTCGCCGACGAAAACGGCTCGATCTATAGCGGGCCGGAGGGCGAGCGGCGGCTGGTGACGCGCCAGTGCGACCGGCTCTCCAATGCCATTCTTTTTACCACATCGCCGCATCTCTTCGGCGGCGAGGAGATGGAGAAATATCGGGAGATAGAGGGTCAGGTGCGGCTCTTCCGCTACGGCTGCGACTGCTATGCCTATGCGCTGCTTGCTGCCGGCCATATCGATCTCGTCATCGAAAACGGGCTGAAGCCCTATGATGTCGGCGGCATCATTCCCGTCATCGAGGGGGCGGGCGGCATCATCACCACCTGGGACGGCGGCCGGCCGGAAAATGGCGGCTCGATCATCGCGGCCGGCAGCCGGGCGGTCTACGAGCAGGCGATCGCCGTGCTGCAGCGCTGATCCCCCGGTCAGCACCGCTGATCCCCCGGTCAGTTCCTGATCCGGGCTCACGTGCCGAGGGCCGCGACATCCTGGTTTTCCTCGGCATCGCTGCCAGGGATGAAGGCATGGAAGGCGGCGAGCGCGGCGGCGCGGTAGATATCCCGTTCCTGGAAAATCTCGTGGCGGGCGCCGTTGATCGGCACCAACTGACCGGCGCGGAAATAACGCGAGAGCCGCTCCTGCGCCGTATAGGGAACGACGCCGTCACGCGTCGGGGCGATGACGATGGTCGGGATAGTGATCGAAAAGAGATGGTTGGGTGAGGTGACCCGATCTATGGTCCGGAACGCCTCGGTGAGCCAACGGGCTGTCGGCGGACCAAGCGTCAGCTCCGGATGAGCCGTCATCATCGCGACATTACGGTCGAAGCGCTGTTCGTCCGAGGTCAGCGGGTTGTGGCTGAAGTCCGGCTCCTTCAATTTCGAGGTCAACGGCAGGAAACCAAGGCCGAGAGCGGTCAGCGTGCCTGCAACGGCACGGATGACACGGGGCGAGGCCGTCTGGCCGGTCAGGCCGATGAAGGGAGCGGACAGCACCATGCGGTCGATGCGGGTGGTGAGATAGGGGGCGGCCGACAGCGCGATCAGCCCACCGGTGGAATGGGCGAGCAGGTAGAAAGGCAGGCGCGTATCCGGCAGCACCACCTTTTCGAGGAAAGTGTCGAGATCGTGCTCGTAATCGACAAAGCGGCGGATGTGACCGTGATTGCGGCGTTTCATCAGCCGCTGAGAACCGCCCTGGCCGCGCAGATCGAAGGTCGCGACCCAGAGGCCTTTCGCCGTCAGGTCGCGGATGGTCTCGAAGTACTTTTCGATATATTCGTTGCGGCCATGGAGAATGACAACCGTGCCCCTGGCGACCTGGGCGCCGGAGCGAAAGACGGCGTAACGCAGCCGGTGGCCGTCATGGGTTTCAAAATAGCCTTCCGTGCGGTTTTCCGGGGCGGGATTGTCGGGCGTCGAATAGAGAACCTGATCCATGACTTTGCCAATGCGCCGCTGCTGCCTGCTTCGCTATCAGGGATAGCGCATGGCTCCCGGCTTGGAAAGCGCCGGCGCCCGCAAAGCGGCGGGAGAAAAGGGCCGGCAGGAGCATGAGGGTGCCCGCAGCCGGCCTAGGTTGAGGCTGAAGAAGAAGGGACGATGCACTTCAGCCGCCGGGACCAGATTTACCCGACGCTGCTATCTCTAGGCGCTTGCGTCTGAATGCGTTCCGAACCGGCCGTTCATGCGGGGTTCACGGGCCGTTCAAGGCGATTCCGAAAAGGTCTTGAACTCCGTAAATCCCATCACCATCTCCTTGCTGCGGGTGCCAAGAAGGGCCCGCGCAACCGTCCCGGGGCCGCCAAACATGGGGTTTCAGGGACATTTTATCGCAACACGTCGCTTCCACAGGAGGACATCATGCGTCACGTAGACTTCTCTCCCCTTTATCGTTCGACGGTCGGTTTCGACCGGCTGTTCACCATGCTCGACAGCCTTGCCCAGCCGGAGCAGGCGCAGACCTATCCGCCCTATAATATCGAGCGCACCGGTGAAAACACCTATCGCATCACCATGGCGGTCGCTGGTTTCGACGAGACCGAACTTTCGATCGAGGCCCATGCCCATGTGCTGTCCGTAAAGGGTGAAAAGAACGAGGAAACCGCCGAAGGCGGCGAATTCCTCTATCGCGGCATTGCCAAGCGCGCCTTCGAGCGCCGCTTCCAGCTCGCCGACCATGTCGAGGTGACCGCCGCTTCGCTGAAGAACGGCCTGCTGCACATCGACCTTCTGCGCAATATTCCTGAGGCCATGAAGCCCCGCAAGATCGCGATTGCCGCAGAGCCGGTCGAGGCTCCGAAGGCCATCGAGGCGCAGGTCGTCAACAGCTGATCGTTCTCCCGTGCGGATAAATGGACGGCGCTCCGCTTGGGGCGCCGTTTTTTATTGCGCTCGCAGTACTGCTGTTCAGGCGGGGCTGGCGGCATCCTTGATCTGCTGTTCGGTTGCGCGGCGGGCCGCGGCGGCGTATTTCTGGGCGATGACGGCGCAGACCATCAGCTGGATCTGGTGGAAGAGCATCAGCGGAAGCACGATCGCGCCGATCGACTGGCCGGCAAAAATGACATTTGCCATCGGCACGCCGCTTGCGAGACTTTTCTTGGAACCGCAGAAGGTGATGGTGATCTCGTCGGCCTTGCCGAAGCCGAGCCGGCGGCTGCCGAACATCGTCAGCACCAGCACTATCCCCAGAAGGACGATGTCGGCGACGATGACGACGGCGATATCGGCGATCGAGAAGGTATGCCAGAGGCCTTCGACGACCGCCGTCGAGAAGGCGAGATAGACGACCATCAGGATCGAGCCGCGATCGACGGGCATCAGAATCTTCCTCCTGGCGCGAATCCAGTCGCCGATCCAGGGCTGCAGGACCTGGCCGACGATGAAGGGGGCAAGCAGTTGCAGCAGGATCTGCTGAAGCGCGTCGAGGGAGAAGCCGCCATGGCCGCCGACGGAAAAGAGCAGGCCGACGAGCAGCGGCGTCAGAAACATGCCGAAAATATTCGAGGCGGAGGCCGAGCAGATGGCGGCAGGCACGTTGCCGCCGGCCATCGAGGTGAAGGCGATGGATGACTGCACCGTCGACGGCAGCACGCAGAGGAAGAGGATGCCGAGATAGAGCGGCTGCGGCAGGATCGCGTCCGGAATGAAGCCGAGCGCCAGGCCAAGCAGCGGGAAGATGCCGAAGGTCGTCAGCAGGATGACAAGATGCAGGCGCCAGTGCAGCAGGCCCGAGATGACGACATCACGCGAGAGGCGGGCGCCATGCAGGAAGAACAGGGCGGCGATGGCGAGATCGGTGGCGATGCCGAAATAAGTCGCGAAGGTGCCGCTTGCCGGAAACAGCGAGGCAAGGATGACGGTGCAGACAAGCAGGCTGGTGAAGCTATCGGGCAGAAAGCGGCGCATGGCGGTCTCGCGGCAAACAAGATTGGTCGTTGTTCTGTCCTCCATTATGATCCACGATGCAAGAAATAACAGTTATCAAGAAACCGGATGTCATGCTGGACCTTTCGCAATTGCGCAGTTTCGTCGCTGTAGAACAGATGGGCAGTTTCACACTCGCCGCAGAAAGGCTGGGTCTCGGGCAATCGACGGTCAGTCAGCATATTCAGCGGCTGGAGGCGACGCTCGGTCGCAAGCTTCTGGCGCGCGACACGCACAAGGTCATGCTGACCGGCGATGGCGAAGCGCTGCTGACGCATGCGCGCGCCATGCTTTCGATCGAGGGGCAGGTGCAGTCGCTGTTTAAGAGCAACAGTCTGCGCGGCAGCCTGCGGCTCGGCGTCTCGGAGGATTTCGTCACCAGCCAGCTGCCGGCGGCGCTGGAGGATTTCGTTCGGTCGCATCCGTCCGTCGACCTGGAACTGACCGTGGCGCTCTCCGGCGTCCTCTACGAGATGCAGGACAATGGCGACATCGATCTGGTGCTTGGCAAGCGCCGGCTCGGTGACGCACGCGGGAAGCTCGTCTATCGCGAGCCGCTCGTCTGGCTGGCGCGCGATCCTGAGCGGCTGCTGGCCACCGGGCCACTGCCGCTGATTGCTTTCCCGCCACCGAGCGTGACACGGGCGATCGCCCTGGAAGCGCTCGGGCGCAACGGCGTGCCGTGGCGGATCGTCTGCACTTGCGGCAGTCTCAGCGGGCTGACGGCGGCGGCGCGGGCCGGGATGGGCGTGCTGGTGCAGCCGCGCAGCATGGCGCCCTCGGGGCTGAAAGAGATCGCTGCTGGAAGACTGCCGGCTCTGGAGGACGTGGAATTCGTCCTCGTGCCGCGCAAGGGCGCCGATCAGGCGCTGGTCGCCGCACTTTCGGACGATATTCTGCAAAAGGTGAGGGGGCTGAGGTCGGCGTGAGCCATCGTCGGCACCGCGAGCCTGCCCGGCAGATGGGTTCGGCCGATCAAGCGGCCAGGCACTTCAGGAAACCATCCACATCGGCTTGCGTGGTCGCAAAGCTGGTGACGAGGCGGATCAGGGTTTCGCCTTCGGAGACGAGTTCGGGCGTTGCCGCGGGCGCCGGCCACGCGTAAAATTTGGCGCCCTTTTCCTCGGCGGTTTTTGCCGCGCTCTTGCTGATGACGGCAAAGACTTCGTTTGACGCGGTCGGCCAAGCGAGCCGCGCGGCATTGCTGGCGCCGATGCCGGCGCGCAGCCGATCGGCCATGCCGTTGGAATGGCGGGCGAGATCGAGCCAGAGGCCGTTTTCGAAATAGGCATCGAACTGGGCGGCGATGAAACGCGATTTGGAAAAGAGCTGGGCGGCGCGCTTGCGGATGAAGGGCATTTCGCGCGCCCGTTCCGGATCGAAGAAGACGATCGCCTCGGCGCACCAGCAGCCGTTCTTGGTGCCGCCAAAGGAGAGCATGTCGACGCCGCGCTTCCAGGTCATTTCGGCCGGGGTAGCGCCGAGCGCAATCAACGCATTGGCGAAGCGGGCGCCGTCCATGTGGAGCGGCAGGTTGCGCTTTCTTGATAGGGCGGCGATCTCGCCGATCTCCGGCAGGGAATAGACGGTGCCGATCTCGGTCGCCTGGGTGATGGTGACGGCGCTGGCACGGCCGTGACGGAGGGCGTCCTCGGGAAAGTTGGCGATTTTTGCGGAGAGTTTGGCCGGATCGATCTTGCCGGCTTCGCCGTCGACGGCAACGAGGCGGGCGGAGCCGGAGAAGAATTCCGGCGCGCCGCATTCATCCTCGATCACATGCGCCTCTGAATGGCAGAAAGTGATGCCGCCGGGGCGCTGGACGCTTGCCAGCGACAGGGAATTGGCGGCAGTGCCGGTGGCGACGAAGAAGACGGAAACCTCACGTTCGAAGATCTCGCAGAAGCGGGCCTCGACTTGTTTGTCGAGATCGCCGGCGCCATAGGCAGGGGCAAAACCAGCCGATTCCGCCAGCAGGCGTTGGGCAATGGATCTGTGGGCGCCGGCCCAATTGTCGGATGCAAAGAACATAGCGAAGACCGTGGGAGTGAAACGGGTTGGGAGGGTCGCAGCGGACATTACGGCAATCCTTCACGGGATCAAGACCATTGCCGATAATCCATCACGAAAATTGAACGGCGCAATCAATAAATAAAATGTCTCGACTTAACGCAATTTTATTTCGTGATTGCGACCGATCTGGTAATCTTCCGTCGCAAAATGACGATTTTTGACCCGGCGCTCTTGCGAAGCCAAATGCTTTCTGGCATAGAACAGATGAATTAGGACAGTGTTGCTGTCCTATTTTGGCCTTTGCGGCCGAAGAGGCGCCGAAAGCCCTGGAACAGGCGGGCTTTCACGCTATAGTTCTTCCGAGCGCCAAGCCCCAGGACGGGTGGCGCGCGGAGGCGAATGGCAGGCGCGGAACGCGACGGTTTGCTTTCCCTAGAAGCAGATGTCTGCGGCGATCTTCACAATGCAACAGCGCTGTCATGCGCCGAACCTATCTTCGGGTTGCGGTGCGGGACGAAAAGCCGCCCGCGGCCCGCGGGTTTCGACAGGAGGAAAGACGATGACGAAGACGCCATCCATGGAATTTGACCGGTTTGCCGCTGCTGAGATGCGCGCGACGGCCAATATGTCCAAATCCGCCTCCGGCCTGCCGAAGAAACAGGGCCTCTACGATCCCCGCAACGAGCATGATGCCTGCGGCGTCGGCTTTGTCGCGCATATGAAGGGTGAGAAGTCGCACCAGATCGTCAAGGACGGCTTGTTCATTCTTGAGAACCTGACGCACCGCGGCGCCGTCGGCGCCGATCCTCTGATGGGCGACGGCGCCGGCATTCTGGTGCAGATTCCCGACCGCTTCTTCCGTGAGGAGATGGCCGGGCAGGGGATCACCCTGCCGCCGGCCGGCGAATATGGCGTCGGCCATATCTTCATGCCGCGCGATGAAAAGCAGATCGAGCACTTCAAGAAGGTGATCAAGGACGTCATTGAAGAGGAAGGCCAGATCCTGATCGGCTTTCGCGACGTGCCGGTTGATAATTCCTCTCTCTCCAAGGCGCCGGCGATTGCCGCCACTGAGCCGCATCACGTGCAGGTCTTCATTGGCGCCGGCGAGGATGCCAAGAACAATGACGAATTCGAGCGCCGGCTGTTCACGCTGCGCAAGGTGATCTCCAACCGCATCTATGACGAGTTCGACGGCGAGGAGAGCAATTTCTATCCGGTCTCGCTGTCGTCGGCGACCGTGGTCTACAAGGGCATGTTCCTGGCCTATCAGGTCGGCGCCTATTATAAGGACCTGTCGGACCCGCGTTTCGAAAGCGCGGTCGCCCTGGTGCACCAGCGCTTCTCGACCAACACCTTCCCGTCGTGGAAGCTTGCCCACCCCTATCGCATGGTCGCCCATAACGGCGAGATCAACACGCTGCGCGGCAACGTCAACTGGATGGCGGCGCGCCAGGCCTCGGTCTCCTCGCCGCTGTTCGGCGAGGACATCTCCAAGCTCTGGCCGATTTCCTATGAGGGACAGTCGGACACCGCCTGCTTCGACAACGCGCTCGAATTCCTGGTGCGCGGCGGTTATTCGATGGCGCATGCGGTGATGATGCTGATCCCGGAAGCCTGGGCCGGCAACCAGTCGATGGCGGCCGAACGCAAGGCCTTCTACGAATATCATGCGGCGCTGATGGAGCCCTGGGACGGGCCGGCTGCCGTTGCCTTCACCGACGGCAGGCAGATCGGCGCGACGCTAGACCGCAACGGCCTGCGGCCGGCGCGTTACCTCGTCACCGACGACGACCGCGTCATCATGGCGTCCGAAGCCGGCGTGCTGCCGGTGCCGGAGGAGAAGATCATCCAGAAGTGGCGCCTGCAGCCTGGCAAGATGCTGCTGATCGATATGGAAGAAGGCCGGATCATCTCCGACGACGAGGTGAAGTCGCAGCTGGCGACGGCGCATCCCTATCGCAGCTGGCTCAACCGCACTCAGCTCATCCTCGAAGACCTGAAGCCGGTGGAGCCGCGGGCGCTGCGCCGCGACGTGTCGCTGCTCGACCGCCAGCAGGCCTTCGGCTACACGCTCGAGGATACACGCATCCTGATGTCGCCGATGGCGACGACGGGGCAGGAGGCGATCGGCTCGATGGGCACGGATACGCCGATCTCGGCGATGTCGGAAAAGCCGAAGCTGCTCTACACCTATTTCAAGCAGAACTTCGCGCAGGTGACGAACCCGCCGATCGACCCGATCCGCGAAGAGCTCGTCATGAGCCTCGTCTCCTTCATCGGCCCGCGCCCGAACATTCTCGACCACGAAGGCATGGCGAACGCCAAGCGCCTCGAAGTGCGTCAGCCGATCCTGACCAATGGCGATCTCGAAAAGATCCGCTCGATCGGCCATACGGAAGACCGGTTCGACACCAAGACGCTCGATTTCACCTATGACATCGAGCGCGGCGCCGCCGGCATGCCCGACATGCTCGACCGGCTTTGCGAGCGCGCGGAAGCGGCCGTCAAGGGCGGCTACAACATCATTGTGCTCTCCGACCGTCAGATCGGTCCTGATCGAATCGCGATCCCGGCGCTGCTGGCGACGGCCGCCGTGCACCATCACCTGATCCGCAAGGGGCTTCGCACCTCCGTCGGTCTTGTCGTCGAGACCGGGGAGCCGCGCGAAGTGCATCATTTCTGCCTGCTCGCCGGCTACGGCGCCGAGGCGATCAATCCTTATCTCGCTTTCGACACGCTGCTCGACATGCATGCCAAGGGTGAGTTCCCCAAGGAAGTGGATGCCTCGGAAATCGTCTACCGCTACATCAAGGCGGTCGGCAAAGGCATCCTCAAGGTCATGTCGAAGATGGGCATCTCGACCTATCAGTCCTATTGCGGCGCGCAGATCTTCGATGCGATCGGTCTGTCGTCGGAACTGGTCGACAAGTATTTCTTCGGAACCGCAACGATGATCGAAGGCATCGGCCTCGAAGCAATCGCCGAAGAGACCGTCGCCCGCCACAACGCCGCCTTCGGCAAGGATCCGCTGCTTGCGACGACGCTCGATATCGGCGGCGAATATGCCTACCGCATGCGCGGCGAGAGCCATGCCTGGACGCCGGATGCGGTCGCCGCCCTTCAGCATGCCGTGCGCGGCAATGCCGAGGACCGCTACCGCGAATTCTCCGAGATGGTGAACAATTCGGCGCTGCGCATGAACACGATCCGCGGGCTCTTCAACATCAAGAGCGCCGAGGCGCTCGGCCGCAAGCCGGTGTCGATCGACGAGGTCGAGCCGGCGGCCGATATCGTCAAGCGGTTCTCGACAGGAGCGATGTCCTTCGGCTCGATCTCCCGCGAGGCGCATACGACGCTGGCGATCGCCATGAACCGGATCGGCGGCAAGTCGAACACCGGCGAGGGCGGCGAAGAATCCGACCGCTACATGCCGCTCTCCGACGGTTCGATGAACCCTGAACGTTCGGCGATCAAACAGATCGCTTCCGGCCGTTTCGGCGTCACGACCGAATATCTGGTCAATGCCGATGTGCTGCAGATCAAGGTGGCGCAGGGCGCCAAGCCCGGCGAAGGCGGCCAGCTGCCCGGTCACAAGGTCGATGCGACGGTCGCCAAGACCCGTCACTCGACGCCGGGTGTCGGCCTGATCTCGCCCCCGCCGCACCACGACATCTATTCGATCGAGGATCTGGCGCAGCTGATCTACGATCTGAAGAACGTCAACCCGACCTCTGACGTCTCGGTCAAGCTCGTCTCCGAAGTCGGCGTCGGCACGGTTGCCGCCGGCGTCGCCAAGGCGCGCGCCGACCATATCACGGTCGCCGGCTTCGACGGCGGCACGGGTGCGTCGCCGCTGACCTCGCTCAAGCATGCCGGCAGCCCCTGGGAAATCGGCCTTGCCGAAACCCAGCAGACGCTGGTGCTGAACGGGCTGCGTTCGCGTGTTGCGCTGCAGGTGGACGGTGGTCTGAAGACCGGCCGCGACGTCATCATCGGGGCGCTGCTCGGCGCCGACGAATTCGGCTTCGCCACCGCGCCGCTGATCGCGGCCGGCTGCATCATGATGCGCAAGTGCCATCTCAACACCTGTCCGGTCGGCGTGGCGACACAGGATCCGGTGCTGCGCAAGCGATTCAAGGGCACGCCGGAGCACGTCATCAACTACTTCTTCTTCGTCGCCAACGAAGTGCGCGAAATCCTCGCCTCGCTCGGCTTTACCCGGCTCGACGACATCATCGGCGCTTCGGAGCTTCTGGAGAAGGACGAGATGCTGGCGCATTGGAAGGCCAAGGGTCTCGACTTCAGCCGCATCTTCCACAAGGTAGATGCGGCCAAGGAGGAGACCTTCTGGACGAGCCGGCAGCAGCACCCGATCGATGACATTCTCGACCGCGTGCTGATCGAGCAGGCACAGCCGGCGCTGACCGACAAGACGCCCGTCGCCTTCGAGGTCGGCATCAAGAACGTCGACCGTTCGGCCGGCGCGATGCTGTCCGGCGAGGTCGCCAAGCGCTTCCGCCATCGCGGGCTGAAGGAAGACACGATCAACGTGACGCTTCGCGGCACGGCAGGCCAGAGCTTCGGCGCCTTCCTGGCGCGCGGCGTCACGTTCAACCTGATCGGCGACGGCAACGACTATGTCGGCAAGGGGCTTTCGGGCGGCAAGATCATCATCCGGCCGCCGGAGAATTCCAGGATCATCGCCGAAAACTCCATCATCGTCGGCAACACCGTGCTTTACGGCGCGACCGAGGGCGAATGCTATTTCCGCGGGGTGGCCGGCGAACGTTTCGCCGTCCGCAACTCGGGTGCGATCGCCATCGTCGAGGGTGTCGGCGATCATGGCTGCGAATACATGACCGGCGGTGTCGTCGTCGTGCTCGGCGCCACGGGCCGCAATTTCGCGGCCGGCATGTCCGGCGGTGTCGCCTATGTGCTCGACGAAACCGGCGATTTCGCCAGCCGCTGCAACATGGCGATGGTCGAGCTCGAGCCGGTGCCGGAGGAGGACGACATGCTGGAGAAGCTGCATCATCACGGCGGCGATCTCATGCACAAGGGACGCGTCGACGTCTCGGGCGACATGACGCGTCACGACGAGGAGCGCCTCTACCAGCTGATCTCCAACCATCTGCACTATACGGGCTCGGCCCGCGCCAAGCAGATCCTCGACAACTGGGCCGACTACCGTCCAAAGTTCCGCAAGGTCATGCCGGTCGAATACCGCCGTGCGCTCGAGGAAATGGAACGCAGCCGGATGGGCATCGCCGCGGAGTGATTTGCACTGGGATATTCGCCACGTGCTGATTGCGGGTGGCGGATATCGGAAACGTCTCGATGATCCGTGACGATCATGACGGCGAAAGGCCGTCCAGATCGCCCGGATGTTTCAGGGGATATGTTCCAATGACGGTCAAGAGAAGCAACCCGCCCGGAATGCCGGGACTGACGACAGACAATTGGCCGCGGATGAGGCGGTCATGAGGGTAAGGGACGAAGAGATGGGTAAGGTAACAGGGTTTCTGGAAATCGACCGGCAGGTGGCGAAGTACCAGCCGGCGTCGGATCGTATCCGCCATTTCCGCGAATTCACGATCCCGATGTCGGATCCGGAAGTGCAGAAACAGGCCGCGCGCTGCATGGACTGTGGCATCCCCTATTGCCACGGCCCCACCGGCTGCCCGGTGCACAACCAGATTCCTGACTGGAACGACCTCGTCTACAACAACAACTGGGAAGCGGCGATCCAGAACCTGCATTCGACCAACAACTTCCCGGAGTTCACCGGCCGCGTCTGCCCGGCGCCCTGCGAGGAAGCCTGCACTTTGAATCTCGAAGATGCGCCTGTTGCCATCAAGACGGTCGAACAGGCGATCGCCGACAAGGCCTATGAGCTCGGCTTCATCCGGCCGCAGCCGGCGACAGTTCATACCGGAAAGAAGGTCGCCGTTATCGGCTCCGGCCCCGCCGGCATGGCGGCTGCCCAGCAGCTCGGCCGCGCCGGCCACGAGGTGCATGTCTATGAGCGCGAGACCAAGCCGGGCGGCCTGCTGCGTTACGGTATTCCCGATTTCAAGATGGAGAAGAACTTCATCGACCGCCGCGTCGAGCAGATGAAGGGCGAGGGCGTCACCTTCCATTGCGGCGTCAATGTCGGCGTCGACGTCAAGGTCGAGCAACTGCTGGCCGATCATGACGCTGTGCTTTATTGCGGCGGCTCCGAGACCCCGCGCGAGGCGGGCATTCCGGGCATTGACCTTGCTGGCGTCCATGATGCCATGCCCTATCTGGTGCAGCAGAACCGCCGTGTCGGGCGCGAGAACATCGACAGCGTCGGCTGGCCGTCGGATCCGATCCTTGCCGGCGCCAAACATGTCGTCGTCGTCGGTGGTGGCGATACGGCGTCGGACTGTGTCGGCACGGCGTTCCGCCAGGGCGCCGTCAAGGTCACTCAGCTCGACATCCGGCCGCAGCCGCCGGAGAAGGAAGACAAGCTCGCCGTCTGGCCTTTCTGGGCGACGAAGATGCGCACCTCCTCTTCGCAGGCCGAGGGCGCCGTGCGTGAGTTCCAGGTGGCCACGCTCGAATTCATCGGCGAAGATGGTGTGCTGACAGGCGTCAAATGCTGTGAGGTCGATGAGCGCCGGCGGCCGGTTGCGGGCACGGAATTTGTCATCCGAGCCGATCTCGCCTTCATCGCCATCGGTTTCCGCGGCCCGTTCACGACAAGCGTGCTGAAGGAGCTCGAGGGCAAGCTGACGCTCAATACCGATAAGCGCGGTTCGACCAACGTCGTCGCCAACGACCGGGACTACAAAACCTCGATCGACAAGTTCTGGACGGCGGGCGACGTGCGCCGCGGCCAGTCGCTGGTGGTCTGGGCGATCCGCGAAGGCCGCCAGGCTGCCCGCGCCATCGACGAGGCCTTGATGGGCTCGAGCGTGCTGCCGAACTGACTGTCGGCTCACGCGGGCTCAGGACGAGACGAACTCCGCCTGTGAACTGACCCCCGAAGGTTGTTGTCCAACTTTCGGGGGGCAGTTTACAGGTGGATTTTTTTGATGTGGTCCGAAACCGCCGACACGTTTCGGCATCATGCTCGCGCGGCCTTTCTCATTTCACCGAGACTTCGGCCGGCGTCTTGGCCGCCGGCATGCGATAATCGTCGACGCGTCCGATTGGGGCCGGCGTCATCTCGCCCTGCTCGACAAGCAGATCGCGCGGCGATTTCGTCAGCGTCACAGGCGGCGGCCTTGCGCCGAGAAGCTCGGTGCCGCCGTCGAGATTGGGATCGGAGAGACTGATCGGCACGGTGTGTTCAACCGGATTGGTGGGAAGGCCGAGGCCGGGCAGGGCACTTTCGTCCAGCCGCACCAGATCCGGGCTTGCCTGGGTGCCGAGAATGCGGCGGGCCGGTTTTTCCACATAGAAGGCAAGTTTGCGGCGGCCGGCCTGCGTGAGATTGATGCCGTCGGAGGTGCGCAGGCGCACCTGCTGGCCGTTCACATCCGAACCGGTGACGATGAAGTTGCTGTTCTCGTCGACGAAGCCATCCCAGATATCGACGAATTCGCCGCCGATGCTTTCCACCTGGTTGCGATAGAGCTGGTTCATCTGGACGGCGTCAGCCGTCATCTGATCGGATTCGAAGGCGGGAAGTCCGACCCAAAGCAGCGGGATCTTGCGGTCGGTGACTTCTTTACCGAAGGAAAGAACGCGGCGACGGTATTCGGCAAACCAGCCGTCGGTGCGGAATTTTTCCTTGGCGGTGTCGGTCACCATCTGCTGGCGGTCGTTGGCGCCGATCATGACGACGACCATGGCCGGCTTCAACTCGTCGATCATCTTCGGCAGCTGTTCCGGCCAGTCATAATAATCGTCGCGGACAAGGCCTGAGGAGACGTTGCCGCGGGCTTCGACGACGACGCCGGGCGAAGTCTCGAAGGCGGCGGTGAGGCCGTCGCCGAGGCCGCTGGCGAGGAAATCGCCGACGATCAGGACCTTCTTGGCGTCGCCAAGCTTCTGCACGACCGGCTCTTCCGGCACCGGCGGCCGCACCGGCGGCGCGGTGCGGGTATTTATCACCGCCTTCTGCGCCGGTGGGCGCTTGCGCTGCTGGCGTCGCGGCTGCTGGGCATCAGGGGCCTGCGGACCGTCATCGAGATAGCGCCGGCCAAGGAAGAAATCGAGGATCGACCGGCGCTCGTAGCGCTGCTCCTGCGCCTCGGCGACATGCACTGGTGCAAGCGCGCCGACGCATAGCGAAGCCGCTGTCAAGGCGAGCACCAGCCAACGGATTCGGGGTCGATCAAATTTCTTCATCATGGGCAGTTCCGCATCTGCCGGCATCTTGCACGCAGGAAAGGTCAGCGTCCACTCCCGCCATTCATGTAGGTCACGGTTCTGCCGCTTCCAATCAGGGCTTACGTTTCGGCATGGTGCTAGCGGCGAAGTGCGTTCAGAAGCGGCAGCGAGGGCTCGCCGTCCGGCTGCATGCCGATGCGCTCCTGCACCGCCGATATCGCCGCTTTCGAACCGGAGCCGAAGTTGCCATCGACCTCGCCATTGTAATAGCCGAGGGTCTTGAGGCGGGTCTGCAGCTCGAATTTCTCGGTGATATCAAGGGCGCCGTCCGGGCGCGGCCAGCGCTGCTGCATGCCGCCGTATCCGGCAATCTGATCGGCCAGCAGGCCGACGGCAAGCGCGTAGCTGTCCGAGGCGTTGTAGTTCTTGATGGTGAAAAAGTTGGCGGTCATCAGGAAGCCCGGGCCGTTCGGTCCGGCCGGCATCTTCAGCACGGCCTTGGTGCCGCCCTCGCGGAAGGCCTTGCCGCTCGGGCGTTTCAGGCCGAGTTCCGCCCATTGGGCGATCGTATGGGTCTTGCCGGCCTGCTTGGCGGCGGCCGCGGGAACGACGACCTCGTAGCCCCAGGTCTTGCCGGTATCCCAGCCGTTCTTCATCAGGAGATTGGCCGAGGTCGCCAGCGCATCCGGCACCGAATTCCAGATGTCGCGATGGCCGTTGCCGTCGGCGTCGACGGCGTAAAGCAGGTAGCTTGTCGGGATGAACTGCGTGTGGCCCATGGCGCCCGCCCAGGAACCGGTCATCTCGCGTGCCGGCACGTCGCCGTTCTGCAAGATCTTCAGCGCGGCAACCAGCTGCTTCTTGGCGAATTTGGCGCGACTCGGATCGGCATAGGCAAGCGTCGCCAGCGCGCGCGGCACGTAGTGCAGCCGGTCGTCCTTGTCGAGGATCGCTCCGTAATTGGATTCCATCGACCATATGGCGAGCAGAATGGCCTTGTCGACGCCGAAGCGCTGCTCGATCGCGTTGAGCGTGCGGGCATGCTTGGCGGCCATCTCGCGGCCAATCTTGACCGTGTAGGGATTGACGCGCGAATCGATGTAATCCCAGATCTTCGAGGTGAATTCCGGCTGATAGGCGGCTTTTTCGAGCACCGTCGGGTCGGGCTCGCTCACCCCTGAAAAGGCCTTTTGGTAGGTTGCCTTACTGATGCCACTCTGTGCGGCTGTTTGGTAAAAATCCGCGATCCATTTCTGGAACCGGGAATCGGCTTTCGCGCTGTCGGGGACCAGGCCTACCTGGGCGGCGACAACGAGGGCGAGAGCAAGACCACGAAGGGAGTTTTTGTGATTCTGGATCATCGACAGTCGTATCCGTCATCTTCAGTTTTCGGTGCAGCAGAGGCGTCATGTCCGCCCAGACCCGAGACTACAGGAACGGAGTCAACAAATTCTTTACCATGGCGGTGCGCTGCGGTCACCATTGCAAAACAGTAGCAATTCTATACTAGGTAGAGCCAAAAGGCTCTTTTTCCAAAGCGATATGGCGAAGCAGGAGGCCGGGTGTGGCTCAGCATAACAAAGTTCGTAAAGCAGTATTTCCGGTTGCCGGGTTGGGGACGCGATTCCTGCCGGCGACAAAGGCTGTCCCGAAGGAAATGTTGACCGTCGTCGACAAGCCAATCATTCAATATGTCGTCGATGAGGCGATCGAAGCCGGGATCGAACATCTGGTTTTCGTCACCGGGCGTAACAAGCACGTTATCGAAGATTATTTCGACATCCATTTCGAGCTTGAGCAGACGCTCAAGGAGCGCGCCAAGAAGGCGGAAATTACTCTCCTGCAGCAGCAATTGCCGAAGGCCGGCACGGTGAGCTTCACCCGCCAACAGGAGCCGCTCGGCCTCGGTCATGCGGTCTGGTGCGCCCGCGAAATCGTCGGCGACGAACCTTTCGCACTGCTGCTTCCCGACATGATCATGAAGGGCGACAAGGGCTGCATGAAGGGGATGATCGACCTTTACGGCCAGAGCGGCGGCAATATCATCGCCGTCGAGGAATGCGCACCCGACCAGGCACATAAATACGGCATCGTCGGCGTCGGCGAAGCGATCGGCGAGGGCTTCCGAATCACCGGCATGGTGGAAAAGCCCGCCAAGGGAACGGCGCCTTCCAACTTCTTCATCAACGGCCGCTACATCCTGCAGCCGGAGATTTTCCGGATACTCGAAACCCAGGAGCGTGGCGCCGGCAACGAGATCCAGCTGACCGACGGCATGCTGAAGCTGCTGAAGGAACAGGATTTCGCCGGGTACCACTTCCGCGGCACGACCTACGACTGCGGCGCCAAGGATGGCTTCATCCTGGCAAATGTCGCCTACGCCCTCGAACGCGCCGATATCCGCCCGACCGTCGAAGGCGGCTTCAAGGAATTGCTGGCCGGCCTGAGGTAAGGTTCCGCCGAGATCATTCAGTGACAGAGCGCCGCGCATCCGGACCGGATGTGCGGCGCCTAGCGTTTCAGCTTGAGCCCGACGCCGGCTCGCCATTGCTGGGAGTCGTCGCCCTCCTTGCGCGTCGTCAGTTCGTAGCCGAGCGTGCTGGTCAGATCGAGATAGCGGTTGATGTTCCAGGTGAGGCCGGTCGCCGCGGTATAGACGAGCTCGTCGTTGATGGTGCTGTCGGTGGGATAATCGCGCCAAACCACGCCGCCGATCATCGTGCCGACCAGATTGTCGCGCAGCTGATGCGTGACCGTCGTCGTCAGTGCGTGCGAGACGTAACCGCTCTCGCCAGCCGTGGTCGTCGGCTGGATGCTCGTCTGCAGGTCGAGATTGACGTCGGTACCGCGGATCGGCGACCAGAGCAGGCTCGCATCGAGCGTGGCCGTGTCGATCGACGCGAGCCTGCTATCTTCGAAATCCGCCCTCTCGTAACCGACGCCGACCTCGCCCTTCAGCTTTTCGCCGAGATCGACCTCGACGCCGGCTTTGGCGCCGTAGCTATGGCCCGAACGCTCGTAGCCGGCGGAATCGCGCGTCTCGTCATAAAGCGTCCGGTCGATCGTCGCCTCGATGAATGGGATGAGTGCGGGCGACAGCTCGTAGCCGACGCGGCCGCGCAACGTGCCGGTCGTCTGATTGCGGTCGCTGAGCGCGACGGTCGCGCCGCTGGCCAGAGTGGCGTCGGAATAGATCGAGCGGGTGAGCGCCAGCGCCGTCGTGCCGCGCAGGATGCCGAAATCGCGTTGGACGGAGGCCCCGGCCGAAAACTCCTGCACATCGGATTGCTGCGTTGCATTGGCGATCGCGTCGGGATCGTCCGTATCTTCGCGGTAGAAATTATACCCGGCGGTGAGGTGCGCGACCGTGTCCCGGGGAAGATCCAGCCTGAGATCACCGTTGATCTTGAAGGAAGGCTGCTCCTCGCCTTCGCCGCTGATATTCCTCTGCCAGGCGCCTTCCGAGGTGACGCTCAGCTGGTGGCGGCCCCAGTCGGAGGTCAGCGTCGCGGTCGCATCGGTTTCGAGGAAGGCGCGCCGCTGCCTGGTGTTGCCGTCCTTGGTGGTCTCGGTGTTGATGCTCTGGGTGACGCTTGGGCGGAGCACGAAGATGCCGAGCGGAATGCCCGGCGTTTCCGCCGTCGACGCACTTTCGGCAGCCCGGCGGCGCGGCGTTTCGTCGACCGGCGCTTCGCGGGTGTTCAGCCGGCGGATGTCCTCATCGAGGATGGAGCCGGTGATCTCGTCGCCGGATTGCGCATCCGGTATGGCGGGCCTTTGCTGGGCTCCATCCGCGTTCGCGGTCGTGCCGTTCGCCACGGGAATGGCGCCGTCGTCGCTCTCCTCAGCGGCGGATGCGGCGCTGTAGGTGGTGCGATTGTCCTCAGAGGCCGCGGAGCGGCTGCTTGCCGGCTGTTGTGAGGCGGATTGTGCAAAGGCTACCTGGCTAAGCAGCAGACTGCCGAATGCAGCAAAAGAGACGGCACGGCTCATGGCGCGGAGCGGCGTCACACTGCTCGTCTGATCTGGCTGGCCCATGCAATTCGCGCCTGACATGCTTTCGGTTCTTACCCAAAGGTAAAGCCTCGTGGTTAATCATTCGTTGCCGTCGGCGGGCGCCGTTCACAATTCGGAAAGAGGCCGGGGTGGACTTGGAAAGTGAAAAGGTCTAACGCAGGTTCATGAACAGAAGAGCGATAAAACTGGTCGAAAACGGCGTGCTCGAATCAGCAAAACGCACGATTGAAATCGAAAAACGCGGTCTTGAAGCGCTCGAACAGGCCTTGGACAATGGATTGGCCGGCCCGTTCACCCGCGCGATCGAGGTCATTGGCGATATCTCCGGCCGGGTGATCGTCACCGGCGTCGGCAAGAGCGGCCATATCGGCGCCAAGCTGGCGGCGACCTTTGCGTCGACCGGGACGCCTGCCTTCTTCGTACATGCGGCCGAAGCCAATCACGGCGATCTTGGCATGATCGCGCGCGACGACGTCGTGCTGGCGATTTCCAAAGGTGGCGAGAGCGCCGAACTCAAGAGCATTATTTCTTTCACGCGGCGCTTTTCCATTCCGCTGATCGCGCTCACCTGCGGCGAACACTCCTCGCTTGCGACCGCTGCCGATATCGTGCTTCTGGTGCCGAACGAACAGGAAGCCTGCCCCAATGGGCTGGCGCCGACGACCTCGACGCTGATGCAGCTTGCGCTTGGCGATGCCTTAGCAGTGGCGCTCCTGGAGGCGCGCGGCTTTACCGCCACGGATTTCCACGTCTTCCATCCCGGCGGCAAGCTCGGCGCCAGCCTGACACATGTCGCCGACATCATGCATACCGGCGAGCGGTTGCCGCTCGTTGCCAAGGGCACGCCAATGCCGGAAGCGATCACCGTGCTGTCGCGCAAGCATTTCGGCTGCGTCGGCGTGCTCGACGAGGAGGGACGGCTCTGCGGCATCGTCACCGAAGGCGATATGGCGCGCAACCTGACCCGCAATCTCGCCGAGCTTGCCGTCGACGACATCATGACGAAGACGCCGAAGACGGTGAAGCCGACGATTCTGGCGACCGCTGCCCTCGCGCTGCTCAATCAGCACAGCATCGGCGCGCTGATCGTCGTCGACGACGATAGACGACCGCTCGGGCTGGTGCATTTCCATGACCTGCTGCGGATCGGCGTCGCCTGATCATCATTGTTTGATTAGATGGGTTCGACCGTGAGGTCGCGGCCGTTGCTCGCCACGACCTTGACCTGCGTCCCTACGGGCAGATCAGGCCCCATCACCTGCCACAGCGTATCATCGAGACGGATGCGGCCGCGGCCTTCATGGATCGGCTCGTGCAGCGTCGCGGTACGGCCAACGAGGCTCGCGCCGCGCTGATTGAGGAAGGGCTCGTCGGTGGCGGCATTGCGCAGCATCAGCCGACGGCCGGCAAAGGTCGTGGCAACGGCGAGCAGAGCAAAAAGGATCGCCTGCAGCTCCCAGACCCAGAACGCGCTGTCCCAGAAGAGCAGCGACAGTGCGCCGACGATCAAGGCGGCGAGGCCGATCCACACCAGGAAAAAGCCGGGCACGATCATTTCCGCAGCGAGCAGAACCAGGCCAACAACCCACCAGCTCCACGGACCGAGTTCGGCGATGATCTTCGCCAGCATGGCTCAGCGCTCCGAATCGGGGTTGAAGGGGTTGGGGGTCGGCGGATTGATCGGCGGCGTCGAGCGGACCGGCGCGGGGCGCGGACGCGGCGGCGGAGGCGGCGGATTGCCGGCGTCGCCGAAAACCTCGCGGGCAATGGCGCCGATGCCGCCGAGGGAGCTGAGGATAGACGAGGCTTCCATCGGCATCAGCACGATCTTGGAGTTGGGCGCCGAACCGACCGAGGCGAGTGCTTCGGTGTATTTCTGCGCGACGAAATAGTTGATCGCCTGAACGTCGCCGGCGGCAATCGCCTCGGAGACCATCCGCGTCGCCTTGGCTTCGGCCTCGGCCAGGCGCTCGCGGGCTTCGGCGTTGCGGAAGGCGGCTTCGCGCTGGCCCTCGGCCTGCAGGATGGCGGATTGCTTGGCGCCCTCGGCTCTCAGGATCTGCGCGTTGCGCGAGCCTTCGGCTTCCAGCACCTGGGCGCGCTTCTCGCGCTCGGCCTTCATCTGGCGGGCCATGGCGTCGACGAGGTCGCGCGGCGGCTGGATGTCCTTGATTTCGACGCGGGTGACCTTGATGCCCCAGGGCTGCACGGCCTCGTCGACGACGCGCAGCAGCCGGTCGTTGATCGCATCGCGGTTGGAAAGCAGTTCGTCGAGATCCATCGAGCCCATGACCGAGCGGATGTTGGTCATGGTGAGATTGAGGATGGCGTTTTCCAGGTTGGCAACCTGGTAGGCGGACTGAGCGGCGTTCAACACCTGATAAAAGGCGACGGCATCGGCCGAAACCGAGGCGTTATCCTTGGTGATCACCTCCTGGGTCGGCACGTTCAGCACCTGCTCCATCACATTCAACCGGGCGCCGACGCGCTCGATGAAGGGGGTGATGAGGTTGAGGCCCGGCTCCAGCGTGCGGGTATAACGGCCGAAGCGCTCGATCGTATAGCGGTAGCCCTGCGGCACCGTCTTGATCCCGGCGAAGAGGACCAGGATGACGAAGATGACCAGCACGATCACGACGATATCGAAACCGCCCAACAGCATGAAAAAACCCTCCCATTGGCGCATGCGCCCACACACTGATGTGGGGTTAGCATGTTCTTTGCGAGGAAGAAATGCCACACGGATGCCACACTTCCACCTTCAGGTGAAAAGCAGCTTTCCTCTCGCCAGATCCGTGGGCTGCCGCCGGTTATCCTTTTTTCTCAGGCCCAGCCCTGCAATTCGCGGCGGACGACCTTTTCCAGCACCTTCATGCCGTCCTCACTGTCGTTGAGGCAGGGAATATGCGCGAACTTCTCGCCGCCATTCTCGTGGAAGGAATGGGCGGCCTGCTCGGCGATTTCTTCGAGCGTTTCCAGACAGTCGGAAACGAAGCCGGGATTGATGACGGCGATGCGCTTGACGCCGTCGCGGGCGAGTTTCTCCACCGTCTTGTCGGTATAGGGCTGCAGCCATTCCTCCGGCCCGAAGCGGGACTGGAAGGTCACCATGAAGTTCTCCTGGGTGAGGCCTAGGCGCTCGCGCAGCAGCCGTCCGGTCTTCTGGCACTGACAGTAATAGGGATCACCCTGCTTGAAATAGGACATCGGAATGCCGTGGAAGGAGGCGATCAGCATCTCCGGCTTCCAGTCGAGTGTCGAAAGATGCCGTTCGACGGATTGGGCGAGCGCCTCGATATAGGTCTCGTCGTCGTGATAATCGGGCACGGTACGCAGCGCCGGCTGCCAGCGCATCGTGAGCAGTTTCTGGAACGCCTTGTCGTTGACGGTGGCGGTCGTCGCAGCGGCATATTGCGGATAGAGCGGGAAGAGCACGATACGGTCGCAGCCCTCCTGCTTCAGCGCGTCGATGCGCGAGGCGATCGACGGCGTGCCGTAGCGCATCGCCCAGTCGACCTTGACGTTATCGAGATCCTTCAGCCGCCCGGCCATCAGTGCCGACTGATTGCGCGTATAGGTACGGAGAAAACTTTCGTTCCTCTCCTTGTTCCAGATCAGCTCGTAGGCCTTGCCGACCTTCTGCGGGCGCCTGTTGAGCACGATGCCGAACAGGATCGGATACCACTTCCAGCGCGACCATTCGATGACGCGGCGATCGGTCAGGAACTCCCTGAGATAGCGGCGCATCGACGTATAGTCGGTGCCGTCAGGCGTACCGAGATTGACCAGCAGGACCCCGATCTTGCCTGACTTGACCGCCGGATGGTCGGCCGGGCGGAGAGAAATATCTGCTGTCATTCTGGTCCCAACGCTCTTTTGTCCCACCGGCTCATACGCAGCCGCGAGATCATGGTTCCACCCTATAGAAAGAAAAGCCGGCCCGGGAAACCCCGGGCCGGCTGATGGCGTCGAGACAATTCGTCTTACTTGGCGGGAACCTGGATCTCCTTGCCGACCGTCAGGTGGCGCGGGTCCGGCTTGCCGTTGGCTTCCGAAAGCTTCCGCCACAGCGTGCCGTCGCCATAGAAGGTCTCGGCGAGATCCCAGAAGGTGTCGCCCGCGGCGATCACATGGGTCGAGGGCGTCGTTGCCGCAGGCGCGGAGGCTGCCGGCGCCGGCGTCGGTTCCGGGGCGGGCGCGGGTGCGGCCGGTGCGGCCGGAGCAGGCTCGGTGGCTGGAGCGGGTGCTGCCGGCGCGGCAGGAGCAGGGGCGGGCTCGGCGGTTGGTGCCGGCGTTGCCGGAGCCGCAGGGGCGGGGGCTGGTTGGGTCGTTGGTGCCGGCGCCTGCGCCACCGTCGCGCCGATTTCCGTCACGCGGCCATCGGTATAAGGCTTGTAAGGCGAATGCGCAGCCAGATACTCGGCGGTTACGTCGGCGAGATCCGGGCCGTAATCATAGGCATTCTTGCCTTCCTTGAAGATCGAATAGCCGTCGCCGCCGGCCCGCATGAAGTTGTTGGTGGCGAGCTTGTAGGTCTTGGCCTGGTCGATCGGAGCGAAACTGTCGCCGTCCTTCACCTGGACATCGCTGACGCGGCTGCCGACAGGCTTGGACTGGTCGAACGAGAATTTCAGGCCGGCGACCTGCGGAAAGCGGCCGGCGCCCTGATCGATCTGGCTGACGCCGTTTTCGAGCGCCTTGACGACGTCTGCGCCGGTGGCCTCGAAAGTGGCGAGCGTGTTCTGGAAGGGCAGCACGGTGATGACCTCGCCCTGGGTGACATCGCCGCCGTCGATCGACGCACGCAGCCCGCCGCCGTTCTGAACGGCGATGGTGACGCCCTGGTTCTTCGTGCGGTCAAGCATGGCGTCGGCCACCAGATTGCCCATCGAGCATTCCTTGACGCGGCAGACTTTACGATCGCCCTCGATCGGAGCTTCGGAGGCGCCGATCACCTTCTTGCGCAATTCCTCGATCGGCTTTGCGAGTTCGGCGACGCGGGTGACGACGGCCGGGTCGGGCGTGAAGGACGAGTCGATCAAGATCGGGTCGCCCTTGGCATCCTTGACGACGCCGCTGTCGTCGAAATTGACGACGATATCACCGAGATATTTGCTGTAGGAGGCAGCCTGGACGACCGGCACCTTGTAGCCGCCGGGATTGTCGACCATCGTCGGATATGGGCCTTCAGCCTTCGGATCGGTGTTGGACAGCAGGCTGTGGGAATGGCCGCCGACGACGACATCGACATCCGGAATCTTGGCGATGACGGCGAGGTCGCGGGGATACCCGACATGGGTGAGCGCAATGATCTTGTTGACGCCCTGGCCCTTCAGCTCCTGAACCGCTGTAGTAATGGACTGGACGTCATCGGCGATGGTGACATTCGGGCCGGGAGAGGACAATTCGGGCGTATCATTGGTGACGGCGCCGACGATGCCGATCTTCTGGCCGCCGACATCGAGCACCAGCGACGGCTTGATGCGGTCGCCGAGCTTGGAGGCAGCCGTCGCCTTGACGTTCGCCGTCACGACGGGGAATTGCACCTTATCGAGGAAGGTCGCAAGACCATCCTCGCTATCGTCGAATTCATGGTTGCCGACGGTCATGGCGTCGAACTTCATCAGGTTCAGGAATTCGGCTTCGGCCGCGCCCTTGTAGGTGGTGTAGAAGAGCGAGCCCTGGAAATTGTCGCCAGCATTCAGCAGAAGGACATTCTTGCCCGATAGCGCCTGGCGGCGCTGGTCGATCGCGGTCTTCAGGCGGGCAGCACCGCCGAAGCATTCCTTCTTGCCTTCCTCCTCGGCCGAGCAGGTGGAATCGAACTTGTTGATCGATTCGATGCGGGAATGGAAATCGTTGATATGAAGAATATTGAGTTCGTAATCCGCAAAGGCGGCGCCCGCGCTCAGCGCCAGCATGGACGCGGTCAAAAGACCGAAGCTGAAAGACTTCGTCATCCCTGTTCTCCTGATTGAGGCGAAAGATCCCCCTCGCCGATCCCTTCCATAGTCCGCCGTGGCGGTACCCGGCATGCCGATGTTCCATGACACGGCATATGACTGCAAGGGAAAGCTGGGCCAGACGGCACTCTTTCCAAGAGGGGCGGGACAAAAAAGCCGGCTGCTACCCCCGGCATTCGCCGCCGGCGTCGTTTCGGTGGAGTTCGTGCACGGCCTCGGCAATATTCGGAACCGCAGAGAGCGCTATGATCAGGCAGAGAGGGGGAAGGAGGCGATGAAAGCGTCGCCCGGCGCGATAGACAAGGAGCGCGCCGACGCCATAGATCAGCACGACCGGCGGGGCGAAGATCAACACCTGCAGCGGTCCGTCGCATCGGGAGCATCGATGCCCTGGGCACGATAGACGTTGGCCGGCAAAACGACGGCCAACGCGGCAAGCGGCATTGCGAGCAGCAGGATAAGGTAACCGGCGACGGCCCGCATGGTGTGCTTTCGGCCTATCACCTCACTTTCAGCCGCGGCGGGAAAGGGTGAACTGGGACCCTGCTGCGGTCGTGCAATTAAGCTGGCTTGGTCCAATGAGGGCGCAATTGACGAGAGAGCTTGTTTTTTTCACATTCGAGTAAAGGTTAATCTGAATAATTTGATCAGGTCCGACCGTATAAGTTCCCGATGCCATCTGCGTGTTTGTTCCGTCGCTTGTGCGAGTTACAAACTGCCCACCTGTGAAGGTGGAGGTTAAGCCATTGGCATCCGTCCATTCGCCTTCAACAGAATTCGTAACGGGTGGGGCGACTGCCACCGCCCTCTGTCGCGGCTCCGATGAAACGCAGGCGGCAAGAGCGGCCGCGGCACCGACAAGAACGAGACCAGTTCTGATTTTCATAAGGCTTCTCCCGGCGATTCGGCGTGGCGGTCACCCGCCAAGCTCGGGCAAAACATGGCGTGCGCCCGCCATGATGGCAAGGCTTGGCGCGGCGGGGGCGCCATTTATACAGCCAGCGTTACAAAAATGCCCGCCTTGCGGCGGGCATCATCGAGCGTGTGCGAGCACTCTCAGCGAACGAGAATGTTGCGGAACTGCCACGGATCCTTAGTGTCGATATCCTCTGGGAAGAGGCCCGGGCGGCCGTCGAGCGGGGTCCAGTCGGTGTAATGACCTTCGACCGGGCCGAGATAGGGCATCTGCACTTCGAGGCAGCGCTTGTAGTCGATCTCGTCGGCTTCGACGATGCCGGCCGTCGGGTGTTCCAGCGCCCAGACCATGCCGGCGAGAACGGCTGATGTGACCTGCAGGCCGGTGGCGTTCTGGTAGGGCGCGATGCGGCGGGTTTCTTCGAGCGACAGTCGCGAGCCGTACCAGTAGGCGTTCTTCTCATGGCCGTAAAGCAGGACGCCGAGTTCGTCGATGCCGTCCTCCAATTCGTCCTCGTCGAGAACGTGATGGACCGGCTGCGACGTGCCACCATTGCCGAACATCTCGTGCAGGGAGAGCACGGCGTCATTGGCCGGATGGTAGGCGTAGTGGCAGGTCGGGCGGAAGGTCACTTCGCCGTCCTTGTCGCGGACCGTGAAATAATCGGCGATCGAGATCGACTCGTTATGGGTGACGAGGAAGCCATATTGCGGACCGGGTGTCGGGCACCAGGTGCGCACGCGGGTGTTGGCGCCCGGCTGCTCCAGGTAGATCGCCGCCTTGTTGCCCTTCTTGTGCTTCTTGGCGTTCTTCGGCATCCATTCTTCATGCGTGCCCCAGCCGAGTTCGGCCGGCTGCATGCCTTCGGAGATGAAGCCTTCGACGGACCATGTGTTCCAGAAGACGTTGAGCGGCTTCGGATGCTTGGTGCGCTGGGTGTCGCGCTCGGCAATGTGGATGCCCTTGACGCCGAGCTTCTTCATCAGCTTGGCCCAGCCTTCGCGATCGTGCTGGTCCGGCTCCTCGAACTTGACGCCGATGTCATTGGCGAGGTTGACCAGCGCCTGCTTGACGAACCAGGAGACCATGCCCGGATTGGCGCCGCAGGTGGAGACGGCGGTGGCGCCGCCCGGGTTCTTCGCCTTTTCCTTGCGCACGGTTTCGCGCAGCGCATAGTTGGTGCGGTCGGCGTTGCTCATGCTCTTGTCGAAATAGAAGCCGAGCCAGGGCTCGACGACCGTGTCGATATAGAGAACGTCGAGCTTGCGGCAGAGCTTGATGATGTCGAGCGAGGAGGTGTCGACCGAGAGGTTGACGCAGAAGCCCTGGCCTTCACCTTCCGTCAGGAGCGGCTTCAGCAGCTCCTTGTAATTGTCCTTGGTGACATATTCCTTGATGTGGCGGACGCCGTGCTTCTTCAGAATCTCCATGTCGGAGGGTTCTTCACGCGGGTCGATGACGACCATCCGGCTCTTGTCGAATTTGAAGTGGCGCTCGATCAGCGGCAGGGTGCCGCGGCCGATGGAGCCAAAGCCGATCATCACGATCGGACCGGTAATTTCGGCATATACCGGATGATTCTTTTCCGTCATTCTTTTCTCCTGTGGAAGGGGACGAAGGCGATCAGCCTGAAGAATTCTTTTGAAATTGCCGCAGAAATTGCGAGGTGACCGGCTCTAACCACAAAACGGCGTCACAATAAAGAGCGTTGAGGGGGAAAGGTCAAATATCGGGCGGGCGGGCCGGCAAGGGGCGACGGGAACATGCACCCCGCTCTGTAGAAATCAGCGTTTCAGGATTTCCAACCCTTCGGCCGTCGTCGTCACGGCGAGCTCGGTAATGTCGTATGCGGCGACGCCATGGATGGTGAAGGGATCGGCGGCGACATAGGCCTCGATCGCGGCGCGGTCGCCGATGGCGAGGATTACGCCGCCGGTACGCGGTATCTTGCGGCCGGAGGCGAGGAACCAGCCCTTGGCATAACCCTCTTTCACCCAGGCCATGTGCGGCTCCATGTACCTGTCGGCTTCGTCATTGGACTTGCGATAGGTGAGGGAGAGAATGAACATGGTCAGCTCCTGACAAGATTGGCGCGGATCAGGCCGCGCAGCGAGTTGCCGATATAAAGCGTGCCGCCATCGAGATCGGCAAGTGTGAGGCGGCCGACACGCGCCTTGCGCGCGCAAATGAGCTCGGTGCGCAGCACGCCCGCAAGCAGGCCGCAGGAGATCGGCGGAGTGCGCAGCGTGCCGGTCCCGTCATCCAGGAAGACGGAGGTGATGGTGCCCTCGCAGACCTCGCCGCGCTCGTTCAGCAGGATGACATCATCGGCCTCATCGGGCGCATATTCGGCGCGCGCCACCTCGTAGACGGCGCGGCGCGTGGTTTTGTGGCGCAGCAGCCTGTCGGTGGAATCAAGGCGGGTCTCGGCGAGGCGCACCGTCCAGACCGTCTCCGGTGCCAGCGGCACGAAAGCCGCCCTCGTTACCTCGATGCGGCCCTGCGCGTCGAAGGTCAGGCGGATGCGCAGCGGACCGGCACATCCTGCAACGGCGTCCTCGAGCTTGGCGGCCGCCTCGATCGGCTGCGGGAAGCCGAGGCGACGGGCGGAGCGGGAAAGCCGGGCGAGATGTAGCCGCAGGCGGATGAAGCCGTCGCCGGGCTGCCAGCGCAGCGTCTCAATCAGCGAAAAGTCGGTCATCGCGCGATCCATTGGTCGCCGACGGCGAAGCGGGCCTTGAGCAGGCACTCCTCGTATTCGGCCTCGGCGGTCGAATCGAAGACGATGCCGCCGCCGACATTGAAGACGGCCCTGCCGCGCTCAAAAAGCGTGATGGTGCGGATGGCGACGGAGAAACGCATGGCGCCGCTGGGCGAGATCATGCCGATCGCGCCGCAATAGGCATCGCGGGGCGCATCTTCGAGCGCGTGGAGGATTTCCATCGCCCGCATCTTCGGCGCCCCGGTGATCGAGCCGCAGGGAAAGAGGGCGGCAAAGATATCGCGAATCGAAAGGCCGGGGCGCAGCCTCGCCTGCACATGGCTGACCATCTGGTGGACGGTCGGATAGGTCTCGACATCGAAGAGCTTCGGGACATCGAGCGTGCCGACCTCGGTGATGCGGGAGATATCGTTGCGCAGCAGATCGACGATCATGCGGTTTTCGGCCTGCGTCTTGATATCGTTGCGCATGGCGGTGATGATTTCGGCATCCTCGGCGGCGGTGGCGCCGCGTTTGGCAGTGCCTTTCATCGGATGGGTCTCGATCCAGCCTTGCTCATCGGTGCGGAAGAACAGTTCGGGCGAGCGCGACAGGATGACGGGGCCGCCGAGATCGACCAGCGCGCCGTATTTGACCGGCTGGCGTTCGATCAGCGACCAGAAGGCGGCGCGAGGATCGCCGTTCCAGCGGACCTCGATCGGCATGGTGAGGTTCGCCTGGTAGGCGTCGCCGAGCCTGAGATGCTCGTGAAGCCGGTCGAAGCGCTCTTTATATATAGGGAAATCCCAGGCGGCTTTCGGTTCGGTGAGGAATTCCTCGTTTTCGAGACGCTGTTTCGGCTGAGCGAGCGGATGTGTGTCCGGTTGCGGCGCGTCGAAGACGCCGAATAGGAGAAGGGGCGTTTTGCGATTTTCGCCGGCGAAGGAAGCAAGTTTTTCCTCGAAGAGATACCCGGCCTCGTAGGCCATGTAACCGGCAAGCCATTTGCCTTCGGCCCTTGCTTCTTCCATGCGGGCGAGGCCGCTGAAGAATTCGGCGGGCGTTCGCGCGGCGATGATCTCCACAGGTTCGGCGAAAAGCATCACCTGGCCTGATGTGTCGTCGCGGAAGAGAATATAGGGTTGATCTGCCACGCAACGCTTTCGGTTTGTTCTGCTCCCCATTGCTCAGATGCGATCGGGAGCCTCAGATATTTTCTCTCTTCTCCCCTCGGGGAGAAGATGCCCGAGGGGCAGATGAGGTGGAGCGAAGCGACGTCCTCAGCGTATGCGAAGGAGAGGTTCTGCCGTGTCGCCCCCTCATCCACCTGCCGGCACCTTCTCCCCGAGGGGAGAAGGGACTCGCTCTCTTACGCCCTATCCAAAGCCTCCAACTCATCGATCAGCCCTTCGATCATCGACAGGCCCTGGCTCCAGAACGACGGATCGGTGGCGTCGAGGCCGAAAGGCTTCAGCAGTTCGGAATGATGCTTGGTGCCGCCGGCCTTCAGCAGTTCGAAATACTTTTCCTGAAAGCCCTTCTCGGCCTTCCGGTAGACGGCATAGAGCGAATTCACCAGGCAATCGCCGAAAGCATAGGCGTAGACATAAAAGGGCGAGTGGATGAAGTGGGGGATATAGGCCCAATAGGTCTCGTAGCCCTCGGAGATGCTGATCGCCGGCCCGAGGCTCTCGGACTGGACGGAGAGCCAGAGTTCGCCGATGTCGTCGGCGGTGAGTTCACCTGATTTGCGGGCGGTGTGCAGCTGGCGTTCGAACTCGTAGAAGGCGATCTGGCGCACGACCGTGTTGATCATGTCCTCGACCTTCTGGGCGAGCATCGCTTTGCGCTCGCGGTTGTCGGTGGTCTTTTCGAGAAGCGTGCGAAAGGTCAGCATCTCGCCGAAGACGGAGGCAGTTTCGGCAAGCGTCAGCGGCGTCTGGCACATCAGCGCCCCTTGCGCGCCGGCCAGGACCTGGTGCACGCCGTGCCCGAGTTCGTGGGCAAGCGTCATCACGTCGCGCGGCTTGCCCATATAGTTGACGAGCACATAGGGATGGGCGGAGGGAACCGTCGGATGGGCAAAGGCGCCGGGCGCCTTGCCGGGGCGAACCGGGGCATCGATCCATTGTTCATCGAAGAAGCGCCTGGCAATATCGGCCATCTCGGGGGCGAAATTGCCATAGGCCGATAGCACCGTGTCCTTTGCCTCCGACCAGGAGATGACGGCGCTGGAGGTTTCCGGAAGCGGCGCGTTGCGGTCCCAGAAGTTCATCTGCTCCATGCCGAGCCATTTCGCCTTCATCTTATAATAGCGGTGCGAAAGGCGGGGATAGGCTTCCCGGACGGCGGCGGCGAGCGCATCGACGACCTCGCGCTCGACACGGTTTGCGAGGTGCCTGGAGTCGGCAATGTCCTCGAAGCCGCGCCAGCGGTCGGAGATATCCTTGTCCTTGGCAAGCGTGTTGGTGATCAGCGTAAAGATGCGGATATTGGCCTTGAAGGTTTCGGCGAGCGCCATGGCGGCCTTGCGGCGCACGTCCGGATCCTTCTCCTGCAACATGTTCAAGGCCACTTCGAGCGGCACTTTCTCGCCATCGATCTCGTAGCGGAGTTCCGCCATGGTTTCGTCGAACAGGCGATTGAAGGCGGAGGCCGATGTCATCGACTTTTCGAGGAAGAGCTGCTCCAGCCTGTCATCGAGCTGATAGGGCTTGTCTTTCCTGAGGTCGATGAGCCAGGGGCGATAATGGCCGGCATCGGGGTCGTTGGCGATGCAGGCGTCGATGACCGCGTCGTCGATGCGGTTCAGTTCCAGCGCGAAGAACAGGAGATGGCCTGAGAATTCGGTGATCTTGGCCTGCACGTCGCCGTAGAGCTTGCCGTTGGTCGGGTTTGTGGTGTCGGAGAAATAAGTCAGGCCGGCAAAGGAGCCGAGGCGGCCCATGATGTCATCAAGCGCCTCATATTCCTTCAGCGCCGCGCCGATGCCCTCGGTGCCGGTTTTCGTCGCGGCGTCGGCGAGTTTGCCCTTCCACTTTTCCTCGAAGGCGATCGCGGCCTTGCCGGCCTTTTCCATGTCGGCGACGAAGGCCGTTGACGTGGCGGAGGGATAGAGGTCCTGCAGCTTCCAGACCGGCAGCTCGCCGAGCGCCGGATCGGCGGGCCTAGCTGGCGCTGCAGGCGACAAGCGAAGGCTGGCGTGCGGGAGCTTGATTTTCATGGACGCAATTCCTCTCCACTTTAAAACAGGTCTGTTTGAATAAGCGTGAGAACGCCCCGCATCAAGGGCCTTTCGCCTCATCAAAGGCCTCGCTTCGGCACGAAAATCGGCCGTCGCAATCGTTAAAATGCAATTATTTCTCAAAACTGGATGTTCAAGCCTTTCTGCCAGAGTGCCCTCCATGGTTTCGCATGAAGTGAGGCGACAATGACCGGTTACAATGAGCTCAAGGGAGCAGGGCAAATCCTCGTGGTCGAAGACGACCCGGTGCAGCGCCGCCTGCTCAAGAACGCAATCGAGCGTCACGGCCATGTCGTGCACCAGGCGGAAAACGGCCGGATCGGCCTTGAAATGGTCAAGCGCGACAGCGGCCTTTTCAACGTCATCGTGCTCGACCTGATGATGCCCGAGATGACCGGCCTCGAATTCCTCGACGCGCTTCACGAATTCGGCACGCAGATCCCCGTGATCGTGCAGACGGGGCAGGGCGGCATCGAAACGGTGGTGCAGGCGATGCGCGCCGGCGCCTTCGATTTCGTCGTCAAGCCGGTCTCGCCCGAACGCATCGCCACGTCGATCTCGAATGCGATGAAGCTCGACCAGCGCGAGGTGAAGGCGCGGGCCGGACGCAGATCGCGCTCAGGCTCGGTCGGTTTCGACGATATCGTCTCGGCAAGTCCGGCGATGCTCCGTGTCATCGATCTCGCCCAGCGGGCGGCTCAGTCCAACATTCCCGTCGTGCTCGAAGGGGAATCCGGCGTCGGCAAGGAACTGGTGGCGCGCGCCATCCAGTCCGGCGGCGACCGCTCGAACAAGCCGTTCGTCACGGTCAATTGCGGGGCGATCCCGCATAATCTGGTCGAAAGCATTCTCTTCGGTCACGAGAAGGGTGCGTTTACCGGCGCGACCGAACGTCATATCGGCAAGTTCATGGAAGCCGATGGCGGCACCATCTTCCTCGACGAGATCGGCGATCTGCCGCTCGAGGTGCAGGTGAAGCTGCTGCGTGCCGTGCAGCAGGGCGAGATCGAGACGGTCGGTGCGCGCACCGCGCACAAGGTAAATGTCCGACTGATCTCGGCGACCAACAAGGATCTGATCGAGGAGGTCAAGAACGGCCATTTCCGCGAGGATCTCTATTATCGCCTCAACGTCTTCCCGATCACCATTCCGGCGCTGCGCAAGCGCAAGGAAGACATTCCGCATCTAGTGCGCGTCTTTGCCGACCGCTTCTCCAGCGAGCAGAAGAACGGCCGCCGCATGACGGTGAACTCCGGCGCGCTGGCGCTTTTGACCGCCTATGACTGGCCGGGCAATATCCGCCAGCTCGAAAATGCGATCTTCCGCGCGGTCGTTCTGGCCGAGGGGCCGGAGCTGACGGAGGCGGACTTCCCGCAGATCGCCGCCCAGCTTCCGGAATATGAAGTGGTGGATCACCTGGCGCTAGTGGCCGACAATACCGGTCTCGACCCGGACGAGGCATATAGCGAAGACTACCGGCTTCCGACGCACGGGGAGGTTCACCACCACCGCCTGTCCGAAACCTCCGAAAATGCAATCGCCAGCGTCAACCCCTCAGGTGACGTGCGCAAGCTTGCCGATGTCGAGGAGGAACTCATCCGATTCGCGCTTAAATTCTATCGCGGACAGATGAGTCAAGTGGCACGCAAGCTTGGCATCGGGCGGTCCACACTTTATCGCAAGCTCAAAGATTACGGCATAGATCCCGATAATCCCCAGAAAGATGCGGCTTAAGCCCGCATTTGTTAAGACTCGGGCAACCACGATTTGTTACTGTTCATAAACCACTTGTTAGTGGCTCGTTCACTATGTAAAGAAAAGGTTGATCATGTGTGGCATTTTTGCCATCGTGTGACCGCATTTGACAGTCATCTGGGACAGTACGGGACATTGTCTGTCTGACGGGGATCGAGTTGCCGAATCTGAATGGGAATTCCAAGCCTTCGCGCTTGAGCTGGCGTTCTTTGTGCGCCGACATCTGCGGAAAGGCAGTGAGGACGGCGGCTGCCGCCCTTCTTGCGCTTGCGGTTTCCTCGCCGGTATTCGTCAGTACGCCTTCTCAGGCCGCGGGCGACACCCGCAGCCTCAAGCTCTATTTCATCCATACCGGCGAAAAAGCCGTCATCACCTACAAGCGCAACGGCAAGTTCGACCCCAAGGGTCTGGAGCAGCTGAACCGCTTCCTGCGCGACTGGCGCAAGAACCAGCCGACGAAGATGGATCCGCGCCTGTTCGACCTGATCTGGGAAGTCTATCGCCAGAGCGGTTCACGGGACTACATCAACGTCGTCTGCGGTTTCCGCTCGCCCGCCACCAACGAGATGCTGCGCGGCCGCTCGCGCAAATCCGGCGTTGCCGAAAAGAGCCAGCACATGCTCGGCAAGGCGATGGACTTCTTCATTCCCGACGTCAAGCTGGCGACGCTTCGCGCCATCGGCATGAAGATGCAGGTCGGCGGCGTCGGCTTCTATCCGAAGTCCGGTTCGCCCTTCGTGCACATGGACGTCGGCGGTGTTCGCGCCTGGCCGCGCATGAGCCGCGACGAGCTTGTCCGGCTTTTCCCGAACGGCAATACCATCCATATTCCGGCCGACGGCAAGCCGCTGCCGGGCTACCAGCAGGCAATGGCCGACTACAAGCGCCGCGCCAACGGCACGCAGATCGAGATCGCCAGCGCCTCCGAATCGGCACCGAAGCACAAGACGCTGTTTGAGGCGCTCTTCGGCGGCGGCGCCGATGAGCAGGAAGACGATTCCGACGATTCGGCCCCGGTCGCCGTCGCCAAGGCGACGCCGCCGAAGGCCGAGCCTACCCCTGCCGAGCCTCAGCAGACCGAGGTCGCCGATGTCAACGCGCCGGTGCCGCAGGTTCGTCCGGCATTCAGCAACCAGCCGGCCGGCAGCGAAGTGGCAAGCGCGCTGGTCGCGCCGCCTTCGGGTAATGCCGCGCAGCAGGCCCTGGCCGCCGCGCTTCCGGCCGATCAGGCCCAGCCGCAGCAATTCGCCGATCTCAGCGGCTACAGCATCCCGGTTCCCTCGCTTCTTGGCCAGCGCCGCGCGCCCGGCGATGCCGAAGTCGCATCGACCGATCCCGCCATGCTGAGCGGAATGCCGGTTCCGACGCCGGTCGAACGTCCTGCCCTTGCCGAGAAGCTTCTCGCTGCCGCCAATGCAGATCCGGAAGCAGAGGCCGACGAGGCCGATCAGGACGGCGGACTGTCTCCTGCCCTTGCCGATGCGCTCGACCAGCAGAACAAGGGTGACGAAAACCAGGTCGCCGCGCATGCGCCCGAGATGACGGTGGAGCAGGCGATCAATGCGGCGATGCCGCAACAGGCGCCTGCCCAGAAACCGTCGCTTCAGCTCGCAGCCCTGGCGCCAGCAACGAAGTCGGCAAGCTTCGGCGACGCCTTCGACGAACCGGCCGCCGAAAACGCCGTGGTGCCGGCTCTTCCCACCAAGGGTGGCCGCCCGACGCAGAAGCAGGCCGCCGCAGCCGACGCCAGCCGCGCGACGGTGCGGACCGAGCCGAAGCTGACGCAGAAGATGATTTCGCAGTGGGCGCTGACCAATGCCCGTCTCGAAATGGCCTCCAAGCAGGTCAAGGCGCCGCGCTTCGTCAGCCAGACGATGCGCGCCCAGCCGACCGCCGTCTATGCCGAAGGCTTCAACGTCAAGACCGCTTCGGTCGATCCGGCCCGCTTCAGCGGCACGGCCGTCAACTTCATGGAGGTGCGCAAGTTCAATACGAACTGAGCGTGCCGATCATCGGAATATCGAAAAAGCCGCTGGAGCGATCCGGCGGTTTTTCTTTTGGTCGTTTCGATCAGACCGTGAATGTTCGGCCCGGCGTGTTCTCCGCAAAAGAAAAGCCGCCGGATCGCTCCAGCGGCTTGTCGATATCAGCGATGCCAGTCGGATCAGCCTTCCGGCGGGGACTCGATCATGCCGAGCGCGTGCAGATAGGTGTCGAGGATCGCTTCCTCTTCCATGCGCTCCTGCTCATCTTTTTTGCGCAGCGCCACGACCTTCTTCAGGATCTTGGTGTCGAAGCCCATTCCCTTGGCTTCGCCGTAGACGTCCTTGATGTCGTCGGCGATGGTCTTTTTTTCTTCTTCCAGCCGTTCAATGCGCTCGATGAAAGCGCGAAGCTGGTCGCGGGCGACGCCATGAGCATCAGACATCGTGTTCTCCTGATTGGATGATCATTTTGGATGCCCGTGACTGCCGCGAAGCGGCGCGAGGGTCAAGCCTATTCGCTCGGTGATGGGCTATTTGTGCGGGTTGTTCAGTTCAAAAGCGGCCTTTTGCACAGGCGAGGCCTCGTTCTGGTGGAGATTTTTCCAGTCCTCGTAAGGCATGCCGTAGACCATTTCGCGCGATTCGTCCTTGGTTACCGCGACACCCTCGGCCTCGGCCGCTTCGCGGTACCAGTTCGACAGGCAGTTGCGGCAAAAACCGGCCAGGTTCATCAAGTCGATGTTCTGCACGTCGCTGCGCTCACGAAGATGCGCGATGAGGCGGCGGAAGGCGGCGGCTTCGAATTCGGTCTGCTGTTCTTTACTGAGCGCGGTCATCTCGCTTTCCTTCCTTCAATAGGGACCGGTGCGCGACGGATGGACGTCGAAGTCGTGCAAGGCAGGATCGGCGTTCATCGCCGCAAAGATCGGCGCTAAGCGTTCGGCCCATGCAGCAATCCCGGTCTCGTCTGCGATCAGATCCTGGCGCACTTCGAGCAGCGCGTGCGGAATGCCGGTCATCATGCAGTGCCGGTACATGGTATCGCCCTTCAGGGCGCCGTCATAGGGCTCGTTGTCGCCAACGAAGAGATCGGGATCGGCGCGCAGCATGTCGAGCAGCGGACCGACCGCGCGCCGGTCACTGTCCCAGAGGACTGCGGCATGCCAGGGGCGAGGAATTCCTTTCCACGCCGGCGTGAAGGAATGCAGCGACAGGACCAGCGGCGCCCGGCCGGTGGCGTTCGCCACCTTGTCGATCATGTCCGCCACGGCATTGTGATAGGGGCGATGGAAGGTCTCGATACGATACTCCCACTCCTGCGGTGTGATCGGATGGTTGCCCGAGATGACGGCGCCGTCGGAAATCTTCATGATCAGCGTCGGATCATCCTCACCGCGGTTCGGGTCGATCAGCAGGCGCGAGAAGCCGCCGAGCACCGCGGGCACGCCGAGTCTCGCCGAGAGCTGCCGCGTCAGGCCCTCGATGCCGATGTCATAGGCGATATGGCGGGCAAAGGCCGCGTCGGGCAGGCCGAGCCGGCCGTATCGCGCGGGGAGGCGGTTCATCGCGTGATCGGCGAGGATCACCATCCCTTTGTCATGTTTTCCCGGTAGGCTTTCGAAGGATTGGAAGTCGTCCATGAAGGAATTGCCGTTCGTCATTGCGCAGTCGGGCGCAGTGATCGCATGGGGCTGCCGCCGGTTCAAGCGCGACGGGCGGCGGGAAGCGAAGATGAAGCCTGGATGCGCAGTTTGTGAAAGGAAATATAATCGATTAGCATCGCGTTGACTTTCGCATGACGGCGGCGCAAGAAGACACGGATACGAATAACCGTGGAGCTATTTGGGAGCCGTGTTGATTCAAGCCGCGCCAAGTTTCCTCACGCGGTCCGGACCGCTGGTCCGACTCGCTCTGTTCGCTCTTGCAGCTTTTATGCCGTTCTTCATCGCAGATGCCGCACGCGCCGATTTTCGCGTCTGCAACGGAACACAGAATCTCGTCGGCGTCGCGATCGGATACCGGGCCAAGGATGGCTGGGTGACGGAAGGCTGGTGGCAGGTGCCGGCAACCACCTGCGCCACGCTGATCGAGGGAGAACTGCAGTCGCGTTATTATTACCTCTACGCAGAGGACGCCGCCCGGGGAGGACGATGGACGGGTGACGTGCAGATGTGCGTGGCGGAAAACGAGTTCAAGATCTCGGGTGTACAGGATTGTTATGCCCGCGGTTACCAGAAAATGGGTTTCAAGGAATACGACACGGGCCGCCAGGGCAGCTGGATGGTCCAACTCTCCGACACCCCAGGGACGCAAGAAAGCCAGAATTGATGAAGCGTAATCGCAAAATTAAAATCCTCGCCACCCTCGGGCCTGCCTCCTCCGAGGAATCGATGATCGAGAAGCTGCACCAAGCCGGTGCCGATGTCTTCCGCATCAATATGAGCCATGCGAGCCACGACCTGATGCGTACGCTCATCGAGCGTATCCGCTCGGTCGAAGCGCGCTCCGGCCGGCCGATCGGCATTCTCGCCGACCTGCAGGGACCGAAACTGCGCGTCGGCAAGTTCGTCGACAGCAAAGTCGACCTGAAGCCCGGCCAGACATTTACGCTCGACAACAACGAGGCGCTTGGCGACCAGACCCGTGTCTATCTACCGCACCCCGAAATTCTGGAATCGGTGCAGCCCGGCCATCGCCTGCTGATCGACGATGGTAAGCTCGCGCTCCGTGCGGAAAAGTGCGACGGCAAGAGCATCGTCACGACGGTTATATCGGGCACGCGCATCTCCGACCGCAAGGGCGTCAGCCTTCCCGATACGCTGCTCGGCGTCGGCGCACTGACGGATAAGGACCGCGCCGACCTCGACGCCGTGCTCGCCACCGACGATGTCGACTGGGTGGCCCTTTCCTTCGTCCAGCGTCCCGACGACCTTGCCGAAGTGCGCAAGATCGCCCGCGGCCGTGTCGGACTGATGTCGAAGATCGAAAAGCCGCAGGCTCTCGAGCGCATCGAGGAAATCATCGAGCTTTCTGATGCCTTGATGGTCGCCCGCGGCGATCTCGGCGTCGAAATGCCGCTCGAATCGGTTCCCGGGATCCAGAAGCAGCTGATTCGCGCCTGCCGTCGTTCGGGCAAGCCGGTGGTCGTCGCCACGCAGATGCTGGAATCGATGATCTCGGCGCCGGTGCCGACGCGCGCCGAAGTCTCCGACGTCGCGACCGCCGTCTTCGAAGGTGCCGATGCCGTCATGCTCTCGGCCGAATCGGCCTCGGGCGACTATCCGGTCGAAGCCGTCTCGACCATGGCGTCGATTGCCACCGCCATCGAGCGCGAGCCGCATTATCCCGGCATCATCTATGCCCAGCGCGCCCAGCCGGAAGCGACTGGCGCCGATGCGATCTCGCTTGCCGCCCGCCAAATCGCCGAAACGCTGAAACTGTCGGCGATCGTCTGTTACACCTCGTCGGGCACGACAGGCCTTCGCGCCTCGCGCGAGCGCCCACAGGTGCCGATCCTGGCACTGTCGCCGATCATCAAGACGGCGCGGCGGCTTGCCATCGTCTGGGGTCTGCATTGCGTCGTCACCCATGACGCCACCGATCTCGACGATATGGTCAACCGCGCCTGCCGCATCGTCGCGGATGAAAGCTTCGGCAAGCCGGGCGACCGCATCATCATCTCGGCCGGCGTGCCGCTCGGCACGCCCGGCGCCACCAACATGATCCGCATCGCCTATATCGGTTCCGACGGCCAGAGCGGTATCTGATCCGATCGCATCCTTTCGAGAGCCCGCAGCCTCACTGAGGCTGCGGGTTTTTTGTTGACGGTCCAGCATTGCCAGGGCTTGCGGCGCGTGCAAGTTTCGTTCCTCTGACCTGGGAGGGATCTTTATGGACACCGTCACGCTACTGGCCTTTGCAGCCGTTTCGTTCGTCGGCATCGCGACGCCGGGACCGACAGTGCTGCTGGCGCTGACGAATGGTTCGAGGCATGGTCTGCGGCCGGCAATCGCCGGAATGGTCGGCGCCGTGCTTTCCGATTTCGTGCTGATCGGCGCCGTGGCGGTCGGGCTCGGCGCGCTGCTCGCGGCATCGGAATTCTGGTTCTCGATGCTGAAATGGGCAGGTGCTGCCTATCTTGCCTTTCTCGGCATCATGCTGCTGCGCTCGAAAGGCGGGATCGATGCGGCGTTGAAAGCAGGCGCGCCGGCGGGCGCGGCATCGACCTTCTCGATCGGTCTGAAGAGTTTCATGGTCGCGGCGACCAATCCGAAGGGCTACCTGTTCTTCTCGGCCTTTCTGCCGCAGTTCATCGACCCGACGCTGCCGCAGGCAGGGCAATATGCGCTGCTGGCGCTGGTCTTTGCCGTGCTCGATTTCATCATCATGTTCGGCTACGCCTTCTTCGGTTCGCAGGCGGTGCGTTTTCTGAAGACGTCGGGCGCCCTCTGGCTGGAGCGAGCCTGCGGCGGGGCGCTCTTGGCGCTTGCCGGGTCGCTCGCCTTCTACCGCCGGGCAACCGTTTGACGCCAGCGTCAGGGCAGGGACAGGTGACCGACGCGATAGGCCTGCGTCTGCGGGCCGATCTCCGGCATCTCGCGCCACAGCCTGAAGCGCACGCGCGTCCATGTCGTCGGTTCGAAGCCGGAGACGGAGGCGAGGGCGCCGCCTGCCGCAACCTCGGCTTCAGCCTGCGCGCTTTCGGCCCGCCGGATATCAGCGAGCGGCGCGTAGGGCTCGGTCAGCAGGATATCGCGGGTCGCAAACCTGGCATCAGCGATCTCAGCCGAAAGCTCCGCCTGCCAGACAATCCAGGTTCTGGCCGTGGGCCAGCCGAAGGCGCCGGTCAGGGCTTCGAATCCCGGGCCGCAGAGAAAGTCGCTTGCCCCTTCCGGCTTCTGCCAGAGATAGAAGGGCGCATAGAGATTGTCGCGGCTGGCGCATTCGCCTCGGCGGGCGCTGAGATAGGCCTTGAAGCCGAGATTGGGGAAACCGTCGAGCAGCGGCCCCTTGTCGCTGATGCGTCGGTCGACGATCGACATGTCGTAATCGGCGGGCAGGGTGAAGCTGTATTGCATGGCAATCATGAGCGTTCCGCCGCTGCCCGCAGCCGCCAGTCGGGATCCGTCATCTGCGCGACACCGTTGCCGAAGGACCAATCATCAGGGGCGCTGGTGCTGATGACGATCATCACGTCCTCGGGCCGAAGACCCGGCGATTGCGACACGAGATCGACAAGCCGGCGATAGAGCGCCGCCTTCATTTCGGCCGTTCGGGGCCGGCCGATGGTGATCGAGATATAGACGAAATCGCCGGAGCGCGGGCCGGCGAGATAGCTGCTGTCGAAGATCAGCTCGTTCTCGTCATGCTGGTGGATGGCCTGGAAGCGGTCGTTCTCAGGCACGTCGAAGGTCTCGACCAGGGCGCGTTGAGTGGCGTCGGCGAGCGCCTCGAGATAGTCCGGCGACTTGCCTTTGCGAAGGGAAATGCGAACGAAGGGCATCGGGATCTCCATGGTTGGGGCCGTCCGCCGGCCTTGACAACAGCACCATCGCACGGCACGATGATGCTGAAAATTAAAATATTATGGACAAATGGTCCTGAAAATATGGACTGTGTGATGCGACGGACCATCTTCGATCTCGATGTGCTTCGAACCTTTTCGACCGGCATGGAGCTCGGCAATTTCGCCAAGGCGGCCGAAAGGCTCGGGCGTTCGACCTCGGCGGTCAGTGCGCAGCTGAAGAAGCTGGAGGAACAGGCGGGCACGCCGATCTTCCGCAAGGCCGGGCGCGGGCTGGCGCTGACCGATGCCGGCGAGACGATGCTCGGCTATGCCAGGCGGCTTCTGGAACTCAACGACGAGGCGGCCGCCGCCGTGCACAGCATCGAGCTGGAGGGCTGGGTGCGGCTTGGGCTGCAGGAGGATTTCGGAGAGACCTTGCTGCCCGAGGTGCTCGGCCGTTTCGCCCGCGCCCATCCGAAGGTCCGCGTCGAGGCGCGGGTGGCACGCAATACCGAACTGCTCGAGCGTGTCACATCAGGCAAGCTCGATCTGGCGCTTGCCTGGAGCGACGGCGCGCTGACGGCACATTGCGAGCGGATCGGCGAAGTGCCGATGTGCTGGATCGGGCCCGCCGAGGGGCCGATCGGCTGGCATGCGGCCGGCGGCGAGCCGATGCCGCTCGCCTCACTGGAGGCGCCGTGCCTGTTGCGCAGCGCGGCGACAAAGGCGCTTGATGAGGCCGGCATTTCCTGGCGGCTCGCCTTCGTCAGTGCCAGTCTCGGTGGCCTCTGGGCGGCGACGGCAGCCGGCCTCGGTCTCACCATCCGCACGCCGATCGGCCTGCCGGCGAAGCTCCGGCCGCTTATGCCGAAGGCCGTCGGCCTGCCCGACCTGCCGAAGCTTGGCCTGGTTCTGCATCGGGCCGAAGCCGAGCTGCCGCCGGCTGCGGCGCGGCTCGGCCAGCTCGTGCTGCAGTCCGTGGAGGGCGCGCTGCAGCAAAGGCTCTAATAATCTCAGCCGAAGCGCTCCAGCGCCATGGCGAAGAGATCGGCATCGACATTGCCGCCTGAGGTGACGGCGATGACCGCATCGCTTTCCAGCGCCTCGCCGTGGAAGAGGGCGGCGGCGAGCGCCACGGCGCCGCCGGGCTCGACGACGATCTTCAGCCGGGTGAATGCCAGCGCCATGGCGCGCAGCGCCTCCTCGTCGGTGACGACGATGCCGGCGCCGGCAAGGCGCTTGAGGATCGGGAAGGTGATGTTGCCGGGCTGCGGCGTCAGGATCGCATCGCAGATCGAGCCTGATATCGACGCGTTGCGTTCGATCATGCCGGAGGCGAGCGAGCGGGTGGTGTCGTCGAAACCCCTGGGCTCGCAAGGCCGGACGCGGAGGCCGGGGGCACTGGCTTCGAGGGCAAGGGCGATGCCGGAGGTCAATCCGCCACCGCCGCAGGGCACGAGGACCTCGGCTGACGTCACGCCCTCTTCTTCGGCCTGTTCGGAGATCTCGAGGCCGGTCGTGCCCTGGCCGGCGATCACCAGCGGTTCGTCGAAGGGCTTGATCAGCGTCAGGCCGCGCTCGGCCGAAAGCCGGGCGCCGATTTCGTCGCGATCCTCGCTGGCGCGGTCGTAGAGCACCACCTCGGCGCCGAAGGCGCGGGTGTTGGCGATCTTCAGCTTCGGTGCATCGCTCGGCATGATGATGACGGCGGGTGCGCCGTGCAGCTTGGCGGCCAGCGCCACGCCCTGCGCATGATTGCCGGAGGAGAAGGCGATGACGCCGCGGGCGCGCACGGCCCGGTCGAGGCCGGAGACGGCAGACCAGCCGCCGCGAAATTTGAAGGAGCCGGTATGCTGCAGGCATTCCGCCTTCACGAACAGGCGCCGGCCGGCGATGTCGTTGAGGAAGGGGGAGGAGAGAAGCGGCGTGCGCCTGATATGGCCGCGCAAACGGGCGCGGGCGGCGACAATCATTTCAATGCTTGCCATTCGGGAATCGTCCTGCTTGGAGAGTTCGCACATGCATAGGATGCGGCACGCCGTTTGTGAACGTCGACTTTGTCACCGTGACATGAATGGATATCCACCGCCTGAACCGTTTGGCGCCCGTCAATAGCCGCCGGCCGAGCCTTCCGCCGCGCGGGCGTCCATGGCGCCATTGTAGCGGGCACCACCGCCCTTTGCGATGGCGGCAAGGCTTTTGCCGCCGACGAGGATGCCGGCAGCCTGGCCCCAGACCGGTGCATCATTGCCGCCGTCGAAACTGTAACCCATGGCGGCGAGGGCCTTTTCCGTATCCGGAGAAAGCGCATAGGGCTCGAGATAGACCTTGTCGGGCTGCCATTGGTGATGGAAACGCGGGGCGTTGACGGCCTGGCTGATATCCATGCCGAAATCGACGACATTGAGGAACGCCTCCAGCGTAATGGTAATGATACGCGAGCCGCCGGGGCTGCCGATCACCATGAAGGGCTTGCCGTCGCGGGTAATAATCGTCGGGCTCATCGAGGAGAGCGGCGTCTTCTTCGGGGCGATGGCATTCGCCTCGCCCTGCACCAGACCGTAGAGGTTCGGCACGCCCGGCTTGGAGGTGAAATCGTCCATCTCGTTGTTGAGCAGAACGCCGGTGCCGGGTGCTACGACGGCGGCGCCGAAGGAGCCGTTCAGCGTGTAGGTGACGGCGACGGCGTTGCCCTCGTCGTCGATGATCGAATAATGCGTCGTCTCGTTGCTTTCCTTGCCGCCGAGCGGTTTCAAATTCGCCGACGTGCCGGCCTTGTAGGGATCAATCTTTGCTGCGGTCTCCTTGGCGTAACCCTTGTCGAGCAATTTTTCGACCGGGTTTTCGACGAAATCAGGATCGCCGAGCGCCGCGTTACGGTCGACATAGGCGTAGCGCATCGCCTCGACCATCACGTGCACGGTTTCGGCCGAGGCGTAGCCGAGATAGGAGAGCGGATAACCTTCGAGGACGTTGAGGATTTCGCAAATGATGACCCCGCCGGAGGAGGGCGGCGGCGAGGAGATGATGTCGTAGCCGCGGTAATTGCACTCGATCGGCTTCAATTCGCGCACTGCATATTGCTCGAAATCCTGCTTGGCGAGGATGCCGCCCTTGGCCTGGCTTGCCGTGACGATCGCCTCGGCGGGCGCGGCCTTATAGAAGGCGTCGGGGCCTTTTTCGGAGATGGCGGCGAGTACCGCGGCGAGATCCGGCTGCTCAAGTTTTTCGCCGGATGCATAGGGCTTGCCATCCGGTTTCAGAAAGATTTTCGCCGCCGTCTCATCCTTGGCGAGGCGTTTGGCGCTGCCGGCGAGGATGGCCGCGTCGCCCTGCTCCAGAGTGAAGCCTTCCTTGGCGAATCGAAGGGCCGGCGCGATCAGATCCTGGCGTGAGCGGGTGCCGTATTTCTCGCGCGCGGTTTCAAAACCCATGACCGAGCCGGGAACGCCGACGGCGAGATAACCGTCGAGGCTGGCGCGCGGCACGATCTCGCCCTTGGCATCGATGTACATGGTCTTCGTCGCGGCGAGCGGCGCGCGTTCGCGGAAATCGAGGAAGGTCTTGGTGCCGTCTTTCAGGCGGATGGTCATGAAGCCGCCGCCGCCGAGATTGCCGGCCGAGGGATAGACCACCGCTAGCGCATAACCGACGGCGACGGCCGCATCGATGGCGTTGCCGCCGCTCTTCAGCACCTCGACGCCGACATCGGTCGCCAGATGCTGGGCGGTGACGACCATGCCGTGTTCGGCTTCAACCGGTGCGGGCGAGGCCGCGAAAGCCGAGGTCAGGCAGAGCGACAATGCCGATATGACCGAAATCGTCCCGATATGCAGGCGGCCCATGATTTCCCCTCCTATGGACAACAACGGAAAAACATATGGGGCTGCGCCGGCTCGAGGCAATGCAGGCGATCGGCTTTATGCGAGGCGTTCGATCGCGTTTCCTGATGAAGGATCATGCCCGCGCGGGGCACCCGGCTCCAGCGACGGGAGCGATGTCCGATCGCGCGACGCCGCGGCGAGCCGCTCCTCGGCCCGGCGGGCGATTGCCTGCAGGTCGCTCGGCTTGCCGGCGATCTTTTCCATGGCAGCGATGGCGACATCGGTCGCGAGATAATCCGGCTTGTGGCCGACGCCGCGGACGGTGATGAGCTCGGAGCCGGCTATGTCGCGGGCAAGACCGCGTGAATGCAGGTGTTCCCAGACGATCTCGTCGCTGTCGCCTGTTATGATGACGGTCGGCGCGGTGATCTGCGAATAGAGCGGCGACTGCTCCTTCAGATAGGCAAGCAGCCTTTTGAAATCGGCGGCGTTGTTGCGGAAGGTGCGAGGCCGCAGCACCAGCGATGGGCCGGTCTTTTCGATGTAATCGAGCGGGCGCGGATTGGGACGGAAGACATTCAGCGTGCCGCGCTCCAGCCGACTGAGCCCCAGCGGCACGACGATGGCGTGGTTGAACAGCCAGCCGACGACCGGCGCCGTCGCGACGTGATAATACCAGTCGATCCCGCCCGGCCAGGGATGGGTGGCGGGTGCCAGAAAGAGCAGGCCGGATGTCTTTTCGGGATGGCGCAGGCCGAAGGTTGCGGTGATCGCGCCGCCGAAAGAATGACCGACGATGATCGCCCTCTCGATGCCGCGTGCCTCCATCAGCCGGGCGATCGCATCCGCCTGACCGGAAGGGACCGCATTTTCAGGGCCGCCGCGTTCGGAATAGCCGTGGCCGGGACGGTCGACGAAGAGCATTTCCGCCCGGCCCTCGAGTGCAGCGCGGAAGGCGACGACCTGGTCGAGCAGATTGCCGCTGGCGCCGTGAATGAAGACGAGCGCCGGCAGATCGGCATGTTCCGGACGCTTGATATGGACGGCATTCATGCGGTAGCCGCCGACATCCGTCAGCTCACCGATATTTGGATAGGTCTGTTCGAAGCGCCGCGCCTTATAGGAGGAGTAACCGATGGCGGCGGCGAGGGGAGCGAGAAGAGCGGAAACTTCTGCAAGCATGATCTTTACGGGCGATGGTTTGCGGCGGTTCTCGAGAGCGGTGGGCGAAACGCCGCGTGGCTCCCTCGATAATGCTAAAATTGTGCGGTCCGACCGGGCTTCAAGATCGGGCGAGCCGACATCACGTGCGGTTGCCGGCAAGTTTTTCCGACAGCGTATTGACCTGTTCCTGCGCAGTGCGCTCGGCGGGATAGATGTCGAGGAACCGCTCCCAGGCTTTCAACGTCAGCTGATCGTTGCCGGAATTGCTGAGGATCGCGGCCATGCCGGAGAGCGCGCCGAAATGGCGCGGCTCGAGATCCAGCACATGTTCGATGTCGGACATCGACTTGCGGTAATTGCCCATGACGAAATTCAGCGTGGCGCGCCGATTCCAGCTTTCGGCGTAATCGGGCTTCAGCGCTATTGCCTCATCGAGGAAATCGAGCGCGGCGGGATTGCGCTTTTCCTCAATCGCCTTGTCCGCCCATTGCATCAACAGATTGACGGTCGCGCTGCCGGAATCATTCCATTCGAGGCGAATTTCGTTGGCGATGCCGCTGGCCTTGTCGGGATCGCGCTCGCGCTTCAGCTGGCTGAAGAGCTGATCGAGGCGCTGCTTCGGCGAACTGGCGGCATTGCTCTGCTCGACGATGACATCCTTTTCCGCCGCGATGGCCGGAAGCGGAGAGGTGGAGAGAACGAGGAAGAGCGGCAAAGCCGCTGGTATCAAGGCAAAAAAGCGCATGGCGGACATATTAGCCCGCCAACGCCGAAGATCAAACAAATTTGACGTGATCACCGCAGCGACCTACCGGATGACCGACGGCGCAACTGCGCGGCGCGGCGATCCGGATGCGCGCAATCAGCCCTGACGAGCCTTGTAGCGCGGGTTCAGCTTGTTGATGATGTAGATGCGGCCCTTGCGGCGAACCAGACGGTTGTCACGGTGACGAGCCTTGAGCGACTTGAGCGAATTCTTGATCTTCATTTTTCTGATCCGCGATCTCTGTGGGGGAATTCACATTCGCCCGTATCTTTAACAATCAAAAGCGCGCCGTCGGGGCGCGCTCTTTAGGTGGGGGAGCAGATACCCCGTCACCTTTTCCGTGTCAACCACATGACGGTGTTTTTCCGAGGACGAGAGGGTGTTTTCTCACCGGGAAAGCGGGGATTTCGGCGCCAAGGTGGTGACATGGCCCATCTTGCGGCCGGGGCGCCACTCTGTCTTGCCGTAGAGATGGACCAGCGTATCGGGGCGTCGCAGCCAGTCGGGAACGGCAAGGATATCGTCGCCGATCAGGTTCTGCATGACGCAGTCGGAATGGCGCGCGCCATCGCCGAGCGGCAGGCCGGCGACGGCGCGGATATGCTGCTCGAACTGGCTGACGGTACAGGCCGCCTCCGTCCAGTGTCCGGAATTGTGTACGCGCGGGGCCATCTCGTTGGCGATCAGGCTGCCGTCGGCAAGCACGAAGAATTCGATGCCGATGACGCCGACATAGTTCAATGCCGCGAGGATTTTTTCGGCCGACCGACGTGCGGCTTCGCCCGTCGTTGCGGAGATCGCGGCGGGAACCGTCGAAGTATGGAGGATGCCGTTGCGGTGAATATTTTCGGCAGGATCGAAGCAGACGACCGCGCCGTCGGCGGTGCGCGCGGCGATGATCGAAACCTCGCGCTCGAAGGCGACGAAGCTTTCGAGGATCAGCGGCACGGCGCCGAGCGCAGCATAGGCGCCGTCAGCGCTGTCGGCCACCGAACGGAAAAGCTTCTGTCCCTTGCCGTCATAACCGAGACGGCGGGTTTTCAACACGCCCTGACCGCCGAAATCCTTCAGTGCCGCCTCGAGATCGGCCTGGCTGTCGATCGCGTGAAAGCGGGCGGTGGTGATGCCGCAATCGTTGAGGAAGCGCTTTTCGACCAGACGGTCTTGGGCGGCTTCCAGCGCCTTCGGCGGCGGATAGACGGGAATGCTTGCCGGAAGCGTCTCTGCGGCGGCAACGGGCACGTTCTCGAATTCGTAGGTGACGACATCGCAGGCGGCGGCAAGTTCGGCCAGTGCCGCCGGATCATCATAGGCGGCAACGATCTGCCGGTTGGCGAGCTGAGCGGCCGGGCAATCCGCCTGCGGCTCGAGAATGATCGTGCGGAAATTCAGCCTGGCGGCGGCGATGGCCAGCATGCGGCCGAGCTGGCCGCCGCCGACAATGCCGATCGTGCTTACAGTCATTGGTCGTCCATCGGGTATTCGGCGATGCTGGCACTCTGACGTTCGCGCCATTCGTCGAGCCGCTCGGCGATTTCTTCGTCGGAAAGGGCAAGCACGGCGGCGGCGAGAAGGGCGGCGTTGACCGCGCCCGCCTTGCCGATGGCAAGTGTTCCGACAGGAATGCCGGCCGGCATCTGCACGATCGACAGGAGGCTATCCTGGCCGGACATGGTTTTCGACTGGACCGGGACGCCGAAGACCGGCAGCGGCGTCATCGATGCGGTCATGCCCGGCAGATGGGCGGCGCCGCCGGCGCCGGCGATGATCACCTTGAAGCCCTCGGCGCGCGCGCCCTTGGCGAAATTCGCCATGCGGTCGGGCGTGCGGTGCGCCGAGATGATGCGCGCATCATAAGGGATTTCCAGGGCCTCCAGCGTATCGGCCGCGTTTTTCATGGTTTCCCAATCGGATTGGCTGCCCATGATAATGGCGACGGGTGGTCTGTCTGTCATCGTTGCCGCTATTCCTCTCAAGCAATGCGATCGGGCGATGCGATCAGGCGATGATATCAGGGACGATCTGATCTTCCAGCTTGGAAAGCTTGTCCTTGATGACGAGCTTCTTCTTTTTCATGCGCTGGATTCGCAGAGCGTCGCATCCGGTCTCGATCATGGCGTTGATCGCGGCGTCGAAATCCTCGTGCTCCTGACGCAGCCGCGCCACCATGAGCCTGATTTCCGCCTGTTCCTGATCGGCCATATGCATTCCCCGTTGTCGTCTTCGGATCTTGTCCGATCTGCCGATGATTTCCGCAAGCTCCTATCACCAAATACGGGTAACTGCTAGTTAGTCTTGATCATGAATTTGCCATCTCATCTTCATCTTTTCGCCTTCGACAAGCCTTCAAAAATATGTCACAGTCCGCCGCGTTGACACCTTGATCCCCGACGATGATGGCCGGGGAGGGTAAGAGGAAGGAAGGGTCAAATGACAGTTCAAGCTCATCTTGAATCACTCCAGAAAAAGCATGTTGCTCTCGAGGAGGAGCTGCACGCGCTCAGAACAGCTCCCTCTATCTCCGATACGGAAATTGCCGAATGCAAGCGCCGCAAGCTGCGCATCAAGGACGAGATTCAGCGTCTCAAGTCATCCGTCCACTGATCTTCCCAAGGGTCGCCGGCCGATCATCTTGCGTATGAAGAGGTAAATCCATCCATTCCGCCTAAAATTTGCAAGACCCGGTGATTTGACACCAGAATTGCGCCAGCCCGATGCTCGCGGCATCGCTGCTGGCGCCTTTGCATCTCCCGCCGCCGATCGTCTTCATTGGATTAGGTTTGGGGTCTTGTCGGAGGGCGATCAGGCCCAGAACTGATCCAGCCACAGATTGAGCTTGTCGAAGCCGCGGTTATTGACCGCGTAGATGCGTTTCGTGCCTTCCGACGTCACCGAGACGAGGTTGCTGTCGAGCAGCGCCTTCAGGTGTTGCGACACGGCCGGCCGGCTGATCGGCAGGCCCTCGGCGAGCTCGTTGACTGTCCGCGGCGCGCGCCGCAATTCTTCCAGCAGAAACCGCCGGTTCGGATCGGCAATCGCAGAGAAGGGGTCCGTGTTCGACATGGCGGGAACGCTACGGCAAACCGGTCGCGGCGGCAAGAAAATTGTGCGTTGCAGCGTGGAGCAGGGCCGCCCTTACCCGCCAAGGCCCTCGCGCACGATCAGCAAGGCGGCGATGAAGGCCATCGCATACATGAAGGGGTAGAAGATCGCCGGCTGCATGCGGCGCACGCACCAGGCGCCGGCAAGCGTGGCGAGCGGGGCGAAGGGCAACAGCGTCGCCGAGGTCGCAAGGTTCTGCGTGTCGAGCTGGCCGAGCGCGAAATAGGGTATCAGCTTGACGGCATTGAGGATCGCGAAGAAGCGCACGCTGGTGCCGGTATATTCGCGCGGCTGCAGCTTGAGCGGCAGGGCATAGACCTGGAAGGGCGCGCCGCCGGCATGGGCGACGAAGCTGCCATAACCGGAAAACGTCCCCCAAAGGCTGGCAGCAACCGGCCGCTGGCCACGCGGCGGGGTCACCTTGCCGATGCCGGGGCCGAATTTGCTCCAGAAATAACGCAGGCAGAAGAGGATGGTAACCGCCCCGATGACGATGCGCAGCATGTTGCCCGGAACGAGCGCCGACGTCGCCCAGCCGAGGCCGATGCCGAAGATTGCGCCCGGGAGCATGATCTTCAACGTCGTCCAATCACCGTGCTTGCGCCAGATGACGAGCGAAATCATATCCATGAAGATCAGAATCGGCAGCAGGATCGCCGCCGCTTCGACCGGCGAGACGACCAGAGCGAGAAAGGGCAGGCCGATCAGCGACAAAGCGTCGCCCATGCCGCCTTTCGCGACGCCGACCAGGAGGACGGCGGGCACGGCGGCGTAGTAGAATGACAAATCCTGCGGCATGCTTTCGGCGTCCTCCTCTTGCAAGCCTCCTCTAACGGAACTACTCACACAAAACGAGTGCGGATCCGTCCTTTCGAAAGGGGAATTCGCTGGAAACGGAAAGACCTCATGACCGAACCGGAAAACCGCTGCCGCCTTGTGCTCATCGCCCCCGATATCGCCGATGCAGATGAACAGGCAAAGATCGTTGCCGACGCGCTGAAAGGCGGCGATGTCGCCTCGGTGATCGTGCCGCAATACGGGCTCGACGACGGCGCCTTTCAAAAACATGCCGAAAAGCTGGTGCCGCTGATCCAGGATGCCGGGGCGGCGGCGCTGATTGCAGGCGACAGCCGCGTGGCGGGACGGGCAAAGGCCGATGGCCTGCATCTTTCCGGCAATGCCGAGGCGCTGTCGGAGGCGATCGACAAGCACGCGCCGAAGCTGATCGTCGGCGGCGGCAATGCGGCCGACCGGCACACGGCGCTGGAGATCGGCGAAGTGAGGCCGGACTATATCTTCTTCGGCAGGCTCGATGGCGACATCAAGCCGGAGGCCCATCCGAAGAACCTTGCGCTTGGCGAATGGTGGGCTTCGATGATCGAAATCCCCTGCATCGTCATGGGCGGCACCGATCCGGCCTCGGCGCTCGCCGTTGCCGAAACCGGAGCGGAGTTCGTGGCGCTGCGGCTGGCGGTCTTCGGCGAGCCCGCCCGGGCGCCATCCGTCATTGCCGAAATCAACGCGCTGCTTGACGAAAAAGCGCCACGGTTTGAGGATTGAAATCGCGCTCATGCCGATCCCGCCCGCCTGCCACTTGAAATATCTGCTCGCCAGCATCGCCGTTCTCCTTGCAGCCGGGCCGGATGTCGCTCTGGCGCAGGCAGCCGACAGCGTCATCAGCCAGCCGGGCACGGCGCCGGCTTCGACCTTTCGCACCGACCGGCCCGCCGGTCCCGGCGTGCGACCCTCCGATGGCGTCGGGGTCTTCGACCGGATGGGCGCGAAACTGCCGGACCTGCCGCCGGAGAAGGACTACAAGGGACCGATCGACGAGGCTTACGGCGCTTACCAGCGCGGTTATTACCTGACAGCAATGGATAAGGCGCTGCCGCGCGCCCAACTCGGAGATCCGGCAGCGCAGACGCTGATCGGCGAAATCCTCTCACAGGGTCTCGGCGTCAAGAAGGACGTGAAGAACGCGGCCTTCTGGTACGGCAAGGCGGCCGAAGGCGGCGATCCGGCGGCAATGTTCAAATATGCGCTGATGCTGATGGAAGGCGAAGGCGTGCCGCGCGACAAGGTCAAGGCCGACGACTACATGCGCAAAGCGGCCGAGGCGGGCAACCCTTCAGCCGAGTTCAACTGGGCGCAGATCCTCGTGGCCGACAATCCCGGCGAGAAGGGGCTGAAGCTGGCGCTGCCATTCTATGAGAAATCGGCCGAGCAGGGCATTGCCGATTCGCAATATGCGGTGGCGCAGCTTTACGCGACGCTGAAAGACGTGCCGGAGGAAAAGAAGCGACTCGCCCGCGAGTGGATGGCGCGCGCGGCGCGTGCCGGCTTCGACACGGCCCAACTCGATCTCGGCATCTGGCTCGTCAACGGCGTCGGCGGCCCGAAGGATTATGTCAAAGGTTTCGAATGGCTGAAACTTGCCGCCAATGGCGGCAATGTCGCGGCGCAAAACAAGCTCGCCCACCTCTATGTCAATGCCATCGGCACGCCGCCCAATCCGGTCGAGGCGGCGAAGTGGTACGTGCTGTCGCGCCGCGCCGGGCTTGCCGATCCGGCGCTCGAGGATTTTTACCTGGGCATCGAGGACGAGCAGCAGAAGGCGGCGATCGACGCCGCCAACAAGTTCCGCCGACGCTAGATAATAGCGTCTCGCGTCCCAGGGGCGACTTTAAAACAGCGCGTCGGCGAAAAGATCCTCGTCGTTTTCGATTTTGGCAGGCTCGGCGGGAGCAGGGGCAGCAGCGCTTTCCTCGCAGGCCGGGATGATGTCGCGATGGATGTTGCGCTCCTGAACCATCGTATAGTGCTTGAAGATCTTGCGGTCGAGCGGGGCGATCGCCTCAGCGAGATCGGAGATATCGGCGACCGCGGTGCCGGCGGCCTCATCAAGCACATCGGCGCAGCGGGTAAAGACCTCGCCGAGGTCACGCTGGAAATCGAGCTTGCCGGTCAGCAGGCCGATCTTGGTGGCGACCTCGCGACCATTTTCGGCAAGCATTTTCAGCTCGTTTTCCATGACGTCGGCTGCGGCGCGGATGTTGCCGACGGCCGACGTCAGGCCCTCTCCCAGGCCGCCCGCCCCGGCATCCATGGCGGGGGCGATGCGTCCGGCTGCGGCTTCGAGCGCCGGCAGGCCGGTGACGATGGCATCGGCGGATTCGTCGAGCTTGCCGGCGAAGATGCGCAATTCGGCCGTGACGACGTTGATCGACCTGCCTTCCTCGCCGAGACGGCTGCAGCGCAGATTGGTGTTCAAGGCCATATAATGGATGTCGGTCTTGACGGCGCGGATATTGGCGATCGCTTGGGAGAGCTTGGCGGCCGTGTCGATCGTCGACTGGCTCACCTGGTCGGCCTGCCGGCTTGCCGTATCGACCTGCCGGACGATTTCGTGAGCGGCCGAAACGCTCGATTCCAGCGCGCGCATGAAGTTGCCGCCGGATTCGCCGCCCGCGCCGCTCATCTGGTCGCGCAGCTTGAGGATCTCCCGCATGTCGTGGTCAAAACTGGCGATCGTCGTGACGACGTTTTCCGATTCCCGTTGGAAATTTACGCACATGTCGTTCATCTGCGCCGCGGTCAGATGGTGAATGACGTTCTGAAGGCGCTTGCGCGCGCCGGCATCGAGCTTCGCGCCCTCGCCGGCAAAGAACTCCTCAAGCAGCGAAAGGGTTGCCTGTACATGCTCGATGCGCTGGCGGGTGATGTCGCCGATCTGCAGGGCAGAGAGCGTCGAGGCGACCTTGCTCTGAACGCCGCGTGCAATCGCGCCGACCTCGCGGGCGACGACGCCGAGATGCTTGCGGTGTTCGGCGATCTTGGCGGCGTCGCCGCGCAGGGCGGCGGCAACGGCCGGAACGGTATCGGCGTAGCCCTTGGAGACGCTGGCGCCGAAGGAGGCGGCGAGTTTGACCTCCTTGTCGAGGCTGTCGAGATGCGCGGCGAAACGGTTGACTTCATCGGTGCCGGAATAGATTCGCTCCAGGATTTCCTGTGCGAAGCCGGCAAATTCAGCAAGGCCGGCGCCGGTGATCTTCACGGTCACGGCGAAAGTTCTGAGATAACGCATCGTCTCCTGCATGTCGGAGACATATTTGCGCAACTCCCGGCCGGTCTGCGCCAGTGAGACCAGCGCCTGCTGACGATTTTCTTCGGTGACCGGCAGCGCCGTCAGGCTCTCCACAGTGGCACGGAGATCGGCGCCGGTATCGCTCTGCTCCTCATTGTCGAGCGCCGCCGTGACGCTCTCGAGAGAATTCAACAAACGGTTGAGAACATCCATCACCGACAGGAGCACCGTGCCGCCTTCGAGAAAACGTTCCTCGACCCGGCTGCGCGCGGATTCCAGGGTCCGGCCAATGTCCCGCCCGGAGGTGTAGGCTGCAGCGGTCGGCGATACCAGAGCGTGTGCCAACATTTATACCTTTTCTTAAAACACAGGCTTATCTGACACTATTTTTACGCGCAGGATGGAAACGTCCGGTAAACACGCCGGACTCGTCAGCGTTGTGATTAACGAAAGATGGGGATTGGGCACCGTAGCGACATCGTGGTCGGTTAATACGGCTTAACCCATTGCTTTTATTTGTTTGTTACTAAATTTTGAGGAAAATACAACTTTATTCCGGATCAGAATTGGGAGTCTCAAGACTCGTTATATGGTAGTTTCATACAACCGCTGTGTACCCTGCATGGCGAAGACGACCGAGATGGTCGTCTGCGTCGGCGCCTCCACCGGCGGCACGGAGGCGCTGCGTGAATTTCTCGAGGAATTGCCGGCCAATGCGCCTGGCATGGTGATCGTCCAGCATATGCCGGAAAAATTCACCGACGCCTTTGCCAAGCGGCTGAACGGGCTCTGCAAGGTCGAGGTCAAGGAAGCCGTCGATGGCGACCCGGTGCTGCGCGGGCATGTACTGATTGCGCCCGGCGACAGGCACACGCTGCTCGAACGCCAAGGCGCGCGCTATTATGTGAGCGTGAAGACCGGGCCGCTGGTGTCGCGCCACCGGCCTTCCGTCGACGTACTCTTCCGCTCGGCGGCGCGTTCCGCCGGCTCGAATGCCATGGGGACCATCATGACCGGCATGGGCGATGACGGCGCGCGCGGCATGCTGGAAATGCATCAGGCCGGCGCCTATACGGTGGCGCAGGACGAGGCGAGTTCGGTCATTTTCGGAATGCCGAAGGAGGCGATCGCCAAGGGCGGCGTCGACCGCGTCTTGCCGCTCGATCAGATCGCTCGCGAAGTGATGATCACGCACCGGAAATTCTGAGACCGGTTTTGAACCGATCCGTTTCGAATAAAATCGCGGGTTCCCGACGAGGAAGGGCAGCCATGCGCGCCTCCTCTTGAAATTTCCCTGGTTTTGTGGTCTTGAGGCCGCCAATCTTTGCAGCGCTGCCTGTCATGCATGTTCAGGGACATTTCCCGCCCCTGGCAGCGCGCGTCCCGTATCAGTCCCAAGGAAATGCGCCGATGGCCCGTTCAGCTCTTCTCAATGTCATGGTTCAGGCTGCCCTCAAGGCAGGAAAATCGCTGGGGCGTGATTTCGGCGAAGTGCAGAACCTGCAGGTATCGGTGAAGGGACCGGGCGATTTCGTCTCCGCCGCCGACCGCAAGGCCGAAAAGATCGTCCGGGAAGAGCTGCTCAAGGCGCGCCCCACCTACGCTTTCCTCGGCGAGGAGAGCGAGGAGATCAAGGGCACCGACGGCGCGCATCGCTGGATCGTCGATCCGCTCGACGGCACCACGAACTTCCTGCACGGCATCCCGGCCTTCGCCGTCTCGATCGCACTCGAACGCAACGGCGAGATCGTTGCGGCCGTCGTCTTCAATCCGGCGAGCGACGAGCTCTATACTGCCGAGCGCGGCGGCGGCGCCTTCCTCAACGACCGGCGTCTGCGCGTTGCCGCGCGCCGCGTGCTGTCGGATTGCGTCATCGGCTGCGGCGTGCCGGCGCTCGGCAAGCGCAATCACGGCAAATTCCTGGTCGAGCTTCGCCACGTGATGGGCGAGGTGGCGGGCATTCGCCGCCTGGGCTCGCCGACGCTTGATCTCGCCTATGTCGCCGCCGGACGTTTCGATGGTTTCTGGGAGGCGGAGCTTGCACCCTGGGACATGGCGGCCGGGATCCTGCTCATCCGCGAAGCCGGCGGCTTTGCCAGCGATTGGGACGGCGGAGCGGCCATTCTGGAGGGTGGCGCGATCGTCGCCGGCAACGAACACATCCACAAGGCGCTCATCGAGGTCATCAAGCGACCGATTCCCGCCAAGTAGGCGAGAGAAAACGCGGCTGTTGTAAAGTCACGGTTTTCGCCTCCAGATACTTCAATTCGGCACAATGTTGCTCTAGTCTCCGCCAGCAATGAGTTCGGAGGCTGCTGAATCTATGGAAAATGTGAATGTGGCGGAGATCGGCTCCACCGAAAAGACGCCCGGCGGTTATGTCTACAGGCTTTCGAGCCCCATGCCCTTCCTCTGGACGATGCTGCTTTTCCTCGTCATCGTCGGGTTCATTGCCGCCATCCTCTTCCGGCAGACGCAGACTGCCTTCATGCATAATCCGGGCCTCAACGGCCTGATCGTCGGCGTTCTCGCGGTCGGCATCATCCTTGTTTTCAGTCACGTGCTGGCGCTTCGGCCCGAAGTGCGCTGGTTCAACTCCTTCCGCGCCGCCGGCAGCGCCGACAAGGTCAATCGCAATCCGCGGCTTTTGGCGCCGATGAGGGCACTGATCGGCAATCGCAAGACCTCGTTGGCGCTATCGACGACGGCGCTGCGCTCGATCCTTGATTCGATCGCGACGCGCCTCGACGAATCGCGCGACGTCTCGCGCTACCTGATCGGCCTCCTGGTGTTCCTCGGCCTGCTCGGCACGTTCTGGGGCCTCATCGGCACGATCGGTTCGATCAGCGGTGTCATCCAATCGCTCGATGCCAGCTCGAACGGCACCGGGGACGTGCTTTCGGCACTGAAGGACGGCCTGTCCACGCCGCTTTCGGGTATGGGCCAGGCCTTCTCGTCCTCGCTGCTCGGCCTTTCCGGTTCGCTCATTCTCGGCTTCCTCGACCTGCAGGCCGGCCGCGCGCAGAACCGCTTCTACATGGAGCTTGAAAACTGGCTCTCCTCCGTTACCGATGTCGGTTCCGATCTTGCGCCGGCGCTCGACGCCGTGTCCGGTTCGTCCTCTGAGGACATGCGTGCGCTCTCCGAATATCTGCGTAAGGCCTCCGAAGAGGGGGGTGTCGGCAGCCAGCGCTCGGTCGCCGCCATGGCGAGCCTTGCCGAAGGCATCCAGGGGCTCGTCAAGAATATGCGCAACGAGCAGCAGATGCTGCGCGACTGGATCGAGGCACAGCAGGACGAGGCAAAAGCAATGCGCCGCACGCTCGACCGGCTGGCCGAACGCATCGGCCTGCAGGAGCGGGCCGGTGAGAAACCCGAACGTCACCGCGAACGCACAAGCCACACAGAGAAGAGCGAGGGCAAGTAAGCCATGGCTCTTGCCCGCAACCGCCGACGCGAACGCACGGTCGACTATTGGCCGGGTTTCGTCGATGCGCTTTCGACGCTGCTCATCTCGATCATGTTCGTGCTGACGGTCTTCGTCGTCGGGCAGTTCATTCTCAGCCGCGAGATCACAGGACGTGACGAGGTGCTCAATCGCCTCAACAGCCAGATCAACGAGCTGACGCAGCTTCTCGCGCTCGAAAAGGGCAGCAATCAGGATCTCCAGGACTCGGTCGCCAACCTGCAGGCTTCGCTTGCCAACGTCGAAGGCGAGCGCTCGCGGCTGCAGGCGCTGCTGAATGCCGGTTCGGGTGGCCAGGACGCGGCGCAGAAGCGGATCGGCGCGATGACGCAGGAGCTCGACGAGCAGAAGCAGGTGAGCCAACGGGCTCTCAGCCAGGTCGAGCTGCTGAACCAGCAGATCGCCGCGCTTCGCAGCCAGATTGCCGCCGTTGAAGCAGCCCTTCAGGCGTCGGAGGAGAAGGATCGGGTCTCGCAGACCAAGATCGCCGATCTCGGCAGCCGCCTGAACGTGGCGCTTGCCGCTCGCGTGCAGGAGTTGAACCGTTACCGCTCCGACTTCTTCGGCCGCTTGCGCGAGATCCTTTCGGATCGCGAGAATATTCGCATCGTCGGCGACCGGTTCGTTTTCCAGTCGGAGGTGCTGTTTCCCTCGGGCGGCGCCGATCTTAACCCGGAAGGGCAGACGGAGATGGCGAAGCTCGCCGCCGCCCTGCTTGACCTCGCCAAGGAAATTCCACCTGAGATCAACTGGGTGCTGCGTGTCGACGGCCATACGGATAATGTGCAGCTTGCCGGAACAGGCCGCTATCGCGACAATTGGGAGCTTTCCTCGGCGCGCGCGACGTCGGTCGTCAAGTTCCTGATCGGCCAAGGCGTGCCGGCCGACCGGCTCGTCGCCGCCGGCTTCGGCGAGTTCCAGCCGATCGCACCCGGCGATACGCCGGATGCGCGCGCCACCAACCGCCGCATCGAGCTGAAGCTGACCGAGAAATAATCAGCTTGATATTGTCTGCCGCCACTCCTCGAGCCTGTCGGCGAGAAAGGAGCGAACGGCTGGACTGTCGCTGAGGCCGATCGCCGTCACGTAAGCGTCAGCCGCAGCCGTATTGTCGCCGGCCCGTGCCAGAAGAAAGGCACGCACGGCCCAGTAGGGCTGATAGGCCGCGATCGAGCGCGGATCGATCTTGTCGAGCCGGCTGATGCCTTCGGCAGTGCTTGAGGCCCTGCCGATCACCGCCGCCTCGGCGACGCGGGCGCCGAGCGTCGGCTTCATCTCCAGCAGCGCGGCATAGAGCGTCGTCAGCGCCTGCCAGTCGGTCGTCCCGGAAAGCCGGCGAGCCGCATGCACGGATTGAATTGCCGCCTGACACTGAAAGGGGCCGAAACGCTCGAAGCTCCCGGCCTTGCGCAGCAGCGCGTCTGCCTCGGCGATCATGATCGCGTTCCAGACCGCCGTGTCCTGCTCGTCCAGCGGCACATATCGGCCCTCGCCGTCGCGTCGGGCATCACGGCGGGCTTCGCAGTGAAGCATCAGCGACAGGAGGCCGATCGCTTCCGGCTCGTCCGGCAGCACCGTCAGCAACGCCCGGCCGAGCCAGATCGCTTCGGCGGCAAGCGACTGGTGCGCCTCCTCGCCGTCAAGGCCATCCCATCCGAGGCCGTAGGCAACGTAAATCGCCGAAAGCACGGCGGCGAGTCGCCCCGGCAGGATGGGCCGAGGCGGAACGGCGAAGGGAATACCGGCATCACGGATCTTCACCTTGGCCCGCACCAGCCGCTGGCTTATCGCTTGCGGCGAAACGACGAAGGCCCGTGCGATGGTTCTCGCCTCGATGCCGAGAACCGTCTGCAGCATCAGCGCCGTATGCACGGAGCTGTCGATGGCAGGGTGGGTACAGGCAAAGAGCAGCTTCAGCCGCTCATCGGGAAAAACGGAATTGCCGGCCTCGTTCATGCGCTCCTCCGCTTCCTCGAGGGCGAGCGATATCGTCGTTCGTGCGTTGGCCTCGACGGTGCGGTGGCGGGCCGCCTGCATGAGGTTGCGGCGAGCGGCGACCAGCAGCCAAGCTTCCGGATTGCCAGGAATGCCGCGCTCCCGCCAGACACGCAAGGCCGAAGCCAGCGCCTCCGACAATGCGTCTTCCGCCGCCGGCACGTCACGCGAGCGGGCGGCGAGAAAGGCGATCAGCTTGCCATAGGACTGACGCGCCACCTGTTCGGCGGCACGTCCGGCATCGGCGGACATTCCCGCCTCACAGCTGCAGGCGCGGGCGCACTTCGACCGAACCCTTGTCGGAGATCGGAACGCGGGTCGCCCATTCCAGCGCGGTGTCGATATCGGGGACCTCAATCAGATAGAAGCCGCCGAGCTGTTCCTTGCCTTCCGGATAGGGACCGTCCTGGACATCGTGATCCTCGCCTTTCCGGCGCAGGATCGTGCCGGTCTCGGGGGCTGTCAGGCCGGCGCCGCCGGTCATGATTCCTGCCTGCGCGAGCGCCTTGCTGTAGGCGACCCAACCGTCGCGATAGGCAGGATCGCTGCGGCGGGCGAAATCTTCGGGGGCTTCGCGAATGATGAGAGCATATTGCATGGAGAACTCCTGATCTCGTTGTTGGCCTTCCGGGCAGGCCGACGAAAGCCGTTATGCCTGGTGGAGCGGCTGAGCCGTTCCGAGACAATGAGGCGCGAGCGGCGGTCGTTTCGACATGGCTTTGAAAAATACTTGAAAAAGAAAACGGCGCCGGAAATCCGAACGCGGGTGAGCCGGGCTCAAAGGCACCAGCGCCGCTCAAGGGCGCAAAAAAGGCAGGGCGGCGCTCACGCCGCCCGTGCCGTCCTGCTCAGGCTTCGGCCTTCGTCTGATCGACGACGTCGGCGCCGGGCGAGTTCTTCTTGATGGATTCGATGGCACTCATGGCCGAGGCCTTCGCCTTGTAGCCTTCGGATAGGAACATGGTTTCCCCGTTCGATGCCTTGAAGCGGAAGCGGAATTCGCCTGATTTATCCTTGTAAACTTCGAATTTGTACATGGATGTCTCCCGAAACGCTGAATTGTACCATCAGCGTCGAAAGGCTAGATCAAAATGGCGAGCTTTTCCACTACCTTAATGAGAATTGGTGTGCCTGGAGCCTCTCCTGGTTTGATTGAGTCATTCTGTGGACGCGGCTTGCCGCGTCCCATCGTCACCATTTCGTTGGGCGCAAGCGGACGGGATATCCGGTGGGATGCCGGCGCGTCATTCCATCTGGATATTCGCGCCCTTGACGACCGGCCCCCATTTGGCGAGCTCGGCTTTCACATGGGCTGCGAGTTCCTCCGGGGTCGAGCCGACAATGGTGGCGCTGAACTCCTTCATCCGCTCGGCAACGGCGGGATCGGCGAGCGCCTTCTTGGCTGCGGCATTGAGGCGCATTACCACCTCGTTCGGCGTCTTTGCCGGCGCGAAGAGCGCGTTCCAGGTATAGGTCTCATAGCCTGGAATGCCGGATTCCGCGACCGTCGGCACGTCGGGGAAGGAGGGGGCGCGCTCAGCCGTCGTCACCGCCAGCGCCCTCAGCGTGCCCGCCTTGATGTGGCTGGATGAGGAGGGCAGGTTGTCGAACATGATCGGCACCTGGTTGCCGATGACATCGTTCAAAGCCGGACCGGCCCCCTTATAGGGGATGTGCTGCATGCTGACACCGGCCATGGATTTGAAGAGTTCGCCGGAAAGATGCAGCGGCGTGCCGTTGCCCGACGAGGCGTAACTGTATTTGTCGGGCTCCGCCTTCAAGAGCGCGATCAATTCCGGCACTGTCTTTGCCGGCAATTCCGGATTGACGACCAGCACGTTCGGCACGACGACGAGCAGCGAGATCGGCGCGAAATCCTTCTCGGGATCATAGGGGGTCGATTTGAGGATCAGCGGATTGAGGGCGTGGGTCGCGACCGTGCCCATCAGAATGGTGTAGCCATCGGGGTCGGCGCGGGCGACGTTGCCGGCGCCGAGATTGCCGCCGGCGCCGGCGACGTTCTGGACGATCACCTGCTGGCCGAGATCTTCCGACATCTTCTGCGCGACGATGCGGGCGACGACATCGGTCGAGCCGCCGGCGGCGAAGGGCACGACCATGGTGATCGCACGATCCGGAAAATCCGCGGCAAGGGAAGCCGTGCCAAGACCGAGCGTTGCAGCCAGGCCGAAAACGAGCGCAAGGCCCGTGCGTCGCGTCATGTTGGAAAGCGCCATTCCTATCTCCTCCCACGATTTCAACAGCAACCCCCTACCCGGGGGGCATGAAGAGGGTAGGGCAGGAGGCGGGAAAGACAACCGCGAGAGAATGCAAGAGAGGTCAGACTTTAGTTGCTGTCCTGGGAAAAGCGGATGCCGGTCATTTCGCGGAAGCGAGTACATCCTCGTTGGCGGCATCGAACTGCAGCCGGGCGAGGCGCGCATAGATGCCGCCGTGGCGGATCAGGCTCTGATGCGTGCCCTCCTCGACGACGCGGCCCTGGTCCATGACGAGGATGCGGTCGGCTTTCAGGACGGTGGCGAGGCGATGGGCGATGACGAGGGTCGTGCGGCCGTCGACCAGGCCGTCGAGCGCCTTCTGCACCAGGGTCTCGCTTTCGGCGTCGAGGGCAGACGTCGCCTCGTCGAGCAGCAGTACGGGCGCGTTCTTCAGGATGGCGCGGGCAATGGCGATGCGCTGCCGCTGGCCGCCCGAGAGGGTGACGCCGCGTTCGCCGACCTCGGTCTCATAGCCGCTCTCCAGCCGGGCGATGAACTCGTCGGCCTGGGCGGCAAGGGCTGCGGCGCGGACCTCCTCACGCGAGGCGCCGGGGCGGCCGAAGGCGATATTGTCATGGATCGAAGCGGCAAAGATGGTGACGTCCTGCGGCACGATGGCAATGCGCTGGCGCAACTCGTCCGGTGTCGTCAGCCGCGCGTCGACACCGTCGATCGTCACGCTGCCCTGCTGCGGATCGTAGAAGCGTAGCAGCAGCGAAAAGACGGTGCTCTTGCCGGCGCCGGAAGGGCCGACGATGGCGACGGTTTCGCCCGGTGCGATGGCGAAGTTCAAGCCATGCAGCGCCGATTTGCCGGGACGCGAGGGATAGGCGAAATGCACGTCGGAAAATTCGACGCGGCCGCGGCTGGGCGAGGGCAGGGCTTCGGGGCGCGCAGGGGCGGCGATCGGCGAGACCTCGTCGAGAAGCTCGGTCAGACGGTCGGCAGCGCCGGCCGCCTGCGAGAGTTCGCCCCAGACCTCCGACAGTGCGCCAAGAGATCCGGCCGAAATGACGGCATAGAGCAGGAACTGACCGAGCGTGCCGGCCGAAAGCGTGCCGGCAAGCACGCTGTGGGCGCCGACCCAGAGCACGGCGACGACGCTGCCGAAGATCAGCGTGATGGCGATGCCGGTCAGCAAGGCGCGCGAGCGGATGGCGGCGCGGGCGGCCTCATAGGCGGATTCAACGGCGCCGCCGTAGCGCATCGCTGCGGCATCTTCGCCGTTGAAGGCCTGGACCGTGCGGGTTGCGGCGATCGTCTCGTTGGCGAAGGCGGACGCTTCGGCAAGCGTATCCTGGGCGGCGCGGGAGCGCCTGCGCACCGAGCGGCCGAAGGCGACGAGCGGGAAGACGATCAGCGGGATCGCCCCGATGACGAGGCTGGAAAGCTTCGGGGAGGTGACGACCATCATGCCCATGGCGCCGAGACAGAGGATCAGGTTCCTGAGCGCCACGGAAGCAGTGGCGCCGACGGCGGACTTGATTTGCGTCGTGTCGGCAGTCAGACGCGAGATGATTTCGCCGGACTGGTTGACGTCGAAGAAGGAGGGCGACAGCCGCGTCACATGGGCAAAGACATCGCGGCGCAGATCGGCAACGATGCGTTCGCCGATGGTGATGACGAAATAATAGCGCATGGCGCTTGCAACAGCGAGCACGACGGCCATGACCATCAGCATGGCGAAATAGCTGTTGATGAAGCGGCCATCCGACTGGGTGAAGCCGTGATCGATCATGCGGCGTACGGCGAGCGGCAGCGCCAGCGAGGTGACGGCGGCAAGCGTCAGCGAAATCAGCGCACCTGCCACCAGGCCGCGATAGCGCATGACATAGGGCGTCAGTCTGCCAAGCGGTCGCAACGACCGCCTTTTGTTTTCTTCAGCCCGTCCCTGTTCTGCCAAATCATCTCCGATCGCCGCGAGGACCCGCTAATGCGGCCTGTTGGCTCTTGTTATCCCGGCGTCCTTCATGTATAGGCACGCCATCCTAATGGGAAGCCGTAGCCATCACGACTGCGGCTTCATTTATTCAATCGGTTCGGTGGCCGCAACTGCATGCGGCAAATTGAACTCCGGTATCGCAGGAAGATTGTTATGAAGGCAGGCATCCATCCCGACTATCACATGATCAAGGTAGTCATGACCGATGGCACTGAATACGAAACCCGCTCGACCTGGGGTTCGGAAGGTGCTGTCATGAACCTCGAAATCGATTCCAAGTCGCATCCGGCCTGGACCGGCGGCAATCAGCAGCTGATGGACCGCGGTGGCCGCGTTTCCAAGTTCAACAAGCGTTTCGGCGGCCTCGGCCTCTAATCGCTTCTGCTCGACGGAATTTGAAAAAGGCCCGGTTCTGCCGGGCTTTTTTGCGTTCGCAGGCTGCGCGGTAGCGCAGCAAATGAAAAACCGGCCGCGCAACGCGCAGCCGGTTCAAATGGAATTTGTCAGATCGGTCAGTTGTTGCCGAAGGCCGTCTGCAGCAGGGAAAGCTGGGCCTGCACGCTGTTCTGATTGTCGTGAACGATCACGGCTTCGGCCGGGCGATAGATTTCGCGATCAAGCAGGGCGATGCGGTTCTGCAGGCGCAACGAGCGCTCGACGAGATCGCGGAAGGATTCCGGCAGATCGCCCCAGCCCGGTGCGGCGCGGTCGACGTTGAAGCCGTCCAGGCGGACCTTGTTCTTCTCGGCCAGCACCTGATCGCGGGACATTTCGCCATTGTTGACGGCGCGCTGAAGCAGCAGCCAGGAAGCCATCTGCATCAGGCGGGTGGTCAGCCGCATCGATTCCGCGGCATAGAGGACGGACGCCATGCGCGGCAGAACCTTGGAGGCTGCGCGGCCCTGGCCGTCGAGATAGGCGGCGGTCTCCTCGACCAGCGACATGCCTTCGGCATAAAGCGCCTTGAACTGTGAGGATGCAGCCGCGCGGCCCGCAAAACTGATCGTGTTCAATCCAACTTCCGACATCGCAATAGTCCCTGTTGCACGCAGCTACTTATGGTCAGGTAAACGCCGGCGCCGAGGTAAAAGGTTCCCTAGCCGGTCTTTATGACTTTAAGATGGTATCATTAGCGCAAATGCGCAAGCCGTTTCTTAAGAAAGGGTTAATCTCCACAGTTTCATGGAAACGCGCCGGCCGCAGCAAAAAGAAGAGCCGCAAAAGCGGCTCTCAAGGTAAAACAGGGAGAAAAATCAGACCAATTCACCGCATGGAAAACTGTCTGAGACCCAGAGGAAATCTGGATGAATATAGTAATACCTTATAAAGCTTAATATTTTATTAACATTGTGCCGAATGAAGACTTGAGGCTGGTTCATTTGGTCAGCCATGCTGTTGTTTTTTGAGGTTTTTGCGGATCATGATCGGAAGAAGCTTTCCGCCGCCTGTCGTCCGGAGGCCTTGCGGGCGGCCTCGGCTTCCAGGCGGGCGATCTCGGTCTTCAGCAACTCCACTCGCGCCTTCAGCTCGTCCACCGAAAGCATGGAGAGATCGGCGCCGATCTCATGGGCGGTTTTCTTCTGCGGCCGGTCGTCATCGATAAAGCTCATCGGTTCTCCTCCTTTTGCTGCAGGCAGCTTGATGGCGAAAAATACGGGCGATGCGGAAGGGAAAATCTAGGCCGATCCGGCCTAAATCCACCCTCGTCCTGAGCTTCCCGTTCATGAGTCACGGAAAAACCGCAGCGCAGTTCTGCGGGACGCTCTATCCGAACTTTACAGCAGGATCGCCGTTTTCGGGAGACTTGCCGGTGCCGCGATCGGCAAGCGACATGCTTTCCGGCGTCAGCATCGGCGAAGTGCCGGTCGGGATCGTCGTATAGGCGTCGCGGTCGCTGGCCGGGACGGCGGCGCGGATGCGGCTTCTGATAATCGCATAAACGGTGATCAGCACATGGGCGATGGCCGTGACCAGGAAAAGCGCATGCGGTGTGATCGCCGACATGACAGGGCCGCCGAGCGTCGGGCCGATGACCGTGCCGATGCCGTAGAGGAGCAGCAGACCGCCGGAGACCTTGACGAAATCCTCCGATGCCGCGAAGTCGTTCGCGTGAGCGACCGCGATCGGGTAGAGCGTATTGGCCACCGCGCCGTAAAGGACAACCAGCCCGATCAGCAAGGCGGGCGATGTCGGGTGGAGCATGAAGATCAGCAGGCCGGCGAGGGCGGCGATCGCCGACATGGCGGCGAGCACGTAGCGCCGGTCGATACGATCGGAAAGTCGCCCGGCTGGCAACTGCATCATGGCGCCGGCGAAGATGGTGGCGCTCATCATGACGGCGATGCTGGTGTCGGAAAGGCCGGCGCCGGCGCCGAACACGGCGCCCAGCGTGCCATAGGCGCCGTTGGCGATGCCTACGAGCAGGATGCCGAGGCAGGAGACGGGCGAATTGCGGTAGAGCGCCGGCAGGTCGAGACGCACGGCCTTCAGCGGCTGCGGCGAGGCGGCGGTCGAAAGCGTCGTCGGCAGCATGGCGATGCAATAGAAGATGCCGCAGATCATGAACAGCACCGGCGTGCGCACATCCTCGAGCGGGATCATCATCTGGCCGCCGACGACGCCGAGCAGTGTGATGCCAATATAGAGCGAGAAGATCGCGCCGCGGCTTTCGTTGCTGGCGCGCTCGTTCAGCCAACTTTCGATGATCATCGAGGTGCCGGCGGTGGAGAAGCCGGTGACGGCGCGCAGGACCACCCACCAGATAGGATCGATGATGATGCCGCTGACCAGCGCGATGATGGCGATGATCGAGATGAAGCCGGAGAAGGCTCTGACATGGCCGACGCGGCGCACCAGTTTCGGCGCCACCAGGCAGCCGATGACGAAGCCTCCGGCCCATGAGGTGCCGAGCAGGCCGAGCGTCGTGGTGGCGTAGCCTTCGAGATTGCCGCGCACCGGAAGCAGGATGCCCTGCAGGCCGTTGCCCATGAAAAGGAAGAGCGTGCCAAAGAGCAACGCGGCGACGGACAGCAGATTTCTCTTCATTTCCCCAGACTCGGTCTCAGCGATTGTAAACGGACATAAGGCAAGACCTGCGCCTGGCCAGCCTCAAGATGATTGATTGTGCCCCGGAATATCTTTACGGCGTGTCGAGATGCTCTTGTTCGCTCGGAAAAATGTCCGTCCTGTGACATTCCGAAAAATGGAAAAAATAAAGCATGACAAAGCTGATAGCCTTGCTGCTCATGCTTGCCATGGCGATACAGGTGATCAAGCCGCTCGGGCTTCCCGGCCTCCGGCGGCGTATGGATTTCTGGAAGATCGCGCTTATCGCCTTCGGCGTCTGGGCTGTTGCGCTCTTATCGCGCGACTTCCTGATGTAAGCCCGCAGTCCATCCCGGATCGTCAGTCCTGCAGGATGATTTCTCCGCGCATGACGGAAACGCAGCGTCCCGAGATGACGACATCGGTGACGATGCCGCCGGATTTCACGACATCGAGGGCAATGATACTGCGGCGGCCCATTTCGACGCCTTGTTCGATGGTGAGGCGGACGTCCATATCGGCGTCCGGCGCAAGCGAAACAAGATAGGCGCCGAGTGCTGCCGAAGCGCTGCCGGTTGCCGGATCCTCGGGCACGTTATCGAGGGGGGCAAACATGCGGGCGCGAATATGCCACGGATCGTCGGATGTCCTGGCATAGACGAAAAGCGAGAAGTCGTGGCCGCTCGTCGTCTGCCGGCCCGCGGCCGCCTGGAAGCCGGCAAGGTTCGGACGGGCGGCGGCCAGGGTTTCGAGCCCCTTCAATTCGGCGACGGCGAAGTTCAGGCCGACGGAGGCAAAGACCGGCGCGTGGGTGGTGGTGACGATGACGCCTGGATCGAGCGAGATGCAACGGGCGACGGCCTCCTCGGCAATGGTGTCGCCGATTGTCAGCGGCTGCGGCGCGCGGATGGCGGTGGCCTCGATCTGTCCGCCGTTGCGTTTCAGGTCGACTTCGACGATGCCGGCCCTTTCCTCGAAGCGCAGCCTGTCGCCGACCGGCTTGCCGAAGATCTCGGCCTGCCGGCCGAGCACGTAGGCGGTGCCGACATTCGGATGGCCGGCGAAGGGGATCTCCATCGTCGGGGTGAAGATGCGCACGCGGGCGGAATTCCGATCGTCTTCCGGCGGCAGAACGAAGGTGACTTCGGAATAGTTGAACTCGGTGGCGATCTTTTGCATCGCCGCATCGCTCAAGCCCTGGGCATCGGAAATGACGGCAAGCGGATTGCCCTCGAAGCGGGTGGAGGTGAAGACGTCGACGGTGACGTAGGAGATGGTGTTCATGGCGGCTCCTGTTGTGGCAGGCCGTCATGAGTAAGCATGGTTTTTAAGGGATTGAAGCGGTTTCTTGTCGCCGTGACAATGAGAGGTGAGCGGTTACGCGCCGCATTTATCGTCCACGCAACTTCCCCGGTGGCATGGGAGGACGGCGTCTCTCCAACCCCTCATTCCTGTGCTCGTCACAGGAATCCAGCCACGGCGCGTCCGCGCCGTGAGTGAATCAATACTTCAGGGAAAAGAGTCTTTAGCGCCCAAGGACTTGGGCGCACTGGATTCCTGTGACGAGCGGAGAAATGAGGGCGAGGGGATTAGCAGAAGCGGCAACGTTGTGATTGCCGCCCCGGCTCAAATCCCAAGTCCAAAAATCAAGCGGCCTTTTCCAGGTCCTTCTTCCAGCTGCCCTTGGCGGCGAGGCTGTTCATCTCGGCGCGGTGGGTGAATTCGCGCTGGCCGGCGGCGACATTTTCCGGCTTGCCGTTCCAGGCCTTGAGGGCGCTGTCCTGCAGGGCGCGGCCGTAGGAGAAGGTGACAAGCCAGGGCAGGTCGCCGGTGGCATTGATGGCGGAAAGATGTGCGCTCGCCTCTTCGGTCGTCTGGCCGCCGGAGAGGAATGCGATGCCGGGAACGGCGGAGGGAACGGTCGCTTTCAGGACCTTGACGGTGCGCTCGGCAACTTCCTCGACCGAGGCCTTGCGGGCGTTCTTGCCGTCGATGACCATGTTCGGCTTGAGGATCATGCCTTCGAGGCTGACGCGGGCTTCGGCCAGTTCCTCGAAAACGATGCGCAGCGTGGATTCGGTGACTTCGGCGCAGCGGTCGATGTTGTGGTCGCCCGGCTTGCCGTCCATCAGGCATTCCGGCTCGACGATCGGCACGATCTTGGCTTCCTGGCAGAGAGCCGCATAGCGGGCGAGCGCCTGAGCGTTGGCACGGACCGAGCCGCGGGTCGGCAGCGAGGACGAGATGGCGATGACGCCGCGCCACTTGGCGAAACGGGCGCCGGCTTCATAATAGCGGGCAAGGCGCTCGCCGAGGCCGTCGAGGCCTTCGGTGATGGTTTCGCCGGGAAATTTGGCCATCGGCTTGGCGCCGGTATCGACCTTGATGCCGGGAATCGAACCGGCAGCGCGGATGATGTCGACGAAAGGCGTGCCGTCGGCAGCCTTCTGGTAGAGCGTCTCTTCGAAAAGAATGACGCCGGAAATATATTTCTTCATCGCCTCGTCGGAGCGGAAAAGCATCTCGCGGTAGTCGCGACGGCTCGTTTCGGTCGATTCGAGGTTGATCGTGTCGAAACGCTTCTTGATGGTGGAGGTCGATTCGTCAGCCGCAAGCAGTCCCCGGCCGCCCGCAACCATCTGCACTGCAATATCTTCCAGTCGTTCGCTCATTCGATCTCTCCACAGCGTTAACATCAGCGGTTTAAGAATATAGGACGGCGATAACAGAAGTTTATAGTGAGGAAAATGGAAGGCTAAGTCATTGAAACGATTGAAATCAATTCAATCGTTTGAAAAAATGGGATTTTTTTCAAGCCTTGAGCAAAAGACCGCGGAAGGCTTCTCGCCACCGCGGTCTATCCACATGTAAAACCTGCCAAATTGCGTTTTGCGGCGCCGCACCGCCTATTGCAAGGTGCGACACCGAATGCGTTTTTTCACGCCGAGGCGCTCGGTCTTATCTGGCGGCGTTGAGGACGGCGACGCCGGGAAGTTCCTTGCCTTCCATCCATTCGAGGAAGGCGCCGCCGGCGGTCGATACATAGGTGAAATCGTCGGCAACGCCGGCATGGTTGAGCGCCGAGACGGTGTCGCCGCCGCCGGCAACCGAGGTGAGCTTGCCGGCTGCCGTGCGCTCGGCGGCGTATTTCGCGGCAGCGACCGTTGCGACATCGAAGGGCTCGATTTCGAAGGCGCCGAGCGGACCGTTCCAAACGAGCGTTGCGGCGCGCTCGATCCAGGCGTTGATGGCCTCGACCGATTTCGGCCCGACGTCGAGTACCATGGCATCGGCGGGAATGGCGTTGATATCGACCGTCTCGTTGGCGGCACCCGCCTTGAATTCGCGGGCGACGACGCCGTCCTCCGGCAGGATGATGGCGCAGCCTGACGTCGCGGCCTCGATCATGATCTGCTTGGCGGTTTCAGCGAGGTCATGCTCGCAGAGCGACTTGCCGACATGGGTGCCGCGGGCGGCAATAAAGGTGTTGGCCATGCCGCCGCCGATGACGAGCGCGTCGACCTTCTTCACGAGGTTCATCAGGAGGTCGATCTTGGTCGAGACCTTGGCGCCGCCGACAATTGCGACCACCGGGCGGGCCGGGGCGCCGAGGCCCTTTTCCAGCGCTTCCAGCTCGGCCTGCATGGTGCGGCCGGCATAGGCCGGCAGGTGATGGGCAAGGCCCTCGGTCGAGGCATGGGCGCGGTGGGCGGCGGAGAAGGCGTCGTTGACATAAATATCGCCATTGGCGGCAAGCGCCTTGGTGAAGTCGGGGTCGTTCTTTTCCTCGCCCTTGTGGAAGCGGGTGTTTTCCAGAAGCAGGATATCACCGTCATTCATCGCGGCGACGGCGGAAGCGGCAGCCTCGCCGATGCAGTCGGAAGCCGTCGCCACGGCGTGATCGAGCACTTCCTCGACGGAAGGGGCGATCAGCGACAGCGACAGATCGGCCGAAGGGCCGTCCTTCGGCCGGCCGAAATGGGCAAGCAGGATCACCTTGGCGCCCTTGTCGGACAATTCGAGGATCGTCGGCGCCACACGCTCGATGCGCGTCGTATCGGTGACCTTGCCGTCCTTGACCGGGACGTTGAGGTCGACGCGGACGAGTACACGCTTGCCGCTGATGTCGGTGAGATCGTCGAGGGTCTTGAAAGCAGGCATGGGGAGGATCCAGTCTTGGTTGGCGGAAGTTGCGCCGACCATAGCAAGGATCATTCGAGACGCAAGGCGTTCAACGGCCGTTTTCGCGCCTGGCTTCGTCGCCTCCTGCCGATGCTTTCGGCGCGCCTTCGGAGGCCGCCGCTTCGCGATTCCGGCGTCCCTTCAGTCGCTCGCGGATGCGCTGGATGATGTCCTTGAGATTGATGAAGATCGGCAGGGTGATTGCCGGTTCGACCGCTTCGAGCGACATGCCGACGGAGGTGATGTGGTCGTGCTCGTCGAGATCGCGGACGATGAGAATGATCGAGCCGAGGCGGACACGGTCGGCATAATCGGCCTTGCCGCCGAGGCGCTGCCGCATCAATTCGGCGATCGTCAGGCCTTTTTCGGACTCGTTGAGCAGGCCGGGACCGTAAGCGGCGTCAAGATCGGCGGCGGGGCGGGCAGGCGACAGCGCGAAGGCACCGAAGAATTCGGCATCGTCCTCATCGACCGGCGCACGGCTGGCGAAGAGCCGGTCGAGCAGGCGCGAATAGCTCGGCACGATGAAGAGGTAGACAAGGTCGTTCTCGCGCAGGCGTCCGGCATATTGATAACGCATCGACTTGCCATCGCGGATGACGAGCGAGGGTGTCGCCCAGCGCGGGATGCGCTCGCCGCGCAGCACCGGGCTGTCCTTGATGACGCGATAGGAGAGCAGTTCGTGGTTGGCGGCGCCCGGCAGGTCGACCTCGACCTTGTCGACGGCGCCGATGCGCGGCGGAATGATCAGGCCGAGCTTCTTGGCGACCGGCTTGATCGTCCAGCCCTGGACGAGCAGGGAGACCAGCACGATGATGAAGGCGGTATTGAAATAGATCTGGCCGTTCTCCAGCCCGCCGAGGATCGGCATGATGGCAAGCAGGATGGAGACGGCGCCACGCAGGCCGACCCAGGCGACGAAGCCGATTTCCTGCTGCGTGTAATCGAAGGGAAGCAGCGACAGCCAGATCGCCAGCGGCCGGGCGATGAAGATCAGGAAGAAGGCGAGCAGGATGGCCGGCACGATGATGACGGGGAATTGCGACGGCGTGGCGAGCAGGCCGAGCACCAGGAACATGATGATCTGCGCCAGCCAGGTCATGCCGTCCTGGAAGCGCTTGATGGTGCCGATCGCCTGCATCTTGCGGTTTCCGGCATAGATGCCGGCAACATAGACGGCCAGGAAGCCGCTGCCGCCGACCGTGCCGGCGAAGGAGAAGACGAGCAGGGCGAGCGCCAGCACGAAGATCGGCGTCAGGCCGCGGTCGGTATCGAGCTTGCTGACGATCAGCACGATCATCATGCCGCCGAGCAGGCCAAGGATGACGCCGAGCCCCATCTGCTGCACGAACATGGCGAGCATGCCGACATTGATGCCGTCGTAACGCTCGCCGCTCGCCAGCACCTCGACAAGGGCGATGGTGAGGAAGATCGCCATCGGATCGTTGGTGCCGGATTCGACTTCGAGCGTCGAGCGCACCTTGTCACGGATGTTGATGCCGCCGATGCGCAGCAGGAAGAAGACGGCGGCGGCATCCGTCGACGCGACGATCGAACCGAGCAGCAGTCCTTCCAGCCAGGTGAAGTTCAAAAGCCACATGGCGGCGACGGCAAAGAGCGAGGCGGTGATCAGCACGCCGACGGAGGCGAGCGTGAGAGAGGGCACGGCTGCCAGCCGGAAGGCCTGCATCTGCGTGCCAAAGCCGGAATCGAACAGGATGACGGCCAGCGCGATGGAGCCGAGAATGTAGGCCAGATAGTTGTTGCTGAATTCGATGCCGAGGCCGTCGACGCCGGCGGCAAGGCCGATCATCAGAAACAGCAGAAGCAGCGGGGCGCCGAAGCGGAAGGCGAGCAGGCTCGAAAAAGCGGCAAGAAGCACGAGCGCCGTCGCGACCAGCACTACGATATAGAACGCTTCCATGCCCACCCCTTTCCATCGAATGCTTGCCGATGCGGCCACCCCCGGCCGATCCGCCTTGTCTCCACCCCTCCACTACGCGCGTCGATGCATCAGTAAACGGCAAAACGGCAGAGAAGGGTAGGCCTTGCGGCTTAACCTCGTCTCGTGCTGCATCATGCTGCTGAACGGCTGCCGGACGGCCACCGACACGGAAATGCTACGGGAGAAACTCTCTACAAAGAATGTATAAGAAAATCAGGCAAGAGCAGGGCGAAAGGCAGGAAGATCGATTTTTCCTGCCGGTATCTGCGAACCGCGACAGGATAGCGCACGCTTCTGCCTTCACGCGGCCCGTTCGTCTTGTCTACTGGTGAGAGGAAGGGATTGCCGCCGCCGATTGGCGTTATCCCAACACCGCCTGGAGTGTGATGACGGCGAGAAACGAAAGACCGATGAACACGGCAGCCCGAACGACCAGACGATTGGCCTTTGCCAGCACGACAGGTCTGACGTCCCGCTTGCGATGAAACCGCTGCCGCCGCTTGAGGGTGGCATGGGACAAGCGTTTTTGCGCCTCTGCCATTTATCGCCTCCACTTGCACTTCCTCAATCTACCACGCTTGGCCAGTGGATTGCCAACCGTGATTTCATCCTCGCGGCCACCGAACCACCCGTCGCTTCGAAGCGGCTTTCAACCAGAAGACGGCGAAGACCGACTGTCAGTCTTCGGTGTCGTCGCCGTCGTCGGTCAGATCCTCGACCGGAACCAGGAAAACGACGAATTCGTCGTCGATGGTCCTTTGCGGATCGTCGTCGAATTCATAGGCGTGCTCGACTTCGCTGGCTTCCTCGGCGGTCGCCTTGCGAAGGCTGAGCACCGCTTTGCGGTCCCACAGGGGCTTGCCTTCGGATTCCAGGATGGTCAGGTCGTCGCGAAAATCTTCCGCCTCGAAGAAATGCGTCGCTTCCTCATGGTTTTTCGAGCGAAAGCTGGCAATGGCGCGGCCGGCGATCTCAACGGTAAAGTAATCCATGCATCTCTCCCTATCTGCCCGGCCGACAATGCGGTTAGGGCTTGGTGCACCATATCAGGTTTCGCAATCAAGGCGCGGTGCCTATAACAAAACGGCCCGGTTTCCCGGGCCGCTTGCGATTATTCGTTCGTCAGGCTCTTAGATGAGCTTGGCAAAGGCGACGGCTGTGTCCGACATGCGGCTGGAGAAGCCCCACTCGTTGTCGTACCAGGACAGGACGCGCACAAAGTTGCCTTCCATAACCTTCGTCTGGTCGGTCGCGAAGATCGAGGAGTGGCTGTCGTGGTTGAAGTCGCGGGAGACGAGCGGCTCGTCGGTGTAGCCGAGGATGCCCTTCAGCGCGCCGTTGGAGGCGGCCTTGATGGCTTCGTTGATTTCGCCGACCGTGGTCGCCTTCTTGGCGACGAACTTGAAGTCGACGACCGAAACGTTCGGGGTCGGAACGCGGATCGAAGTGCCGTCGAGCTTGCCCTTGAGATGCGGCAGGACGAGGCCGACGGCCTTGGCAGCACCCGTCGAGGTCGGGATCATCGAGAGGGCGGCAGCGCGGGCGCGATACAGGTCCTTGTGCATCGTGTCGAGCGTCGGCTGGTCACCGGTGTAGGAGTGGATGGTCGTCATAAAGCCGTGGTCGATGCCGACGGCGTCGTCGAGAACCTTGACGACCGGCACCAGGCAGTTGGTGGTGCAGGAGGCGTTGGAGATGACCATGTGCTCCTTGGTGAGCTGGTCATGGTTGACGCCGAAGACGACGGTCAGGTCGGCGCCGTCGGCGGGGGCCGAGACGATGACGCGCTTGGCGCCGGCCGTCAGATGGGCGGCTGCTTTGTCGCGGGCGGTGAAGATGCCGGTGCATTCCATCGCGATGTCGACGCCGAGCTCGCGGTGCGGAAGCGTCGCCGGATCCTTGATCGCCGTGACCTTGATCGGCTTGCCGTTGCCGACGGTGATCGTGTCACCTTCGACCTTAACGTTTGCCGGGAACTTGCCGTGGATCGAGTCGTAGCGCAGCAGGTGGGCGTTGGTCTCGACCGGGCCGAGGTCGTTGATGGCGACGACTTCGATGTCGGTGCGGCCGGATTCGACGATAGCGCGGAGGACGTTACGGCCGATGCGGCCGAAACCATTGATGGCAACCTTGACTGTCATGTGCATTCACTCCCGATAGAATAGAGCCCGATAGAGAGGGCCTGGAATTGAGGAGATGGAGAGCGCCTCAAGGCGCCCTCTTTAAAGCTTTGCTTCCGCAGCCGCAACGACGGCGTCGGCGGTGATGCCGAAATGCTTGTAAACGTCCTTGACCGGGCCGGACGCGCCGAAGCTCTTCATGCCGATGAAAGTGCCTTCCGGTCCGATGAAGGCATCCCAGCCCTCGCGGACGGCGGCTTCGACGGCGATCTTGACCGGGGAGTTGCCGAGAACATCCTTGCGATAGGCGTCCGGCTGCTCGAAGAACAGTTCGGTGCAGGGCACCGAGACGACGCGCACCGAAACACCCTTGGCTTCAAGAGCGGCGCGAGCGGCGACGGCGATTTCGACTTCCGAGCCGGAGGCGAAGATCGTCACCTTGGCGTCGGCATTGCCGGCGAGCGTATAGGCGCCCTGTTCGCAAAGGTTCTTTTCGCTGTATTCGGTGCGGGCCGGGCTGAGGTTCTGGCGCGTCAGGGCGAGGCCCGACGGACGGTTGTGCGCCTTAATGGCGATCTGCCAGCATTCCGCCGTTTCCGTGGCGTCGGCCGGCCGGAAGACCAGCAGGTTCGGGACGGCGCGCAGGCCGGCGAGCTGCTCGACCGGCTGGTGCGTCGGGCCGTCTTCGCCGACGCCGATCGAGTCGTGCGTCAGGACGTGGATGACGCGGATGCCCATCAGTGCTGCGAGGCGGATCGGCGGGCGGCAATAATCCGAGAAGATCAGGAAGCCGCCGCTATAGGGAATGAGGCCGCCATGCAGCGCAATGCCGTTCATGGCGGACGCCATGCCGTGCTCGCGGATGCCCCAATGCACGTAACGGCCGGCGAAATCCGTCGGCGTGATCGAGTGCATCTGGCTGGTCTTGGTGTTGTTCGACGGCGTCAGGTCGGCGGAGCCGCCGAGGGTTTCGGGCACGAAGCCGTTGATGATTTCGAGTGCGTCCTCGGATGCCTTGCGGGTTGCAACCGTCGGCCTGGTCTCGGCGAGCTTCTTCTTATATGCGCTGATCGCGGCATCGAAACCTTCCGGCAGGTCGCCTGCCATACGGCGGGAGAATTCCGCTCTGGCCGGCGATCTGGACAGAGTTTCTTCCCATGCCTTGACGATATTGTCGGAGCGGGTGCCGGCCGAACGCCATGCCTCGAGAATGTCGGAAGGGACGACGAAGGGCTCGTAATCCCAGTTCAGAGCCCTGCGGGTGGCGGCGATTTCATCGGCGCCGAGCGGGCTGCCGTGCACCTTGTGGCTGCCGGCCTTGTTCGGAGCGCCGAAGCCGATGACCGTCTTGCAGGCGATGAAGGTCGGGCGATCGGACTGGTGGGCGGCCTCGATCGCATCGGCGATGGCGGCCTGATCGTGACCGTCGATCTCGATGGTGTTCCAGTGGACGGCCTTGAAGCGGGCGATCTGGTCGGTCGAATCCGACAGCGAGACGGCGCCGTCGATGGTGATCGAGTTATTGTCCCAGAAGAGGATCAGCTTGTTCAGCTTCAGATGACCGGCCAGCGCGATCGCCTCATGGCTGATGCCTTCCATCAGGCAGCCGTCGCCATTGATGACGTAGGTATAGTGATCCTGCAGGTCCGCACCGAATTCTTCGCGCAGCTTGCGCTCGGCGATCGCCATGCCGACGGCGTTGGCGATGCCCTGGCCAAGCGGGCCAGTCGTGGTTTCGATACCGGTCGCATGGCCGTATTCCGGGTGGCCGGCGGTCTTGGAGCCGACCTGGCGGAACTGCTTCAGATCCTCGACCGTCATATCGGGATAGCCGGTCAAATAGAGCAGCGAGTAGAGGAGCATCGAGCCGTGGCCGGCAGAGAGCACGAAGCGGTCACGGTTCGGCCAGTGCGGCTTCTTCGGATCGAAGCGCAGATATTTGGTGAACAGGACCGTTGCCACGTCGGCCATGCCCATCGGCATGCCGGGGTGGCCGGAATTCGCCTTTTCAACGGCGTCCATGGCGAGGAAACGGATCGCATTCGCCATCCGGTCGTTTTGTTCGGGAGAGGTCATGGCTTTTCCGCAAGCTCCGGGTGTCGGGGGATGGCCTCGAGCCTCCAAGACCATCGAATGAAAGCGGCAGAGACATAGCAGTTAAGACGGGCGAGTCAATAAATGGCGGGCCGAATCCGGCGGGGCTGAGGCGATTTTTGACATTTGTTCGCGCGATTATACAAATGACAAATTTTATGCGGCAGGCACCGATAAAACGCTCATCCACAAGATAGGCCGGCGGACGGGTATGGGGATTTATTGACGGGCCGTTGGTGAGCTGCATATCCTTTTTGAAATCACAGGATCGGTGCAGAGTGCCGATTCGCGGATCCTGCGCGGGAATCGGGAAGGCATGATGCCCACAGGCAAAACCATGGAAGCAGCGCTGAACGAGCTGAGACAGGCGATTTCGAGCCTCGAAAATGCCGTCGACATGCGCATCGAGCGGCAGCGCGAGCAAGGGGAGATCGAGGGCGAGGTGCGGCGCGTGCACGCTGACCGCTCCCGGCTGGCGCAAGAGCTCGACCAGGCCGAATTCCGCGCCAATCGGCTGGAAGAGGTCAATCGCGAAGTATCGCGGCGGCTGGTGACGGCCATGGAAACGATCCGCGCGGTTCTGGATCGCTGATGAGAAAGAATATGACATGGCGCAGGTGACGGTAACGATCGACGGCAAGGCCTATCGCATGGCCTGCGAGGAAGGGCAGGAGGATCATCTGACCGATCTTGCCACCCGTTTCGACCGCTATGTCGGCCATCTCAAGGGCCAGTTCGGTGAGATCGGCGATCTCAGGATCACCGTCATGGCCGGCATCATGATCATGGACGAGATCGCCGAGCTGACGCGCCGCGTTGCCGGGCTGGAATCCGAGCTCGAGTCGCTGCGCGGCAACCGCGACACGGTGCTTGCCGCGACCGCCCGCACCGAGGAAACGCTGGCGGCAGCGCTCGGCGAGGTGTCGAGCCGCATCCGCGGCATCACCGACAAGCTGAATGGCCGCTCCGCCCCCGAGCTCAATTGACGTCAATTAAATCGGCGCGGCCTACCGTCGCCACTGGCGCGTCGATGCAAACGCCCTTATATATCGCGATGCGGTCTGCGCCTCTCGACAGGAACCACAATCCCTGGGGCCATACTCGATCCAAAGGGAGCTGTCCCTGGCCAGGCCCGTGGGCCTGGACACACGGTGCCCACCTACGTTTGTAGGCACCCAGGATCGTAAACATCCATCGGTCGTCGTGGATCGCACTTTCTCTCCATCGCCGGCAAAGGCAGCAGATCGACAGGCGAACGCGGCGCGCGTCCGCCTTTTTTCCGCAGGTGCGACTACTTCCTTTATGACGTTATATCAGGATGACGCATTCTCGCTTCGGCGATTCAGCGTCCTAAAGCGCGTCGCATCAAATTTGATTCATGCGAAGCGCTGATGCATGTCGTTGTCCCGGAACCGCTGCACACTTCCGGGCGACATGCATTAATCGACCGGATAGGGGCCTTCGGCGAAAATTTCGTCGTGATAGCCTTTGGAGCCGACCTCGAGCGACAATGGGCTGCGCCATTCGCGATTCTTGCGCAGGCAATCGAGCACGAAGCGGAAATCATAGCGCGGCTGCCAGCCGAGTTCGCGCCGTGCGCGCTCGTTGACGTAGACGCGGTCCAGCGCCGGGAACATCTTCCAGCCGCGTTCGGCATAGAGGCGGCGGGCTCCCGGAAAGAGCCGCTCGACGACCGCAGGCGCATCGCGCCTGATCTCGGCGAGATCGTCTGGTGAAAACGGCGTGGTGGCCGAGATGATGTAGCGGCCGAAGCCAAGCGGACGCGCCCTTTCGAGGGCGAGCAGATGGGCGCCGACCACATCGGCGATATCGACGCGGCGATGGAGCAACTCGTTGGCCTGGGCATTTGCCGGCGAATATGCGTTGCGAATGTCCGGATCGTCGTCACTTTCGGGAAAGAAACGCGACGTCCTCAGAATAACGACCGGCAATGCGAATTTGCGAGCGAAGAGTTCGCACAGACCTTCGGCAGCGAGCTTCGTCACGCCGTAAATGTTCCTCGCGACCGGAAGCACGTCCTCGGTGATCCATGCGGCCGGTTGGCCGGCGGCCGGCGTCAATGCCGCGCCGAAGGTGCTGGTGGTGCTGGTGAAGACGAAACTTGCAACGCGTGCGGCGGCCGCCTCTTCAAGCAGGTTCAGCGTGCCGCCGATATTGGTGTCGACGAAATCCTGATTGCCGTGAGTGGCCACATGCGGCTTGTGCAGCGTGGCGGCATGGATGACGTGGCTGATGCCCGACATCGCCTGCCGGACGAAGGCGCGGTCGCCGATGGAGCCGACTGCGTCGGTGAAATCCGAAGGCTTGATGTCGACGCCGCGCGCCGATCGGCTTTGCGCCTTCAGGACGCGCATCAGCGCTTCGCCGAGGTGGCCGGTGCTTCCCGTCACCAGTATCGTCATTGTATTTTCTCCAGACCGTTTCCGCGGCGGAGGCTATTAAGACCGGCGTTTTCGGACAACGCATAAATTATGCATGGGGGTGCAGGAAAGCTGCAGGCTCGGTGACGGTGGTGACGAGGCGACCGGCGCTGCCGTCGGAGAGCATGATCCGTTCCCAGGTGACGCGGCCGGTTGGCACCGGTATCGAATGTCAACGACATGAGCCTGCCCTCATGCCAGCCGCATGCCTCCAGCGATTGTTCGGCGGCGGCGATCTCGGCTGAAGCGTAGGGGAAAAGAGAGCGGCCGAGAAAAGCGCCGATCGGTGCGCGCCATTCCGACTGCCGTGGACGGGAGGCGGACAGCAGCCGGTGGGTGCTGTCGCAGATCAGATGCACCGGCCGGAGGCAATCCTCGACCAGCCGTTTCAAAGCGGCATCGGCCGCGGCATGGTGCGGCGAGGCGAAAATTCGTTCCAGCTTGACGGCCTGCTCCGGCGAGAGGGCAAGTTGATCTCGCTCCCAGCGCGAGACGGTCGTCTGGTTGACGCCGAGGAGTTCGGCGAGGTGTTGCTGCTTCATGCTGCGCAGCAGCCGCATGCGGCGTATGCCGGCCCCCGATATCGTCATCTGTCCCGTCTCTTGTCTTTTGGTCAGCATAGAATTGCGGCCGGCCGGGAGGCAAGGTGGGGTGCCCCGGTCATTGTTGCGGCGGGCCTTCGAGATCGCTTCTCAGCCGATCGAGGATCGACAGGGCATGACCGGCATAGGCGTGATCCAGCGATCGTAGATCTGCTTGATCGGCAGACTGTTCAGGTGGTTCCAGCGTTCGCGCCCCTCCTTCCTGGCGATGACCAGATCGGCTTCCTCCAGCACTTTCAGATGCTGCATCACCGTGCAGCGGTCCATGTCAGGAAACAATTTCGGTCTTGCCCTGACGACATAGTAGCCGCCGAGGGCAAAGACCGGCAGAGTTCGATATCGTCGACACACCGAAGGTGGAGCGGCGGGCCGTGGTCGGATCAGCGGAAACATCCGGGCGGGGCCGGGATCCGATTCTCGTTGGGATCGAGATTGGCGGTGCGCAGGGATGATGGTTTGTACCTGTTGCTGCAGTTTGTCTCAGGCGCTTGCCTCTCACCTCAGCTGTGATGAGTTGACAACCCCGACACGTGCTCCAAAACTCTGCTTTTAGGTTATGGAGAAATGTAACCGTCATGCGACGTCGTGATTGGCAGATAGGCGCATTTGCCAAGCGGCTGCTCGCCCGCGAAGCACGGAACCATACAAGTCCTGTTTCCTCGATGTGCAGCTTCTGGGGCCTTATGCGCGCCTACTGGCTTTCTGAAAGCTGGCGCGAGGCCTGGGGGTTAACATCCGCCATTCTTGTCCTCACGGCATTGTCCGCCCAGGCCAGCGTCTGGTTCGCTATCACCTCGGGCGAGTTGATCAATCGGATCGCCTACTTCCACCATCCATCCACACCCACGACGCCCATGGAACTGTTGACAACAGCGGCAACGCTTGCCGCGATCGCGATCATGAGGGACGTGTGTTTCACCGCTGTCCGCCATTTCTTTTCGACCACGCTTCATCGCAAATGGCGCGCGTGGCTCGACCGACGCTTCAACGATGCCCTGCTCGACAGCAACCATACGCATTTCCATCTTCTGCAAATGGGCTCCGATTCGTCCGGCTCCGCTGTGCCGGCGCCGGACAATATTGATCAGCGCGTCCAGGAGTCTATCAAAGGCTTGACTGGCGGTGCTATTGGGCTCGCGATGGGCATTGCGGGAGTCGTGCTGTCCCTTGGCTTCGTCGGCAGTAAACTTGTTGAGATGTCGAGCGAAGTCGCAGGGCTTGAGTTCCTAGGCAGCTATGGAAGCGCCTGCTTGGCCTTCACGGCGGTCGCGATTTATGTACCGCTCAACACCGCTATTGCCGCTAAGCTCGGCGGGGTTCTCCAGCGCCTGTCCGGACGCATGCAATGGGCGGAGGGAAGCTACCGCACGGAATTGAACGCTTTGCTGCACCGCAGCTTCCATGTTGCCGTCCTCCATGGAGAAAGAGCCCAGAACGTCGTCAACAAGCGCCGGTATCTTGACATTGATCAAACTTGGGCCAGCCTGAATCGGGTGACTGCCGGCTACATGGGGTTCGAACTGGTCCATAATTTCATTGGTTCGCGGATTGTCGCCTATGCACCCGGACTGCTCCCCTACATGGACAACAAGGTCAGCCTGCAGCACTACGTAACGGGTGCCGAACTGGCGACTGCCCTGATCAACGAATGCTCGTGGTTCATACACGTCATGCCCGATATTGCGACGCTGAAGGCAAACGCCCGGCGAATGACCGATCTCGCGAAGGCGATCGAAACCGTTCAGCGACCCGAGGAGTTTTATGCCCAAACAGGCCTTTACGAATTCCAATATACCGAGCAGGATCCGGCGCTCGGCCTGACTCTCGAGCAGATTGGCCTTCTGCATGCGGGCACCGAACTCCCGTTTCTGACTGTCGATAGACTTCAGTTCCTGCCCGGCGAGTGGACCTTGGTCGTCGGCGAGTCGGGGAGCGGGAAGACCTCACTTATAAAGGCGATAAACGGTCTTTGGGCGCACGGCCGCGGTACTGTCGCAACGCCAAGACACGCCCGAATCCTGTATACCGCCCAGGACATCAAGCTTCAGGCCGTGTCCTTGAAGGAGCTCGTTTGCCTTCCAGACCCGGCGAGCGACTATCCGGAGACGCACGTCGCGGTGGCGTTGCACGAGGCGGGACTCGGCGAATTCATCGATGAACTCCCCAACGAAGGTCGCAACGGCCAGAGCTGGGATCTGCTGCTGTCGGGAGGCCAGAAGCAGAAGCTCGTTCTTGCCAGGATCCTTTTGTTGCGGCCTGGCCTCATCTTTCTCGACGAGGCCACGAGCGCCCTTGACACTCAAGCAGTTCGCGCATTTCACCAGGCTATTATAGATCATTGCCCGGAGGTGACTGTGATCGCCGTCATGCATGACGTTTCGTCCATCCGATCGGGAAGCGGCGCTGATTTCTTCGACAGCGTGCTCACCATCGAGAAAGGCGTAGCAAAGAAAATGCCCATTGCTGCTTGGCTTCAGACGGCGGGGGGTAACGGCGGCCAGACCATGCCGTCGCCGTAGACAAGCGCGTCAAGGCGGTCGTTGCCAGCACGAAGTACGACCTGACGCGGGTTATGTCGAAAGGCTGCAACGACAGTGTGACGCCGGAACAGCGGACGCAGGCGCTGGAGCAGTTGGGTCGGCAGCGTTGGGCGGACTTCCAGAAAGGAACGCCCGCCTATCAGCCCCCTTACAATGACTGAAGGGCGGCGAAGCGCAGTTCCTGGTCGCCTATCATGACTACTACGAGACGCGGTGTGGCTATCATCCGCGCGCGGTCAACTCCGGGAAAGCCTGGGTCGCAGACGATGCCGATGTCGTTCATGAACATGCCGGTCCTGACCTACACCGCGGAGATCTCGCCCCGTGCAGTCCTGTTCATCGACGGCGAGAAGGCCCATTCGCGCCACTTCGCCGAAGCGGCCTTCGCCGCTGCCGCGGAGCCTAAGCAGCTGATGATCATCCCCGTTGCCAGCCACGCGGACCTGTACGACCGGATGGACAAGATCCCCAGCATCCACTACCGAGCCCGCGTGCAAAAGTTCTCCATGATGGAAGCCGAAAAGGCTGTCGGTGCGCTGATCGAAGCCGCCGACAAGGTCTTCACGATGGCGGTTCGATTGCCGAGGCACGAGGCTCATGGCACGGCGATTGGAGATGTCAGAATGCCTTGCTGCGACCACCTCGGCTCCCTGCACCTGAAGAACCTGGGCGAGCATTGCCGCCGACGCGTCATCGAGTGGCCCCTGCCTCCGATGCAGAAGACGAAGGTGTTGCTGCTTCATGCTGCGCAGCCGCCGCATGCGGCGTATGCCGGCCCCCGATATCGTCATCTGTCCCGTCTCTTGCCTTTTGGTCAGATAGGATTTCGGCCGGCCGGGAGGCAAGGTGGGGCGGGCGCCCGGGTCATTGTTCCGGCTGGTCTTCGAGATCGCTTCTCAGCCGATCGAGGATCGACAGGGCATGACCGGCATAGGCGCTGATCCAGCGATCGTAGATCTGCTTGATCGGCAGACTGTTCAGGTGGTTCCAGCGTTCGCGCCCCTCCTTCCTGGCGATGACCAGATCGGCTTCCTCCAGCACTTTCAGATGCTGCATCACCGTGCAGCGGTCCATGTCAGGAAACATCTCGCAAAGGGTCCCTGTGGTGCGGGGGCCATCCTTGAGCAGATCGAGAATCTCGCGGCGGCGATGATGCGCCAGCGCCTTGAAAACAGGATCGTCGGATGATTCGCTTGACATGTTATGTTTTTATAACATAATGAGATCAGACACAATGGAGAAGAGGAGCAATGCCATGTCTCTCGGAATCCGTATTTCCGGCCGCATCGGCCGTCCCGTCGCAGAGGTGTTCGACGCCGTCGTCAATCCGAAGAAGCTCAGCAGCTATTTCACCACGATCGGCGGGGCGAGCGCCCCGCTCGTTCAAGGCACGACCGTGACCTGGTGGAAGGATGCGCCGGTCGAGGTCGTCGAACTCGTGCCGGAAAGCCGTATCGTGCTTCGCTGGGACGGTGGCACCGGCGAGGACAAGACGACGTACAAGACGCTGGTGGAGATGAATTTCAAACCGCTGGAGGATGGCGGCACGCTGGTGACGATTGCCGAGAACGGCTGGCGCGAGGACGAAGCCGGGCGGCGCGGCACCTATCTCAATTGTGAAGGCTGGACGCAGATGCTTTGCTGCATGAAGGCCTTCGTCGAGTACGGCATCAACCTGCGCGAGGGCATGTTCCTCAGTGAGATGAAGGGTGAACCGGCCAGCGCGCCCGATGAGTGAGGAATGAGCCGGCGTCGGGCTCTTCGGTCCGACGCCATCTCGCCGCGGCGCGATCGTCGCAGGCGCGGATACGGCCGAGACTTCGCTTGCCTGTCACACTGCGGGTGCTAGTTTCCGGAGGCGATACTTCATTTCGGTTTCCAGGAGATTCATATGCAGCTTGGCATGATTGGTTTGGGCCGCATGGGCAACTACATGGTCCAGCGCCTGATGCGGGGCGGTCACGAATGCGTCGTCTATGACACCAGGCCCGAAAGCGTTGCCGAGCTCGCAGGCCTCGGCGCGATCGGAAGCGCGTCACTCGAGGAATTCGTGTCGAAGCTGCAGCATCCCAGGGCGATCTGGCTGATGCTGCCGGCGGCGATCGTCGATAAGGTGCTTTCGAGCCTGGTGCCGCTGCTTCAGAACGGCGATATCGTCATCGACGGCGGCAATTCCTATTACCACGACGACATCCGCCGCGGCGCCGAGCTCATCACCAAGGGCATTCATTATGTCGATGTCGGCACCAGCGGCGGCGTCTTCGGCCTGGAGCGCGGCTATTGCCTGATGATCGGCGGCGAAAAGGGCACCGTTGCCCATCTTTCGCCGATCTTTGCAACGCTCGCCCCCGGCGTCGGCACGACGGAAGCATCGCCGAACCGCACAGCCGAAGCGGCAGCGGTGAGCACCGCGGAACAGGGCTACCTGCATTGCGGCCCGCATGGCGCCGGCCATTTTGTCAAAATGGTGCATAACGGCATCGAATACGGCCTGATGGCCGCCTATGCCGAAGGCATTAACATCCTGAAACATGCTAATATCGGCGCTGCCTCGCACGTGGCCGATGCGGAGACCGCGCCGCTCGCCCATCCCGAACATTTCCAATACGATTTCAATCTGCAGGATGTCGCCGAAGTCTGGCGCCGCGGCAGCGTCATCACCTCCTGGCTGCTCGATCTCACCGCCGATGCGCTGCATGCCGATCCGGCACTTTCAAAGTTTGCCGGCCGTGTCTCGGACAGCGGCGAGGGCCGCTGGACGATCATGGCGGCAATCGACGAAAGCGTGCCGACGCCGGTGCTGAGTGCGGCTCTCTACGGCCGCTTCTCCTCACGCGACAATGACGAGTTCGCCAACAAGGTTCTGTCGGCGATGCGCGCCGGCTTCGGCGGCCACGTGGAAAAGCCGGCGCCGAAATCTTGAGGGGCCGCAGCTGAATCCTGTTCTAAATTAACTGTTAGAGCATGACGTCGTTCGAAAACCGCTCACATTTTTCGGCGTCATGCCTAGCCATTGGTATGGTTTTCCTGCCGCTTGCTGGCGGCTGCGGTCACGAGTATCCATTGCGGAAAGGGAAATGTCGGGGCTGCTTCCATCCGAGCGGCCGACACTCCATTGGGAGGGCGGTCATGGGACGTGGCACGGCGGCGGGCTTGAAAGCCGCCATATTCGGCATCTTGGCATTCGTTGCGCTTTTCTCGGCGGCGTCGCCCGGCTTGTCCCAAACGCCTGCGCAAGCGCCGGATGCCAATACCCCGCCGGCGCAGGTGCGTGAGATGATGCAGCTCATGCAGGCACCGGAGGTCAGGCAGTGGATGGCGACGCAGATGGCGGCACCCTCTGCGGCCGATTCAGCGACCCAGAACCAGATGTCGGTTCTCTCGGGCCTGCTGCAACATGCCCGCCGGCATATCTCGATGGTGTCCGACGCGGCGATGATCTTGCCCTCGCAGATCGGCAATGCGTCCTCGCTGTTCTTTGGTGAAGTCGCCGCCACCGGCTGGAGTCGAATGATCGCGCAATTTCTGGCGATCTTCCTGCTCGGGGCCATCGTCGAAAGCATGGCCCGCTATGCCTTCCGCCGTCGTCGGCGGCGCCTGGCTCAAATGGCGGGCATGCATCTGACGCCGCGCGTCGTGCCGGCTCTCATTTTTGCCGCAGCAACCATGCTCGCGCTTTTCAGCCTCAGTTGGCCGCCGCTTAGCCAGAGCGTGGCGATCCTCTGCGCTGTCGCGCTCATCGTCCAGCGTTTCACGATTTGCCTGGGTGGCGTCCTGGTCGATCTCATCGGGCTGGCGCGGGCCGAGGAAGAGCGGCAAGGCGTGACTGTGCCGACCATGCCGTCACGCGCCGTCGCGCTCTTCTGGTATCGCCGCTCTGCGATTTTCGTCATCTATTTTATGCTTGGCTGGGCGGCCATCCAGTCGATGGAGCCGCTCGGCTTTTCCCCGAGCGCCCGGCTCTTCGTTGGCTATATCCTCGGCATCGGGCTGCTGCTGATCGCGGTCGAATCTGTCTGGTCGCGGCCTCAGAAGGACGAGAAGCGCGGTCATGGGATGTCCTGGGCGCTCACCGTTTATTTCCTGTTGCTCTGGGGGCTGTGGGTCACCGGGTTCAACTGGCTGCTCTGGCTCGGCATCTATGTGCTGATGCTGCCGCGGGTGCTCGCCGTCTCGACGATTGCGGTGAAATCGTTGCAGCAGACCGAGGCAAGGTTCCTTGCCACGCGCCGCATTGCCGCCGTATTGCTCGACCGCGGCGTGCGGGCGCTGATTATCGGATTCGCGGCCATCTGGCTCGGCCAACTGCTCGGCGTCGGCGCCGACACGATGGCGGCCGGCGACAAAATGGTCGATAAGATCGCCCGCGGCGTCATCGGCGGAATCGTCATCCTGCTTACTGCCGATCTGCTCTGGCACGTCGTCAAAGCCTATATCGACGGCAAGCTGCTCGGCTCGCCCTTGGACGGCGGCGCGACGGACGAGGAGAAGGCCAAACATGCACGGTTTCAGACGCTGCTGCCGATCTTCCGCAATATCCTTGCCGTGGTCATCGCCGTCATTGCGGTTCTCATGGTGCTCTCGGGCCTCGGCATCGAGATCGGGCCATTGATTGCCGGCGCCGGCGTCGTCGGCGTTGCTATCGGTTTCGGCGCGCAGACGATCGTCAAGGACGTCATCAGCGGCATGTTCTATCTCTGGGACGATGCCTTCCGCGTCGGCGAATATATCGAAAGCGGCAGTCACAAAGGCGTCGTCGAGGCCTTCAGCCTGCGCTCGGTGAAGCTGCGGCATCATCGCGGGCCGCTGACGACGGTGCCGTTTGGTGAACTTGGCGCGGTGAAGAACCTGAACCGCGATTGGACGATCGACAAGATCAGCCTCAACGTCACCTACGACACCGATCTCGTCAAAGCGAAGAAGGTGATCAAGCAGATCGGCCAGACGTTGCTCGAAAACCCCGAATTCGGCCCGCACATCATCGAGACGCTGAAGATGAAGGGTGTCGACCAGTTCGGCGAATTCGCGATCGAGATCCGCCTGTCGATGATGACGAAGCCTGGCGAACAGTTCGTTATCCGCCGCAATGCACTGGCGATGATCCGCAATGCCTTCAAGGAAAACGGCATCGAATTCGCCGTGCCGACGGTGCACGTGGCCGGCGATCGCGCAGTGGAAGTGGATGCCGCCGCGGCGCGCTATGCTGCGCATGCGCGGGCCGCCGGTGAGCCGGCCACCTGACGTCTCACATCGCCGCAGCGGCTGCGGTGAGCAGACCGCCGATAATGGCCATGTTGCTTTTCCAGCTGCTAATGGCGCTGTCGCGGGCAGTGCCTTCCATGTCCCAGAAATTCAGTAGCATCACGGAGGCGGCAAGCGTGAAGACGATGAGGCCGAACGCTGCCGCGGCGACGAAGAGACCCAGCATCATGAGGAGGCCGGCAGCAATTTGAAAGACGCTGCCGGACAGCAGCACCCATTTCGCAAAAGGTATGCCGCGGGCTTCGATGGCGTCGGTTATCGGCACGATGACGAAAAAATGATGGATACCGGCGGCAAGGAAAAAGCCGCCGAGCAGCAATCTGCCGAGGATGAGGATCAGGAAGGCCAGGTCATCCTGCATGTCTAATCCTTCGCTCGCGTCTCAAATCTTCGTCATTACCGCAAACTCTTCGTAAGCTTACGAAAATGCAATGTGGCAATACAGTTTGCCTGCTCACTTTCGCCCCATTTGAGGATGATTGAGGCGCAGGCGGCGGGGCTGGGGCAGCGGCGACATGGCCTCATGGAGCTTCTATGCCTGCCATGTTACGTCTTCGAAAAATGATTCCCGCCGAATTTGGAAATTGCGCAGGTACGAGATGTCGGGTCACGGCAATTTGGAAGAGATGGAAGCGACGGACGGGTTTTCTTTTCGCGCGCTTTTCAGACGGTACAGGACGCCACTGACGGCCGCCGCGACACTCGTTGTCTTCTGTCTCGTCGGTTATGCGATCATGCAGCTGACCAACGAGGTTCGCTATGATGATGTCGTCGGTGCGCTGGCGGCGACCAGGCCGAGCGCGATCCTGCTCGCGCTGCTCTTCACGGCCCTCAGTTTCCTCTCGCTGGTCTTCTATGACCTCAACGCCATCGAATATATCGGCAAGAAGCTGCCCTTTCCGCATGTGGCGCTGACGGCTTTCAGCGCCTATGCAGTCGGCAATACAGCCGGCTTCGGGGCGCTTTCGGGCGGTGCGATCCGCTATCGCGCCTATACGCGCCTCGGCCTCTCGCCGGAAGACATCGGCCGCATCATCGCCTTCGTCACGCTGTCCTTCGGTCTCGGGCTCGCGGCTGTCGCGTCGATCGCCCTCATTATCATCGCCAGCGAGATCGGGCCGCTGATCGGTGTCAGCGCGTTCCTTCTCCGGCTGATGGCCGGCTCGATCATCGCCATTCTCGGGGCTGTCATGATCATCGGTCGCGAAGGCCGCGTGCTCGACCTCGGTGCGGTGGCGATTCGCTTGCCGGATTCACGCACCTGGTCGCGCCAGTTCCTGGTTACGGCCTTCGATATCGCCGCCTCGGCCTCGGTGCTCTATGTGCTCTTGCCGCAGACGGCGATCGGCTGGCCGGCTTTCCTGGCCGTCTATGCGATCGCCGTCGGTCTCGGCGTGCTCAGCCACGTTCCGGCCGGGCTCGGCGTGTTCGAGACCGTGATCATCGCGTCGCTCGGGAGCGCGGTCAATATCGACGCGGTGCTGGGATCGCTGGTGCTTTATCGGCTGATCTATCATGTATTGCCGCTGTTGATTGCCGTGCTCGCGGTCTCCGCGACGGAGCTGCGCCGTTTTGTCGATCACCCGGCCGCCTCCAGCGTCCGGCGCATCGGCGGACGGCTGATGCCGCAGCTGCTGTCGACCTTGGCTCTGCTGCTGGGTGTCATGCTGGTGTTTTCGAGCGTCACGCCGACGCCGGATCAGAATCTGGAATTTCTGTCCAACTATCTGCCGCTGCCGATGGTCGAAGGCGCGCACTTCCTCTCCAGCCTGCTCGGGCTGGCGCTGGTGGTCGCCGCGCGCGGCCTTGGTCAGAGGCTCGATGGCGCCTGGTGGGTGGCGGTGTTTTCGGCCGTTGCGGCATTGACCTTGTCGCTGTTGAAGGCGATTGCGCTCGTCGAAGCCGCTTTTCTCGCCTTCCTCATCTTCGGGCTCTTTGTCAGCCGCCGGCTCTTTACCCGCCATGCGTCGCTGCTCAACCAGGCAATGACGGCATCCTGGCTGATGGCGATCGCCGTCATCGTCGTCGGCGCCGTCGTCATCCTGCTCTTCGTCTATCGCGATGTCGAATACAGCAACCAGCTCTGGTGGCAGTTCGAATTCACCGCCGAGGCGCCGCGGGGACTGCGTGCCTTGCTTGGCATCACCATCATCTCGTCGGCCATCGCCATTTTCAGCCTGCTCCGGCCGGCGACCTTCCGGCCGGAGCCGGCGACGGAGGAGGCGCTGGCGCGTGCCGTCGACATTGTCAGGAAGCAGGGCAATGCCGACGCCAATCTGGTGCGGATGGGCGACAAGAGCATCATGTTTTCGGAGAAAAGCGACGCCTTCATCATGTACGGCCGGCAGGGCCGCTCATGGATCGCGCTCTTCGATCCGGTTGGCGATCATCGCGCCGTGCAGGAACTCGTCTGGCGCTTCGTCGAGGCGGCGCGGGCGGCGGGCTGCCGCGCCGTTTTTTACCAGATCTCGCCGGCCTTGCTTTCCCATTGCGCCGATGCCGGCCTGCGTGCCTTCAAGCTCGGCGAACTGGCGGTGGCCGATCTCAGGACCTTCGAGATGAAGGGCGGCAAATGGGCAAATCTCCGGCAGACTGCGAGCCGGGCGCAGCGCGACGGGCTGGAATTTGCCGTTATCGAACCGCAGGATGTGCCCGTGGTCATCGATGATCTCGCCGCGGTTTCCTCGGCCTGGCTCGAGCACCACAACGCCAAGGAAAAGGGCTTCTCGCTCGGCGCCTTCGATCCCGATTATGTCTCCTCTCAACCGGTCGGCATTCTGAAGAAGGACGGCAAGATCGTTGCCTTTGCCAATATCCTCGTCACCGAATCCCGGGAGGAGGGCACGATCGATCTCATGCGCTTCTCGCCGGATGCGCCGAAGGGCTCGATGGACTTTCTCTTCGTGCAGATCATGGAATATCTGCGCGGTCAGGGCTTCACCCACTTCAATCTCGGCATGGCGCCTCTCTCCGGCATGTCGAAACGCGAGGCGGCACCCGTCTGGGACCGCATCGGCAGCACCGTCTTCGAGCACGGCGAGCGCTTCTATAATTTCAAAGGCCTTCGGGCATTCAAATCCAAGTTTCATCCGCACTGGCAACCGCGCTATCTTGCGGTCTCCGGAGGGGGCAATCCGATGATCGCGTTGATGGACGCGACGTTTCTGATCGGGGGCGGGTTGAAAGGGGTAGTGAGAAAATGATCAGGACAATCCTTCTTGCCACGGCATGCGCCTGCATGCTCGCGGCCGCACCGGCTAATGCCGCCGAGGAAACCACGCAGAGCTTCGAAAGCGGGCTGATCCCGTCGCCGCACATCTTCCTGCCGGAAGGGGAGGTGAAGGGCACGGTGATGCTGATCTCGGATGTCGCCGGCTGGGGCGATTACGAGAAGGCCGAGGCCGACAGGCTTGTCGCCGAAGGCGCCGTCGTCATCGGCGTCGACTTTCCTTCCTATGTGAAGGCGCTCAGCCGCTACGATGTCAGCCTCAATGACGGATGCCTCTACATGGTCTCGGATATCGAATCGCTGAGCCAGCAGGTGCAGCGTGCGACCGGCAACAACGCCTATCATCTGCCGATCGTCGCGGGTATCGGCGAGGGCGGGGCCTTGGCGCTGGCGATCGCGGCGCAGACGCCGGACGCGACGATCGGCCAGACGCTCGCCGTCGATCCGAAAGCCGGCATTCCGCTGACCAAGGAGCTTTGCACGCCGGCTTCCAAGCAGGCCGTCGGCGAACGCATGGTTTACGGACTGAGTGACGGCGCTCTGCCGGATCCCGTTATAACAGTGTTTACGCCCAAAGCCGACAAGGACGGCCGGGCGCATGCCGAAGCGCTGAAGAAAGTCCATTCCGCGATCGAGATCCGCGATTCCACCGACGACGCGCAGACGGTCTTTGCCGATACGCTCGATGATCTCGTCACCGCCTCCGGCGCCTTCGGCAATCCGCTCGGCCTGCCGCTGGCGATCCTCGAGGCCACCCCCACGCTCGATACGATGGCGGTGATCTATTCCGGCGACGGCGGCTGGCGAGACATCGACAAGGAGGTGGGCGGCACGCTGCAGAAGGAAGGAATTCCTGTCGTCGGCGTCGATTCGCTTCATTATTTCTGGTCGGAGCGCAAGCCGGAAGAGACCGCCAGCGACCTTTCGAAGATCATCGATTTCTACCGCAAGCAGTGGAAGGTGAAGCATGTGCTGCTCGTCGGTTATTCCTTCGGCGCCGACGTCGTGCCTGCGACCTACCAGTTGTTGAAGCCGGCCGAGAAGTCCGCGGTGGCGCAATTGTCGCTGCTGTCGCTCTCGCACGAAGTCGACTACGTCATCTCCGTTCTCGGCTGGCTCGGCCAGAAGACGGAAGGGGCGGGAGGTGATCCGGTCGTCGATTTGAAGAATGTCGATCCCAAACTCGTGCAGTGCGTCTACGGCAAGGACGATGACGACGACGTCGCCTGTCCGGCGCTGAAGGACAGCGGCGCCGAGGTCATCGAGCTGCCGGGCGATCATCACTTCGATGAGAATTACGACCTTCTCACCAAGACGATCATCGACGGGCTGAAGAGGCGGCTGCAGAATTAACGTATCAGTTTTTCCTCGCTCCAGCCGAGTTCGCCGAGTTCCTTGCTGCGAAACCGTGCATCATCGGCGACGATGAATTCGTCGAGCTGCGGCGGGGCGACGCTGGTGCCGGCAAGCATGGCATGCACCTGGCCGCGATGGTGGGTCTGGTGCTGGAAGAGGTGAGCCAGCGCATCCTCCATGCGCTCTTCCTGGATGCGGTCGCCGCGATGGAGTTTGACGATGGAGACGAGTTTTTCCGGGGTCAGAGCCTCGCAGAGCGCCGTCAGGCGCTGATCGACCGCCGCCTGCGCAGCGCCGAGCGATGCTATGTCGTCGAATGGCTCTTCGAACTCGAAGGCCTGGTAGCCGAGCGTGCCACCTTCCAAGCCATCGACATAGAACCAGTCGACGGTGATGATGTGGTTCAAGGTTTCCTTGATCGACGGGAAGAAGCTCGTGCGCGGCGCTTCGAATTCGCCGGGCTTCAAGGCTGCACAGGCGTGAAGCAGGCGGCGGTTGGCAAGGGCGTTGTTATAGGCAAGTTTGCGAAACGCCCGAACGGGATCGAAGGTCGGCATCGAGACATCTCCTCTTCTGCGTTGCGGCCATACGCATGACGTTACGACGTCAGTTCTTTTCGTCGAGATTGCCGTCGCGCCAGACGAGATGACGGGGTGCTGCCGGCAGGTTCTCGATGTCATCGGCGATGAAATAGGGCGGGATGTCGAGCGCGGTCAGGGCCTCGCGCGTTGCCCGCACCCATTTGAACTCGAGCTGGTTGTCGCCGTCTTCGACCCGATGGATGATTTCGTGCGACAGAAAGGGGAATTCGGGCGGGATCTCCATCAGATAATAGAGGCCGAGTTCATGCCAGTCGCGCTGCTCATAGTGGAAAAAATTCTCGACGACCCAGAGCAGGCGGTCGACGGTGACCTCGACGCCAAGCTCCTCCACCATCTCCCGTTTCAGCGTCTCCTCCGACGTCTCGCCGATTTCCGCCCTGCCGCCGGGAAAAGTCCAGAAGGGCTCGTGCACGGCGCGATGGACGAGCACATGGCCATCGCGAAAACCAAGGCCGGCGATGCGATAGTTGAAACGCTCGGCCCCCGCGGTCAGGCGGATGAGGGTACGCTTGCTCATGACATTCTTATCCGAGATCGATGACGACGATTTCCGGCGGCACGCCGAAGCGGACCGGCGCGATGGAGCAGCCGAGGCCGCCGGACACGATGATATTACGCCCCTCCTCGACGATGTGGCCATAGGCGTAGCGATTGCCGTAACGCGAGGGGACGATCGGCGAACGGCCGAGGAACCGGATCTGCCCGCCATGGGTGTGACCGGATAGCGTCAGCGAGACGCGCTCGGGCACCCGCGGAAAGATATCGGGCTCATGGGCGAGGAGGATGACGGGCGCATCGTCGGTCACCTGCGCCATCGTTCCATCGAGGTCGTCGAGGCCGAGCATGCGCGTGCGGCCCCATTTCGTGCCGGGCAGCAGTGCCAGCTGGTCTTCGAGGCCCGCGAGCCAGAAGCCGCGGCCATCCTTTTCGAGCCGAACGGCGCGGTTGCCGTAGACCGGGATGCCGACGCCGGCAAGCGCCCGGTGCCCGAATGTTTCCATCCCGCCGTTCTTCTGGGCGGTTCTGTCCTCCCACCAGTCATGATTGCCCATGATCGCATGGACGCCGAGAGGGGCCTGCAGGGTGGCCAGCGCCTTCGACCATCGGCTCGAATGCACGTACTGCGTCACCATGTTCATGCCCGAGGCATAATCGCCGAGCAGCACGGTCACGTCGCCTTCGAGCTCGTTGGCCCTGTGGCAGATCGCGGTAATGCGGCTTTCCGACATCCAGGGCTCGCAGGCATGGATATCGGCGAGCGCGACGACGCGGAGCTTCAGCCCCGGTGTCCATCCCGGTGGCGTCAGTCGGTAACGGGCGATGCCGAGCCGCGCCAGCGGTTCATAGGCGAAGGCGTACCCACCAAGCGACATAACGCCTGCGATACCACCGCCGAGAACCTTGAAAAATCCGCGGCGGGTGATCACTCAGTTATCCTCCTGGAACAGCCGGAACTGCGCCGCCTCCATGTCCTTGGGCGGTTGCATTCCGAGATGTTTCCACGCGATTGCGGTCAGAACACGGCCGCGCGGCGTGCGCTGAATGAAACCTTGCTGGATCATGTAAGGCTCGATGATATCCTCGATTGCATCGCGCGGCTCGGAAAGGCCGGCGGCGATGGTTTCGATGCCGACCGGGCCGCCGCCGAAATTGACTGCGATCATGTTGAGGTAACGTTTGTCGAGCTGATCGAAGCCGACATTGTCGACGAGCAAGCGGGTCAGCGCCTCGTCGGCAATCTCGCGGGTAACGGCTTCCGCCCTTGCCACCTCGGCGAAGTCGCGCACGCGCCGCAGCAGCCGGCCGGCGATGCGTGGCGTGCCGCGGGCGCGTCTGGCGATCTCGCGGGCGCCTTCTTCGGTGATCGGCAGGTTCATCAGCCGCGCTCCGCGACGCACGATCAGTTCCAGCTCCTCGACAGTATAGAAGCTCAGGCGCACCGGGATGCCGAAGCGATCGCGCAGCGGCGTCGTCAACAGGCCGAGACGGGTGGTCGCCGCCACCAGCGTGAATTTCGACAGGTCGATCTTCACCGAGCGGGCGGCCGGGCCTTCGCCGATGATCAGGTCGAGCTGGAAATCCTCCATGGCGGGATAAAGGATTTCCTCGACGGCCGGGTTGAGGCGATGAATCTCGTCGATGAAGAGCACGTCGCGCTCCTCGAGATTGGTGAGCAGTGCGGCGAGATCGCCGGCCTTGGCAATGACAGGCCCCGACGTCGAGCGGAAATTGACGCCGAGTTCCTTCGCCATGATCTGCGCCAGCGTCGTCTTACCGAGACCGGGGGGGCCGACGAAGAGCACGTGGTCCAGCGCCTCGCCGCGGTTCTTCGCCGCTTCGATGAAGATCTTGAGATTGGCACGCGCTTCCGCCTGGCCGGTGAACTCGTCCAGCGATTGCGGGCGCAGGGTGATGTCGAGATCTTCGCCCCGCTTTTCCGGCGATATCAGGCGGGCGGGTTCGCTCATGAAAGAAGCTCCATGCCTGGCACGGTCTTGAATGCGTGCCGGTCAAATGTCTTGGTTGCTTGGCATCCCTCATCGGCGGCGCGATAACCAATCAAGGCATCCGCAAAATCGGCCTTGCGCGTTTCCACGGCCCTTAGCGCCATGATGACCAGGGTTTGGTTTTCGATGTCCAATCCCCTGACGCGTGTCAATTTGCCGATCGCATCGACGACGTCCTTTTTCTTGAAGCCGAACCGCGCGCGCAATGCCCAATCCAGTTCCAAGAGGTTCAGCAAGGAGAGAAATCCACGATAATCCCTGCCGATGCCCTCACCAAATTTCAGTGCGGCCGCCCTTTGCTCTGGATCATCGTCGACGATGAGTCTCAGCAGGACGTTAGTATCTACGCCATAGGCGATCATGCGGCGATATCCGATTTCGATCGTCTGCCTTCATCGACCACGTCGTTGCCCGCAGCATCGGTGACGGCTGCGTCGATCTCCTCCAGCGAGGCACGACCATTCGGTGGCGATCCGAGGAGCCCCGCGAGATCGTTGAAGTTGATCGATTTCGGTGTCATCACGACTTCTCCGTCGATGACGGAGAAAACCAGTTGATCGCCAGGCTGAAGGCCGAGTGCATCCCGCAGGTCTTTCGGGAGGGTGATTTGGCCTTTGGGCGAAAGTGTAAATTCTCCCCACATCGCTCGGAAATCCTATTTTTGGGTGTGAGTTGGAATTCTTGTGAGTTAGCAGAAAAACGACGATCTATCTTACTTTATCGCGCCAATTCCTTCAACCCCAGCCGGATGAGCTTGGCGCTGTCGGCGTCGTCGCCGGCCACCTTCATCGCCGCCGCAACCGCATTTGCCGCCTGGTCTCTGCTGTAGCCGAGGTTGGTCAGCGCGGAGACCGCATCGGCCACGGGTGCGGCCGCGACCCCTTCGCCGAGTTCCTGCTTGAGGGCGATATTGATCGCTTCTCCGGCAAAGGCCGGCGCTCGGTTCTTGAGCTCGGTGACGAGGCGCATCGCCACTTTCGGGCCGACGCCTGGTGCGCGGGAAACGGCGGCGCGGTCCTGCAGGGCAATCGCATTGGCGAGTTCGCCCGGCGTCAAGGTCGAGAGCACGGCAAGCGCCACCTTGGCGCCGACCCCCTGAACGCTTTGGAGCAGGTTGAACCATTCCCGCTCCAATGCGGTCATGAAGCCGAAGAGCTTCAACTGGTCCTCGCGCACATAGGTCTCGATGAACAACACACAGGCCTCGCCGGCCGAGCCGAGCTTGGACACGGTGCGGGCGGAGCAGTAAGCGACGTAGCAGACGCCGTGCACATCGACGAGCACATAATCTTCGCCGATCTCGTCTATGGTGCCTTTCAGCTTGCCGATCATGGGTCGTGGTCTCTCAAGGATGCGTTTCGGGCGTGATAAGTTCCACGGAGGGAAAATAAGACCTGTATCCGCTGGGATCCCGGGTCAATATTCTATAGCCCCGGATCGTCGCATGGGCGCCGATGAGGAAATCGGGCGGTATCCGTTCGCGTCCCCCGCCGGCGCGACGGTAAAGTCGAAAGGCTTGAGCCGCGGCAAAAGCCGCCGGCCAAGGCAAATTCTCGCGGCGGAATTCATCCTGGGGAAGCAGGCGATCGACTTCATCCACATCGCCGTAGCGGACGGAAAATTCGGAATAGATGATCGGGTTTATCAGCACTGGCCCCTCTCTGAAGACATCGATCATCTTCTGACGCGACCAGCCATGCCAGTCCGAGCTAACCACGGCCAGGTCGACAAGGATGTTTGTATCGACAAGCGTCGCCATCAGCGATCACGGGTCATCGACATGAGGTCTTCGGCATCGATCTCCTGATCGCCGGTTCCTTCGAGACGACGGATCGCCTGCAGGAAACGGTCGAGCCGACCTCGATCCTCGATCTCCTGCTTGCCGTTCTTCGGCGAGACAACCAGCTTGCCGCCCTCGATCGAGAAGATGACCTCGCTGTTGGCCTCGATGCCGGCAAGCTCCCTGAGATCGCGAGGGATGGTGACTTGGCCTTTGGACGTGACGCGCATCTTGCTGCTCCTTCAAAGTAAGAATTATCCTTACCATCGGAACAAGTCAAGAACAGATCAGCCGGCCAGTGCCTGCCGCATCCGATTGCTGCCGCGATTGTGCGCATGGCAGATGGCGATCGCCAGGGCGTCGGCGGCATCGTCGCCTTTGAATTCGACTTTCGGCATAAGGATCTTCAACATCATGTGAATCTGATGTTTTTCGCCGTGGCCGACGCCGATGACGGCCTTCTTTACGGCGTTCGGGGCATATTCGGAGACTTGCAGCCCGGCGCGCGCCGGCACCAGCATGGCGATGCCGCGGGCCTGGCCAAGTTTCAGGGTCGCAACCGCGTCCTTGTTGACGAAGGTCTGTTCGACGGCGGCCTCATCCGGCTTGTAAGCGTGCACAACCTCCGCCAGGCCGTCATGCAGCTGGCAGAGGCGGGAGGCGAGGTCCATGTCTCCATCCGAGGTCACGGTTCCCGAGGCCACAAATCGCAGGGAATTGCCCAATGTGTCGATGATTCCCCAGCCGGTGCGGCGAAGTCCGGGGTCGATGCCGACGATGCGAATCGTATTTTGCATGGTTCAACCTATAGCGACTGCGAAATAAGTGCCATCGATATGTGAACAAAACAAAAACCTTCCCGGATTTAAGCCGCTCCATTTACCGCGAATTAAAACAGATGCTTGAATTCTAGTGTCGAATACGAAGGGGGTCTCCTGTCGCAAAGAGATAAAGCCCCGATGTTCTGTTTTGAAGACCGGTCGATCAGGCATGCGTTGCCTGCCCGCGCCGGCAGGCGCGTTCAGAAGGGGTTCGTCGTACATGGCTCGGAGATTTCAATCCCTGTCCTTCAAGGTCATTGCCACATTCATCCTGATGACCGTGCTGTCGATCGCGGTGATCGATGTGCTCGCCTATTTCGCCAGCAGCCGCATCTCCGGCGAGCAGGCGCTGAAGGCCAAGGAGAGCGTGCTGATCTTCCGCGGCGACATGCTGCAGGACCAGCTGGCGCAGCTCGAGAACCAGGCTAATTCCATCGCCCGCATCGAGGCGCTGCAGATGTCGATCACCAGCCTGAAGAGCGGCTGGAAGACCATCGAGAAGACCTCCGGCGATGCCCGCGCCGAGCTGAAAAAGGTTTTCATCACGGCCAATCCCAACCCGGCCGATCAGCGCGAGAAGCTGATGAAGCCGGAAGGGCCGAGCGGTTTTTATTATTCGAATCATGAGAAGACGCAGAGCGAGGTCGCCCGCGACCTCGAGGATACCGCGTTCAGCGATCTGCTGATCGCCGATCTCGACGGTACCGTCCTCTATTCCTACAAGAAGCTGGACGACTTCGCCGAGAATCTGAAGACGGACGCCTGGAAGACGTCCGGCGCCGGCATCGCTTTCGCCAAGGCGCTCGAGAATACTGCCAAGGCGACCGAAGATGCCGCGCCGACAGGCTTTTCCGGGCTCCGCGTCGATGCCGCCAGCGGCAGGTCGGCGATCTTCTATGCCGTGCCGATCGTCAAGCTCGGCGCCGCCAAGGGCATCATCCTGTTCAAGGTGCGTGACGACATCGTCACCAGCATCCTTGCAAAGGGCATAGTTCAGGGCAGCACCGCGCGGGCGGCGATCGTCTCCGCCGATGGTTCCGCTATCGGTCTCGATGCCGGCGGCAAGCTTGCGACGCTCGATGCCACCCCCTTCACCTTCATCAAGGACGCGCTTGCCAGTTCGGCGATGACGGTGGCCGATTTCGACAGGGCGGACGGCTCCGCGCGCGCCTATGTCCGCGGCCTCGATTATCGCGGCGACCGCTTCCTCGTGGTCGAAAGCGTGCTGCTCAGCGAGCTCAATGCCGGCTCGATCGAGATCGCCACTTTGCTGACGATGATCGGCATCGGCGTGCTCGTCGTCATGGCGATCGCCACCGGGCTTGTCACCAATCTTCTGTTCTCGCCGCTTGCGCGGCTTGCCGGCGTCACCCGCGATGTCGCCGATGGCAAGCTCGACAGCGAGATCGGCAGCCTGAACCGCAAGGATGAGATCGGTACGATGGCGAATGCGCTCGCTCGCTTCCGGCAGTCGCTGATCGAAAGCCGCGAACTGGAAGCCGCCAGCGAAGAGACGCGCCTTCAGGCCGAGCAAGACCGCCAGCAGAACCTTGCCGAGCGCGAGGCCGAGGCGAAGTCGCTGCAGCAGGTGGTTGAGGCGATCGATGAGGGCCTGCATCATCTGGCGAGCGGGGATCTCGCCTATCAGATCGACACACGCTTCCCGAACGAGCTCGAAAGCCTGCGCATCAATTTCAACCAGGCGCTCGCGACGCTAAGCGAAACCATGACGGCCATCGGCGGCAACTCGATGGCGGTGCGGGCCGGCTCCGAGGAGATGCGCACCGGCGCCGACGAGCTTGCCGGGCGCACCGAGCGCCAGGCCGGCTCGATCACCGAGACGGCGAATGCGATCAGCGCCATCACCCAGTCCGTCCGCCGGCAGATCGAGCGGGCCGAACAGGCCGAGCGCATCGCCCGCGACGCCAAGAAAGAGACGACCGGCTCCGGCCAGATCATGCGCGAGACGATCGCGGCGATGGAGGCGATCCAGACCTCCTCACGCCAGATCAACACGATCATCTCCGTCATCGACGATATCGCCTTCCAGACCAATCTTCTGGCGCTCAATGCCGGTGTCGAGGCGGCGCGCGCCGGCGAATCCGGCAAGGGTTTTGCCGTCGTCGCCATGGAAGTGCGCGAGCTTGCCCAGCGCTCATCGAGCGCCGCCAAGGAAATCTCCAGTCTGTTGCAGAAATCGACGCATGAGGTGGAAAGCGGCGTGTCGCTGGTCGAAAAGGCGGGTGCTGCGCTGACGGGCATCGGCGGCCATGTCGAGGCGATCAACGGGAAGATCAACGAGATCATGGAATCGACCCGCGAGGAGGCCAATACGCTGCGCGAGATCAACAACGCCGTTGCCGAACTTGACGCAATGACGCAGCAGAATGCTTCGATGGTCGAGGAGACGACGGCGGCGATCCACCGGCTGGCGACCGAGGCCCTGGAGATGGACCGCCAGCTCGGCAACTTCACGCTGCCGCCCGGCGATCACAAGCCGAGCGCCGAGGTGCATGTGCTGCGCCGTCACCGGTAGGCTCATCGCATCTGAACCGACACAAGGGCCGCCGTCGCGCGGCCCTTTTTGTTTGCGTTGACGGTTTGGAACGGCGTGGGCGCGAACCTACATAGACGGCACCCTTCAACTGCCCGGCAGGTTTCCCATGGTTCCCTTCTCCATACTCGACCTTTCCCCCGTTGCCGAAGGCAGCACTGTTACTCAGTCGCTCGAGAGCTCGGCTCGGATGGCTCGCAAGGCCGAGGAATTCGGTTACAAGCGCTTCTGGCTCGCCGAACATCACGGCATGCCGGGCATCGCCAGTGCTGCAACCGCCGTCGTCATTGGTCATGTCGGGGCGGCGACCAAGCGCATCCGGATCGGCTCCGGCGGCATCATGCTGCCCAATCATTCGCCGCTCGTCATCGCCGAGCAGTTCGGCACATTGGAGGCGCTCTTCCCCGGTCGCGTCGATCTCGGCCTCGGACGTGCGCCGGGGACGGATATGCGCACGGCGCAGGCGCTGCGGCGCAATCTCGAGGCCGGCGCCAACAGCTTCCCGAACGACGTGGTCGAACTGCAGCAACTGCTCGGCACGCCGGTCGAGAACCAGGCGATCCTTGCCGTCCCCGGCAACGGTTCGCATATTCCGATCTGGCTGCTCGGCTCCAGCCTCTACAGCGCCCAGCTCGCCGCCATGCTCGGGCTTCCCTATGCCTTCGCCTCGCATTTTGCGCCCGATATGCTGCTCGATGCGATCGCGATCTACCGTGACCGCTTCCAGCCCTCGGCAACGCTCGACAAGCCCTATGTGATGGTCGGGGTCATGGGCGCGGTGGCGGCGACGGACGAGGAGGCGCGCTATCATTTCACCTCCGCCGAGCAACAGTTCGTCAACCTGCGCCGCAATGTCCGCGGCCCCTTCCCGCGTCCGGTGGCCGATATGGAGGCGTTCTGGTCGCCGATGGAGAAGATGAACGTCGAACACACGCTGCGTTATGCCGTGGTCGGCTCGCCGGAGACGGCAGAGGCAAAACTGACGGCGTTTCTCAAGGAAACGCAGGCCGACGAGGTGATCATCTCCATGCCGATCCATGATATCGAGGCGCGGCTGAGATCGGTGGAACTATTCGCGGGCCTGGGAAACTTCATGCGGGTGGCCGCGTAGGGGTTCGTAACGAGCGCCTTGAGAGCGGAACATCCTATGCGAGGCGAGGGGCGACCCGTCAGAAGAAGCCCGGCGTCGCAGCCGGGTTCAAAGGCGGCCAACGACTCTTTCGTCATGCTCGGGCTTGTCCCGAGCATCTGCCGTGGTTGCAGCAGATCCTCGGCACAAGGCCGAGGATGACGACGAGTAAAGAGCAAGGTTTGTCAACAAACTGAACCCGGCACTGCAGCCGGGTTTTCTATCGGGATGTCCGAAAAATCAGGCCGAGAGCTTGGCCAGCACTTCTTCCGAGACCTCGAAGTTGGAATAGACGTTCTGCACGTCGTCATCATCTTCCAGGCTGTCGATGAGCTTCATCAGCGACTGGGCTTTTTCTTCGTCCACCGGCACATTGTTCTGGGCGCGCCAGACGGCCTTGACGGTTTCGGCTTCGCCGAGCCCGGATTCCAGTGCTTTCGATACGTCGCCGAGGGCTTCGAAGGCGCAGGTGATGTAGTGGCCCTCTTCGTCGGTCTCGACGTCGTCGGCGCCGGCTTCGATCGCCGCTTCCATCACCTTGTCGGCGTCGCCGACGGAAAGCTTGTAGGTGATTTCGCCGACATGGTCGAAGGAGAAGGACACGGAGCCGGTTTCGCCGAGGGCGCCGCCGGCCTTGGTGAAGATCGAGCGGACGTTGGAGGCGGTGCGGTTGCGATTGTCGGTCAGGGCCTCGACGATGATCGCCGTGCCGCCCGGGCCGTAGCCCTCGTAGCGGACTTCGTTGTAGTTTTCGCCGTCGGCGCCGGCTGCCTTCTTGATGGCGCGGTCGATATTGTCCTTCGGCATGGACTGGGCCTTGGCGTTCTGGATCGCCAGGCGAAGACGGGCGTTCATCGACGGGTCGGGCAGGCCGGCCTTGGCGGCAACGGTGATTTCGCGCGCGAGCTTGGAGAACATTTTCGACCGCACGGCATCCTGACGGCCTTTGCGGTGCATGATGTTTTTAAACTGTGAATGGCCAGCCATGGCACCCCTGTTCACGTCTCATTGTTCGGAATGGGGCGCCTTATAAGAGCGAAACGGCACCCGTTCAAGGGAAAAGCAGTTCGGAACAAAGGCGAAAGGATGACGTTTTCAATCGAACTCCACCCAACGGAAAGGAACGGTCATGGCAAGTCTCAGCGAGGCGCGGGAGCAACCGGCACGTCAGCTTTGGGATCAGGTCAACGGCGTTCATGCCGGCATGCTCGGAATTTCCGGACTGGATATGCACATGCAGCCGATGGCGCCGCATGCCGATCCCACCACCAACACGATCTGGTTCTACACCAAGACCGACGCCGATATCGTGCGCGTGATCAAACCCGGCAGCCGCGCGCATTTCTGCGTCATCGGCAAGGATCACGACTACCACGCCTGCCTTTCCGGCGTGATCGAGGTACGCCCCGACCCTTCCAAGATCGAGGAATATTGGAGTTCGATGGTAGCGGCCTGGTATGACGGCGGCAAGAAAGACCCGAAACTCACCATGCTTTCCCTGCATGTCGATGATGCCGAGATCTGGGTTTCCACCGGCAGCACCCTGAAATTCGGGTGGGAGATCGCCAAGGCCAATCTCGACGACGACAAGATGCCCGACGTCGGCGTGAAACGCCACCTGCAGTTTGCCTGATGCGCAAGGTTTGGCCGGATCCGCCGCGACCTTTTTTACTGCACGCCTTTCATCACGTAGATCAGCGGCTTCTTCGGCAGCGTGCGCGTGGAGACGGTGATGCTGTCATCGGGCGCATAAGCGACATCGAAGTCCTTGCCGAACATGGCGACGAAGGCACTGACCGGCGGGCCGCGGCGGTGCATCGGCAGGATCAGCGACGAGCGCAGCCGCTTGATGACACGGCTCATGCTGTCGGCGCCCATGGTCAGGCCGCCGTCGACCGGCACCATGACGACGTCGAGGCGGCCGATCTCGGTATAATGGGTATCCGTCAGCTCGTAATGCAGATGGCCGAGATGGCCGATGCAAAGGCCGGCAATTTCGAAGACGAAAATCGAGTTTCCATTCTGCTGCGCGCCGCCGAGGCCATAGCTGAAGCGGATATCCGTGGCGATGTTGCGGATATGGGCGTCGCCGACCACAAGATCGATCCTCGCTGCCTCGCCGGGAACGTCGCTCCACCCATGCAGCACATGCTTGATCCCCGGCTCAGGCGTCAAGGTGAAGTGGGTCGTATGAGCCTTGTTCATCGTTACGACGTCTGGAAGCGCCGCCGGCCGGTACCAGCCGTTATAGTCGGTCGCGATGACGATGCCGGCGGGCGTGTCGATCTCGAAGGTGGAGTGGCCGAGGAAGGTCAGTTTGACGTCCTCGCCCTCGGAGACGGCAGGTGCGACCGGCTGGGCGCCGGAAAAGCTGGCGAAGGTCGCTTTCGGGATGGTCTGCGCGATCGCCTGGCACTGGCTGACGGGCGGCCGCTGTTGCTGCGCCCTTGCTGCGGCACCCGACAGGACAAGGGCGGCTAGGCATGCGATCGCGAGAACAAGATGTTGCGGCTTCATGCCACCCCTCCGGCGCTTTCACGAGAAGGCCGGAGAATGCGGCAAGAGGTCGCAGCGGTCCAGACTAGGGATGCTCACAATCGTGTGTGGGATCCGTGTCGAGGCCTTACCGCCAGAACTCCGGCACTGTTTCGGCCAGGCGTGGTCCGAGCCGCAGCGGCGCGATCTTTTCGGCCAGTCCCGTCGCGTCGGAAATCTCGACGCCGACGCCGCAGATCGTCGCCGGGCCGCTCGCCGCTTCCATGCGGCCTTTCGGCATCTTGGAGATGAAGCGGTTGAGCGGCTCCTCCTTGTCCATGCCGAGCGAGGAATCGTAATCGCCGCACATGCCGGCATCCGACATATAGGCCGTGCCGCCGTTCAGGATCTGCGCGTCGGCGGTCGGCACATGGGTATGAGTGCCAACGACGAAGCTGGCGCGGCCGTCGACGAAATGGCCGAAACACTGTTTCTCGCTGGTCGCTTCCGCATGGAAATCGAAGATGATCGCATCGGCCTGCTCCTTCAGCGGGCAGGCGTCGAGGATCACCTCCGCCGATTTGAAGGGATCGTCGAGTTCCGGATGCATGAAGACCCGGCCCATGACGTTGGCAACGAGCACACGCGCGCCGTTCCTGGCATAGAAAAGGCCGGAGCCGCGACCGGGCGTGCCTTGGGGATAGTTGGCCGGCCGCAGAAACTGATCGTGGCGCCCGGCAAAGGCGACCGCTTCCTTCTGGTCCCAGACGTGATTGCCGGTCGTTACTACATCTGCGCCTGCATTGATCGTCTCCAGAAAGATGTCCTCGGTGATGCCGAAGCCGCCGGCGGCATTCTCGCCGTTGACGACGACGAAATCGAGCCGGAGGTCGGAAATCAGGCCGGGGAGGCGGTCCCAGACCGCCGTGCGTCCCGTCTTGCCGACCATGTCACCCAAAAAAAGCAGCCGCATTCCCTATCCAATCCAAGAGGCAAAAAAGCGCAGGCCGCTTTCTGTCAGGATGGCATCCAGGCTTATGTCATGCGGCTCGTCGGGCACATGTGCCACTTCCTGGCAGTCGAATGCAATGCCGATCAGCTTCGGATGCAGGCGTTTCTCTCTTAGCCGGCTGATGGCGCGGTCGTAATAGCCGGCGCCATAGCCGATGCGATGGCCGCGGATATCGAAGGCCGAAAGCGGCACCAGCATGATTTCGGGATCGAGAATGTCGGCCTCCGTGCCGGGGGCCACCGTGCCGAAGCCGGTCTCGATGAGAGGCACGTCTTGCGTCAGTTCCCGAAAGGCGATGGTCTGCTTGTCGAGGATCGCCGGCACGCACAGCCGTGCGCCGCGCGCTGCAAACCGGGCCATCAGCGGTCGCAGATCGGCCTCGGACCGGATCGGCAGGAAACCGGAGACGATCGTGCCGGGCGCAAAGGCGACCGCCTCGCCGGCATGATCTGCCATTGCAAGGCTCTTGGAGATACGCTCCTCAGGAGCGATGGCGTCGCGGGCGGCCAGCCGTTCATTGCGCAACTGCGCTTTCAGTTCTCGTGCGGTCATTCGATCTGCCAGATGTGAGAGGTTCGGCCGAGCATAGACGGCTGGAGGTCCGATGCAAATGCAGGGTGCGACGGGAGCGCGGCGGTTTCACGCCGTGTCGGCCTTCGGCCGCCGATCGTCAGACGAGGATGCCTATCGCTCCTGCGTCGATTCGTGTGCCAACGTCGGCAGCGCGACGGCCAGCCGCCGCATTGTTTCCTCGAACAGAGGGGTTCCGCCCGGCATCCAGCCGAGCGCGCGGATTTTTGCCGTGCTCATCGGATTGAGCGCTGTCCTGTCGGCCGGAGCCGGCAGCGCATGACGACATTCCGTCTCACGGCGGATGGGGGCAAGGATGTCGCGGGTGTCGACGACGATGTCCGACAGGTTGAAGATCTCGCCGGAGATGCGGGTGCTTTCCGCCTCCAGCATCAGCCGCACCGCGCGCCCGAGATCACGGCCGTGAACCTCTGTTGCCGCGCGGGGTGCGACCGGCCGGCCGGCGCGATAATCGGCGATGAGGCCGTCCCATTTGTTCGGCGAAAGATCGCCATAGACGCCGGTCGCCCTCAGACTGACGCCGGCAAAACCCGGCGTCGAGAGATGGCTCAGCGCGCCTTCAGCGTCGAGTTTGATCTGGCCGTAGAGCGTCTCCGGCTTCGGCAGCATCGTTTCTGTGAGCTCGGTTCCGGGCGGATGTTCGCCGTAGGCAGCGCGGCTGGACAGGAAGACGCAGCGGCGCGTGCCGGCGCGTTTGGCCGCTTCGAAAAGGCGAACGGTGCCGTCGAGGTTCAATCTGTGGAAGGTCTTCGCATCGTCGCCTTCGCCGCCGCGATATTTGCCGGGAACATGGCTGAAGGCGGCGTGGACGAAGAAATAGGCGTCGTCGAAAATGTCGATCTGATCCTGGTCGGGATCGAGGGAGAGCGCTGCGAACTCGACCGGGCGGGAGAAGAGGCGGGGATGGGGCGCACGACGTCCACCGACGATCACCTGATAGCCGGCGGTCAGAAGCTCCTCGACGACATAACGGCCGACGAGACCGGTTCCGCCGGATACCAATACCTTCATGCTGCCCCTTCCGGATTGTCCAGCGCCGCGATCTCGGGCACATCGCCGCCATCGTGGAAACGATGCCATAAATCGATCAAAGGTTGTAGCTGCGCTGCCTTGGGATGATCTTTTTCCCACGGTTTTTCATACTGGTAGTGCAGGATCGAGACGCTCTTCCAGTCCCAAAGCGCCGGCATGGTGAACCATACATATTGCAGCATGTTGAAATAGACCGGCAGGCCGTGCCAATCCGGGAAGAAGGTCTGAAGAAAGGTCTGATCGGTGCGGCGCCAGAAGACTTCCGGCGTGTCGAGCCTTTCGAGCATGTGCCGGAATGTGTCATGCGACGGCGTGGCGACGAAAACACCGGAATTCATGCGGCGGAAGTCGGCGAGGCTTTCGTAGACATTGGGGGCGGCGGAAAATTCCGGATAAAGGAAGAGCCTGTCGACGTTTTTCAGCACCAGGGCATCGGCGTCGATGAAGACGCAGCGTTCGTATTCGACGAGCTGCCAGAGCCTGAGCTTGCAGAAATTGTCGAGCGGCGAATGGAAAGTGGGCTTGCGGCCCTTTGTAAAAGGCGCTGCGGAATGAAGTTGGCCGCGGGCGTGGCGTTCGTTGAAGGCGTCGGAGAGCGGCAGGTGCTCGACTTCGATCAGGCGGCAGCCGAGGGTCGCGAGCGGGGCGAGGGCGGCTGCATCGACGCCGCCGGTATGGAGGACGACGATGTCGGCGGTGGTGCCGGTTCGGCGGAGGGAGCGGGCAAGCGCGGTCGCGCCCATGGCGTAGTCGGCGTTGGTGACGAGGGTGACGTAGGCGAAACGTTGGCGTGGTTGTGTGGTCACGTGCGCCATTGCAGCACGTCCTCCTTCCTGTCCTTGGTCAGGCCCAGGGACGGGACGGAGGAGAGGGTGTGCCGTGGCCGCCCCCCTCTGCCCTGCCGGGCATCTCCCCCACAGGTGGGGAGATTAGCTAGGCGCGACGGCTTCCCCAAGCAACTGACGTCCAGCACAGCGAAACGGTAATTGGGTGGGAAGCGCGAGCCGCTTGTGATCTCCCCACCTGTGGGGGAGATGCCCGGCAGGGCAGAGGGGGGCTCACACGGCATGCCCTCTCCCTCCCACATGAACTGACTTGGCAAGGGAGTCTCTATTGACTGATCCGTCCTCACTCATGACACCGATTTCAGCCGCTTGCCTTCCGGATCGTGGTTGATCGTCGCGGCAATATCCCTGGTCCAGGCGGAGACGGCCGGCACGCGGGCACGGTCGACGCGGTAGGCGAATTTCTTCGCGACGTCGACGATCTCGCCGAGCAGCCCTGTTTCCAGCGTGATCGGTTCGAGGCCGAGATCGAGGAACTTTTCGTTGCGGACGATCAGCTCGTTTTCGGCGGCTTCCTTGCGCGGATTGGGCAGCCAGGCAATCGTGGCGCCGCTGATCCTGGCGATCATTTCGGCAAGGTCGCGCACCCGGTGGGTTTCCGTCATTTGATTGAAGATCTCGACGCGGGCGCCGCGGGCGGGAGGATTCTGTAGCGCCAGCTCGATGCAGCGCACCGAATCCTGGATATGGATGAAAGCGCGGGTCTGGCCGCCGGTGCCGTGCACAGTCAGCGGATAGCCGATGGCCGCCTGGATGAGGAAGCGGTTCAGCACCGTGCCGTAATCGCCGTCGTAGTCGAAACGGTTGATGAGCTGTGCGTGGCGGCGCGTTTGTTCGGTATGCGTGCCCCAGACGATGCCCTGGTGCAGGTCGGTGATCCGCAAGCTGTCGTTCTTGGCGTAGAACTGGAAGAGAAGCTGATCCAGGCACTTGGTCATATGGTAGATCGAGCCGGGATTGGAGGGATAGAGGATCTCCTGGCTGACCGTCTCGCCGCCTGCAGTCTCGATGCCGACCGGCAGGTAACCCTCGGGGATTGCCGCGCCGACCGTCGAATAGCCGTAGACGCCCATGGTGCCGAGATGGATGAGATGGGTATCGAGATTGAGCTCCGTCAGCGCGTTCAACAGGTTGTGCGTGGCGCTGACATTGTTGTTAACCGTGTAATTCTTGTGGCGGTCGCTCTTCATCGAATAGGGCGCGGCCCGCTGCTCGGCGAAGTGGATGACGGCATCCGGGCGATGTTCGGAAAGCCAGTTCTTCAGGAGTTCGTAATCCTTGGCGAGATCGATCAGATTGAAGTGGATGCGGCGCCCGGTTTCGGCATGCCAGATGCGGGTGCGCTCCTGGATCGAATCCATCGGGGTCAGCGACTGAACGCCAAGTTCGGTGTCGATCCAGCGGCGCGAGAGATTGTCGAGAATATGGATGTCGTGCCCGGCATCGGAGAGATGCAGCGACGTTGGCCAACCAATGAAACCGTCTCCGCCCATAACCGCAATCTTCATCGCATCGTCTCCTGATCGGTCGCTCAATATCGGGAATAGTTAGGAATTATGACAATCATTCAATGCCTGCCGGCCCGGCATTCAATGCTTGCCTGCCGAGAGGCGTTGCGCCAAAGAGAGCACCGCAGTTTGGAGAAAATTATGACGGAACGCCCTTTTTCCATTTCGGGAGAGCTGACGGAGACCGGACATCGCCTCGTCCAGCGGGTCTATTATGAGGACACGGATTTCTCCGGCCTGGTCTATCATGCGCGCTACCTGCATTTTCTCGAGCGCGGCCGCACCGATTATCTGCGCTGCCTCGGAGTCGAGCAGCGCGAGCTCGTCAGCGCCGACGAGGAGGGGCTTGTCTTCGTCGTTCACCGCATGGAGATCGACTTCAAGAGCCCGGCGCGCATGGACGATGTACTGACGATCCTGACGCACACGGAAAAAGCGGGCGGCGCCAAGATGGTGCTCAATCAGCAGATCCGCTCGGGCGAGACGCTGCTGATCGCCGCCCGGGTGATCATCGCTGTCATCAATGCCAAAGGGCGGCCGCGGCGGCTGCCGGAAACGCTTGCGGCGAAATTCCTGGAAGGCAGCACGCCGCTATAGCGCCGAATTGCTCGAAATTCGGCCTTGTAAAAACTTGAGCTTTATGTGAAGGAATTCCCGCGCCGCAGGATGAGCGCTCTTTCGGCAGCCGGAGCTTGCTCCGGTCAAGTAATCCAGGAATAAAATCTTGCGAATACAGGCTTGCTGTCACAGTCCGGCACTAACGATCTATTAACCATAATAGTGTCTTACTGGGAAAGTCGGAGTTTGTGCGGTGCACGCCTTCCTTTGACCAAATTTGACGGCAAGAAGGCGGAAGATGAGCTTGGAAGCTTGACCAGGGCTTTGGGCGGCGGCCGCCGGACACTTCTTGCGAGATCACTTTGTTTCGCCCGGTCCAGCACCGGGCGTTTGGATTCGGGGATTTTGGATCAATGGAACAAGTAGGATTGGCAGCAGCCACGACGGACGTCAGCCTCTGGTCGCTTTTCATGCAGGCCGGCATCGTCGTCAAGCTCGTCATGCTCGGGCTCATCGCAGCCTCTGTGTGGACCTGGGCGATCGTCATCGACAAATACCTGGCCTATGGCCGCGCACGGCGCCAGTTCGACAAGTTCGAACAGGTCTTCTGGTCGGGCCAGTCGCTCGAAGAACTCTATCGCTCCCTGTCGGAGCGCAACAATACCGGCCTGGCGTCGATCTTCGTCGCGGCCATGCGCGAGTGGAAGAAATCCTTCGAACGCGGCGCCCGCTCGCCGATCGGCCTGCAGATGCGTATCGACCGTGCGATGGACGTGACGCTCGCCCGTGAAACCGAATATCTCGGCGCCCGTCTCGGATCGCTTGCGACGATCGGTTCGGCCGGTCCGTTCATCGGCCTGTTCGGCACGGTCGTCGGTATCATGACCTCGTTCCAGGCGATCGCCGGCTCGAAGTCGACCAATCTCGCGGTCGTTGCTCCCGGTATCGCCGAAGCGTTGCTCGCTACCGCGATCGGCCTCGTCGCCGCTATCCCGGCGGTTATCGCCTACAACAAGTTCTCCGCCGATGCCGCCAAGCTCTCGGCGCGCATGGAAGGTTTCGCGGATGAATTCTCCGCCATACTTTCGCGCCAGATCGACGAGAAGCTGCAGCCGCGCGCTGCCGCTCAGTAACCAACGGAGAATACTGACATGGGTATGGCTGTTGGAGGCAATGGCGGCGGGGGCGGCGGACGCCGCCGTCGCGGCGGTCGGAACAAGGCCGTCATCTCCGAAATCAACGTGACGCCGCTCGTCGACGTCATGCTGGTGCTTCTGATCATCTTCATGGTCGCAGCACCGATGATGACCGTCGGCGTACCGATCGACCTGCCGGAAACGCAGGCCAAGGCGCTGAATTCCGAGACGCAGCCGATCACCATCTCCGTCAAGAATAACGGCGAGGTGTTCCTGCAGGAAACGCCGATCCCGGCGGCGGAGATCGCCGCAAAGCTCGAGGCGATCGCCACCACCGGGTATAACGAACGTATCTTCGTGCGGGGCGACGCGACAGCGCCTTACGGCGTCATCGCCGACGTCATGGCCCGTATCCAGGGCGCCGGCTTCAAGAATATCGGCCTGGTGACGCAGCAGAAGAAGGACCAATAGCGTTCAAGATGAAGACCAGCGTCGTCACATCTGCTGTTCTGCACTGCCTGGTGTTGACCTGGGCGATGGTATCGCTCGGCGCGCCGGAATCCTTCAAGGTGGAGGATTTCGAGGCGATGCCGGTCGATCTCGTACCGGTGGAATCCATCACCCAGATGCAGCAGGGTGACAAGAAGGCTCCGAAGAAGGAGACTTCCGCGCCGGTGCCCACCACACGGCCGCCGATCGCGGAGCCGGCCGAAAATGCCGGCGACAACAATATCGACCTGAAGACGCCGCCGGTTCCGAACGCCAAGCCCAGCAATACGGAAGCTGCGGCAGCGAATTCGAGCGATAAGCCGCTGCCGAAGACCGATCCTGTCCCGAACGATGTCAAGGATATCGTCAAGGAGGAAACAGAAGTCGATCAGCCGAAAGAAGTCGCCTCCATTCCGCCGCCGAAGCCCGTCGAAGTGACGCCGCCCAAGCCGGAGGAAAAGCCGCCGGAAGAACAGGCCAAGCCCGAGGAGCCGCCGAAGCCGGAAGCCGAGGCGCTGCCGGACAACGTGCCGACCCCCGTCGCCAAGCCGCAGGTGAAGCCGCCGGAACCGCAGAAGCCAGCCGAAAAACCGCCGGAAAAAGCCCAGGATCAGCCGAAGACCGCTGACAAGCCGACCGAGAAGAAGAAGGCGGACCAGAAGCAGGAAACGGCGAAATCGGCTTCATCGATGAAAAGCGATTTCAATGCGGACGAGATTTCAGCCTTGCTGAACAAGACCGATCCTTCCGCCGGCGGCGCCAAGCGCTCGACCCAGGAAGCATCGCTGGGCGCCAAGAAGAGCAATGGTGGTTCCAAGCTGTCGATGAGCGAGATGGATGCGTTGAAGAGCGCCATCGCCGGCAACTGGACGGTCATCCCCGGCATGGAAGGCATGGGCGACGTTCGCATCAAGGTCCACATGAATCTCGACCAGGACGGCAATATTGTCGGCGAGCCGGAGGTCGAGGCAGTCGGTGGTGATAACGAGTCGACGCGCCGGGCACTCGCCGGCGGCGCTTATCGCGCCATCATGAAATCGGCACCTTTCTCCTCCCTTCCAAAAGACAAATACGATGCCTGGAGCGAAGTCGTCGTCAATTTCGACCCGAGCGATCTGGGAATTTAAATGCTGAAAGGCTTTTACTCCATGAACAAGTGTTCCTTCTTCCGCGCGATTGCGGTCGCTGCCGGTCTCATGACCATTGCTGCGTTCGCGACACCGGCGAATGCGCTGGTCGAGATCAACATCAACAAGGGCAACGTCCAGCCATTGCCGATTGCTGTGACGGATTTCCTTCAGGGCAACATGGGCGCGCAGGTCTCGCAGGTGATCGCCGCCGACCTGCAGCGTTCCGGTCTGTTTGCGCCGATCAACAAGACAGCCTTCATCGAGAAGATTTCTAATCCGGACGCTTCGCCGCGCTTCGAGGACTGGAAGGTCATCAATGCACAGGCGCTCGTAACTGGTCGTGTCACACAGGAGGCAGACGGCCGCCTGCGCGCCGAGTTCCGCCTCTGGGATACATTTGCCGGCCAGCAGATGACCGGTCAGCAGTTCTATACGCAGCCGGAGAACTGGCGCCGTGTGGCTCACATCATCGCCGATGCGATCTACAAGCAGATCACCGGTGAAGAGGGTTATTTCGACACCCGCGTCGTCTTCGTCTCCGAATCCGGCACCAAGCAGCAGCGCAAGCGTCAGCTGGCGATCATGGACCAGGACGGCTTCAACGTGCGCATGCTGACGGATGGCAGCGATCTCGTGCTGACGCCGCGTTTCTCGCCGAGCCGGCAGGAAGTCACCTACATGTCCTTCGCCAACCAGCAGCCGCGCGTCTATCTGCTGCAGCTCGAAACCGGGCAGCGCGAGGTCGTCGGCAACTTCCCCGGCATGACTTTCTCGCCGCGCTTCTCGCCAGATGGCCAGAAGGTGATCATGAGCCTGCAGCAGGAAGGCAATTCCAACATCTATACGATGGACCTGCGCTCGCGCACGACGACGCGGCTGACCTCGACGGCGGCGATCGACACCTCGCCCTCCTATTCGCCCGATGGTGCCCGTGTCAGCTTCGAAAGCGACCGCGGCGGCAAGCCGCAGATCTACGTGATGAATGCCGATGGTTCCGGCCAGACCCGGATCTCCTTCGGCGACGGCTCCTATTCGACGCCGGTCTGGTCGCCACGCGGCGATCTCATCGCCTTCACCAAGCAGTCCGGCGGCAAGTTCTCGATCGGCGTGATGAAACCGGATGGTTCGGGCGAACGGATCCTGACGACCGGCTTCCACAATGAGGGGCCGACCTGGGCGCCGAACGGCCGCGTGCTGATGTTCTTCCGCCAGGCAGCGGGCTCTGGCGGCCCGCAGCTCTATTCGATCGATCTGACCGGCTACAACGAACAACTCGTCAAGACGCCGACCTACGGTTCCGACCCGGCTTGGTCGCCGCTTCTGGAGTAAGAATGCGGCAGTGCCTTCTTGTCGCCCCAGAATCATGGAAACCGGGCGGCTACGGGACAAATCAGTAAATTGTTAACCATAATCTTTGAGGGGCGGTTAACCTAGTGCGGTTACTGTCCGGAAACCCTGAAATCGCAAGGAGACCCGGCCATGAGCCGAATTCACACCCCGGCAATGAGCCGCATGCAGAATTTCGCCCGCAACCCCGTCATGATCGCGCTTGTCGCCGGTCTCGCGCTTGCAAGCTGCGCCAAGAAGCCGCCGAACACCCCAGGTGATCTCGGCCTCGGCGCCGGCGCGGGTGGTGCCGCAACGCCGGGTTCGGCCCAGGACTTCACGGTCAATGTCGGCGACCGCATCTTCTTCGATACCGACTCCTCGTCGATCCGCGCCGATGCCTCGCAGACGCTCGACCGTCAGGCGCAGTGGCTCGGCCGTTACCCGAACTACCAGATCACTGTCGAAGGTCATGCCGACGAACGCGGCACGCGCGAATACAACCTCGCGCTCGGCGCCCGCCGTGCTGCTGCCGCCAAGGATTACCTCGCTTCGCGCGGCGTTCCGGCGCAGCGCATGAAGACGATCTCCTACGGCAAGGAACGTCCGGTCGCTGTCTGCGACGACATTTCCTGCTGGTCGCAGAACCGCCGCGCGGTCACCGTGCTCGGCGGCGCCGGCATGTAATCTTCGGATATAATTCGTTTTCGGAAGGCGGTCCCGTGAGGGGCCGCCTTTTCTTTTTGACCACACTTTGGCCAGACTCCGTTGCTTTTTGACAGCAATTGGAAAAATCTCCTGTTCGTGCCTCAAGGCGCGAAGAATCACTGGGACAGGACGATACATATGAAGAAACTTGTCGTGGCAGGCATGCTGTGCCTCGCGGCTGTGACCGGGAGCGAGCGGGCGGCCTATTCGGCCTCGTTCTTCGGGCTGCATCTCGGCGGCCGATCCGCGGAAAACCAGGCAGCGGCGCCGCCCGTTGTCAAGGTGCAGAGCGGCGACGCCGAGGTTCGCGTCCAGCAGCTCGAAGAGCAGCTGCGACAGCTGAACGGTCGGATCGAGGAGATGAGCTTCCAGCTGCTGCAGATGCAGGAGACGATCCGTAAGCAGCAGGAAGACAATGAATTCCGCTTCCAGCAGCTCGAAAAAACCGGAGCCGGCGGCGGTGGCGCCAAGGCTCCTGTCAAGAAGAGCGAGACCGATGCCGCTCCGGCAGCTTCCGGCGGGGACGATGTCGCCAGGGTGATCCAAGCACCGCAGGGGGCCGAAACGGCTCCCTCCACCGACGTGCCTGATAATACCGGCCTCGGTCAGCCGCCGAAGCAGCTCGGCTCGATCGAGTTCGATCAGAACGGCAACCCGGTCGGCGGAAGCGTCGACGAAAATGCCACCATCGGCTCCGGCCCGATTCCCGATGCCAGTGGCCGAACACCGCAGCAGACGGCATCGCTCGGCAGTGAGGCGGATCAGTACAAGGCAGCCTACGGCCACGTCCTGTCAGGCGATTACGGCACTGCAGAACAGGAATTCAACCAGTACATCGCCCGTTACCCGAGCAGCGCGCGGGCCGCCGACGCCAATTTCTGGCTCGGCGAAGCGCTCTATTCGCAGGGAAAATATAACGAGGCGGCCAAGACTTTCCTCAACGCGCATCAGAAATACGGCAGCTCGGAAAAGGCGCCGGAAATGCTGCTGAAACTCGGCATGTCGCTTGCTGCCCTCGACAATAAGGAAACCGCCTGCGCGACGCTGCGCGAAGTCTCGAAGCGCTACCCCAAAGCGTCACGCGCCGTCATAAGCAAGGTTGCGAGCGAACAGAAACGCCTCGCCTGCTGAGGTCTTCCGGAATGTCTCCGGAAGCCACGTCGCCTCATGCGGCGATCCTCCAGTTTCTCGCATCGCTTCAAAGTCCTGCGCGCATTCTCGTCGCGATCTCGGGCGGAAGCGATTCCACCGGCCTGCTTCTCCTCCTCGACGAAGCCGTGAAGGCCGCGCCTCATCTCAAGATTTCCCTTTGTGCTGCCACCGTCGATCACCGGCTGCGGGCCGGCTCCGCGGACGAAGCGCAACAGGTAGCCGCGCTCTGTGCATCGCTCGGCATTCCCCACATCATCGCAGCCTGGCAGGGCGATAAGCCGAAAACCGGCATCATGGCCGCGGCCCGCGAGGCTCGCTACGACCTCTTGGCGGAATCGGCAGAGAGGCTCGGCGCCAATCTCATCGTCACCGGCCATACGCTCGACGATCAGCGCGAAACATTGCAGATGCGCGGCGTGCGAACCGAGCAGCTTTCATCAGGTATCGCCGATGCGGTGCTCTTCGACCGGCGGTTCTGGATTTTGCGGCCGCTTCTCTTTTCCAGCCGGGTCGATATCCGCGCTTTTCTGAAAGATCAGGGTGTTGCGTGGATCGACGACCCCAGCAATGAGGATGTGAAATACGAGCGCGTGAGGGTGCGCCGGCAGCTATCCGCCGATCGAGCGACGGAGACGGATATTCGCGCGGCCTGGGAAGCGCGGCTGGCTCTATCGCTGCGCGCCGCCGAGTGGCTGGACCGCCATTTCAGGCTTCATGGCGGCCTGCTTGGCCAGGTATCTGTTGATGGTTTGCGGCAGGATGGTGCAGTTCTGGACTATGCGCTCGGCCGTCTGACGGCCGTCTTCGGCGGACAGCCATTCGTGCCGGGGAGGGCGCAGATGGAGCGCCTTCTCTCATTTGTCACCGGCGGGGAACCGGGGCGGATGACTGTCGGTCGAGTGGTGTTCGATCGCAGGCGTGACGGGCTTTATCTCTCGCGCGAGAGCCGGGGGATATTGCCTTTGACGCTGCGCCCTGGGGAGGGGGGGGGTTGGGACGGGAGGTTTGAAGCCGCAAACGGCTCCGGAGCGACCGTAAGGATAGAAGCGCAGGCCACTCCCAAGGACTTGGGCGCGCTGGATTCCTGTGGCGAGCACAGGAATGAGGGGGAGTGGGGCAGGGGCCTGCCCAAGGCGGCATGGAAAAGTGCCGTCGCCTCAGCGCCGGCTTTTTCCGCCGATGGACACCCTCTATCTCCGGAATCTGTCGGCTCGATCCGTCTGGCGCCCTATTTCGCACCCTTCGACCGCTTTTTGACACGATTTGATTTCATCTTTGCCGATAGGCTTTCGGCGGTTTTCGCGATGGCGCCCTATGCGGGACTGCCTTTAAGAAGTATTGACGGAAAAACCATCTGACCTGGGGGATTGCCTTGGCAACAGCACGGCGCAACCCTATGTTAGAATGAATAAGACGGTCGCCATGAGGCGGCTGTTCCAGTGCTGGGGAGTTCAATGAACCCTAACTTACGTAATTTTGCCTTGTGGGCGATCATCGCGCTTCTGCTGATCGCCCTGTTCAGTATGTTTCAGACGGCGCCGGCGCAGACGGGCTCCCGCGAAATCCCTTATTCGCAGTTTCTGCGTGAGGTCGATGCGGGCCGGGTGAAGGATGTCGTGGTCACGGGCAACCGTGTTTCCGGAAGCTATGTTGAAAACGGCACCACCTTTCAGACCTACTCCCCTGTAATCGACGACAGCCTGCTCGATCGCCTGCAGCAGAAGAATGTCCTGGTTTCCGCCCGTCCGGAAACGGACGGTTCCTCGGGGTTCCTGAGCTATCTCGGCACGCTCTTGCCGATGCTTCTCATTCTCGGCGTCTGGCTGTTCTTCATGCGGCAGATGCAAGGTGGCTCGCGCGGCGCGATGGGCTTCGGCAAGTCCAAGGCCAAGCTTCTGACCGAAGCGCATGGCCGCGTGACCTTCGATGATGTCGCCGGCGTCGACGAGGCCAAGCAGGATCTCGAAGAAATCGTCGAATTCCTGCGTGATCCGCAGAAATTCCAGCGTCTCGGCGGCAAGATCCCGCGCGGCGTGCTGCTCGTCGGCCCCCCGGGTACCGGCAAGACGCTGCTCGCCCGCTCGGTCGCCGGTGAAGCCAATGTGCCATTCTTCACGATTTCCGGTTCCGACTTCGTCGAAATGTTCGTCGGCGTCGGCGCAAGCCGCGTACGCGACATGTTCGAACAGGCGAAGAAGAATGCGCCCTGCATCATCTTCATCGACGAAATCGATGCGGTCGGGCGCCATCGCGGCGCCGGTCTCGGCGGCGGTAACGACGAGCGCGAGCAGACGCTGAACCAGCTGCTGGTCGAAATGGATGGCTTCGAGGCGAATGAAGGCGTGATCCTGATCGCCGCCACCAACCGTCCCGACGTTCTCGACCCGGCGCTGCTGCGTCCCGGCCGTTTCGACCGTCAGGTCGTGGTGCCGAACCCTGATATCGTCGGGCGCGAGCGCATTCTCAAGGTGCATGCCCGCAATGTGCCCCTGGCGCCGAATGTCGATCTCAAGGTTCTCGCCCGCGGCACGCCCGGTTTCTCCGGCGCCGACCTGATGAACCTCGTCAACGAAGCCGCCCTGATGGCCGCCCGCCGCAACAAGCGTGTCGTCACCATGCAGGAATTCGAGGACGCCAAGGACAAGATCATGATGGGCGCCGAGCGCCGCTCCTCGGCGATGACCGAGGCGGAGAAGAAGCTCACCGCCTATCACGAAGCAGGCCACGCCATCACCGCGCTCAATGTCGCTGTCGCCGATCCGCTGCACAAGGCGACGATCATTCCGCGCGGCCGTGCGCTCGGCATGGTCATGCAGCTTCCCGAGGGCGACCGCTACTCGATGAGCTACAAGTGGATGGTGTCGCGCCTCTGCATCATGATGGGCGGCCGTGTCGCCGAAGAACTCACCTTCGGCAAGGAGAACATCACCTCGGGCGCCTCCTCAGACATCGAGCAGGCGACCAAGCTTGCCCGCGCCATGGTCACCCAGTGGGGCTTCTCCGATCAATTGGGTCAGGTCGCCTATGGCGAGAACCAGCAGGAGGTCTTCCTCGGCCACTCGGTTTCGCAGTCGAAGAATGTGTCGGAAGCAACCGCGCAGAAGATCGACAATGAAGTGCGCCGCCTGATCGACGAAGCCTATACCCAGGCCCGTACGATCCTCACGGAAAAGCACGATGAATTCGTCGCTCTCGCCGAAGGCCTGCTGGAATACGAGACGCTGACCGGCGAAGAGATCAAGGCGCTGATTCGCGGCGAGAAGCCGTCTCGCGATCTCGGCGACGACTCACCGCCGAGCCGTGGCTCGGCCGTGCCGAAGGCCGGCGCGCGGCCCGCGACCAAGGGCGACGAGCCCGAAGCCGGCCTCGAACCGCAGCCGCATTGAGCCGCCGCGCCATCTTCAACAAGGCCGGATTTCCCAAGCGGGAGATCCGGCCTTTTCTATTGGTAACGGGATATAATCATTTTTCTTGCTAATTTACGTGCCGATCGCCGCATTTTGTGGCATTCCGCTGAATTGAGGCAAGCATGAATCACGCTCCTGGATCGACGACATTCCATTGAAGCCAGATTCGCTTGGAACGGTGCGCCGCCTTGAATGGCGCGCGGAAAGTGCAGGAGTGTAGATGAAAAGACGCTATTTCGGGACCGACGGCATTCGCGGCCAATCCAATGTCTTCCCGATGACACCGGATCTCGCCATGCGGGTCGGCATCGCCGCCGGCACGATCTTCCGCCGCGGCAACCATCGCCATCGCGTCGTCATCGGCAAGGATACGCGCCTTTCCGGCTATATGCTCGAAAACGCCATGGTCGCAGGCTTCACCGCCGCCGGCCTCGATGCTTTCATTCTCGGCCCGATCCCGACGCCTGCCGTCGCCATGCTGACGCGTTCGCTGCGCTGCGATATCGGCGTGATGATCTCGGCTTCGCACAATCCCTATGAGGATAACGGCATCAAGCTGTTCGGCCCCGACGGCTATAAGCTGTCCGACGACATCGAGGCCGAGATCGAGGATTTGCTCGAAAAGGATCTGAGCACCCAGCTCGCCAAGTCCGATGACATCGGCCGCGCCAAGCGCGTCGATGGCGTACATGACCGTTATATCGAACACGCCAAGCGTACGCTGCCGCGCGACGTGACCCTGCAGGGCCTGCGGATCGCCATCGACTGCGCCAACGGCGCCGCCTACAAGGTGGCGCCTGCCGTGCTCTGGGAGCTCGGCGCCGACGTCGTCACCATCGGCAACGAGCCGAACGGCACCAATATCAATCTTAATTGCGGCTCCACCAGCCCGGTCGCGCTGCAGAAGAAGGTCGACGAGGTGCGGGCCGATATCGGCATCGCGCTCGATGGCGATGCAGACCGCGTCATCATCATCGATGAGAATGGTTCGATCGTCGACGGCGACCAGCTGATGGCCGTCATTGCCGAGAGCTGGGCCGAGAGCCAGCAGCTGCGTGGTAATGGCATCGTCGCCACTGTCATGTCCAACCTCGGCCTCGAGCGCTTTCTCGACGAGCGCGGCATGGCGCTCGCCCGCACGAAGGTCGGCGACCGTTATGTCGTCGAGCATATGCGCCAGCACAATTACAATGTTGGTGGCGAGCAGTCGGGCCATATCGTGCTGTCGGATTACGGCACGACGGGCGACGGCCTGGTTGCCGCACTGCAGATCCTTGCCGCCGTCAAACGCACCGGCAGGACCGTCAGCGAGGTCTGCCGCCGCTTCGAGCCGGTGCCGCAGCTGCTGCGCAATGTCCGCATCAGCGGCGGCAAGCCGCTGGAGGATATCCAGGTGCAGAAGGCGATCGCCGATGCCGAAGCCGAGCTTGCCAAGACCGGCCGGCTGGTCATCCGCCCCTCCGGCACCGAGCCTCTGATCCGCGTCATGGCCGAGGGCGACGACCGCGCCCAGATCGAACGCATCGTCAACGAGCTGATCGGCACGATTTCAAACGTCCGGACCGCCGCCTGATTTTTTGAGGGCAGATCGGGTTCGGCGGCAAGCTTGGCGACATGGTTGGGCGTTTGGGCTGATGCTCAAAGAATGAGCGAGGCCCTCTCTTCGCCCTCATCCTGAGGTGCCCCTCAGGACGAGGGCTAATGGCATGCTGTGCGGCTGATGGGCTGGTCGGCGTGCTTTGCTTGTGAAGCTTCGTTCGACGCTACGCTCTACGGCAGAAAATCTAGCGCAAGTACAAGCCCATCCACCCTTCACGCTGGTGGCGAGTTTGGCGGGAATGCCAACCACACTCTCCGTCATCCCAGGCCTTGAGCCTAGGATCCATGCGGCGGCTGCTGATGGATGCGGCGTGGATGCTCGGCTCAAGGCCGAGCAAGACGGAGGGCGGGGTAGGCAGGAGAGACCGTTCACAGCGCAGACGCCGTGTCAGCGATGCATCCGCTAGCGAAACCAGCAATGCCAGTCACGGCCTAAACTGACTTGGTGAGGGTGGGTGGGGCGAACGTCCTCGCCAATTTATCACCGCTGGTGATGATCATATGCCGTGTCGCGGCTGAGCGAAGATTAAGGGAAGAGCTGGTGCGCTATCCAGCAAAATGGTCTCGTCAGGCCATAACTTCAAAAGACTTTTACTGCGGCAATCCATGTCTCCTCTGCCGGAATCTTCAAGATCTACGGTAAATAATCGTGGTTAAGCAGCTTTTAACGTTTCCGCTTCATTATCCATACGAAGCGTATCAGATTGGCGGCGACGAGCCTGCCGATGTAACGGATTTTGGAGTGGGATCCATGAAAAGAAGCTTGTCCGGCATCTTCGCGGCATTGTTGCTCGCGACAAATGCCTATTCCGCGGACTTCGCTCCGGCCGAACCCATCCCGGAGCAGCCGCCCGAGGTGACGGTCAGTGAAGCGACGGGCTGGTACCTGCGCGGCGATGTCGGTTATGCCTTTACCGATCTGCGCGGTGCCCGCTATTTCCAGGGCAGCAACGCCACCGAAGTCGATTTCGACGACGCTGACCTCGACGACGCATGGACGATCGGCGGCGGTGTCGGTTACCAGATCAACAGCTACCTGCGCACCGATCTGACCTTCGATTATCTCACCCAGGCCGACTTCCGCGGCTCGACGGTCGGTCAGTGCGGCTTCCCGCTGGTGGATTGCACCTCGCGCGACCGCTCGTCGCTGACGGCCTATACGCTGCTGGCCAACGCCTATGTCGATCTCGGCACCTACGGCTACGTCACGCCTTATGTCGGCGCCGGTATCGGTGGCTCCTACGTCAAGTGGAAGAACCTGCGCAACGTCGCCTGCGCCGATGACGGCAGCTTCTGCGATGACGAGGTCACCCATGGCGGCAAGGGCAACTGGCGCTTTACTTATGCCCTCATGGCCGGCGCCTCGGTCGACGTTACCTGCAACATCAAGGCTGATGTCGGCTACCGCTACCTGCATATCGACGGCGGCAACATGTTCGGCTATGCCGAGAACGGCGGCCCGGGCCGCGACAAGGGTCTCAGCGTCCACGAAGCCCGCGTCGGCGCCCGCTATCTGTTCGGCGGCTGCGCCCAGGCGAGCTACGAACCGCCGCCGGAAATCCCGCTGCAGCAGCCGGTCTACAAGTAAATTCAATCCGCTCGCATCAAAGAGCCGCCCCCGGTGAGGCGGCTTTTTTCAGTTTCGCCACTCCGCCTGCGTCAAAATATCTACCGGTTGCGACACTTCGATCTTGACTATGACGTCGCCGATCCATACACACGGCGGCGGGACACCCTTCCCCAACGAAGGGCTTTCTATCTGAGAGGATAGCATCATGGCGAAGACCGCAAAGCCGGACATCCGTCCGCATAATACCCATTTTTCTTCTGGCCCCTGCTCGAAGCGCCCCGGTTGGTCGCTCGAAGCCCTTTCCGACGCGGCCCTCGGCCGTTCGCACCGCGCGAAGGTCGGCAAGGCCAAGCTCAAGCAGGCCATCGACCTTACCCGTGAAATTCTCGAAGTGCCGGTGGATTACCGCATCGGCATCGTTCCGGCCTCCGATACCGGCGCCGTCGAAATGGCGCTCTGGTCGCTGCTCGGCGAGCGCGGCGTCGACATGCTCGCTTGGGAAAGCTTCGGTGCCGGCTGGGTCACCGATGTCGTCAAGCAGCTGAAGCTCAAGGATGTGCGCAGGCTCGAAGCCGGTTACGGCGAGCTTCCCGATCTCTCGGCCGTCGATTTCGACCGTGACGTCGTCTTCACCTGGAACGGCACCACATCAGGTGTCCGCGTGCCGAACGGCGATTTCATTCCCGCGGACCGCAAGGGCCTGACGATCTGCGACGCCACCTCGGCCGCTTTCGCCCAGCAACTCGATTTCGCAAAGCTCGATGTCGTCACCTTCTCCTGGCAGAAGGTTCTGGGCGGCGAGGGCGCGCACGGCGTCATCATCCTTTCGCCGCGCGCCGTCGAGCGCCTTACCACCTACACTCCGGCCTGGCCGCTGCCGAAGATCTTCCGCATGACCTCGGGCGGCAAGCTGACGGAAGGCATCTTCCAGGGCGAGACGATCAACACGCCGTCGATGCTCTGCGTCGAGGACTATATCGATGCGCTGCTCTGGGCCAAAGAGCTCGGCGGTCTCAAGGCGCTGATCGCCCGCGCCGATGCCAATGCCAAAGTCATCCGCGATTTCGTCGCGGCGAACGATTGGATCGCCAATCTCGCCGTCAAGGCGGAAACGGCCTCCAACACCTCCGTCTGCCTGAAGATCGTCGACAAGGACATCGCGGCGCTCGACGACGACGGCCAGGCGAATTTCGCCAAGGGCCTGGTCGGTCTGCTGGAAAAGGAAGGCGTCGCCTATGACATCGGCCATTACCGCGACGCGCCGTCGGGCCTGCGCATCTGGGCGGGTGCCACGATCGAGGCATCCGATATGCAGAAGCTGATGCCCTGGCTTTCCTGGGCCTTCGAAACGCAGAAGGCGCAGCTCTCTCAGGCTGCTGCCTGATGTGATCGCATCCGGCTCCGCCACAGGGCGGAGCCCCTGATTTCATCCATCGCTGAACATTTTTGAAGGAGTCCCTCATGGCACCTCGCGTTCTCGTATCCGACGAATTGTCGGAAACCGCCGTCCAGATCTTCCGCGACCGCGGCGTCGAAGTCGATTTCGAACCGCAGCTCGGCAAGGACAAGGACCGTCTGCTCGAAGTCATCGGCAAATATGATGGCCTCGCCATCCGTTCCGCCACCAAGGTGACTGAAAAGATCATCGAAGGGGCGAAGAACCTCAAGGTCGTCGGCCGCGCCGGCATCGGTGTCGATAATGTCGATATTCCGGCGGCCTCGCGCCGCGGCATCATCGTCATGAACACGCCCTTCGGCAATTCGATCACGACGGCCGAACACGCGATTGCGCTGATGTTCGCCGTCGCTCGCCAGCTTCCGGCAGCAGATACCTCGACGCAGGCCGGCAAATGGGAGAAGTCGAAATTCATGGGTGTCGAGATCACCGGCAAGACGCTCGGCGTGATCGGCGCCGGCAATATCGGCTCGATCGTCTGCGCCCGCGCCATCGGCCTCAAGATGCATGTCGTCGCCTATGACCCGTTCCTCTCCAAGGAGCGCGCCGAGGAAATGGGCGTCACCAAGGTCGAGCTGGACGAGCTTTTCGCCCGGGCCGATTTCATCACGCTGCACGTGCCGATGACCGACAGGACTCGCGGCATCCTCAACAAGGAAGCGCTGGCGAAGACCAAGCCGGGCGTGCGCATCATCAACTGCGCCCGCGGCGGCCTGGTCGATGAAGCGGCTCTCGCCGAAGCCATCAAGTCCGGCCATGTCGCCGGTGCTGCCTTCGACGTGTTCGAGGTCGAACCCGCCAAGGAAAGTCCGCTCTTCGGCCTGCCGAATGTCGTCTGCACGCCGCATCTCGGCGCTTCGACGACCGAGGCGCAGGAAAACGTCGCTCTGCAGGTAGCCGAACAGATGTCGGACTATCTCGTCAATGGTGCGGTCTCCAACGCCATCAACATGCCGTCGATCACCGCGGAAGAAGCGCCGATCCTCAAGCCGTTCATCCGTCTTGCCGACGTTCTCGGCGCCTTCGTCGGCCAGGTCACCGAGGAGCCGATCAAGGAAATCGAAATCCTCTATGACGGCGTCACCGCCAACATGAACACGCGGGCGCTGACGAGCGCGGTGCTCGCCGGTCTCATCCGCCCGCAGGTCGCCGACGTCAACATGGTTTCGGCGCCGATCATGATCAAGGAAAAGGGCATCGTGCTCTCCGAGGTCAAGCGCGATAAGACGGGCGTGTTCGACGGCTATATCAAGCTGACGGTGAAGACCGAGAGCATGACGCGTTCGATCGCCGGCACGGTGTTTTCGGACGGCAAGCCGCGCTTCATCCAGATCAAGGGCATCAATCTCGATGCCGATGTCGGCTCGCATATGATCTACATCACCAATACCGACGTCCCTGGCATGATCGGCTTCATCGGCACGACGCTCGGTGCTGCCGGCGTCAACATCGCCAACTTCCAGCTCGGCCGCGACAAGCAGGGTGGCGACGCCATCGCGCTGCTCTATGTCGACGGCGAGGTGGAGGACGGCGTGCTCGAACGGCTGACGGCGCACCAGGCAATCCGCCAGGCAAAGCTGCTGACATTCAACATAGACTGAGTTTTCCTCCTCCCAAGGAAACAGGGAAAACCCGGCGCCGGAAACGGCGCCGGGTTTTCTGCGTCAGCAATGGGTATATTTTCAGTGAGGCAAGAGCTTGCGGCGGACGATCTTGCCAAAACGGGCTCTATCGTCCTCAGCCTTGGTGCGATGAAGGAAGGCGCGTCTGCTGCCGTCGAGACCCTGGAAGAACTCGTCCCAGGAGATCTCCTCCTGCGTTTCCGAGGAGAAATCGACGCGGACGGTTTCGCTGTCGGTCGCGTCCTTGATGCGGGCGGGATGGCCGCCTCGCTCCTCGATCCAGTGTCTGATCCTGTTGTAATCCGCCGTCAAGCCGAACCTGGCCATGAAACCCTCCGCAGCATTCGATTGCGACATTGATGCGAAACGCATGATCGAGATAATAGTTCCATAGGGTGATAATTATTGGCTCAACGATTTCCGGTTGAGCCGGTTGGTGCTCAAGCATTCGTTATTTTGAGAACGGCGCCCGGCGCGGCATAATGCATGGGCTGGCGGGAGGATGTATATGAAACGCTATTCATTCTCGATAATCGGATTGGCGCTCATGACCGCTGTCATCGCCAATCCAGGCATCGCATTCGCCTGCAACAAGCTGATCGGCACCTGAGCCGCACCCCGCTTTAAGGCGTGGCCTCGGCCGCGCCTTTCCTTTCCCGTCGGCGAAACGATACGCCGCCCGGAAGCCGCCCCTTGCGTCCCGATACAATCCTTTCTATATCGATCGCTGATCGAAAGGCGGCCGATCCCGCCTGATACAGCAATCCGCCGCAATTGCAGCGCAAGGGCGGATGATGAGCGCGCAGAATTTGGCACCACCGTTGAACACACTGGATTTTGACAAGAAGCCGGAAGAGACCCGCGTCGTCGTCGCCATGTCGGGCGGCGTTGATTCCTCCGTCGTGGCCGGCCTTCTCAAGCAGCAGGGTTACGACGTGCTCGGCATTACGCTGCAGCTTTACGATCATGGCGCCGCCGTTCATCGCGCCGGATCCTGCTGCGCCGGCCAGGATATCGACGATGCCCGCCGCGTCTGCGAAACGCTCGGCATTCCGCATTATGTGCTCGATTACGAGAAGCGCTTTCGCGAGACGGTGATCAATCCCTTCGCCGAAAGCTATGTGGCCGGCGAAACGCCGATCCCCTGCGTCTCCTGCAACCAGACTGTCAAGTTCGCCGATCTCCTGGCAACGGCCAAGGAGCTCGGCGCCGATGCGCTGGCGACCGGCCACTATATCCGCTCACGGCCGAACCCTTCGCCCGAACATCCCCGCCGCCGCGCGCTGTTCCGTCCGGCCGACGCCGACCGCGACCAGAGCTATTTCCTGTTCGCCACGACTCAGGAGCAGATCGACTATCTGCGCTTTCCGCTCGGCGGCCTCCCGAAGGCCGAGACCCGCCGCCTTGCCGAAGAGATGGGCCTCGTCGTCGCCAAGAAGGCCGACAGCCAGGACATCTGCTTCGTGCCGCAGGGTAAATATTCCGACATCATCACCAAGCTGAAGCCGAATGCGGCGCTCGCCGGCGAGATCGTTCATCTCGACGGCCGTGTATTGGGAAGCCATGAAGGCATCCTGCATTTCACCATCGGCCAGCGCCGCGGAATCGGCATCGCCACCGGCGAACCGCTCTACGTCGTCTATCTCGATGCCCGCTCGCGTCGCGTCATCGTCGGGCCGAAGGAGGCGCTGGAAACCCACCGCGTCTATCTGCGCGACGTCAACTGGCTGGGCGACGAGACGCTTGCGGAAGCAGCGTCCGGCGAAGGCTTTGCCTGTTACGCCAAGGTCCGCTCGACCAGGGCGCCGGCGCCGGCCGTGCTGCATGTCGATTCCACCGGCACCTATGTCGATTTGACGGTCGGCGAGGCTGGTATCGCACCCGGCCAGGCCTGCGCGCTCTATTCCGCGCCCGGCGATGACGCCCGCGTCTTCGGCGGCGGCTTCATCGAGCGCTCCGAGCGCGAACCCTCGGCCGAGGCCTCGCTCAAGGCCCTCTTGGCCAGCCCCGTCGCCGCCTGAAACCGATAGGAGAGGGCGGGCGGCTAAGCCCAGCGTTTTTCTCCATCATGCGCTTGACACAAAGCCGAAGCGCACCTTATAAGCCGCTCATCCCACGAGCCCGCAGCGCTTCGCGAGCAGGTATCGTTTGACCAGTGGCGGAGTAGCTCAGTAGGTCAGAGCAGAGGAATCATAATCCTTGTGTCGGGGGTTCAAATCCCTCCTCCGCTACCATCTCCTCATTTCGGAATTTGCGATTCTGACGGCTCGATTTTGAGCCGGTTCCGACGGCTGCGGTAGCGCGTCCCTCCGCCAAAAGACGCGGCGACAGGACAATAACCTCGGGATTTCGCTGACGCCGAGGCCAGCACTATCTGTAGAGCATAAAATGCAAAATGGGCATTTTCATCGCCCAAAGATGGGATGCAGCAGCGATAATAATTGCCCATAAGGCCAGCGAGAACATGACCGCGGCTAACCTGATTCCCATTGATTGCATTATTTCCTCCATCCCAGATAATCGTCCCTCCTCGGACGATCCATTGCTAGCAGGGCGCAGGTCGATCAGCTATCGCAAGAAATCGCTACTGGATCGCCGGCAGCGTGCTCGGAAAGATGCGATGTTTGGCGATGCGGCGCCCTTTTGCTCTCTCAAACGACAAAGTGGAAGTTGTCGTATTGCGCGCCATAATAGTCAGGGCCGCTCGTTTCGGTGATGACGGGCTCGGTGTCGAGCACGAGATAGTCGATCTGGCCATAGGCGCTGAGATCAATCACCTGCGGGTCATGAATGCTGTCGGCGGTCACGTTGACCGTAACCAAGAACACGGTGTCGCCGTTCAGCCTACCTTCGATCGTCAGAACGTTGTCATAGTCTGATGTGCCATTTGCCACGCTGAATTGCTCGATCTGGAAGGTGCCGCTGTCGGCGGCCTGGATGGGTGTCCAGAAGACGCCGCCTGACAGATAATGGTTGCCGTCGGCTTCCTTTTGTATCGCTGCATCGTCACCATCGTGCCAAGCGCCCCAATCGAAGCCCTTGTAGCCTGTGGGGAAATCATATTTGCCGACATCCTCGAAATTGACGAAGATGTCGCCCCGCTCCGGCAGATCGACAGCGATATTGAGCAAGCCGAAGTCGGTAGCGCCTTTGCCGTCCGAGATCTTGAAATTGAACTGGTCGACGAGTTGATCTCCCGGGCCGAGCGCTGATACCACCGGATTGGAGTGATTGAGTTCATAGGTGTAGTAGCCGTCGGAATAGATGGTCAGCGTGCCGTATTTTCCCTCGATCGTCGTCGTCGTGGCCGGTCCGTCCGGATTGGCCGGTTGCGGAATTCGCTGCCCGTTCACGAAGTTGAGACGCACAAGATCTCCGTCGGCATCCGTGGAACCGTCCAGGATGTTGCCGTCAACCGGCTTATCGATGTCGAAAATGGGTTGGTATACGTCCGCTGCGACCGGCTTGTGGTTTGCCATCTCTACCTCCCGTCTGAAGTTCTGTTTAAACATGCAACCCTATCGGGTGGTTGGCAACGAGATTATGCCGAGCGTCAGATCAATTCAGCCTGTCAAATCCGACAGGCGCAATTTGTCTGCAGCTCAAAATCCAAGTAAAGGGACTGACGCCGGCGTCTATTCCCTTGGAAATGAATATTTATGACCTGTCTTACGCTGATGCCGCTTTGGGGATGCGGTATTTTCTGCCTGTTCAAGCTTTCTATCAATCTAGGCCAGCAGAAATATTTCAGGCAGCGTAATAAATGCCAGGCTCATGCTGACGTCGTCATGACGATAACCGGCATTGATTGCTTCAATGCAGGCCGCCCACTCCGAGCAAGCTTTCGACGGCTTCGTGGTCCTTGGATAGGCCTGCCGGCGTTCCCGCCCAGGCCAGCCGCCCTCGTTCGAGAATGACGACCTGATCGGCGAAATCCAGCGCGCTCTGGATGCGCTGTTCGACAAGCAGAATGGTCATGTCGCCTGACTTGGCGAGATCGGCGAAGGCTGCCATCAGTTCCTCGCAGATAACGGGGGCGAGACCCTCGAGCGGTTCGTCGAGCAGCAGGACCGACGGGCGGCCGAGAATGGTGCGGGCCGTCGAAAGCATCTGCTGTTCGCCGCCGGAGAGTTGGTTGCCGAGGTTGCGGCGGCGCTCCTTTAGGCGCGGGAACAGCGCATAGGCTTCCTCCAGCGCCGCCTTCGGCCGCGCCTTCAAGCCGACGAAAAGGTTCTCTTCGACGGTCAGCGTCGGGAAGACGCAACGTGTCTGTGGCACATAGCCGAGACCCTTGTGCGCGCGTGTTGCGCTTGGTGCTGTTGTGACGTCCGCATCGCCGAGGGTGATGCGGCCCTCGTAGCGTCTGGTCTGGCCGGCGAGCGTTGCCAGCAGCGTCGTCTTGCCCATGCCGTTGCGGCCGAGCACGGCAAGCCTTGCGCCTGCCGGCACTGCGAAGGAAATGCCTTCCAACACTCGCGTCGGCCCGTATCCGGCCGACAGATTTTCGACCTTAAGCGACAGGGCTGGCATTGGCATAACTCCCGAGATAGGCCTCGCGCACACGCGCATCCCTGGTGACATCTTCAGGCCGGCCGTCAAAGATGATCGCGCCGGCCGCCAGCACGATGACACGTTTGGCAAAACGAAAGACAAGATCCATGTCGTGTTCGATCATCAGCACGGCGAGATCGGCGGGCAGATCAGCCAGCGCTTGCTCGATGCGGCCGGTATCGCTTTGCGGGACGCCGGCGGCCGGCTCGTCGAGCAGCAGCACTTTCGGTTTCAGCGCCAGCGCGACGGCAAGTTCGAGAAGCCGCTGCTGCCCATAGGCAATCTCGCTGACCTTGCGATGCATCAGCGGCGTCAGTCCGAGCTTTCCCAGGAGGTCGTCGATCTCGGCCATGACATCGGGCATCGAGAGGAAATTTCCGAACATGTTCCAGGTCTTTCCGTCCCGCTGAAGGACAGCGAGCCCGACATGTTCGGCGGGCGTCATGTCCTGGAAAAGCCGTGTCACCTGAAAGGAGCGGACGAGGCCGCGTTTGACCCTGCCGATCGCATTGACCGCCGTCACCGTTTCGCCGCCAAGGCGGACCTCGCCGGAATCGGGGGGGAGATTGCCGGTGACGAGGTTGACAAAGGTGGTCTTGCCGGCGCCGTTCGGGCCGATCAGCGCGACGCGGTCGCCGGGCGCCATCGCCAGCGAAACATCGTTGGTGACGGCAAGGCCACCGAAGGCTTTCCGGAGATTGGCGACTTCGAAGACATGGCTCATGAGCGCTACTCCCTGCGGCGGTCAATGAAATTTGCGGCCGTTCCGTAAAGCCCTTTCGGCGCGAAGAGCACGACGGCGATCAAGAGCGCACCGACCATGGTCAGCCAGTGGAACGGATTGGCGGCCGAGACATAGTCCTCGAAGAGCATGAAGATGATCGTACCGGAGATCGCCCCGAAGAGAGAGCCGGTGCCGCCGAGCACGAGCATGACCAGCGCCTCCGCCGACTGCGTGAAGGACAGGCTGTCCAGACCGACGACCTGCGTCGAGATCGCGTTCAAGGCGCCGCCGACCCCGGCAACCGCGCCCGAGATCGCGTACATCCTGATGAGCGCGCCCTTCGGCGAACCACCCATGGCGCGGATACGCAACGGGTCCTGCTTGATGGCGCGGCAGAGCATGCCGAAGGGTGAACGCACCAGCAATCTCAGCAACACGAAGACAACAAGCAGCAGCGTCATTCCGAAAAAGAAGGCGGTGCGGCCATAAAGATCGAATTCAAAAAAACCGAGGACCGGGTCGGGCGCGATGCCGGAAAGTCCATCACTGCCTCCTGTCCATGAGGAGGCCTTGTTGGCGAATTCGTGGAAGAGGTGGATGAGGGCAATCGACAGCACGAGCTGCGGCAGGCCATGCGCGCGCAGAATGATCGCGCCGCTGAGCAGCCCGGAAGCTACGCCGCCGGCAATGCCGGCAAGCAGCATCAGCAGCGGATCATTGATGCCGTAATGCGCCGACAGGATGCCGGCGGCATAGGCGCCGGAGCCGAACAGGGCGGCATGGCCGAGCGTCGCAACGCCGCAATAACCGGTCACGAGATCGAGCGAGAGCACGAGCAGCGCGATGGTGATCATCCGCGTCAGAAGCGCGAGATTATCAGGGAAGGCGAAATAGCCGATGGCGGCAACGGCGATGATCACGATGATGCCGGCGAGATCGCGGCTGACATAACCGCGCCGATGCTGGAGACGTCCGTTTTCGTCGTTCAACACAAGCGCCATCTCACTTCGCCCTCCCGGCAAGGCCGCGCGGGAAGACGCAGATGATCGCGATCACGGCAAGATAGAAGAAGAATTCCCCGAACTCCGGCATCAGATAGCGGCCCGTCGTATCGATCGCGCCGAGCAGCAGGCAGGCGATCAGCGCGCCGGGAATGGAGCCGGCGCCGCCGACGGAGACGACGACCAGGAAGGTGACCATGTAGCGCAGCGCATAATAGGGCTCGACCGGCAGGAGTTCGGCACCGACCACGCCGCCGAAGGCGGCAAGCCCGACGGCGATGGCAAAGCTCACCGCATAGATGATCTCGGTGCGCACGCCGAGTGCCGCGGCCATCGCCGCGTCATCCACCGAGGCGCGCAGCTTGACGCCGAAGCTGGTTCTTTCGATCGCGAACCAGAGCGCCAGCGCCACGGCGATGCCGCAGAGGATCGCGAAAAGCCGGTGAACGGGGATCGTGCGAAAGCCGAGATCGGCCGAACCCTGCAGCGCAGCGGCAAGCGGTATGGTCTTCAGTGTTGGTCCCATCAGGTAATTGGCGATGCCGATGATGCAGAAGGTGATGCCGATCGTCATCAGCACCTGGATCAGTTCCGGCGCGCCGTAGATCCGGCGATAGAGGAAGCGCTCGAGAGGGATTGCAATAATGATCGTAGCGACCACGGCAGCGATGATTGCCATGGCATAACCGAGGCCGAGGTCACGTGCTGCATAGGAGGCGATGTAGCCGCCGATCATGGCGAAGGCGCCGTGCGCGAGGTTGACGACGCGCATCAGCCCCATGGTGACGGAAAGGCCGATCGATATCACGAAGAGCACCATGCCATAGGCTAGCGCGTCGACGGCTATGCTGAAGACTGTCTGCATGGAACTACCTGCTTGAATGCGACGGACCTCGGATTCCAAGTCCGCCGCATGTTCTGACGCCGGATGTTACTTTGCCGCCGCCAGGCCCGGATCGCCCTGCTTCTCGAAGGTCTGGACCTCCTTGTTGATGTAGGTCCCGTCGTCGGCCTTGGCGACTTCGCGCAGATAGATGTTCTGCGTGATGTGGCGGCTTTCCGGATCGATCGAAACCGGGCCGCGCGGGCTCACCCAGGCAAGGCCCTTCACCGCATCGACAGCCTTTTCAGCATCCTGCTTGCCGCCCGTCGCCTCGATCATCTTGTAGATGACATACATGCCGTCATAGGCGCTGACTGCCGGGAAGGAGAGTTCGGCCTTGTTGCCGATCGCCTTGGCGGCCGCCTCGACGAAAGCCTTGTTCTCGGGAGAATCGTGCGACACGGCATAGTGGAAGGTCGTCTGGATGCCGAGTGCGGCGTCACCCAGCGCCGGCAGGTCGGATTCCTGCGTCAGGTCGCCCGGCGCGAAGAACTTGATGCCGGCAGCCTTCAGACCGTTTTCGTTGTAAGCCTTGACGAAGCCGAGCGTCGTCGGTCCCGACGGCAGGAAGGCGAAGACGCCCTCAGCGCCGGAATCCTTGATGCGCTGCATGATCGGGCTGAAATCGTTGGTCGCGAGCGGCATGCGGATCGCCTCGACCACCTGGCCGCCGGCCTTTTCGAAGCCGGTCTTGAAGGCATTCTCGGCGTCGACGCCCGGGCCGTAATCGCTGACGACCGAGATCACCTTCTTGACGCCGGCGTCGAAGGCGACTTTTGCGATCGGCGTCGAGGTCTGCCAAGTCGTGAACGACGTGCGCACAACAAGCGGGCTCTTGGTGACGATTGCCGAGGTCGCGGCGTTCATGACGACCATCGGCACATTGCCCTGCTTCAGGATCGGCGTCACCGCCATGGCATCGGGGGTGAAATAGAAGCCGGCGAGATACTGGACCTTTTCCTTGACGATCAGTTCCTGGGCAAGCGCCTTGGATTGGGCAGGATCGGCCTGCGGCACGTCGCGATAGACGATCTCGACGGTGTCGTTGCCGACCTTGCTGCCATTGGCCGCCATATAGGCGTCGATGCCGGCCTTGAAGTTCTTGCCCTGAAGCGCGAATGGACCGGAGAACGGGCCGATGACGCCAACCTTGATCGTGTCGGCATAGGCGCTCGTGCCCATGACGATGGCCGCAGCGGCGGCCAGAAACAACTTCCTCATTTTCTCTCTCCCTTTTCGGCGTACTCCGGCGCCGTATTGAACTTCATGTTAGCTTCTCATGCGAAATGGTGATGTAAAATGAAATAAATCCCCAAATACATGATTTCCTGGTTATGGTTCTGCGTCCCGAACGCCTGGTGTTCACCGCGGCGCAGCCTTCATCCGCAATCCTTCAGAACGGCAACCCCACATAATTTTCGGCAAGGACAGTCGAGGCGGCGCGGGAATGCGTGAGATAGTCGAGCTCGGCCTCCTGAATCCTCTGATCGAAATCACCGGTATCGGGGAAACGATGCATCATCGTCGTCATCCACCAGGAAAACCGCACGGACTTCCACACGCGGGCAAGTGCAACCTGCGAATAGGCGTCGATGCCATGCTCCGAGCCTTCGCGGTAATGCTCGATCAGCCCGGAGAAAAGGTAGTGGACGTCGCTGGCCGCAAGGTTCAGCCCCTTGGCGCCGGTCGGCGGCACGATATGGGCGGCGTCGCCGACTAAGAAAAGTCGGCCGAAACGCATCGGCTCGGCGACGAAGGAGCGTAACGGCGCGATCGATTTCTCGAAGGACGGCGCGGTTTTCAACGCCTCGGCGTGGTGCGCCGGCAGACGCCGCCTCAGCTCGTCCCAGAAGCGGTCGTCGCTCCAGTCCTCGACCTTCTCGTCGAGCGGGCATTGGATATAATAGCGGCTGCGCGTCGCCGAACGCATCGAACAGAGCGCAAAGCCCCTCGGATGGTTGGCGTAGATCAGTTCGTGGCTGACCGGCGCCACGTCGGCAAGCAGGCCCAGCCAGCCGAAGGGATAGACCTTCTCGAAACTTCGGATCGCAGCTTCGGGGACGGCCTTGCGGCTTGCGCCATGAAAGCCGTCGCAGCCGGCGATAAAATCGCAATCGATACGCCTGGCAGCGCCGTCCTTTGTATAGGTAACGAAAGGAGAGCGGCCGTCGAAATCATACGGTGTGACATCGGCGGCATCGTAGATTGACAGGGCGCCGCTTGCTTCGCGCCGCTCCATCAGGTCGCGCGTCACCTCGGTCTGGCCGTAGACGGTGACGCGCCTGCCGCCGGTGAGTTCATGCAGATCGATGCGATGGTCGCGTCCGTCGAAAGCGAGTGAGAAGCCATCATGCGGCAGGCCTTCGGCGTGCAGCCTGGCGCCTGCTTTGGCCTGGTCCAGCAGCCCGACGGTGCCTTCCTCCAAAACGCCGGCGCGTACCCGGCCGAGGATGTAATCCTTGTTGACGCGATCGAGAATGACATTGTCGATGCCGGCTTCGGTCAGAAGCTGACCGAGCAGCAAGCCGGATGGTCCCGAACCGATGATGGCGACCTGAGTTCGCAAATGCTTCCTCCCTCGCATTTCTTGCGTTTTGTCAGATTCTGCCGCGCCGACCGGGTCGCCACAATGGACATTCCAGCCTAAAAATTGCACTAATCGAACATTGGCGCGGGAGAGAGCCGATGAGCAGACATATACCGACCTACGAACTCTACGGCGAAAACGTCGGACGATCGCCGGAGTTTTGGTTGCATTGCGAAACAATTCGCTCGCGTAGCAGCCTGCATCAATGGGAAATCCGACTGCACCGCCACGAGAGCTTCTTTCAGATATTGTACATCGAAGCCGGTTCGGGCGATGCGATCTTCGGCGAGAGGAGCCATGCCATCCGGCCGCCGGCGGTAATTACGGTTCCCCCGGGGTTCAATCACGGCTTTCGTTTTTCACGCGATATCGACGGTCTTGTCGTCACCATATTGCGATCCCATCTCAGCCATCCACCGGGCGAGCGGAGCCATCTCGGCGAATGGCTGGCGACGCCGCATCTGACGCCGCTCGATCCTGATAATGCCGAGGCTGCCCATGTGATGCAGACTTTGCGAAGGCTGGGCGACGAGTTCGAAAATCGCCGCAGCGGCCGCAACGAGGTCTTGGCAGCCTACGTCGGTTTGGCGCTGCGGCTGACGGCGCGGATCTCTCATGAGGGGAATTCTGGGGAGCTTGCGTCAAACGAAAACGAGCGACGGATGGACATGCTGGGCGAGCTCATTCAGCAGCATTTTCGATCCCACAAGCCGGCATCCTTCTATGCCAGGGAGCTCGGGGTCTCGCCGACGCACCTTACCCGGATCGTCCGGTCGATGACCGGCAGCACGCCGCACGAGCTGATCGCCGCCAAACTGGTCGAGGAGGCGAAGCGTCAGCTTGTCTTCACGCTCGGCAGCGTTCAGGAGATCGGATTCCGCCTCGGCTTTGCCGACCCCGCCTATTTCTCGCGCTTCTTCCTGAAATATGCCGGCGAAACGCCTCGGGTCTGGCGCCTGACGGAAAAGGCCCGACTCGACCGAGCATAAGGTTTTGGCATCCGGTGACGCCGCATTCGCGGCGTACGTCACCGATGTCTCACGCCGCCGGCCATGTCCAGTTCCGTACCTCCGGCATGTCCTCGCCGTGTTCCCTGACATAATCGTGATGCTCGGCAAGCTTGTCGCGGAAGGCGGCAAGCGCATCCGTCGCCTTTTCCTTCAGGCCCGGTACGCGCTCGATCGCTTCGATCGCGAGATGGTAACGATCGAGCTCATTGAGGACGGTCATGTCGAAGGGCGTTGTCGTCGTGCCCTCTTCGATGAAGCCGCGGACGTGGATGTTCTCGTGGTTGGTGCGCTTATAGGTCAGGCGGTGAATGAGATAGGGATAACCGTGATAGGCGAAAATCACCGGCTTGTCCGGAGTGAAGATGGCGTCGAAGGCCTCGTCGGTCAGACCGTGCGGATGCTGGTCCCTGGATTGCAGCGCCAAGAGATCGACGACGTTGACGGTGCGGATCTTCAGCGCCGGCACGGATTTGCGCAACAGGTCGACGGCGGCAAGCGTCTCCATCGTCGGCACGTCGCCGGCGCAGGCCATGACGAGGTCGGGGGCGACGGCGTCTTCCTCGTTGCTTGCCCAGTGCCAGACGCCGATGCCGACCTCGCAATGTTTCGCCGCCTCGTCCATCGAAAGCCATTGCGGTTCTGGCTGCTTACCGGCGACGATGACGTTGATGCGGTCATAGGTGCGCAGGCAATGGTCGCCGACCCAGAGCAGGGTATTGGCATCCGGCGGCAGATAGATGCGGACTATATCGGCCTTCTTGTTGGCGACGAGATCGACGAAACCGGGATCCTGGTGGCTGAAGCCGTTATGGTCCTGGCGCCAGACATGCGAGGTCAGCAGGTAGTTCAGCGACGAGATCGGTTTTCGCCATTCAAGCTCGCGCGTCACCTTCAGCCATTTGGCGTGCTGGTTGAACATCGAATCGATGATGTGGATGAAGGCCTCGTAGCAGGAGAAGAGGCCGTGGCGGCCGGTCAACAGGTAGCCTTCCAGCCAGCCCTGGCAGAGATGTTCGGAGAGCACCTCCATGACGCGTCCATCGCGGGAGAGATGGATATCATAGGGCTCGATATCCTCCATCCAGACGCGGTCGGTGACCTCGAAGACGCTGCCGAGGCGGTTTGATTCCGTCTCGTCGGGGCCGAAGATCCGGAAATTCGCCGCCGTCGCGTTGCGCTTCATCGTGTCGCGCAAGTAATGGCCGAGAATTTCCGTCGACTGGGCCGCGACGCTGCCGCGCTTGCCGATCTCGACTGCATAGCCGCTTATATCGGGGGTATCGAGTTCCCGGCGCAGCAAACCACCATTGGCATGCGGATTGGCCCCCATGCGGCGTTTGCCGACAGGCGCCAGCGCCCGCAGCTCGGGTTTCAGCCGGCCATCGGCGCCGAACAGGTCCTGCGGCCAGTAGCTGCGCATCCAGTCCTCGAGAATTTTGCGATGGCCGTCATTCTCGCGGCAGTTGGAGACCGGCACCTGATGGGCACGCCAGAAGCCCTCGACCTTCTTGCCGTCGACTTCTTTCGGACCCGTCCAGCCCTTGGGGCTGCGCAGCACGATCATCGGCCAGCGCGGGCAGCCGTCCGGAGCCTTGCCGTCACGGGCCTGGCTCTGGATCTCACGAATGCGGTCGAAGATCCGGTCCAGCGTCGCGGCCATCTGCTGGTGCATGTCGCGCGGCTCATGGCCGTCGACGAAGAAGGGTTCGTAACCGTAGCCTTCGAAGAGGCGGCGGAGATCATCGTCTCCGGCACGGCCGAGAACGGTCGGGTTGGCGATCTTGTAGCCGTTCAGATGCAGGATCGGCAGCACGGCGCCGTCGCGGGCGGGATTGAGGAACTTGTTGGAATGCCAACTCGCCGCCAACGGCCCGGTCTCGGCCTCGCCGTCGCCGACGACACAGGCGACGATCAGGTCGGGATTGTCGAAGGCGGCGCCATAGGCATGGACGAGGGCGTAACCGAGTTCGCCGCCCTCATGGATCGATCCTGGCGTTTCCGGCGCCGCATGGCTCGGTATGCCGCCGGGGAAGGAGAATTGCCGGAAGAGCTTGCGCATGCCTTCGGCATCCTCGGAAATATTGGGGTAGATCTCGCTGTAGGTGCCTTCGAGATAGGTGTTGGCAACCATGCCCGGCCCGCCGTGGCCGGGGCCGCATACATAGATGATGTCGAGATCGCGGGCGCGGATCAGGCGGTTAAGATGGGCATAGATGAAGTTGAGGCCGGGCGTCGTGCCCCAGTGGCCGAGCAGGCGGGGTTTGATGTGTTCCGGTTTCAGCGGCTCGCGCAGCAGCGGATTTTCAAGCAGGTAGATCTGGCCGACCGAGAGATAATTGGCGGCCCGCCAATAGCGGTCGATCTGGGTGAGTTCGGCGTCGGTCAGGGCGGCGGCGGTCGAGACATGCTTTTCCATGGGCTTCTCCCGTTCGAAAACGCGTTCAACGTCAATTCTAGCCGCCGGCGCCGGCGCGCCATTGATCTGGATCAGCCGGCGGCAAGCAGGGACAGCGCCTCGTCGGCGATAACCTGTTCCTCGTCCGTGGCGATGACATGGGCGGTCATGCGGCTTTGCCCGGTGCTGATCGTGAAATCGTTGGCGGTATTGGCCCTTTCGTCGATCGAAAGGCCGAGCCAGGCGAGGTGTTTGGCCACGCCGGCGCGGATCCCCGGCTGATTTTCGCCGATGCCGGCAGTGAAGACGACGGCATCGAGGCCGCCGAGCGTTGCCGCCATGCGGCCGATCTCGCCGGCAATGCGCAGCGTCAAGAGGTCGATTGCCTGGCGCGCCTCCGGCCGGCCGTCCTTCAACAGATCGCGGGTATCGGCGCTGATGCCGGAAACGCCGAGCAGGCCTGAGCGGCGGTAGAGCAGATCCTCGATCTCTCCCAGGGGTTGCTTTCGCTCTCCGGCCAGATACAGGATGACGCCGGGATCGAGCCAGCCTGGGCGCGTCGCCATCGGGATGCCGTCGAGGGTGGAAAAGCCCATGCTGCAATCGCGGCTGATGCCGCCTTCCAGCGCACAGAGGCTGGCGCCGCTGCCGAGATGGGCGACCACAGCCTTGGCCGCCTGCGGCGCCTTGCGGGTAAGTTCACCGGCGATGAACTTATATGAAAGCCCATGGAAACCGTAACGCTTGATGCCCTCGTCATGCAGCGAGCGCGGTATGGCGAGACGGCGAACGAGATCGTCCTGCGTGGCATGGAAGGCGGTGTCGAAGGAGGCCGTCTGGACAAGATGCGGCTTCAGATGCGCCAGCGCGCGGACGAAACGCAGCGCCTGCGGCTGATGCAGGGGCGCTAGCGGCGTCAGTGCATCGATGGCGCCGATTGACGCGGCGTCGAGGGCTATCGCTTTCGTAAAACGGTCGCCGCCATGGACGACGCGGTGGCCGGCAGCGCGGCTGGCGGCCATGTCGAAATGATCGGCGAGACGCGCGAAGGTCTCATCGATGACATCGTGCAGGTCTTCCGTCACCTCGGCCTTCAACGGCATGTCGAATGTCTGCGGCCCCCGGCTCAGTCCGAGTGAAAGCGGTTTGGCGCGGAAATCGATCACGCCCTTGCCGATGCGCCGCGCCTTGGCGCCTTCCATGGCAAAGATGCCGATCTTGACCGTCGAGGAGCCGGCATTGAAGGTCAGAAGCAGGTCGTTCGAGGGCATGTCTTTGCAGACTCCATGCGGTCGTGATGATGGGTCGAACTTAGCGCCGGCGCAGCAGGCGGAAAGGCATCCATTCGTCCGTCGGTTATTTTGCCCCGGTGCAGCCTATCATCTTCTTCGAGTGCGATTGTGACGCGGCATCTTCATCTTCCACCCGCTCCAGGGCTCGAATTCGGCCTTCTGGCCGCTGTTCGGGTTCGTCCTGGTTTGCGGCCTAAGTCTTTAAAGCATAGCGTCAGGCCGTTGAGGCCAGGCTGGCATTGCGATCGCTGATGAAGATGCCCGCCTCGGCGGCGGGCATCGCCTTGCCGAAAAGATAGCCCTGGCCAATGTCGCAGCCGAGCTGCAGCAGGAAGGCGAGCTGGCCATGCTCCTCGACGCCTTCCGCAGTCGTCTTGATATTGAGGCTTCTGCCGAGGCCAAGCATGGCGCGGACGATCTTTTCCTGGCGTTCGTCGTCGCGATAGGTGGCGATGAAGCTTTTGTCGATCTTGATCTTGTCGAAGCGATAGCGGGCGAGCTGGGCGAGGCTCGAATAGCCTGTGCCGAAATCATCGAGGGCGATCTGGATGCCGGCAGCATGCAGTTCTTCGAGAATGACGGCGGCGACAGCGGGATCCTGAATCAGCGCGTTCTCGGTGATCTCCACTTCCAGGCGTTGCGGCGGCAGCCGGGTTGCCGACAGCACCTTGAGGATGCGGGATGTCAAGAGCTTGTCTTCCATCTGGACCGGCGAGACGTTGAAGGACAACATGACATGCGCCGGCCAGGTGAGCGCGTCGCTGCAGGCCTGGGCGAGGAGATCCTCGAACAAGGCGGTGATCATGCCGGTTTCCTCGGCAATGTCGATGAAGACCGGCGGCGAAATGTGGATGCCATCCTCGCCCGTCCAGCGCGCGAGCGCTTCGAAACCGCAGAGCTGGCCGGTCTTCAGGTCGATCAGCGGCTGATAGAACGGCTTGATGTCCTTATTGGCGATTGCGGCGCGCAGCCTGGTTTCCAAGGAGGCGCGCTCGGTTACCTTGTCCTGCATCGAGGTTTCGAAGACGAGAAAATGGTTGGGGCCGCGTGATTTGGCCTCGTACATGGCGAGGTCGGCACGATGGGCGGCATCTTCCAGCGGTTCGGCTCCCTCAGCCCAGCGATCGTAGCCGACGCTGGCGCCGACTTCGACGGCAAAGCCATCGATATGGATCGGCCGGGTCACGGCCTGGATCAGCAGCTTGGCGAAACGCTCCTCCCGCTGCGCCGTCAGGGCAAAGGCGACGATGATGAATTCGTCGCCGCCGAAGCGGTAGACGCAATCGGCATTGCCGAGCGCGCAGATGCGCCTGGCGACTTCGATCAACAACTCGTCACCGCCCTTGTGGCCGACGAGATCGTTGACTTTCTTGAAGCCGTCGAGATCGACGGAAAAGATGGTGACGTTGTCGTCCCATTCCTCGATTTCGGCCTCGTCGTTCTTGATCGGCCGTGCGAGAGCCTTACGCTCGAAGGCGTAGCGGTTCGGCAGCTTGGTCAGGTGATCATGAGTTGCCGTCCAATCGGCCTTCGCCTGAGCGGCGACGCGCAATTCCATTTCCTTGCGCAGATCGGCAATGCGCAGCACCGAGTATATGAAGCTCATGGCGCCGGCGATGCCGAGCCCGAGAACGAGCTTGTCGGCGCCGTACGCGCCGAAATCGGTCATGAATGAAGCGAGGCTGTCGTCGAACCGGAGCAGCGTCCCGAGGAGCCAGAGGGTTATCCCCAAACCGACGATCGACATGCATTGCCGTCCGGCTCTGCTCTGGAAAAACACAGGCATTATGCCTTCTCCATCTCCACCCGCGTCGAGATATCACAAAAGTCTGAAATGTTCGTTGAAACCAGAAGGCGAATTTTCAGAGGGGGAAGTACGCTGCTGCGCCGTCAGGAGCTCGGATAACGCTTGCGATGCAACCAGGATTGGCATCGCAGCTGCTTCACTGATTTCGACCAGAAGGAGAATAATTGCTGCAGGTAGTTGGCACTGCAAAGATCAAGAAGAAGAACGAAGGCGAGCGTGCTGTCGCATGCTCGCCCTTTCTCGTGCTTCAGGCGGTGACGATCAGCAGCGGAACGCTGACGATGAGACCGGCCAGAACCGTGAACGTGGCGACGCGCATGAAACGCAGGCGCCGCGTCCGTTCTCCACTCCAATCATATGTCATTCTTCCATCTCCTTGGGACAAGGAAGTAGTCCCCGTAAAACCGGGTTCAACAGGGATGACGCGATTTGCTTGTGTAAGGCTGGATAAAATGAGGAATCTCTAATGCTGGAAGCGCAGGGACCAGCGGCTGCCGTTGCCGGTCATGCGAAGGATGGCGAGCGGCTCGACGTCGCTCAGCCAGAAGGAGGAGCGCGGCGCCTGAAGCACATGCGCGACCGCCGCCCGGATGACAGCCGCATGGCTGACGGCGATGACGTGACCGCCGAGGGCCGATTGGGTGTCCATCCAGTCGGCGACGCGCTTTCGCAGATCAACAAGGCTCTCGCCGCCGTGCGGTGCTGCCGCCGGCTCGGTCATCCAGGCCATGAGGCTTTCCGGTTCTTCCGCCTCGACCGCCGCGATCGGCCTGCCGGCCCAGCGGCCGTGGTCGCAATCGCGAAGCGCCGGATCTGCCCGGGCTTCGAGGCGTAGCGCCTCGGCGGTCTGGCGGGCGCGCAAGGCAGGGCTCGTGACGATACGATCCGCGCGGGGCAGGGCGGCGATCTTGCGGGCTTCCTCTTCCGCTTTGCCCTCAAGCGGTTCGTCGAGCGGGAAAAGGGCCTTGCGGCTCGCCGCCGTCGCGCCGTGGCAGATCCAGGTGAGGCGCGTATTCACGATCGTTCTGACCTCTCGATACGACTGCAGCAGCCGCGCGTCTGTTCCGGCGCCAAAGGACGCTTTGCCGGCTTGCGAAGTTTCGTTGACAGTCTCTTCAGCGTGCAGCTATAACCGGGCTGTTGCGGGTTTGGAAGCCGGTGGAAATCCGGCGCGGTCGCGCCACTGTGACCAGCGTGTCGAAAGCTCTTCGCGCTGGAAGTCAGACCCTGCCGCACAAGCACTCTTTCGACTGAACGCGTCATTCCGGAGGAATACATGTCTGACACCACTTTCACGCCCGTCGCGGCACCGGCGCCGATCCCCGTCGGCGAAATTCTTCCCTGGGCGATCTTCGGCGGCCTACTGATGCTCATCGCCATCTATTTCGTCGGCACCGAGGAAGGCGCGATGGCGCTGTTCAACGGCATGTATGTGCATGAATTCGTGCACGACGGCCGTCATCTCCTCGGCTTTCCCTGCCACTAAGGGAGTTCCCGACATGGTTGGAAACCTTTTGCTTCGCGGCATGTTCGCGGGCGTGATTGCCGGTATCCTCGTTTTCGCTTTCGCCCATATCTTCGGCGAACCGCTGGTCGATGCGGCGATCGCTTTCGAAGAGGCGAGCGCGCAGGCGGCCGGGCAAGCGGCCGAACCTGAAGTCGTCAGCCGCGCCACGCAGGCCGGTCTCGGCCTCTTCACCGGCGTCATGGCCTACAGCGTTGCCGTCGGCGGGCTTTTTGCCCTCGCTTTTGCTTTCGTGCATGGCCGCTTCAGCGCTCTTTCGGCGCGTGGCACCTCGGCCGCCATCGCCATTGCCGCCTTCGTGGCCATCGTTCTCGTCCCCGGCATCAAATATCCGGCCAATCCGCCGGCGCTCGGCAATCCCGACACGATCGGCGTCAGGACCGAGCTGTTCTTCCTGATGATCGTTGTTTCGGTCGGGGCGCTGATTGCCGCCGTGGCGCTGTCGCGCCGCCTTTCCGAGCGTTTCGGGCTTTGGAACGGCGCGATCGTCGCCGCTCTCGCCTATCTCGTCTTTATCGGCGTCGTGCTTTATCTGCTGCCGCCGATCAACGAAGTGCCGGAGAACTTCTCGGCGATGGTGCTCTGGCGGTTCCGCACGACCTCACTCGGCATGCACGCGATTCTCTGGGCAACGCTCGGCCTTGCTTTCGGAGCGCTGGCGGAAAGACGGCTTGCCCTCAAGAGCGGGCTGCGGCCCGCCTTCCGGTGATCCGGCGCATCGAGGTTGCGGCTTGCTACACCTTCTCCCCAGCGGGGAGAAGGTGGCCCGAAGGGTCGGATGAGGGGGCCACACGGCACGCCCTATATGTTGCCCTTCGCCTGTGCTCAGTGCATTCGCAGCTTTGCTGCTCACCCCCTCATCTGCCTGCCGGCATCCGCCGGGGTCGAGCCACGCGTCTCGACCCGTCCTTCGGACCCCCGCTGGGGAGAAGGGGTATGTGGCGGCGCCGTGTTCCTCTCTCGTCCGTCAGGAGTCCGAGGACAGGAATGAGGCAAGCTGGAGGGATGGCACGCTATCTCTATCGACGGCTTGCCTTTCTCGGTCTCAGCGCATGCTTGCTTCTATTCATTGCCGGAAGCGCCTTTGCTCATAGCCGCAGCGCCGGCGGCAGTCATGCCGGCCTCGAGATCCCGGCCATTTCCCACGGCGAGATGGCGGTCATTGCCGATTACCGCAGCGGGATTATCGCGCTGGCGTCGCGGGCGGTCGATACGAACGAACCGTTCCGCCGCGTCCTGAACTACGCCGAAATCCAGTATTCCTATTGCGTCTGGGGCCGAATGCCGGGCAGCGTCACGGATGAGGAAAGTCCTTTCAACGAATGCGCTCATGCCTATCTCGCGGCGACGAAAGCCGTACTGATGGCGATGCGGGAGATGCCGCGGGAGGCGACCGCGGCGGGTGAAATCATCTCAGCCATCGACATCGACATGGCGCGGCGCGGGCTTGCGCTCATCACCTGCCAGTTCAGCGGCGAGGCCTTCAACACCGCCGACATCGTCAAGCCGAATTGGAGCAGGGTGCCGCTTCATCCTGCCAGTATGGCATCGTTGTCGGGACTGGCTGCCCTGTTCGGTCTTGCTGTCCTTGCGCTTAGAGCCGTCTTGCGGCCGAAGGCTCAGTCGTCGGAATAGCGTTGCTCGCGCCACGGATCGCCATAAATGTGGTAGCCGTTCTTTTCCCAGAACCCGGCCTCGTCGGCGGGCATCAGCTCGACCCGGCGCAGCCATTTGGCGCTTTTCCAGAAGTAGAGATGCGGCACGACGAGGCGCATCGGGCCGCCATGATCCGGCGTCAACGGCAGGCCCTCCCATGAGGTCGCAAGGATCGCGTCCTCGGCGGCGAAATCGGCAAGCGGCAGGTTGGTGGTGTAGCCGTCATAACTCGTCAGCAGGACGTAGGCCGCTTCCGGCTTCGGCGCGGCGAGATCGAGCAGATCCCGCGTCGAAACGCCCTTCCAGTTGTTGTCGTAACGCGACCAAGTGGTGACGCAGTGGATATCGCTGATCCTGGTACTCTGCTCGATTTCCTGGAAGGCGGCCCAGTTGAGGGTGAGCGGCGTTTCGACCAGGCCGCGGACCTCGAGCCGCCAGCTATCGGTGGAGATGACCGGCTGCTGGCCGAGATCGAGCACCGGCCAGTTATTGACGAGGTGCTGGCCGGGCGGCAGGCGCTCGGCTTGCGGACGGCTGACGCGGCCGGTCAGGAATTTGCCCTCCGCCGCCCAGCGGCGCTTGGAACTGGTCAGCTTGCTGTCGGCGGGCGTCTGGTCGTCGCTCATGAGGGGGTCTCCTTGCGTTGCCGCAATAGGACATTCGGCCGACGGGGTGTCAAGTTTCGGCAGACCCTTGGAAATCCCCGTCGGTATCATTAGACTTGGAGCCCGTCGGGCATGCCTTGCTGGGGAGTGGAGGCAGAAAGGGAGGAGCCGGATCTGTCTTCGAGATATCGTGCGATAGCGGCGCTTTTGATGGTGCCGATCGTCATTTTCGCCTTCTTCACCTATGGAAGCGCGATTGCGACTCGCACCTATATAGAGGAGGCCTCGGCGCAGGCAGGAACGGCGCTGCGTCTCGCGGTTTCGGCGCTCAGCGGCCATCTCAACCGCTACGAGGCGCTGCCGGCGCTGATTGCCGATCATGACGACATCAAGGAACTGGTCAGCGCGCCTGACGACATGGCGCTGCGTGATGCTGCCAATCTCTACCTCAAAGAGATCAACGGGCTGTTGAAATCCTCCGACATCTACGTGGTGAAGCCGGACGGGGAGACGATCGCAGCCAGCAATTATGATGGACCGGGAAGCTTCGTCGGGCAGAATTTCAACTATCGGCCCTATTTCCAAGAGGCGATCGAAGGCCGGCAGGCGCGGTTTTATGCGCTCGGCACCACCTCGCTGAAACGCGGCTATTATTTCTCGGCGCCGATCAGGGTCGAGGCGGACATTCGCGGCGTCATCGTCTTCAAGGTCGATATCGACATGATCGAATCCTCCTGGAGCGGCGGGGAGTACAAGATTTTCGTCTCCGATCCGGAGGGTATCATCTTCATGTCGGGCAGTCCGGAATGGCTCTACGGGACGATCCTGCCGCTGACGGCCGACCGCATCGCCCGTACGGAAGCCTCGCGGCGTTATGCCAATGCCAGGCTGACAGCGCTGCCGGTGACGCGTCACCGCTTCGAACAGCACGAGTTGATGACGCTGGCAAGCGACCGGGGTGCGAGCGAATATCTCGTGCTGTCGCATTACATGCCGGCCGAGGACTGGACGGTGAACGTGCTGATGGAAACGAGCTCCATCCGGGCTCAGGCGCGCACCGCACTGGTCGCCGTCTTCCTCATCCTCTGCATCGCCGCGCTTGCTGTCGCCGTGCTTCGCCAGCGGCGGGCGCGCCTTGCCGAGCGCATGCAGATGCAGGCCGAGGCGCGCGGCGAGCTGGAGCGACGGGTAGAGGAGCGCACCGCCGATCTTGCCCGCGTCAACAGCCGCATCGAGGAGGAGATCTCGGAACGGCGGCTGACCGAACAGCAGCTACGTCAGACCCAGGCCGATCTGATCCAGGCCGGCAAGCTTGCCGGGCTCGGACAAATGTCGGCGGCTCTTTCGCATGAGTTCAACCAGCCGCTGGCCGCCGCCAAGACCTATACGGACAGCGCTACGGTGCTGATCGACCGCGGGCGAATGGAGGAGGCGCGCGACAATATAAGGCGCATCGGCGGGCTGATCGACCGGATGGCCTCGATCAGCAGGCACCTGCGCAACTTCGCCCGCAAGCCGAACGAGAAGCTCGGGCCGGTCCCTCTCGACGAAGCGATGCGTGATACGCTGGAAATCGTCGCATGGCGGCTGAAAGCGGCGGACGCCGAGCTTCGGCTCGATCTGGGGACACGGCCGCCGGTCGTGCGCGCCGGATCGGTGCGTCTGCAGCAGGTGTTGGTGAATGTGATCTCCAATGCCGCTGACGCGGTGGAAGGGCTGGATGACAGGCGCATCGAGGTTTCGGCTTTCGAGGAGGCCGGCAAGGTGGTGCTGACGGTGCGCGACCATGGGCCGGGTGTGCCGGCGGCGATCGCCGAGCGCATCTTCGATCCGTTCTTCACGACGAAGGGCGTCGGCAAGGGGCTCGGGCTGGGACTTTCGATCTCCTACAACATCGTCAAGGATTTCGGCGGCAGCCTGGCCGCCGCCAATCATCCCGAAGGGGGCGCGGTGTTCCGCATCGAGCTGCAGTCGGCGGCTGGGCTGATGCCGGAGGCGGCAGAATGAACGAAGCGAAGATCCTGCTTGTCGACGACGAAGAAGAGTTGCGCCGGTCGACGGCGCAGGCGCTGGAGCTTTCCGGCTTCAGCGTCGAGACCTTTTCGAATGGCGATCAGGTGCTGGAGCTGATCGGCTACAGCTTTCCCGGGGTCGTCGTCAGCGATATCCGCATGCCCGGTATCGACGGTATGACGCTGATGCAGAAGATCCGCGAGGTCGATCCGGAGGTGCCGGTCATTCTCGTCACCGGCCATGGCGATGTGCAGCTCGCTGTGAAGGCGATGCGGGAGGGCGCCTATGATTTCATCGAGAAGCCGTTCACGGCGGAGATGCTTGCCGGCGTCATTCGCCGGGCGATGGAGCGGCGCGGCCTCGTGCTCGAAAACCGGCTGCTGAAGGCGGTCGCCGGCAAACGCGACGATATCGAGGCGCGGCTGCCGGGACGCACTCAGGTGATGGTGGATCTGCGCTACCGCATCCGTGCGATCGGGGCGAGCGATGCCGATACGCTTATTGTCGGCGAGACCGGCGCCGGCAAGGAAGTGGTGGCCCGCGCGCTTCACGACATCAGCGCCCGGGCAAGTCGGCCGTTCATTGCGATCAATTGCGCTGCGCTGCCGGCAAACCTCATCGAGAGCGAGCTTTTCGGTCACGAGCCCGGCGCCTTTCCGGGAGCGGTCAGGCCGCGTTACGGAAAATTCGAGCACGGGCGCGGCGGCACCATTCTGCTCGACGAGATCGGCTCCATGCCCTTTGACCTGCAGGCGAAGTTCCTGCGGGTGCTGCAGGAACGGGTGATTTCCAGGCTCGGATCGAATGAGATCGTGCCGCTCGACGTCCGCTTCATCGCGACGAGCAAGGTCGATCTCGAGGCGGAGGTGGCAGCCGGCCGCTTTCGCGCCGATCTGCTCTACCGACTGAACGTCGCGACGCTGCACGTGCCGTCGCTGTCGCAGCGGCGGGCGGACGTTCCGCTGCTTTTCCTGCAGCTGGTGCGGGAGGCCGCCGCCCGCTACGGCCGCGACGAGCTCACCGTGCCGCCGGAGGTGATCTCCGACATTGCTCAGCGCGACTGGCCCGGCAATGTCCGCGAATTGAGGAACGCCGCCGACCGTCTGGTCCTCGGTCTCGACAATGGCGGGCGGCAGGCCGAGGAGGCGACCGGCCTTGCAGAACGCGTCGCCGAATTCGAGCGGGGCGTCATCGCCAGCGCACTGGTCGCGCATGGCGGCAGCCTCCGGCCGGTCTATGAATCGCTCGGCATTTCCCGCAAGACCCTCTACGAAAAGATGCAGAAATACGGCCTCGACAAGCGGATGCTGATTACCGACGGCTGATCCTGCAGCACGGCGATGGGTGGATTTCCACCCATCGCAACAGCCGTTTGTTTCGGAATCGACCCATGCTGCACCGCACTGTCCCAGAATCCTCTTGTCGAGGCGGTGGCGATGATTGCGGCTCGATTTTTCCGGGCGGCAAATAGGACATCGTCGGCGCGGAGGATGTGCCGGCGGCTTTGCTTGTTTCATCAGGGAGGAAACGATGAAAATCCTGAAGGCCATGCTCGGCCTGACCGCGGCTGCCGCGGTCTCTCTTCTCGCCGGCGCCGCTTCGGCGCAGACCTATCCCGAGCGCACCATCACCATGGTCGTCCCCTTCGCGGCCGGTGGTCCGACCGATACCGTCGCACGCCTCGTCGCTGAATCCATGTCGAAGGATCTCGGCCAGCAGATCGTCGTGGAGAACGTCGGCGGCGCCGGCGGCACGCTCGGCGCCGGCCGGGTGGCGAACGCCGATCCCGATGGATACACCATTCTCCTGCACCATATCGGCATGGCGACCAGCGCCACGCTCTACCGCAAGCTCGCCTATGACACGCTCGGCGACTTCGACTATGTCGGCCTCGTCACCGAGGTGCCGATGACAATCGTCGCCCGCAAGGACTTCGAGCCGGCCGACCTCAAGGGCTTGATCGACTACGTCAAGGCCAACAAGGACAAGGTGACGGTCGCCAATGCCGGCATCGGCGCCGCTTCGCATCTCTGCGGCATGATGTTCATGAGCGCCATCCAGACCCAGCTGACGACCGTTCCCTACAAGGGCACCGGTCCTGCGATGACCGATCTTCTCGGCGGCCAGGTGGATATCATGTGCGACCAGACGACCAATACGACGAAGCAAATAACGGGCGGCACGATCAAGGCCTATGCCGTGACCTCGCCCAAGCGCCTCGACGTGATGAAGGACATTCCGACGGCGGTCGAAGCCGGCCTGCCGGGCTTCGAAGTCGGCATCTGGCACGGCATCTATACCCCGAAGGGCACACCGGCCGAGATCAACGAACGGCTGTCGAAGTCGCTGCAGGTCGCGCTGAAGGATCCGAATGTCGGCGCCCGCTTCGCCGAACTGGGCACGACGCCGTCCTCCGATGCCGATGCGACGCCGGCTGCGTTGAAGGCCAAGCTCGAAAGCGAGATCGCCCGCTGGAAGCCGGTGATCGAAGCTGCTGGCGAATATGCCGACTGAGGATTATCCTCGTGCGGACATGCTGCGCGAGCCCCTCACCCTAACCCTCTCCCCGCTTGCGGGGAGAGGGGACATGCCATGCGAGACGTGGCGGGAACGGGGAGGTTGCGGTGTGTTCCCTTCTACCCGTTTACGGGGAGAAGGTGCCGGCAGGCGGATGAGGGGCTAGCTCCTTTGTGATGCATCACGTGAACCATCTCCAACTCCAGGAGACACCATGAAATCCATCAGTTTCGATACCACCAATGCGATCTGCGGCGCGCTTTTCGTCGCCACCGGCGCCTTCTTCGCCTTCCAGTCGTTTTCGCTCGACCTCGGCACGGCATTGCGCATGGGGCCGGGTTATTTTCCGCTGGTGCTGGCCTGCGTGCTCGTGCTGCTCGGCGCGATCATCTTCATTCAGGCGCTGCGTGTCGAAGGTGAGCCGGTCGACGTCTTCGCCTGGCGCGGCATGCTGTTCATCCTGCCGGCTCCAGTCTTCTTCGGGCTGACCGTGCGCGGGCTCGGATTTGCGCCGGCGCTGTTCTTCACCGCCTTCATCGCCTGCTTCGCGTCGCGCAAGATGAACGTGGTGTCTGCGATCATTCTGTCGCTGCTGCTGACGATCTTTTCGGTCGCCGTCTTCAGTTATGGGCTCGGGCTGCCGTTCGAGCGTTTCGGCCCCTGGGTCCGGTTCTAGGAGGCGACGGTGGATCTCTTCAGCAATCTCGCACTTGGCTTTGCCACCGCGGCAACCCTCGACAATCTTCTCTTCTGCCTGATCGGCGTGCTGCTCGGCACGCTGATCGGCGTACTGCCCGGCATCGGCGCCACGGCGACGATCGCCATGCTTCTGCCGATCACCTTTCAGCTCGAGCCGGTCTCTTCGCTCATCATGCTCGCCGGCATCTATTACGGCGCGCAATATGGCGGCTCGACGACGGCGATCCTCATCAATATGCCGGGCGAATCCTCTTCCGCCGTCACCGCAATCGACGGCTACCAGATGGCCCGCAAGGGCAGGGCGGGGGCGGCGTTGGCGATCGCCGCGCTCGGCTCATTCTTCGCCGGCACGGTCTCGACCTTTCTCGTTGCGATCTTCGCACCGCCGCTGACCGATATCGCGCTGCAATTCGGTGCGGCGGAATATTTCTCGCTGATGATCGTCGGCCTCGTCTCCTCGATCGCTCTGGCGCACGGCTCGGTCGTCAAGGCGCTGGCGATGGTCGCGCTCGGACTGCTGCTCGGCCTCGTCGGGACCGATATCTATACCGGCACGCCGCGCTTCACGCTCGGCATCCGCGAATATGCCGACGGGCTGAACTTCGTGGCGCTTGCCGTCGGCGTCTTCGGCGTGGCGGAAATCCTGCGCAATCTCGAAGGCGAATCGACCCGCACAGTGCTGGTGGCCAAGGTTTCGGGTCTCTTGCCCTCGCGCCAGGAATTCAAGGAGATGATCGCGCCGGTCATTCGCGGCACGGCGATCGGCTCGGCGCTCGGCATCTTGCCGGGTGGCGGGGCGATCCTTGCCTCCTTCGCTTCCTATACGGTGGAAAAACGCCTGTCGAAGACGCCGCAGGAATTCGGCAAGGGCGCGGTCGCCGGCGTGGCGGGTCCGGAATCGGCCAACAATGCCGGGGCGCAGACTTCGTTCATTCCTCTGCTGACGCTCGGCATTCCGGCCAATCCCGTCATGGCGCTGATGATCGGCGCGATGATCATCCAGGGCATCGTGCCGGGACCGAATGTCGCCACCGAGCAGCCGGCGCTATTCTGGGGTATCATTGCCTCGATGTGGATCGGCAATCTGATGCTCGTGATCCTGAACCTGCCGCTGATCGGGCTCTGGGTGAAGCTATTAACCGTGCCCTATTATGTGCTCTTCCCCGTCATCATGGCCTTCTGCTCGATCGGGGTCTACAGCGTCAATACGAACGTTTACGACCTCTATGCCGTCGCCTTCTTCGGCTTCATCGGCTATGTGCTGGCAAAGCTTCGCTGCGAACCGGCGCCGCTCCTGCTCGGTTTCGTGCTCGGGCCGCTTCTGGAAGAGAACCTGAGACGCGCCATGATCCTGTCGCGCGGCGATCCGACCACCTTCGTCACCCGGCCGATCAGCGCCACGCTTCTGGCGATCGCGGTCGCCGTTCTGATCGTCGTCTTCCTGCCGAGCGTCAAGAAGAAGCGCGAGGAGGTGTTCGTCGAGGAGGCCTGAGGGGTTGAACTTGCGATCCGTTTGATAAACAAGAAATGATCTGACGCGGGCGCCGGCTGGGCGCCCGTTGCTTGACAGGATATCCAGGCCATGAGCATCCCCGCCCGGATCAAGGACGATCTGCCGTTCCTCACCGCCCTGCGACGTGACCTGCATGCCCATCCCGAGCTCGGCTTCGAGGAGGAGCGCACCGCCGGCATCGTCGCGAGGCTGCTGGAGGAAGCCGGTATTGCTGTGCACCGCGGCCTTGGCGGCACCGGCGTGGTCGGCACGCTGCAGGTCGGCAACGGCACCCGCCGCATCGGGCTCAGGGCTGACATGGATGCGCTCGCCATGCCCGAGGCGGCGGAGCGGCCTTATAAGTCGACGGTGCCTGGCAGGATGCATGCCTGCGGTCATGACGGCCATACGGCGATGCTTCTCGGCGCCGCACGGCATCTTGCGGCGACGCGGAGTTTTTCCGGCACGGTGCATTTCATTTTCCAGCCGGCCGAAGAGGGGCGCGGCGGCGCCAAGCGCATGGTGGACGAAGGGCTCTTCAGGCTTTTCCCTTGCGATGCCGTCTATGGGCTGCACAATATGCCTGGGCTTGCGGTCGACGAGATCGCGGTGGTCGAGGGGCCGCAGCTTGCCTCTTCCGACAGCTGGCGCATCACCTTTCGCGGAATCGGCACGCACGGCGCCAAGCCGCATCTCGGCCGCGATCCGATCACGGCGGCCGGCACATTCCTGTCATCGCTGCAGACGATTGTCGGGCGCGTGGTCGATCCGCTGCAGCCGGCCGTCGTCAGCGCCTGCTTCCTGCAGGCGGGTGATCCCAAGGCGCTGAACGTCATTCCCGACGTGGTCGAGATTGGCGGAACGGCCCGCGCCTATTCGCCTGAGGTGCGCGACCAGCTGGCGACAGAGATCGGCCGGCTGGCCAGCGGAACGGCTGCCATGTACGGCATTTCAGCCGACTACCGTTTCGAGCGGCGCATTCCGCCGGTGACCAATGACCGGGATGCGACTACGCGGGCGCTTGCTGCCGCCGGGATGGTCTTTGGTGAAAAAGTGCGAACTAGCTTTCCGCCGTCGACGGCGGGCGACGACTTTGCCTTCTTCGCGCAGAACGCGCCGGGCTGTTACGCCTGGCTCGGCAACGGGCCGGCGGTGGACGGCGCGCTGCATCACAACACGGCCTATGATTTCAACGATGAAGCGCTCGGATATGGGGCGGCTTATTGGGTGGCATTGGTGGAGCGGGAGTTGAAGGGTTAGGCCGCGTTTGCGGCTCCCTCATCCGCCCTACGGGCACCTTCTCCCCGCTGGGGAGAAGGGGTTCGAGACCTCGCGGCAAGTCTCTTCTCCCCAGCGGGGAGAAGGTGGCGGCAGCCGGATGAGGGGGCCACTCGGCACCAACCTCGCTATTTCACCAAGTCCTACAAAATCTCCAGCACCGGGCTTTCCATCACTCTCCCCGTCACGACATCGGCAATCCCCCGATCGGTCTGGTGCGGGCCGGCATTGCAGGCCAGCGTTGCGCCGAAGCAAGCCTTGAAGACGCGGTAGGGCGGTTTCCAGTCGACGATCTTGTCCATGGCCTTGCGGATGTCGGCGAAGGCCGAAGCAGTGTCCTTCAGCGAGGCGCCGGTCACCAGGCCGGAGAGCGGCAGCGGCAGGATCGCTTCGACCTTGCCGCCTCTGGCGACCGCCATGCCGCCGCCGGCTGATATGACGGCGTTGGCGGCGAGCGCCATGTCGCGTGCATTGCCGCCGAAGACGGTGAGGTTGTGGCTGTCATGCGAGACGGTGGTGCAAAAGGCGCCGCGCCATTCGCCCCAGCCGGTGAGGAAGCCGATGCGCGGGACGCCGTCGGTCTTGCCGTGGCGGTGGGCGACGGCGATCATGGCGCTGCCGGCCGGCGGCACGACGAACCCGTCCCGGACCTCCGTTTCGGCCTCGCCCCATTGGGTGAAGCGCGGGCGGTCGATGGTGGCGACGCGGACACGCGCGCCTTCGGATGGAATGAGGAAGTCATTTTCGACGAGTGGCGGGAGCTTCACCGAATTTTCAAGCGGTGCCCTATCAAGCCGTTGGACGGCCGCCTCCATGCTGCCGTTGCGGGCGACGATGCGGCCACCTGAGATGACCAGCCGCGCCCGGAATTCCGTGAGATTCTCGAAAAACACGAGATCGGCGCGGCGGCCGGCGGCAACAAGGCCGAGGTCGGAGCGCTTCAGCCGCTGTGCGGCGTTGAAGGTTGCGGCGCGGATCGCCCATTCCGGCTTCATGCCGTAGCGCACCAGCCGGCGGGCGACGTCGTCGAGCCCGCCGCTCTCATAGAGTTCATCCGGGAAAACGTCGTCGGTGCAGAGCGTGACAGTGGGCGGCAGGTGGCCGAGACCGTTCAGCACCGCGACGAATTCTTGCAGCAGATGGTCGTGCGAGCCGCGCAGTTCGATCGTCAGACCGGCGGCAAGCTTGGCGGCGAGATCGGCGCCGGAGGTGAGTTCGTGGTCGGAGGTAACACCAGCCGCCATGAAGGCGTTAAGATCGGCGCCCTCGAGCCCGCGGGCGTGGCCGCAGACGAGCTTGCCGGAGGCAAGGCCGGCATTGACGATGGCGCTCATACGGGGATCGCCATCGATGACGCCGCGCATGTTCATGACTTCGGCAACGCCGCCGACGGCCGAAGAGCGCAGCATTTCGGCGATAACGGCGGCATCGAAATCGGCGCCGGCAATTTCCAGGCCGGGTGCCGACGGCACGCAGGAGGGGGCGAGCAGGATCATGCGCAGCGGCAGCGCGCGTACGGCCTCGATTGCCCAGCGCACACCGTCGAGGCCATGGATATTGCCGAATTCATGCGGATCCCAGACGACCGTGGTGACGCCACGCGGCAGCACGGCGCTCGCATATTCGGCCGGCGTCACCATCGAGCTTTCGACGTGCATGTGTGTGTCGATCAGGCCGGGCGTCACGATGCTGCCTGCCGCATCAATGATCTCGACGGCATCTGTGCGGCTCGCCGGCGTATGGACGCTGGCGATCAGCGCGCCGACGAGGCCGATATCGGCGTCCCGGATCAGGCCGGTCACCGCATCGAGCAACCGGCCGCCGGTGATCAGCATATCGAAAGGGGCATCGCCGCGCGCAGCCGCAACGGCGCGGGCGCGCAAAGCAGGATCGTTGAGATCGGCCGGTTCCTGGCCAGGGGTGGCGTTCATTTGCGGGCCTCGTTGACCAGGGCGGCGAGAATGATGGCGCGGGCCCCATCGGCATCGATGTCGGCGGCGAATTGGGCGTTGAAGGTCGCATGTGTGGCTCGTGTCTCGACGACGGTGCGGCCACGGGTGAGGGCCCCCTGAAGTTCGACGTCGATTCTTGCGGGGCGGAAGCTGACGATGTCAGGGGCGATGAAGGCGACGGCGGCGGATGGATCGTAGATCGCCATTCCCGGGCGGCCGCGGCTGGTGCCGATGCCGATATAACCGGAAAACATATCGGCGATCAGTTCGGCATTGGCGCCGCCGGCATGGCGCACCGGCTCGGTATCCTCCGGCCTTGCCAGCACTTTGCGGCAGAGGTCGAGATCGACCATGCGCAACGGCAGGCCATGGGCGATGACGATCGCAAGCGCCTCGGGATCGGCAAGCGCGTTGAATTCGGCAGACGCTGTGTGGTTACCTGACGTGACGCCGCCGCCCATCCAGACGAGGTCGTCGATGCGGGTGGCGAGATCGGGGCGGGCGAGCGCCACCGCAGCGATATTGGTGAGCGGCCCGAGCGCGAGGATGCGGTGCTGGCCCTGGCTTTCCAGCCAGCGGCATAGCGCGGCGAAGGCATCGCTGTCGGCAACGGCAGGCGCCTCGGGCAGGCCCTTGCCTGATGTGGGGATGCCGGTTTTTCCGAGAATCGCCTGAGCGGTTTCGAGCGTGCCGAGAACCGGCGCGGCGCGGCCGGTATGAATGGTGAATGTCCAGCCGAAGGCACTGGTGGCGCCGGCGGCATTCATTCTGACTTGCGGCAGCGGCGCATTGCCGAAGACCAGCGATACGCCGTCGATTTCATATTCCGACTGTCCCACCACTAAAATCGCGGCGATGTCGTCGAAGCCCATGTCCGTGTCGATCCAGACGCCCATGATTTCACCCGAACCGTTTGAGGTTGGCCGCGCCGGCGGCCGGCAGGTCGAAGGCGAGCGCACTGCCGATCTCGTGCGGCGGCAGGCCCGCATCGATTTCGGCCTTAATGGACCCGAGCGGCGTATCGAGGAGGTATTCGCGGGTGTTGCCGGCGAAAGACGTGCCGCGCACGGTGCCGTGAAATTGACCGGAGCCGAGGATCACCGCGCGCGGACGCCAGGCGAGACCAGCCGCAGCTTCCGGCGCCGGACCGGAAAGTGAGACCGGGCCGTTCGGCGTCGCAAGCTTTCCATCCTTCAGCGCGAAGACATTCTCGAAGCCGACGAAATCGGCGACGAAGGCGGAGGCGGGATTGTTGTAGATCTCTTCCGGCGTGCCGATCTGCTCGATGCCGCCGTTCAGCATGACGACGATACGGTCGGCGAGCGCCAGGGCCTCCACCTGGTCGTGGGTGACGAAAATCATCGTGACGCCAGTCTCCTTCTGCACGCGCTGCAATTCCGCGCGCATTTCCAGGCGAAGCCGGGCGTCGAGATTGGAAAGCGGCTCGTCGAGCAACAACACTTTCGGCTCCATTACCATCGAGCGGGCGAGCGCCACGCGCTGCTGCTGGCCCCCGGAGAGTTCGGCGGGCTTGCGGCCGGCGAAGGCGGTCAGGCCGACGGATTTCAGGCCGGCGCCGACGCGGGCATCGAGATTGGCGCCCGAGATGCCCTTGAGACGCAGGCCGAAGGCGACGTTCTCATAGACGGTCAGATGCGGAAACAGCGCATAAGATTGGAAGACGAGGCCGACGGCGCGCTTGTTGGCGGAGACGCGGGTGATATCGGCGCCGTCGAGACCGATGCGGCCAGAAGCGGGCGTCAGCAGGCCGGCAATCGCACGCATCGTCGTGGTCTTGCCGCAGCCGGAAGGGCCAAGGAGTGCGACGAGTTCGCCCTTGCCGATTGCAAGATCGAGTTCCCTCACCGCGACCGTATCGCCATAGGCGAGCGTCAGCTTGTTGAGTTGAAGATAAGCATCAGACATAACGCGAAAATCCCAGGAAGCGTTCGGCGAGGAAGACGATGCCGATCGAGAGGAAGGCGAGAAGGGCGGAGAGTGCCGCGATGGACGGGTCGTAAGTGGTTTCCATGTAACCCAGCATGTCGATCGGGAGTGTGCGCACACCGGGGCCGGAGAGGAAGAGCGAGACCGGCACCTGATTGAAGCTGGTGACGAAGCCGAGGATGAAGGCGGCCAGAATGCCGCCGCGGATATTCGGCATCACCACGCGGAAGAAGGCGCCGAGCCTGGAGGAACCAAGCAGGACGGCCGCTTCCTCGATATCCGAACGCAGATTGTCGAGGCTCGCGGAGACGACACGCACGGCATAGGGCAGCACCAGCGCCGCGTGAGCGAAGAAGAGGGCGAGCGTGATGTTGAAGCCAAAGGGAACGACGAGATAACGCAGCAGTGCCAGGCCGACGATAATGCCGGGAACGATGATGGGCAGCGAAACGACGGTGCGGACGGTTTCTGCCGCCGGCAGCCGGTAGCGCGACAGGGCGTAGGCGGCGGGGATGCCGAGGACAAGGGCCGCAAGCGTTCCGAAGACGGCGAGGAACATCGACATGGCAAAGCTGTCGCGGAAGCTTTCAATGGTGAAGACCTTGGTCACCCAGCGCAGCGACAGACCCTGCGGCGGAAAGGCCAGCGTATCGCCTGCCGAGAGCGAGGCGGCGATGATGATCAGGAACGGGCCGATCAGGAAGACCAGCAGCAGGAAAAGCACGATAGGCGAAAACAGGCGCAGGGTCATCGGCGGTTCCTCGCCGTCGCGAGGCGTTTCAGCAGGATATTGGCGGCAAAGCTCATGACGATCAGGATGAAGGCGATGACGCTTGCCGAGACGAAATCATTGGCGACGGAAACCTGCTGGTACATCAGCGTTTCGAGCATCAGCACCTTGGAACCGCCAAGCACGGCGGGGGTGATATAAGCCGTCAATGAGCCGGTGAAGACGAGCGTACCGCCGATGACGAGCCCTTCACGCGTCAGCGGCAGGACGACCTTCCAGAAGACCTGAAACCAGTTGGCGCCAAGCACGCGAGCGGCCGGAATTGCATCCTTCGGCATGTTTTCGAGCGCACTGATTAAGGAAAGTATCATCAGCGGCAGGAAGAGCTGCAGCAGACCGATGAAGACGGCGGTTTCGGTGAACAGCAGGCGCAGCGGTTCGGCACTGAAACCGAGGCCGGTGATCGCCTGGTTGACGATGCCGGTGCGGCCGAGAATGACGATCCAGGCATAGGTGCGCGCCACCGGCGAGATCATCAGCGGCAGGGTGACGAGGCCGATCATTCGGCCTTTGCCCTTCGCCGGCAGGTTGACGATGGCGAAGGCCGCCGCATAACCGATGACGGCCGAGACGGCGGTGACTTCGAGGCCAAGCCGGAAGGAGCGCAGGAAAACGGTGCGGTTCAGCGTCCCGGAAAAGAAATCGGTATAGGCCGACAACGTCCAGCCGCCACCGGCGCGGAAGCCCTCCGACAGCAGGATTGCGACGGGCAGCAGAAAGACCAGGGTTGCAAAGACGGCTGCCGGCAGGGCAAGCGCCAGGGCTTCTGCACGGTTCTGGAACATGAGGCGCCTTTCCGGGAGAGGAGGGCGGTCCCGGCAGACGCCGGGACCGGTTTCAGAAGCGGCTTATTGACCGACCTTGTCGTTCCAGGTCTTCAGCCAGCCGGCGCGGTTGTCGAGGGCGATGGCGGACGGAATGAGCTTGAGGCTCTTAGCCGTTTGTTCGCCATAGGTGAGGTTGTTGGCCGCCGCTTCGGAAAGCTTGACCTCGCTGTTGGCAGGGCTGTCGATCAGCTTCTCGGCGAGTTTGGTCTGAGTTTCGGTCGAGAGCCAGAAATCCATGAACTGCAGGGCGAGATCCTGGTTCTTCGAACCCTTGGTCAGCACCAGCACGTTCATGCCGCCGGTCTGACCCTCTTTCGGCGTTGCCCAGGCAACGGGTACATCGAGCTTGGTGAAACCAGCCCAGGAGAACCGGCCGATGGGAGCCGCCCAAATTTCCTCCTGCTGCATGAGATGCACCAGCTGGGAGGATTTTTCGTAAAAGGTGACGATGTCGTCCTTCTTCTCGCCCAGTGCCTCGATGGGCCCCTTCAGATCCGGCGTGTCCTTGCCGAGCGCCAGGCCCAGCATATAGAGCGCCGGCGGGCCTTGGTTGGTGGTGACATTGGGGAAGGCGACATGGCCGACATATTCCGGCTTCAGGAGATCGGCCCAGGAGTCGACCTTCATCTTGTCGGAGCGGTAGGCGATCGAGGTGGCGTAGAAGGTATAGCCGACACTCATGCCGTCGCCGTTCGGATCCTTGGCGATGTCATACAGCTTGGCGAAATTGGAAAGTTTTGCAGTATCGACCTTGTCGATCAGGCCGGCGCGCGCGGCGGCCAGCGCATCGGCCATCGAAACGGCGGCGAGATCGACGACGGGACTGGTCTTGTTGGCTTCCATCTTGGCCAGGCGCTCGACGCTGTTACCGGTCTCGACCACCAGCTTGCAGCCGCATTGGGCTTCGAAGGGTTCGTAGACCAGCGCCTTGAAATCGTCCTGGGCGAAGGCATAGACGGAAATGGTCAGCGTCCGTTCGGCAGCAGCCGCACTCAACGGCGATAGCGCCGCAAGCGCCACTGAAGCAATGAGAGCTTTTTTCATCTTATCTGTTCTCCATCTCTGAGGTTTTTAGTGCCGGGTTCACAAGGCCCGGATGATTGGCGGACGATCAATTGCATTGCGACGCGTTCGATCTCCGCGGTAACGAGCATGCCCTCCGGGGCGCGGCTTTTGCTTATCGTATCGGCCAGGGCGGACACGGCAATCCCGGCAATCCTGTCCATGTCCATCCTGACCGTCGTCAGGGACGGCGTAACAACAGGCGACCAGATAAGGTCGTCGAAGCCGGTGACGCTGACATCGGCGGGAACGTTGATGCCGGCCTGCTGCAGCTCCGTCAGCGCGCGCAGCGCCTGCAAATCGGAGAGGGCCGCGAAAGCGGTGAAACCCTGCTTCACTCTTTCGGCGAGGCCGAGCGGACAGCCGCTGCCGCCATCCCGTTCCAGCTCGTCAATCCACAGGGTTTCAGCCTGCATACCCGGGCGCAGACCGGCGTGAATGCCGCCGGCGCGGTCGTTCTGGACGCTGGATTCCTGGTTGTTGCCGATGATGAGGATGCGCTGGTGGCCGAGATCGGCGAGATGGACGGCGATTTCACGCCCGCCCTGCCAATGGTCGGCGGAAACGGTGTTGCCCGGCGTCGAAGGGGTATCGATGACGGCGACCGGACAGGCGGCAGACGAAATGCGGGTGGCGCGGCGGGGAATGACGACCATGCCATCGACGCCGCGTTCGACCAAGCGGTTGATCGCCTCGGCCTGGGCGGCGGCATCGCCGCGGGAATCCGCGATCAGCACGCCATAACCTGCGGCGGAGGCCGCGAATTCGATCGCCTGCGCGATCTTCGGGAACAGAGGATTGGCGATATCGGGCAGCACCAGGCCAAGCACGCCGCTGCGGCCGGTCCGCAGCGCGCGGCCGGCCTGGCTCGGGACATAACCGAGCTCGGCGGCATGCTCACGAATTCTTTCGACCAATTGGCCAGAGACCCGGCCTTTGCCGGAAAGCGCATTGGAGACCGTGGCAATGGAGACGCCGAGCGAGGTCGCTATCCTGCTGAGGTTCGGTCCCGGGCGCGATAAAGCCATGATTCAGGCTGCCTGATTAATCGTTTAATCACTCCTATATCAGCGGCCGCCGCTTGTCGAATCGAAATTCCGTTGCCGCGCAATTACCCAATGCGGAGCCGGCATGAAAAAAGCCCCGCGAGACGATCGCGGGGCTCCGTATTTCCAGAAAGGTGGCGAGCCGGTCAGCTCTTGGCCTTCGCCGGCTCAGGCTTCACCGGCACGGTGGTCTTGCCGCCGGGAGCGTAACCGCCGCCGACGGCGATGTTCAGCGAGACATAGTCCTTGGCCATCTGCTGGACGGCCTGGGCAAGGCTTGCCTGGGCGAGCGAAACCTGGCGCTGCGCGTCGAGAACGTCGAGCAGCGAGGAGGCGCCGTCCTTATAGGATGCTGTGGAAAGTTCGAGCGTTTCCTGCGTCGTCTTTACCTGGGCCTGAAGGGCGGCGACCGTGCGGGCATCGCGCCGGACGGCGGCGAGCGCGTTCTCGACCTGCTCGACGGCGGTCAGCACCGTCGACTTCCAGTTGAGGTAAGCGGCCGCGGCTTCAGACTGTGCCGACTTGACGTTGGCGCGCAGGCGGCCGCCATCGAGGATTGGCAGGTTCAGCGTCGGACCGAAGGACCAAGGCGTCAGAGCGCCATGGACACCCCTTTGGTTGATATAGGAGGGCGAGATCGAGCCGCTGAGCGAGATGCTCGGATAAAGCTGCGCCTCGGCAACGCCGATATTGGCCGTTGCGGCAGCGAGGTCACGCTCCGCGACGCGAATGTCGGGTCGGTTGCGGATCAGGTCTGCTGGGATGCCGGAGTTGATGCCGCCGCGGAAGACCGGTTGACCACTGCCCCTCAGCAATTCGTTGACAAGAGCCGAGGCCGGCAGGCCAAGCAGCGTGGCGATGTGATGGGCCGATACACGGATGTTGGTTTCGAGGCCGGGAATTTCGGCGAGCGTAGACTGTACCAGACCTTCGGCCTGAACGACGTCGAGTCGCGAGGCGGCGCCGGCTTCAAGCTGGAATTTGGTCAGTTCGTAGGTTTCCTGACGAGACTTCAGGTTGGCCTTCGAAAGCGCCAGGCGCTGCTGATAAAAGCGAACATCGATGTAGCTCGAGACGAGATCCTGCACGAGGGTCAGCTTGGCGACATCGGCGGATGCGTAAGCCGAATCGAGCGAAGCGACCGCGCTCTCGGTGCTGCGCTTATAGAGGCCGAAGAGATCGAGCAGCCAGCTCAGCTGAACTTCGCCGGCACTGGTGTTGCGCGTGTCGAACTGCGTGCGCAGTTCGCCCTTCTGGCCGCTGATCGTGTGCGAGGCGCCGACGTTGAGGTTCGGCAGGCCGCCTGCGCCGGCGACGGTAACGTTGGCGGAAGCTGCATTGATGCGCTCGATCGCCTGCTGGACGGTCAGGTTCTGCTCAAGGCCAGCCTGGACATAGCCGTTCAGCTTGGGGTCCCTGAAAGCTGTCCACCAGGCTGCGGTGGCAACGTCGCCGACACTCTTCGTTCCGCCTTCTCCGAATTTGGCGGGCAGCGGCATTTCAGGAGGAGCATGATCCGGGCCTACAACGCAGCCCGACAATAATAATAACAATGCCGGTGTGGCAAAACGAAGAGATACCATTCATTTCTTCCTGTACTCGAGCAAGTCAATTCTTGTCCGAAGCTTCATGCTTCACTATCGGCGCGCCGCGCCTTGTCCCACTTGAAAACACACACCGAAGCAGTCGGGCGCAATGTAGCAATCGGAACAGCATTATCACAGTGCATTTATATCACACAGCTGCCGCATTTTTGCCGCGTGTGGCAAAGATGCGTCGGATGACGACGAAAAAGGACGGAACGAAGAAAATTCCGAGCATCGTCGCCGCCAGCATGCCGCCGAGGACGCCGATGCCGATGGCATTCTGGGCCGCCGAGCCCGCGCCTGTCGCGATCGCCAGCGGCACGACACCGAGAATGAAGGCGAGCGAGGTCATGATGATCGGCCGCAGGCGCAATCTCGCTGCTTCCAGTGTCGCCTCGTAGAGACCCATACCACTCTCCATCCGATCCTTGGCGAATTCGACGATCAGGATCGCATTCTTCGCCGCAAGCCCGATCGTGGTGAGCAAGCCGACCTTGAAATAGACGTCGTTCGCCTGGCCGAAAAGCGTTGCCGCCGTCAGCGCGCCGAGAATGCCGACGGGCACGGCCATGATCACCGAGAAGGGAATCGACCAGCTTTCGTAAAGCGCTGCCAGGCAGAGGAAGACGACGAGAACGGAAATCGCATAGAGCATCGGCGCTTGCGAGCCGGAAAGGCGTTCCTGATAGGAGATGCCCTGCCAGGCGACGGTGTAGCCGCCGCCGAGCTGTTCGGTCAGGGCTTCCATTTCGTTCATCGCATCGCCGGAGGACACGCCGGGCGCCGAGGCGCCGTCGAGGGGGATGGCACTGACGGCGTTGAAACGGGCAAGCGAAGGTGCACCCTTGACCCATTCGGTTTTGGTGAAGGCGGAGAAGGGCACCATTTCGCCTGAATTGTTGCGGGCATACCAGTGATTGAGATCGTCCGGCTGCATGCGGAAGGGCGCGTCGCCTTGGACATAGACCGGCTTGATCTCGCCGTTCAGCGTGAAGTCGTTGACGTCGCGGCCGGTGAAGATGATCGACAACATCGAATTGACCGAGGCGATGTCGACGCCCATGGCGCCGATCTTTTCCTGATCGAGCACAATGCGCATCTGCGACTCGACCTCCTTGTTGCTGCTGCGCAGCGCCACGACCTTGCCTGACGAGTTGCCCATCTGGATCAGCCGTTTGGAGGCCGCTGTCAGGGCGTCATTGCCATGGCCGCCGGTGTCGACGAGGTACATGGAAAAGCCGCTCGACACGCCGAGGCCCTGGATTGCCGGCGGCAGAAGCGCGAAGACCTGCGCCTCACGCATCGCAAAGAAGCTGCGCAGGGCCCGGCTGACGACCGATTGGGCGCTCAGATTGGGATCGGTGCGCTGCGAGAAATCCTTGAGCTTGGTGAAGACGATGGCGCTGTTCTGTCCGGAGCCGCTGAAGCCGAAGCCCAGGGCGCCGAAGACGGAGTCGACGGCGTCCTTCTCGTTTTCGCGATAGTAGTTTTCGACCTTCTCGACGACCGCCTGGGTCTGCTGCGTGGTCGAGCCCGGCGGCGTGGTGACGATGGTCAGCAGCACGCCCTGGTCTTCCTGCGGCAGGAAGGAGCTCGGCAGGCGGGTGAAGAGATAGGCGCAGCCGGCGCCGACGAGAAGGAAGACCAGCATGACGCGGATCGGTCGCTTCAGAAGATAGCCGATGGTCCTGACATAACCGTTGGTCGAGCGCGTGAAGTTGCGGTTGAACCAGTCGCCGACGCGGTGCTTCCTGTGCTCGTTGACAGGCTTCAACATGGTGGCGCAGAGCGCAGGCGTCAGCACGATGGCGACGAGCGCCGACAGCAGCATGGCCGAGACGATGGTGATCGAGAACTGGCGATAGATGATACCGGTCGAACCGCCGAAGAAGGCCATCGGAATGAAGACGGCGGTCAGCACGAGCGCGATGCCGACAATGGCGCCGGTGATCTCGCCCATCGACTTTTCCGTCGCCTCGAGCGGCGAAAGCTTTTCTTCGGACATGATGCGCTCGACGTTTTCGACAACGACGATCGCGTCGTCGACGAGAAGGCCGATCGCCAGAACCATGGCGAACATCGTCAGCGTATTGATGGAATAACCGGTCGCCGCCAGCACTCCGAAAGTGCCGAGCAGTACCACGGGAACGGCAATCGTCGGGATCAGCGTCGCGCGCAGATTCTGCAGGAAGACGAGCAGCACCACGAAGACGAGGACGATCGCTTCGATCAGCGTATGCACGACCTTTTCGATCGATAGTTCCACGAAGGGCGTCGTGTCGTAGGGGTAGGTGATCTTCACCCCTTCCGGCAGGGTGCGGCCGATGACGTCGAGCGCGGAGCGCACGCGGGCGGCGGTATCGATGGCGTTGGCGCCGATCGCGAGATTGACCGCAAAGCCGCTGGAGGGCAGGCCGTTGTAGCGCGAACTGCCGCCGTAGCTTTCCTGACCGATCTCGATGCGCGAGACGTCGCTGAGGCGCACCGTCGCGCCGTCCTTTTCGACCTTCAGAATGATGTGTTCGAAATCGGCGACGGTGGTCAGCTGGCTTTGCGCGGTGATGGTGACGTTGAGCTGCTGGCCGGGGATCGTCGGCTGGGCGCCGAGCGAGCCAACCGAGACCTGGGTGTTCTGCGCCTGGATCGCCGCGGTGACGTCGCTGGGCGTCAGCTGATATTTCAACAGCTTGAAGGGATCGAGCCAGATGCGCATGGCGTATCCCGAACCGAAGACGTTGATGCTGCCGACGCCTTCCAGGCGCTGGATCTGATCCTCGATGGAGGTCGACAAGATATTGCCGAGATCGACCGAACTGCGCTTGCCATCGGACGAAACGAGCGAGCCGACGAGAAGGATGCTCGAGGTCGAACGCGTCACGCTGATGCCGGCATCGATGACATCACCCGGAAGCTGCGATTGAACAAGCTGCAGCTTGTTCTGCACCTGCACCTGGGCGATATCGGGATCGATGCTGGTTCCGAAGGTGAGCTGGACGCTGGCCGCGCCGGTCGACGACGTCGAGGTCATGTAGGTGAGGTCGTCGAGGCCGGTCATGCCGTCCTCGATGATCGTCGTCACCGATTTCTCCACGGTCTCGGCGCTGGCGCCGCGATAGGTGGCGTTGATGCGGACCGTCGTCGGGGCGATGTCGGGATATTGCGAAATCGACAGGGTGAAGATCGCCAGCAGGCCGGCGAGCATGATGGTGATCGCAATGACCCAGGCGAAAATCGGACGTCGGATGAAAAACTTGGCCATCGGTTGTTCCTGTGCGGCTGAGACGGTGACGATGCAGGCTCGAAGCGATTATCTCGCTGCGGGCTTCTCAGCATCACCGGCCGCGGGCGGCTCGGCAGGCACGACCACGCCGTTGTCATTGATCTTCATCGGGACCGGCGTTACCGGCATGCCTGCCGTGACCGACTGCAGGCCGGTGACGATCAGCTGATCGCCGTCCTTGATGCCTTCGGTCACCAACCAGGAATTGTTGGAGGGCGAGCTGTTCTCGAAGGCCCGGGTTTCGACCTTGCCGTCGGCGGAAACGAATTGCGCCGTCAGCCGGCCGTTGGCGTCACGGCTTGTCGCCAGCTGCGGCAGCGCATAACCGGTCTCGGCCCCGAGCTCAACGGTTGCGCGGACATACATGCCGGGCAGGACGACACGATCGGGATTGGGGAAGAGCACGCGGATGATGAAAGTGCCTGTGGTCTCACTGACCACCTGCTTCGACATGTCGAGCTTGCCCTGCTGGTTGTATTCCTTGCCGTTTTCGAGAATCAGGTGGAAGGCGACGTTCTCCGCGCCCTTGATATCGCCGGCTGCCATGGCATCGCGCAGCCGCAGGAGGTTGGTGCTCGATTCCGTCAGCGAGATATAGATCGGGTCGAGCTGGCGGATCGTCGTCAGCGCCGTCGTCTGGTTGGCAGAGACGACGTTGCCGACATTGTAGGCCGTCTGGTCGATGATGCCGTCGAAGGGCGCGACGATCTTGGTGTGATCGAGGTCGATCTGCGCGGCGGAAAGGGCTGCCTTTGCCGACTCGACTTCGGCCTTCGCCTGGAGAAGCGTCGTCCTGGCCGTCTCGTATTCGATCTGCGTGGCGCCGCTGCCGACGAGGCGCTGGTAGCGTTCGAGGTTGCTTTCAGCGCTCGGCACGCTCGCCTCGGCCTTGGAGATTGCCGCCTTGGCCTGCTCGACGGCGGCGATATAGGGCGCATCCTCGATCTGATAGAGAAGGTCGCCCTTCTTGATCTCCCCGCCTTCCCTGAAGGCGATCTCGCGGATAATGCCGCTTACCTGCGGCCGGATATCGGCCGTCTGGAAGGCTTCGGCGCGGCCGGGAAGGATCGTGGTAACAGGAAAACTAGCCTTCTCCAGCGCGACCACGCCGACGGGCGTTGCCTGCTGCGCCGCGCCTGCACTGCCGGCGGGCTTGCCGGCGTTGTCGCTGCAGGCGCCAAGCAAGGCGCCGGCCACCAGGGCCGAGGAGATGAGCAGGGCACGCCGTATCATTCTGAATTTCCTCATGCGGTGGCAATTGCCTTCGATCCATGCACTCAGCCGAGCCAGCTCAGGCTTATACAAGCGACAGGATCGGTCTGGCTTCAGGTGCCATTATCCCCGAGTCTAAGAAAAGCTTTACGAAGTGACGTAAGTCAGCAATCGTCACTTAGCAAGCGCTATTTTGCAGTGCGGCATCGACGAAGCTGACGATTTCCCCCGCACGCTGCACCAGTGTCTCCTTGTCGTCGCGGACGATGAGGACGGGATGCAGCACGCAGGCAAGCATATCGGCGACAACATGCGCCGCCCGTTCGGGGTTGCCGCAATGGTAACGGCCTTCTGCAACACCTTTGCGGATGATCTCGCCGAGATTTTCCTCGATGCGGGCGCGATAGCGAATGCCGGCTTCGAGTTTGGCCTCGATGGTCGAAAGCACCATTTCAAATATGTAGGGGCTTTTCTGTATATCCTGCAGATGGCCATCCAGGAGGCGCAGGACGAAGCGGTGGAGTTGCTCTTTCGCGGGCATATCCTGGTCGAGGGGAGCGAAGCGCTCGGCAGCATTGTCGAGATGTCGTCCGGCAATGGCATCCACCAGCGCGACCTTGGAGTGAAAATGCTTGAAGACGTTGGCGGGCGACATGTTGAGCGCGCCGGCGATATCGGCGATCGACACCGCGACGTAGCCGCGCGCGCGAAACAACATCTCCGCCATGCAGAGAATGTCCTGTCGCGTTTCCTCGGCCTTGCGTCTCGGCCTCCTCGCCATCTGTCCCCCGCCGGGCCGTGCCCGGGTTCCATTTTGCTGATGCTAGCGCGATTGCGCGAAAGCTGCCAAGCCGATGCACGGCCCGGCGGCTTCGTGTGCCGTCTTTTTCAAGGGAAATAGCGGGAGAGGTTGTTTCGGACACGGGCAAGCGGTGTCTCGCCGCTGTCGTCGGGAACAAAGCGTTCGCCGGTGATCGACTCGTAGGCCTTGATGTAGACGGCCGAGGTCTGCTCGATCAGCTCGAGGGGAATTTCGGGGATTTCGTCCTTATAGGGATCGCAACGTTCCGCCACCCAGGCGCGGACGAAATCCTTGTCGAAACTTTCCGGCCGTATTCCGGCCGCGAAGCTCGCCGGATAGCTTTCTGCGAGCCAGTAACGGCTGCTGTCAGGTGTGTGGATCTCATCGGCGAGGATGATGTTGCCGTCGCCGTCGGTGCCGAATTCATATTTGGTGTCGACGAGGATCAGGCCGCGTTCGGCGGCCATTGCCTGGCCGCGGGCAAAGAGTGCAAGCGCATATCCGGAGAGCGTCTCCCACTGCTCCTTGGTCAGAAGGCCGCGGTCGACGATTTCGGCAGGTGTCAGCGGCTCGTCATGACCGCCGTCGAATTCCTTGCTGGTCGGGGTGATGACGGGTTCGGGCAGAATCTGGTTATCGTGCATGCCGTCCGGCAGGCGCATGCCGTACATTTCCCGCTCACCCTTCTTGTAGAGCGTCAGGATCGAGGTGCCAGTGGTGCCGGCAAGGTATCCGCGCACGACGATCTCGACCGGCAGGATGTCGAGCCGCTTGCCGATGACGACATTCGGATCGGGATAGTCGATGACGTGGTTTGGGCAGATGTCCTTCGTCGCTTCGAACCAATAACGCGCGGTCTCAGTCAGCACCTGGCCCTTATAGGGGATGCAGGTGAGGATTCGATCGAAAGCGCTCAGCCGGTCGGTGCTGATGATAATGCGGCGTCCGTCCGGTAGATCGTAATTCTCGCGCACCTTGCCGCGATAGTAATTCGGCAATTCCGGGAAATGGGCTTCGGAGAGGATTCGCACGGCGCTCGACTGTCCTTGTGTTTAGCTGAAGGCTTCCTGCTCTACTGCATAATTCCTCAAACCGGAATCGATTTAAGGACAAAATATCGCATCACAGCCAGAACAGAGCCAGAAGAAGCAGAGCAAGGCCGTAACTTACGACGGCGAGCGGCCAGCCGGCGCGCAGGAAATCGCTGAAACGGTAGCCGCCGATTCCCATTGCAAGCGTATTGTTGTGATGGCCGAAGGGCGTCAGGAAATCGAGAGAGGCGCCGACGGCTACCGCGATCAGATAGGCGTCGGGCGCATGTCGCCCGGTCCTTGCAAATTCGAGTGCGATCGGCGTCAGCACGATTGCGACCGTCGCATTGTTGACGAAGGGCGTCAGCGCCATGGCCAGGAAGAGGATGAGGGCAATGCCGGAGAGCGGATGGTCGATCGGCACGACGAGGCTCAGCCAGCCGGCGATCGCTTCGGCTGTCCCGGTGCTTGCCACCGCCTGGCCGATCGGGATCATCGCCGCGAGCATGATGATGATCGGCCAGTTGAGGTCGGCCATCGCCTGGCGGATGTTGAGATGGTTGAGCAGGGCGAGGACGAGCACGACGCCGGCAAAAGCGACCTCGGGATGCAAGCCGGCCGCCGACGCAGCGACGCCGCAGGCAAACAGCGCGAAGGGTCGCCAGGAGAGCAGGGCCGGTTCGGCTGAAGCCGTCGGGGCGAGCGGCAGGCACTCGCTTTCCTCCAACGCTTCGGCAATGGCCATGCGAGGCCCTTCCAGCGTCAAAATATCGCCGATCGACAGCTGCAAATCGAGGAAGCGGCCTTCGATGCGCGGGGTACGCATGGAAAGAGCAGTGACTGCGATGCCGCGATGGTGAAAGACTTCGAGCGAGCGGACGCGCGAACCGACCAGCGTGCTTTCCGGCATCACGACGGTTTCGACTCGGGTAAAATCCGGCGGCAGACCATGCGGATGGATATCGGCGATTAGCGCCTGTGCGGCGGCAAGGCCGGCGAAGACGCCATCGGCGCCTTCGGCCAGCAGTACGTCGCCAGCGTTGATTACCGACTGGTCGAGCGGGCCAAAAACGAAATTGTCGCCACGGATCAGCGCATGCGGCTTGATGGCGAAGCGGGTTGGACACTCGGAAAGCCGGGTGCCGATCAGCGGAGAAGCGTCCGGGACGCGACGTTCGACGACGATGGGGCGCGTACCCGGGGAGATCGTTGCCGGCACTGCATCGGGTTCCGGAAACAGGCGCCGGACGCGAAAGGCGATGAGCAGAATGCCGGCGATTGCAACCGGCAGGCCGACATAGGCGAAATCGAAGAAGCGAAAACCCGCGCCGGACGCCTTGGCGAGCGCGTCGCTGACGAGCAGGTTGGCCGGCGTGCCGATCAGCGAGACCAGACCGCCGAGCAGGGCGGCAAACGAGACCGGCATGACGAGTTGACGGCGAGGGATCGATAGCGCCACGCCGAGCCGCAGCGCCACCGGCAGCGTGATCGCAAAGGCGCCGATATTGTTCATGAAGATGGAAACAAAGCCGGCGAGCGAGGACGTACCCGATATGACCTTGAAGGGCGATGGTCTTGCGGCCGCCCAACGCGCGGCGAGATTGTCGAAGAGCTTGGCGCGCGCCAGCACCTGAACGATCAGCAGGATTTCGATGACGGTGATGACGACGGGGCTGGCGAAGCCTGCGAAAATCTGGTCGGCCGGATAAAGGCCGAGCGCATAACCGGCGAGCAGGCCGGCAATCGCAACCACCTCGATGCGGATGCGCTCGAAGGAGAAGAGAACGAGCATCGCCAGCAGAAGGATCAGCAGGGATGCTTGCTCGAACGACATGGGCAGATCCGGTGTTTCATCGATTGAAATATGTCGCTATGCGGAAACCGCTGCACGCTTCCGGGTGACATGCGACGAGCGGACTGTAATCGTTCCTCACCGGCTGTACAGAGGCGCCAGCCGGCAAAGATCGAACAATCCTCACGTCTACGGTCGGGCGGGTGCCTGCCACCGGCCGGCGGCGTTGCGCTTCAGAACGGGCGTTGCGAAAACGCTGACGATGCGCGTGATCCATTGCGGCCCGGCGGTTGCGAGGCTTTCGCGCCAGCGCCCAGATTGCAGCATGGCCGCACCGATGACGACGGGTTCGATGCTGCAGGCCGTCAGCAGATTAAGACCCGAGACGATCGATGCGCCGCTGGAAATAACGTCGTCAATCAGGCCGACGCGCCGTCCGCTCAGCAGCGGCAGCATGCGCGGATCGATATAAAGACGCTTTTCCTGTGTCGGCGTCGTGATTGAGGACAGGGCAACAGAGAGTTCGTCGCGGTACCAGAATTTGCGCGAGGTGCCGAGCGGGACGTAGCGAGCGTGGCCGAGCTTCTGCGCGACGGCCGCGGCAAGCGTCAGGCCGAGCGTCGGCAGGCCGGCGACGACATCAATGCGCATGGGCCTGATCTTTTCGGCGAGGTCTTCGGCCAACGCATCGAGCACGGCGAAGCTTGCCTGGTTGACGATCAGCGAGGCGAGGGCATGTTCGCCATCAGCCAGCACGCGGATCGGCAGGCAAAGCTGGCGTCCGTCTTCCAGTGCGGCGACATAAAAGGAGGTGAACTCCCGATCGTCGGGAAAGGTGCCGGGCGGATGGATTACCTGCCAGAAGTCGTGCGGCGCCATCTCCGTCATATCGGTCAACGTCTTGCCCTTTCCATGCCGGCGCTCCGGCGCAGCGCCTGCAATTCCGCCTCGGTCAGCGCGCGCACGGCACCTTTCGGCAGTTCACCGAGTTCGAGCCCGCCGATTGCGACCCGCACGAGGCGCAGACATTCGGCCCCGAGCGCCTCCAGCATGCGGCGGATCTGGCGGTTGCGGCCTTCATCCAGCTCGACCTCGATCCATGAGTTCCTGTCGCCCTGGCGAAGGCGTCGCGTCGCAGTCGCCGTCAGCAACTCGCCATCGTGGCGGATGCCCGACGTCATTGCGGCGATTTCCTCGTCGTCCAAAAGCCGGCCGACCTGGACATGATAGGTCTTGGTCACATGGGTGACCGGATCGAGCAGGATCTGGGCGAATTCCGTGTCGTTGGTGAAAAGCAGCAGGCCTTCGCTCGCCTTGTCGAGCCGGCCGACCGGAGAGAGGTGCGGGATGTCGAAATCTCTCAAGCAATCATAAACCGTCGGCCTGCCTTCGGGATCGTGGCGGGTGGTCACGAGCCCGCGCGGCTTGTTGAGCATCAGATAGATTTTTGCCTCGGCGGCGATGGGGAGACCGTCGACGCTGATCCTGGCCGTCGCAAGATCGACCCATGCAGCGGCATCGCTGATCGTGCGGCCGTCGACGGCGACGCGATTTTCGGCGATTAGCCGTTCGGCTTGGGTGCGGGAGCAGTAACCGAGCTTGGAAAGGGCGCGGGGAAGGGTGACCCGCTTGCCTGCGCCGGCGGCAGGCTTTGGCCGCTCGTGCAGTTTATGCGATGGGCGCCGGTCCCTCATCTGCTATCCCTGTGCTGCTTCGATGCCGTTTCTTGGCATGAACGGCACAAGGATTCCAGCGTGGCGAACTATATCTAGGGAACGATGGGGCTGCAGACTGCCTTCAGCGCTTCTGACAAAGCACCGTCAGGGCATGAAGGGTTACGCTGTCTCAGCGGCAGGCCATGAAACCGGCCAGTTCCTTGCGGCTGACGACGATGCCGGCAGCGGCTTTCACAGGGTCGGGATGCGTATAAGATAGGCTTGGCATTTCCGGCAGTTCGAGTGCCTGACGCATATTCATGATGCCGACCGCGTAACGGCCGTTAACGCCATCGACGCTGACTTCAATAATGCAATTGGCCCTCTTGTTTTCCATGCTGTCCTCCCTTTCGTTTTTTATGGTCCCTTGCTTGCATTAAAAATTGGTTTTTCTAAGACATAAGCATTTACGCACCCTGCCGAAAAACGGATCGGCGGGTGCGTAAAAGTATGATTTTAAGCGGATGTGGCAGGCCTAGCGCCACCAATGGCGATGCTGCGGTTGCGGGCTGCCGGAAAGCAGATATCCGGCGAGGAATCCAATGGCGCCTGCAAGCACCAGCGCCGTCGTCGTGGCGGCTGGATGCTCGCGGGCAGCACCGGCAGCAGCGGCCCCTTCGGCCCTGATCTGGGCGACGGCATTCTTGGCGCGGGGCAAGGCCTCATCATAAGCCTTGCCGGCGCGGCCGCGCACTTCGTAATAGGCTTCGGCGCCCTGAGCGGAAATCATTTTCTGCAGGCGGGATACTTCCTGCTGGAGCGCAGCAATGTCCTTGCTGACAGATGCTCTGATATCGTCGGTGTTGGCAGGCATGTCGGTCTCCTTTCCTCGATGGGAAAGACAACACGCTAGACGGCGATAGGTTCCGAAATGCCGGTCGTTGATTTGTGACGGAAATTTAAAGCCTGGGGGCTGGAAGCGTTTTAATCCTCTGTTAACCATAAATTCGCTCAAGCCGCTGTTTTCCTGTCATCTTTCGCTGGTTGAAAGCGGGTTTCCGATGATTTTTTTATCGACTGGTAAAAGAATTTTCGGAAATCTGCGCCGAAAACGCCGGCTGTGGATAAAGGCCTGCGGAAAAATACACGCCGAATCAACCTGTTACAAAAATGTCAAAAAACTTTTGGTATGGCTGTTGACTTGGAAAAGGGGTTGGTTCTATAAGCCCACTCACTGAACGAGGGCGGCGGCGCTGCTGGCGACGAAGTCTCTCGCTCTCAAGAAACTCAAGCGGATTGGCGATTGCTGGTTTGTGTTCTGGGCGAAAGTTTGGAACGGGTTTTGGTGACGGCTTCGGGTCGTCGGTTTTTTGACAATTGAAGATTGGAAGAAAGAGAAACGTGGGCGGCGGAGCTTCGCGGGATCTGAAGAGATTTGGATCCTTTGAAAGAGACTTTGGCGGTCACGTTTATCAAGAGAAGTTACACTGGTTTTCGGAGATTGAGTTTCGGCTTTGTCTCCTGGAAAACAGGTGTGAAGTTCTCGTCGATTCAAGACGTGACGTAATG
>NZ_JAILYJ010000049.1 GCF_019793465.1 Rhizobium croatiense | reverse complement strand
CGGAGGAATTTCCTTGCCGGTAATCTCCGAGACCTTCATCAGGAATTCGTCGGTCGCCTGAACACCCAGCGGATAATGGAACGAAGCCGTAACCTGACCGACCTCCTTGCAATATTCCAGCGTTTTGCGCGTGTTATAGTGCTGCAGCGACAGGGTCGCTTCGGCATTCAACGCCGTTTTCAAGTCCTCGATCTTCGTGCCGCCGTCATACATGCGGTACGTACCGTCAGACGGCGTGTCGAACTGGTCGGAGGCATCCTGGATGAAGATGTAGGATACGCCCATCATGTCGAGCAGGCGCTTCAGTTCGCGGTTGTTGCCGACGCAGAAGCCGTCGAAGCCGGGAATGATGTTGATGGCTTGAGCAACCTCCTTCCGCTCGTTGCCTTTCCAGAAGTTCTCCAGAATGCCCTTGATCATGCCGTCATAGCCATCGACGTGGCTGCCGACGAAGGCAGGCGTGTGGGCGAAAGGAACATCGAAGTCGTGCGGGACCGACCCTTCGTTCTTTGCGTTTTCGATGAAGCCGTGGAGGTCGTCTCCAATGACTTCGGCCATGCAGGTGGTCGAGACGGCGATCATCTTCGGATCGTAGAGCTTGTATGTATTGGCGAGCCCGTCGACCATGTTCTTCAACCCGCCGAACACTGCCGCGTCCTCCGTCATCGAGGACGAGACCGCTGATGAAGGCTCCTTGAAGTGACGCGACAGATGCGAACGGTAATAAGCGACGCAGCCCTGGCTGCCATGGACGAAGGACATCGTTTGCTCAAAGCCTGCGGCTGCGAAGACGGCACCGAGCGGCTGGCAGGCTTTGGCCGGGTTCACGACCAGGGCTTCGCGGCCCAGGTTCTTTTCGCGATACTCCCAGGTCTTCGTGAAGTCGTTTTGATCGGCAACGACCTGATCCGGGTGGGGGCATTCGAAATTGGCTTTCTTCTCGGCGAGCATCTGCCTGTATTCCGGCTCGCGGAACAGGGGAGCATGGTCGAGAACTTTTTCCGCCGACTGCGGCATAGTAAGCACCTTTCTTTTCATCGCGCCGCACCGGTGGCGGCAATGGGATGTCATCTGTCACGAGTGCGGATCAAGTCCGAT
>NZ_JAILYJ010000048.1 GCF_019793465.1 Rhizobium croatiense | reverse complement strand
CGGGGAGAGCGACTGTCTTTTTTGTCAAGCGTTTTGCCATGGTCGTCCGTCCCTGATGATGGCATTGAGGATAGTGAGCAGCTTGCGCATGGTGGCGACGGTTGCGACGATCTTGGGCTTGCCGGCCGCGACCAGGCGGTCGCGGAATGCCTTGAGGTCTGGATTGTAGCGGCTGGCGACGAGGGCGGCCATGAACAGCACGGCCCGCACCTTGCCGCGGCCGCCGCCGATGAAGCTCTTGCCCTTCCACTTTCCCGATTGCCGCGTCCAGGGGGCAAGCCCTGCCAGTGAGGCGATCTGGCGGCGGTCGAGGCTGCCGAGTTCGGGCAGCTCGGCCAGCAGCGTCCGCGCCGTTGTCGGCCCGACACCCGGCACCGAGGTCAACAGCGCCTCGCGCACCTGCCAGACCGGCGATTTGCGGATATGGCTGTCGAGATCGGCATCGAGGTTCTCGAGCTCGCGCCGCAAGGCTGTCAGCAAGCGCTTGATGCTCTTCTGCGCCTGTTTGGCCAGCGCCATGCGCAACCGGTTCTCCTCGGCAACGGTCATCTGGACGATCTGGCGCCGACGGGCAATGAGTTCGGATAGCGCCTGCGTCTCGGCATCGCGCAGCGGCCGGATCGCCGGCTTCGTCGCCAGGACGAAGGCAGCGATGACAGCCGCATCGATCGGGTCGGTCTTGGCCCTGCGGCCGAGCGCGTTGGCATAGGCGCGCACCTGCGCCGGATTGACAACAACCACCCCAAAGCCAGCGGCCGACAGGCTGCCTGCCGCCAGCATCTCGTAGCCGCCGGTCGCCTCCAGGCCGACGATCGTCGGCCTGGAGGCGCCCAGCCTGGCGATCAATTCCTCAAGTCCGGCGTGATCGTTGCTGACCGCGAAGTGCTCGCCCGAAGGGTGCAGCGCCACGTCCAAGCGGTCCTTGGAAACATCGATGCCGACAACCACACTCTCACTCATTTCCATCTGATCCCATCCTTGCCTAAGCGGGCTTTGCCTTCGCAAGCGGCCCCGGCGACTGTTCGGGTTCAATGGAACGGCGGATGGAGACCCAGGCTCTCCCACGGGCTTGGGGTCCCAAAGGTGCAACGGTCTTCCATCCGCCACCGCAACAGGCAGTACTACGCCAATAGCGGGTAAAGGGAAGTTACAAAGGTGCCGGCAGGCGGATGAGGGG
>NZ_JAILYJ010000047.1 GCF_019793465.1 Rhizobium croatiense | reverse complement strand
GGCATTTCGATCTCGCCGGCATCGAGCGATTGCGCGAAGCGTTCGGCGCCGAGCGCGACGGCGCGCTGCAACGCCGCTTGCGCATCGTCGACCAGCAGACCGGCGGCATAGGCCGAGGTGCCGTGCACGGCATGGGAGGCGCTGGCAAAGCCCTTCCGCTCAGTGTTGACGACGAGATTGATGGCGCCCTGGCGGAAAACCGTCACCCGCTTGCTCTTGTGCCTGGCCGCCTTGCGGAAGCCAAGGCTGGCAAACAGCGCTTCAAGCGCAAGCGCCTCGTCTTCATCGGCGGTGAACTCGATAAAGGCGATGCCCTCGACCTTGGCGCGCGGCGGCATCGACGGCACCGGCAGCGCGCTCTCCGGCTGCTGGCGCTTCACCTGATCGCCGAGATAGATCAGCGAGCGGCGGCCATCGACGGCGATCGCGTTCGGGGATCCGCCGCGGAACTGGTCGTTGAAGATCTCCAGCGACAGATAGCCGTCATAACCGGTGGCGGCGACGGCCTTCATGAAGTCGAGCACCGGCAGGTCGCCTTCGCCGGGCATATTGCGGAAGTGCCGGCTCCAGTAGAGCAGATCCATGTCGATCAGCGGCGCATCGGCGAGCTGGATGATGAAGATCTTCTCCTTCGGGATCGACCGGATCGAATTGACGTCGATCTTGCGCGACAGCGTATGAAAACTGTCGAGGATCAGGCCGATATTCGGATGATCGGCCCGCCGGACGATCTCCCAGGCATCCCGGTGATCGTGGATGTGGCGGCCCCAGGCAAGCGCCTCGTAGCCGACGCGCAGGCCGCGTTTGGCGGCGCGCTCGCCGAGTTCGTGAAAATCCGCCGCCGCCCGGTCGAGGCCGCCAAGGGCGGCCGGCGAGACGTTTGAACAGACGAGCACCAGATCAGTGCCCATTTCCTGCATGAGGTCGAATTTGCGTTCGGCCCGGTCGAAGGTGCGGCCGCGCAATGGCTCCGGCATGCCTTCGAAATCGCGGAACGGCTGAAACAGTGTGATCTCCATGCCGAGATCGCGCACCAGACGGCCGACCTCTCTCGGGCTCTCGTCGAAGATCAGGAAATCATTCTCGAAAATCTCCACCCCGTCGAAGCCGGCCTTGGCGATCGCCTCCAGCTTGTCGCTGAGGTCGCCGCTCAATGAAACGGTCGCAATCGAGGTCTTCATCG
>NZ_JAILYJ010000046.1 GCF_019793465.1 Rhizobium croatiense | reverse complement strand
TGACCTGCCACTGAACTTTCATCCGGCGACGATTAGAGCCTCGGCAGTTTTGGATACGCCAAATGGCGCGGTGTGAGCAACCGGCGGAAACGCGAAGCTTTCATCATGCGCAGCGTTGGAGCCGGTTGCGGCGATGGTCCCGGCATAGTCTGCCGGGGTCTGGTATCCGAGCGATGAGTGCGGCCGAAGGTGATTGTAGTCGTCCGCCCATTCAGCAATGGCGCTTCGGGCATGGTCGAGGCCGAAGAACAGGCTCTCGTTGAGCAACTCGTCGCGCATGCGGCCGTTGAAACTCTCGACATAGCCATTCTGCATCGGTCTTCCCGGCGCGATGTAGTGCCATTCGACCTTGTGATCTTTCGACCAAGCGAGGATGGCATTCGAGGTGAGTTCGGTGCCGTTGTCGGAGACGATCATACCGGGCTTGCCACGCCGCTCGATGAGTGTCGTCAGTTCCCGCGCCACGCGACGCCCGGAGATCGAGGTGTCGGGGATGGCGGCTAGGCACTCGCGCGTCACATCGTCGACGACATTGAGAATGCGGAAGCGCCTGCCGCAGGCGAACTGGTCATGCACGAAATCCAGCGACCAGCGAGCATTGGCCTTCGCTTCGACCAGGATCGGTGCACGCGTGCCGGCGGCACGCCGCCGGGCCTTGCGCTTGCGAACGGAAAGTCCTTCCTCGCGATAGAGCCGGTAGATGCGATTAACCCCGGACGGCTCTCCGTCCCGTCGAAGCAGGATGAACAGTCGCCGATAGCCGAAACGCCGCCGCTCATTGGCAAGGTCACGCAGCTTCGCCCGCAATTCTACCTCGGGCGGTCGACTGGACCGATAACGAATCGTCTTGCGGTCGGCGGATATGATCTGGCAGGCCCGCCGCTCCGAAAGACCCATGACGGCCTTCAGATGCGTGACGGCTTCACGCTGGGCGACAGGCCCTACCATTTTTTTGCAAGAAGCTCGCGGAGCGCGGCTGCATCAAGCATCTGCTCGGCCAGCAGCTTCTTCAGCCTCGCGTTCTCGTCCTCAAGCGCCTTTAGCCGCTTCGCCTCGGAGACTTCCATGCCGCCATATTTGGCTTTCCAGTTATAAAACGTCGCTTCTGAAATCCCGTGCTTGCGGCAGAGGTCGGCCACCTTCGCTCCTGCCTCCTGCTCCTTCAGCACCGCAATAATCTGCTCTTCCGTAAATCTCTGCTTCTTCATTCGTCCGTCCTTTGATCGGCCGGACTCTAATCAATTCTGGAGGAAATTCGCAGTGGCAGGTCA
>NZ_JAILYJ010000045.1 GCF_019793465.1 Rhizobium croatiense | reverse complement strand
CCCTTCCGTCCCCTCGGCCGACGCTACCGTCGGGTAGAATTTCGTAGTTTCGGACTGCTTCCGCGAACTGGTTGATACGGGTCTCGTCATCAGGATGCATGTCTCGGTCGGCGGGGCGACCACGCTTTCGAACCTTAGTTGAGACCACGTGAGTCTCCGTTGCGGCATCGACGTCTTGCTGCCCCGAACCCCTCTCCGGCGCCAGCGACTGCGGCGTCACTCGCATCGAACCGCCCACGGATCTGCGACGCGGCACACGGTCGCCGGCGTCACTGTCGTGCGAACCGAGGCGCAAGTCGCTCGGATCCTGTTCCAGGTCTCGGCTCTCTGAATAGTAGTCGTCGATCCAGGCGTCCGTATCGAAAGCTCCGGTCACGCCTTCGATCCACCCACTTACTTCGCGAGAATCGTCATCGCGCGGCTGGTTCCGTCTTGGGTACATCGATGCCGGTCCTCCGGAAATCAAATTTGGAACCTCAATCCTAATGCCTGCCGACCGCCGCCCAGCATGCTAAAGCCAGATCCAATCATGCCCCCAAGGCATGGCCGAACACCATATGGCGACGGCTTGCCGACAATCGTCTGCACTCGACCATCAGGCCGGCACATGGCTTGAGAGGCTCGCCAGCTTGCCGCTTGCCATGCGGAGCCCGCTAGAATTGGCCTTCATTTAAGCAGTTCGAGTGATATGTGGGACATGCAGCGTGAAGGGTGCCGTCAGGATTTCCGGTTCCAACCAATCCATCCGCCGGCCTTTCTGATTTCGCCGCCTCAGGCAACGGAACCATATGCGGTGTAGCTGCTGACAGAACCCGTTGCGCGCTTGATAGTTATGCGACCTATGGCGCGGCGATCAGGATGAGACGCGCGCGACAATCTGGATGAGATTCTTATGTCGCGGTCGGGATGAAGTTATCATGTTGATTGTCGCTGGCAAGAGCTTCATCGTGGTCTGATTGCCGCTCCGCGACAAACTGTGCGGTGCCTTTGATTGTCGCGAATGAGGCTGGCCTGCCGCGCTGGCGTTTGGCCTCCATGGCGGAACGTCGTCGATAGCTTTCGACGTTCATTTCGAAGATCGTTGCGTGATGAACAAGTCGGTCCACCGCGGCACCCGCCCGCAGGCATAGTTTGATAGTTGCAGGATACGGGGTCGGCATCGAGCACCCAACTCACACGTTGGTTCATGATCGCCGTATGAAATGCATCCGGCGCCATGGGCGGGTTTCGTCCGGGCCTGAAGCCATAGTAGAACCCGCAAAGGGTAGGCCGTCATAGACGGCACTAAGCACTTCAGCGACCGCGCCAGCATCCTTCGCACCCGAGGCTCTTCCCGCATCCGTATCTGTCTACACCTCAGA
>NZ_JAILYJ010000043.1 GCF_019793465.1 Rhizobium croatiense | reverse complement strand
AAAGTAAGCCTCCGGTGAAGGCCGCAGGTCAGGCCGCTTGAGCGTTGACGGTCGGCGGCGTCCAATTCCACGGAAGCAACTGCTCCAGCCTGGTAATCGACGTATCAGCGATGCTGGCAAGAACGTCGGCCAGCCACACCTGCGGATCGATGTCGTTGAGTTTTGCCGTCATAATCAATGTGGCCATGAAGGCCGCACGATCTGCACCGCGGTCTGATCCGGCGAAGAGCCAGGATTTTCTGCCGAGCGCAAAGCCTCTGAGCGCTCGCTCTGCCGCATTATTCGTCAGGCAAATCCGGCCGTCCTGCAGAAATGATGTGAAGCCATCCCAGCGCTTGAGCATGTAGTCGATCGCCTCCGCCACCGGAGAACTGCGTGAGAGCTTTGCCCGCTCGGTTTGAAGCCAGACCTGCAGATCATCGACGAGTGGCAGACAGTCTCTCCGGCGACGCTCCAGGCGTTGATCGGCCGTAAGCCCGTTGATCTCGCGCTCAATATCGAACAGGCCGTCGATCCGTTTGACGGCTTCGAGCGCCATAGGCGAGATCGGCGCGGCATTCTTTCCACGCTTGGCATTTGCGGCGATGTCGGCGAGCACGAAGAACTTACGCCGCGAGTGTGCCCAACAAAACGCCTGCCTTAGAGGATTTGGATCGCGATCAACCTTGAACAGCGGATTGTAGCCGCCATAGGCGTCCGCCTGCAGAATGCCGTTGAAGGTCTTCAGGTGGCGCTCCGGATGCTCCTGCCGTCGGTCCCGCGAGGCATAGTAAAGGGCCGCCGGCGGAGAGAGCCCTCCGAACGGCCGATCGTCCCGGACATAGGTCCAGATGCGGCCCGTATCGGTCTTTCCCTTGGCCAGGATAGGCACGGTCGTGTCGTCGCCGTGCAGACGTTCGGCAGCAAGGACATGCGCCTCGATCAGGGAGTGAATGGGCTTCAACGCCGCGGCACATGCTCCAACCTGATCGGCCAGCGTCGACAAGCTGAGGTCGACGCCCTCGCGGGCGTAGCGCTCGCTCTGGCGATTGAGCGGCTGGTGCTGGGCGAACTTCTCAAACAGGATCATCGCCAGCAGGTTCGGCCCGGCAAAACCGCGGGGTGTCACATGGAAGGGTGCGGGTGACTGCGTGATCTTCTCACACTCGCGGCAGGTGAACTTCTCCCGCACCGTCTGGATGACCTTCCACTGACGCGGGATGACTTCCAAGGTCTCGGTAATGTCTTCGCCAAGCTTCGACAGTTTAACCGATCCACAACAGGCGCAATTCGTGGGAGCGGCGATTACGACGCGCTCACGCGGCAGGTGTTCGGGAAAGGGCTTGCGTGACGGACGCTTGCGCTCGAAGGCTTTGACGGCTGAAGCTTTGGCTGCGATCTCCGCCGCCAGTTCATCTTCACCGGCGTCCGCTTCCAACTCCTCGAGCTGCAGTTCCATCTGCTCCAGGAGCCGCGCCTTGCGCTCGGACCGGCTGCCGTAGAGTGCACGGCGAACCTTGTCGATCTCCAGCTTCAGCCGCGCGATCAGCGCCTCGGAATGCGATACGAGTGCCTTTGCGCTGGCGGCTTCTGCCTTGGAGGTCGCTGCTTCTGCTTCGGCTGCGACACGTCGAGCGCGTTCCTGGGCCAGCAGTGCAAGCGCACTGGCAAGGTCGTCCGGAAGCTCTTCGGTCGCATTGCTCATGACAGGATGGAATCATATTCGACCCTGTCATTCCAGTGTTTTTGCTTATCCGGCCGACGTCGGCCGCCAGGTCTTTTGCGGCATCCGCCAGTCGATACCTTCCAGCAGATAACCGAGCTGCGCAGGCGTGATCACCACCGTGCCATCGGCCGCTGATGGCCAGATGAAGCGGCCGCGCTCCAGCTTCTTCGTGAACAGGCAAGCGCCCTGGCCGTCATGCCAGATCACCTTGATCAGACCGCCACCGCGGCCGCGGAATACGAACAGGTGTCCACACATCGGGTCGCGCTTCAGCGCCTCCTGCACCATCAACGACAAACCGGGGAAGCCCTTTCGCATATCGGTGTGGCCTGTCGCCAGCCAGACCTTCACGCCACTCGGAACCGGAATCATCGCAGCCCCAGCACGCAATCGAGAATCCGGCCAAGGGCATCCGTATCGATGTCGCTATCCACGCGCACGCGCCGACCCCGTCCAAGCTCGATTGTCACATCGCTACGCTTCCGACGAGGGTGGGATGTGGTGGGCGATTCCGGTTGAACGGGAGAGACTGTCGAAGCGGCCTCGGATACGATCACCGGCACCAAAGTCGCCGTATCAGACCTTGGCTCCTCGATCCGGCAAAGCTCTTTGCGCCAACGGAACAACTGGCTGACATGGATGCCGGCCGCGCGGGCAATCTCGGAGATGACCGCGTCTGGCTCAAAGCATGCAGCGACAAGGCGCTCTTTATCTTCGCGTGACCAGCGCCGACGGCGCTCTACAGACGTGATCACCTCAATTGGATGCTTCGTCATATGACTACTCCTAGTGTTACCACTAGGACTGGCAGTCAGAAGCCCTCTATCGCAAGACGGCCTTCACCGTGGGCTTAC
>NZ_JAILYJ010000042.1 GCF_019793465.1 Rhizobium croatiense | reverse complement strand
TTTGAAGAAATAAAAGTTTGCATCGGCTTATGGCCTGATGCCTGTTCTGCATACATTGTGAAGAGAAGATTGATCTGGAGGCTTCCAGGTGTTTTGGGTTTTGGCCCGAGACGTCCGAGCCCAGTTCTGCTGATCCTGTGGATGGCCTAGCCGGCCGGAGATAGGGGAAGGACTGGAGGTAGGAAGGGAGCTTGTCGCTCTGGGTCGTTGTTGTTTGTGGTCTTTCGAGACTGCCTCTGACGGACGACTTGATTACCGTTGCCTGACCGCGCGGTATCGGATCCAATCTCGAGAAGCTGGTCTTAAGACAGGCTGCAAGCGAGCTGCTCGGCGTAGCTCCAATAAAGCAGACCTGTCGAACACGTCGATGGCATTGTTGGATTGACTGGGTTGTAAAAGGTAACCCGGTCTGTTGCCGTTTCTTCGAAACGGGCAACGAGACGATGAGCATTGGCAATGAGAACGATTAAGTGTCGTAAGGGCATTTGGTGGATGCCTTGGCATGCACAGGCGATGAAGGACGTGATACGCTGCGAAAAGCCGTGGGGAGCTGCGAATGAGCTTTGATCCATGGATCTCCGAATGGGGCAACCCACCTTAAATGCTTGGGAAATCTGATGCGCCGTTGGCGCATGAGCGAATAGGATTTAGCGAATAGCGAATAGAATTCAAAAACTATTCGCTAGTCGCTATTGGCTATTGGCTATTGGCTGCGTCGCAGACGCCTCAGGTTTCCAAGCATTGTGATAAGGTATCTGCACCTGAATAAAATAGGGTGTAAGAAGCGAACGCAGGGAACTGAAACATCTAAGTACCTGCAGGAAAGGACATCAACCGAGACTCCGCAAGTAGTGGCGAGCGAACGCGGACCAGGCCAGTGGCAATTGTGATTAAAGTGGAACGCTCTGGAAAGTGCGGCCGTAGTGGGTGACAGCCCCGTACGCGTAGATATCATGATTGTCCTAGAGTAGGGCGGGACACGAGAAATCCTGTCTGAACATGGGGAGACCACTCTCCAAGCCTAAGTACTCGTGCATGACCGATAGCGAACAAGTACCGTGAGGGAAAGGTGAAAAGCACCCCGACAAGGGGAGTGAAATAGAACCTGAAACCGGATGCCTACAAACAGTCGGAGGGGGCAACCCTGACGGCGTACCTTTTGTATAATGGGTCAACGACTTAGTGTAACAAGCAAGCTTAAGCCGGTAGGTGTAGGCGCAGCGAAAGCGAGTCTGAATAGGGCGATATAGTTTGTTGCATTAGACCCGAAACCGAGTGATCTAGCCATGAGCAGGTTGAAGGTTGGGTAACACCAACTGGAGGACCGAACCCGCATCTGTTGCAATAGATTGGGATGACTTGTGGCTAGGGGTGAAAGGCCAATCAAACTCGGAAATAGCTGGTTCTCCGCGAAATCTATTTAGGTAGAGCGTCGAGCGAATACCCCCGGGGGTAGAGCACTGGATGGGCTATGGGGACTCACCGTCTTACTGATCCTAACCAAACTCCGAATACCGGGGAGTACTACTCGGCAGACACACGGCGGGTGCTAACGTCCGTCGTGAAAAGGGCAACAACCCTAACCTCCAGCTAAGGTCCCCAAGTCATGGCTAAGTGGGAAAGGATGTGAGGATCCCAAAACAACCAGGATGTTGGCTTAGAAGCAGCCATCATTTAAAGAAAGCGTAACAGCTCACTGGTCTAAATAAGGGTCTTTGCGCCGAAAATGTAACGGGGCTGAAGCCATGCACCGAAGCTGAGGATTTGCGAGTAATCGCAAGTGGTAGCGGAGCGTTCCGTAAGCTGATGAAGGGAGACCCGTGAGGGCTCCTGGAGGTATCGGAAGTGCGAATGTTGACATGAGTAACGATAAAGAGGGTGAGAGACCCTCTCGCCGAAAGACCAAGGGTTCCTGCTTAAAGTTAATCTGAGCAGGGTTAGCCGGCCCCTAAGGCGAGGCAGAAATGCGTAGTCGATGGGAACCACGTTAATATTCGTGGGCCTGGTGGTAGTGACGGATTGCACAAGTTGTTCTGGTTTATTGGATTATCAGGGCAGCGGAGCGGTTCCAGGAAATAGCTCCACCGTATAGACCGTACCCGAAACCGACACAGGTGGTCAGGTAGAGTATACCAAGGCGCTTGAGAGAACTATGTTGAAGGAACTCGGCAAATTGCACGCGTAACTTCGGAAGAAGCGTGACCCCATTTTACGCAAGTATGATGGGGTGGCACAGACCAGGGGGTAGCGACTGTTTATCAAAAACACAGGGCTCTGCGAAGTCGCAAGACGACGTATAGGGTCTGACGCCTGCCCGGTGCTGGAAGGTTAAGAGGAGAGGTGCAAGCTTTGAATCGAAGCCCCAGTAAACGGCGGCCGTAACTATAACGGTCCTAAGGTAGCGAAATTCCTTGTCGGGTAAGTTCCGACCTGCACGAATGGCGTAACGACTTCCCCGCTGTCTCCAACATAGACTCAGTGAAATTGAATTCCCCGTGAAGATGCGGGGTTCCTGCGGTCAGACGGAAAGACCCCGTGCACCTTTACTATAGCTTTACACTGGCATTCGTGTCGGCATGTGTAGGATAGGTGGTAGGCTTTGAAGCGGGGACGCCAGTTTCCGTGGAGCCATCCTTGAAATACCACCCTTATCGTCATGGATGTCTAACCGCGGCCCGTCATCCGGGTCCGGGACAGTGTATGGTGGGTAGTTTGACTGGGGCGGTCGCCTCCGAAAGAGTAACGGAGGCGCGCGATGGTGGGCTCAGACCGGTCGGAAATCGGTCGTCGAGTGCAATGGCATAAGCCCGCCTGACTGCGAGACTGACAAGTCGAGCAGAGACGAAAGTCGGTCATAGTGATCCGGTGGTCCCGCGTGGAAGGGCCATCGCTCAACGGATAAAAGGTACGCCGGGGATAACAGGCTGATGACCCCCAAGAGTCCATATCGACGGGGTTGTTTGGCACCTCGATGTCGGCTCATCGCATCCTGGGGCTGGAGCAGGTCCCAAGGGTTTGGCTGTTCGCCAATTAAAGCGGTACGTGAGCTGGGTTCAGAACGTCGTGAGACAGTTCGGTCCCTATCTGCCGTGGGTGTAGGAATATTGACAGGATCTGTCCCTAGTACGAGAGGACCGGGATGGACATATCTCTGGTGGACCTGTTGTCCTGCCAAGGGCATAGCAGGGTAGCTATATATGGACGGGATAACCGCTGAAGGCATCTAAGCGGGAAACCCACCTGAAAACGAGTGTTCCCTATCAGAGCCGTGGAAGACGACCACGTTGATAGGCCGGGTGTGGAAGTGCGGCAACGCATGAAGCTTACCGGTACTAATAGCTCGATCGGCTTGATCGTTCTCATTGACTGTGCTCATCTCAAGGCGAATGCAAGCATTCGTCCTGCCCCGGCGAAGGCTTTGCCTTCGTCCGGATCGATGATGCGAATAGCGAATAGGGAGTAGCGAATAGTTGCTCCCAAATCGCTCCAAAGACGTGTTCAAAACCAGCGAAAGAGAACCAAATAGCCCTATTCGCTATTCGCTACTCCCTAT
>NZ_JAILYJ010000041.1 GCF_019793465.1 Rhizobium croatiense | reverse complement strand
AACGATCTCGACGAGGAGTCGCTGAAGTCCGAGACGATGAAGAAGTCCTTCGACAACCTGGCGAAGATCATCCAATACGTCGATCCGAACTTCTCCGGCCGCGACTGGAATCTGGCGACCGCCATGGTCATCAAGGGTGATGCGCTGGTGCAGGTGATGGGCGACTGGGCCAAGGGCGAATTCGTCGCCGCCAAGAAGACCCCAGATACCGACTTCCTCTGCTATCGCTTCCCGGGCACCGATGGCAGCGTCATCTACAACTCCGACATGTTCGGCATGTTCAACGTCCCCGACGACCGCAAGGCGGCGCAGGTGGCGCTGGCCACCGCGACGCTGTCGAAGAGCTTCCAGTCGGCCTTCAACGTCGTCAAGGGTTCGGTGCCGGCCCGTACCGACGTTCCCGACACCGACTTCGACGCCTGCGGCAAAAAGGGCATCGCCGACCTGAAGGCGGCCAACGAGGGCGGCACGCTGTTCGGTTCGCTGGCCCAGGGTTATGGCGCCCCGCCGGCGATTGCCAATGCCTATAAGGACGTCGTCTCGAAGTTCGTCCATGGCCAGATCAAGAGCTCCGACGAAGCCGTCAAGCAGCTCGTCCAGGCGATCGACGACGCCCGCTAAGGGTGTCGATGACAAAGGCTTCTCCGTCTCTTGGGCCGGGGAAGCTTCAGGCTCCGCAGCGATGATTGCCGAGCCGATCCTGCGGGAAGGGAGATGATATCCATGAGCACAGTTGCCACCACCGATCCGGTTCTGACCCCCGGGCAAGCGACGCCGATCTCGCTGCGGGGCCGGCTGCAGGATGCGCTGCCGAAGATCGTGCTGGCGCCGAGCTTCGTCATCACCCTGGTCTTCGTCTACGGCTTCATCGTCTGGACGGCCTATCTGTCGTTCACCAATTCCAAGACCTTTCCGTCCTATGCGCTGACCGGGCCACGCGCCTATCAGCGGCTGTGGCGCTGGACCTTCGAGAGCGACCCGCCATCCTCCTGGTATACCTCGATCACCAACATGGCGATCTTCGGCTTTCTCTATGTCGGCATCTGCCTGGCGCTCGGCCTGCTGCTTGCCATCCTGCTCGACCAGAAGATCCGCGGCGAGGGACTGCTCCGCCCGATCTTCCTCTATCCGATGGCGCTCTCCTTCATCGTCACCGGCGTCGCCTGGAAATGGTTCCTCGATCCCGGCCTCGGGCTGGAGCAGACGCTGCATCACTTCGGCTGGACGAGCTTCCACTTCGACTGGATCAAGAACAAGGACTTCGTCATCTATACCGTCGTCATCGCCGGTGTCTGGCAGGCCTCCGGCTTCGTCATGGCGATGTTCCTGGCCGGTCTTCGCGGCATCGACGGCGAGATCATGAAGGCGGCGCAGATCGACGGCGCTTCGCCCTTCCAGCTCTATCGCCGCATCGTCATTCCGCTGTTGCGGCCGATCTTCCTCTCCGCCTTCATCGTGCTCGCCCATATGGCGATCAAGTCCTACGACCTGGTGGTGGCGCTGACCTCGGGCGGGCCGGGCGGCTCGGCCTGGCTGCCGTCGAACTTCATGTATGAATATACCTTCAAGCGCAACGAAATGGCCGTCGGCTCGGCCAGCGCCATCATCATGCTGATGACCATCTCGGCGATCATCGTTCCCTATCTCTATTCCGAACTGAAGGAGAAGGCCCGATGAGCAGCGTCACCTCTCCAACCCAGACCCTGGCGGCAACCTCGACCGCAGCGCTCTCGCAGCGCAGCGACAACAGCGACAAGAGCAGCAACAACACCCGCTGGATCGGCCGGCTGGTCATCTACGGCCTGCTGGTGATCTTCGCCATCCTCTACCTGATGCCGCTCTTCGTCATGCTGGTGACCTCGTTCAAGACGATGGACGAGATCCAGGGCGGCAACATGCTGGCGCTGCCTGAGGCCCCGACCTTCGATCCCTGGATCAAGGCCTGGGGCGAGACCTGTGTCGGGCTGACCTGCGCCGGCATCAAGGGTTACTTCTGGAACTCGATCAAGATGGTGGTGCCGGCCGTCGCCATCTCCACCATCATGGGGGCGCTGAACGGCTATGTGCTGACCAAGTGGCGCTTTCCCGGCCATACGCTGGTGTTCGGGCTGATGCTGTTTGCCTGCTTCATCCCGTTCCAGTCGGTGCTACTGCCGATGGCGACCATCCTCGGCTCGCTCGGCCGCTTCGGCGTCACCCTGCAGAACGCCACCGGTTGGAACTTCGGCTTCGGCAATTCGACGGTCAACCTGGTCTTCGTCCATGTCGTCTATGGCCTCGGCTTCACGACGCTGTTCTTCCGCAACTTCTACGAGGCCTTTCCGACCGAATTGGTCCGCGCCGCCCAGGTCGATGGCGCCAGCTTCTTCCAGATCTTCCGCCGCATCATGCTGCCGAACTCGCTGCCGATCATCGTCGTCACCGTCATCTACCAGTTCACCAATATCTGGAACGACTTCCTGTTTGCTTCCGCCTATGCCGGCACCGGTGACGCCATGCCGATGACGGTGGCCTTGAACAATGTCGTCAACACCTCGACCGGGGTGGTCGAATACAATGTCAACATGGCGGCGGCGATGATCGCGGCCGTTCCGACGCTCATCGTCTATATCCTCGCCGGCCGCTACTTCGTGCGCGGTCTGATGGCGGGCGCAGTCAAAGGGTAAGTCATGGCCTTCCTCGAAATCTCCGGTCTCAGAAAACGCTTCGGCGCCGTCGACATCCTCAAGGGCATCGACCTCGAACTCGAAAAGGGCGGCTTCCTGGTGCTGGTCGGCCCGTCCGGCTGCGGCAAGTCGACCCTGCTCAACACCATTGCCGGGCTGGAGACGATCACCTCTGGCGATATCCGGATCGACGGGCGCGCCATCAACGGTCTGCATCCGTCCAAGCGCGACATCGCCATGGTGTTCCAGTCCTATGCGCTCTATCCGAACATGACGGTGGCCGGCAATATCGCCTTCGGCATGGAGGTCCGCGGCGTGCCGAAGGAGGAGCGGGCCAAGGCGATCAAGCAGGTCTCCGACATGCTGCAGATCGGCCATCTGCTCGACCGCAAGCCGAGCCAGCTTTCCGGCGGCCAGCGCCAGCGCGTCGCCATGGGCCGGGCTTTGGTGCGCAATCCGCAGGTCTTTCTGTTCGACGAGCCGCTCTCCAACCTCGACGCCAAGCTGCGCGTCGACATGCGTACCGAGATCAAGCGGCTGCATCAGCGCATGGGCACCACCTTCGTCTATGTCACCCACGACCAGATCGAGGCGATGACGCTGGCGACCAAGATCGCCGTGCTGAAGGACGGCGTGCTGCAGCAGTTCGGCACACCGGCCGAGATCTATAACAGCCCGGCCAATCTCTTCGTCGCCGACTTCATGGGATCGCCGGCGATGAACCTGCTCAACGCCACCGTCGAGGCTGGTGTCTCCGGGCTTGCCGTCGCACTCGAGCGGCCGAACGGCGCGCCGCTGAGGCTGCCGGTCGTCGCAGGCAATCACGGCCTGTCGGCCTATGCCGGCCGGCAGGTGATCTTCGGCATCCGCCCGGAAGCGCTGACCGATCCTGACGGCGCCGACCGCAAGGCGCGCTCGCTGACCGAGGACGATTGCCTGATCGAGGTGGTCGAACCGGCCGGCTCCGACACCTTCGCCGTCACCAAACTCGGCGGCAAATCCGTCGTCGCCCGCCTGCGCGCCGATGCCGGCATCGCCCCGGGCCAGAACACCCGCCTTGCCTTCAATCTCGACAAGGCCGTGTTCTTCGATCCCGACAGCCA
>NZ_JAILYJ010000040.1 GCF_019793465.1 Rhizobium croatiense | reverse complement strand
GCGCAACCAGCCCGCCTCCCTGAATGAAGCCGGAAAACTCTAGCATCCGGTGGTCCAACGTTTGGGAGCGTTTCAAAGACCGCCGAGGCTCTAATCGCCGCCGGATGAAAATTCAGTGGCAGGTCATTTGGTCTCGATGTTGCACAAGGAGCCAATTCCAGCGGCCACGAAGTACTTGGTATGCACCCGTGGGAACAACATGGGCGCTTCAATTGAACGGAAACTCAAATTTATGGCTGGCTCTGACAAATTACGGACGATCAGCGATAGTTCGGGTCTCCAGCGGGATTGCAGCATGAGGCCGGCAGTCAATACCAAAGGACATTACTGCGACTTCGCCGAATGCCGGTAATAGACATCCGCCAGAATGTGGTGGTCATGGCGGTAGACTTCGGCCATGATATTATAGAGGCTTGGATCGTGAGCCTCGAAATCTTCTGATGTGGCAATGGTGAGATTGCCTCGGCTGTAAGCCAAGTTCGTATTGAACCAAAATCGCGTGCCCTCGGCCCAATACTCATCGACGTTGTTCTCCATATAGGAACACGCCCAGAGGCCTTTCTCGTAGGCGTGCGAATAGGCACGTTCAACTCGTGCAACGAGATCAGGATCTACCGTGCGCAGCGCGTTGAAAATATTATGTGAGAATTCGTGAACAAGAATGTTCCCGCCGTAATACCGCGTGCCCGGCACGCCCATCAAATTCTCCACAGCTCCCGTCGTGTAGAGCCCGCCCATGCCGCGCGCCCTTTGTGCCCAGTAGTCTCGGGCAGTCATCTTGCCGATCGTGTTGGCGTAATCCCGCCGCTCGTCAGGGGTGAGACGTGGATCATCGGGAAGAGGCTTCTTCCAATCCCGCTGCTCGGGAATATCAGTCGTCGTCTCGTCAATTGCCATGACGCCCACCCGCGCTCCAGCCTGGATTAAAGCATCGCGGACATCACGGCGTTCTGACAACATGTAGAGGACAATGTCACGTGAGATCAATAGTGCCGTGTCTGGAACCTTGTTTGACGAAATAATAGGTATGCCCGCTGCGTCAGCATATTTGGCATAAAATGGATCCAGATTGAGTGATGTCGGTGGGCTGCGAACTATGAAAGTCTCGAAACTCGATACATCAGCCGCGGACAAAGGCGAGTCAGATAAGACATTCTCAGCGCCGCCGAGTCTGCCTGCGGATGCAGCAAGAAGGTACCCACCGCACAACACCATCCCCATCGAGCATACATCCATCATCGTGACCTCTCGTTAACGGCTGTCTTTCGTGAGACGACGCAACAACCGTGCCAGTCACTAAGTATTTCCTCGGGGGCTCATCGGCGCCGCCGGCTCTGTACCAGACCATGTGCGTGACGATCGGCAACCGGTGACCAGGGTATGACGATCACCTCATACCGTTATCTAGGAGAAAATTGCGATCTCGCGGCCGCCTCGCCAGTCCTGGGAGGCGTTTGCTGTGTCCGGGGTCCTAAAAGCTTGCACCGGAAACGCACTGATCTAGGAATCCATTCCTGTACCCATCATCTTCTCCCGAGGTCGGGATCGCCAGGCAAGTATGTCCTCTGGCAATCTTCGCCGATACCCAGCGTGCCGGTCCATGGGCTGCGATAGCCAAAGCGAACCAGGGCGTTTTGCGAGGGGAACCCCTTTCAGATTCAACAGGAGAATGCTGCTGCCTATCGCCGCGTCCCATTTTGTGTGGAATCAGACTGTCGCAAACCGAACATTCCGAAAAAACCCCTCCGCCAGGTCGGGTCGTTCGACGACTTTCGACGCCGGGATAGACCAGCCCGGTTCCGCCGAGGGTTCTAATGTGATCTCGACAATTTGCCTGATTATCGCCGAAAACGTCTTTGGCTTGCTTCTGCCTGAGTAGCGAGCCTCTCAGTCATGGTCAACTTTTCAGTTCAATGTCCTGGATGCCTGATCAAGATGATCCAGCATGATGGACAAGGCGGCATGTTCACGAAGAAGTTGGAGCAGCCGCTTCATCTGGCGTCGGCAGCCGATGGCAGGCCGATTGATTGGAACGCATCCATTGGACGGATGAGTTCCATCCAAACAAATGATTTCACCAGCTTATACCAGTGCCATTAGAAGCGCCCCAACGAGTGCGTATCAAGTAGTTGCTCTGTCGACGCCTGGACAGAGTATTAAGTGGAGGTTTAGGTATGAGCCCTCAGGTGCGGTGGAAAGTGTGCTGGGAAAACGAGTTGGAGCTCTCTGACCACACGGAGCTCGCAGATTTCTTTCGGAAGACCTATGGGCCAACTGGAGCTTACAACGCCCTTCCATTCGAAGGTGCTCGTAGTTGGTCAGGAGCTAGGCCCGAGCTTCGCGTAATAGGCTATGATGCGCACGGTGTGGCCGCTCACATGGGGTTGTTGCGTCGTTTCGTTCGGGTTGGCGAGGTCGATCTACTCGTATGCGAGCTTGGATTGTGGGGCGTGCGTCCAGATCTTGAGGGGTACGGCATTAATTCGATGCGCATTGTTTACCCAGTGCTGCAGCAACTTGGCGTTCGGTTTGCGTTCGGCGGTGTTCGGCAGGCGTTGCGCAACCTTGTTCTCAGGCTCTGCCGAAATGGTCTTGCGACGGTTTTGGAAGGGGTACGCGTGCGATCCACCCTTGCCGATGTTTATCTCAACCTCCCGCCGACGCGCTGTGAAAACGTAATTTTGGTAGTATTCCCAATAGGATGCTCAATGAGTGATTGGCCATCGGGGACCTTGATCGAGCGGAATGGCCCTGAGCTATGAAAGAGCATGGTCCCATAGCTGAAGTTATCCGAAGAGACGGTGGCGGCCCAGTGATCGGTGCGTCTATTTAACCCTCGATGACGGACCGACCCACACGATGACACATCCCGCACCTTTCGATCTGCGAACGCTTAGACGTCAAGCGTGAGATATTCGAGACAAGCAGGACCATCAGGAACATATGCCCCGAAGCCTCGGTACCGCAATCCGGGCACCTGGTGGAAGTATGAACATCATCGGCTAATGCCGTATTTTTGCGCGCTCGCGGGTTCACGATCCGCGCTCCTCGTTCGACCCGCTAACTGACGCCACTGCCGCAGAGCACGGCATCGGAGCCTGCGCACAAGCGCACTGCCGACCATACTGCGATGGCCGACAACCCAGATCTTCTTGTTGGACAAGTCGTACACTCAGAGCTCTTCCCGGCTGTTCAGGGCCTTCCAGTGCTTGACATCCTCGCGCACCATCTCGGCGACGAGCTCCTGAACCGGGGCCTTGTGTTGCCAGCCCAGCTTCTGGCGGGCCTTGGTCGGATCACCGGCAGAAGATCAACTTCCGTCGGGCGGAGGTATCGAGGATCGACTTCAACAAGGCAGGCACCGGACGCGGAGTCGTAGCCAGTCGACGCCGGACGCCTTCCATTCCAAAGTAATGTTCACGTCGGCAAAAGCCCGCTCGAGAAATTGGCCGACACTCGTCGTCTCGCCGGTCGCCAAGACGTGGCCATCCGGTTTGTCCTGCTGCAGCATGCGCGACATGCCCTCGACATACTCACGTGCGTGGCCCCAGTCGTAGCTCCTGGCGCTGTTTTTGGCCAGCTGTCGGGCGCGGCGGGCCTGCGCGATCGAAGTTGGCTTGTTCAGCCACAAGGCGAAGCTCTATCACCTGGGCGCTCGCAGCGTCTCCCGTGCGATACGCCATTTCTCTCTTGGCTACAGGGATGTGCGATTGTCTCCTGTTTTCAAAGCTCTTTGTCCTGCTGATGGTCGCGGTCGCGCTGGCGCGCGGTCGACCTAGACATGTCCTGCGATTGATGAATCGATTGTGAGGTGACGAGAGCGACCGAAGCTGATTCAACATCCACAGCGGAGAGGTGGATGATGGGACAGGCCCTGAGCGATGATCTCCTAATACGGGTTTTGAAAGCGTCTGCGGCGGGCATGTCGGCTCGACAGGCTGCGGCTCGTTTCGGAGTTGGGATTTCGACGGCGATCCGCTGGATTGAAGAGCGAAAGAGGGTGAGTTAACTGCTCTGCCACAGAGCTGGAGACGACCTTCGGCAGTGGATGCACACGAGGAATTCGTTGTCGCGTTGATCAACGAGCGTAGGGATGTGACGCTCGATGAGATGGTTGAGCGCTTGTCCGTCGAGCGGCAGGTGAAGATCAG
>NZ_JAILYJ010000004.1 GCF_019793465.1 Rhizobium croatiense | reverse complement strand
CCCCACAAGGGGGAGGGGCTAACTTGCTGCACCGCTTCGCATAATTTCCATCGGAGCAATTCGTGGAACGCTAACAGCCAGAAAGACGTCTCTTTTTGAGGGCCGCCGCGGGCCGCAGCTAGCCCCTCCCCCTTGTGGGGAGGGGTTGGGGAGGGGTCTTGGCAGGCCACCAGGCCGAACATGTCGAAAGGGCAACTGAACCGACTTCATCAACGGTCTGAATGCCGCACGTCGGAAAGGACGCGCGGCGCCTTCATTTCACCGCTCGATCGCAAACGTCACCGTGACGCTGACATGGTAGGTGGTCTCGCCGCCCTGGACGGGAACGGCCGCGTCGGCTTCCTTCATCATCGTGGCGCGATAGGCCGGCTGCGGCAGCGGGCGCGGCTCATTCTCGTTGATCTCGATGATACGACCGAGCTTGACGCCGGCCGCTTCGCTCAGCGTCTTCGCCTTCTTGACCGCTTCGGCGACGGCGTTCCTGCGCGCCTCTTCGATGGCGGCCTCCGGCTTGTCGTTGGTGAACTGGATCTCGCCGCCCTGATTGATGCCGAGCGTGACGGACTGGTCAATCACCTGGCCGAGCGTGGCAAGATCGCGGAGCCTGACGGTGATGGAATTGATGGTCTGGTAGCCGATCAGCTGCGGCTGCTGCTGCTGGCCGTCGACCGGCTGCGGGTAATTGTATTGCGGCTGGATGGAAAAGCCGGAGGTCTGCAGATCGCGCTCGGCGATGCCGCCGCTCTTCAGCGCGCCGAGCACGTCTTTCATCGCCTTGTTGTTCTCATCGAGCGCTTCGCGGGCGGTTTTCGCCTGCTTGACGACGGAAAGCGTGACGACGGCCATGTCGGGCGCCATGGACGATTCGCCATCCCCCGTCACCGAGATCACCGCTTCGCGCGGCTTCGCCTCCTGCGCCATTGCAGGCGCTGCCGCCGCCAGCGGCAGGGCCAGAAGGGCAGTCATCAGAACAGTCTTGGACAGGTACAGCGCCATGTTTCATTCCCTAGTTGTCGTTTCCCGGATGAACGTTCTGTCGGTTGATTGTGAAGCTATTGCGGCGGAAGGGAAGGGTGCGCGTGTGGTGAGAGAAAAATATGCGGGTGCGGAGTGGAGTTCGAACTGGGCGCGACATTGAGTAACAGAGGAGGGCGGCCACGGCAGGGCCTCTCCATTCCTGCGTCTTCCACCCCGCCACCTTCCCAAATCCCCCAAACCTGATAGCAAATACGGCGGGTTAAGAAACAGGGGCTTCCGGACACGCTGTGCCCGGCAAGGGGGACAACATGCGCTTCATAACAATTCTATCAATCGGCCTCGCCATCGGCCTGGCAAGCTGCTCTCAGGTGGCGGAAAAGGCGGAGAACGCCGCCAACCGCTCATTCACCAGCTATGCGCTGGGCAAACCCTATACGGAGATCGCCAATCTCGGCCAGTCGCCGATGGCGCGGCTTTCCGGCTCCGACGCCACCTACGGCCCGATGATCGGCGCGACGCCATTGACGAACGGCATGACGGTCTACCGGCATATGGCGCCCGCCGCCAAAACCGAGACCGGCACGAATTTCGCCGGCATGGTCGGCAGCTCCACCGTGTCTGAGAATAACCGGCTTTCCTATTTCCTGGTGGGCGCCGACGGCCTCGTCAAGGATTGGGCGACGGGCTCGGTACAGGGCAGCGCCAGCGACTGCGTGCAATATATCGGCGGCATCATCAACCGCTGCAACGATATGCGTCAGCTGCAGGCTTCGCTCGCGCTCTACGATGCGCGCGTGGCGACCAAGGCCGGCCAACCGATATCAAGTTGGGGCGAACCGGCGCCCGCGGTCAACTGAGGACGCGCATCCGTGGTTCCACGGGTCAAGCCCGAGGACGACGGAGGGTGGGGAGCTTGTGTGGCTAGGACCGCAACTGCGCAGTGGAGCGCATTCGGCTTACTTCGCTATCCCTGGCGGAAAGCATTACATCATCCGGAACCGGATTTGCCGTGACCGCCGAAGGATGCCGCGCTGAATTAAGCGCCGAAATCATCCATGAAAGAGGGATGGATGGCAGGCTTGCGCTCTTCGCGGGCTTCGCGAAAACGCTGGGGAACCGCACCGAGACCGGTCACGAAACGGGACAGGAGATTGCGGTTGAAAAGCTTCTGTATGGCACTCATGGCATTTCACTCATTCTTTTTTTTGTTAGTCGGCAGCATATATTTTGCCCAAGCTGCCGTCGCAATGGGCAATTTTGCATGACAGTTATGTGACAGTGGATGATCACATTGGCGTTAGAAGAACCCGTCGGGGCCACTCCGCCACCATAAATCCTCGGCGGCTGCCGACGTGGCGTGGTAGACTGGGCGCTTGGGCTAAACCCAAGCCCTCCGAAGGAGAAGCTCAGATGAACCGCCTTTTCGCACTTGTCGCGACCGGAACGCTGATCAGCCTTGCCACGATCACTTCGGCCTGCACTTCGTCCCCTGATCTCGATCAGACGTCGTCGATCAACGGCGGTTACTATCAGGAAGGTCGCCCGCTTAATCCGGCATGCACGGATGGATTCAGGCCGAGCGATGGGCGTTCTTGCAGTTATTAGGATGGCTTTGCCTGCCACGGCCTTGGCGGACCACGCGTTCAACATGCGAATCGGAACGGCGACCCGTCGCATGGCCGTACCGTTTCAGGGGTGATTGGTAACGACGAGTGCAATTTTAGGTAAATGTATCAGCCAGAGTTAATCGCCTCATGCGATGCGTAGTGGATCATGGAGGATTTAATGATCGCTACCCGTTTTAGCGCTGCCGTCACCGTCTTTACCTCGCCGTAACCGGCGCTTTTGCCCCACCGCACCCCCACGAAATGGGGCGATACCCGAGGCGTATATCACGGTTCAGTCGAGCATCTCGCTGTCGCTGCGCTGATCAAAGCCGTCAGGTCGATGAGCAAGTCCAAAAAGCCCAGAAGGCGCTATCCGACATTGCGTCGAGGAGTCGGCAATCGCCACCGAAATCTTCAACTTCGATGTATCCAAGCCGATGAAAATTACATGGTTCGCCCTCGCAAACGGTCTAATCGCAGCCGGATGAAACTTCAGTGGCTGGTCAGAGAACCTAGACTGGCTGGCGTTCACAATCGACCGGGCGAGCACACTCTTCTATCTCGATCCGCCCTACTTCGGCAGCGAAGGAGACCGCGGCAAAGCGCCTGTTCGGCCGAGACCAGTTCGCAGCTATGGCCGACCGCTACGACGATCAAAGGCCGTTTCATTTTCTCGATTAACGATGTTCCTGAAATCCGACAGGTATTCAGCGGATGCCAAATGACGCCCATCGAATTGACCTATTCGATTGCCGGCGAATCCGGTACCAATGCGAAGGAACTCATCATTGCCGCCTAGGGCGTCATTCGCTAATGTTCGGGGTCAGCAGCACAAAAACAATTCGTTGGAGGGGGAATGATCAAGGATCTAGCACGCGAATTGATACCTCCAGCATTATTACGTGTCGCGAGGCAGTTACGAAAGGTTCCTCAGCCGGAGGCCGGACCGCGCGTTGGGTTCTTTGGTGACTATCGCACTTATGATGAGGCCCTCGCGGACTGCGGTGAGGGCTATCAGTCGGATGCGATCCTCGACATCACAATGCGCAACACTGCAAAAATCCGTGAGTCGGACAGAGCGGATATCCATCCACACATAGCGCCGTTTCTCTCCTCATTTTTTCTGGCTGCGGCTGATATCGGTCATACGATCAAGGTGATCGACTACGGCGGCGCGATGGGCGCGCATTACTTTCACGTCAGGCGACTGCTTCCCAAAAAGTATCGCCTCCAATGGCTCGTGGTCGATCTTCCGAGAACAGCCTCGCTCGCCACTGAGGCGTTTGGCAACGAGGAGCTTTCATTCGCCGACAGGCTGGATGAAGAGGCCTCGGCCGACGTCGTCGTTGCCAGTTGTGTCTTTCAAGTTCTGTCTCGACCCTATGAGACTATCGAGCGGCTTCTTTCTGTTGACGCGTCCCATTTCATCTTTCCACTCATCCCCTTGACGAACGACGGCGAGGACCGACTGACGGTCGAATATGTCTCTCCGACGGTCGCCACCATGTCCGTGCCGCACTGGTTTTTCTCTAGGCGCAAAATAGAAGAGATCCTGTCATCGGAGCGCCAGATGTCTACGTGGCGGCATGCAGAGTACACGAACCCCGTAGATGGGGCGCCCTGCGAGTATTTCGGCTTTCATCTCAAGCGCCCATAGCAGGGCCGGAGGAGGGAGGCCCTCAAATCAACTTTTAAGCGGTTTTGAAGCAATTTCAAAAATTCCGGAAGTCCGTGTCAAATTCCGAAAAATCACGTCCGGCTACAGCGGTTTAAAAAAATAATGGTGGGCCCGGAGGGACTCGAACCCCCAACCAAGCGGTTATGAGCCGCCGGCTCTAACCATTGAGCTACAGGCCCTGACGCCGGTGGCCGGCGCCGTGGCGCCGAAGATCGGCACCGTGATGCCGGGGCAATGGTTCCCGCAGCATCGGTTCGCTCTAGCCCAAATTGCAGGGAGCTACAAGCGGGCAAGGCAACATCTGTGGATGATGCATATATCACGGGCAAAAGCACTGGAACCTTGCCGCGCGGGGTACACTTATTCGAATCAGATTCCGCATGAAAAGGGCGTTTGCAGATGGTGGCTTCGAACAGTGCCGTGGTGCTCATCGTGGAGGATGAGCCGCTGATCCGGTTTAATATCCTCGATGTGCTGGAGGATGTCGGACACGTGGCGCTGGAGGCGGCGAATGCCGATGAGGCGATGGTGGTGCTGAAGAGCCGGCAGGATGTCGATATCCTGTTCACCGACGTCAATATGGCCGGGTCGATGGACGGCATCCAGCTTGCCAAGCGGGTGAGGGCGATGCGGCCGAATATCGGCATCATCATCACCTCGGGCATGGTGCGGCTCGATCCGATGGCGCTGCCCGCCAACGCAGCCTTCCTGCCGAAACCCTATATGCACGATACGCTGATTACGACGATCGATTCCTTGATGACGTGATTCGCGCAGCCGCAAAACGGGGACAGGTTTTGCGGCTGCGCGCGAGGCGCCGGGAGCCATGCTCCTCTTCAGGCGGGGCGGAGGGAACCGCACCCTCAGCGGAAGCTGCTCTTCAGCGCCTCGTTCTCGTGATGGGCCTTCTTCTCGTAGATCGTAAACAGCGCCATCGAGAGCAAATAGGAGAGGAAGGGATCTCCTATCTGCGTGGCGATGTCGCGGGATGCGAGCACGTGGCGCTCCAAGGCGCTGATATCTTTTTGCATTGCGGTTTCAGCGAGGCGGTTCATGCTGCCATCTCCAGGAATTGCGTCACGACCGAGCGGGCCGGAACATGTCTGACATAAAGGGGTAGGGTCAGGCCGAGGGCGGCGCGCATCCTGCGCAGCACGCGATCCGACACTTCGAAGGCGCCGCAGCAGACGGGGTACTTGCCGTAGCCGTCTGCGCGGCCGAGTTCTTCCACTTCGGCGCCTGCGCGTTTGTAGACGCGCTTGAGATAGGGTTCGTAGTTGGAAATCATCGTATGGATGCCGTGGTCGAGCGCGCATTCGCACAGCGCGAGCAGCATCATCGAAAAGGCGCGGCCGGCATCGATATTGGGGAAATCCTTGGCGATCGCCTCTTCGTCGATGCACATGCGCGTGCCCTCCCAGATGCCGGGGGCGACGAGCTCGGCGGCCGCGGGAAACGTCTCGCGGAAGACGTCGTAGAGCAGGGTCGGGCCGGTCGTCGGCATCAGGCGCATGCCGCCGTAAAGGCGCGTGCGGCTGTCGTTGCACCAGACGAGATAGGCCGGTGCGAGCGCATCATAGCTGTCGCGTTCGTAAGGACCGATAACGGGAACGTCCCAGCCGAGCGTGTCGGCGAAGACCTTCTTGCGCAGGCGGAACATCTGGTCGAGTACGGCAGCGTATTTCTGATATTCATGTGCCTGAATGATAACGAACATTTTGCCCTCCAGCGTTTGCAGTTCGTGGAAGGCACAATGGTTCAGGCGGGCCGCATCGGAAATTCCCTCAGATGGGCCCCCCCAGATGGGGGGATTAGCCCAAAAGTATGAGGATTGGGGTTTGCGCCATGCGCAAAGCAAGCCGTTGAAGCGTGGCAACGCTTCAACGTCTTCAATCTAGCTTGCGAAAACAGGGATCGAAGAAAACGGAAATGCGCTATGGATTGATGATGCGCAGCTGCACCGCCCGCGAGGCGGCCGCCGAAATCGTGGCACAGCCGAGCTTGAAGCGGGCGGTTTTCAGGTAGTCGCGGGTGGTGTGCTCCGAAATGCCCAATATCACCGCGATATCCTTATAATCCTTGCCGAGCGCGGTCCAGTGCAGGCACTCGATCTCGCGCGGCGACAATGTCGGCACCGGGTCGTTCTCGCCGTGCAGCTCATAGACGGCCTTGCGGTGGATCAGATGGGCGATCTCGATCCATTCGTTGCGGTAGCGGCGCACGAGTTCGGCCCATTCCTCGGCCGGAATGCGGGCGTTCATTGACAGCAGCGCGCGGCGCTGCGCCTTGTCGGCGACGGGAATGGAATAGCCGTTGCCGCCGATGCCGTGCTTCTGGGCGTCGACCAGCATCGCATAGGCCTCCGGCGTCGGCTCGACTTCGCTCCAGTCGAAGGGCAGCTGGCGTTCGAAACCCTGCTTGACGATCGGATCGACCTTCACATAGCTGTTCAGGAGGTAGCGGGAGACCCAGGCATCCGGATAGGTTGTGCGCACGAAGGGGGAATCGATCTTGCTCGCAATGGTTTGGGCGAGATGGTAGGTGACGAAATCGAGGCCGTATTCTGCCTGGAGAATACGGATGGCGGCATCCACATTGGGCGCAGCCTTGATCTGTTCGAAAGCGGGTTCGAACTTGTCGCTGTAAGTATTCTCGATCATTTCCATCGTCCCAATTGCTTCAATCCTACCGTGAGGACCATCTAAAATACAAGGCATCCCCACATATGCGGGAGTGACAATCCGGGCACCACCTGCTAGCGCCTTCATAAGGAGGCCTCATATGGACAGCACGAGACCATTCGAGATTGCCGAATGCCAACAGGCCGCCAAAGGCCTGAAATCCAGCTGGCAGGACATGGCAGGTTCCGAAGCCTTGATCCGCGCCCTCGTTGCCGAACGCAACGGCGACAGTCCGCTGGCGCTGTTCTGGACCGAGGTTCATCGGGCGCTTTGCCAGGAGCACAAGGGTTTCTGACAGGTTTGCCCTGGCGGACGATTTCAGTCTTTTCCCCGATATGAACAGCATCGCCTGGCATCGAAACCGGCCCCCCGGCGAGATGAAACCCGCGCTCGGCCGATGAGTCGGTTTTCATTCCTACCCGTTTCCGATTTTGCAAAGAGGGTGTCGAGCGGCAATGTCGCCGGCGGGGAGGGGGATCGCGCTTATCCCCCGTCTTTGTGCCAATATGCTTGACGAAACGTTTCGAGCGGGAACAGTTGGCGGTCGGAGAAGCGGCTAGACTGTGCCATTACTGACACTTCCTGGCTGAAGAGCGAGATTTCCATCGGTCGGCTTGGAAAGCATTGCTCCGCGAGAGCGGCGCTCGTTACACTCTCCCCGCCCGCCGGTGAGACAGGTTGGGCCCTCTCTCCACCCTGTGGTTGCACGGCCGCAGCCTCTCTCTACCCTCATCCTGAGGTGCCCCGCAGGGGCCTCGAAGGACGAGGGTCGGCTACCGTGTCTACTCCGGCAATGGATAAGCTTAAAGCGCCGAGCCACCCACCCCGTCCTTCGAGGCTGCGGCCTTCGGCCTGCGCACCTCAGGATGAGGGCTGATTGTGGTGTCGTGTGGCTGGAGTCCGACGCTGGGCCGTGTGGCAGGCGGGTTGATCGAAGCGCCATGGCTGGAGCTCCGGCTTGCCGCTCCGTTGAGGCAGGTCGCGCCCTCCCTCCGCCCTCCGGTGAGGCCCGTCGCACTCGTCCTCCGCCTCCGGGTGAGGCAGGCCGCTCCCGCTCTCCGCCCTCATCCTGAGGTGCCCCGCAGTGGCCTCGAAGGACCAGGGTCGGCCACCGCTTACTCAGCCCTGCGGGCCCCCGTTTCGACAGTTCCGGCAAGGCCTCGTAATCCAGGGCAATCAACGCCTCCTTCTTACGGCGCGACCATCCCTTGATCTGCCGCTCGCGGGCGATGGCGTCGATGATGCGGTCATAGGTTTCGGTAAAGACGAGTTCGACGGGGAGGCGCTTGGCGGTGTAGCCGTCATAGGTTCCGGCATTGTGCTCCCAGACACGCGCCTCGATCTCCTGCTTGGTGAGGCCGGTATAGTATGAGCCGTCGCTGCAGCGGAGGATGTAGACGGTGACTTCCATGACGGCAGGCTAGCATGGGGGGTGATCGGGCAGCAATCGGGCGGCGCTGGATCGGCCAGCCACCCGCCCCCGTCCTTCGAGGCTCCGACCTTCGGGCTGCGGGTGGCCGACCTCGTCCTTCGAGGCCCCTGCGGGGCACCTCAGGATGAGGGCGGAGAGAGGGCGCGGCACGCCTCACCGGAGGGCGGAGCGGCAAGCCAGAGTCTCTACACGGCATGACACGCGGGTTAAACCACCGCCACATGGCACGCCGACCACAAGCCGCACCCTCTCCCCCCTCATCCTGAGGTGCCCCGCAGGGCCTCGAAGGACGACGGTCGGCCACCGGCGTCTGCTCCGGCAATAAATGTGGGTTGAAGCGCCCAGCCCCCGCTGGTCGAGGTGCCGTGTGGCTGGGCTGATTGTTAAATCGTATGGCCGGCTCAGCCGACCTTTGTCGAAGGATTGATCCAATCCTGGCGCGGCAGTTCCGGCCGTGGCGGCTTCGGGCGGAATTTCACCAGCACCTCGCGGCCGTCGATCGAGGCCTGCGTACGTTCCAGCGCGTCGCGCTCGGCAACCGCCTGGCGCCAGTGTTCGTCGTCCCGGCCGTCAGGGCGGCCCTGTTCTTCCCAGATCGCGTAGGCCCGTTTGCTGATCCATTCGTGGCGTCTGTCGCTCATCTGTCGGTTCCGTTCGTGAAAGGCGTTATTGGGCAATTCTGTCCGGCAGAACAGGCGCGCGGCGCTTGGCTGCCATCAGCAAATCGAGTTCGATCGAGGAAGGTCCGAAACGGGTGAACAGGCTTTCGGCCTGCTCCCTGCGCAGGCCATATTTGGAGGCGAATTCGTCAAGACTATAGGGGCGGCCGCGCAGGACCCTGGCCCGCCGCTCCGGTTCACGGATTTGCGTCATTGGTGGTAACCCCATCTACTTTTGCGAAGTGTGAGAACAAAACAGATTACAGCCGCAAAAGTTCCGTGATTTTTCTCGGTTTTTTCGGCCTTTTGAACCATTCCGGAACGCCCGGGCGCGGCTGGCATGGATTTTCAAGAATGGCGTGTGGTGAGAAAATTTCGCCTAAAACATGCAGGAATTTCATACCGTTAAGCAAACGGCTTCCGTTTCGGCGGAGAAATGGGCTTTATCCCTAGCGCGTTACTCTATAGAATCAATCGTGTTATTCGGTCTGCGAGGGGCAAAAAGCTGCGTTCCCCGCGTCGAAGCCGACCGATCCAGGAGGACTTTGGCTTCAATCCATCAAGAGGAGACAGACATGATGAATGCCCTGCCGCCACTTCACAACGGCCACGCGCCGTTTACCCTCCAGCAGCTGTTCCGCGAAGCACTTTACGCCTTCGAGGAATGGGACATTGAATTGACCGAACCGATCGTGACCCACGAAGGACGGGTCATCCCGATCAGCTTCGTTTTCGAAGCCATGCGCGAATGCACCGACATCGTGCCGATGAATATCGTCGGCGCCGTCACCGAGCGGCTGACCAAGCCGTGGGAAGGCGAAGGTCCGCTCGACCAGATGACCTTCTCGACGGCGGCACGCGTCATGCGCGTGCTGGTGCGCAAACGTCTTCTCGCCAATGGCACGGCGGATCTCGTCGCCGTTTCGGCGCATGCGGCCGAAGACCAGAGCCGCGACTGACAGGAAAAGGATCGCACACGCGCGTCGCGCAAAACTGTGCAGCTTTGCGATTACGACATGCCGGAATCAAGACCTAAAGCGTGGCAAGCGAATCTGAAAGATCGCGACACGCTTTAGGACTTCGGTCCTTTTCTGTTTCGGCGGAACCTCCCTTATTCCCAGCCGTTTATTTCCGTGATCCCAATTCGCACAGGGTTGGGAATTATTCAGTCATTCAGCGCGTACCAGCGTTCTCTGCGCCTTTTGTGCGCCGGCGCTGGAATGCGACAGACACAGCCCGGAGCAAGATGACGGGCGAGGAATGCCACCATGCTGAAATCCATCGTTCAAGAAATCATCGGCACACCGCGGCGTGAGCCGGAACTTCCGCAATCGCTCGAACAGTTTCGCGACAACAAGCGGGTGCTGATCATCTTCGCCGATGCGCAGGACGATCGCGCGGTGATCCAAGACGAATGGTTGCGCAATGCCCACATGCGTCTCATCGAGGAAGATGTCGAAGTGTTCATCATCGCCGGTGGCGGCGCCTTCTCGCTGTTCGACGATGCCTGGGAGCTTGATGCAGACGATGTAAGAGAGCGGCTGCAGGGGCCGCCGTCGGGCGAGTTCGGGCTGATCCTGATCGGGCGTGACGGAACGGTGAAGCTGCGTTCGAGCGAGCCGCGCACGGCCGAGGAGATTTTCGAGGCCCTGGACAGCCTGCCGAAGACGACGCCCTGGTGACTGCCGCACGGCGTGGCTGAAAGCACCCGCGCGGGCGCTACCGTCAGAGTTCGAAAGCTTCCTTGAGGCCGAGGCTCTTGCGCTCGCGCAGATCGAGATCGGCCTCGATATGGGCGATGTGATGCAGCATCAGCTGGCAGGCGCGGTCGAGATCGTCGTTTTCGATCGCGGCGATGATATCGCCATGTTCGGAATGGCCGCAGCTTGAGGCCGTCGACTGGCCGTAAAGCGCGATCACCAGCGAGGAGCGGGCGACGAGCTCCTCCATGAAGCGCTGCATGATCGCATTGCCGGAGATTTCCGCCAGCATCAGATGGAAATCGCCTGACGCCTTGATCTCGGCGCGCCGCGCCGTCTGGCCGCGCTCGCTCATCAGCCGGCCTTCCTCCAGCAGAAGCTGTCTCAACTGGCTGATGTCGCCGGGCGTGATCCGCGCTGCTGCTTCGCGGAGTATGCCCGGCTCGACCAGGCGGCGGGCGGCAAAGATCTGGCGGGCCTCGTCGGGGGAGGGATAGGCGACGAAGGCGCCGCGGTTCTTCTCGACGCTGACGAGACCCTCATAGGAGAGGGCCTGAAGGGCGGCGCGGGCAAGCGTGCGGCTGACGTTGAAGAGATTGCCGACATCGCTTTCGGAGAGCTTGGTGCCGGGGGAAAGCCTGCGCTCGACGATCGCCTCGCGAATGGCATCGCGGATCTGCTGCGCGCCGGTTTCGGCGGAGTCTTCGGCCTGTTGAGCCTTGACGGCGGATTTCATGAAATTCTGTTCCCTGATGACGGGCAAACCATATCCGGCTTCGCGGCAAAAGTTAAACGGAATTTGTTGACGAAGCGACGGCTAATTGTATACGATTTTTTGCGTAAATTGCGAACAATAGCCTAAATCATGTGCAGACGATGCCATGCTCATTATCTGCTCTTGCGGGCTCGTTTTTGTTAAAGTCATTTATTTACAATGCTTTGCTCTGCTGAAATCGGATTGGCACGGCAGATGCATCATCTTCTCCCAAACAGGGGAAGGCATGATGTCGAAAGCGGCAGAGATCGATATAGTATCCGTTTCGAAGGTCTATGGGGCGACGACTGCCGTCCATGGGATCAGCCTGAAGATTCCGGCCGGCTCCTATTGCTGCTTCCTCGGCCCGTCCGGCTGCGGCAAGACCTCGACGCTACGCATGATCGCCGGCCATGAGAGCATTTCCTCCGGCGATATCCGGCTCGGCAATACTGTTGTCACCGATTTTCCGCCGGCCCGGCGCGGCACGGCGATGATGTTTCAGTCCTATGCGCTGTTCCCGCATCTCGACCTGATCGACAACGTCGCCTTCAGCTTGAAGATGAAGGGCGTCGACAAGGCGGAGCGGCGGGCCAAGGCGCTCGAAATGCTGAAGCTGATGCAGATGGAGCCCTATGCCAGCAGGCGTCCGGCCCAGCTTTCCGGCGGCCAGCAGCAGCGTGTGGCGCTGGCGCGCGCACTGATCACCGACCCGGAAGCGCTGCTGCTCGACGAGCCGCTGTCGGCGCTCGATCCGTTCCTGAAGATCCGCATGCGTGCCGAGCTGAAGAAACTGCAGAAATCGCTCGGCATCACCTTCGTGCACGTCACCCACAGCCAAGAAGAGGCGATGGCGCTCGCCGACATCATGGTCATCATGAATGACGGCCGGATCGAGCAGGCGGCCGCGCCGCGCGAAGTCTTCGAGCGGCCGGCGACCGCCTTCGTCGCCCGCTTCATGGGCGATCACAATGTGCTCACCGGCCGGGTGACATCGAGCGCGAACGGCGTGCTCGTCATGACCGTGCCGGAGGGGCAGAGTTTTTCCGTGCGCGGCGCGGGCAGGGAGGTCGGCGAGCCTGTCGATATCGGCATCCGCACCGACCGCGTGCGGCTGCAGGTGGCGACCGAATGGACACTCGGCTTCAACGGCATCGTCTCCAACGTCGAATATCGCGGCTCTTCGGTGAAGATCACCGTTGTCGGCGCCGGCAGCGACGACTTCACCGTCATTGCCGACGACAGCGATTATTTCGCCCGGCCGGTCGCCATCGGCGAGACCGTCGCGCTCAGCTGGGCGCTCGAGGATGCCGTGCTTCTCGGCCGCTCTTCCGATGAACCATCATCAACCAACCTTCCGCGTCAACAAAAAGGGGAACTGACATGACGACTGAAACGACATCGACCAAGGCTGCGAAGGGCCTGTCCCGCCGCACGCTCTTGAAGACGGGTGCTGCCGCCGTCGGCGCCATCGCCGGCTCCGGCGCCATCACCGGCTTTCCCACCATCTGGGCGAAGACGAACATCACGCTTCGCCAGTTCGGCACCGGCGTTTCGAACATCAATGCGATCGCCGAGAAGTGCAAAGCCGATCTCGGCATCACGCTGGAGATGACGGCGACCGATTCCGACGCCGCCGCCCAGCGCGCCGTCACCCAGCCCGACAGCTACGACATCGCCGACATCGAATACTGGATCGCCAAGAAGGTGTTTCCGACAAGCGTGCTGCAGCCGATGGACGTCAAGAAGCTCAAATATTACGACAAGATCGTGCCGCTGTTCATCAACGGCAAGATGAAGCCGGACAGCGTCATCGCCCAGGGCACGGCGCCGCACACGGTCGGCTTCGTCGAGGGGCAGGATTCCAAGAAATTCGCCAAGGAGCCGACGCAGTGGATGACGATGGTTCCGACCATCTACAACGCCGATACGCTCGGCATCCGCCCGGATCTCGTCGGCCGCGACATCACCAGCTGGGCCGACATCATGGATCCGAAGTTCAAGGGCAAGACCTCGATCCTCAACATCCCGTCGATCGGCATCATGGATGCGGCGATGATCATGGAAGCCATGGGCAACATCAAATATGCCGACAAGGGCAACATGACCAAGGAAGAGATCGACAAGACGATCGAATTCCTGATCAAGGCCAAGGGCGACGGCCAGTTCCGCGCCTTCTGGAAGAGCTTCGACGAGTCGGTCAACCTGATGGCCTCGGGCGAGGTCGTCATCCAGTCCATGTGGTCGCCTGCTGTCGCCGCCGTCCGCTCCAAGGGCATCGCCTGCAAGTATCAGCCGCTGAAGGAAGGCTACCGCGCCTGGGGCGGCGGCCTCGGCCTTGCCTCGCACCTCAAGGGCGCCGAGCTCGATGCGGCCTATGAATACATCAACTGGTACACATCGGGCTGGGTCGGCGGCTACCTCAACCGCCAGGGCTATTATTCCGCCTGCATGGAGACGGCCAAGAACTTCATGACGGCAGACGAATGGGGCTACTGGATCGAGGGCAAGCCAGCTCAGGGCGATATTCTGTCGCCGGAAGGCAAGGTCATGGAGAAGGCCGGCGCCGTGCGCGACGGCGGCGCCTTCGAAGCCCGCATGGGTGCTGTGGCCTGCTGGAACTCCGTCATGGACGAAGACCGCTACATGGTCCGCCGCTGGAACGAGTTCATCGCGGCGTAAGCGGTTGCCGCTTTCCCCTCCCCAACCGACGCAAGGTTTGCGGTGGCCGAGACGCCGCCGCGATTCTCCCCAGCGGGGAGAAGGTGCCGGCAGGCGGATGAGGGGGCTGCACGCTTCCGTCCACCTGACGTAATCAGATCGGAGAACCTGACATGGCAACCATCGCAGCAGAAACGGAAGAAGGCAGCCACGGCGCCCGCCGCAGACGCGCCTTCCGTCTCTCCCCCTCCGCCATCTCCTATCTCCAGGCGACGCCGCTGATCGCCATTCTCGGTTTCTTCTTCCTGCTGCCGATCGCCATGATCGCAGTCGTCAGCTTCTGGGATTATGATTTCGCCGGCCTCTATCCCGATTTCCTCACGATGAACTACACCGATACACTCGGTTCGTGGGTGACATGGAAGACCTATCTCAACACGCTGAAATTCACCGCCATCGTCTGGGCGCTGACGCTCGTCATCGGTTTCTGGGTCGCCTATTTCCTGGCCTTCCACATCCGCAAGACCTCGACGCAGATGATCCTCTTTCTCATCTGCACCGTGCCGTTCATGACCTCGAACATCATCCGCATGATCTCGTGGATCCCCGTGCTCGGGCGCAACGGCCTCGTCAATTCGACGCTGATCGAAATGGGCGTCATCCCGCAGCCAATCGAATGGCTGCTCTATTCCGATTTCGCCGTCGTGCTCGCCATGGTGCACCTCTACACGCTGTTCATGGTGACGCCGATCTTCAACACGCTGATGCGCATCGACCGGTCGCTGTTCGAGGCGGCCCGCGATGCCGGCGCCTCGGGCTGGCAGGTGCTGTGGAACGTCGTCATTCCGCTGGCCAAACCCGGCATGGCGATCGGCACGATCTTCGTCGTCACGCTCGTCATGGCCGATTTCTCGACCGTGCAGGTGATGTCCGGCGGCCAGAGCGCCTCGGTGGCGCTGATGATGAAGAACCAGATGTCGCTGCTGCAATATCCGGCAGCTGCCGCCAATGCGGTCGTGCTGCTCGCCGTCGTTTTGCTGATGGTCGCGGCGATCCTGCGGGTCGTCGATATTCGCAAGGAGCTTTGAGATGAACCACGAGAAACGCGGCCTCGAATTCTATCTGCTGGCGCTCTTCTTCGCCGTCTTCGTGCTGTTCCTCTACGGCCCGCTCTCGGCGATCCTCATTCTCTCCTTCCAGGGACCGGATGGCGGCCTGACCTTCCCGATGAACGGCGTTTCCACGCACTGGTTCTTCAACCTGTTCGAAAAGCAGGCGGTCGGCGATTTCGGCGCCTCCTTCCGCCGCTCCTTCTCGCTCGGGCTGATGGTGATGGTGGTGACCGTCGTCGTGTCGCTGCTCGCCGGCCTTGCCTTCCGCCGCCGTTTCCGCGGTTCGACCGTGCTGTTCTATGCCACGGTCGCCAGCCTCGTGGTGCCGTCGATCATCGTCTCGCTCGGTATCGGCGTCGTCTTCCAGGAGGGCGGGCTGAAGCCTGCCTGGTATTCTTCGGCCTTCGGCGCGCATCTGACCTGGACGCTGCCCTTCGGCGTGCTGATCATGTTCGCCGTCTTCAACCGTTTCTCGTCGGCCTATGAAGAGGCGGCGCGCGACCTCGGCGCCAGCTCCTGGCAGACCTTCCGCCATGTCGTGCTGCCGATGATCGCGCCGAGCCTAGTTGGCGTCGGCCTGTTCGGCTTCACACTCTCATATGACGAATTCGCCCGCACGTTGATGACGTCGGGCACCTATAATACGCTGCCGCTCGAAATCTACGGCATGACGACCAATGTCACGACGCCGGTGCTCTATGCGCTCGGCACGGTGACGACGCTGTTTTCCTTCACCATCATTCTCATCGCCCTCGGCATCATGACCATGCTCAGCCGGCGACAGGCAAAGATCCACTGACATGCGCATTCTCATCGTCAATCCGAACACCACCGCCTCCATGACCGAGAAGGCGGCGACCGCGGCGCGCGCGGTTGCCGCATCCGGCACGGAAATCATCGCCTCCACCGCGCGCATGGGGCCGGTTTCCATCGAGGGCCATTATGACGGGGCGCTGGCGATCCCCGGACTGCTTGCCGAACTGAAGGAACGGCAGGCGGCCGGCTATGACGCGGCCGTCATCGCCTGCTTCGACGATACCGGGCTCGACGCGGCACGGAGCTTCGCCGATGTGCCGATCCTCGGGCTTTGCGAATCCGCCGTCGCAACGGCCGGTTTCCTGGCGCAGCGTTTTACCGTCGTGACGACGCTGGAGCGCTCGCGGGTGCTGATCGACAATCTGGTGCGCCGTTACGGCATGGGTGCGCGCGCCAAGGTGCGGGCTTCCGACATTCCGGTGCTGGAGTTGGAGAACGCGGCCTCGGGCGCGATCGGCAAGCTCAGGGCCGAGATCGAGCGGGCGCTGGCCGAGGACGGCGCCGAGGCGATCGTGCTCGGCTGCGCCGGCATGACGGATCTCGCAAGGGAATTGCAGGAAATCTACGGCGTGCCCGTCGTCGACGGTGTCTCGGCCGCCGTCAAGCAGGCCGAGGCGCTGGTCTCGCTCGGGCTTTCCACCAGCAAGCGCGGCTCCTACGCCTCGCCGTTGCCGAAACCTTTCATGGGTGCGATGAGCGCCTTCTCGCCGGCCGGAAAGCTCGGCTGAGCCATGGCCGTTTCCTTCGACTTCAAAGAGCTTTCCGAGCGCGAGCGTTACAAGCTGATGATCGGCACGATCATTCCGCGGCCGATCGCGCTGGTGACGACGGTCGACGAGCACGGGCGGATCAACGCCGCGCCCTTCAGCTTCTTCAACTGCCTGTCGGCCGATCCGCCGATCCTGGCGATCGGCGTCGAGAACAATGCCGACATGTCGTTCAAGGACACCGGCCACAATATCCGCATGACCGAGGTTTTTACGGTCAATATCGTCTCCTTTGCCATTGCCGAGGCGATGCATGTCTGCGGCGCCAAATATCCGCGCGGCGTCGACGAACTGAAGGAAGCGGACTTGACGGCGCTGCCGGGCGAGAAGGTGGCGTCACCCTATATCGCCGAGGCGCCGGCCGCCTTCGAGTGCCGGCGGCATGTGACGCTCGAGCTTGGCCGCTCGCGGCAGATCATCATGGGCGAGATCGTCTATGCACATTACCGCGACGGCGTCGTCGATCCGGAACGGCTGCATGTCGATCCGGCCGCGATCGATGCCATTGCGCGCCTCGGCGGCGATACTTGCACCACAACACGCGACCGTTTCGAGATGCTGACGCCGAAGTTCTGACATCAGGGCAGGTCCAAGTTTTGCTTTACTTTTCCGCCTGCGGCGAGAATGGTCTGCAACGGATCATTGCGGCAGAGGAGCGCCTTATCATGACACTCGACGACGATCTCAACCGGATCGCGGAGCAGGAAAAAGCGCTGAGTTTCGACGCCTTCGACCTGACGACGGCATGGCAGCTCGGCAAACTCCTGCAAGAACTCGCCACCGAGCGCGGCCTCGGGGTTGCGATCGACGTGACCCTGCATTCGATGCCGGTCTTCTATGCGGCGCTGCCCGGCGTGACGCCCGACAACGTCAACTGGGTTCGCCGCAAGCGCAACATGGTGCTGCGCTATTTCCGCAGCAGCTATGCCTCCGGTCTGAAGCTGAGAAAAGACGGCAAGACCGTCGAGGACAACGGCCTTTCCGGCGACGATTATGCGCCGCATGGCGGCAGTTTTCCGATCAACGTCAAGGGCACCGGCTGCATCGGCGCCGTCACCGTCTCCGGCCTGCCGCAGCGCGACGACCATAATCTCGTGGTCGAGGCCCTGGCGCTGATGCTGGCGAAGGATCTGGATACGCTGCGGCTTGCCCCGCTCTGAGCGGGCGTTGGCTGCGCCGACGGGTGTCGGACGTGAACCTCAGAGTCTGCCGCCGGCCTCGGCGATACCCTTCGTCAGGCTGCCGGTTGCCGGGAAGAGCGGAATGAGGCAGGCCTGCAGGGCGTGATAGATGTCGCCCTTGCCGGGGAAGAGCGAATGCGAGGGAACGAGATCCTCCGTCAGTTCCTCGTGCCAGCCGCCGTTCTTGTGGTCGATGAAGGCGCGCTCGATCACGTTCCAGATCTTGCGGTAGCATTCCTCGTGGTAGTCGCTCGGCAGATGCTCGTTGAGGAAATGGGCGGCGGCGGCACCCTCGCAGGCCGGCCACCATAGCTTGTTGCGCTTGGCGGGCGTGTCGTTCCAATCGAGCGTATAGAAGAAGCCGCCCTTGTCGCTGTCCCAGCCGAGTGCCATCGACTGCTCGAAGAGCGCCTTGGCCGCATCCGGCATCCATTCGATGCGTTTGCCGCCGAGCACCCAGAGCTGCAGGATGAGGCGGGCCCATTCCAGCCAGTGGCCGGGCGTCGTACCGGCCGGGCGGAACATTTCGTTCGGATGATAATATTGCTTGTCGAGCTTCCATTCGGCGTCGAAATGTTCGGCGACGCGCCAGTCGACCGAGCCGGCCGCGCGGCGGATGACGAGATCGGCGATGCTTTCGGCCTTGGTGAGGTATTGCTTGTCCCCGGTCGCTTCGAAGGCGGCCATCAGCGCTTCTGTCAGGTGCATGTTGGAGTTCTGGCCGCGATAGGCGCCGCCGTCGAGCGGCTGCCAGTCGGCGGTGAATTCCTCGGCGATCGCGCCGTGGCGGGGTTCCCAGAACTTGGTGTTGAGGATCTCGGTGATGTCGGCAAGCATGCCGTCGGCGAGCGGATGGCCGATCGTCTTGGCGGAGGAGGCGGCGAGCAGCACGAAGGCGTGGCCGTAGCCCTGCTTGTTGCTGTCGACCGGACCATTATTGTCGAGCGACCAGAAATAGCCGCCATTCTCTAGGTCGCGGTGATGGTTCCAGAGATAGTCCATGCCGTGGTCGACGAGGTCGGCAGCACCCGGACGGCCGAGCAGGGCGCCGATGGCAAAACAATGCACGGCGCGCGCCGCAATATGGATGCTGCGGATCTGCCCCTCGGCGTCGAGCGGCTTGCCGGTATCGTCGAGGTCGTAGAAGCCGCCCCTGGGATTGACCGAATTGTGCTGGAAGAAATCGAAGAGGCCGTTTGCCTGGTCAAGCAGCCAGGCGCGATGATAGGCGCGGCTCGTCCAGTTTCCAAGCGCAGCGTTGCCGGTTGCGGGTGCCATGATACTCCTCCGATTTGTGGGCAATGCGTATCAATTGCCTATATAGAGGCCGTTCAAGCCTGTCATCTGGCGAGGCTTGCAAAGCACGAAATCGACAGGCATATATTGACATAAAGATATCTTTATGTGATTTGGACTGTCTGGTCTTACGACGTCAAGGAGCCTCCCGTGTTTGACAACCTCTTTGGTCCGGAAACGGGCAAGCGTGACGGCAATGAAGTTTTCGCAGCGCTGCGCAAAGCCGCGAGCGAACGCATCCTCGTCCTCGACGGCGCCATGGGCACGCAGATCCAGGGGCTCGGCTATGACGAAGACCAGTTCCGCGGCACCCGCTTCATCGGCTGCGCCTGCCATCAGAAAGGCAATAACGACCTTCTGATCCTGACCCAGCCGGATGCGATCGAAGAGATCCACTACCGCTATGCCAAGGCCGGCGCCGATATTCTCGAGACCAACACCTTCTCCTCGACCCGCATCGCGCAGGCCGATTACGCGATGGAAGGCGCCGTCTACGACCTCAACAAGGAGGGCGCCGAGATCGTCCGCCGCGCGGCTCTGCGCGCCGAGCGTGAGGATGGCCGCCGCCGCTTCGTCGCCGGCGCCATCGGCCCGACCAACCGCACCGCCTCGATCTCGCCCGACGTCAACAATCCGGGTTTCCGCGCCGTCACCTTCGACGATCTGCGCTCCGCCTATGGCGAGCAGATCGACGGGCTGATCGACGGCGGCGCCGATATCATTCTGATCGAGACGATCTTCGACACGCTGAACGCCAAGGCGGCGATCTTCGCCTGCGAGGAGCGCTTCGAGGCCAAGGGCGTGCGCCTGCCGGTGATGATCTCCGGCACGATCACTGACCTTTCCGGCCGCACGCTCTCCGGCCAGACGCCGTCGGCCTTCTGGAACTCGGTGCGCCACGCCAATCCCTTCACGATCGGGCTCAACTGCGCGCTCGGCGCCAATGCGATGCGTCCGCATCTGCAGGAACTTTCGGGCGTCGCCGACACCTTCATCTGCGCCTATCCGAACGCCGGCCTGCCGAACGAATTCGGCCAGTATGACGAAACGCCGGAGCTGATGGCGGCCCAGATCGACAGCTTCGCGCGCGAAGGCCTGGTCAACATCGTCGGCGGCTGCTGCGGCTCGACGCCTGAACATATCAAGGCGATCGCCGAGACCGTCGCCAAGTATAAACCGCGGCCGATTCCCGAGCATCGCCCCTTCATGTCGCTGTCGGGCCTCGAACCTTTCGAGCTGACCAAGGACATCCCCTTCGTCAATGTCGGCGAGCGCACCAACGTCACCGGCTCGGCGAAGTTCCGCAAGCTGATCACCAATGCCGATTACACGGCAGCGCTCGATGTCGCCCGCGATCAGGTCGAGAACGGCGCCCAGGTGATCGACATCAACATGGACGAGGGCCTGATCGATTCCGAAAAGGCGATGGTCGAGTTCTTGAACCTGATCGCCGCCGAGCCCGATATCGCCCGCGTGCCCGTGATGATCGACAGCTCGAAATTCTCGATCATCGAATCCGGCCTGAAGCGGGTGCAGGGCAAGCCGATCGTCAACTCGATCTCGCTGAAGGAAGGCGAGGAGAATTTCCTCGCCCAGGCGCGGCTGTTGCACAATTACGGCGCTGCCGTCGTCGTCATGGCCTTCGACGAGACGGGGCAGGCTGACAGCTATGAGCGCAAGGTGGAAATCTGCACACGCGCCTATAAGCTTTTGACCGAAAAGATCGGCTTCCCGCCCGAGGATATCATCTTCGACCCGAACATCTTCGCGGTGGCGACCGGCATCGAAGAGCACAATAATTACGGCGTCGACTTCATCGAGGCGACGCGGACGATCCGCGAGCGCATGCCGCTCGTCCATATCTCCGGCGGCGTCTCGAACCTGTCCTTCTCGTTCCGCGGCAATGAGCCGGTGCGCGAGGCGATGCACGCCGTGTTCCTCTACCACGCCATCCAGGCGGGCATGGACATGGGCATCGTCAATGCCGGCCAGCTGGCGGTCTACGACAACATCGATCCTGAACTCCGCGAGGCCTGCGAGGACGTGGTGCTGAACCGCCGGCCCGACGGCACCGAGCGGCTGCTCGAAGTGGCCGAGCGCTTCCGTGGCGCCGGTGCAAGGGAAGGCCGCGTCCAGGACCTCTCCTGGCGCGAATGGAGTGTCGAGAAGCGCCTCGAACATGCGCTGGTCAACGGCATCACCGAATATATCGAAGCCGATACCGAGGAGGCGCGTCAGCAGGCCGCCCGGCCGCTGCACGTCATTGAAGGGCCGCTGATGGCCGGCATGAACGTCGTCGGCGATCTGTTCGGTTCGGGCAAGATGTTCCTGCCGCAGGTGGTCAAGTCGGCGCGCGTGATGAAACAGGCGGTCGCCGTGCTGCTGCCCTATATGGAAGAGGAAAAGCGCCTCAACGGCGGCGAAGAACGTCGTTCGGCCGGCAAGATCCTGATGGCGACGGTCAAGGGCGACGTGCACGATATCGGCAAGAACATTGTCGGCGTCGTCCTGGCCTGCAACAATTACGAGATCGTCGACCTCGGCGTCATGGTGCCGGCGACGAAGATCCTCGAAACGGCAATCGCCGAGAAGGTCGATATCATCGGCCTTTCCGGCCTGATCACGCCGTCGCTCGACGAGATGGTGCATGTGGCGGCCGAAATGGAGCGTCAGGGTTTCGAGATCCCGCTGCTGATCGGCGGCGCGACCACCAGCCGCGTGCATACGGCGGTGAAAATCCATCCCGGCTACAACAAGGGCCAGGCGATCTACGTCACCGATGCAAGCCGCGCGGTCGGCGTCGTCTCGGCGCTGCTGTCGCCGGAGACGCGCCAGGGCTATGTCGACGATACAAGAGCCGAATATGCCAAGGTGGCGGCCGCCCATGCGCGCAGCGAAGCCGAGAAGGTGCGGCTGCCATTGCCGCGGGCGCGTGAGAATGCCCATAAGATCGACTGGTCGGCTTACCAGCCGACGAAGCCGCAGTTTTTCGGCACGCGGGTGTTCGAGGATTACGATCTGGCCGACCTTGCGAAGTACATCGACTGGACGCCGTTCTTCCAGACCTGGGAGTTGCGCGGCCGTTTCCCGGCCATCCTCGAGGACGAGAAGCAGGGCGAGGCGGCGCGGGCGCTCTGGGCCGATGCGCAGGCGATGCTGAAGAAGATCATCGACGAGAAGTGGTTCCGGCCGCGCGCCGTCATCGGCTTCTGGCCGGCCGGCGCTGTCGGCGACGATATCCGCCTCTTCACTGACGAGAGCCGCAGCCAGGAGCTGGCTACCTTCTACACGCTACGTCAGCAGCTTTCGAAGCGGGACGGACGGGCGAATGTGGCCCTCTCCGATTTCGTCGCACCTGTCACAAGCGGTGTGCAGGATTATGTCGGCGGTTTCGTCGTGACGGCCGGCATCGAGGAGATCGCCATCGCCGAACGCTTCGAACGGGCGAACGACGATTATTCCTCAATCTTGGTCAAGGCGCTGGCCGACCGCTTTGCCGAAGCCTTTGCCGAGCGCATGCACGAGCAGGTGCGGCGCGAATATTGGGGCTATGCCAGGGATGAGCACCTCAGCAATGAGGACCTCATCGGCGAAGCCTATGCCGGCATCCGTCCGGCGCCAGGCTATCCGGCTCAGCCCGACCACACCGAGAAAAAGACGCTCTTCAAGTTGCTCGATGCGGAACATGCCGCGGGCGTGAAGCTGACGGAAAGCTACGCGATGTGGCCCGGCTCGTCCGTGTCTGGCCTCTATATCGGCCACCCCGACTCCTATTATTTTGGCGTCGCCAAGGTGGAGCGCGATCAGGTGGAAGACTATGCCAAGCGCAAGGGAATGGAGGTTTCCGAGGTCGAGCGCTGGCTCGGGCCGGTGCTGAACTACGTGCCGCGTAAGGCGGACGAGGAGATCGAGGACGCGGCATAATGCCGAGTCTTGGCAGTCGCTGGAGGCGCCGTATTCAGAGATCGATTGAATGAATGGTAAGCTGAGAAGTGGTTCACTTCCCGGCTCCGTCAGGTCACCCCGATCGTCAGCTCGGCGACGAAATCATAGGCGTCGCCGCGATAGAGCGAGCGGGTGAATTCCACGGCGCGGCCGGAGCCGAGATAGGAGATGCGCTCGATCGACAGGCCGGCGGCGCCGACGGGGACGCCGAGAAGCTGGGCGTCGGCTTCCTTCATATTGGTTGCGGAAATGCGCTGCACCGCGCGCACGGGGCGGACCTGGAGGCGTTCGAGTTCGGCGTAGAGCGAATTGGTGACGACGGACGGATCGGGCAGGAATTCACCGGAGACGCTGGCATTCTCGATTGCCAGCGGCTGATCATCGGCGATGCGCAGGCGGGAGAGGCGCGAAACTTTCACGTCGGTGCCGAGGCCGAGGATCATCATCTCGTCGGGCGAGGGGGTGTGGACGCCCTTGTGCAGCCATTCGGAGCGGGAAGTCATGCCGCGGCGCGCCATGTCCTCGGTGAAGGAGGTGAGCTGCGAAAGGCGCTGCTCGACCTTTGAAACCGGTTTGGCGACGAAGGTGCCGGAGCCGTGGCGGCGCACCAAGAGGCCGTCGGCGACGAGTTCGTCGATCGCCTTGCGCACGGTGACGCGGCTGACGGCGGCAAATTCGGCGATATCACGTTCCGGCGGCAGCGCATCGCCGTGACCGAGCGTGCCGGTGCGCACGGCCTCTTCGAGCGTGCGGCGCAGCTTGACATAGAGCGGGCCGGTGCCGGCGGCCTGCAGGCGCTGCAGGGAAAGGAGGGTAGCGAGGTCGTCGGTCATGCCGCACCTCTCTGCCGGTCGTTCAAAAGCTTGACGGCGAGTTCCACCGCACCCTGCAGGACATCGCCCCTGGGGCTGGCAAGCCGCGATCTGTAACGTTCGGAAAGCCATGGCTCATAGGCTCCGGCAAGGCCGCCGAGCAGGCAGATCGATGGGCATTCGGGCCAGAGCAGTGCGTCAAGGCTTTCGCCGATCGCCGTTGCCGCAACCGTGACGATGCCGACCGCGACGGCATCGCCCTTGGCCGCATGGTCGAAGACAACAGGTGCATAGCGGGCAAAATCCATCGGTCTTGCCGAATGCGCGAATTCGACGACGCGCTCCGGATCGTTGCCGTATTCGGCCATCAGCGCTTCGGTGATCGCAGAAGCCGGACGCACGCCGTCATGGGCGAGCAGTGATCGTTCCATGAGGTCGCGGCCGAGCCGGGCGCCGCTCGCCTGGTCGCCGACGACGAAGCCCCAGCCGCCGATGCCATTCAGCCGGCCATTCCTGCGGGCATTATAGACCGAGCCTGTGCCGAAGGCGCCGACGATGCCGTCGGAGTCGCCGAGCGCGCCCTGCAGGGCGATCAGCGCATCGGTGACGACGCGGCCTTCGGCAAAGGGCAGGGCCTTTTCGATTCGCTGGCCATAATCCGTGACATTGGCGCCGGCGACACCGACGACCGAGGCAACCGACGAGATTGTTTCATCGGCAAGCCCGGCATCGCGCAACGCCTGCCGGGCGGATTCGACGATGTTGCGAAGAGAGTTTTCCAGGTCGGACAGGATATTGGCCGGGCCTGCTTTGCCGCGGCCGATGATATTGCCGTTTCCATCCGCCACTGCGGCCCGGCAGCTCGTTCCGCCGCCGTCTATGCCGATTGCAAGCTCCGTCATCGCGCCTCCGAATATGCCGTTCCCCGTGTTTTTTAATACAATACCAAAAAAATACCATTTACCAAGTGGGAAATATGGAGAAAATTCGTCTTTTTATCATATTGATTTTATTGGCAAAAATTTTTAAATAAATTTTTTGAGGGCGAAAAGTTAAAATCGACTGGACAATTGGTATTTTTTTGGCCTTAATTCGGTAAAAGGGAACAGCACATCGAAGCCAACGAAAACCGGCAGCTAAGAAGCCGGAACCGCTTCGAGGATGATCGAGAACGACCGCCGCCCGTCAGGCCGGTGGCGAAGTTCAGCATCCATCGGCTTTTCCCGATCGATTTTGCCGCGCCCGATGCAGGTGATGGGGCAGCGCGCAGTCCGGCCGCAAGCGATTCGCCTTTGCGTCCGTCGAGCTTTCGGGGCCGGCAGGTGCTGGCGGCCCTCCAAGAGGCGTTGGGTGTTTCCTCAAGCATGCCAACTGCTTGTTTCAGATCGAAAACAGCGCCTTGCGGCGCTCAAAACCCAGGAGAGGGAAATGAAAAACACTGCTCTGAAAAGCTTGCTGCTTGCCTCCAGCCTTCTGACGTCGGCCGGTCTCGTGCATGCCGCCGACGTCACGCTGACAGTCGAAAGCTGGCGCAATGACGACCTGCAGATCTGGCAGGAGAAGATCATTCCGGCCTTCGAAGCGAAGAACCCGGGCATCAAGATCGTCTTCTCGCCGACCGCGCCGACCGAATACAACGCCTCGCTGAACGCCAAGCTCGATGCCGGCTCCGCAGGCGACATCATCACCTGCCGTCCGTTCGACGCCTCGCTCGAACTCTTCAACAAGAAGCAGCTCGTCGACATCACCAGCCTACCTGGCATGGAGAACTTCTCACCGGTCGCCAAGGCCGCCTGGACCACCGACGACGGCAAGTCGACCTTCTGCGTGCCGATGGCATCGGTCATCCATGGCTTCATCTACAACAAGGATGCCTTCGACAAGCTCGGCATCTCCGTGCCGAAGACGCAGGACGAGTTCTACGCAGCGCTCGACAAGATCAAGGCCGACGGCACCTACATCCCGCTCGCCATGGGTACGAAGGATCTCTGGGAAGCCGCGACCATGGGCTACCAGAACATCGGCCCGAACTACTGGAAGGGTGAAGAGGGCCGCCAAGCCCTGATTGCGGGCAAGCAGAAGCTGACCGATCCGGAATGGGTCAAGCCCTTCGAGGAGCTTGCCAAGTGGAAGCCTTATCTCGGTGACGGTTTCGAAGCCCAGACCTATTCGGACAGCCAGAACCTCTTCACGCTCGGCCGCGCCGCGATCTATCCGGCCGGTTCCTGGGAGATTGCGCTGTTCAACACGCAGGCTCAGTTCAAGATGGGCGCCTTCCCGCCGCCGGTTCCGAAGGCCGGCGACACAGGCTACATTTCCGACCATCCCGACATCGGCGTTGCCCTGAATTCGAAGAGTAAGCATGCCGAGGAAGCCAAGAAATTCCTCAGCTGGGTCGCTTCGCCCGAGTTCGCCGATATCTATGCCAATGCGCTGCCGGGCTTCTTCAGCCTGAACTCCAACCCGGTCAAGATGTCCGATCCGCTCGCTCAAGAATTCGTTTCCTGGCGCGGTCCGTTCAAGTCGACCGTGCGCTCGACCTATCAGATCCTGTCGCGCGGCACGCCGAACCTTGAAAACGAGACCTGGGTCGAGTCGGCCAACGTGATCAACGGCACAGATACGCCGAAGGTCGCTGCCGAAAAGCTCCAGAAGGGCCTCGACAGCTGGTACAAGCCGGCCAAGTGATGATGCGGAGGGGCGGCGTTTGCAGCCCCTCATCCGGCCTGCCGGCCACCTTCTCCCCGCTCGCGGGGAGAAGGAGACTCGCAGCGACCTCCCAGAGCCCAATGTCATCAGGGCGCGTGCCCTCTTCCCAGGCGGATAGAGGGTTAGGGCGGGAGCAAATTTTCCATCTCAGCTGCGCCTCGCGGCCATTCGACAAGAACAGGCAAAAGCCATGAGCGAAACCGACAAGGCGATCGATATCGTCCCGATCAAGCGCCCGGTGCGCTGGCACATCTTCGTCTTCATGCTGCCGGCGGTGATCGTCTATTCCGCCGTCATGGTGCTGCCGCTCATAGAGACGCTCAGGCTTTCGCTCTACAATACCGTCGACGGTCAGCCGGCCTTCGTCGGGCTCGCGAATTTCAAGGTGCTGTTCGGCGATCCGCGCTGGGCGCATGATTTCTGGAATGCGCTCGTCAACAACCTGATCTTCTTCGCCATCCATATGTGCGTGCAGAACCCGATTGGCATTGCGCTTGCTGCCCTGCTTTCGGTGCCGAAGCTGCGCGGAGTGGCCTTTTACCGCACCGCGATATTCCTGCCGACGCTGCTCTCCTTCGTCATCGTCGGCTTCATCTGGAAACTGATCCTGTCGCCGATCTGGGGGGTGGCGCCCTGGATGCTCGATCTCATCGGTTTGAAATTCCTGTTCGCGCCCTGGCTCGGCAAGCCCGGATCGGCGCTGATCGCCGTGTCGCTGATCTCCAACTGGCAATATATCGGCATCCCGATGATGCTGATCTATGCCGCGCTGCTCAGCATTCCCGAAGAGGTGATCGAGGCGGCCGAATGCGACGGCATCACCGGCTGGGCGCAATTCTGGAAGATCAAGCTGCCGCTCATCCTGCCGGCGATCGGCATCATCTCGATCCTGACCTTCGTCGGCAATTTCAATGCCTTCGACCTGATCTACACCGTGCAGGGAGCGCTGGCCGGGCCTGACATGTCGACCGACATTCTCGGCACGCTGCTCTACCGCACCTTCTTCGGTTTCCAGCTGCAGCTTGGCGACCGCTCGATGGGCGCGACGATCGCTACCGTGATGTTCCTCATCATCCTCGCCGGCGTCTCGCTCTATCTCTTCGTCATCCAGCGGCGCATGCGTCGCTACCAGTTCTGAGGAGCGCGCATGTCCACGGCACGCACATCTCCCATCCGCACCGGCCTCGTGCATCTGGCGCTCTCCGCCTACACGCTGGTCGCGCTGTTTCCTGTCTTCCTGACCATCGTCAACTCGTTCAAGGATCGCGCCTCGATCTTCCGCGAGCCGCTGATGATCCCGACACCGTCGACCTTCAGCCTTGTCGGCTACCAGACCGTACTCGGCCAGGGCGATTTCGCCACATATTTCCAGAACAGCTTCATCGTGACGATCATCTCGATCCTGCTCGTGCTGCTCTTCGGCGCGATGGCCGCCTTTGCGCTGTCGGAATATCGTTTTCGCGGCAATGCGCTGCTCGGTCTCTACATGGCGATCGGCATCATGATCCCGATCCGTCTCGGCACCGTGGCGATCTTGCAGGGCATGGTGGCGGCAGGCCTCGTCAATACGCTGACGGCGCTGATCCTCGTCTATACCGCGCAGGGCATTCCGCTGGCGATCTTCATCCTGTCGGAATTCATGCGCACGGTTTCCGATGATCTCAAGAATGCCGGGCGCATCGACGGGCTTTCCGAATACGCGATCTTCTTCCGTCTGGTGCTGCCGCTGGTGCGGCCGGCCATGGCGACCGTCGCGGTCTTCACGATGATCCCGATCTGGAACGATCTCTGGTTCCCGCTGATCCTGGCGCCCTCCGAGGCCACGAAGACGGTCACGCTCGGCTCGCAGATCTTCATCGGCCAGTTCGTCACCAACTGGAATGCGGTGCTGGCGGCACTGTCGCTGGCGATCCTGCCGATCCTCGTCCTCTACGTCATCTTCTCGCGGCAGCTGATCCGCGGCATCACCTCGGGAGCCGTCAAGTGAGCCAGGAAAAACCGATCCGCGTTCTCGTTGCCGGTCTCGGCAATATGGGCCGCAGCCATGCGCTTGCCTATCACAACAATCCCGGCTTCGAGATCGTCGGTCTCGTCAACCGCTCGACGCCGAAGCTGGAGCCCGAGCTGCAGGCCTATACGATCCATCCCGATTTCATGACGGCGCTGGCAGAGCTGAAGCCGGACCTCTGCTCGATCAACACCTATTCCGACAGCCATGCCGATTATGCCGTCGCCGCCTTCGAGGCCGGCTGCCATGTCTTCGTCGAAAAGCCGCTGGCGACCACTGTCGCCGACGCCGAGCGTGTCGTGGCGGCGGCGAAGAAGGCGGGGCGCAAGCTGGTGATCGGCTATATCCTTCGGCATCACCCGTCCTGGACGAAGCTGATCGAGGAAGCGCGCAAGCTTGGCCCGCCTTACGTCTTCCGCATGAACCTCAACCAGCAGTCCAGCGGCCCGACCTGGGCGACGCACAAGTCGCTGATGCAGACGACCTCACCGATCGTCGATTGCGGCGTGCATTATGTCGACGTCATGTGCCAGATCACCGATGCCAGGGCGGTCGAAGTGCGCGGCATGGGACTGCGGCTCTCCGATGAGATCGTCGCCGGGATGTATAATTATGGCCACCTGCAGGTGCTTTTCGAAGACGGTTCGGTCGGCTGGTACGAGGCCGGCTGGGGGCCGATGATTTCGGAGACCGCCTTCTTCGTGAAGGACGTGATGTCGCCGAAGGGGGCGGTGTCGATCGTCATGGATCCGAACGCCAAGTCCGACGATATCGACACGCACACCAAAACCTCGGTGATCCGTCTACACACGGCCGAGACCGGCCCGGACGGCAAATTCATCCGGCCCGACCAGGATATGAGGATGACGGGCGAGCCCGGTCATCAGGCGCTCTGCGACCTGGAACAGGCCTTCATGCTGAGGGCGATCCGCGAGGATCTCAACCTCGACCGCCATATGGCGGATGCGGTGGCGTCGCTGCGCATCTGCCTTGCCGCCGACGAGAGCGTGCGTACCGGCCAGCCGGTCAGATTGTAAGGAAAAATCAGTGGGATCGCTTCAACTCAAATCCATCCGCAAGACCTATGGCACGCATGAAGTGCTGAAGGGCATCGACCTTGAAGTCAAAGACGGCGAATTCGTCATCTTCGTCGGGCCGTCGGGCTGCGGGAAGTCGACGCTCTTGCGCAGCATTGCAGGCCTCGAGGATGTCACCTCGGGCGCCGTCGTCATCAATGGCCGCGACGAGACGCTGACGCCGCCGGCCAAGCGCGGCATTGCCATGGTGTTCCAGTCCTATGCGCTTTATCCGCATCTGACGGTCAAGGACAATATGGGCCTCGGCCTCAAGCAGGCGGGCACGCCCAAGAACGAGATCGACAGCCGTGTCGGCAAGGCTTCCGGCATGCTGTCGCTCGCGCCCTATCTGGCACGGCGTCCGGCCGAACTCTCCGGCGGTCAGCGCCAGCGCGTCGCGATCGGCCGCGCCATCGTGCGCGAACCGGAACTCTTCCTGTTCGACGAGCCGCTGTCGAACCTCGATGCGGCGCTGCGCGTTCAGACCCGCCTCGAAATCGCCCGGCTGCACCGTAGCCTGAAGGCGACGATGATCTATGTCACCCATGACCAGGTCGAGGCGATGACGCTGGCCGACAAGATCGTCGTGCTGAATGCCGGCACGATCGAGCAGATCGGTTCGCCGATGGAGCTTTACAATCGCCCGGCCAATGTATTCGTCGCCGGCTTCATCGGTTCGCCGCAGATGAATTTCATCGCGGGGGAGAAGGTCGGCGACCACAGCGCCAAGACGATCGGCGTGCGTCCCGAGCATATGACGCTGTCGCGCGAGCAGGGGAGCTGGGCGGCGAAGGTCGTGCATGTCGAGCATCTCGGCGCCGACACGATCATCTATCTGGAATCCGATCAGTACGGCCTGCTGACGGCGCGCCTCTTCGGCGAGCACCAGTACAAGCCCGACGAGATCGTCTATGCGACGCCGGATCAGGCGCGCGTGCATCGCTTCGATGCGGACGATCGGGCGATCCGCTGAACGATCCCATCATTCCGAGCGATGTAAAAGGGCGCCGTTTTCGCGGCGCCCTTTTGCATGAACGGTGTGCGCGAAATCAGTCGCGGATGACGAGTAGATCAGCCGCCATGAAACGCAGCGTCACGGTTTCGCCGGCCTGCGGCGGAGTGACGCCGGGGCTGTTGAACATGTCGAAGGAGATGACGTTGCCGCCGACATTCATGCGGGTGCGGATGACCGAGCCGAGGAAGTGGGCCGAGACGACCTGGCCGGTCAGCGCCGTATCGCTTCTGGCGGTGTCGGAGAGCGAGCCCGCTTCCGGGCGCAGCGCCAGCGAGATGGTCTCGCCGGCCTTATGGGCCGCGACCGACTGCTTCAGCGTGATCTTCTGGTCGCCGATCTGGATGAGGTTGGCGTCAGGATCAACGACCTTGGCCTCGATGAGGTTCAGCGTGCCGACGAAGGAGGCGACGAAACGCGTGGCCGGCTTGTTGTAGATCTCGAATGGCGAGCCGATCTGGTCGGCCTTGCCGGCATTCATGACGACGATACGGTCGGAGATCGACAGCGCCTCTTCCTGATCATGGGTGACGAAAACCGTGGTGATGCCGAGCTGCTGCTGGATCTGGCGGATTTCCTCGCGTAGCGAAACGCGGATCTTGGCGTCGAGGGCCGACAGCGGCTCGTCGAGCAGCAGCACCTGCGGCTTGACGGCGAGCGCGCGGGCAAGTGCTACGCGCTGCTGCTGGCCGCCCGACAGCTGGTAGGGATAGCGGTCGGCCAGGTGATCGAGCTTGATCAGGCCGAGCATTTCCTTGACGCGGGCGTCGATCTCAGGCTTCGGGGCGCCGGCGACCTTGAGGCCGAAGGCGACGTTGTCGCGTACGGACATGTTGGGGAACAGCGCATAGGCCTGAAAGACCATGCCGATATTGCGCTGGTTCGGCTTCAGCGCGCTCTGGTCCTTGCCGTTGATGGTCAGCGTGCCGCCGGTCGGGGTTTCGAAGCCGGCGATCATGCGCAGCACCGTCGTCTTGCCGCAGCCCGACGGCCCGAGGAAGGAGATGAATTCGCCCTTCTCGATGTTCATGTTGAAATTCTTGACGACCTGGACCGGACCGAAGGATTTCTGGAGATTGTTCAGTGTGAGAAAAGACATGAGCCAGTTACCTTAAGCCTTTGCCGGGCGGGCTTTGCCGAAACGGGAAACGAGATTGAGCAGGCCCATGCTGAGCCAGGTGATCGAAAAGGCGATGACGGCGAGCGCCGAAGGCTCATAGGCCTTGTTGGCGCCGACGAGCTGCAGGTAGGGCCCGAAGGCCGGGCGGTTGAGCAGGGCGGCGAAGGTGAACTCGCCCATGACGATCGCGAGCGTGATGAAGGCGCCGGAGAGCACGCCGCTCATGACATTAGGGAAGATGCAGCGGAACATGATGGTCGTCCAGCGGGCGCCGAGGCTTTCGGCCGCCTCCGTCAGCGTGCGGACGTCGATGGCGCGCATGGCGGTATCGACGGCGCGGTACATGTAGGGCAGCGACAGAGTGATATAGGAGAAGACCAGCAGGGCGTTCGTGCCGGTCGTCGAACCCGTCAAGGGCAGGTAGGACGACGAGTTGTACATTCTGAGGTAGCCGAACACGATGACGATCGCGGGAATGACCAGCGGCAGCAGCGTGATGAATTCGACGACCGGGCGCATCTGCGGCAGCCGCAGCCGCACCCAATAGGCAGTCGGCACGACGAGCAGCATGCCGAAGATGATGGTCAGCAGCGCCATCAGCATGGAGTAGCCGAAGGTTTCGCGGAACTGGGCGTCCGAGAAGACCGACTGGTAGGCATCGAAGCTGTATTCGCCGCGGCGCATGCGCAGCGAAAACTCGATGGTGCCGATCAGCGGAATGATGAAATAGGACGCGCCGAGAATGATGGCGATCCAGGCTCCAAGGCGTTGTGTTTTCATTTCTGCCACCGCTCGGCGCGCATGCGCAGCATGAGGTAAAGGACGTTGGAGACGCCTGTGATGACGATCATACCGAGCGCGATGGCGTAACCAAGATTGGCGTTGTGCAGAACGTCGCCGCGGATCTGCGCGTAGAGCAGGATCGGCACGATGTTGAGCGAGCTGCCGGTCAGCGCGAAGGCGGTGGCGATGGCGCCGAAGGCGTTGGCGAAGAGCAGGAGCGTGGTACCGAGCAGGCTCGGCCAGAGGATCGGCAGGGCAACCATCGTCCAGTACTGGCGGTTGGTGGCGCCGAGGATCTGCGAGGCCTCGCGCCATTCCTTCTTCATGCCGTCGAGTGCCGGCGTCAGGATGAGCACCATCAGCGGGATCTGGAAATACATATAGGTGATGGTGAGACCGAAGAAGGATAGCAGGTTGAAGCCGGTGCCGTAGAGATTGAAGCCGAACCATTCCCGCAGGAAGACCGTCGCGAGGCCGGTGCGGCCGAGCGTTGCCAGGAAGGCGAAGGCGAGCGGCACACCGGCGAAATTCGAGGCGACGCCGGAAAAGGTCAGCAGCGTCGAGCGCACCGAGGCGGGCAGGCCGCCAAGCACGACGGCCCAGGCGAGGAAGAAGCCGATCACTGCCCCGCCGAGAGCGGACGCCACCGAGACCTTGATACTGATCCAGTAGGCGCTCATGATCGATGGAGTAAAAAGATCGCCGATATTCTTCAGCGTGAAATCGCCCTCGGGCGTCAGGAATGCGCCCACCACGAGATAGAGCGTGGGGATGATCAGGAACAGCAGAGAGAAAATGATGAAGGGTGTAATGCCCAGCCAGTCGATCACGCGGTCTTTGTTGATCAAGGGGGCGCTGCTCACCATCGGCGTTGAAACGGTACTCATGAAAAGCTCATCCTGGGCATCGGAGTGAGGAAACCTCCCCGCCTTTAAGGGCGGGGAGGCCGGATCGGAGTTTACTTAACGTTGGCGCCGACGACGCTATCCCAGTTCTTGGTGATGGTTTCCTTGCCGGCGGCCTGCTCTTCGAGCGTCGGGAAGACGGCCTTTTCATAGGCTGCTGCCGGCGGCAGCTTGTCGAGCAGTTCCTTCGGGATCTTGTTGTTCTTGGCAAGATCGTTGAAGCGGATCGGGTGGCAATAGCCCTTCAGCCAGCCAAGCTGACCTTCGTCGGAATAGAGATATTCCATCCAGAGCTTGGCAGCATTCGGGTGCGGAGCGAAGGCGGAGATTGCCTGGACGTAAACGCCGGCGACGACGCCCGTCTTCGGAACGACGACTTCGAACGGAGGATTGCCCTTCAGGCTTTCACCCCAGGACATCGCGTTGTAGTCCCAGGCGATGATGATCGGCGTGGAGCCCTGTGCGAAGGGCGCAGCCTTGCCGACGACAGGCACGAAATTGCCGTTCTTGTTGAGCTCGGCGAAGTACTTCAGGCCTTCTTCGCCCGCCTTGGCGGCGTCACCGCCCGATGCGGAAAGACCAGCGGCATAAACGCCTTGGACAGCCTGGTTGGCGCTGCGCGGATCACCTGCCAGCGCGACGCTGTTTGCATAGTCGCTCTTCTTCAGATCTGCCCAGTCGGCCGGCGATTCCTTGACGAGGTCCTTGTTCACGAGGAACGAGAGAACGCCGTAATAGTCGCCGTACCAGTAGCCTTCAGCATCCTTGGCGCTGTCCGGGATCGAATCCCAGGTGGAAACCTTGTAAGGCTGGATCAGGCCGTCCTTCTTGGCGGACGGGCCGAAGGAGAGGCCGACGTCGATGACATCGGGGGCCTGTGGGCCGGTATTGCCCTTGTTGGCCTTGATGGCTTCGATTTCGTCGCCCGAGCTTGCATCCGGATTCAGCTCGTTGACTTCGATACCATACTTCGCTTTGAAGCCGGCAATGACGTCGCCATAGCCGCACCAGCTGTGCGGAAGAGCGATCGTGGTCAGCGTGCCTTCCTTCTTGGCGGCGGCGATAAGTTCTGCGCTCGGTTCTGCAGCGGCAATCGCGGTCGAAGCCACGATCATCGCAGTAGAAAGCGACAGAAGTCGAGAAATGTTAGAGATCACTGTTGTTCTCCTTCGGGTTTTCAGTGTCTGGCGATGCTGTTAATGAGCTTACATGAAGCTTGTGTGACGGCTGCATGACGGTGGTTTTGCATGAATAGCAGGCGCTTGTGACAGATGTATCATTTGCGACAGCGCGATCTGTTTCCGTAAAAATCAGCCATTGTTTTTCCTCCCTTTGGTCTTGTCCTCCTAGCCCGGTTTGCGGAAAAGCTTGGTCTGCTCGAACAGGCCTTCCAGTGTCTTCATGCGCTCCTTCGTCTCGTCCCAGGTGGAGTTCTGAACGGCCTCGATCAGCGCCTCGACGATGAAAAGAGTGACGACGGAGGAATCCCAGGCCGAGGGCGCTTCGATCCGGACGCGGAAGGCGTGGCGGGCAAGTTTGGCGGCGGGTGAACCCCATTGATCGGTGAAGACGACGATTTCGGCGCCGCGCTTGCGGGCGGCGGTGGCGAGACTCACCATCTCCTGCTCGTAGCGGCGGATGTCGAAGATGATCAGAATGTCGCCGGCATTCATGTTGAGGACATATTGCGGCCAACTGCTGGAATTGGATGACAGCAGCGTCGTCGCCGGCCGGATCACCTGCATATGGGTGAAGAAATATTCGGCAAGCGCGCCGGTGATGCGGCCGCCGACGAAATAGAGGCCGCGCTTGCGATTGGAAAGCAGCGAAGCAACGCTGTCGAAGGTCGCGGTGTCGAGGTCAGTCAGCGTCTGGCGCAGATTGCCCATGATCGCATCGGCAAAACGGTTGAGAATATGGGTGCCCGGTGCGTTCTGCGCCCAGCGATCGTGCTTGGCGATCGGGTTGGAGATGGTCGCCTCGACCTCCAGATGCAGGTGCGCCTGAAAGTCCGGATAGCCCTTGAAGCCGAGCTTCTGCACCATGCGCACCACGGTCGGCGTCGAGACCCCCGCATTCTCGGCGATTGTGGTGATGCTGCCGAGGCCCGAAACCGGATAATTGTCGAGAAGGCTTTCGGCCAGTTGCTTTTCAGCACGCGTCAACAGCCCGAAATGCGAGTGTATGACGTCCGAAACCGTCTTCGACGCAACTGTCACCTGATTGCTCCCCGGGATGGTCTGGCGCCATTTTCCCAATCGAAGTTAACAACGCTGTCACAATCCATGTCAACTACTGTCATGAAAAGAAATTTTCAGGGAATGCTTGACACTCGTCGGAACCTGAAGAATTCTTTTCTTATAAGGAATTTGTTAAGGAGTGGCGCCCTTGGTGCTGGCCCGGCCGAAAATTCTCAGTGAAGCCGACGGCGATTGCGTCGGGATCGAACGCGCCGGCGGCCGGAGCTCGGTGCTTCTCGTCTGTGAGCATGCTTCGAATACGCTCCCCGTCCAATTCGGCGATCTTGGCCTGCCAGGCGAAGCACTCGCGAGCCATATTGCCTGGGATCCGGGGGCGCTTTCAGTCGCCCGCGGCATATCGCGGGGGCTCGATGCGACGCTCGTCTACCAGCGTTTCTCCCGGCTCATCTACGATTGCAATCGGCCGCCGAGCTCGCCTGGCGCCATGCCTGAGAAAAGCGAGATCTATGCCATTCCCGGCAACAAGGATCTGACCGCCGAAGAACGGCTGGCGCGCACCGACGCCCTCTACGTGCCCTTTCACGACGCCGTTCGCAGGTTGATCCGCGATCGGCGGGCGAGGGCGCAAGACAGCGTCATCGTAACGATCCACAGCTTCACACCGGTCTATCACGGCCGTGAGCGCCCGGTGGAACTCGGCATATTGCACGATGAGGACAGCCGCCTTGCTGACCGGATGCTGGAGGCTGCCGCCGGGGCGCCGCTTTACAGGACGGAACGCAACCAGCCCTACGGACCCGAGGATGGCGTGACCCACACGCTGATCCTGCACGGGCTTTCGAACGGCTTGCGCAATGTAATGATCGAGGTCCGCAACGACCTCATCGCAGACGATGTCGGCCAAGGGGTCATGGCCGACTATCTAACGGGGCTGCTCCAGCAAAGCCTGGACGCCCGATAAAAAAGAAGACCCGAGGGAGCAGTCTAACTGCGAACGTCCGCACGGCGCAAATGCCGCGGGCAATTGGCACTGAACCGGCCCGCAATCCCGCGGCCGATCGTGAACAGGGGGAAGTCATGTCGGATTATTCCGAACTGGACAAGAAGCAGGATGTGCACATCCTGCATTCCATGGGCTATGCCCAGGAACTCGAACGACGCATGAGCTCGTTCTCGAACTTCGCCGTCTCATTCTCCATCATCTGCATTCTCTCCGGCGGCATCAATTCGCTGGCGCAGGCGACCTCCGGTGCCGGCGGAGCCGCCATCGGCATCGGCTGGCCTGTTGGATGCTTCATCTCGCTCGTCTTCGCCGTGGCCATGGCGCAGATCAGCTCGGCCTATCCGACGGCCGGCGGCCTCTATCACTGGGGCTCGATCCTCGGCAACCGCTTCACCGGCTGGCTGACCGCCTGGTTCAACCTGCTCGGCCTCGTCACCGTGCTCGGCGCCATCAATGTCGGCACCTATTATTTCTTCATGGGGTCGTTCGGCACCACCTATCTCGGGCTGACCGATTCGACGACGGTGCGCATCATCTTCCTGGTGATCATCACCGGCGCGCAGGCGCTGGTGAACCATATGGGCATCGGATTGACCGCGAAGCTGACCGACTTTTCGGGTTATCTGATCTTCGCAAGCTCGATCGCGCTGGCGGTCGTCTGCCTGATCGCGGCTCCCTCCTACGAGTTCGGTCGCCTCTTCACCTTCGCCAACTATTCCGGTGAAGCCGGCGGCAACGTCTGGCCCTCCACCTCGGGCGCCTGGGTCTTCCTTCTCGGACTGCTGCTGCCGATCTACACCATCACCGGTTATGACGCCTCGGCCCATACCTCGGAAGAGACGGTCAAAGCCGCAGAATCGGTTCCGCGCGGCATGGTTTCGTCGGTGCTGTGGTCGGCGCTGTTCGGCTATATCATGCTGTGCGCCTTCGTCCTTATGCTACCGAACATGGACGACGCGGCAAAACAGGGCTGGAACGTGTTCTTCTGGGCGATGGACAGCCAGGTCAATCCTGTTGTCAAGGACATCCTCTATCTCGCGATCTTCATCAGCCAGTGGCTGTGCGGCCTAGCGACCGTCACTTCGGTCTCGCGCATGATCTTCGCCTTCTCGCGCGACGGCGGCCTGCCGGCGTCGAAGGCGCTGTCGAAAGTCAGCCCACAGTACCGCACGCCGGTCGCTGCGATCTGGACCGGTTCGATCTTGTCGGTCCTGTTCGTCTGGGGTTCCTCGCTGGTGTCGATCGGTGATACGCCGGTCTATACAATCGTTGTCTCGTGCACGGTCATCTTCCTGTTCTTCTCCTTCGCGATCCCGATCACGCTCGGCCTGTTCGCCTGGGGGACAGCGAAGTGGGACAAGATGGGGCCGTGGAATCTCGGCGAAGGCATGTTCAAGCTCTTCGCAGTGCTCAGCGTCATCGCGATGATCCTGATCTTCGTTCTCGGCATCCAGCCGCCGAACGAATGGGCGCTCTATATCACCGTCGGTTTCCTCGTGGTCACGGCGATCGTCTGGTTCGGCTTCGAAAGCCGCCGTTTCAAGGGTCCGCCGATCGGTGCTGAAGTGGCAAAGCGCCAAGCCGAGATCGCGGCTGCCGAAGCGGCTGTCGGCGAAAGCGGCGAAAACTAGGCGTCGACACTTCCCTCTCGAATGGCGGGGCCGCTCCTGCGGCCCCGCCACCGGATCAACGAAAAGGCATGGGGCCGTACCTTTCGGCCGAGCGCATGCGATTTCGTTGCCCCGATTTCTCAATTCCAATGTCAGGCGGATCAATCATGAGCAGCAGCTACACAATCGACGATCTCAGGAAGGATGTCGCCGAAGGGCGCATCGATACGGTTCTGGCCTGCCAAGTGGACATGCAGGGCCGGCTGATGGGCAAGCGGTTCCAGGCGGAATATTTCGTCGAGAGCGCCTGGAAGGAAACGCACAGCTGCAACTATCTGATCGCCACCGACATGGAGATGGAGACCGTCTCCGGTTACAAGGCGACGAGCTGGGAAAAGGGTTACGGCGACTATACGATGAAGCCGGATCTTTCGACCTTGCGCCGCATCCCCTGGCTTGACGGTACGGCGCTGGTGCTCTGCGACGTACTCGACCATCACACCCATGAGGAGGTCGCCCATTCGCCGCGCGCGATCTTGAAGAAGCAGGTGAAACGCCTCGAAGACATGGGCATGAAGGCATACATGGCCTCCGAGCTCGAATTCTTCCTGTTCGACCAGAGCTATGAGGCGGCGCATGCTTCGGGCTACCGCAACCTGAAACTCACCAGCGCCTATAACGAGGACTATCACATCTTCCAGACCACCAAGGAGGAGGAGGTGATGCGGGCGATCCGCACCGGGCTGCAGGGGGCCGGCATTCCGGTCGAGAACTCCAAGGGCGAGGCCTCGGCCGGCCAGGAGGAGATCAATGTGCGCTATGCCGACGCACTCGCCATGGCCGACCGGCATGCGATCATCAAGAACGGTTGCAAGGAGATCGCCTGGTCGAAAGGCAAGGCCATCACCTTCCTTGCCAAGTGGAATTACAACGCCGCCGGCAGTTCCTCGCATATCCACCAGTCGCTCTGGAGCCTGGAGGAGAAGCCGCTATTCTTCGACCATACCGGCAAATACGGCATGTCGCCGCTGATGCATAATTATGTTGCCGGGCTTCTCGCCCATGCCAGCGAGATCACCTATTTCCTGGCGCCCTACATCAATTCCTACAAACGCTTCATGGCCGGCACCTTTGCGCCGACCAAGGCGATCTGGAGCAAGGACAACCGCACTGCCGGCTACCGCCTCTGCGGCGAGGAGACCAAGGGCATCCGTATCGAATGCCGCGTCGGCGGCTCCGATCTCAATCCCTACCTCGCCTTTGCCGCGCTGCTTGCCGCCGGCATCGACGGGATCGAGAGCAAGATGGAGCTGGAAGCTCCCTTCGTCGGCGACGCCTATGGCGGCAAGGATATTCGCGAAATCCCGCGCACGCTGCGCGCAGCGACGACGGCGATGACGGAATCGGCAATGCTGCGCAAAGCCTTCGGCGACGAAGTGATCGACCATTACACCCGTGCCGCCGAATGGGAGCAGGAAGAATACGACCGCCGCATCACCGATTGGGAAGTGGCGCGCGGGTTCGAAAGAGCTTAATAGGCATTTGCGGGCTTGCCCCTGACCGGGGTCGAGCCGCGGGTCTCGACCCGTCCTTCGGACCCCTTAAACGGGGAGAGGGGACGTGCCCTGCGAGACGTTGGTGGGGAACGGAGAGGTCGCGGCATATCCCCTTCTCCCCGCAGGCGGGGAGAGGTGCCGGCAGGCGGATGAGGGGCGCATGGCCTCGATGAATTTTTTGATCAATACGAGGACGGAAATCGATCATGGCAATGATCCAATGCATTTCACCGGTCGACGGATCGGTTTACGCGGAGCGTCAAGCACTTTCGCTCGAGGCCGCCAAGGAAGCTGTCTTGCGCGCCCGCAAGGCGCAGAAGGCCTGGGCGAAACGGCCGCTCGAAGAGCGCGTGCAGCTGGTGCTGAAGGGTGTCGCGCGGCTGAACGAGATGTCCGACACCGTTGTGCCGGAGCTTGCCTGGCAGATGGGCCGGCCGGTCAAGTATGGCGGCGAATACAAGGGCTTCAACGAGCGCTCCAACTATGTCGCCTCGATCGCGGCCGATGCGCTGGCGCCTGTTGTCGTCGAGGAAAGCGAGCGGTTCGAACGGCGCATCGAGCGCGAGGCGCATGGCGTCGTTTTCGTCGTCGCGCCGTGGAACTATCCCTATATGACGGCGATCAACACGATCGCGCCGGCGCTGATGGCCGGCAATACGGTGGTGCTGAAGCATGCCTCGCAGACGCTGCTCGTCGGTGAGCGGCTGGTGCAGGCCTTTACCGAGGCCGGCGTTCCCGAGGACGTGTTCCAGAACGTCTTCCTCGATCACGAAACGACCTCGGCGCTGATTGCCGCCGGTAGTTTCAATTTCGTCAATTTCACCGGATCGGTCGAGGGCGGGCGGTCGATTGAGCGGGCGGCTGCCGGCACCTTCACCGGTCTTGGCCTCGAACTCGGCGGCAAGGATCCGGGTTACGTCATGGAAGACGCCGATCTCGAGGCGGCCGTCGATACGCTGATGGACGGCGCCACCTACAATTCCGGCCAGTGCTGCTGCGGGATCGAGCGCGTCTATGTGCATGAATCGCTCTACAACGCCTTCGTCGAGAAGTCGGTCGCCTGGGTGTCGAACTACAAGCTCGGCAATCCGCTCGATCCCGAAACTTCGCTTGGGCCGATGGCGAACAAGCGTTTCGCCAAGGTGGTGCGCGAGCAGATCGCCGATGCGCTTTCCAAGGGCGCCAAGGCGCTGGTCGACCCGAAACTTTTCCCGCAGGATGACGGGGGCGCCTATCTTGCACCCCAGGTTCTCGTCGATGTCGACCATTCCATGGCCTTCATGCGCGAGGAGACGTTCGGTCCGGCTGTCGGCATCATGAAGGTGAAGAGCGACGAGGAGGCACTGGCCTTGATGAACGACAGCCAATACGGGCTGACGGCTTCGCTCTGGACCAAAGATGCCGAGCGGGCAGCGCGTCTCGGCCGCGAGATCGAAACCGGCACCGTTTTCATGAACCGCGCCGACTACCTCGATCCAGCGCTCTGCTGGACCGGAGTCAAGGAAACCGGCCGCGGCGGCTCGCTGTCGATCATCGGTTTCCAGAATCTGACCCGTCCGAAATCCTTCCACCTGAAGAAAGTCACAGCATGAGCAGCAGCAACATTACCGCAAACTGGAGCTATCCCACGTCTGTTAAGCTCGGCCGGGGCCGCATCAGCGAACTGGCCGATGCCTGCAAGAGCCTCGGCATCAAAAAGCCGCTGCTGATCACCGATCGCGGTCTCGCTTCGATGGCGATTACCAAGAACGCACTCGACATCCTCGAAGATGCCGGCCTCGGTCGGGCGATTTTTGCCGATGTCGATCCGAACCCGAACGAGAAAAACCTCGAAGCCGGCGTCAGGGCCTTCAAGGATGGCGGCCATGACGGTGTCGTCGCCTTCGGCGGCGGCTCGGGCCTCGACCTCGGCAAGTGCGTCGCTTTCATGGCCGGCCAGACCCGGCCGGTCTGGGATTTCGAGGATATCGGCGACTGGTGGACGCGCGCGAGCCTCGAGGGCATTGCCCCAATCGTGGCGGTGCCGACGACGGCGGGCACCGGTTCGGAAGTCGGCCGTGCCAGCGTCATCACCAATTCCGAAACGCATGTGAAGAAGATCATCTTTCATCCGAAGTTCCTGCCTGGAGTCGTCATCTCCGATCCGGAACTGACGGTCGGCATGCCCAAGATCATCACGGCCGGCACGGGCATGGATGCCTTCGCCCATTGCCTGGAAGCCTATTCCTCGCCCTTCTATCACCCGATGTCGGCTGGCATCGCGCTCGAAGGCATGCGGCTCGTCAAGGAATTCCTGCCGCGCGCCTATCGGGAAGGCACCGATCTTGAAGCCCGCGCCAACATGATGGCGGCCGCCGCCATGGGCGCGGTCGCCTTCCAGAAGGGGCTCGGCGCCATCCATGCGCTGTCACACCCGGTCGGCGCCGTCTACAACACCCATCACGGCATGACCAATGCGGTCGTCATGCCGGCGGTGCTGCGCTTCAACCGCAAGGCGATCGAAGAGAAGATCGGCCGCGCCGCCGCCTATCTCGGCATTTCGGGCGGTTTCGACGGCTTCTACGATTATGTGCTGAAGCTTCGCTCCGATCTCGGCGTGCCGGAAACGCTGACGGCAATGGGAATCGCCTCCGACCGCATCGACGAATTGTCGGCCATGGCGATCGAGGATCCGAGTGCCGGCGGCAACCCGGTTGCCATGACGCTCGAAAACACCAAGGCGCTGTTCAGGGATTGCTTCTGAGACGATAGAGAGCGGACCCGCGGACTGGCCCGGAAAGCTTTGGCTTTTCGGGCTTTTTCAATTTCGGGGACATTCTGAATTTTAGCGATATGAAAAATACCAGCTGCAATTTTACCGCGCGTGTTTAGAATTTGTTAACCATGATTAGAAAGGATGGATTAACCGCACGATGCTCTCCGATGGTGCGTAAAAGAGCAATTCCGGCTCGCACCATTTCCTTTCGAGGACCGAACATGCCTGTCATCACATTCGCAAACACCAAGGGCGGCGCCGGCAAGACGACCGCTGTTCTGCTGCTCGCAACCGAGCTTGCCCGCAACGGCTACCGCGTCACCATTCTCGACGCCGACCCGCAGCACTGGATTTCGCGCTGGCACGAGATCTCGGGTCACGTGCCCAATATTTCGGTGATCGATTTCGTGACCACCGCTTCACTGCCGCAGCATATCAGCGAGAATAAGCACAATACCGACTACTTCATCGTCGACCTGCCGGGTGCGCGCAATCCGCTGCTCGCCACCGCCGTCGGCCTTTCCGACCACGTGCTGATCCCGATCCAGGGCTGTGCGATGGATGCGCGCGGCGGCGCACAGGTGCTGGAGCTGCTGCAATATCTGGACGAGAAGGCAGGCATCAAGATCGGCCATTCGGTGGTGCTGACCCGGGTCAATTCGATGGTGACGACCCGGGCGCTGCAGCTCGTCAAGTCGCTGCTCAGCGAGCGGCACGTGCCGGTGCTGGATACGGCGATCATCGAGCGCTCCGCCTTCCGCGACATCTTCGACTGTGGCGGCACGCTGCACACGATCGATCCGACTCGCGTCAGCAATCTCGACAAGGCGCGCGAAAACGCCACCTGTTTCGCCGAGGAGATGATGCGCAAGCTGCCGGTCCGGCTGACGGTATCCGCCTACGCGACGAGCCCGATGGTCCGCTCGGCCGCCTGAAATCTCCGATATGAAACGACAAGGCCGCCGGAGCGATCCGGCGGCCTTGTCGCGTTATCGTCAGAATGGCTCAATCGACGAATTCGACTGTCACGCCCGGCTTGACCATCTTCGCAAGCTCGGTGGCATCCCAGTTGGTCAGGCGGATGCAACCGTGGCTCTGGGTGCGGCCGATCTTCGAGGGTTCCGGCGTGCCGTGGATGCCGTAGGTCGGCTTGGAAAGCGCCATCCAGACAGTGCCGACGGGGCCATTCGGGCCGGGCGGAATGTTGAGGATCTTATCGTTGGCACCCTGCTGGAAATTGATCTTCGGATTATAGGTATAGCCGGGATTGAACGCGACGCGCTCGACAGTCACGGTGCCCGACGGGGAGGGCGTGTCGGTGGAGCCGATCGAGGCCGGATAGGCGGCAATGAGATTGCCGGCGCCGTCATAGGCGAAGACCTGCTTGCGGCCCTTGTCGGCGATGATACGGGCAACCTCGCCGCTCTTCGGCTCGCCCGGATTGACGACCTTGATGACCGTGCCGGGGACGCTGAAATCGGCGCCGGGGTTCATCTCCTTGAGGAAGGCCTCGTCCATGTGGAAGCGCTCGGCCAACATTTCGGTGGTCGAGGTAAAGGCAAGCGACGGCAGCAGCGCCTTATGCGAATAGTCTTCCGGGATCGCTGCAACGAAGGGGCCGGCGGCATCGGCCGGCGTAACCGTGTAGCTGACGATCGGCAGACCGCCGTTCATGCGCAGTTCTTCGAGGATGGCGTCGGTGTCGTTCGGGTCGAGCTTCGAGCCGGTCATCTGGTCATAGGCATAGATCGACTTGGTGACATTCGAGCCCATATGGCCATCGATGACGCCAGGCGAGATGCCGGCGCGATCAAGGAAGACCTGCAGCGCGACGATCTCGGGCTTCGACTTGTTCTTCAGCGTGATGACGGGTTCGTCGGGTGCGGTCGTGGGCGCGTCGGCAGGCGGAAGCTGCTGGTCAGGCTCGATAGAGGCGTAATCGTCGCCCGACTGCGGATTGCCGATGCTGTTGTCGTCAGGAAAGGGCTCCTCGCCGAGCGGCTGGCGTTCGATCGCAGCGTCGCGCGGAATGCCGCCGGTGACGGCGCCGCGTTCGGAATAACGCGTATCGCGATAGGAATTGTCGTCGGCATAATAGGGATCGTTGCCGTTCTGGTCGGCGTAGACGTCGCTCGGGCCGGGCCGCGGCGGGTAGTAGCCGCGGGCGCGCATCTCGGTGGCGACGACATTGCCGTAGTCGTCGATCAGCACGCGATTGCCGCTGCGGTCGCGAGCGTAGATATAGCCGCGCGGGACATAGTCGAGGATTTCGCCGGTCGGCGTGACCAGGACGACGTCGCTCTGCCGGCGGTCACGAAACTGCTGCGCGCCGGCTTCCGGTGCTGCAGTCGCAACGGCTGCCAGCAGGGCCGCAAGCGAAAATGCCGACTTCAAAAAGCGATTCACGTCTCACACCTCGAACAGTGACTGGGCCGACACACACCCGCGAATTTTGACGCTAGTGTGGAATTTCTGAAACCGTGCTGAACAAAATATGAAAATCCCTAAGATTTCCTTTTACTCATAAACGTTTGCGTCTCTGCGTCAGTTCCGCAAAGTCCATGGTTGCGGCAAAAACACAAGATGGAAACGGCGCGGATTGACGAATGGCAGTGCGAAACTTAACCCTACGGCGGCCGATAAATCTCTGAGGAGACCCGAGATGATCGAATTTGCCGCCGCAAGCGGGCCGCGTCTGATGCTCGATGAAACATCGGTGGTGGATATCGGCGGATGCATCGTTGAAGGCGTCGACATCGCGCCGAAGCGCGCCATCCCCGATGACGGCGATCCGCGAATCGATCACTCGCTCGAAGGCTTCCTCTTCACTTGCGGGCCGGATCATATCCGCCATCGCCAGCCGATTGCCGGCCGGGCCGACGGCAAGGTCTATCCGCTGCACGGATCGGCCTCCGGCCATGCGGCCAAGGTGCTGTGGACGAAATACGAAAACGGCAATGCCGAATGCCGCGCCGATATCAACATTGTCACCGTCGAGGGACTGCCGCAGCGCATCGAGCGGCTATGGCGGATCGACGGGGCGACCGGCGAAGTACGGCTCGAGGACCGGGTCGTCAATATCAGCGACCGGACGGTGCCGACCTTCCTGATGTATCACATCAACACCGGCGGCAAATGGCTCGACGCGGGCACGCGGCTCGAAGGGCGGATGCTGGAGAATGGCGGTTTCCCCTGGGCATTCGGCGAGGAGCCGGGCGGTATCTTCTGCGTGCCGGCGCCGGCGACGGAGGCGGGCCTGGCGGAGGTCCGTCTCGGACCGATCGCCGCGATCGGCGGCAGGACACTGAGTGTGCGCTTCCGTGCCGATACGCTGCCCTATCTGCAGGTCTGGCGGAACCAGAAGGCGCCGGCCCATATCATCGGAATAGAGCCGGTCTCGCATCGCTGGGTGTTGCGTGACGAGCTCGAGGCCGCCGGCGAATTCAATATGCTGGCGCCCGGCGAAAGCCGCAGCTATGTGCTGAGCTTTGCCTTCCTCTGAGTGAAGTGTTGTTGACGCTCGCCGGCCTCCGTCGTAGACCTTCAGCCCAGGATTTATGAGGAGACAGGACGATGGATATTCGCCAGATCGACGATGAATATTCGGTTTCGGGCCAGATCACGCTCGAGGACCTCGACGAGATCAAGGCGCTGGGGTTCAAATCGATCGTCTGCCACCGCCCCGACCATGAGAGCCCGGATCAGACCGCGTTCTCGGTCATCGAGGCGCGCGCGCGGGAACTCGGCCTCGAGATCACCCATGTGCCTGTTGGGCCAATGGGCGTGACCGAGGAGGCGGTGCAGGGCATGGTCGATGCGCTCGATGAATTCCCGCGGCCGATGCTCGGCTATTGCCGCTCCGGCGCCCGCTCGACGGCGATCTACCAGAAGACCCACCATATCCGCAGCTAGGCCCATTCCGGCTGCCGATTTTCCGGCGCTGCACCGCAGCGCCGTCACTTTTCCATTCACTCAGGAGACTATGATGAGCATTAAGCGTATCGACGTCGGCGCGCGCATGAGCGGCGCCGTCATTCACGGCAACACGGTTTATCTCGCAGGCCAGGTCGGCGAGGGCGAAAGCGTCACCGACCAGTGCAAATCCTCGCTTGCCGAAGTCGACCGCCTGCTGGCTGCATCAGGCAGCAACAAGTCGAAGATCCTGCAGACGATCGTCTATCTCTCCGACATCGCTTATTTCGCCGAGATGAACGCCGCCTGGGAAGCCTGGATCGATCCGGCCAATCCGCCCGCGCGCGCCACCAGCGAAGCCAAGCTCGCTGCACCGAAATACAAGGTCGAGTTCATCGTCACGGCCGCGATCGACTAAAGCGCGTCGCATCAAATTTGATTCATGCGACGCGCTTTAGCCCTTTGTTTTTATGCATGTCGTTGTCCCGGAACCGCTGCACACTTCCGGGCGACATGCATTAAGGCCGCTGCAGAATTGCATCAAAGCCGGTAGGTGCGTGACCAATCCAAATGGGGCTGGTCACGGGCTTACCGGCTTTTTGTTTGGGCGATTTCCGAGAGCGTGCGGGTCGGCGTGATCGCCTCGGGATCGAGTTTGACTTCGATGATTGCCGGCTTGCCGCTGTCGCGCGCCCGCTCGAAGGCTGCGGCGAATTCCTCCGTCCGTTCCACCGTCTCGCCGTGGCCGCCATAGGCGCGGGCAAGGGCTGCGAAATCGGGATTGGTCAGATCGGTGCTGCTGACGCGGCCGGGATATTCGCGTTCCTGATGCATGCGGATGGTGCCGTACATGCCGTTGTTGACGACGATTGCGATGATCGGCAGGCCGTAGCGGATGGCGGTCGCGAATTCCTGGCCGTGCATCAGGAAACAGCCGTCGCCGGCAAAGCAGATGACTTCGCGCTCGGGAAAAAGCCGTTTGGCGGCGACGGCGGCGGGCAGGCCATAACCCATCGAGCCGGAGGTCGGGGCGGCCTGGGTATTGAAACGGCGGAAACGATGGAAGCGGTGCAGCCAGGTAGCGTAGTTGCCGGCGCCGTTGGTGAAGATCGTATCCGCCGCGGTATTGGCCTCCAGCCATTCCATGATCGGGCCCATTTGAACGGCGCCCGGACCTGTTGCCGGCGGCTTCGACCAGGAAAGATAGGCCTGATGCATGCGCTGCGTGCGCTCCGCCCAGTGCGGTTCGGCCGGCGCTTCGAGATCGGCGAGTGCGGCGACGAAATTATCAGGAGCGGCGCAGATGGCGAGGTCCGGGCGGTAGACGCGTCCCAGTTCGGAAGCATCGGGATAGACGTGCACCAGCGATTGCTGGGGGTAGGGGATATCGATCAGCGTATAGGACGAGGACGGCATTTCCGACATGCGGCCGCCAAGAAGGATCAGCAGGTCGCTTTCCTTTATTTCCTTGGCGAGGACAGGATTGATGCCGATGCCGACATCGCCGGCGTAACAGGGATGGAGATGATCGAACAGCATCTGCCGGCGGAAGGAGCAGCCGACGGGAAGCTGGAAACGCTCGGCAAAGCCTGCAAAATCGGCGACGGCATCGGCATCCCAGCGCGTGCCGCCGAGGATTACCATCGGCCGCTCGGCCTTCAGCAGTCTGACATAGAGATCGTCGATCTGGCTGCGGCCGGAATGCGCCTCGACGCTGACGTAACGCTTGGGGCGGGGCGCCTCGACTTCGTCGCGCAGCATATCCTCCGGCAGCGTCAACACGACGGGGCCGGGGCGGCCGGAGGTTGCGATCGCAAAGGCGCGGGTGACGAACTCGGGAATCCGGGCGGCATCGTCGATCTCGCCAACCCATTTGGCGAATTCGGTGAAGGCGCGGCGGAATTCGACTTCCTGGAAGGCCTCGCGCTCGCGGGCTTCGCGCTGCACCTGACCGATGAAGAGGATCATCGGGATCGAATCCTGTCTTGATATATGCAGGCCGGCGGAAGCATTGGTGGCGCCGGGGCCGCGGGTGACCATGCAGATGCCGGGTTCACCGGTCAGCCTGCCCCAGCAATCCGCCATCATCGCCGCTCCGCCCTCCTGGCGGCAGACGAGGACATCGATATCGCTGTCACGCAGGGCATCGAGAACGGCGAGGAAACTCTCGCCGGGCACACAGGAGAGGCGTTTGACGCCATTGGCCTGCAACGCCTCAACGATCAGTTCCCCACCGGTCTTCTTCATGACGATGCCTCCCTCTCGCGCTCGGCGAGCTCCGCCAGAATTTCTTCCCTGTGTTCGTCGAGGCGCGGGCTCGGCCTGACGTAATGCAGCGGCGTCTCGGACAGCACCACCGGCGTCCTGACCCCGGGGATGAGCGTGCCGGCGGCATCCGCAAGGTCGATGCGCAGACCGCGGGCGCGCACCTGCGGATCGGCGAACATCTCCTCGATCGTATTGATCGCGCCGGCAGGCACCCCGTTCTCTTCGCAGGCCTTCAACAGGTCCGCTTTCTGCCATTTCAGCGTCTCGGTCGAGACGCGCCGGCGCAGCTCGGCCCGATTGCCGACCCGGGCCCTGTTGGTGGCGAAACGTTCGTCGCCGGCGATCGTCTCAAGCCCGAGGATGGTACAGAGGCGAGCGAACTGGCCGTCATTGCCGACTGCAAGAATGAAGTAGCCATCGGCCGCCGGCACGACCTCATAGGGCGAGATGTTCGGATGGGCGTTGCCGAGCCGGGTCGGTGCAGCGCCGGAGACGAGGTAGTTCATGTTCTGATTGGCGAGCACGGCCGATTGCACATCGAGCAGCGCCATGTCGACGAGCTGGCCCTCGCCGGTTTTCAAAGCATGGATCAGGGCGGCTTCGATCGCCGAGACGGCATAGATGCCGGTGAAGATGTCGGCGATCGCCACACCCGCCTTCATCGGCTGGCCGTCCGGCTCGCCAGTGATCGACATGAAGCCGGACATGCCCTGGACGATGTAATCGTAGCCAGCGAGGCTGGCATAGGGGCCGGTCTGGCCGAAGCCGGTGATCGAGCAATAGACGAGCTTGGGGTTCAGTCTGCGCAGGCTCTCATAGTCGAGCCCGTATTTGACGAGGCCGCCGAGTTTGAAGTTCTCGATCACCACGTCGGCAGTGGATGCCAGGCGGCGGACGAGATCCTGGCCTTCGGGGCTTTTCAGGTCGGCGGCAATGGAGCGTTTGCCGCGATTGGCGGCGTGGTAATAGGCGGCCGAGAGATTTTCGCCGTCGGCACCTTCGACGAAAGGCGGGCCCCATTGGCGCGTATCGTCGCCGCCGTCGGGATTTTCGACCTTGATGACATCGGCGCCGAGATCGGCGAGCATTTGTCCCGCCCAGGGGCCGGCCAGCACGCGGGCGAGTTCGATCACCCGGATGCCGGCAAGCGGCGGTTTTTTCGTCAGGCTCTCGGTCATGGTCCTCCCGGGCAATCTACGGCGCCAGCGTCACCTCAGATGTATCGGATACGGGTTTGGAAGCAAAGCGGCGCTCGCGCCAAAGGATGTAGATGCCGGAGGCGATGATGATCATGATGCCGAGCCATTTGATCGCATCCGGAAAGTCGCCGAAAACAAGCCAGGCGAAGATCGTGGCCGAGACGATCTCGAAATATTGCAGCGGCGCCAGCGTCGAAGCCGGTGCGGCGCGATAGGCGTAGACGCCGAAGATGCCCGCTATCGCGGCCATGGCGCCGACGCCGGCGACATAGAACCAGGCGCTGCCTGCGGGCATGACGGGATCGAAGATATCGGAGCCGCTGCCATCGCCGGCAAAAAGCAGGACAGCGCAGAAGATGAGGCCCCAGATGCCCATCTGAAACTGCATGGCCCAGGGATCTTCCTTGTGCGACAGGGCGCGGGTCATCAGCACGAATATGGCGATGCAGAGTGCGGTGAGGATGGGCAGGAGCGCGATGTATCCGACTTCGTCGAAACTCGGCTGGATAATCAGCAACGCTCCGAAGAAGCCGACGCCGCAGGCCGTGTAGCGCCGCCAGCCGATTATCTCCTTCAGGAAAATGCCGCCGAGGATCGTCACGATAATCGGCTCGACGAAGAAGATCGCGATCGCATCGGCGACCGCCATGTATTTCAGCGTGGTGACGAAGGAAATCATCGAGATGGTGATGATCAGGCCGCGGATGGCATGGAACAGGCTCTGGCGCCAGGAGAAATCGGCAAAGCTGCGCCGCCATATGACGATCGGCAGCATGCAGAGCGCCTGCACCGCGAAGCGGCCGGCGGTGATCTCGGCGGAGGGGATGGTGACGACGGCAAGTTTGGCGAAGATATCGATAAGCGGCGAGAACATCACCGAAAGAAACATAAGCGCAAGCCCCATCGTCACGTCGGAAGGGGACGAAACGGGCCGGGCGGAGGTACTGCTCATGGTGGAATTCTCGTCATCCGGGATTTTGGCCGTTCCGGCTATTGCCGACCGCGTCGTCACACCAGTTTGCGAAGTCCGCAATGGCTGTCTCTGCGCCGGTGTCATTCAGCGTTTCGTGCCGCATGTCCTGATATATCTGAGTGCTGATACGGGAGAAGCCCTGACCTTTCAAATGGTTTGACAGCCAGAGCACGGCTTTTCCACGCTCGGTCGCCGGATCTTCTGCGCCGCCGACCAGATGGATCGGCAGGTCGTGCCGCAGCCGGTCGAGATGGATCTTTTGCGGTGCGCGAAAGGTCAGTTCGAAGACATCGAGCCAGAGCGAAACCGAGGCGTCGAAGCCGCAAAGAGGGTCGGCGACATATTTGTCGACTTCGTCGGGAATATGCGAAAGCCAGTCGAATTCCGTGCGGCGGTCGGCGATGGACCGGCCCCAGGCGGCGAAAGTGAGTTTCGGCAGGAGGCCGCTCGGCACGTCCGAGCCTTTCAGCATGCGTTCGGTGGTGAGGATGATCTGGGCGGCGCGGCCGGCAAGACTGACGGCGAAATTGGAATTCCACACGGCGACAGCGTCGAAGTCGGCCGGAGCGGTGACGGCGGCATTGAGCGCTATGAGACCGCCCATCGAATGGCCGAAGAGGATGACCTTCAGCCCGGGATGGCGCGAGGCCGCATGAGCGCGCATGGCCATGATGTCGCCGATCACCCGTTCGACGCCCTCCCGCCGCGCGAAGCGGCCGATCGGAGCGTCGGGTGCCGTCGTCTCGCCATGGCCGCGGTGATCATGGGCATAGACGTGATAGCCACGCGCCGCCATCGCCTCGGCAAAGCGGCGATACCGCTTCGAGTGCTCCGCCAGGCCGTGCGATATCATCAGAATGCCGCATGCGGGGCCGGTGGCTTCGGCATGGTGATAGGCCAGCGATGCTCCCGGCACGGAGAGCCATTGCGTTTCAGAAAACATTCGGATCCTTCCAGCCGCAGCAGAACAGATCGCTAGCGCATAATTTCCTAAAGCGAAATCGATTTGAGAAATTATGCTTCAACTCAAAGTGACAAAGCGTCGGTTGCGTGACTTTAAAGCGCGACATGCAGTCGATAACAAATTACAAGAATATTGCGATTCAGGGTTGCTGTCGTTTACTCTTTGTGCTTATCTGTTCCCGCATTGTTCTTCTATGGGGGTTGAAATGAGCAGCATGCAGTTGCGTACCTTGACATTCGCCGTATCGATGGCCCTTGCTGGCGCCGCCATGGCGCAGCAGGCCGACGGGCGCACCCGTTTCATTCTTGCGGCGAGCTGGCAGCCCGCCTTTTGCCAGACGAACCAGAAGAAGGCTGAATGCGCAAGCCAGACCGGCGAACGCCATGATGCGACGAACTTCTCGCTGCACGGTCTTTGGCCGATGCGGCAGAATTATTGCGGCGTCAGCGACGATCAGAAGGCCGCTGACAAGGACGGCAAATGGGCTAGCTTGCCTCAGGTGACGCTTTCGGCCGAGACACAGGCGGCGCTGGCAAAGGCGATGCCCGGCACGCAATCCGGCCTGGAACGGCATGAATGGACGAAGCACGGCACCTGCACGAAAATGAGCGCCGAGGATTATTTTGGCGTCGGCGTGCATCTCTTGGGTGGGCTCAACGCCTCGGCGGTGCGCGAGCTTTTCGCTGCCAATATCGGCAAACCGGTCAAGGCCGAAGCGATCAGGGCGGCTTTCGACAAGAGCTTCGGGCCGGGCGCCGGCGACCGCGTCAAAATGAGCTGCCGGCGGGCCGGCAATGTCAAGATGATCAGCGGCCTGACGATCGGGCTTTCGGAGGCTGCCGGATCGGCGTCGGCGAAAAGCGCGGGGCTTGGCGATCTGATCCAGGGGGCGGGAAAAACCTCTTTCGGCTGCGATGAAGGTGTCGTCGATGCGGCGGGCTTCTGACCGGAATCCTGCCTAAACCGGGTTTCGGCGTTGCCCACAGGCGCTGTTTCGCCTACATAGCGGCACGAAACGAAGTTTCCCGCCCGGAGCAGCGCAGCATGGCACGTCAATTCATCTATCATATGTCCGGCCTCAACAAGGCCTATGGCAACAAGAAGATCCTGGAGAACATCCACCTTTCCTTCTACCCGGATGCCAAGATTGGCATCCTCGGGCCGAACGGCGCCGGTAAATCCACTGTGCTGCGCATCATTGCCGGCCAGGACAAGGAGTATACCGGCGAAGCCTGGCTGGCCGAGGGTGCCACTGTCGGCTATCTCGAGCAGGAACCGCGTCTCGACCCGAACAAGACGGTGTTCGAAAACGTCATGGAAGGCGTTGCCTCGAAGACGGCGATCCTCGATCGCTACAACGAATTGATGATGAACTATTCCGACGAGACCGCGGAAGAGGGCGCCAAGCTGCAGGACATCATCGACAGCCAGAACCTCTGGGATCTGGAAAGCCGGGTCGAGATGGCGATGGAAGCCCTGCGCTGCCCGCCACGCGACGCCGATGTCACCAGCCTGTCCGGTGGTGAACGCCGCCGTATCGCGCTCTGCCGCCTGCTGCTTTCGCAGCCGGATCTGCTGTTGCTCGACGAACCGACCAACCATCTCGACGCCGAAACCATTGCCTGGCTCGAAAAGCATCTGCGCGACTATCCCGGCGCCGTGATGATGATCACCCACGATCGCTACTTCCTCGACAACGTCACCGGATGGATCCTCGAACTCGACCGCGGCCGCGGCATCCCTTACGAAGGTAATTATTCGGCCTATCTGCTGGCGAAGGCCAAGCGCATGGAGCAGGAAGGTCGCGAGGAGGCCTCGCGCCAGAAGGCCATCAGCCGCGAACGCGAATGGATCGCGTCCAGCCCAAAGGCCCGTCAGGCCAAGTCCAAGGCGCGTATCAAGTCTTACGAGCAGCTGGTGGATGCCGCCGAGAAGCAGCGTCCCGGCGACGCGCAGATCATCATCCCGGTCAGCGAGCGCCTCGGCCAGGTGGTGATCGAGATGGAGGGCATCACCAAGGGCTTCGAGGGCCGCACGCTGATCAACGACCTGTCGATTAAGCTGCCGCCGGGCGGCATCGTCGGCGTCATCGGCCCGAATGGCGCCGGCAAGACGACGCTGTTCAAGATGATCACCGGCCAGGAAAAGCCGGACAGCGGTTCGATCCGCATCGGTGAGACCGTGCATCTCGGTTATGTCGACCAGAGCCGTGACGCGCTTGCGGGCGACAAGACGGTCTGGGAGGAAATCTCCGGCGGCGCCGAAATCATCAAGCTCGGCAAGTTCGACATGAACTCCCGTGCCTATTGCGGCGCCTTCAACTTCAAGGGCGGCGATCAGCAGCAGAAGGTCGGTAATCTCTCCGGCGGTCAGCGTAACCGCGTTCATCTCGCCAAGATGCTGAAGGCGGGCGGCAATGTTCTGCTGCTCGACGAACCTACCAACGACCTCGACACGGAAACGCTGGGTGCGCTTGAAAACGCGCTGGAGAACTTCGCCGGCTGCGCCATCATCATCAGCCACGATCGCATGTTCCTCGACCGTCTGGCGACGCACATTCTGGCTTTCGAAGGCGAGGGCCATGTCGAATGGTTCGAAGGCAACTTCGAGGATTATGAAGAGGACAAGGTCCGCCGCCTCGGCCCTGATGCTCTCAACCCGGGCAGCCAGGCGCATAAGCGTCTGACGCGCTGATCGTCCCTCTTTTCGATTGAGAAAGCCCCGGTTCGACCGGGGCTTTTTCATGTCCGGCCCTGTCGCAATTTGAGCAGGCAATTTCGCGGAGCGTGCGAATTGCCGCTTGCCACCGCTTTTCAAATCACATAAAGATATCTTTATATCTTGATTGGGCCGATGATGAACGAACCTTTGAAGCTTGGACTGGATGGTTTGGTGGACGTCTTGAAGGCGGCCGGCGAGCCCACGCGTCTGCGGCTTCTGGCGCTTCTCGACGCCGGCGATCTGACGGTCACCGATCTGACCGAAATTCTCGGCCAGTCCCAGCCGCGTATCTCCCGCCACCTGAAGCTGCTCGGCGAGGCCGAACTGATTGAGCGCTATCAGGAAGGCGCCTGGGCCTACTTCCGGCTCAAGCAGGACGGCAAGGCGGCAATGCTCGTGCGGGCCTTGCTGAAGCATGTCTCCGAAAACGATCCGACCGTCCTTCGTGACGGCGAGCGACTGTCGGCGGTCAAACGCCAGCGGGCCGAGCGGGCGCAGGCCTATTTCAGCCGCAACGCGGCGGAATGGGACGAGCTTCGCCGCCTGCATGCGGCTGACGAGGAAGTCGATGCCGCCGTCATCCGGCTGCTCGGCAGCCAGCCGATCGATTCGCTGCTCGATCTCGGCACCGGCACCGGCCGCATCCTCGAACTCCTGGCCGGGCTCTACCGCCGGGCGATCGGTGTCGACGCCAGCCGCGACATGCTGAGCGTGGCGCGCGCCAATCTCGACAAGTGCCGCATCACCAAGGCCACCGTGCGCCACGCCGATATTCTGAACCTGCCGTTCGAGGGACAGGATTTCGACCTGGTGACGATCCATCAGGTACTGCATTTCTTCGACCAGCCGGAGATTGCCATCGCCGAAGCGGCGCGCATGCTGCGGCCGGGCGGCCGGCTTGTCGTCATCGACCTTGCACCGCATACGCTCGAATATCTCCGCGACGAGCATGCGCATGTGCGTCTCGGCTTTTCGCACCAGGCGATGTCCGACTGGCTGCGCAAGGCCGGGCTCGACGTCGAGCAGGTCGTCGATCTTCATCCGGGTCAGCAGAGCGGGCAGGGGCTGACGGTCACCGTCTGGCTCGCACGCGATCCGAGGCGCCTCATGGCTTCGCAACTAAGCGAAGGCGCCGAACCTACATTTGCCGGGAGAGTATGACAATGGCTTTGAAAAACGAAGCGCAGGCGCGCGACATCGGGATCTCGTTCGAATTCTTCCCGCCGAAATCGGAAGAGATGGAAGGCCAGCTCTGGAATACCGTCAGCGAGCTGCAGGACTGGGATCCGGATTTCGTCTCGGTGACCTATGGCGCCGGCGGCACCACCAAGGCGCCGACGCTGACCGCCGTCACGCGTTTCCTGTCGCAGACGCCGCTTGCCACCGCTTCGCACCTCACCTGCGTCGGCGCGACGAAGGAAGAGACGCATCAGATGATCGAGACCTTCCGCAAGGTCGGCGTGACGCATTTCGTGGCGCTGCGCGGCGATGCGCCGGGCGGCGCCGGCGCACCCTACCAGCCGCATCCCGGCGGCTATGCCAATGCGGCGGAGCTGGTGGCCGGCCTCAAGGCGATCGGTGATTTCGAAATCTCAGTCTCCGCCTATCCGGAAAAGCATCCGGAGAGCCGCGACACGGCCGCCGATATCGACATGCTGAAACGCAAGGCCGACAACGGTGCCGACCGGGCGCTGACGCAGTTCTTCTTCGACAACGACAATTTCGAGCGTTATCTGGAGCGGGTGCGCCAGGCCGGCATTTCGATCCCGATCGTGCCCGGCATCATGCCGATCCAGAACCTGACGCAGCTCAAACGTTTTGCCGGCGCCTGCGGCGCGATCATCCCCGGCTTTCTCGATGAGCGTTTTGCGGGCTTCGACGACAAGCCCGAAGAGCGGGCAAAGGTTGCAGCCGATGTCGCCGCCGAGCAGATCGAAGATCTCGTCCGGCGCGGCATCCGCGATTTCCATCTCTATACGATGAACCGTTCGCCGCTGGTTTCCGCCGTGCTCGACAATCTCGGCCTCTCCCGCCGGGCGGCAAAAAACGCCGGCGCGGCTGCCTGATTTTCCGCGTCCATCAAAGTAAAAAGCGCATGTCGGGCGGGACATGCGCTTTTTCATTGGCGGATTGATCAGGGGAGTTCAGGTACTACCAGTCGTCACACCCCGCCGGCCAACTCAGATAAAGAGCATGGACAGGACGAAGGCAAACGCTGCACTGACCAACAGAACATTCAAGGATTGCGTGAGTCCCATGTCTGTCTCCTCGCGTTAACCTGACAATAATATGTCGGAAATGTGTCGGTTGGGAAGCGGAATCTGTGCTGCACCGCAGAACGAGGCGGTGGATAAGTCGAACAGTGAATCCGCAAGCTGTTGAAATTCAACGCGTATTCGCGACAAAATCTTATTCACAGAATTTAACATGCGGTTAAATCGGGCGATTGCCGATTTACCTATGCGCCTGAAACATGGCGCATAGTCAAGCGGTTGAAATCATGCGGGATTTGCAACCATTCTTCACGCTGGCCTGGCCAGCAGGCGATAGGCACGGCCGTCGAGAATGACAAGGCCGAAGCCGATCAGCGCCATGCCGGCGAGTTCGGCAAGGGTGAGCCGCTCGCCGAGGAAAAGCACGCCGAGAAGGATGGCGCTCGGCGGCACCAGCAGCGTGACGAGCGAGGCGTTGGTGGCGCCGGCCGCCGCCATGATCCGGAAATAGAGAATATAGGCGAAGGCGGTCGACACCAGCGCCAGAGCCAGTACGGCGACGACGATATCGAGTGACGGCCAGGGGAGCGTCCAGGGGCGATCGGCCAAGAGCGACAACGGCAAGGTGATCAACGAGGACGCCGTCAGCTGGCCGGCTGCGGTGACGGGGGCCGGAATAGTCTTGAACCGCTTGCCGTAGGTGGCTGCGAACCCATAGGAGACAGCGGCAAGTACCGGAAGCAGCAGCGCCCAGAGCGGCGCTTCGCCACTGGCCGACAGGCTGGGGCTGATCAGCACGATCGTTCCGGCCAGGCCGACGAGGCAGCCGGCAATCTTGGCAGATGATAGCTTCTCGTCTGATGTGACGTAGTTGGCGATCAACACGGTCCAAATAGGCGTCGTCGCGTTCAGGATCGCCGCAAGTCCGGCGCCGATACGGGTCTGGCCGAAGAAGATCAGAGCGTGCGGCAGGGCATTGTTGATGAGCCCGAGGATCAGGAATTCGCGCCAGCGGGCTTCCAGGATCGGATAGATGCCGAAACGGCCGGCGATGTAGATGTGCAGCGCAATCGCGGCCAGCAGCAGACGGAGGAAGACGAGGGTCAGCGGCGGGACATGCTGAACGGCGATGCTGGCAAAGAAGAAAGAGCCACCCCAGATGAGACCGAGCAGGAGCAGCAGGCTCCAGGTCCAGGCATTCATTCTGTTGTCCATGCCGCCTTCCTCCATCCCAAGCTGCGCCGCCGCCGTCGCGTCGACACCCGATCGCGGACCCTCACCATCAGCTTTAACGCCGACGGCGCGTGGCGCCACCCGTTTCTTGCGAAGCGAGCGGCGGGCGGAAGCGGCGATCAGAGGGCGTCAAGAAGCGCCGGCGTCGCCCAGCCGTCGGCCGGTATGCCGAGGCGCTGCTGTTCCTTCTGGATCGCGATACGCGTGCCGGAGCCGAGGATGCCGTCGATCTCGCCGACGTCGTGGCCGAGCGACTGGAGTTTGGTCTGCAGCGTCTTCATCTGGTCGTTGGCAAGCCCCTGTTCAGGCGTGCCTTTGAGATAGGTCGGGGCGCCGGAAAGGCGGGTCGCGAAATAGGCCGCCGACGTCGTATAGATGAACGACTTGTTCCATTCGAGATAGATCTTGAAATTCGGATAGGCGATGAAGGCCGGTCCCATGCGGCCCTGCGGCAGCACAAGGTCGCCCTCGAGATCGCCGAAAGCGGTGTTCCCATCGCGCGGCTTGACGCCGAGCGCGAACCACTCGCTGGCCTTCATCGTGCCGCCCAGGCCGGATTTCTCGAAGGGCAGATTGTCAGGCAGGGTGACTTCCTGCAGCCAGGGCTGTCCGCGCTCGAAGCCTAGGTGCTGGATGAATTTCGCCGCCGTCAGGACGGCGTCAGGGCTGCTCTGCTTCAGGCGGACATGGCCGTCGCCATCGCCGTCCATGCCGTAGGCGATGATGTCGCGCGGCAGCATCTGCACCTGGCCGATCTCGCCGGCCCAGGCGCCGGTATTGGTGGCAGGGTCGAGGTCGCCGTGCTGGACCATCTCGATGAGAGCGATCAGCTGCGGGCGGAAGAGCTCCGGGCGACGGCAATCGTGTGACAGCGTCACCAGCGCGTTGCGGGTGTTGAAGTCGCCCTGGACGGCGCCGAAATCGGTTTCCATCGCCCAGAAGGCGGTGATGACGCCGGAGGGAACGCCGAATTCCTGCTCGGCCCGGGCAAAGACGTCGGCATACTGCTTCATCTTCTGGCGGCCGATGTCGAGGCGGGCCTGGCTGACGGTACGCTGGGAAAATTCGAGGAAGGTCTGCTTGAAGACGCCCTGGGCGCGATCTCGGCTAAGCACCTTCTGGTCGATTTCGGCGCCGGCAAGAGCTTGGTCGGCGGCCGCGGCACTGGCGCCCGCGGCAACGGCATCGGCCTTGACGCCCTCAAGGAAGGCGGACAGATCGCCGCCGCAGGGCGCTGTCGAGGGGGCGGAGGCAGCAGGCGCCTGCTGGGCGGCCGCGCCGCCGGCAATGGTGAGGGCAAACAGGAGGGCGAGTGCAGAGCGGCTTGTGAGCGAGCGGTGCATGAATGCGGTCCTTATAGCAAAATAGCAAATGGATGCCGTCGCTTTCACAGAGGAATGTGACGGAAGCAAGAAAGATTGAAAGACGTTACTAAGAATTTCTATCCTTGGAAACGGTCGCGACCCAGTTGTTCCAGTTCTTTGCGCTGCCGGCAAAGACGTTGATATCGGTCGGCCCCTTGATGCCGGGAACAACGCCGGTCGAGGTATACTGCCAGAAGGCCCAGCGGCGGTCGGAATAGGTCGCCTCGGGGTGCTTGGCCACGGAGCGCACCCAGAAATGATAATCCGGGAAGTAGCCGACGAGATTCTCCCGGTGGAAATCGACCGAAGTGTAGATGATCGGGCGTTTGCCGTAATAGGCCTCCAGCCGGTCCATGAAGCGCTGCATTTCGGCGCGCACGGTTGCCGGATCGGGGCGATAGCGGCAGGTCTTCGATTCGCCGTTCCATTCGACGTCGAGCACCGGCGGCAGGCGCATGGCGTCCTTCGGGACGTTGGTTATGAACCAATCGGCCTGCTGGTCGGCCGAGGAGCAGAAATAATAGAAATGATAGGGAGCGTGCGGGATGCCGGCGGCCCGGGCCTCGCGCCAATATTCATCGAAGCGGGCATCGAGCCTGTCCTTGCCTTCCGTCGCCTTGATGAAGGCGAAGGCGACGCCCGAATTCTTCACGCTCGCCCAGTCGATATCACCCTGCCATTTGGAGATGTCGATGCCGTGCACATCGTTCTGATGCGGGTGCTTCGCGCCAAAATTCTGCGGATCGGTGTCCTTGAAGCGCGTTTTCGGGTTGATCGATGCCGTTTCGAGGGAGTCATAACCGGAGGAGGAGCAGCCGGCGAGCATGATGGCCAGAGGCACAACGCAAAACAAAAGCCGGCGCATGGGTATCCCGTCGTGAACCGAATGATCTCTTTGCCCCACAGCCTGACCTTCGAAAAAGACGAGTCCCGCAGAGGGAATAACCCTCCTTTCACCATATCAACGTAAAAAATCGGTTAGTTTCAAGCGAATTATGTGCGCTTGCTGATAATAGCCGCCCGCCAGGCATAACCGCCGCCGACGGTTTCGAACGACAATCGCGCATTGTGCTCCTCAGCCTGCGCTTCCAGAACCTCCCGCAGATCGGAGCGCGGGGTGACGTGGAATTTTGCAAGCCAGGACTGCAGCATGCGGCGGAACCAGCGCGGCAGACCTTCCTGCTGGCCGAAATCGACGATGTGCAGCTGACCGCCGGGATTGAGCGCGGCGATCGACGCATCGACGGCGCGCTCCCAGTCTGGGATCATCGACAGGGCATAGGAGATCAGGATGCGGTCGAAACCGCTAACGCCGAATTCGCGTGGCGTGAAGGCCGTGGCGTCGGCGACGCGGAATTCCGGGATAGTCGCTTTGGTGGCGAAGGTCTTGCGTGCTGAAATCAGCATTTCCTGGGAAATGTCGAGGCCGAACAGCTGGGCGGTCGGGAAATGCCTGTGGGCGAAGGCCATGTTGCGACCGGTGCCGCAGCCGACTTCGAGCAGGGTGCCGCCCTCGGGCACGTCGAGATTGCGGATCGTGCTGTCGCGGCCGAGAAGGTAATATTTGCGCGTCAGGTCGTAGATATGGCGCTGGTAACGGTACATGCCATCCATCAGGCTGGCATGTTCGTCGCTCATTCCCGCCGTCTCCGTGCCAACCTTGCTCACGCCTTCTTCCCGTAGATGTGGAAGCCGCCATAGATCGCCGAGCGATCGAGCGCGGTCAGTTCGCATGACTTCCCTTCGAAGTATTCCCACTGGTCGCGGATCGAGGGAGACAGGCGGCCTTCGATGATGCTCTTTTCGGCGGCGGTGCGGAAGATCACCCGGGCGCCGTCGCGCGCCGTGCGGGTGATTTCCCGCCAGACTTCGTTCAACTGCCCATCGGTCATCCAGTCCTGCGCGTCGAGCAGGATGTAACGGTCGCGCGAGGCGGCCGGCTCGCGGGCCAGAAGCTCGGTGAAGCTTGCGTGGTGGACGTTCACGCGGTCGACATTGGCGCGGATCACCTCATAGTGCTCCGGCTTCAGATAGGTCGGCAGCGGGCCTTCCTCTTGCGTGCCGTAGCGGCGGCCGAAGGCCTGCCAGGCGAAATAGTTGTCGCGCATCGGGAAATGACAGGCGAGCTTTTCCAGGCGGTGCTTCAGCACCGGCGCGATCGAATGATCGGCGGCAAGGCTTGCGAGTTCGTCATATTGCTGCGGCGGTATGCCGAGGCCGAAGAGCGAGCTCTTCCGGCCGGTGATCCAGCGCACGACCGGCTTTTCGAAAAGCGGCGCGATCTGTTCGTCGAAGAACTGGCGCTGCTCGCGGATCGAGCGGGTCTTGGTCATCTCGCGAAGCTTGACGCCGTGCAGGCGGGCAAGAAGGTGAGCTGCGCCGATGAAGCGGCCGAGCAGGCCGGTTTCATAGATGTTGCGGTCGAAGACGGTGACGCGGCGGCGGCCGAACTTGCGGCCGTTCCAGTAGCTGCGGGTCGCCTCGTCGAGCCTGGCGGCAAGATGCCGGTCGAAGGCGCGGCTGTTCGACTTTTCGTTCGGCATCGCCAGGAAGCGGACGAGGTCGTCGTGATCCGGCAGATGCTTGAAGGCTGCAAGCTTCAGGCGGTTCAGCGCGATATGGTGCGGGTTGAGATCGACGACGTCGATCGAGGCCGGCGCCTTGGAGAGATAGGCGAGCATGTTGCAGCCGCCGGAGCCGATGGTGACGATGCGATGGTTGGGCTTCAGCTCCATCGCCTGCATGTCGAGATCCGGATCTTCCCAGATCTGCGGGTAGACGAGGCCGGAGAAGAGGAGGCCGAAGAGACGCTCGGAAAAACCTTCCTTCGAAAAAGCCTTGTGGCGGAGAAGGGCGTCCTTGAGTTTCCGGTTCTTGCGGAAGCCGGCATCCGGTGCAAATTCTGACATGAGTCTGTCACCTTTTTAGCGTTCAGGGCGTGTAGCGCGCCACTGCTACAGTTTGATGACGCGGGCTGTGGGCGCCGGTCCCCGGGAGGCTCCGGCATCAATGAAGAGTGATCGGAATGGTGCGCCTTCTTCGCGCCGGCCCCTTTCCGACCGGCGCGATTCCTGCTTCTCTCCCGGCATGGAGGAATGCCATGCGATTTGTGCTGCGTGTCCTGAAGGCGCTTGCTCTCCTTGTGGTTCTCATCATCGCCGCCGGGACCGGCTGGCTCTTCGTCCGGCCGCCGGAGCTGTTGCGCGTCGGGGATGGCTACGCCGCCAAGATCGTCTGCTCGAATGTCTTCATTGCCGGCCGGGATGCCGACGATGTGCTGCACGACGACGTCCAGGCGCCGGGAAATCCGCTGCTGAGGCTGGTGCGCGTCAGTGTCGAGCGCGACAGCGGCCGGGTGACGGCGCGCTTCATGGGGCTGTTCGCACCGAGTTATGCGCTCTATCGCGGCGCGCTCGGCTGCACCAGCGTGCCGGACGGCAATTTCGAGGCGGCGATTAATGCGGTGCCGTTCGATGCACCGGCCAAGATGCAGGCGAATGACGGGGTGTGGCCGCAAGGCGAGGGCAGCGGCATTCAGCCGGACGCGAAGATCGCCGCGGTGCTGACCGATGCCCGATTTGTCGGCCCGGCCATGCGGGCGATTGTGGTGGTGCGCGACGGCCGTATCATCGCCGAGGCCTATGGCCGCGGATTTTCGTCGAAGACGCCGCTGATCGGCTGGTCGATGACGAAGACGGTGAACGCGGCCATCCTCGGCCGGCTGATGCTCGACGGCAAGGTTTCCTTCGACGACGATCACTTGATGGCGCAGTGGAAGGACGATCAGCGCGCCAGGATCAAGGTTTCCGACCTACTCGGCATGGAGAGCGGCCTCGCCTTCAATGAGGATTATGGCAGCGTCGCCGATGTGACGCGCATGCTGTATCTCGATCCCGACATGGTATCGCTGCCGGCCAATGCGCCGATGGAGGCGGCACCCGGGCAGCGGTTCCGCTATTCGAGCGGCACGGCGGTGCTCTTGTCACGCATCTGGATGGACAGGGTCGGCAATGCGCAGGCAGCCTTTTCCTATCCGCATGACGCGCTCTTCTCCCCGCTCGGCATGAGCAGCGCCGTCTTCGAACTCGACGCGCGCGGCACCTTTGCCGGAAGCTCCTATCTCTACGCGACGGCGCATGACTGGGCCCGCTTCGGACAGTTCCTGCTGCAGGATGGCGTCTGGAATGGCCGGCGATTGCTGCCGGAGGGGTTCGTCGGCGCCATGCGCACGCCGACGGCAGCGTCGAACGGCCGCTATACGCAAGGCCAGGCGTGGCTTGCGCCCGGCAGCTCGAACGCCGCGTTCGGGCTGCCGGAGGATACGTTCTGGCTGTCGGGGCATGACGGGCAGAGCATGGCGATCGTGCCCTCCGCCAATCTGGTCGTCGTCCGGCTCGGCCTGACGCCGGGCTGGCTCGGCTATCAGCCGCAGGCGCTTCTCAAGGCGGTCCTGGAGGCGTCTCCGCAATCGCGGGTGCCGCAACAGCAGGCCGGATCAGAGCGGCAGGTCGAGACGCAGCCATAGGCGGCAGCGTCGAATCCGTTCTTCTGGTGGTTGTCAGTAATTGCCCTGGGCGATGTCATTCATGCCCTTGCGCTTGGCGTCATAATAATAGCCCCGCGCATAGAGGCGGACGGCATCATCTTCCTTGTTGTCGGAGACGAGCCAGGCGCCACGCAGATATTTCGCGGCATATTTGATGTTGGTCTCGGCATCGAAGAGACCGCCCGGCGCACCGTCATAGCCCATCGATTTGGCAGTATTGTACTTGATCTGCATAAGGCCGAAATATCCGCGCTTGTTGTAAGCCTTCGGATTGTAGCGGCTCTCGCGATGGACGATGCGGTGGAGCAGCGTCTCGGGAATCGCGTAAATCTTCGAATATTTCTGGATGAGCTTGGTGACGAAACTCTTCTCGACGGTCGGCGCGTCGTCCTTATCGTCGTCGCTGAACATTGGTGGAGCCGTCGGCGGATCGATCGGACCGGACTCGTCGAAGCCGTAATCCATGCTGGAACGGGGCGTCGTGTCGACTGCCGCAAGTGCGGCAAGTGCATTGTTCTGCGGTGTCGCGGCAAAGGCAAGCTGCGTCGCCGGCTGTGCCGGGGTCACCGGACGCGGCGTCGGCACGACGGATTGGATCGCCGTCATCTCGGGCGTCAGGGGGATCTGCGCATAGGCTGCCGGCTGTATGCCCGCCTGCATGGTGAGATCGGCGGGCTGAGACGCGCCAACCGTCGGCATCGCCGTTGCGGTCAGAGAGGGCGACGTCTGCGTTTGCGGAAGTATGGCGCCTGCGACCGCCAGGCCAGCTGCGCCCTCGGCCGTCGGGACTGCGGCCAGTGTGGCGTCTTCGCCGGGCTTGGGTGTCGGCACCACGGTCTGGGCGGCTGTCAGTTCGGCCTGAGAGGTGTATTCGACGCTCGTGCAGCCGGTCATCACGCTGCAGCAGAGCACCGTAGAAACGACAAGACTGCGTTTCAGGCCGGACAATCCGATCGCTACCATTCCGTCACTTTCGTGAAATCGCGCCGCCCCAGCAGCGTTATAAAAGTTACTAAAAAGCTTAAACCCTGCCGACCCCATTAACGTATTCGTTGCATTCCGGCAACCACGGAATATTTTTAGAGCCTTTCCCGGTCAGATTGCATCACTCTGTGGCTCAAAGGGAGTCGGATGGTCGACCAGCCGGCCCGTTTCAGCCAACCCTCCCGCAGATTTGCTTGGCAAATCTGCAACACTTGGGGATTGCCGGACGCGCCTATCGCTTCGCCACGGCGAAGCGGTGCGGCCGGTGGCCGGGCATCTCTCGTGAGGATCAGAGGCGATCGGCTCAGACATACCGAGGGGGATGCCCATCGCCAATCGCCTCTGCCCTGACGAAAATCTGCTCCGGCAGAATGCTTCAATCTGACCAGGAAAGGCTCTAAGCCGCAATACGGCGATAGCCGGCCGTTACGGCGCCCGCAGCGATCAGCAGGGTGCCGCCGGTTCGGTTTACGGCGCGCTGGACGCTTGCCTTGCGAATCAGTCCGCGCGCCCTATGGGCGAGGAATGCGTAGGTGGAAGCGTTGAGGATCGCCAGCACGAGGAAGGTCGCTTCCATGATCGCCATCTGCCCGAAGAAGGGGAGGGCCGGGTTGAGAAACTGCGGCACGAAGGCGACAAAGAAGACGATGCTCTTCGGATTGAGGGCGGTGACGACGTAGGCGTGGAGGAAAATCCTGAGCGTTCTTTCCTCCGGAAGATTGTCGTTGTCGGCAACCGGCTCGCCGATGACAGGAGCCCGCCAGAGCTTGATTCCGAGCCATATCAGGTAGGCGCCGCCGATCCACTTGAGGACAGTGAAAAGAGTGGCAGAGGCGGCAAGGACGGCGCCGAGACCGAAGAGTGAAGCCGTCATCGCGGTGAAGTCGCCGAGCGCCACGCCGCTCACCGTCGCAAACGCCATCCTGCGTCCATGGCCAAGCGCATATGAGACGACGAGCAGTATCGTCGGTCCCGGTATGGCCAGCATAATGGCGGATGCGGCCGCAAAAGCGAGCCAGGCTTCAAACGACATGGTGTCTCCTCCCATTCCTCAGGAACAAGCAAAGACACCTTATTAACCATCCGTCAATCATGCTTCTTTGTATTTCTGGCCTATATTGTCCATGACTTCGGCAAACCATGCCGTCGAAAGGTCAAAAGCCTTCCCGCCCTTGATGCGCGGGAATTCTATAGTGCGCAATTTACCATTCTGCGCTTCATCGTGGCCGGTGACGCCGGACACCTTATTGAGAGCGCTTTCGACGGCGAGGTCGACCATGCTCTGGATCAGCCTGAGGTCGTCGGCGTTCGCCGGCGCCGAGCGGGCGAAATAGCCCGATTTCTGCACGAGGGAACGCTCGGCGTTCAGGAGGCTGGCGAACTGCTTCTGGAACCATGCACCGACGTTGATCGTGTCGATCTTCACATGGCCGAAGGCATCACGTTTGACGGTCTCGCCGGCGGCTTCGCGCTCGGCGACGATGGCGTCGAGGCAAGCGCCTTCCGACACGAAGACGGTGGCATGGCCGGTGCGATCCATGACTTCCTTCAGCCGGGTGGCCTCGGCATCGAGATCGAACGCCATTTCGGGCAGATAGACGGCGTCGATGCCCTTCAGTTGCGCATCCATCATCAGGCCATCGACATATTGATTGCGGCTGGTGCGCTGGAGATAGGCGCGGGCAGTGGCGGCCGTCAGCCAGCCGCAATGGCGTCCCATGACCTCATGGATGACGAGGGTGCGGGGGGCGGCGGTCTGCTCGTTGCCGACATTGTCGAAGAAATGGGCGCCGACTTCGGCGGCCGTCCAGGCGCCCAGCGACTGGCGGATCGGCACGACGTCGTTGTCGACCGTCTTCGGCAAGCCGACGACGGTCAGATCGTAGCCGTTGGCAGCGAGGTAGGCCGCAAGGTCGGCAGCTGTGGTGTTAGTGTCGTCGCCGCCGATCGTGTGGAGAATGGTGATGCCGTCATCGGCAAGGCGTTCGGCGGCGACCCTCAGCGGGTTGTCGCCTTCCTTCACGAGGCCGCGCTTGACGCAGTCGGCGGCGTTGGTGAGCTTGACACGGCTGTTCCCGATCGGCGAGCCGCCAAAGCGGTGCAGCAGCGGCGCCTTTTCACGCATCTGACGTGTGATCTCGATGCTGTCGCCGAGCAGTACGCCCTGGTAGCCGGACTTATAGGCGACGATATCGAGTTCAGGGGCAACGTCGCTGTAGCGTTCGATGAGGCCGCCGACAGCGGAGGAAAGGCAGGGTGCGAGGCCTCCGGCGGTCAGCATTGCAACTTTCTGCTTGGCCATGATTCCTCCTATGGCGTTTCGATGCGGCGGCGCTGGCTAAGGCGCGTCGCATCGGCCTTCGTTTATGCGATGCGTTTGCCCGTTGCTTGTGCATGCCGTGTCCCGGTGCCGCCGTAGAGTTCCGGGCGACATGCATTAACGCATGGATGCGGCAGGGAAAGGGGCCTGTAAAGTAAAGAATTTACGAAAAACGCTGCCTTTTCACCCTTTCTCGCCGGAAGAGCTGATATAATCGTTTCAAGCCCGATACGCGGACCGAGAACTGTTGTGGAAATTGCGCGCGCGTCTCGAACAGCTTAGACCGGTGGGGCGGTGCGCGCCATTCACTCAATTGAAGGGGTGAATCGCTTGCTGTGGTGCGACAATTACCAAATCGTGAAAACTGTGTTCGCGCCTAGGACCAATCGTCGCCTTGCAAAGGCTACGATTCTTTGGTCAAGCTGTTTGCTTATAAGTTGACAAGTACGCGGGATTTTCGATGTCCTTCTGGGAAAAACTGGTGAATGCCATTGGCAATATTGCGGGCAACGCGCTGTCCGCGGTGGTCGAGGCCATCCGCACGGTTTTCGAAGGCGATCCGGAGACACGGCGGAAGGTCGCTTTCTCGGTGGCGATCATCGCGCTTTCGGCAAAGATGGCCAAGGCCGACGGCATCGTCAGCGAGAGGGAGGTCGAGGCTTTCCGGGAAATCTTCGAGTTTCCGCAGGATCAAGCGAAGAACGTCGCCAGACTTTATAATCTCGCGCGTCAGGATGTTGCCGGCTATGAGGCCTATGCCGAACGTCTCTCCGCGCTCTGCATTACCTGTGCGGCCAATTGCACCGTGCTGGAAGACGTGCTCGATGGCCTTTTCCATATCGCCAAGGCCGACGGGCTGATTCATGAAAAGGAATTGAATTTCCTCAGTCACATCGGCGCGATCTTCCAGATGAGCGAGACCCGCTTCGAGCAGATCGCCGCCCGCCATGTCTCGTCCGGCGGCGATCCCTACAAGGTGCTCGGCGTGTCGCCCTCCGACGATTTTCCGACGATCCGCCGCCGTTACCGCGGCCTCGTCAGCGAACACCATCCCGATCGACTGATCTCGCGCGGCGTGCCGAAGGAATTCCATGTGATTGCCAATGAGCGCATGGCGGCACTCAACGCAGCCTATGCGGCAATCGAGAAGGAACGCCGCGCCGCATGACCTCCTTCGAGGCGGATTACACGGGGGCTTGCGTGCGGCCGTCGCCCAATCACGGGGAGCGGGCCGACGGGCGTCGCCCGGATATGATCCTGTTGCACTATACCGGCATGCCGACGCCGGATGGCGCGCTCGACTGGCTCTGCAGCGCCGAAAGCCAGGTTTCCAGCCATTATTTCGTGCATGAGAGCGGCGAGGTAATCCAACTCGTGCCGGAGGCGCGGCGCGCCTGGCATGCCGGGAAGAGCAGCTGGCATGGCGAGAGCGACATCAATTCGCTGTCGATCGGCATCGAGATCGCCAATGCCGGCCATCCCGGCGGCCTTCCCGACTATCCGAAACAGCAGATCGCGGTGGTGATCGAATTGTGTCGGGACTGTGTCAAACGTTGGTCGATCGCGCCGGAACGCGTGCTCGGGCATTCCGATGTCGCCCCGATTCGCAAGGTCGATCCGGGTGAAAAATTCCCCTGGGCGGAGCTCCACCGGGCGGGCATCGGGCACTGGGTCGAACCGGCAACGATAACCGGCGGACGCTTCTTACAGCGCGGCGATGCCGGCCAACCCGTCGAAGCACTGCAGTCGATGCTGTCGCTCTATGGTTACAGCACTGAAATCACGGGGCAATTTTCAGAAAAAACGGCAGGCGACGTGGAAGCTTTCCAGCGGCATTTTCGGCCCGAACGGATAGATGGCATCGCCGATTTCTCGACGATCGACACGTTGCACCGGCTACTGTCGGCTTTGCCGCGTTATTCCTGATTCCTCGACAATTACTGAACGCCGAATTTCGCACTGCAGCGCGAAAATCGGCCTGCCACATCATTTCCCTATTATCTCCTCATTGCGATGGTCTAAGAACCTCCGCCAAGCGGTACTCGGGGTTATTTTCGAGTTAAACCACGGGCGCTATGTGAAACGAATAAGAATTGCCGCGAATCCAGATCGGTCATTGATCTGGTATTCATTATGACAGCGAGGCGCGCCGTCCGGAAATTCTTTGGGTCGGAGTGTTCAAGACTACATGAGAAAACTGATTGTTGTTGCTGCAACATGCGTTGGCATGGTGCTGGCCGGAAATAGCTTTGCCTTTGCGAATGATTGGGGTGTGCGAGCTGATGCGCCGGTGAAGAAAGTCGAGCGTCCTTCGAAGAAGACAGAACGTCCGTTGAAGAAAGCGGAGCGTTCGGTCAAGCCGGCGAAGCGTCCGCTCAAGACGGCGGAACGCACACTGAAGACGGTCGAGCGCCAGAGCGGTTATCCCGTCGCCAATGTTTCCGGCAATTCCTATTCCGCACTGATCAGCAAATATGCGAACCAATATGATGTACCGGTTGCGCTTGCGACCGCTGTCATCCGTATCGAAAGCAATTTCAATCCGAATGCGCGCGGCAGCCACGGTGAAATCGGCCTGATGCAGATAAAGCCTGCAACTGCCCGCATGATGGGCTATTCCGGCAGCGCCAAGGGCCTGTTCGATCCGGAAACCAACATCAAGTACGGCATGAAATATCTGGCTGCCGCCCATGATCTCGGTGGTGGCGAGACCTGCAACACCATCCTCAAATACAATGCCGGTCATGGCGCCACGCGCATGAACCCGGTGTCCAAGTCCTATTGCGGCAAGGTTCTCGCAATGCTCTGAGCCTGAAGCGCTTATCCCTGACAAGAGCTGGATGATTCAAGATGATTGCCATGGTATCGCTGGAATTTAGCGAGGTGGGATATGGCAGTCGATTTCAGGTTCATCATCATCGGACGCGGCATGATGGGTGCCGCGGCCGCCCGGCATCTCTCTGCGATGGCCGACGGCATCGCGCTGATCGGCCCGCGCGAGCCGGCTGAGCGCAAAGCTCATGATGGCGTCTTCGCCAGCCACTACGACGAGGCGCGTATTACACGGACGTTCGATGGCAATCTGGCCTGGGGAACCTTCGCCGCCCGCGCGCTCGACCGCTACCGTGAGATCGAGGCAAGGAGCGGCATTTCCTTCTTTTCGGAAGTCGGCTGCCTCTTTGCAGCGCCTGACAAGAGCGAGCAGGACTATATCGATCGGGCGTTGACCGTCAGCCGGACGCTCGGCAGCGACATCGAGACCATCGCATCGTCGGACCTTTCGCGGCGCTTTCCCTATCTTGCCGTCGATGCCGATTTCAGCGGCTATTTTGAACGCAAGCGCGCCGGCCATATCAATCCGCGGGCGCTCGTGCGCGCCCAGGCTATGCTCGCGGAACAGGGTGGCGTTACGCTGATCGAGGCAACCGCGACATCCGTGCGCGACACCGGTGCCCATGTCGAGGTGACGGTCGACGGAAGGCGCTACAGCGCCGAGAGGGTCCTGGTGGCGGTTGGCGGCTTCAGCAATTTTCATGCGCTGCTGCCGCGTTCCGTCGACACCAAGGTTATGGCGCGCACGGTCGTCTTCTATGAAATCGGTGAGCGCGAAATGGCGGTCTTCGGCGACATGCCGTCGACGATCGTGCTCGGCGACCGCGAAGAAGATCACATTTATATTCTGCCGCCGGTGCGTTATCCCGACGGAAGAATCTATCTGAAGCTCGGCGGCGATACCGAGACGCTTTCCATCAATCGGCTGGAGGATGCCGGCGCGTGGTTCCGTTCCGACGGAAGCGCTGCCGAGCGCGATCATCTTTGCCGCATCGCCCTGCAACTGATGCCGGCGCTTGCCGGCTGCCCGGTGACATCCGGGCCGTGCGTGGCGAATTTCACGCCGACCGGTTATCCCTATGCCGGGTTTACGCAGTCGCCGCGCATCGCGGTGCTGACCGGCGGCAATTTCGTCGCCGCCAAATCCTCCGACGAACTTGGACGATTGGGCGCGGTGCTTCTGACCGAAGGGCGGCTTGGCGACACGGATTTCGGCGGCGAACTGACGCCGGTCTTTGCCTGAAAGGGAGCATCATGGCAGTCGATTTCAAATATATCGTCGTCGGCCGCGGGTTGATGGGGGCGGCAGCCGCGCGGCATCTGGCGCGCCAAGTGGATGGCGTGGCGGTGATCGGCCCGGACGAGCCGGCCGACCGCAAGGCGCATCAGGGCGTCTTCGCCAGCCATTACGACGAGGGGCGCATCACCCGCACCATCGATCCCAACGGCAACTGGGCTCTGCTCGCCAACCGCTCGATCGGCCGTTATGGCGAGATCGCTCGCGACAGCGGCATCGAATTTTATCGCGAGGTCGGTTGCGTCGTCGCCGCGCCTGGTGGAAGCGAATACCTCGAGGAGACGCGACAGGCCGCCGTTTCGCTTAGCGTCGAAACCAGCCTTCTCGACCAGGCGGGGCTGAAGGCCGCCTTTCCTTTCTTTGCCTTTCCCGCTGACTGCGCCGGGGTTTTCGAGGCGAGGGGCGCCGGACATATCAGCCCGCGCAAGCTGGTCAAGGCGCAGTCGCTGCTGGCGGAAAAGGCGGGTGCCGCCGTCATCCGCGACCATGCCGTTTCTATCCGCGAGGAGGGCGGGTCGGCTGTCGTCAGAACGGCCGGTGGCCTGACCTATCGCGCTGAAAAGGTGCTGCTCGCCGCGGGCGGATTTTCCATTGCGGAGAATCTGTTGCCGCGTCCCGTTGCAATGACGGTTTATGGCCGGACGGTCACGCTTTTCGAGGTGAGCGAGGCCGATGCCGAGCGTCTTGCGACCATGCCGTCGCTCATTCTCGATATGCCCGGCATCCATATCTATCTGCTGCCGCCGATCCGTTATCCCGACGGCAAATTCTATCTGAAGATCGGCGGCGATCCGGACGATCTGGTGCTCGGTGACGAGGCGGAGATACGCGCCTGGTTCAGAACGGAGGGGCGCGAAACCGTGCGGACGCATCTTCAGCGCATCGCTGCCGAGCTGGTGCCCGATCTGGCGCCGCTTTCGATTTCGACGGCCGCCTGCGTGGTGTCCTATACGGAAAGCGGCTACCCGATGATCGGCTACAGCTCGTCGCCTGCCATTGCTGTGCTGACGGGTTGTGCCGGCACGTCGGCCAAGAGTTCGGACGAAATCGGACGGCTCGGGGCGGAGCTGCTTTTGTCAGGCAGGATCAGCCAGCAGGGCTATTCCACGGATTTCACACCGCAATTTTCCTAAGCCTGTCATTTTTGATGGAAATTGCGCTCTCTCTCGTTTATGTGAGCCCTGCCAGTTGGCCGGGCAGCCGCGCTTTACCAATGCCGAAAGGCGGTAGGGTGAGGAAAGTCCGGGCTCCACGGATACACGGTGCCGGATAACGTCCGGCGAGGGCGACCTCAGGGAAAGTGCCACAGAAAGCAGACCGCCTGTCACGACAGGTAAGGGTGAAAGGGTGGGGTAAGAGCCCACCGCATCTCCGGCAACGGAAATGGCACGGTAAACCCCACCGGGAGCAAGACCGAATAGGGATGACGTGGCAGGCCGAAAGGCCTTCCGGCCGGTTTCCAGGCCAGTCATCCGGGTGGGTTGCGCGAGGCAGCGTGCGAACGCTGTCCCAGAGGAATGGCTGCCACGTTCCGGTTCACGCCGGAGCCATACAGAACCCGGCTTACAGGCCAACTGGCGATTAACTTTCGTGGCACGAAAATCTCCGATTTGACGAATCACCTCCAGGTAAGCCGCTGAAATCGACAGTTTTCAAGCGGATGCTTATACAATCCTCTGCGCGAAAGTTGTTTTTGCGAAAGCACTGTCGCGCGTCGCTTGCAGGAGGGTGATCCTAACCCTTTGTTAAACTTAACGGCTTATAAATTTTTGATCATGCGTCTATTGCAAAACAGGCGCATCCCATTGACGCCCATATGGTCCCATGCTATCCCAAACCTGCACTGCATCAGGGCAATCACCTGCCCATTCATCGCAAAGCAAAGGCGTCTTCCTCTCCGGAAGCGTCGGAGGGGTTTTTACTCATCCGGCTTGCGAAGCTGTGCCTGATATCGGGAGTTTCGGGCGTCTTTTGGTCCGGATCCCTGCGGGAACGGATGTTTCGTGTGATGAGCCGCTTCCTTTCGAATGCGACCAACAGGATCGATGCCAAGGGCAGGGTTTCCGTGCCTTCGGCGTTTCGTTCCGTGCTGGCGCAGCGCAATGTCCAGGAGCTTTATTGCTTTCAGGACTTTGTGTTTCCGGCGATCAGCGTCGGCGGTCCGGATCTTCTCGAAAGATTCGAACGGCAGATTGCTGCGGAGGATCCGTTTTCGCCGGATGCGAACGAGATGTCGCTTCTGATTCACGGAGGCGGGGTCTTCATGCGGCTCGATGCCGAGGGGCGGTTGATGGTCACGGATTTCATCCGCGGCTTTACCGGTATCTCGGACGAAGTGACCTTCGTCGGTCGGGCAGATCATTTTCAGCTCTGGCAGCCGCAGGCTTTTATGGCTGCGCAGACGCAGGCACGAGGGGAGCGCAAGCTGGCGGGCAAGCGTTCCTGAAAGAGCGAGGGAACGGAATGGCGGCGAATCCTGGCGGAGGTTCAACTGATGCCGGTGGCGGACCGGTTCGTCACATTCCGGTTCTTCTCGATGAAGTGCTGTCAGCTCTGGCGCCTTCGCCCGGCAAGCTCATCCTCGATGGTACGTTCGGTGCGGGCGGTTACAGCTCGGCCATCCTTGCGGCCGGCGCGGAGGTGATCGCTCTCGACCGCGATCCCAGCGCGATTGCCGCAGGCCAGGCGATGGTCGCCGCCCATGGTGGCCGTCTCAAGCTCGTCCATTCGCAATTCTCGCATCTTGCCGATCATGCGCCGCAAGGCGGGCTTGATGGCGTCGTGCTCGATATCGGCGTTTCCTCGATGCAGATCGACGAGGCCGAGCGCGGTTTCTCCTTCCAGAAGAAGGGGCCGCTCGACATGCGCATGTCGGCGACAGGGGTTTCGGCCGCCGATGTCGTCAATCGCGCCAAGGTCGCCGATCTGATCCGTATCTTCCATTTTCTCGGCGAGGAAAGCCAGGCGCCGCGCATTGCACATGCGATCGAGAAGCGCCGCGAGGAAAAACCGTTCGAGACGACGCGTGATCTTGCCGGTCTCATCGAACTCGTCACGCCGCGCAAAATGAAGGACAAGATACATCCCGCGACCCGCGTCTTCCAGGCTTTGCGCATCTTCGTCAACGACGAGCTCGGCGAACTGGCGCAGGCGCTGTTTGCGGCGGAGGCGGTGCTGAAGCCGGGCGGCCGGCTGGTCGTCGTCACTTTTCATTCGCTTGAAGATCGCATCGTCAAGAAATTCTTCTCCGACCGCGCCGGCAAGGCGTCGGGGTCGCGGCATCTGCCGGTCGCGCATGAGCGGGCAGCGACCTTTGTGGCGATCGGCAAACCGATGGTTTCGGCAAGCGAGGCTGAGGCGGAGATCAATCCGCGCGCCCGCTCCGCCAAGCTGCGCGCCGGCCTGAGGACGGAGGCCGCCGCCGAGGCTGCCGATATGTCGCTCTTTGGGTTTCCCAATCTCGCCAGTCTCGGAAAGCTTGGAGGTTGATGTGCTGAAAACGTTCGATCTCGTGCTTATCGGCGTCATGACGGCCACCGCGGCCGTCACCTACACGATCAAGCATCGCGCCGAATTGAAGCTCGAAGAGGTCCATCGCCTCGAAGCCGAGATCAAGCTCGAGGAGGACACGATCGACCTTCTCAAGGCCGACTGGGCGCTGCAATCACAGCCGAACCGTCTGGAGCGGCTGGTCAAGGCCTATGAGGGCGAACTGCAGCTGCAGCCGACGGATTCGACGGCGCTGGTGCATGCCAAGGAATTGCCGATGTTGAAATCCGAGGTTCCCATGCCTGACGTGACGGAGGCCAAAGCCGGCTCCAAAGGCGCGACCGTGGCCAGCGCGAAAAGCGCGCCGGACGCTGCCAAGGGCACGCAGGTCACCACCAAGGCCCAGCCGGTTCCAATGCCCGCGCCGCGCGGCGAGGCAGAGGATGATGCAGACCAGATCGAAACGGGGTCGGTGGAATAATGTCGTTTCTTTCCCGCATCATGGTCTTGAAGAGCCAGGCGCATTTCTCCGCCGGCGTCTATAACCGGTTCGGCGGTCCGTCCCCCGCCGGCCTGGCGATCGAGGGGTCGCGCAAGAAGAAATCAGGACAGGCAAAAAGCCGCGTCGGCCTGCTGATCCTCGGCTTCATGGGCGTCTACGTCATCATCGGCGGCCGTCTCGTCGAATATGCGATGAAGGACCAGGAGGTCGTCTCCAGCATCCTGCCGCCCGATCGGCTGATGGCGTCGCGTCCCGACATTCTCGACCGCAACGGCGAAGTTCTGGCGACCGACATCCGCACCGTCTCGCTGTTTGCCGAACCCAACAAGATCGTCGATCCCGACGAGGCGGTCGAGAAGCTTGCGACGGTTCTGCCCGAGCTCGACGTTCGGGATACCTATAAAAAGCTCTCGGTCAAAACCTCGCATTTCGCCTGGCTGCGCCGGCAGCTGACGCCGAAGCAGCAGAGCCAGATCCTCGCACTTGGCATTCCCGGCATCGGCTTCCGGCCGGAGAAGCGCCGCTTCTATCCGGGCGGCCCGACCGCCGCGCATATCCTCGGTTACGTCAACATCGATAACCGCGGCGTTGCCGGCATGGAGAAGTTCATCGACGATCAGGGGCTTGCCGATCTCGCCTCGGTCGGCATGACCAGCGACCAGCCGCTCGAGCCGGTGCGGCTTTCGATCGACCTGCGCGTGCAGAACATCGTCCGAGACGCTGTGGTCAACGCCGTCAACAATTTTCAGGCCAAGGGTGCGGGTGCAGCTGTCATCGACGTGCATACCGGAGAAGTGCTGGGCATGGCATCGGCGCCGGATTTTGATCCGAACGATCCGCAGGAAGGGGCCAAGGAGGGTTGGCTCAACCGGATGACCAACGGCACCTTCGAAATGGGCTCGACCTTCAAGACCTTTTCGCTGGCGATGGCGCTCGACAGCGGCAAGGTGAAGATGACCGACAGTTTCGATGCCAGCAAGTCGATCTATATCGGCGGCTTCACCATCCACGATTTTCACGGGCAGCGCCGCTGGCTGACCGTGCCTGAGATTTTCCAGTATTCGTCGAATATCGGCACGGCGCGTGTCATCGACATCGTCGGCATCGATTCGCAGAAGGACTATCTGACCAAGCTCGGCCTGTTGACGAAAATGCAGACCGAATTGCCGGAAGTAAAGATGCCGAGCCAGCCGCGCGTCTGGAAGAAGATCAATTCGATCACGATTTCCTTCGGACACGGGGTTTCGACGACGGCGCTGCAGACGGGGGTGGCGGCGGCTGCTCTCGTCAACGGCGGCAAGCTGATCGAACCGACATTCCTGCCGCGCACGCGCGAACAGGCCGATCAGATCGCCACGCAGGTCCTCAAGAAGTCGACCAGCGACGCGGTCCGCTATCTCCTTGATTTCAACGGCTACAAGGGCTCGGGGCGCGTGGCCCGTGTGCCCGGTTTTGCCGTCGGCAGCAAGACCGGCACGGCCGACAAGGTGGTGAACGGGCGTTATTCCTCGACGCTGAACTTCAATTCCTTCATTGCCGCCTTCCCGATCGACAATCCCCAATATGCCGTGATCACCTTCTGCGACGAGCCGAAGACCGGCGAGAAACAATATGGCGGAACGCTCTCCGCCGGTACGGCCGGTCCGATTGCCCGTGATATCATCCGCCGCGCGGCGCCCATCCTCGGCATCGAGCCGAAATTCGGGGACGGCGGATCGGCCTTGCTGGTGTCTTATTGAGCGTGAATCAATATCGGCGCCGATTCGCGAGGGGCGGATCGGCTTCAAGAGGGAAAAGTGCATTCGATGAAATTGCGAGACTTGGCCGGAGATCAGTTTCCGGAACTTGAAGCACAGCTCGAAGGCCCGGCAGGCCTGCTTGATATTTCAGGCCTGTCTTCGGACAGCCGTCTTGTGGCGCCGGGCAACGCTTTCGTCGCGGTCGCCGGCACAAAGGCGGATGGCGCGGGCTTCATCGTCGATGCCGCCGGCCGAGGCGCTGCCGTCGCGATCGCCTCCCAGCCGGTTGATGCTTCCATTCCGGTGCTTGCGGTCAAGGAACCGCGCCGCTTCCTTTCGATCGCCGCCGCGCGGTTCTACGGCAGGCAGCCCGAGACCATGGTCGCCGTCACCGGCACGGCGGGCAAGACCTCCGTCGCCTCGTTCACCCGGCAAATCTGGGCGCATGCAGGCCATGCGGCCGCGATGATCGGCACGACGGGCGTGGTCTCGCCGACGCGCAACGAATATGGCGCGCTGACGACGCCCGATCCGGTGTCGCTGCACAAGCTCCTGGCCGAACTTGCCGACGAGGGCGTCACCCATGCGTCGATGGAGGCTTCCAGTCACGGTCTCGACCAGAGCCGGCTCGACGGCGTCAAGCTTGCCGCCGCCGCCTTCACCAATCTCGGCCGCGACCATATGGATTATCATCCGACCGTCGAGGTCTATATGGCCGCCAAGATGCGGCTTTTCCATAGGCTGCTGCCGAAGGGTGCGCCGGCGGTGATCTTCGCCGACGATCCCTGGTCGCGCCAAGCGGTCAAGGCCGCTGCCGATGCCGGTCATGACGTTCGAACCGTCGGGCGCAAGGGCGATTACCTCACGCTGAAACGCGTCGAGCATTTCCGTCACAAGCAGATGGCCGAGATCCATATCGGCGACCAGATCTTCGAGGTGGACATTCCGCTGGCCGGCGATTTCCAGGTCGCCAATGCGCTGGTCGCCGCAGGCCTTGCCATGTCGACGGGCGTCGAGCCGAAAGTTGCGATGGCCGCGCTCGAGAAACTCGTCGGTGCGTCCGGCCGCCTCGAGCTCGTCGGTCATACCAAGGACGGCGCGCTCGCCTATGTCGATTATGCCCATAAGCCCGATGCGCTGGAAAACGTGTTGAACTCTGTCCGGCCATTCACGACCGGCCGCGTCGTCGTCGTCTTCGGTTGCGGCGGCGACCGCGACCGCGGCAAGCGGCCGATCATGGGCGAAATCGCCTGCCGTCTTGCCGATGTCGTCATCGTCACCGACGACAATCCGCGCTCGGAAGAGCCGGCCTCGATCCGGGCGGAGATCATGGCCGCAGCAGGCTGCGCCTCCGAGATCGGCGACCGCGCCACCGCGATCCGCGAAGCGGTCGGCATGCTGAAATCGGGCGATACGCTGATCGTCGCCGGCAAGGGACATGAGGAAGGGCAGACGATCGGGAGCGTCACATTGCCGTTCTCCGATCATGCGGAGGTGCGCAAGGCCTTGGAGGAACTGAAATCTTGAGCTGGCTCTGGACGACCGAAGACATGATCGCAGCGATGGCGGGGCGCCCCTTCGGCACTCCGCCCGAAGGCATCACCGGAATTTCCATCGACAGCCGCTCGATCAGCCCGGGCGAGGCCTTCTTCGCGATCAAGGGCGACCGCGTCGACGGTCACGATTATGCGTCGATGGCGATGGCGAACGGCGCGGCCCTTCTCGTCGTCAGCGAAGCGAGGCTTCCGGCCATGGGCCGCCTGACGGTGCCGATGATCGTCGTCGATGACGTGCTCGCAGCCCTCGGCCGTCTGGGGCAGGCTTCCCGCGAGCGTTCGCGCGCAAAGATCATCGCCGTCACCGGCTCGGTCGGCAAGACCACCACCAAGGAGATGCTGCGGCACGTGCTGTCGCCCTCCGGCAAGGTGCATGCCTCCGTCGCCTCCTTCAACAATCACTGGGGCGTGCCGTTGACGATGGCGCGCATGCCTGGCGATACCGATTACGGCGTCTTCGAAGTCGGGATGAACCATCCGGGCGAAATCCGGCCGCTGGCGGCGATGATCCGCCCTCATGTCGCCGTCATCACGACGATCGCACCGGCACACCTCGGCAATTTCAAGAACATCAAGGAGATCGCCGCCGCCAAGGCCGAGATCTTCGAGGGGCTGGAGCCCGGCGGCGATGTCGTGCTCAACCGCGACAACGATCAGTTCAATTTCCTCGACCGTACGGCGCAGTCGCTCGGCATCGAACAGATCCATTCCTTCGGGCAGCATGCGAAAGCCGAATTCCGGCTCGCCGAGTTCAACGGCTCAGACGAAAATTCGACGCTGTGGCTGACGATCGGCGGCGAGACGCTGGAGGTCGCGCTCGGCGCGCCGGGCCGCCACATCGCCGAAAATGCGCTGGCTGCACTCGGCGTCGTCAGGATCGTCGGCGCCGACATGGGCAAGGCAATCGCAGCGCTTGCGACGCTGAAGCCGGAGAAGGGCAGGGGCAAGCGCCACCGGCTCTCGATCGGCGGCGGCAACGGCAGCTTCACGCTGATCGACGAGAGTTACAATGCCAATCCCGCTTCGATGCGGGCGGCGATCGCGCTGCTGGCGGCCGCCGAGCCGGCCGGCCGCGGTCGCCGCATCGCCGTGCTCGGCGACATGCTCGAGATGGGCGAATATGCCGAGAAGGTCCACACCGACCTCGCCGGGCCGCTGCTTGCGGCCGGCATCGAACATGTCTGGCTCGCGGGCGCCGAAATGGCCGCGCTGAAGGAATCACTGCCGGAAAGCGTCCATGTCGAATACCGGGAAAAGACGGACGAATTGACGGACTACGTGTTGAACTCGGTCGTCCCGGGCGACGTGTTGATGGTGAAATCGTCTCTGAGCATCGGTTTCGGCAAGATCGTCGCCGCGCTTCTTGACAAGTTCCCGGCATTTTCCGACACGCAACGCGAACTTTGATCGGGTAACAAGGGGCCCTGAATGCTGATCTGGCTTGTCGAACTGTCGGAATATTTCAAGTTTCTGAACCTGTTCAGATATATTACCTTCCGCACGGGCGCCGCTCTTTTCACCTCCGCACTGATCGTCTTCCTGTTCGGGCCGACGATCATCAATTCGTTGCGCATCCGGCAGGGCAAGGGCCAGCCGATCCGCGCCGACGGGCCGCAGACGCATTTCAAGAAGGCCGGCACGCCGACCATGGGCGGTCTGATGATCCTGGCCGGCATCGTTGGGGCGTCGCTCCTCTGGGCCGATCTTTCCAACGTCTATGTCGTCGCCACGCTGCTGGTGACGCTGGGTTTCGGCGCGATCGGTTTCTACGACGATTATCTCAAGGTGACGAAGCAGAGCCATAAGGGCTTTTCCGGCAAGGCCCGCCTCGGCATCGAGTTCGTCATCGCCGGCATCGCCGTCTACTTCATGATGCGCACCGCTCTTGCCTCGGGGACCGCCGGCTCGACCTTCGGCTCCTCGATCGCCTTTCCCTTCTTCAAGGACTTCCTGATCAATCTCGGCATCATGTTCGTCGTCTTCGGCGGTTTCGTCATCGTCGGCGCCGGCAATGCCGTCAACCTGACGGACGGGCTCGACGGGCTCGCCATCGTGCCCGTGATGATCGCCGCCGCCTCCTTCGGTGTCATCGCCTATCTCGCCGGCAACGTGGTGTTTGCGAATTACCTGCAGATCAATTTCGTGCCCGGCACCGGTGAGCTTGCCGTCGTGCTCGGCGCCGTCATCGGCGCCGGCCTCGGCTTCCTCTGGTTCAACGCGCCGCCGGCCGCCATCTTCATGGGCGACACCGGCTCGCTGGCGCTTGGTGGCACGATCGGCACCGTCGCCGTTGCTACCAAGCACGAGATCGTCATGGCGATCATCGGCGGCCTCTTCGTCATGGAGACGCTGTCGGTCATCATCCAGGTCGGCTTCTTCAAGATGACCGGCCGGCGCGTCTTCCTGATGGCGCCGATCCACCATCACTTCGAGAAGAAGGGCTGGACCGAAAGCCAGGTGGTGATCCGCTTCTGGATCATCGCGGTCGGCCTTGCCATGCTCGGCCTCTCGACGCTGAAGCTTAGGTGAGGCGGCGATGATCCCGGTGACGACGCTCAAGGACAAGAAGGTTGCGCTCTTCGGGCTCGGCGGCTCCGGTTTCGCCACCGCCCGGGCGCTGATTGCGGGCGGCGCCGAAGTCACCGCCTGGGACGACAATCCCGACAGCGTCGCCAAGGCTTCCGCCGAAGGCATCCGGACAGAGGATTTGCACAGCATCGACTGGAGCCAGCAGGCGCTGTTCGTGCTGTCGCCCGGCGTGCCGCTCACCCATCCCAAGCCGCACTGGACTGTCGATCTTGCGCGCGCGGCCGGTGTCGACGTCGTCGGCGACGTCGAGCTTTTCGTGCGCGAGCGCCGCGCCCATGCACCGGACTGCCCATTCATCGCCATCACCGGCACCAACGGCAAGTCGACGACGACGGCGCTGATTGCCCACATCCTGAAATCATCAGGCTACGACACGCAGCTCGGTGGCAATATCGGCACGGCGGTGCTGACGCTCGACCCGCCGAAAGCGGGGCGTTATTTCGTCGTTGAATGCTCGTCCTACCAGATCGATCTGGCGCCGACGCTGAACCCCTCGGCCGGCATTCTGCTCAACCTGACACCCGACCACCTCGACCGTCACGGCACGATGCAGCATTATGCCGACGTCAAGGAACGACTGGTCGCCGGCAGCGATGTCGCGGTCGTCGGCGTCGACGACAGCCATTCGGCCCTGATCGCCGACCGCATCCAGCGGACAGGCGTCAAGGTGGTCCGCATCTCGCGCCGCAACGTGGTGGCCGAGGGCATCTATGCCGAGGGCACGAAACTCGTTCAGGCCGCCGGCGGCGCCATGTTGCCCTTCGTCGATCTTGGCGGCATTCAGACGCTGCGCGGCAGCCACAATGCGCAAAACTCCGCCGCCGCCGTTGCCGCCTGCCTTGCGGTCGGCGTTTCCGCCGACGACATCCGCGCCGGCCTTGCCTCGTTCCCCGGCCTCAAACATCGCATGCAGCCGGTCGGCCGGCGCGGCCGTGTCGTCTTCGTCAACGATTCCAAGGCCACAAATGCCGATGCGGCAGCACCCGCCCTTTCGAGCTACGACCGCATCTACTGGATTGCCGGCGGCCTGCCGAAATCCGGTGGCATCACGGCGCTCGCTCCTTATTTTCCGCGCATCGCCAAGGCCTATCTGATCGGCGAGGCGGCGGCGGAATTCGCAGCGACCCTCGGCGAGGCCGTGCCCTACGAAATTTCGGGCACGCTGGAGCGCGCAGTCGCGCATGCGGCAGCCGACGCGGATCGCGACGAGGCGGCTGCTTCGGCCGTGATGTTATCCCCGGCTTGCGCAAGCTTCGACCAGTATAAGAACTTCGAAGTCAGGGGCGATGCCTTCGTCGGCCACGTGGCCGCGCTTGACGGAATGACGATGCTGATCGGTCCCGAAGCAGGAGAGAAATGACATGGTAAGCCGCGCGGAACGTGGGCCTCTGGCCGATTGGTTCTGGACCATCGACCGTTTCTTCCTGGCAATGTTCATCTTCCTGATGGGCATCGGCTTCATGCTATCCTTTGCCGCTTCTCCCGCGGTTGCCGAGCGCATCGGGCTCGAACCCTTCCACTTCGTCAAGCGCCATGCGGCGTTCATGATTCCGTCGATCGCCGTCATGCTCGGGCTGTCCTTCCTGACACCGCGCCAGGTGCGGCGAACCGCGATCCTGCTATTGATCATCTCGCTGGCGATGATGGTGCTGGTGCTGTTCATCGGTCAGGAGGTCAAGGGCGGCAGGCGGTGGATCTGGATCGCTGGCCTTTCCATCCAGCCGTCGGAATTCATGAAGCCTGCCTTCGTCGTGGTCTGCGCGTGGCTTTTTGCCGAACATGCGCGCCAGCCTGAAATTCCCGGCAATCTCTTCGCCATCATTCTGTTCGGCATCGTCGCGGCCCTGCTCGTCGCGCAGCCGGACCTCGGCCAGACCATCCTGACGACGGCGGTCTGGGGCGGGATGTTCTTCATGGCCGGCATGCCCTGGATCTGGATCGTGCTGCTCGGCATCGGCGGCGCCGGCGGCCTGCTCAGCGCCTATTACGTCTTTCCGCACGTCGCCGGCCGAATAGACAAGTTCATGACCGGCGAGGGTGACACGTTCCAGATCGATACGGCGCGCGAGGCGATCATCCGCGGCAGCTGGTTCGGCCAGGGACCGGGCGAGGGCATCGTCAAGCGGATCATCCCCGACGCCCATACCGACTTCATCTTTTCGGTCGCAGCGGAGGAATTCGGCATCGTCTTCTGCATGGCGCTCGTCGCGTTGTTTACGGTGCTGGTGCTGCGCGGCCTGTCGCATGCCTATCGCGAGCGCAATGACTTCAATCGCTTTGCTGTCGCCGGCCTGGTGCTGCAGCTTGGCATCCAGTCGATCATCAACATTGGCGTCAACCTCGAACTGCTGCCGGCCAAGGGCATGACGCTGCCGCTGATTTCCTACGGCGGCTCGTCCATGGTGGCGATCTGCGTCACTGCCGGCTTCATTCTGGCGCTGACGCGCCATCGGCCGGAAAAGCGCGCGCAGGACCGGAGCCTCTTCCGCGTCCCGCACGGCATGCCGGCGGAGTAAAAGATAATGAGCAAAGGCATCGTGCTGCTTGCCGCCGGGGGGACCGGCGGCCACGTGTTCCCGGCGGAGGCGCTGGCCTTCAAGCTGAAGGAGCGTGGCTACGCGGTGCATCTCGTCACCGACAGCCGGGCCGAGCGCTATGCCGGCAAATTCCCGGCCGAGGAAATTCACGTTGTGCCGTCGGCAACGATCGGTTCGAAGAACCCGGTTGCCGTCGCCCGCTCGCTGTGGACGCTGTGGAGCGGCATGCGGGCGGCCAAGAAGCTGATCCAGCGGCTGAAGCCCGTCATCGTCGTCGGTTTCGGCGGCTATCCCACGGTACCGCCGCTGCTGGCCGCCACGCGGCTCGGTGTCGCCTCGATGCTGCATGAGCAGAACGCCGTCATGGGGCGCGCCAACAAGGCGTTGGCCCCGCGCGTCAAGGCGATTGCCGGCGGCTTTCTGCAGGAAAGCGGCGATGCTTTTTCCGATAAGACGGTTGCGACCGGCAATCCCGTGCGCCCGGCTATCCTTGCCGCGGCCGAACAGCCTTATACGCCCTCGCATCCCGGCGAACCATTCCATCTCGTCGTCTTCGGCGGCAGCCAGGGCGCGCAGTATTTCTCCAAGGCCATGCCGACGGCAATCAGCCTGCTCGACGACGAGCTGCGGGCGCGGCTCAGGGTGACGCAGCAGGTTCGCCCGGAGGACATGGAGATGGTGCGCGGCTGCGTGGCGCAGCTGCAGATGGGTGCCGATATCGCGCCGTTTTTCAATGATATGGCCGAGCGTCTTGCCAAAGCGCATCTGGTGATCTGCCGCTCCGGCGCGTCCACGGTTTCGGAAATCTCCGTCATCGGACGCCCGGCCATCCTGGTGCCTTATCCGCATGCGCTCGACCACGATCAGGCGGCGAACGCCGCCGCACTGGCTGCGGCTGGCGGGGCGAAGGTGATTGCTCAGTCCGAGCTTTCGCCGGAACGTATCGCCTCTATATTGAGCCATGTGATGAACGATCCGGAAAAGCTGTCGCACATGGCGGCGGCGGCGAAGCTTGCCGGGAAACCGGATGCGGCAAACTTGCTTGCCGACATGGTTGAGGCTATTGCCGCCGGTAAGACAGTCTCAGAATTCAAGAGGACACGCGCATGAAACTGCCGAAGGCGATCGGTCTCGTCCATTTCATCGGCATTGGCGGCATCGGCATGAGCGGCATCGCCGAGGTGCTGCACAATCTCGGCCATAAGGTACAGGGATCGGACCAGGCCGACAGCGCCAATGTCCAGCGCCTGCGCGACAAGGGCATCGAAGTCTTCGTCGGCCATCGGGCTGAAAATCTGGGCGATGCCGAAGTCGTCGTCGTCTCGACGGCGATCAAGAAGAGCAATCCGGAACTTATCGCCGCCCGTGAAAAGCTGCTGCCGGTGGTGCGCCGCGCCGAAATGCTTGCCGAACTGATGCGCTTCCGCAATGCGATTGCCATCGGCGGCACCCACGGCAAGACGACGACGACCTCGCTGGTGGCGACCCTGCTCGAAGCCGGCGGGCTCGACCCGACCGTCATCAACGGCGGTATCATCAATGCGTACGGCACCAATGCCCGGATGGGCGAGGGCGAGTGGATGGTGGTCGAGGCCGACGAATCCGACGGCACCTTCCTGAAGCTTCCGGCCGATGTCGCCGTCATCACCAATATCGACCCGGAGCATCTCGACCATTACGGCAATTTCGATGCCGTGCGCGCCGCCTTCCGGCAGTTCGTCGAGAACGTGCCGTTTTACGGTTTCGGCGTCATGTGCCTCGACCACCCCGAAGTGCAGTCGCTGGTCGGCCGCATCGAGGACCGCAAGATCATCACCTATGGCGAGAACCCGCAGGCCGATGTGCGCTTCAAGAATGTGCGTATCGACGGCACGCGCTCGATCTTCGATGTCGAGATCCGCCGCCGCCGCACCGGCCAGGTGACCGAACTCAAGGGGCTGGTCATGCCGATGCCCGGGCGGCACAATATTTCCAACGCGACTGCGGCGATCGCCGTCGCCAACCGGCTCGGCATATCGAGCGCCGATATCGCCAAGGGGCTTGCCTCCTTCGGCGGCGTCAAGCGCCGCTTCACCTTGACGGGCGAATGGAACGGGGTGCAGATCTTCGACGATTACGGCCACCATCCGGTCGAGATCAAGGCGGTGCTGCGCGCTGCCCGCGAAGCTTGCAAGGGCCGCATCATCGCCGTCCACCAGCCGCACCGGTACAGCCGTCTCGCAAGCCTGTTCGAAGAATTCGCGGCCTGCTTCAACGATGCCGACAGCATTTTTCTGGCGCCCGTCTATGCGGCAGGCGAGGATGCGATCGAAGGCGCCGACTCCACGTCGCTCGTCTCGCGCATCAAATCCGGCGGCCATCGCGACGCCCGCTTCCTGTCTTCGGCTGAGCTTCTGCCGCAGATGGTTGCAGAGGTTGCAAAGCCTGGCGATTTCGTGGTTTTGTTGGGGGCTGGGAGCATCACATCCTGGGCAGCCGCACTGCCCAGACAACTGGAAGGCCTATCGGGAAAGTCCGCATGAAACAGGTGAATGGGGAAAAGCTTCTCGCGTCTCTCGGAGACGGTGTAAAGGATATCCGCGGTCGTATCACGCCGGATGCCCCCATGGATCGCGTCACCTGGTTTAGGGCCGGCGGTCTGGCCGAGCTGATGTTCCAGCCGCATGATGTCGACGATCTCATCGCCTTCCTGAAGATCCTGCCGGAAGAAGTGCCGCTGACGGTGATCGGCGTCGGCTCCAATATCCTGGTGCGCGACGGCGGCATTCCCGGCGTCGTGCTGCGCCTGTCGGCCAAGGGCTTCGGCTTCGTCGAGCTGGCCGGTGAAAACCGCATCCTTGCCGGCGCCATCTGCCCGGACAAACATGTGGCGGCGATGGCGATGGACAACGGCATCGGCGGGCTCCATTTCTATTACGGCATTCCCGGCGCCATCGGCGGTGCGGCCCGCATGAATGCCGGCGCCAACGGCGTCGAGACGCGCGAGCGGCTGATCGAGGTCAACGCGGTCGACCGCAAGGGCAATAAGCATGTGCTTTCCAATGCCGAGATGGGCTATTCCTACCGGCATTCCGCAGCATCCGCCGACCTGATCTTCACCTCGGTGCTGTTCGAGGGCTATCCTGAGGATCGCGCCAAGATCCGCGCCGAGATGGACGCCGTGCGCAATCACCGAGAGACGGTGCAGCCGGTGCGCGAGAAGACCGGCGGCTCGACCTTCAAGAACCCGCCGGGCCATTCTGCCTGGAAGCTGATCGACGAGGCGGGCTGCCGCGGCCTCGTCATCGGCGGCGCCCAGATGTCGTCGCTTCACTGCAACTTCATGATCAATATGGGGCAGGCGACCGGCTACGATCTCGAATATCTCGGCGAGCAGGTGCGCCGCGAAGTCTTCGAGAAAGAGGGCATCAAGCTCGAATGGGAAATCAAGCGCCTCGGTGTCTTCATGCCCGGCCGCGAAGTGCGCCCGTTCCAGGGTGTTACCAGCGAATAACGGCTACTTCACCGCCAGTTTCAGGCCTTGGCGCGGCGTGACGACCGGCGTCCAGCCTAGAACGTTGCGCGCCTGGGAGATGTCGACCTGCAGCGAACCGCAAAGGCGTTGATAGACGGCTTCCTTCCCGACAGCCTTCGCCGCCATGTGCAGCAATGCAGACGGGAAGGGGACCAGCATCGGCGTGACGCCAAGCCCCGCGGCAATTCCCCGGATGAGTTCCGGGGTCGACAGGTCCTCACCATCTCCGGCAAGGAAAATCTCACCGCCGGCGGCGGGATGCGCCGCGCAGGTGATGATCAGATCGACGAGATTTTGCACCGCCACCAATGTGCGGCGGTTCTTCAGCGAAGCGAAAGGGAGCGGTATCCGCTTGCGGACGAGCCCGATAAGAAGAGCGAAGTTGCCTCTGGCGCCGGGGCCATAGACCAGGGGCGGGCGGATGACGACGATTTCCATGCCGGTGCGGGCGGCGATTTCACGCAGGCCGATTTCGCTTTCCAGTTTCGAAATGCCGTAGGGATCGATCGGCTTCGGCGTGTCGTCATGCCGGAACGGCCGATCGTTTTCTTCGCCATTGACCTTGATGGTGCTGACGAAGACGAACCTCTTCACGCCGGCGCGGGCGGCCTGTTCGGCGAGGTTGAGTGTGGCGACAGTGTTCGTCCGGCGAAATTCCGCCAGCGGATCGGCTGCGCGGTCGTTCATGATGTGAACGCGGGCGGCAAGGTGGATGATGACGTCGACGCCTGCAAGTGCCGTCGTCCAGTCGGTCCTGTCGGTTATGTCAATCCGAAAATGCCTGACATCATCAGGAAAGGCAGACTTTTCGGATCTGGAGGTGGCCACAAGATCGCACGTCTTCTCTGCGTGCAGCCGCTTGACAAGTGGACTACCGACGAAGCCGGCAGCGCCGGTGACGAGGCATCGCATGATCTTCTCCCTGCTCATCCATGCGCCTTCGCTAACCGGAAGTCAGACCCACATCAATAAAAAAGCAGGGCGGAGCGGGCGTTGCCGCTCTCCGCATTAATCAATCAAGCCACCGGCCGCCGTTGAGGGATGACATCTCACTCCTTTGACTGAGTCCATCGTGGTTCAGCGCGACACGATATCTTATTGAAGAGATAGGGTTTTTGTCCTCTGCTGCAGTCCATCCCCGGAAGGCGTGGGAATGGTGGTGAAATGAGCAAAAGGTAAAGGATCGCGAATTTCCGGGGCAGGAGTTAACGAAAGTAAACACTTCATTAACCATAATGATGCTCTAATGCATGCAGATCGGACAAAGGCCCGAAACGGCGCAGACAGCTTCGCGCAAGCGTCGATTTCAAAAATGGAAGTTATTTTTGGGGGTGTTGATGAGTCGCAAGCATGTTGCTGTCCTGATGGGCGGATTTTCCTCGGAACGGCCTGTCAGCCTTTCCTCGGGAAAGGCTTGCGCAGAAGCCCTCGAAGCGGAAGGCTTCCAGGTGGCGTGCATCGATGTCGCGCGCGACGTTTCCGAAAAGCTCGCGGCGCTGAAGCCTGATGTCGTCTTCAATGCCCTTCACGGGCCCTTCGGCGAGGATGGCACCATCCAGGGCATCCTTGAATATCTCGAAATCCCCTATACGCATTCGGGCGTGCTTGCCTCGGCGCTGGCAATGGACAAGGACAAGGCGAAGCTTGTCGCCGCCGCTGCCGGCATTCCGGTTGCCGAATCGCGGGTTATCAACCGTTTTGCCTTTCCCTCGACGCATCCGATGAAGCCTCCCTATGTGGTGAAGCCGGTTCGCGAGGGCTCGAGCTTCGGCGTCGTCATCGTCACGGAAGATCAGGCGCATCCGCCGCAGGTCGTCAGTTCGACCGAGTGGCGCTATGGTGAGGACGTTCTCGTTGAGCGCTACGTCTACGGCCGCGAGCTCACCTGCGGCGTCATGGGCGAGACGGCGCTTGGTGTCACCGAGGTGGTGCCGCAGGGACACAATTTCTATGATTACGATTCCAAGTATGCCGCGGGCGGTTCAAAACACGTCATCCCGGCGAAAATTTCACCGAATATTTACCAAAAAATACAAACATTGGCCGTAAGGGCGCATCAGGCAATCGGTTGTCGCGGCGTCAGTCGGTCTGACTTTCGTTACGACGATCGTTTCTCCGAAGACGGCGAAATCATCTGGCTGGAGGTCAATACCCAGCCTGGGATGACTCCAACCTCGCTCGTGCCCGAAATGGCCGGCCATGCCGGCTATTCCTTTGGTGAGTTTCTCCGGTGGATGGTGGAGGACGCGTCTTGTTTGCGTTGACGGTCAAGAAGATAGGGCGCCCCAGCCATCATGCCGTGCTTCCGACCGTGGAAGCCGAAGAGCGATTCGTCCTGCCGCGTCCGCTGCGCCGCGTCACTCGTTTCCTGATCAGTCTCGGCAGCGGCCGCATCTATATCCCGGCCCATACGGGCACGGTTTCGGCGCTGGTTTTCTTAGGCGCGACGGGGCTTTACGGCATGTCGCTCGGCGGTCACACCGAAGCTGTCGCCCAGGCAACGACGACGGCGGCGGGCTTTGCGATCGAGGATGTGAAAGTCTCCGGCAATTCCGAAACCTCCGAAATCGAAATCCTGCAGCTGATCGGCCTCGACGGCACGACCTCGCTGGTTGCGCTCGACGTCGATGCCGCTCGCCGGAAGATCGCGCATCTTCCCTGGGTCGAGAATGTCGAGGTCCGCAAGATCTACCCGAAGACGATCGAGGTGAAGCTCAGGGAGCGCCAGGCCTATGCAATCTGGCAGCACGGGCAGGAGCTTTCGCTGATCGAAAAGAACGGCAGCGTCATTGCGCCGCTGCGCGACAACAAGTTCTCGGCGCTGCCGCTCGTCGTCGGCCGCGATGCCGAAACGGCAGCGGCTTCGCTCGACGAGGCCTTCTCGAAGTGGCCCGACGTGAAGGCGCGCGTGAAGGCCTTTGTCTGGATATCCGGCCGTCGCTGGGACCTGCACATGGACAATGGCGTCGTCGTCAAGCTGCCGGAGGACGGCATCGACCAGGCGCTGGCGACGCTGTCGGCCTTCGACAAGCAGCATCAGCTGCTGGAGCGCGACATCGCCGCGGTCGACCTGAGGTTGCCGGACAGAACCGCGATCCAGCTGACGCCGGAAGCGGCGGTTCGCCGGCAGGCGGCAGTAACGGAGCGTACGAAAGAATTGAAGAAGGCGGGGCAGAATATATGAGCTTGTTCGGTTCATCCCATTTCGGATTGCCGCGCCTGAAGCCGCTTTCGTCGAAGCGGTCGCATATCGTTTCGGTGCTCGACATCGGCTCGACCAAGGTCGTCTGCATGATCGGCCGGCTGACGCCGCGCGAGGAAAGCCAGATCCTGCCTGGCCGCACCCACAATATCGAGATCATCGGCATCGGCCATCAGCGCTCCCGCGGCATCAAGACCGGCGTCATCGCCGACCTCGACGCGCTGGAAGGCGTCATCCGGCTCGCCGTCGATGCGGCCGAGCGCATGGCGGGGCTGACCGTCGAGAGCCTGATCGTCAACCTGACGGCCGGCCGTCTCGGCAGCGACATTTACACGGCGACCATCGATCTCGGCGGCCAGGAAGTCGAGCTCAACGATCTGAAGAAGGTGCTCTCGGCCGCCTGCCAGCAGTCGCTGCGCCAGGACCGTTCGGTGCTGCATTCGCTGGCGACCGGCTTCTCGCTTGACGGCGAGCGCGGCATCCGCGATCCGCTCGCGATGTATGGCGATGCGCTCGGCGTCGACATGCATGTCGTCACCGCAGAGCGCTCGGCGCTGAAGAACCTCGAGCTCAGCGTCAACCGGGCGCATCTTTCGGTCGAGGGCATCGTTGCGACGCCCTATGCATCGGGTCTTGCCGCTCTCGTCGACGACGAGGTCGAGCTCGGCTGCGCGGCGATCGACATGGGTGGCGGCACGACGACAATCTCGGTCTTTGCCGAGGGCAAGCTTGTTCACACCGACGCCGTCGGCCTCGGCGGCCATCATGTCACCACCGATCTGGCGCGCGGTCTTTCCACCCGCATCGAGGATGCGGAACGGCTGAAGGTCGTGCATGCCTCGGCGCTTTCGAATTCCTCCGACGAGCGCGAGCTGATCTCAATCCCGCCGATCGGCGAGGATGATCGCGACCAGCCGTCGCAGGTGCCGCGGGCGCTGGTTTCGCGCATCGTCTCGGCCAGAATCGAAGAGACGATGGAACTGATCCGCGACCGGATCCAGCGCTCCGGCTTCAGCCCGATCGTCGGCAAGCGCGTCGTGCTGACGGGCGGCGCGAGCCAGCTGACCGGCCTTGCCGAAGTGGCGCGGCGCATCCTTGCCCGCAACGTCCGCATCGGCCGCCCAATGGGCGTGTCGGGATTGCCGACGGCGGCCAAGGGCCCGGCGTTTTCGACGGCCGTCGGTCTGATGATCTATCCGCAGGTCGCGGACATGGAGACACATGCGTCACAGAGCGGTCTGCTCATGTCGCTTGGGGGAAATAACAGCCGCATAGCCCGGATGGGCCAGTGGTTGAAGGAAAGCTTCTGAAATTGAGTAATTGGCCGGCGTGGCGATGCGGCCAGAGAGAGAAGGAACAGGTACCATGACCATCAAGCTGCAAAAGCCTGACATCACAGAGCTGAAGCCGCGCATCACCGTGTTCGGCGTTGGCGGCGGTGGCGGCAACGCCGTCAACAACATGATCACCGCCGGCCTCCAGGGCGTCGACTTCGTCGTTGCCAACACGGATGCGCAGGCGCTGACGATGACGAAGGCCGAGCGCATCATCCAGCTCGGCGTCAACGTCACCGAGGGCCTCGGTGCCGGTTCGCAGCCGGAAGTCGGTCGCGCGGCCGCTGAAGAATGCATCGACGAGATCGTCGATCACCTGAACGGCACGCATATGTGCTTCGTCACCGCCGGCATGGGCGGCGGCACCGGTACCGGTGCTGCTCCTGTTGTCGCGCAGGCCGCCCGCAACAAGGGCATCCTGACGGTCGGCGTCGTCACCAAGCCGTTCCATTTCGAAGGCGGCCGCCGCATGCGTCTCGCCGAGATGGGCATTCAGGAACTGCAGAAGTCTGTCGACACGCTGATCGTCATTCCGAACCAGAACCTCTTCCGCATTGCCAACGACAAGACGACCTTCGCCGACGCGTTCGCCATGGCCGACCAGGTTCTCTATTCGGGCGTTGCCTGCATCACCGACCTGATGGTGAAGGAAGGTCTCATCAACCTCGACTTCGCCGACGTCCGCTCGGTCATGCGCGAAATGGGCCGCGCGATGATGGGCACCGGCGAAGCCTCCGGCGCCGGCCGCGCACTGCAGGCCGCCGAAGCGGCGATCGCCAACCCGCTGCTCGACGAAACCTCGATGAAGGGCGCTCAGGGCCTGCTGATCTCGATCACCGGCGGTCGCGACCTCACGCTCTTCGAAGTCGACGAAGCTGCAACGCGTATCCGCGAGGAAGTCGATCCGGACGCCAACATCATCCTCGGCGCCACCTTCGACGAATCGCTCGAAGGCATCATCCGCGTCTCGGTCGTCGCAACCGGCATCGACCGGGCGATCAGCGAAGCCGCCGAGCGCAACTTCCAGCCGGCTGCCAAGCCCGCTATCCGTCCCTCCGCGGCTGTTGCTCCGGCAGCGGCCGCAGTTCAGCCTGCGCCGGTGATGCAGGCACCAAAGGCCATTGATCCGATCGCCCAGACCATCCGCGAAGCCGAGATGGAACGCGAGCTTGAGATTCCGGCCCCGCGTGCCACCGCACCGCTTCAGCAGCCTGCTGCGCAGCAGGAAGTCTTCCGTCCGCAGAGCAAGATTTTCGCGCCTGCACCGGAGGCTCCGGCCATGCGTCCTCAGGTGCAGCAACAGGCTCCGGCACCGGTGATGAGCCAGCCGGTGATGAGCCAGCCCATCCAGCAGCAGCCGATCCAGCCGCAGCCGGTCCGGCAGGAGCCGATCATCCGTCAGTCGGCTGAACCCGTCCGCATGCCGAAGGTAGAGGATTTCCCGCCGGTCGTTCAGGCCGAACTCGACCACCGCACGCAGGCGGCTTCCGCGCATGGCCAGGAAGAGCGCGGCCCAATGGGCCTGCTCAAGCGAATCACCAATTCGCTGGGGCGCCGCGACGATGACGCGGTTGCCGCCGACATGACCGCCGCACCGCCAGCCGCTTCGCAGCAGCGGCGTCCGCTGTCGCCGGAGGCAAGCCTCTACGCACCGCGCCGCGGCAATCTCGACGATCAGGGTCGTGCGGTTCCGCAGGCGCGCATGATGCAGGAAGACGACCAGCTGGAAATCCCGGCATTCCTGCGTCGCCAGTCGAACTGAGGCTGCGATTCGACACCGTAAATGCCCGGGATCAAGGTCCCGGGCATTTACGTTTTTCAGCCCGGAATTGCTGAGCGATATCAATCGTGTGACTTCGTAACAAACCGAAAGAAACAGTGATTTGGATTGGAGCGCCGGCGCACGTAAGTATGATGCAAGGAAACTGCCCTAGGAGACTCCTCAACGAGGCTCCTTCTGCAGAACGAATGAAAACCGCACCGTGGAACAGATCGCTGGAGCGGAAAAATAAAGGCAGATTTTATGGCAATTGGCTTGCTGGGTTTTCAAACGACGGTATCGCGTCCCGTGACGCTCTCGGGCATCGGGGTCCATTCAGGTGCCAATGTCTCGATCACGCTGAACCCGGCCGAATCGGACACCGGCGTCGTTTTCCAGCGCCTGCATGACAATGGCGACATCACCGAACTCAAGGCCGTCTCGTCGCAGGTCGGCAATACCGACCTCTGCACCGTGCTCGGCTTTTCACCGACTCATTCGGTCGCGACGATCGAACATGTCATGGCCGCCATCTATGCGCTCGGCCTCGACAATGTGTTGATCGAAGTGCAGGGCGCCGAAATGCCGATCATGGACGGCAGCTCGTTGCCTTTCGTCGAGGCGATCGAGCAAGCCGGTCTCGTCTCGCTCGGCGTCAAGCGCCGCTATATCCGTATCACCAAGCCTGTGCGAATCGAGCATGGCGGTTCCTGGAGCGAATTCCGTCCTTATGACGGCACGCGCTTCGAGGTCGAGATCGATTTCGACTGCCCGCTGATCGGCCGGCAGAAATGGGCCGGCGACATGAGCGCCGCGGTCTTCAAGACGGAGCTTTCCCGGGCCCGCACCTTCGGGTTCATGCGCGATGTCGAGCGGCTCTGGGCTTCCGGACATGCGCTCGGCTCGTCGCTCGAAAATTCCGTCGTCATTTCGGACGACAACACCGTCATCAACGTCGAAGGGCTGCGCTACGCCAAGGACGAGTTCGTCCGCCACAAGACGCTCGATGCCGTCGGCGACCTGTCGCTTGCCGGCGTCCAGTTCATCGGTTGCTACCGCTCCTACCGTGGCGGCCACAAGATGAATGCCAATGCTTTGAAGGCGCTGCTCGCCGATCCCTCCGCTTATGAAGTGGTCGAGACGTCGACGCCGCGTCAGCGCGTCGCTGCTCGGGAAATGATCGCCGTCAGCGCTTCGGAATTCGCTCCCTGGTCGGCATGACCTCCAGCATATTCTTAAGACCAGGCCGCCTCTTTCCCGGAGGCGGTTTTTTTATGTCGTCCCGAGTCTGCAGCGATTGGCATTTGCGGCAGGTGCTTAGTTGCAACAGGTCGGAAAGAAGGTGAAAAGCCGGTCATTCCGGCCGCGGCTGCCACAAAAATGCGTTAATGCCTTATCATTGCGTTGCTCTCGATGCACATTTGTGGCTAGAAACGCCAGCGAGGCGTGGCTGCCGTGGAGCGAGCGGCGGCAGTGGGGTTCTTTCGAATGGCTTATGCAGGATCTGAAGGTATGATGAAGACAGCGCGCGCTTTGTTCGCATCGCTTCTGGTGCTCAGCGCAGGCGCCTCGATATCCGGCTGCCAGTCGGACCCCGATATCGACATCACCAAGCTCGGCCTCGAAACCGACCCGCCGGACGTGCTCTACACCCAGGGCCTTGCCAACATGAAGGCCGGCAACATGGCGGAAGCGGCGCGCAAGTTCGACGCCATCGACCGTGAGAATCCGTTCTCCGAATGGGCGCGCAAGGCGCTGGTGATGAGCACCTTCGTCAAATACCGCCAGGGTCGGCTCGACGACGCACTGGCTTCGGGCAACCGTTACATGGCGCAATATCCGAAGTCCCAGGATGCCGCCTATGTACAGTATCTCGTCGGTCTCACCTATTCCAAACAGATCGTCGACGTGACGCAGGACCAGCGCGCCTCGGCCAAGACGATCGAGGCGATGCAGGCCGTCGTCGACAATTACCCGAACTCCGAATATGTCGACGACGCGCAGGCGAAGATCCGCTATGCGCGCGACCAGCTGGCCGGCAAGGAAATGCAGATCGGCCGCTACTACATGGAGCGGAAGGAGTATCTCGCCGCCATCTCGCGCTTCCGCATCGTTGTCGAGAAATATCCGAACACGAACCAGATCGAAGAGGCGCTCGCCCGTCTGGTCGAGGCCTATTATGCGATGGGCATCGTCGACGAGGCGCAGACCGCGGCAGCCGTTCTTGGTCACAACTACCCCGACAGCCAGTGGTACGCCGATTCCTACAAGCTGCTGCAGACCGGTGGCGCCGAGCCGCGTGAAAACAAGGGCTCGTGGATCGCTGCGGCAGGCAAGAAACTCCTGCTAGGTTCCTAAGTCCAATGCTGATCCAGCTTTCGATCCGCGATATCGTCCTGATCGAGCGGCTGGATCTTGCCTTCGAGACCGGCCTTTCCGTGCTGACGGGTGAGACCGGGGCGGGCAAATCCATCCTGCTCGACAGCCTTTCGCTGGCGCTCGGCGGGCGTGGCGACGGCGGCCTGGTGCGCCATGGCGAAGACAAGGGTCAGGTGACGGCCGTGTTCGACGTCGGCATGGATCATGGCGCCCGTGCACTGCTGCGTGAAAACGGCATCGACGACGAGGGCGATCTGATCTTCCGCCGCCAGCAATCGGCGGACGGGCGCACCAAGGCCTATGTCAACGACCAGCCGGTCAGCGTGCAACTGATGCGCCAGGCCGGCCAGATGCTGGTCGAGATCCATGGCCAGCACGACGATCGCGCCCTGGTCGATACCAACGCCCATCGTACCCTTCTCGATGCCTTCGGCGGACTGACCGATGAAGTTGCGGAAGTCTCCCGGCTATATCATCGGTGGCGCGACAGCGAGCGGACGCTGAAGAAGCACCGCGAGAAGGTGGAAAGCGCGGCGCGCGAGGCCGACTATCTGCGTTCCTCCGTCGAAGAGCTCGAGAAACTCTCGCCGCAGGACGGTGAGGAGGACGAACTCGCCGAAAGCAGGCAGAAGATGATGAAGGCCGAGCGGATCGCCGGCGACATCGCCGAAGCCTCCGAATTCCTGAACGGCAATGCCTCGCCGGTGCCCCATATCGCCTCGCTGGTACGCCGGCTGGAGCGCAAGAGCCATGAGGCGCCGGGACTGCTCGAAGACACCGTGACGCTGCTCGATGCCGCGCTCGACCAGCTTTCCAACGCCCAGATGGAAGTCGAGGCGGCGCTACGCAAGACCGAATATGATCCGCGCGAACTGGAGCGGGTGGAGGAGCGGCTTTTCGCGCTCCGGGCCGCTTCCCGCAAATATTCCGTGCCGGTCACCGAGCTGCCGGCGCTTGCCGTCCGCATGATCGCCGATCTTGCCGATCTCGATGCGGGCGAAGAGAAGCTTGCGCGCCTCGAAGCCGAGGTCGGCCTGGCGCGGGAGAATTACGATACCGCGGCACGCGCACTCTCCGACAAGCGCCATCATGCCGGCGCGGCGCTGGCTGCGGCCGTGATGGCCGAGCTGCCGGCACTGAAGCTTGAGCGCGCCCGTTTCATGGTCGAGATCACCACCGATGCGCAGCAGGCGCTGGCCGAAGGCATCGACGTCGTCGAGTTCCATGTGCAGACCAATCCGGGCACGCGGCCGGGCTCGATCATGAAGGTCGCTTCCGGCGGCGAACTGTCGCGTTTCCTGCTGGCGCTGAAGGTGGCGCTCGCCGATCGCGGATCGGCGCCGACGCTCGTCTTCGACGAAATCGATACCGGTGTCGGCGGCGCCGTGGCCGATGCGATCGGCCAGCGGCTGAAGCGGCTCTCCGATCGTGTCCAGGTGCTGTCGGTCACCCATGCGCCGCAGGTCGCGGCAAGGGCGGCAACGCATCTGTTGATCTCCAAGGGGCCGACGACCGACGGTTCGGAAAAGATCGCCACGCGCGTGGCGACGATGGCGCAGACGGACCGCACCGAGGAGATCGCCCGCATGCTGGCCGGCGCTTCGGTGACCGAAGAGGCGAGGGCGGCCGCCAAGCGGCTGCTTGCCGGCAACGGCTGATCGGCTATAACCCGATTTAAGGCTGTGGCGTGACAAGCACCGCGCTTCGCGCTATGCGCATCTTCCCGATCCGACGCGATCCCGTTGCCATGCGCCTTTTTCATTTCAGCGATGATCCTGATATCGCGGTGTTCGAGCCGCGCCCTGTTCTCATTCCCTCGGTTCGCCCGGTTGGCCGGGAATGGCTGAATGGCCCGCTCGTCTGGGCGATCGACGGCGATCATGACTTTATGTACCTCTTTCCGCGAGACTGTCCGCGTATCCTACTGTGGGGGGCGCCCGATACGCCGGAGGCCGAACGGCGGCGCTGGCTCGGTGATTGGCGCGCCGTTGCCTTCGTCGAGCGTCATTGGCTGGAAAGGCTCGTGGCGGAGACGATCCACAGCTATGAAATGGCGTCGGACGGCTTCGAAGAGCTTAAGGATGCAGGCATGTGGGTGTCCAGCAGACGCGTCGTTCCCGTCAAGCGGACCGCCATGTCGCAGCTCGACCAGGAGTTTGCGCCACGCAAGGTGGATCTCCGGGTGGTCGATAACCTGCGGCCGTTGAAGGACCTCTGGAACACCGGCCTGCATGTCTGCGGCATTCGGCTGCGCAATGCGCGAGACTGGGAATAGGCCGGTTAGATCCGCCGGGGCGGAGGCCCATGACAAGCGTCCCAGCGGTATGAATTTGGCGCGAACGCTGACCCCAATCTTCCTCATCCCTGTGCTCGTCACAGGGATCCAGCGCGCCCAAGTCCTTCGCGAGAGACTTCTTGCCTGTATGAGAGTTATTCACGGCGCAGACGCGCCGTGGCTGAATCCCTGTGACAAGAACAGGGATGAGGGCGGAGAGGTGGGCGGCCCTGTCCGATTGCGGGCGACCCGGCATGCAGCATATCCGGCCTCTCTTTTCATCCGGAAATTTTGCTCTAAAAACAATGCAGATTTTCTGGCCAGATTCCCTGGAGTGAGGTTGCATGTCCATCGAAGGTTCCGCCGTCGACGCGTTGACGATCGAAGAGGCTGCCGCCGAGCTTGAGCGGCTGGCAAAGGAAATCGCGCATCACGATGCGCTCTACCACGGCAAGGACCGGCCGGAGATATCGGATGCCGATTACGACGCGCTGAAGCGCCGCAACGATGCGCTGGAGGCGCGGTTTCCCGAACTGATCCGCGAGGACAGCCCGTCGCGGCATGTCGGCGCCGCTCCTTCCGTCACCTTCTCGCCGGTCATTCATGCGCGGCCGATGCTGTCGCTCGACAACACGTTTTCGCAGGAGGACGTGCAGGATTTCGTCGCCGGCGTCTATCGCTTCCTCGGCCGCCTGCCGGACCAGTCGATCGCCTTTACCGCGGAGCCGAAGATCGATGGTCTGTCGATGTCGATTCGTTACGAGAACGGCCGGCTGGTGACGGCCGCCACGCGCGGCGACGGCACGACCGGGGAGAACGTCACCGCCAATATCCGGACGATCGCCGAGATCCCCAACGAGCTGCCGAAGGGCGTTCCCGCCGTCGTGGAAATCCGCGGCGAGGTCTATATGGCCAAGAGCGACTTCCTGGCGCTCAACCGGCAGATGGAGGCGGAGGGTAAGCAGACCTACGTCAATCCGCGCAATACCGCCGCCGGATCGCTGCGCCAGCTCGACGCCAAGGTGACGGCCAGCCGCAAGCTGAAGTTTTTTGCCTATGCCTGGGGCGAGATGGCGGAGATGCCCGCCGACACCCAGTTCGGCATGGTGCAGACCTTCAAGGACTGGGGCTTTCCCGTAAACCCGCTGATGAAGCGGCTGAATTCGGTCGCCGACATTCTGGCCCATTATGACGAGATCGGCCTTGAGCGGCCGGACCTCGATTACGACATCGATGGCGTCGTCTATAAGGTCGACAGCCTCGAACTGCAGCAGCGCCTCGGCTTCCGCTCGCGCAGCCCGCGTTGGGCGACGGCGCACAAGTTTCCGGCCGAGCAGGCCTTCACCGAGGTCGAGAAGATCGAGATCCAGGTCGGCCGCACCGGCGCGCTGACACCGGTGGCGCGGCTGAAGCCGATCACGGTCGGCGGTGTGGTCGTCACCAATGCGACGCTGCACAACGAGGATTACATCAAGGGCATCGGCAATAGCGGCGAGCGCATCCGGCCGGAGGAACACGACATCCGCGAGGGCGATACGGTCATTGTCCAGCGCGCCGGCGACGTCATTCCGCAGATTCTCGACGTGGTGATGGAAAAACGCGCCGCCGCCGCCCGCTCATACGAGTTTCCGAAGGCCTGCCCGGTCTGCGGCTCGCATGCCGTGCGCGAGGTCAACGAGAAGACCGGCAAGATGGATTCGGTGCGCCGCTGCACCGGCGGCTTCATCTGCCGCGCGCAGGCGACGGAGCATCTGAAGCACTTCGTCTCGCGTAACGCCTTCGATATCGAGGGGCTCGGCTCGAAGCAGGTCGACTTCTTTTTCGAGAACGAAGATCCGTCGCTGCAGATCCGCACGGCGCCCGAAATCTTCACGCTGGAGAAACGGCAGCAGGACTCGCTGACCAAGCTGGAGAACATCGACGGCTTCGGCAAAGTCAGTGTCGGCAAGCTCTATGCAGCGATCAACGAACGGCGCAGCATTTCGCTTCACCGCTTCATCTATGCGCTCGGCATCCGTCATGTCGGCGAGACCACGGCGAAGCTGCTGGCGCGCTCCTATGGCTCCTACGAAGCCTTTGCGACGGCGATGAAAGAAGCAGCACCGCTTTCCGGCGACGCCTGGAACGATCTCAACGCCATCGAGGGTATCGGCGAGGTCGTGGCGCGCGCCATGGTCGAATTCTACAAGGAGCCGCGCAATGTCGAGGTGATCGGCCGCCTGCTCGACGAAGTGACGCCGCAAGAGGCTGAACAGCCGGTGACGGCAGGAAGCCCGGTCGCCGGCAAGACCGTGGTCTTCACCGGCTCGCTGGAAAAATTCACGCGTGACGAGGCGAAAGCGAGGGCGGAAAGTCTCGGCGCCAAGGTGGCGGGATCGGTCTCGAAGAAGACCGACATCGTCGTCGCCGGTCCCGGCGCCGGCTCCAAGCTCGACAAGGCGCGTGAACTCGGCGTGCAGACCATGGATGAGGACGAGTGGCTGGCGCTGATCAGCGGGTGAGCGGCTGACGGCGGGCCGTCAGCCTCGTTCGTTCAAGGTCTCAACCGCGCCATGGTATAGGCGTCGACATACTCTCCCGATCGAAAGCCGAAGGCCCTCAGCAGGCCTTCTCGCTCGAAGCCGAATTTCTCATAGAGGCCGATCGCGGCGTCGTTGTCGGTATAGACGGTCAGTTCCAGCCGCTTGACGTCAAGCCAGTCGTCGGCGGCCTCGACCATGGCGCCAAGCAGGATCCGGCCGAAGCCGCGGCCGGTGAAATCGTCATGCACGCCCATGCCGACGCTGGCGACGTGCTGCCGGCGGCCGGCGAGGCGGTTGAGGCCGCAATTGCCGACGATCTTGCCGTTCAGGGTGACGACGAGATTGAGCGCGCCCGGCGAGGGATTTTCCATGCGCTTGCGAACCTCTTCGATCGTTTGGTATGGCGGCCTCAGCGTGCCGGCCCGGTAGCCCGGCAAATTCATGAGATCGGTCATTTCTTCCGCGTCGGAAAGGCGGACGGCGCGCACGACGACCCCATCCGGCAGGCGCGCTCGGTCGCGGGGCTCATTCTCATCATTTTCGGACATTGGGTGCTCTCCGTTGGTTTCAGGAGGAGAGCCGGTTTCCGAAAACCCTGCTCGCCTCGGCAGGGTTTCGGGATGAACGGGTCGCTGTTAACGCGCCATTGCTCCCGCATACCCTTCAAGGGTCGTGGTGTGATGGATAAGCGCTGCCATGGTCACGGAACCGATCATGGGTAGCAATTTTGGATATCTGTCGTGAAATGTCAACCGACGCGCGTGGGTGATTTGCACCGCCGCAAGCCGAGCGCTATTCCCCTGTGGTTGGTGAAACGATTCGGATGCGGCATTGAAGACGATCGCAATTGACTTCGAGACGGCGAACGAGCAGCGCGGCAGCGCCTGTTCCGTCGGCCTTGCCTGGATCGAGCAGGGCAGGGTGACACGCGTCGAGGAGCGGCTGATCCGGCCGCGCGACATGCGCTTTTCCGGGATGAATATCGCGATCCACGGTATCCGGCCGGAAGATGTCGAAGATGCGCCGGAGTTCCCGGAGGTGATGGACGAGTTCCATGACGATTTCAGGGGCGCGACGATGATTGCGCATAATGCCGCTTTCGATTTCAGCGTCTGGCGGGCAAGCCTTGATCTCTACCGGCAATCCTATCCCGAATTGACCTATCTCTGCAGCCTGAAGATGGCGCAGCGGATCTGGCCGCACTTTCTCTCGCACCGGCTGAACCTGATCGCCGAGCATCTCGGCCTGCGCTTCATGCATCACAACGCCGCCGAGGATGCTGCGGTCTGCGCGGCGGCGGCGATCGAGATGGCGAAGGCGGTCAAAGCGAAAGCCGTCGAGGCGATCCCGGCCCTGATCGGCATGACGCCGGGGCGGCTGACGGCGCGCGGCTATGCCCCCTGCACCTGTCGAAAGGCCTGAGCCTTTCTTGCAAAGCATGGGTGCGCACTTATCTAGAATGCGGCAAATCAAGCGATGGAGCGCTTTTGGCACGTCCGTCGGACGCGCGGCGCTCCCAGGGAGCAGCCATGTCCAAGCCGCGTAATCTTTTCCTCGCCACTCTGTCTTTCCTCGCAGTCTCGGCGGGCGCCGCTCCGGCTGAAGTCGTCGGCAAGGTCGGGGTTGACTGGATCGGCAACGACATCTTCGTCGAGGCAGTCTCCGATCCCGAGGTCAAGGGGGTCACCTGCCATGTCACCTATTTCGATCGCAGCCTGATCGACAGGTTCAAGAAAGGCAACTGGTTCGAAGATCCGTCCAACAATTCCATCGCCTGCCGGCAGACCGGACCGATCGAGGTCGGCAATATCGATCTGTCCAAAGACGGCAGCGAAGTGTTCCGTCAAGGCATGTCTCTGATCTGGAAGACGCTGGTCGTCAACCGCATCTATGACAAGGCGAACGACACGCTGATCTATCTCGCCCATTCCAGGGAGCTGACGGATGGCTCGGCGAAAATGTCGATTTCGACGATTCCGCTCTACGGGCAGAACGTGACCTGGAAGAACGGGAAGCCGTAGGGCTAAGCACGTCGGATATCTGGTCCTCGTTCGAGAAGACGCCGCCCCAAACCCCTCCCCACAAGGGGAGGGGCTTAACTTGCCGCACCGACTTTCCAGATCTTTGATGTTTCGCGAGGAGCGCGGCGGAGACCCGGGTTAGTCCCTCCCCCTTGTGGGGAGGGGTTGGGGAGGGGTTGTAGATCGGACCGTGCCAACCGCATCAAACAAAAAGCCCGGACGAGCCGGGCCTTCCAATCTTGGTGTGGAGAAAAATTTCAAGCCGCCTGGTTCAGCTCGTCGGCGATGACGGTGTCGAGGTTCAGGAAGCAGACCATGGTCTTCTCGAGTGCGACGATGCCGCGGCAGAAGGCGCGCTGGGCTTCCGGGATGATTTCCGGCGGCGGCTGCAGGTCTTCGCTCTTGATGGTCATCATGTCGGAAACCTGCTCGACCAGCAGACCGACTAGCTTGCCGGCGATATCGGTGACGATGATCGCCGAGCGCTCGGAAGGCTCGGTCATCTTCATGCCGAGGCGGCAGGCCATGTCAATGACCGGGATCACCGCGCCGCGCAGGTTGATGAGGCCCAGCACGTAAGGCGGAGTATGCGGCATCGGCGTCACCGGCGCCCAGCCGCGGATTTCGCGGATGGCCATGATGTCGATGCAGAATTCCTGATCACCCAGGTGGAACGAAACGATTTCGAGATAGGCGCCCGACTGCTTGATGGCGTTGTTGTTCATGGTCAGAATTCTTCCCAGTTGTCCCCGGCGGGAGAGGCGATGACTTTGGCGGCAGAACCGCCGTTGAATGCGCCCGCGACCTTGCCGATCAGGCTGCGCGCGGGAGAAGGTCTCGAATGCGAGGCGGCGGTTGCCTCTCGCGGCGTTTGCCGGGCCGTCATGCCCTCGCCGGTCTTGAACTGCTTGATCAGCTGCGTCAGGTTTTCCGCGTCGATGGCGAGCGTGTGGCTTGCGGCGTTCGTCTCTTCCACCATGGCCGCGTTCTTCTGCGTGACCTGATCCATCTGACTGATCGATGTATTGATTTCGTTCAATCCGACCGATTGTTCGCGCGCAGAGGTTACGATTGATTTAACGTGTTCGTCGATGCGCGGAACATCTTCGCCGATCTGGCGAAGCGCTTCACCGGCGGCCGTCACCAGTTCGCCGCCGATCTTCACTTCCTCGCCGGATTTTCCGATCAAAGCCTTGATATCTTTGGCAGCACCTGCGGCACGGCCGGCGAGTTCGCGCACTTCTTGGGCGACGACGGCGAAGCCCTTGCCGGCCTCGCCGGCACGCGCCGCCTCGACGCCGGCGTTGAGCGCCAGCAGGTTCGTCTGGAAAGCGATTTCGTCGATGACGTTGATGATCTTGCCGATTTCGCGGGAGGCTCCTTCTATCCGTTCCATCGCGGCCATCGCATCACCGACGACGATGTCCGATTTCGCGGTATTCTCACGGGTATGCGAAACCATGTGGCCGACATCCTCGGCGCGGTTGGTCGCATTGCGGACAGTGGCGGTGATCTGGTCGAGGGCGGCCGAGGTCTCTTCCAGCGAAGCGGCCTGCTGCTCGGTGCGCTTGGCGAGATCGTCGGCTGCGGCGCGCATCTGGCGGCTGTTGGCTTCGATCGAGCTGCTGTTGAGGGCAATATCGCCCATCGCCTTGCGCAGGGTCGCCGTCGTCTGGTTGAAGTCCAGGCGCAGACGCTCCAGCTCTTCGCGGAACGGCTGGTCGATCGTAACGGTCACGTCGCCGCCCGACAGGCGGGTGAGGCCGGCGCCGAGAGCGGCGACGGCGGCGTTCAAGGCCTCTGCGTCGGCAAGCTTGGCGGCTTCGCGGGCGCGGTGCTCGGCATCGCTGCGCTGCCGGTCGGTCTGGGTCCGGGCTTCAAGGTCACGCTTTGCGATGGCGGCGAGGCGGAAGCCGTCAGCGGCGCGAGCCATTTCGCCGATTTCGTCGCCGCGGGTTTTTTCCGGAACCTCGCTGGCAAGATCGCCGCTCATGTTGCGCTGCATGCTTTCCCGAACGGCACCGATGCCGCGGCGGATCGAGCCGCCGTGGACATATTGCAGGACGCCCATGGTGAGGATAGCCAAGACACCGAGGCCGACCTGCAGGATGAGGGCTTCACGCGACACGGCATTGGCGAGCTCGACATGCTGCTTGGCAAAAAGGGTTCCGTCCGCGGCGAGTTTGTCGAGCGTCTTGGTCAGCTCTTCGCCGGCGCCGTCGATTGCATCGTCGATCTTGTCGAACTCCGAGTCGGAGGCCCCCTGTTGAACCAGCGTGATCAGATCGACCTGTATTGCCTTGCCGATTGCGGCGACATCGGCGTCATAGCTCTTCAACAGGCCGTCGTCATGCATTTCATCTGCAAGAAGGCGCATTTCCTTCGAGCCGCTGGACAGAGCGGTCAGTGAATCGCCGATCAGTTTGATGCGTGCAGGTTCGACGACCTTGCTGTCCTTGTCGACGATGATGTCCATAGCAGCCAAAACAATTGTCAGGTTTGCAAGCCGCATGTCGGCGAGATGATTGACGCTTGCCTGGATCTCTGTGGCGCGGTGCAAGGCCGTGTCGACCCGCATGTTCTCATACCAGCCGACGCCGAGCATCGTTCCGAAACCGATGAAAGCGGCACCGCCGAGCGTCCAAAGCCGCTGGCTGACCGACAGGCTCTTGCGCACTGCTGAATTGGTCATGAAATACCCCTCACGGAACCGCTCGGATTCGTGTTTCCCTCATTTCATGCGGAGGTCCGGGGTTTTTTGCCGCTCGGCAGACATCATGTCAGAACGGCAGAGAGCGCCGCACGCATTACCAAATATAGATATGGCGGCTTAAGTCTTTCCTAACGATATTTATCTTGAGCTTGCCGGTAGGCTGCTCCGGCAAGTTACTGGAAAGAATGATTTTTTTCGCCCCGTCTCCGATGCTGATCGGTGGATCCCCCGTTGCGGAGGCCCCAGTGGGTGGGACAATTAATCACGGGTCAGAAAACATATTGTTGAATTGCGCGCGTCCGATCGAGACTATATCAGGCGGGGCAAGGGCAGGCGGACATACCCGCCTCGGATCGAGGATCGTGCCAATGAAGACATTCCGCATCGCCATCTGGATCGGCGTTCTGATGCTGGCCGGAATTCTCGGCTGGGCCACGCTCAATCTCGACAAATCGAAAGATGTGGTGGCGGAAGCTCCCTTCGGCGTGCCTTTCACATTGGTTTCCCAAAGCGGACAGCCGATCACCGAGCAGGCGTTGCGCGGCAAGCCGACGGCGCTGTTCTTCGGCTTCACCCATTGCCCCGAAGTCTGCCCGACCACGCTGTTCGAGCTGAACGGCTGGATGGATAAGGTCGATCCCAAGGGTGACAAACTGCAGGCCTATTTCGTCACCGTCGATCCGGAACGCGACACGCCCGAAATCATGAACGAGTATGTTTCCAACGTTTCCAAGCGGATCACTGGCATTTCGGGTCCGCCTGAAAAGATCGCCGAGGTCATCAAGGGTTTCCGCGTCTACGCTAAGAAGGTGCCGGTCGACGAAAAGGATCCGAATGGCGACTATACGATGGATCACACCGCCTCGGTTTTCCTGCTCGATTCGGCCGGGCGGTTTTCGGGAACGATCGCCTATGGTGAAAATCCGGACACGGCGGTAAAGAAGCTGGAGAATCTCGTCCGCAAGGGGTGATAGGGCGCTGGCCCGACCGGTGGCGGGCAACGGAAACGGGAAAGACCGCCTATCGTGAGTGAAATCCGCCTTTACGTATCGACGACCGAGAGCAAGGCCGAAAAGATTCTCGACCTTCTAAGCGAGGTCTTCGGCGAAGAAGATTTTGCCATCGGCACCACTGAGGTCGATGAGAAGAGGGATATCTGGGAAGCCTCCGTCTACATGATGGCAGAGGACGAGGCGCAGGTGCGCTTCCGTGTCGAGACGGCGCTGAAAAGCCCCTTTCCTGATGCTGAGCTGCTGCGGGAGGTCATTCCCGACGTCGATTGGGTGGTGAAGTCGCTGGAGGGGCTGAAGCCCGTCAGGGCAGGGCGCTTTCTGGTGCACGGCTCGCATGACCGCGACAAGGTCCGGCCCGGCGACATCGCCATCGAGATCGATGCCGGCCAGGCTTTCGGCACCGGCCATCATGGCACGACGGCCGGCTGCCTGGAGGTGATCGATTGCGTAGTCCGGTCGCGCCGCGTCCGCAACGCGCTCGACCTCGGTACCGGCAGCGGCGTGCTGGCGATCGCCGTGCGCAAATTGAAAAACATACCGGTGCTCGCCACCGACATCGACCCGATCGCCACACGGGTCGCCGCCGGAAACGTCCGCCGTAACGGCATTGCCTCGGGCATCGTGACCAGAACCGCACCAGGCTTTCATTCGACTGCTTTTTCCGAGCATGGTCCCTTCGATCTCATCATCGCCAACATCCTTGCCCGGCCGCTGATCCGGATGGCGCCGCAGCTCGCTGCCCATCTTGCGCCCGGCGGGTCGGTGATCTTGTCGGGGATTCTCGCCGCGCAGCGGTGGAAGGTGATCGCCGCCTATAGTGGTGCGAGGCTCCGGCACGTCAGAACGATCTGGCGGAACGGCTGGGTGACGATCCATTTGGATCGACCGTGACGAAGGTGGAAAATTTGGGCCTGACAGGGCGGCTTGCTCCCTCTTCGCCCCAGCGGGGAGAAGATGCCCGAAGGGCAGATGAGGAGGTGGGCGGCAAAGCCGCGAATGCGCTGAGCGTAGCGAAGGGCAATAGATAGGGTGCGCCGTGTACCCCCCTCATCCGATCCTTCGGGCCACCTTCTCCCCGCTGGGGAGAAGAGGAAGCAAACCGCGACCTTGACCACCTTTCCTGATTTCCCGAACAAAAAAGGCGGTGCCGGTGGCACCGCCTTGGACCGGTCTATCCGGCCAATGCCCGCGAGCTCGAAGGAGGAGGAGCGCTCGAGCGGGCTCTACTGCATTCCAATAGGCCGGTCCGGGAGGGAGGAGACGGACGGGCAGGCTTAGAACGCGTAGCTGGGGGCGCCTTGGTGGCGCGTGACGCGCTGGCCGGCGCCGAGCAGCTTGAGGCTGTCTTCGCTCTGCGGGCGGCGGGCGCCGATCACGTGACGCACGGTCTGGCGTTCGCCAGCCTGCACCGGGCTGCTGTATGCGAAGCGCGAGAGAGAGGCGGTCATTTCAGAAAATCCTTTGTTTGCTGGTTCGTCCGAACCGTTCGATGGCGCCTATATAGCTATTCTGAAATACGGAGGCAGAGGGTTTTGCTCATGGGAGCCATGCGGCCAATGCATAAAGCGTGCCAAATTAACTTTTGCCGTCACAGTTCTGTCAAAATATTGGGCGCCTGCAGCGACTTCGACTCGTTTCGACGCTTTTTCTCCCCATCGATTGAAATTTCGCTAACATGGCCGGCATCCCATTAACCGGATTCGTTTCAATCATTCGGGTTTCCAGCATGTTCCAGTCTTTCGAGGTCACCTCCACGCCGCACTTCGGCAAGGATCGGGTTTCGGCGGTGCGCGCCACTTTCGATTCGCTCGGCATCGACGCCTTCCTCGTGCCGCGCGCCGACGAATTCAACGGCGAATATGTTCCCGCCTGCTCCGAGCGCTTGGCATGGCTGACCGGCTTCACCGGTTCGGCGGGCGTCGCGCTGATCCTGCGCACGCAGGCGATCGTTTTCGTCGACGGGCGCTATGTGACGCAGCTTGCCGAACAGGTCGACGGTTCGGTGTTTTCGGGCGGCGATCTCGTCAACGAGCCGCCGCATGTCTGGCTTGCCGCAAACGGCGGCAAGGGGCTGCGGCTCGGCATCGATCCCTGGCTGCATGCGGGTGCCGAAGTGCGCCGTCTGGAAAGGGCGCTTTCAGAGATCGGCGGCAGCCTCGTCTTCCTGCCGCACAATCCGCTCGACAGGCTGTGGAACGACCGGCCGGCCGAGCCGCTCGGCGCCGTGACCATCCAGAATGTCGCCCAGGCCGGCGTGCTGGCGAGCGACAAGATCGCGACAATCGCCGCCAATCTTAAGAAGAAGGAGCTCGCGGCGGTGCTGATCGCCGATCCGTCGTCGGTCGCCTGGATCTTCAACATCCGCGGCGCCGACGTGCCGCACACGCCGCATCCGCTGGCGCGGGCCATCATCCATGCCGACGGGCGGGCCGAACTTTTTCTCGACAAGCGCAAGACCGGCATCGAACCGGAGGCCTATCTCGGGCAGATCTGCACCCAGCTGCCGCCTTCGACTCTGGAAGAGCGGCTCGCCGCTGTTTCCAGGGATGGCGGCCGTGTGCTGATCGATCCCGATATCGCTTCCTATGCGCTTGCCGAGGTTATTCGCAAGGCGGGCGGAGAGGCAGTGGAGGGTATCGACCCCGCCAAGCTGCCGCGCGCGGTGAAAAACGACGTCGAAATCAACGGTTCGGCTGCCGCGCATCTGCAGGACGGCGCGGCGATGGTGGAATTCCTTTATTGGCTGTCGCAGGAAAATCCCGGCACGGTCAGTGAGATCGCAGCGGCAGAGCACCTCGAAGCGGCGCGCGCCCGCGTCGGCCAGAGCATGCAGAACCCGCTGAAGGACATATCCTTCGATACGATTTCGGGTGCGGGCGAACATGCGGCGATCATGCATTACCGGGTGACGACCGAGACCAACCGAATGATTGAGGCCGGCGAACTCTTCCTGATCGATTCCGGCGCGCAATATATAAACGGCACGACCGACATCACCCGCACCGTCGGCATAGGCGCGGTTTCGGAGGAGCATCGCCGCTTCTTCACGCTGGTGCTGAAGGGCATGATCCAGATCAGCACGGCGCGTTTCCCGAAGGGTACGCGCGGCTGCGACCTCGATCCGCTGGCGCGTATCGCGCTGTGGCGGGCGGGGGCCGATTTCGCCCATGGTACGGGCCATGGCGTCGGCTCCTATCTCTCGGTGCATGAGGGGCCGCAGCGCATTTCCAGGCTTTCGACGCAGGAGCTGCTGCCCGGCATGATCCTTTCGAACGAGCCGGGTTATTACCGGCCGGGCAGCTTCGGCATCCGCATCGAGAATCTGATCTATGTGCGCGGGGCCGAGGAGATCGAGGGCGGCGATATGGCCATGCTCGGCTTCGAGACGCTGACCTTCTGCCCGATCGACCGCAGCCTGGTCATCCCCGAGCTGCTGACTCACGACGAGCTGCACTGGTTCAACGACTATCACCGCCGCACGCGCGAGGCGCTGATACCGCTGATCCACGATCACGACGTCAGGGCGTGGCTCGAAAACGCGACGCTGCCGCTGGAATATTAGGAGGCGCCTGAACGCCGGCGTCAAACGCCGGCGCTATGGCGCCAGATCATCACGACGATCCAGGCGGCGACCAGCATCCATGTGTGGGTGAAACGCAGGCCGACGAAGAGGGCGACGGCGAGCGCCAGCTTCGACTCCCAGCCGCCGATGAAGAAGGCTGGCGCGACCAGCGTCGTCAGCACGGCGGCCGGGACGGCATTCAGCGCCGCCTCCATGCGCGGCGGAATGCTCTTCATCCGGGTAATGAGGATGTAGCCGCCGATACGGGTGGCGAAGGTGGCGGCAGCGGCAGCGAGGATGACGAGCGCCATGTGAAGATCGAATTCCATGGCTCAGACCTCGTGCACTTCGGATTGCAGGGCGTCCGCTTCAGGATCGGGCTCTTGCGGCGCCAATGGCAGCAGGGCGGCGAGCACGATGCCGGCGGCTGCACCGAGGCTCACATGCCAGGGGGAGCCGACATAGCGATAGGCGAGCACCGAAGCCACTCCGCTGACGACTGCGACGGGCAGGAAATTGTCGCGCTTGCGGAAGCCGAGGACGATGCCGAGGAAATAGGCCGGCAGCAGGATATCGAGGCCGATCGCCTTCGGATCGCCGATGAAGCCGCCGAGCATGCCGCCGGCGACGCTGATCAGCACCCAGGGAATGTAGATGATGATGCCGAAGCCGAAATACCAGGCGAAGGTCAGCGGTTTGCCGGCCTCGCTGCGCTTCACCGCTTCGGCAAATTGCGGATCGACGAGCAGGAAGAAGGTGAAGAATTTCTGCACCGGCGTGAAATGGCCGATATAGCGCGCCAAGGCCGCCGAATAGAGCACGTGGCGAAAATTGACGGCGAGGATCGACAGCACGATCAGCCAGGCGTGGACATTGTGGCCGAAGAGCTCGATGCCGACCATCTGGCTGGCGCCGGCATAGACGGTGGCGCTCATGAACGCGGCTTCGGAAAGCGACATGCCGTTTTCGACCGCGAGCGCTCCGAATAGCGCGCCGAAGGGTGCCGACGCCAGCGCAACGGCGGAGCCGCCCCGCAAACCTTCAACAAAGTCGGCGCGATTCATCTGGGTGATCCTGTTGGAAATTCAGCTTTCCCTTATGGTCTGCAATCTGCAACGGCAATTGAATTTCGTTGATTGATCAATCGATTTCGCTGAAGCATCGACGTGCTGATCGCAACCGGCGGAGAGGTGCCCATGAAGAAGATCGAATTTACCAAGGAAGCGAAAGCGGCGATCGTCTCGCGCATCCGCCGCTATTTCGAGACGGAACTCGACCAGCCGATCGGTGCGCTGCCGGCCGAGTTCCTGCTCGATTTCTTCGCCGAGGAGATTGGCGCTCACTATTACAATCAGGGTCTTCGCGATGCACACGCCGCCCTTTTGAAGAAGATGGAGGACCTCGCCGAGGACATCTATCTGCTCGAGCGTGACGAGAAGAACAAGGCCGGGGGCGCCTGAGCGGCCCGCTTCACCCCTCGCGCTTCATCCGCTCCCGGCGCGCCAGTTCGGCCTGCGAGGGCTCCTGCATCGCGAAGCTGCCGGGTTTGACCTCGCCGGCGCGCTGATAGACGCTCATGATGACGCCCGTCGTCGATACCGAGTTGGCGGTGAGCTTCAGCGCTGCCGGTGTGGCACCCGTGCCGAACAGGCGCTTACCGGGACCGAGGATGAGCGGGAAGGTCAGGAGCCGGAGTTCGTCGATCAGGTCGTGCGCCAGCAGCGTTTGCAGCAGTCCGCTGCTGCCCTGCGTCAGCAGGTCGGGGCCGTCCTCCTGCTTCAGCCGGGCGATTTCGGCGACGGCATCGCCGCGCAGCGGAACGGAATTTTCCCAGGTGAGCGGCTCTTGTGATGTCGTCGCGACATATTTGGTCGCAGCGTTGAAGGCCTTTCCGATGGGGTCGTCTTGCCCGACAAAGGGCCAGTGCGCGGCGAAGATCTCGTAGGTCTTGCGGCCGAGCAGCAGAGCGAAAGGATCGGTAAAGATCCCGTCCATGAACTCCCCCATCGGCTCGTCCCAGTAATTGACGGTCCAGCCGCCAAGTTTGAAGCCCCCGGTCGGATCTTCCTCGGGCGCGCCAGGCGCCTGCATAACGCCGTCGAGGCTCACGAAGGCCGCAGTCACAAGCTTTCTCATCTCTCAACTCCCATGTTTGGTTCGTTCAGAAGCAAGGACGGATCGATATAAGCCGAACCGACACGGGACGCATCAATCCGGCGAGGATATTTCACCTTAACGTCAAATTATCGGGGCGCCGCTATGGTCACGGCATTTTCGATGACCGGGTTGCTTCCGTTGGCTGTGATTGTCTCTAAAATCGATGAACCTCGATCAACAACGCTCTGCAAGACGTTGATCTTTGTGGTGTGGTTTGCGCTGGCATCCGCGCTTTGCTGGTCAGAAACCGTGTGGCGCGATGAGGTTCGCGCCTTGTCGCTTGCCCTTCAGGGGGAGAGTTTCATCGATATGCTTCGCCAGATGCATGGCGAAGGTCATCCGGCACTCTGGTATATCCTGTTGCGCGCCGCTCATCTTGTCGTCGGCTCTCCCGTCGTCCTGAAAATCGTCGCGCTGACGATCGCGGCCGCCTCGGCCTACCTTCTTGTTTTCAGGCTTGAACTGCCGCGATCGATCATGCTGCTGTCGTTGTTCAGCAGCTTTTCGGTTTTCGACTACGCCGCGATGTCGCGAAATTACGGCATCAGCATGCTTTTGGTCTTCCTTATCGTCCTGAGCTGGGAGAGAGGAATGCGCAACGGCATGGTACTCGGCCTGTTGTTTGCCTTGCTGGCAAATACCAACGTCCACTCGGTCGTGCTGGTCGGCGGCTTTCTTGCCTATTGGTTTTTCGATTTGGTCCTGGCGCGTCCAAGACCTTCTCTGTCGGCATATCGGGCCTTTGCGACAGCCGCTGTCATTGCCGCGATCGGCGTTGTTCTGTGCGTGATGACAGTCTATCCCACCTTCAACGATGCCGGGCAGAACGATCTCGCAGGCAAGAATTTCGCCCCGCTGGTCCTTTATGCCTTTGCCGGGGCGAGTTCCTATTTCATGGAGTTCTACCCCGACAGGATCCTTCGGCTGGTCGTGGCCGATCCATCGCTTGCCCGGGTTTTCGCCTCGCTGATGGCGGTGCTCATCTATGGCAGTCTGCTTGGGCTGGCCAATCGGCGGCCGGCGATGCTCGCGGCCGCATCGGTTCTCCTAGGGTTTTCGCTGCTTTTTACACTTGTCTACCCAGGTAGCTACAGACATCAGGCCCTATGGCTGGTCTTCATCATCGGCATGATTGCCTTGGTCCGCCGCTCCCGGCCCGCAGCCGCGGGCATTGCCGGTGTCGAGTCATCCGGTGGCGTCGTCAAGATCGGGCGTCTGTGCTTCATGATATTGCTGGCGCTGCAGGTCGCCTCCGGTATCGAAAAGGTACATCAGTTCCTCTTCACCGACATTCCGCTGAGCCGAGCCCGGGATCTCGGGTCGTTCATTCAATCGCGCCCGGATCTCAAGGATGCGATCATCATGGCGGATCCCGATTATCTCGTGGAGCCCTTGCCCTATTACATCCCCAATCGCACCTATCTTCTACGGGAGCAACGGTTCGGCGCGATCGTGCGGTATACCCGCAATGCGCGGCATTCGCTCAGCCTTGCCGATATACTGCAGACGGCGCGGCAACTGCGGCAGAGCGAGCACGCGCCCATCGTCATTCTTCTCTCACAGCGGCTTGACCGAATTGCCGCGCCCGTCTCATTGCGCGAAAGTTACAGCTGGCTGCTGTCTCTGACGCCGGAGGAGATTTCCGCATTCCGGAGCGAGACGACCCTCGTCAAGCGTTTCGGCCCCGTTGCCGGCAGCGATGAGACATTCGATGCCTATCTGTTGAAATAGAAGATCGGCGGTTCATTCGCGCAAGGCATCCGCACTGTTGATCACGGCGATGCCATGCGCCCGCATCTCGTCGATGGCAGTGGCGACGCCTTCAGGGGTGATGCCGCGGCTTGCGTCCTCGATGAAGCGAACGCGCACGCCCGGCATCATCTCCAGCGCGTCGAGCGCGGAGAATTTGACGCAGTAATCGGTCGCCAGACCGCAGACGTCGAGATCGGTCACCCCCTGATCTTCGAGGAAATCGGAAAGGCCGGTCGAAGCGTCTCGATCATTGTCGCGGAAGGCCGAATAGCTGTCGATCCTGGGATCCTCGCCCTTCTGCTGGATCAGGTCGATTTCTTCGGATTTGAGCTCCGGATGCAGTTCGGCATCGAGCGTGCCCTGGATGCAGTGGTCGGGCCACATCATCTGCGGTTTGCCCGACAATTCGCCCATCTCGAAGGGGGCGGCACCCGGATGGGCGGAGGCGAAGCTGCCGTGGCCGGGCGGGTGCCAGTCCTGGGAGGCGACGATCAGATCGTATTTGCCGCTGTCGATCAGCCTGTTTGCGACGGGAACGACCTTGTCGCCGTCCGGCACCGGCAGGTTTCCTCCCGGACAGAAGCCGTTCTGGATATCGACGAGCAGCAGCGCTTTCATCAAGGCCAATCCCTTCGCGTTATTGCTATGCAAATGCCAAGTGCACCGATGCATCAACTAGTGAATTCCCGGGAGCCCGCATGCAAGTGTTAATTCTGTCACTGGTGGTAGCAGTCGGCGGAAAAGAATTTGCTAATGCAACCAATGCGATAGGTGCGGTTGCGTTCCGTTAATCCGGCAAAGAGGCCGGCCTTGCCGGCCGCCCCGATTTCTGCCTTTCTTGCCTCAGTAGCAAGCCGAGACCGAGACCATGTCCGAACCCCTGACAGATGAAAAGATCGATGCAACCTTCCGCAACGGATCGTTAACGGCAACCGGAATCATTCTTGGTTTCTCGCTCAACTTCATCGGTCTGTGGGTTTCCAACCCGAACGACTGGAGCCGCGTCGATCTGCTGCCGATGGCATTCCTGACCGTCGGCATCGCCATTCAGGTGAAGGTGTTTGCCGATCTTTTGGCGCGAGACTCGCTGCTCGCCGTCAAATACGACCGGGCGCGCCGGCTGTTCCTGATCGGATTGTCGATCGTCGCCATCGGAATGGGGATCGCCCTGCTGAACGATATCCTCGGGCTCAGCAGTATGCGGATGTTCGGGTGACTGTTCCCGCGGAATTGTCGCGCGGTCAGACGCGCTCGACGAAGCCGTCCAGCACCCGCTTCTGCCCCGCACGGTCGAACTCGATCGTCAGCTTGTTGCCTTCGATGCCGGTGATGTTGCCATTGCCGAACTTCATATGGAATACGCGATCGCCGAGGGTGAAGCGCGACGGCTCCGGCGAGGTCGACTTGGCGACCAGCTCGCCGTCGATCGTGCGTCCCTTCGGGCCGCTTTCGCCATAGCCGATGCGTTCGACGGCGTGGCCGGAGCGGGTGCCCCAGTTGTCGCGCGTGGCGTCGGTCCTGTTGGCCTGGGCGCGTTTCCAGCCGGGCGTGGAATAGGAGTTGGCGAAAGGTTCTGATTTGTCGAAGCGGGACTGGCCGTAGCCGCCGCGGCCGTAACCGCCGTAGCTCTGCTCCATCTCGGCGACCTCGACATGGGTTTCCGGCAGCTCGTCAAGGAAACGCGAGGGCAGCGTCGATTGCCAGAGGCCGTGAATGCGGCGGTTGGAGACGAACCAGATGTGGCAGCGGCGCTTGGCGCGGGTAATGCCGACATAAGCCAGCCGTCGTTCTTCCTCCAGGCCGGCGCGGCCGCTTTCATCCAGCGAGCGCTGGTGCGGGAACAGGCCTTCCTCCCAGCCGGGCAGGAAGACGGTATCGAATTCCAGGCCCTTGGCCGAATGCAACGTCATGATCGAAACGGCGTCGAGGTTCTCGTTGGTTTCTGCATCCATGACGAGGGAGACGTGCTCGAGGAAACCGCGCATCGACTCGAAGCTCTCCATCGAGCGGATCAGTTCCTTCAGGTTTTCAAGGCGGCCGGGCGCTTCGGCGCTCTTGTCGTTCTTCCACATGTCGGTATAGCCGGACTCCTCGAGGATCTGCTCGGCAAGTTCGGTATGCGGTGTGTTTTCAAGCAGTTCCTGCCATCGGCGGAAAGATTGAATCACGTCGAAGAGGGCTTTGCGCGCCTTCGGCTTCAACTCGTCGGTCTCGATCATGTCGGCCGCCGCCGCCAGCATCGGGATGTCGCGGGCACGCGCATAGTCGTGCAGAGCGCGCACCGTCGTGTCGCCGAGGCCGCGCTTCGGCGTGTTGATGATGCGCTCGAAGGCGAGGTCGTCCGCCGGCTGCGCGACCAGGCGGAAATAGGCCATGGCGTCGCGGATTTCCAGGCGTTCATAGAAGCGCGGGCCGCCGATGACGCGGTAGTTGAGGCCGAGCGTGACGAAGCGGTCTTCGAACTCGCGCATCTGGAAGGAAGCGCGCACAAGGATCGCCATGTCGTTCAGCAGGTGCTTGCCCCGCTGGAGCTGCTCGATCTCTTCGCCGATGGCGCGGGCTTCCTCCTCCGAATCCCAGGAGGCGTGGACCTGCACCTTGACGTCATCGGGATCGGCGCGGTCGGTGAACAGCGTCTTGCCCAGGCGGCCTTCATTATGGGCGATCAGATGGGCGGCGGCACCGAGGATATGTTCGGTCGAACGGTAATTGCGTTCGAGCTTGATTACCTTGGCGCCGGGGAAATCCTTCTCGAAGCGCAGGATATTGTCGACCTCCGCGCCGCGCCAGCCATAGATCGACTGGTCGTCGTCGCCGACGCAGCAGACATTCTGCGGCTCGCCCTTGGCGCGCTGAGCGAGAAGCCTCAGCCACATATATTGCGCGGTATTGGTGTCTTGGTACTCGTCGACAAGAATATAGCGGAAGCGGCCGTGATATTCCTTGAGCAGATCCGGGTTCTTGCGGAAGATCGCGATCGGATGCATCAGCAGATCGCCGAAGTCGCAGGCGTTCAGTGTCGTCAGGCGCGCCTGATAGGCGAAATAGAGATCGCGGCCGCGGCCATTGGCAAAGGCGCGGGCGTCGCCCTCGGGGATATCGGCCGGGCCGAGCCCCTTGTTCTTCCAGGTGTCGATCATGCCGGCGAACTGCTTGGCCGGCCAGCGTTTGTCGTCGAGGCCTTCGGCCTGGATCAGCTGCTTGATCAGACGGACGACGTCGTCAGTGTCAAGAATGGTGAAATCGGAGCTGAGGCCGACGAGTTCGGCGTGGCGGCGCAGAAGCTTGACGCCGATCGAATGGAAGGTGCCGAGCCAGGGCATGCCTTCGACGGCGCCGCCGACGAGCAGGGCGATGCGCTCCTTCATCTCGCGGGCGGCCTTGTTGGTGAAGGTGACGGCGAGAATCTGCGAGGGGAAGGCGCGGCCGGTATTGAGGATGTGGGCGATGCGCGTGGTCAGTACCCGCGTTTTGCCGGTGCCGGCGCCGGCAAGGACGAGAACCGGACCTTCCAAGGTTTCCACGGCTTCCGTCTGTTCGGGATTGAGGCCTGCGAGGTAATCCGGTCGCTTGCCGCCGTCGCGCGCCGCCATGGCGCGGGCGGCGATCCCGCCGCTGGCAGCGGGCGCCCTTCCGGCGGGTGCAGCAGGCGGCTGCGGCTTGCGCGCCATCTCGCCCGGCTCTTCGTCGAAGAAGGGAATATCGTCGAAACTATTGCTCATGGCGCGTAATGTAGTGATTCGGGAGGGAAAGACCAGAAAGATGTTCTGCTTTTATTCCTGAACCACCGCTATTGCGGACCGATGCGGGCGGCAGGGCCGCCGTTGGGTGTGACTGCGATCGTCGTACGGCCGCCAGCAAAAAAAATCCGAGCGCAGCCTGTCGGAACCGATGCCGGCGAGACGTCCTCGGGGCATCGGACAGGAGTCCGGCAACCCTCGCCAAATGGAGGCTGTTCATGCCGAAGGTCGTTTCAAATCTCTGGTTCGCGGAGCAAGCGCGCGAAGCCGTCGAATTCTACGTATCGGTCATTCCGGATTCCAGGATCGGCCGCACCACCATATTGCCGGCGGAAACGCCGAGCGGGCCTCCGGGCAGCGTCGAGCTGATCGAATTCACGCTCGGCGATCAAGCCTTCCTGGCGATGAAGGCCGGCCCGCTCGACAGCTTCAACCATTCTTTTTCGATTGCCATTCTGCTCGACAGCCAGGCCGAGATCGATCGGATATGGGATGCGTTTCTCGCCAATGGCGGCACGCCTGAAGCCTGCGGCTGGCTCAAGGACCGCTGGGGCCTTTCCTGGCAGATCGTGCCGCGGATGCTTTCCGAGATGGTCGCCGACAGCGATCAAGAGCGGGCCAAGCGCGTCACCGAGGTGATGCTCGGCATGGTCAAGATTGATCTAGCTGCGCTGGAGAGGGCGTTCAACGGCTGAGGCCGGCGGAGGCACGATTACGAATCGGGGCGCGCGATCGCCACGCGCCTTTTTCCCCTGAAATTTACCGAATTTACTGGCGGCGCATCGGCGTCCGCCCGATCGAGGCTGCCCTTATCGGCTGCCGATCGCTGTTTTCTCGCATTCTCGAATCACGGGCGCCATTGCACACCTTTTTGACATTCATGTCACGTCGCTAAATGTGCTGATATCGCAATAGGCCTTTTTTCAACTACAATATGAAACAGTTCCGTAGAGTAAAAAAATACCGGTGCATGCAATTTTTTGTGCATTGCTACAAACAGCCGGTGAGCGTCGAATATACCTACGAAACTATTGATTCTTAGGAACGCCGTGGCCATCTCGATGGTTATACGGCTTAGAGCCTGCGGCATAACCTTAATGGAGGTCCCATGCTGAGTGAATCCGTATTCGATGCGTTCACGCGCAGTTATGAAGCGCGACGCGAGGCCGACATGTCGGTTTCGGAATATCTCGACCTCTGTAAAAAAGAACCGATCGCCTATGCCAATGCGACGGAGCGCCTGCTCGCTGCGATCGGCGAGCCGCAAATGGTCGACACCGCCAGGGATGCGCGCCTCGGCAGGATCTTCATGAACCGGACCATACGGGTCTATCCGGCCTTTACCGGCTTTCACGGCATGGAAGAGACCATCGAACGCATTGTTTCCTTCTTCCGGCACGCGGCGCAAGGACTCGAAGAGCGCAAGCAAATTCTCTATCTGCTCGGCCCGGTCGGCGGCGGCAAGTCGTCCCTGGCGGAACGGCTGAAGCAGTTGATGGAGGTTCATCCGATCTACGTGCTGAAGGCGGGCGACGAGATCAGCCCCGTGTTCGAAAGCCCGCTCAACCTCTTCGATCCTGAGACAATGGGCTCGCTCCTCCAGGAGCAGTACGGCATCCCGCTGCGGCGGCTGAACGGTCTAATGAGCCCATGGTGCCTGAAGCGGCTCGACGACTTCGGCGGCGATATTTCGCAATTCCGCGTCGTCAGGATACAACCTTCGCGGTTGCGCCAGATCGCAATTGCCAAGACCGAGCCTGGCGACGAGAACAATCAGGACATCTCGTCGCTGGTCGGCAAGGTCGATATCCGCAAGCTGGAAACCTATTCTCAGAACGATCCCGATGCCTACAGCTATTCGGGCGGGCTCAACCGCGCCAACCAGGGCATTCTCGAATTCGTCGAGATGTTCAAGGCGCCGATCAAGATGCTGCATCCGCTGCTGACGGCGACGCAGGAGGGCAACTATATCGGCTCCGAGAATATCGGCGCCATACCCTTCTCCGGCATCGTCCTTGCGCATTCGAACGAGGCGGAGTGGCAGACCTTCAAGGCCAACAAGAATAACGAGGCCTTTATCGACCGTATCTGTGTCATCAAGGTGCCCTATTGCCTGCGGGTGACGGAAGAACAGAAGATCTACGAAAAGCTGATCGAGGGATCGGAACTGGCGGATGCGCCATGCGCCCCGGCAACACTCGAAATGCTGGCTCGTTTTTCCGTGCTTTCGCGCCTGCGCAAGCATGAGAACTCGACCTTCTTCTCGAAGATGCGCACTTATGACGGCGAAAGCCTGAAGGAAAGCGATCCGCGCGCCCGCAGCGTTCAGGAATACCGCGACGCTGCCGGCATCGACGAAGGCATGGACGGGATATCGACCCGCTTCGCCTTCAAGGTGCTCGCCTCGACCTTCAATCACGACACCACGGATATCGGCGCCGACCCCGTCCATCTGATGTATGTGCTGGAACAGGCGATCCGTCGCGAGCAATTTTCCGACGATGTCGAGAAGCGCTATCTGGAATTCATCAAGGCCGATCTTGCGCCACGCTACGCAGAGTTCATTGGCAATGAGATTCAGAAGGCCTATCTTGAATCCTATGCAGACTACGGACAGAATTTGTTCGACCGCTACGTAGATTATGCCGATGCCTGGATCGAAGATGTGGACTTCAAGGATCCCGATACCGGCCAGCTTCTCGACCGCGAGCTCCTCAATCAGGAACTGACGAAAATCGAAAAGCCGGCGGGAATTGCCAATCCGAAGGATTTCCGCAACGAAATCGTCAAGTTCTCGCTGAGATCGCGGGCAGCCAACGGCGGAAAAAATCCGTCATGGACGAGCTACGAGAAGATCCGGGAAGTCATCGAGAAACGTATGTTCTCGCAGGTCGAAGATCTTTTGCCGGTCATTTCCTTCGGATCGAAGAAGGATTCGGAAACCGAAAAGAAGCACAGCGAATTCGTCTCGCGCATGGCCGCGCGGGGTTACACCGAGAGGCAGGTTCGACGCCTTGTGGAATGGTACATGCGCGTCAAACAGGCAAGTTAATGCGGAGCCATTATGCACATTGTCGACCGGCGGCTGAATCCGCGCGGTAAAAGTCTGGAAAATCGGCAGCGGTTCCTTCGACGCATGAAGGGCGCCGTGCAGCAGGCGGTGAAACGTTCTCTGCAAAACCGTAACATTCGCGATGTGCTCGACGGCGGGGAAATCAGCCTGCCGATCGACGGGATGGCCGAGCCGAACCTGCGGAGGGGCGATGGCGGCATCCGCGATCATATTCTGCCGGGAAACAGGGCCTTCGTCGAAGGCGACATTCTTCCGCGCCCGCCGGGGAGCAGGGGCGGAAAACCCAAGGACGCGGGCGAAGGTGACGGCGAGGACGGCTTCCGTTTCGTGCTGACGCGCGAGGAATTCCTCGATGTGTTCCTGGACGATCTGGAACTGCCCGATCTCGCCAAGCGGCGTCTGGCCGAAACCGAAGAGGAAACACCCTTCCGTGCCGGCTATTCCGTGTCAGGATCGCCGTCCAACATTGCCGTCGGCCGCACGACGAAACTTGCGATGATGCGCCGCGTCGCCCTGGGACGCCCACGCCGCGAAGAGATCGAAGCGCTGCAGCGGCAGATCGAGGAATGCGAAGACGACGAGAGCCGCCTGGCGCTTGAGGCAAAGCTCAAATCGCTGACGGAAAAAAGCCGGCGCATTCCCTATATCGATCCGCTCGACGTTCGGTATCGCCGGTTCGAAAACGAGCCGAAGCCTGTGGCGAAAGCGGTGATGTTCTGCCTGATGGACGTCTCCGGCTCCATGTCGGAGCACATGAAGGACCTTGCGAAGCGGTTCTATCTGCTGCTCTACCTTTTCCTGTCGAAACGCTACAAGAAAGTGGAAATCGTCTTCATCCGTCATACCGACAGGGCCGAAGAGGTCGACGAGGAAACCTTCTTCTACGGTCCGGCGACGGGCGGCACGCTTGTTTCCAGCGCCCTTGCGGCGATGCGGGCGATCATCGCGGCGCGTTTCGATCCGGCCGAGTGGAACATTTACGGCGCCCAGGCCTCGGACGGCGACAACGCCCATTCCGACGGCAACCTGACCGGGCAGTTGCTGCGCGAGATTTTGCCGTTGTGCCAGTATTTTGCCTATATCGAGGTGGGCGAGGAAGGCGGCGATTCTTCCGTATCCCGGTCACCGCTCTGGATGCTCTATGACGGTATCCGTTCCGAAGCGCTGCCGCTTTCGATGCGCAAGGTCTGCCGGCGAGGCGAGATATTCCCCGTTTTCCACGATCTCTTCCAGAAACGTGACGCACAGTCGAGGGTGACGCCATGACCATGACGGTGAGGCCGAAAGACCGGCTTTTGTTCGAAGGTGCCGACTGGGACTTCGCAACGCTGCAGCGCATTCACGATGCCTGCGAGGCGATTGCACTCGGCGAACTCGGCCTCGACGTCTATCCGAACCAGATCGAGGTCATCACTTCGGAGCAGATGCTGGATGCTTATTCCTCAACCGGGATGCCGCTCTTTTACCGCCATTGGTCCTTCGGAAAACACTTCGCGCATCACGAAACATTCTACCGCCGCGGGATGCGCGACCTAGCCTACGAGATCGTCATCAACAGCTCCCCCTGCATTTCCTATCTGATGGAAGAGAACACGGCGACGATGCAGACGCTCGTCACCGCCCATGCGGCCTTCGGCCATAATCACTTCTTTAAGAACAATTATCTCTTCAAGCTCTGGACCGATGCGGAGGGAATTCTCGATTACCTCGATTTCGCAAAGGGTTATATCACGCGCTGCGAAGAACGGTATGGCGAGACGGCGGTTGAACGGACGCTCGATTCAGCGCATGCGCTGATGTCGCATGGAGTGCATCGATACGCGGGAAAGACTGCGACCGACCTTCGCCAGGAGGAGAAGCGGCAGCAGGAGCGCCGCGCCCACGAAGAGCAGATGTTCAACGACCTGTGGCGCACGGTTCCCGTCGGCAAGGCGAAAAAGGCAGGTGACATCGGCTTGGAAAAGCGCCGTGCCGCGCTCGGTCTCCCGCAAGACAACATCCTGTATTTTCTTGAGAAGTCCGCGCCGCGGCTGCAGCCGTGGCAGCGCGAAATTCTTCGCATCGTCCGCCATGTCGCGCAATATTTCCATCCGCAGCGGCAGACCAAGGTCATGAATGAGGGAACTGCCACCTTCGTCCATTACCAGATCATGAATCGGCTTCACGAGCGAGGACAGATCAGCGATGGGAACTTTCTCGAATTCCTGAAGTCCCACGCCAATGTCGTCTTCCAGCCAAGCTACGACGACCGGCGGTTCTCGGGTTTCAATCCCTATGCACTTGGTTTTGCGATGATGCAGGATATCCAGAGGATCGTCACGAAGCCGACGGAGGAGGATCGCGCATGGTTCCCCGACATCGCCGGCCGCGGCGATGCAATGGCGATCCTGCGTGACGTCTGGGCCAATTACCGCGACGAGAGTTTCATCAGCCAGTTCCTGAGCCCGAACCTCATCCGGCAGTTGCGGCTGTTCCATCTTTACGACGATCCGGAACAGGCCGAGGGCGTGCTGGTTTCGGCGATCCACAATGAGCGCGGGTACTTGCGCATCCGCCGCCAGCTCTCCCGCGAATATGATATCGGCTGGACCGATCCGGCCATCGACATCGTCGATGTCGACCTCGCCGGCGACCGCCGGCTGTTGCTGCAGCATATCGTCATGAACGGTTGCTATCTTCAGGAAAGCGACACGAAGCTCGTCCTGCAACATCTCGCCGATCTGTGGGGCTACGATGTTTTGCTCCAGGAGATCGACGGTTCCAATACGGTGGCGAGGGAGCACACGGCGAGCCCGCGCAAGATCGTTCAATAATCGCGGGCGACCCTCGTCCGCGTGACAAGGCTTTTGCTCGTATTTCTGGGCCTGAAAGGTCGATGTCTGGATGGGCGAAAGTAGCTGAACCGCTTACATCAGGAATGATGGATGATCGATCAGCAATTACCGGTGGCAACAAAGGCAAAGCCTTCGTAATCTGCTGTCGCTGCGATCCCTCCGGGTCGGACAGCGCGGAGACGAAGGGCCATGGGTGAAACGCGGCGCAAGCTGACGACGATCTTCTGTGCTGACGTGCAGGACTATACGCGGCTGATGGGAGCCGACGAGGAGGGGACGCTTGCAACGCTGAAGCGCTGCCGGGAGGCGATGGGGCGGCTGATCGAAAGCCATGGCGGCCGTGTCGTCAACACCTGGGGCGATGGGCTGATCGCCGATTTCCCGAGCGTGGTCGAGGCCGTGCGTGCAGCCGTCGACATACAGAACGAACTTGCCGGCTTCAACGCCCGCCGCCCGGACGACGGGCGCATGCTTTTCCGTATCGGCATCAATCTCGGCGATGTGATCGTCGAGGGCGACGACATCTATGGCGACGGCGTCAACATCGCCGCGCGGTTGCAGGCCTCGGCCGCGCCGGGCGGAATCGTCATATCGAGTACGGTCTACGACCAGGTTCGCAACAAGGTGGCGGTCGGTTTCGAGTTTCTCGGGCCGCTGATGGTCAAGAATGTCGAAGAAGGCGTGCCGAGCTATGCGGTGAGGATCGGCGACGGAAGCGACGAGGCGCCGTCTGCCGAGCGACCTGCCGCTGCCCGGCCATCGCCGGCACTCGCGGTCACGGAGGAGGCAAGGCCGGCTCCCGGCGGACGAAGGCTGTTTGCCGTGCTCGGCGTCATCGCCGCCATGCTGATCGGTATCAATCTTTTGTCGTGGCAGGGCGTCTTCTGGGCGCGCTTTCCCGTCCTTGCGCTCGCCGTCGTTGCGGCGCTGGCCTGGAACCGTGGCCAGACCGTCTTCGATCGTAAGCTCGCGGCGCTGGCGATCGTGGCGCTCGGCATTATCGGCATCAACCTCTTCACCTGGGAAGGACGCTTCTGGGCGGTGTGGCCGGTGTTGGGACTGGCGGCAGTGCTCGGCCTGCGGTGGTCAATGCGTCGGTAGACATTCACTGTCACTGGTTTTGCCGAGCAATCTTGCCTCGAAACCGGCTTCGTCAAGACGTTTGCGATCTTCGTTCAAGCAAAAGTGAGCGTCCGCGTTATTTCCATTCTTTGCAGATATTACAAATCGGTAATGCCGGGTGCTTATGCTTGCCGTTAAGCTGTAAACGCGCGATATTGTCGCATCAACAGGGGTTCTTGATCCCTGAGGGACGTCGATCCCACAGCGCCTCTTTCGACCGACCCTGGTTCAACCTCGAGTCCCTCCGGAGACGTGAATGGCCTTTTGGAAGCAGTTTATACTTTCGCTCATCGTCATTATTGCCGGCTTTGCCGCATGGGTTTTCTTTGTGCCGGGTGCCGGCGATATGATGCGCGATGCAGGCATTCCAGAGAGCCTCGTTTCCAAGATTGTGCCGAAGGCTGAAGAGACGGCCGATGCCGGCGCTCCGGCCGGGGCGCAAAGCCAGCGCCGTGGCCAGGGCCAGGGGCAGAACCGCCGCAATGGCGGCGGGCGCAACAGCGCGGTTCTCGTCGCGACCGAGGCTGTCGTCCAGGGCGTCGTCAACGATCGGCTGAACGCCATCGGCACAGGTGACGCGATCCGTTCGGTCGCCGTGACGCCACAGGCATCCGGGACTATTCGCGAGATTCTCATCAAGTCGGGCGACAGGGTGAAGGCCGGCCAGGTGCTGGCCAAGCTCGACAGCGAGGAGCAGGTGATCGCCCGCGGCCAGGCGGATGTGGCGGTTAGGGCCGCCGTCGAAAAATCCAATCTCTATCACAACATCAAGTCGAGCGTGTCGCGCATGGACGTCTTCGATTCCGAGATCGCCGAGCAGGGCGCCCGCCTGCAGCTCCAGGCGGCCGAGCTCAACCTCGCCCGGCGCAATATCATCGCGCCGATCGACGGCATCGTCGGCATCGTGCCGGTCAATATCGGAGACAACGTCACGACGACGACGCCGATCGTCACCCTCGACGACCGTTCGGAAATCCTCGTCGATTTCTGGGTGCCGGAGCGCTTCTCCAATACGGTTGCGGTCGGCCAGCCGGTCGAGGCGATGTCGGTGGCAAAGCCGGGGCAGGTGTTCTCAGGCGTGATCGAGGCCGTCGACAACCGCATCGATGCGGCGAGCCGCACGCTGCGCCTGCGCGCCCGGATCGACAACTCGTCGGACGAGCTGCGCGCCGGCATGTCTTTCAGCGTCAGCATGAAATTCCCCGGCGACAAATATCCGGCGGTCGATCCGCAGTCCGTACAGTGGGATTCGCAAGGATCCTTCGTCTGGCAGGTGACCGAGGACAAGTCGCACAAGGTGCGGGTAAGCATCGTGCAGCGCAATCCCGATTTCATTCTCGTCAAGGCCGACCTCAAGGATGGCGACAAGATCGTGACGCAGGGCCTGCAGCGCGTGCGTGAGGGCGGGGCGGTGCGTGTCGGTGCCGATGTCGCCGCGAACGGGGAGGTCGCGACCCAATGAACGTGACCGAGATTCATCCGGGCGGATCGTCGGGCAAGCAGAGCTTCACCGCGCTTTTCGTTCGCCGGCCGATTCTGGCGCTGGTGTTCAACACGCTGATGGTCGTCGCCGGCCTTGCCGCCTATTTCGGCGTCGAGGTGCGCGAGCTGCCGGATGTCGACCGTCCCGTCGTCACCGTGCGCACCACTTTCGACGGTGCATCGCCGCAGACGATCGACCAGGAATTGACCAAGGTGATCGAGGGGGCGGTTGCCCGCGTCAGCGGCCTGAAATCGATTTCGTCGACCTCTTCCTTCGGCCAGAGCCGGGTGACGCTCGAATTTTCCGATGCGATCGATCTCGCAGTCGCCGCCAACGACGTGCGCGATGCGATCGGCCGCATCACCCAGAATCTGCCCGACGAGGCGGATGCGCCGCAGATCGTCAAGGCGGATTCGGACTCCTCGGCGATCATGCGCCTAGCCGTCACTTCCACCAACCTCAACATGGACGACCTTACGCTGCTCGTCGAGAACGAGGTGATCGATCGGCTGGCCTCCGTCGACGGCGTGGCCGATGTCGAGGAATATGGCGATCAGGAGAAGGTTTTCCGTGTCGATGTCGACCAGGGCGCGCTGGCAAGCCGCGGATTGACGATCGGCGACCTGACGAAGGCGCTCGACAATGCCGCGCTCGATGTGCCGGCCGGCTCGCTGAAGAGCCCGACGCAGGATATCGTCGTGCGCGCCACCGCCAATCTGCAGACGCCGGCCGATTTTTCCAACGTCATGCTGCAGGACCGTGTCCGCCTCGGCGACGTCGCGACGGTGACGCTTGGGCCCCGCGACGGGGATACTGCGCTGCGTTCCAACGGCAAGCCCGGCATCGGCCTCGGCATCATCCGCCAGGCGCAGTCGAACACGCTGAACATCTCGACCGGCATCAAGGCCGCCGTCGAGCAATTGTCGAATACGCTGCCTGAGGGAACGACGATCGCCATTACCAGCGACGACGCCGTCTTCATCCAGGGCGCGATCCATGAGGTGGTGCTGGCATTGGTACTTGCCGCCGTCATCGTCACCGCTGTCATCTATCTCTTCCTGCGCGACTGGCGGGCGACGCTGATCCCGGCGGTCAGCATGCCGGTGGCGCTGATCGGGACGCTGGCGGCGATCTACATGGTCGGCTTCTCGATCAACATCCTGACGCTGCTTGCCATCGTGCTGGCGACCGGCCTCGTCGTCGACGACGCGATCGTGGTGCTCGAAAACATCGTGCGCCGCCGCGCCGAGGGCATGGGGCCGCGGGCGGCAGCGGTGCTCGGCACGCGCGAGGTGTTCTTCGCCGTCGTCGCCACGACCGCGACGCTGGCGGCGGTGTTCATTCCGCTCTCCTTCCTGCCCGGACAGGTCGGCGGCCTGTTCCGCGAATTCGGCTTCGTGCTCGCCTTCTCGGTCGGGCTGTCATCGATCGTGGCGCTGACGCTCTGCCCGATGCTGGCTTCACGCATGCTGACGAAGCCGATGATCGAGGATCACGGTGCGCTCGGCCGTTTCGGAGGCGCGCTCGCCCGTCTCTATAAATGGGCGCTGCATGGCTGTCTCAACGCGCCCATGGTCGTCATCCTGTTCTCGGTGATCTTTGCCGGTACAGCGGTCATCGCCTTTTCCACGGTCAAGAGCGAGCTGACGCCGGAAGAGAACCGGTCGATGGTGATGATGCGGCTGACGACGCCGCAGGGATCGAGCCTCGAATATACCCGCGACAAGATGCAGCTCGTCGAGGAATATCTGCAGCCGCAGGTCGACAGCGGCGACATCCGCAACGTCTTCTCGATCTCCGGCCAGGGCGGCTCGCTGAACAGCGGTTTCATGGTGCTGACACTTGCCCCGTGGGGTGAACGCCACCGGACTCAGGCCGAGATCGTCGCCGACATCAACCAGGCGGCGGCGAAGGTGCCGGCGCTGCGCGGCAACGCGATCTCCTCCAACAGCCTGCGTATCCGCGGCGCCGGCAGCGGCGTGCAGATGGCGCTGGTCGGCAATGATCACCAGGCGCTGACGGCGGCGGCCGCCAAGCTGGTGCAGGCGCTCGAAGCCACCGGCCAATATGATACGCCGCGCCTGACCAACGAACCCAGCCAGGCGCAGGTGTCGGTGGCGATCGACCGCGAGCGTGCCTCGGATCTCGGCATCGACATTACGGGGCTTTCGACGGCTATCCAGTCGCTGCTCGAAGGACGCTCGGTGGTCGACGTTTTCGTCGACGGCGAATCCTATCCTGTGCTTCTGACCTCGACGACGCGGCCGATCGACGATCCGACCGACCTCGAAAACGTATTCCTGAAGACCGGCGACGGCAAGATCGTGCCGATGTCGGTCATCGCGACGATGAAGGAGGGCTCGGTCGCGCCGCAGCTGAACCGCGAGCAGCAGCTTGCTTCCGTGGCGATCACCGCCGGGCTCAAGAACAACATGTCGCTCGGCGATGCCGTCAAGCAGGTGACCGAACTCGCCGAGCCGCTGCTGCCGCCGGGTGCGCGCCTGCTGCCGCTTGCCGAAGCCGCGACGCTGGAAGAGAACTCGAACGGCATGGCGCTGACCTTCGGCTTTGCCATCGTCATCATCTTCCTGGTGCTGGCGGCGCAGTTCGAAAGCGTATTGTCGTCGCTGATCATCATGTCGACGGTGCCGCTCGGCCTTGCCTGCGCCGTCTTCGCGCTCGTTATCACCGGCTCCAGCCTCAACATCTACAGCCAGATCGGCCTGGTGCTGCTGGTGGGCGTCATGGCGAAGAACGGCATTCTGATCGTCGAATTCGCCAATCAGTTGCGCGATCGAGGCGAGGACGTGCGCGCGTCGATCGAGAAAGCCTGCGCGCTGCGCCTGCGCCCTGTCATGATGACGATGATCGCCACCATTCTTGGCGGCGTGCCGCTGGTCTTTGCCCATGGCGCCGGTGCGGAAGCGCGCGTAGCGCTCGGCTGGGTGATCGTCGGCGGCCTCGGCTTCGCGACCTTGGTGACGCTGTTCATCACCCCGGTCGCCTATCTGCTGCTCGCTCGTTTTGCCAAGCCGCACGCCCATGAAGAAGCGCGCCTGCACGAGGAGATGGCGATCGCTACCCGGCCTCGCGCCGCACCAGACGAAGAGCAACTGCAAGCCGCAGAATGAGGCTTGCATCAGACTGAATCCCCCCGCCGGATTCCCATTCCGCGGGGTTTCTTATGGTATATCAAGCCTTGCCAAATAAGATAAATTTCGCCTGAAGATTAGCCGTTTGTTAAGCATAAGCGGCAATGATCGTGACCAGGAACCAACTGGTCTTCTCCGTTTCTCGAAGGCCGCAACGCGCTGGATTCAGCGACCCCGGACATGAGTGTCCGCGCGGATGGTTCATTCTTGGTTCAGTTGCGTTCTGTTGTGTTTTTGGAGTTTAGTTCCCGTGAGTATTTATCAGCGCGTCTCCATCGATGCGGCGCTCCATGTGCTGCGCGATATCAACCGCAATATGACGGTCACGCAGAACCACATCACGACGGGCATGCGTGTCGCGAAAGCGGCCGACAATGCGGTTTACTGGTCGATCGCCACCACCGCGCGGACCGACAACAAGGCGATTTCGGCGGTCCAGGATGCGCTCGGCATGGCGGCGGCGACGATGGGAACCGCCTATACCGGCGTCCAGAACGTCGTCGACGTCGTGTCGGAAATTAAGGCGAAGCTGGTCGCCGCGACCGAGGACGGGGTCGACAAGACGAAGATCAACGAAGAGCTCAAGCAACTGCAGGAGCAACTGCGTAGCGTCTCTGAATCGGCGACCTTCAACAGCGACAACTGGGTCGTCCTCAACAACGACGCCACGCCGACGCAACCGCGGCAAATTCCGGCCTCCTTTATCCGCAATGCCGACGGCACGATTTCAGTCGGCATGCTGAGCTACCATATCGACAATACGCCGGTTGGCGCCACGAGCTCCAAGGATGCGCGCTATCTTATCGATGACCGGGCGACCGGCTCCGGCGAATACGGCGTACTGACCTCGGCCCATTTCGCCAGCGAGCTCGGGACCTCGCAGAATTACGTGCTGATGACCAGCAAGAACGGCACCACCACCGGGCAGGTCGTCATTTCGCTATCGGCCGCGACGACGCAGGGGCAAATCGGCGAGATGATCAGTGTCGTCGATGCGGCGCTGACGCAGCTGACGACGGTGGGCTCGGCCTTCGGCGCGCTGGAAAAACGCATCGAGCTGCAAAACGATTTCGCCGCCAAACTGCACGACAACATCACAGCCGGTATCGGCCGGCTGGTCGATGCCGACATGGAGGAGGAGGCCAGCAAGCTCAAGGCATTACAGACGCAGCAGCAGCTCGGCTTGCAGTCGCTGAACATCGCCAACGCGACCTACGATACGGTGCGGCAGCTATTCCAGAATTTCTAAAGGTGCGATCACCCAGCCACCCGGCCTCTGGTTCGAGACGGCCCTGCGGGCCTCCTCACCATGAGGGCTGATCGTCGCGACTGCTGCCCGTCAGCGTGATCGAGTTGCTAAAACTGGTGATATCCGCGCATTCAAGCAACATGGCTGCTATTTCCGCGCCTGAAATTCCCCTATCAAGGGAACCTCTTCATTTTCTTGCCGTAATCCTTGCCATTTGCTCGCATCAGCTTTGAACGGAGACCGTCCTGTCCATGATCAAGAAATTCATACTTCTGGCTGTCGCAGCAAGCTATCTCAGCGCCTGCACGACGACCGATCCCTATACCGGTGAACAGAAGGTTTCCAACACCGCGGGCGGCGCAGCGCTCGGCGCGCTCGGCGGAGCTCTCGTCGGCGTCGCCGTCGGCGGCGGCGGGCACGGCAAGCGCAATGCGGCGCTGATCGGCGCCGGTATCGGCGCTCTCGCCGGCGGAGCCATCGGTAATTACATGGACCAGCAGGAAGCCGAACTTCGCGCCCAGCTCGAAGGCACCGGCATTTCGGTAACCCGCAACGGCGACAACATCATTCTCAACATGCCCTCGAATATCACCTTCGACGTCGACCAGGATGCGGTGAAGCCGGGCTTCTATCCGACGCTGAATTCGGTGGCGATCGTGCTGCGCAAGTTCAACCGGACGCTGATCGACGTCAACGGCCATACCGATTCGACCGGCAGCCTGCAGCACAATCAGGATCTGTCGCAGCGCCGTGCGCTTTCGGTCGCCGATTATCTCGGCGGTCAGGGCATCGACCAGCGCCGCGTCTCCGCCGTCGGCTTCGGCCCCTCCCAGCCGGTCGCCTCCAATGCAAGCGAGGCGGGCCGCGCCCAGAACCGCCGCGTCGAAATCCAGATCGCGCCGATCACCCAGGGCTGAGCCTGTTTCGACAGAGTATACGAAAGGCCGGGTCGCTCCCGGCCTCTTTCTGTTAAAGCGTCAACGTGCCTTACGTCGTTGCTTCATTCGTATCTAGTCCCGGGCCCACAGACATGTGTTCAATGCTGCATCGTCGCGCCCTTGGTGACCTTGTCGACGATCTTCTTTTCGGCGCGCAGCGCGATGCCCACGACCTTGGCATCGTCGGGCGCATATTCGGCGAAGACGGCGCGATTGGCGGCGTCGTGACCGGTCGCGAACATCTCCTCGATAAAGAGCGAGGCGGTGACATCCCGTTCCAGCGCGCGGCGGTGGATTGCCGACATCGTCGCCTCGTCGGCGGAAAGCACGATGATCGGCTGGATCGACAAGGGGTTGTAGATGTTGCCGGCACGGTCGCGGTAGGGCTCGCCGATGATCTCGGGATGCCCGCGGGCGACGCCGGTCATCAGGAAGGCGGTGACGTTCAGCTTCTGCCAGGCGGCAAGATTGTTTCGCAGAACAACGGCGATTTTGGTATCAAACATCGGACAGTCTTTCACCTCTGCATGGAATAGGAGTATCGAGGGCATTGAGCCAGGATTTATATCCGCAGGTCTTCGAAGGTCTTGAACGTTTGTGCACGGGGCCATCCGGCAACGGCATTCTGACGGCGCCGGCCTTTCCCGGCATCGAGCGCATCGGCGCGCAATTCTCCGGCAATGCGTTCGAGCCGCACCGGCACGACACCTATGCACTCGGCGTCACCGTGAAAGGCGTGCAGACCTTTCGCTATCGCGGCGAGCGGCGCTTCAGCCTGCCGGGGCAGGTGATCGTGCTGCACCCCGACGAGGAACACGACGGCGGGGCGGGAACGGAGGACGGGCTGCAATACCGCATGCTTTATCTGGAGCCGGCGCTGCTGCTCGAATGCCTGGAGGCGGAAGGCCTTGGGCTGCCGTTCGTCGATGAACCGGTCATCGGCGATCCGGCGCTGGCAGGCGTGCTGCTTGCCGCTCTCGGCGAACTCGACCGCGAACTGGACGAGCTCTTCGTCGATGATTTCGTGTCGCGGGTGACGGGCGGTTTGTCGCGGCACGCGCGCTTGCCGCGCCGGCCGCTCGGAGCGGTCGCCTGGCGGCAGACACGGGCGGCGCGCGATTATCTTGAAGCGCATGCCACACGGCCGGTTCATTCCGGCGAACTGGAAGCGGTCACCGGGCTCGATCGTTTTGCGCTATCGCGGCACTTCCGGGCGGCCTTCGCCACGAGCCCGCATCGCTACCTCCTAATGCGGCGGCTGCAGCGGGCCCGCGCCATGATCGGCGCGGGTGAGGGCATTTCGGACACGGCAGCGGCGACCGGCTTTGCCGACCAGAGCCATCTCAACCGCCACTTCAAGAAGGCCTACGGCATGACGCCCGGGCAGTGGGCGGCGCTGGCGCGCAATCCGGGCAGCTAGGCACACGTTGAGGGCGCTTCAAACGGGATTTTCCGCAAGACCGGAGCGGCGGGCGATGAAGCGGGCAAGCGTCGGGCCGATCAGCAGGATGACGAGGAAACGGCCGGTTTGCATCGCCATCACGAAGGGCACGTCGACATTGCTAGAGGCGGCGATGATGGCGACGGAATCGGCGCCGCCGGGGCTGGTGGCGAGATAGGCCGTCAGCGGATCGATGCCGGCGAAGACGTGAAGGGCGGCCGCCATGCAGCCGCAAAGCGCCATCAGCAGCACGATGCAGGCCGACACTCGCGGCAGGGCGCGCGCCACGTGCTCAAGGATCGACCGGGTGAAGCGCAGGCCGATGCTCCAGCCGACGAGCGCATAGGCGATGGCGAGCAGCCACATTGGCAGCTCGATCTTCATCAGGCCGATGCCTTGCAGGAAGGCGCCGAGAAAGAGCGGCACGATGATCATCCCGCCCTGGATGCGCAGGCGCCGCACGGTATAGGCACAGAGGACGGCAAAGGCCATCGTCGCTGCAAGGGCAGGCCAGTCGACTTCGGGAAAGAGGATGAGCGGCGGCGGCTCGGCGCCGTCGGCGGCCACCCACAGGCGTGAAATCACCGAGGCGCCGACGGCGACGAAGACGACACGCAGATACTGCATGAAGGCGACGAGCCGGGCATCGGCGCCATAGGCTTCCGACATGATGACCATCGCCGAGGCGCCGCCCGGCGAGGAGCCCCAGACGGCGGTCGTTCCGGGCAGCACCTGCCACCGCGTCAGGAGCCAGCCGAGACCAGTGGCAATAGCAATGACGGAGAAGATGAACAGCAGGAAGAGCGGCGCATCCTTCGCCATGGTGCCGAGAATATCAGGGGTGATGGTGCGCGCCATCATCAGGCCGACGAGCACCTGGCCGAGTTGCAGCGGCCAGAGCGGGACGCGAAGCTTTCCCTTGCCGACGGTCAGCGCCAGCACGATGGCCGCGACCATCGGTCCGATCAGCAACGAGGCGGGCAGCGCAAAGAGTTCGAGGAAGACGGTGAAGGCGGTCGAGAGCGCCAGCAACAGCGCCCATTTCGGCAGGCCGGCATCGCGCAGCAGGCGGCGTGCGTGGCTGATCGGCATGTTTCCCCATGTCTTTCCTGGCCGGTGTCAAGCCCGGAGGCTGAAGATGGAAGGAAGCTCCGGCTCGACGAAGAGAGGCCGGCTGCAAGGCCGGTCGGCGCGGCCCCGGTATAGGCGGGGACCGTGAGCGCGGTCAATTGCGAAATCTGGCTGGTCGGCTATCCCGGGTGTGAGGTTGATTCAAGTGACAGGTCCAAGTCATTGTTTTCGTGTGTGCCATCTTGTTCGATGCATCAGAGCCGCACATGGCCGGCGAGAAAATCGAGCAAGGCGCGTACCCGCGCCGGCAGTGGGCCGCCCTGGCCGATATAAAGGACGTAGAACTCCTCGAGATCGCCGGGGTTTGCCCCTTCGAGCACCGGCACCAGCCGACCTGCCTCGATATCGGCGCGTACAGTGAAGGCGGCCAGTCGGGCAAGGCCGGCGCCGGACAGAGCGAGATGCCGCATCGCTTCGCCGTCTGCGACTTGAATGCCGGGCGTGATGGGGATCGTCACCGTCTCGCCGTCCTCCCGCATCGGCCAGCCCTCGATGGCGCGGGCATAGGAAAAGCCGATACGGCAATGGCGACGAAGATCGGCGACCGTGCGCGGTTCGCCGTGACGCCTGAGGTAATCAGGCGAGGCAACGATAATCTTGCCGGTGGCGCCGAGCTTGCGGGCGATCAGGCTGGAACTCTTCAACGGCCCGGCGCGGATCGCGACGTCGGCGCGCTCCGCCATCAGGTCGACGATGCTGTCGGTATGGGCAATATCCAGCGTCACAGCGGGATGAAGCGCCATGAAGGCGGGCACGAGCGGCGCCAGCACATGATTGCCGAAGGAGCCGCTGGTGTTGATGCGGATGCGGCCTGCCGCTTCCTCGCCGGATGAGGCCTGGCGTTCGGCCTCGGCGATATCGGCAAGGATGGCGATGCTGCGCTCATAGAAGGCGCATCCCTCCGGTGTCAGCTGCAGTTTGCGGGTGGAGCGGTTGACGAGGCGAACGCCGAGGCGAGCCTCCAACCGGGCGACGAGCTTGCTGACGGCGGACGGCGTCATGCGCCGCACCGTGGCGGCCGCGGAAAAGCCGCCGCGCTCGACGACGCTGACGAAGATTTCCATCTCGCCGGAGCGGTTGATGTCCTGGCGGCCCATGATGAATTCAAATCACAAATGCTTTGCTGAAAGGCAATCTATATCACCACGGGGGCCGGGTCTATCTCAGGAGAAACACAGGAGACAGAGCCATGGAATATAGAAATCTCGGCGCATCCGGCCTGAGGGTGCCAGTCTTGAGCTTCGGCGCCGGCACCTTCGGCGGCAGCGGGCCGCTGTTTGGCGCATGGGGCAATACCGATGCCGAGGAGGCGCGACGGCTCGTCGACATCTGTCTCGAAGCCGGCGTCAATCTTTTCGATACGGCGGATGTCTATTCGGCCGGCGCTTCCGAGGAAGTGCTCGGCCAGGCGATCCGCGGCCGGCGCGATGCCGTGCTGATCTCGACGAAGACGGCGTTGCCGACGGGTGAGGGACCGCAGGACTGGGGAACGTCGCGGGCGCGGCTGATCCGCGCGACCGAGGAGGCGCTGCGGCGGCTTGGGACCGACTATATCGACCTTCTGCAGCTTCACGCTTTCGACGCCTCGACGCCGGTCGAGGAGGTGCTGTCGACGCTTGACGGGCTCATCGCCTCCGGCAAGATCCGCTATATCGGCGTTTCCAATTTTGCCGGCTGGGAACTGATGAAGTCGCTGGCGACCGCCGAGCGCCACGGCCATCCGCGTTATGTCGCCCACCAGGTCTACTATTCTCTGGCGGGGCGGGATTACGAATGGGAACTGATGCCGCTCGGCGCCGACCAGGGCGTGGGCGCTCTCGTCTGGAGCCCGCTCGCCTGGGGGCGGCTGACCGGCAAGATCCGCCGCGGTGAGCCGCTGCCCGCGGCAAGCCGCCTGCACGAGACGGCGCAATACGGCCCGCCTGTCGACGACGAGAAGCTCTACGACATCGTCGAGGTGCTGGACGCCGTCGCAACGGAGACGGGCAAGACGGTGCCGCAGATCGCCATCAACTGGCTGCTCGGCCGGCCGACGGTGTCGAGCGTCATCATCGGCGCCCGCAACGAAGAGCAACTCAGGCAGAACCTCGGTGCCGTCGGCTGGAGCCTGTCGAAGGAGCAGATCGAAAGGTTCGACGCAGTCAGCGCCGCGACGGCGCCCTATCCCTATTTCCCATATCGACGGCAGGAGGGCTTCGCCCGGCTCAATCCGCCGATCGTCTGAGGTGTCGGACAAAGCGGACCGTCCTATGACAAAAGGGGAATGAAATCTTCTCCCATTCTTAACTGGACAGCCGCTTTGACTTGCCGCATACCCTCCCTGGTCCCACGAAACACGACGTGGTTCCTTGGAATGGCAGGGAGATCAAAGAGATGGCGCTGAAGGACGCAAAGGCCGGCACACGCAACGAGGCGGGCATTGCCGCTGTGCTCGGCATTCTCAAGCAGAGCTTCGGAGAGCGCTTCCAGACCGGCCAATCCTTCCGCGAACAGCATGCCCATACGACCACCTATATTCCGTCGCAGCTGCCAGACGGTGTGCTCTTTGCCGAGAGTGCCGAGGATGTGAAGATGGCGGTCAGGGTCTGCGCGACCCACAAGGTGCCGGTGATCGGCTTCGGCACCGGCTCCTCGCTGGAGGGACAGGTCAATGCCGCCAATGGCGGTATTTCGATCGATTTCAGCCGCATGAACCGCGTGCTCGAGGTCAATCCCGAGGATCTCGACTGCACGGTCGAGCCCGGTATCACTCGCGAGGCCTTGAATATCCACCTGCGCGATACCGGCCTGTTCTTCCCGATCGATCCCGGTGCCAATGCGTCGATCGGCGGCATGGCGTCGACGCGGGCCTCGGGCACCAATGCCGTACGCTACGGGACGATGAAGGACAATGTGCTCGCCGTCACGGCGGTCACCGCCAATGGCGAGGAAATCCGTACCGCCCGGCGTGCCCGCAAGTCCTCGGCCGGCTACGACCTGACGCGGCTCTTTGTCGGCGCCGAAGGCACACTCGGAATATTGACCTCGGTGACGCTGCGCCTGCAGGCGATCCCGCAGAAAATCGCCGGTGGCGTCTGCGCCTTTCCGAGCATCAAGGCGGCCTGCGATGCCGTCATCATGACGATCCAGATGGGCATTCCGGTGGCGCGCATCGAGTTGCTCGATGCGGTGCAGATGCGGGCGTGCAATGCCTATTCCGGGCTTTCCTATGCCGAAAGCCCGACACTGTTTCTCGAATTCCACGGCACCGACGAAACCGTGCCGCTGCAATCGGCAGCCTTTGCCGAGATTGCCGCTGAATGCGGTGGGAGCGAATTCCTCTGGACCGCCAATGCCGAGGAGCGGACCAAACTCTGGAAGGCGCGCCACGATGCCTATTGGTCGGCCAGGGCGCTGGCGCCAGGGCTTGCCGCACTTTCGACCGATGTTTGTGTTCCGATATCGCGGCTTGCCGATTGCGTTTCGCAAACCCAGGCGGATATCGAGGAACACGGGCTGCTCGGCCCAATCGTCGGTCATGCCGGCGACGGGAACTTCCACGTGCTGCTGCTGTTCGATGATAAACGCGCCGACGACATTGCCATGGCCGAGAGCTTCGTGCAGCGGCTCAACCGGCGGGCGCTCGACATGGACGGGACATGCACCGGCGAACATGGAATCGGGCAGGGAAAGATGGCCTTCCTGGAGCAGGAGCTGGGAGGCACGGTGGATCTGATGCGACAGGTGAAGCAGGCGCTCGATCCAGACGGCATCTTCAATCCCGGCAAGATTTTCCATCACGGCTGAAAACGGAATATTCTCATGAACTTGGGCCTTGCCCCCGGCATGAATAGCGCTAGTGTCGGCAATAGAATCCCGAATGGAGAATCCTTGCATTGGTAGGCCGGTTCCTCGTCTTTCTGGGGGGAGTGATCGTCGTAGCGCTGTTTGTGGCGCTGCTTGCGCCGCTGTTCATCGACTGGACGGATTTCCGCAAGAACTTCGAGGATCAGGCAAGCCGCATCATCGGCAAGAAAGTCACCGTCCACGGCACGGTCGATGCCCGCCTGTTGCCGTTTCCGTCGGTCACGCTGCATGACGTGCGTGTCGGCCAGGAAGCCGACGGCACGCCGATCGTCAAGGTCGAACAGTTTTCCATGGATGCGGAGCTTGCGCCTTTCCTGTCGGGCGAGGCGCTGATTTTCGACATGCGCGTCGTCAATCCGAAGGTGCGCCTCAGATTGCTCAAAGACGGTACCCTCGACTGGATGCGCGGCAGCCGCGCCGAAATACCGGCGAAAACGGTCGTCCTCGAAAATGTGCATGTTAGCGGCGGAGAAGTCGAATTCATCGACGACCAGTCGGGCCGGGGCCGCCGCATCACCGGCCTGAATGCGGAGATGTCGGCCAAGTCGCTGGCCGGTCCCTGGCGCATCGAGGGCGATGCGGCGCTCGACGGCGAACATGGGAATTTCTCGCTCTCGAGCAGCCAGCCGGACGAGAAGGGCGTGCTGCGCATGCGCACGAAGCTTTCCCCTGATAAGCATCCGATCAGCATCGATCTTGACGGCGAGCTGAAGCTCGTCGATCGCAAGCCGAACTACCAGGGCCAGCTTTCAGCGGCGATCGAAAACCGCAACAGCGCCAAATCGGCGAACAAGAACGAGCAGCCGCCGCGGGTCAAGGGTCGCTTCGAACTTACCAACGAACGCATCCGCATTCCCGAATACCGGATGGAGATCGGCCCGACGGACGATCCCTATGTCATAACAGGCGAGGCGACGCTCGACACCGGCAATGCGCCGGAATTCCTGCTGACGGCCGACGGGCAGCAGATCGACGTCAACCGCATCGGCAATGAAGGCGCAGCCGGCAAGACGACGCGGGATCCCGCGGTTTCGGCGCGCCAGCGATTGAATTCGCTGATCGATATCGTTGCGCAGGTGCCGATCCCGCAAGTGCCGGGCAAAGCGAGCGTCAAGCTGCCGGCAATCGTCGCCGGCGACACGACGCTGCGCGACGTGCAACTGGAGCTGGAGCCGGCCGGCACCGGCTGGATGATCGACAGCGCTATCGGCACGCTGCCGGGGCGCACCTTGGTGGAAGGCAAGGGCAAGCTCCTGCTTCAGGGCGAGCCCTCGTTCAACGGCCAGATCGTGTTGGCCTCGAACCAGCCGACGGGGCTTGCCTCCTGGCTGGCCGGCTCGGTCGATCCGGCCATCCGGCAATTGCGGCAGGCCGGTTTTTCCGCCAATGTCAGCCTCACTCATGAATTGCAGCGGTTCGAGAATCTCGAAATCGCCGTCGGGTCGGCGACGCTGAAGGGCAGGCTGGAGCGGCAGGCGATCTCCGGCCAGACGCCGACCCTATCGGTGGCGCTGAACGGCGACACGCTCGATCTTGACGCGCTGCAGGCGCTGGCCGGGCTCGCGACAGGCCAGGATAGCGGCGATAATGTCCTCGATCACAAGATCGCCGCCCAGCTCAAGGCCGATAAGTTCACCGCCTTCGGCGTCGAAGCCGAGAATGTCGAAACCACCTTCACGATCGCCGACGGGGCGCTTGCGGTCGACCGGTTGTCGGTCAAGAATCTCGCCGGCGCCGAGCTGACGGCGACGGGCCGGGCGGAAGGCTCGCTGCTCGACTACAAGGGTGCGGGCGAGATCACCTTCAAGTCGGCCGATCCCGGCGGCTTCTTCACCATGCTGCGCGAGCATCTGCCGCACCACCCGGTGCTCGACCGGCTGGTGCGCAACTCCGGCTGGTACGGCAATACGGCATTGCGCGGCGCGCTGACGCTCGGCGGCGACGAAGGCAATGCGCTGACGGTGACGCTGGCCGGTGTGGCGAACGGCAGCCGCGTCAATCTCGACTATCGCATGTCCGATCTGCTGGCGCTGACCGGCAACGGCACGACGAGCCTCGAGGCGACGCTCGAAAACGCCGTGCCGTCGATCCTCTTCGGCCAGGCCGGGCTCGACCCGCTGCCGGTCGATGTCGGCGCCAACGGCCGCCTGACGCTGAAGGTGAAGGCATCGGGCAATGATCCCGCCGATGCGGCGCTGACCTTTGCCACCGACCGGACTTCGTTTACCGCTAACGGCAAGATCGATGTCCGGCCGGAGAGTTTCATGAATGGTCAGATCGCGCTTTCGCTCGATAGCGCCGATATCGACCCCTATCTCATCATGAACGGCATCGCCCTGCCGCAGACCGGAACGGGATTGCCGTTCGGCCTGCAGGCCAATGCCGCCGTCGACAGCGACAAGATCGCCTTGTCCGATATCAAGGGGCATGCGGCCGACAACGCATTTTCAGGGGCACTGAACTTCGATCGGAAGGCCGCGAAAACGACGGCGAGTGGCGCGCTAACGCTCTCCAAAGCCGATGCCGGCTGGCTGGGCGAGGCTATATTCGGCCAGATCGTCGATCCCGCCAACGGTGCGCTGACAAAGGCCCCCTTGGGCTTGCCCGTCTTCAAGGATCTCGACGTCAAGGTGAAACTTTCGGCCAAGGAGTTCTGGCCCGGCCTGCCGGAAACGGCAGTGTCCGATTTTACCAGCAACGTCGCCTATAAGGGCGACGAACTGCAGCTCAACGACATGGCCGGCAACTGGGACGGTGGCAAGCTCTCCGGCAACCTGCTTTTTACCAATGCCGACGGCACGGGTTTCCTGCAGACGAAGCTTGCGCTTGCCGATTCCGATCTTGCCGGCGTCGTCTGGCTGCGTGACGGTGCGCCGATCGCCAATGGTAAGTTCGGCCTGTCGCTGTCAATGGAGGCCTCGGGCAAGACGGTCGGCGAAATCGCCAGCTCGCTCAACGGTTCGGGTGAATTGCGGCTCGGCGACACCAGCGTACGCGGACTGAACCTTGCCATCCTTCCGCCGCTGCTTGCCGCAACCGACACGATGCAGGAACAGATCAATGCCGGCAAGGTGCACCCGATCGTCGAGACGCTGCTCAGCAACGGCGAGGCGAAGCTGCCGCCGCTCGGCATTCCTTTCAATATTACCGACGGGACGCTGAGGGTGCAGAATGTCACCGTCGCCAACGATCTGGCCCGCGTCACCGCTGATGCACAGATTGCGCTGCCGGAAGAGCGGATCAGTGCGACGGTCGGTATCGGCCTCAATCCCGGTACGGAAACGCTTCCCGGCGCCGAGCCGGCGCTCAGGCTGAATTTTTCCGGCCTGTTGCCGTCCCCCGGCAAGACGATGGATGTGACCGATATCACCAGCTACCTGTCGCTGCGCGCCTTCGAACGCGAACGGCGGCGCGTCGAGCGGCTGCAGGCGATCGTGCTCGAAAAGCAGCGGTTGCGTCGCGAGGCCGCGCTCTATCGGTTCAATGACGCCGAGCGCGTCAGGGCCGCCGAGATCGAGCGGCAAAGGCAGGCGGAGGAAGAGCGGTTGCGCGCACTGGCACAAGCAGCGGCGGCGCAGAAGGCGGCCGCCGAGGCGGAGGCCGCGCGCGCGGCGGAAGCCAGGGACAAGGCCGATGCGCAGGCGAGGGCAGCTGCGGAAGCGGCGCGGCGCAACGGGCAGGCCCAGCCCGGTCCACTCAATTTCGATCAGGTGCCGGGCGTTCAGGCGCAATGACGGCGCGCGGGGATTGACCTGAGGCGCTTCAGGTCTTCGTGTTAGCGGAATCGCCTTTATATCTGCGTCACGGCTGGCGGCCACCGGAGGCCTTCGCCCAGCAAAGCACATGGAGCCGCAGCGCCGAGGACAGGTTGCTGTCTGGCTGGCGGTGGTCGTCGATCTCGGAAATCAGGGCGGCCAGCGACATCGAGCGGCCTGCCGCGATCGTCTTCAGTTCGGCCCAGAATTCATCTTCCAGCGAAAAACTGGTGCGATGGCCATGCAGTGTTGCCGAGTGCTTGCGAATCATGAAGGACGTTCACATCGCAATCGGCTTCGAAGGTCGATTCAAGCAAATCGTGCAAGTGGCTGATCGCAGATTCGTTTTCGGCTTTTCCAGCTTTGCGTGAAGCCTCATGCGCCGTCGTCATCCGTCTCGATCCGGCCGTCGCGGTGAGCCTTGTCGGCCTTCTCGTTCAGGCTGCGGGTCAGCTGCTTTTCGGCCTTGGTCCGTCCGAAGGAAATACGGTTCTGCTCGGCCTGTTTCTCTTTCTCAGAGCGGGCCTGCTTCTTGCGGAACTGGCGCAGATTGATGATTTCGGCGCTCATGGCGATGGCTGAAATCCCTTAAAAAAGGGAGGCTGGGCCTCCCTTTGAAATCACTGCTTCTTGCGGAAGGAGTCGAGCGAGACGACGGAACCCGGTTTCTTCTCTTCGCCGTCGGCCGGTTTTGCGCCGGCGGTTTCGTCAGGCTTTCCTGCGGCATCGACCGGATAGGCGGTGATCTCGCCGGACGGCAGCTCCTCGCCATCGGCGAGCGGCACATCGAATTCGAGCTCGAAATTGACGGAGGGATCGTAGAAGCCGCGGATCGCATTGAACGGAATGACCAGCTTTTCCGGAACGTCGGAGAAGGAAAGGCCGATTTCGAAATGCGTCTCGGTGATCTTCAGGTCCCAGAACTGGTGCTGGATGACGATGGTCATCTGCTCTGGATATTTCGACTTCAGGTGCTGGGAAATGCGTACGCCGGCCGCACCCGTCAGGAAGGTGATGAAGAAGTGATGGTCGCCGGGCAGACGGCCCGTCGTTGCGACTTCCGCCAAAACCTTGCGGATGACGCCGCGAAGTGCATCCTGCGCCAGAATGTCGTAGCGGATATGATCCTGCCCCATGCTTTTCCTGTCTTTCGTCGGTTCGGAAGTCTTTTCACAAGGTTATATGCCACGTCCGGGCGCCTTGGGAAAGACCGGAGCCGAGTCACGTTTTTTCGCAGCATACATGATTTCATCAGCAGGGAGAAGGTGAAGGCTTCTGTTGCCAGGTGCCTTCGGACCCCGCCTAGAGGTGCGAACCACTAGGACTTTGATTGAAGTGTCACACCGCGATTAAGCAGCGAGACGAGCTTCCGCATAGTTGTCGTTTGCAACTACAATTTTAGCCCGATAACGGCGGTACAATGCCGAGCAAAAAGTCGATCTTTACACCCTTGTCGATCCTGTTTCGCCCCCATCAAAAGCCGGCCTTCCTTGCCGCCGGTTTTTGGTGGAGGCGCCGGGTACCGCCCCCGGGTCCAATAGGTTTATTACACCGCTCATTTATTGCCATAGCCGGCCCGAAAGCCGGCAGGGCTGATATAGTGATTTCCTTCGCCCAAGGAAAGGGCAATCGTCACAAAAGCTTTATCTCCGGCATAGAAAGAACGGGAAAACGCCCGCCGGCGATTGGTTTCCTGAAGGCGAAGGCTTAAATTGGAGAAAACGGAATCAGCGCGCCATGCAGCAATATCTCGATCTCCTGAAGCATGTGATGGAAAAGGGCTCCGATCGGGGCGACCGCACCGGCACCGGTACCCGCTCGGTTTTCGGCTACCAGATGCGCTTCGATCTCGAAGAAGGCTTTCCCGTGCTGACCACGAAGAAGCTGCATCTGCGCTCGATCATCCACGAGCTTTTGTGGTTCCTCAAGGGTGAAACGAATATCCGCTATCTCAAGGAGAACGGCGTCTCGATCTGGGATGAGTGGGCCGACGAGAACGGCGACCTCGGCCCGGTCTATGGCGCCCAATGGCGCTCCTGGCCGGCACCGGACGGCGGCCATATCGACCAGATCGCCAATCTGGTCAAAGGCATCGTCAACAATCCGAATTCGCGCCGCCACATCGTCTCGGCCTGGAATCCGGCCGAAGTCGACAATATGGCGCTGCCGCCCTGCCATTGCCTGTTCCAATTCTATGTCGCCGACGGCAGGCTCTCCTGCCAGCTCTACCAGCGCTCCGCCGACATCTTCCTCGGTGTGCCGTTCAACATCGCCTCATATGCGCTTTTGACGATGATGGTGGCTGAGGTGACGGGGCTCAAACCCGGCGATTTCGTCCACACGCTCGGCGACGCCCATCTCTACCACAACCATTTCGACCAGGCGAAGCTGCAGTTGACGCGCCGGCCGAAGCCGCTGCCCTTCATGCGCATCAATCCTGAGGTGAAGGACATTTTCGGCTTCACCTTCGATGATTTCGAGCTGATCGGCTACGAGGCCGATGCCAGCATCAAGGCGCCGATCGCCGTCTGATCCGGGACATTTCATGGCCGATATCCGCAGGACCATCATCGCCGCCGTTGCCCGCAACGGCACCATCGGCCGCGACGGCGACATGCCGTGGCGGCTGTCGAGCGACCTCAAGCGCTTCAAGGCGCTGACATTGGGCAAGCCTGTCGTAATGGGCCGCAAGACCTACGATTCGATCGGCAAGCCGCTGCCGGGACGGCCGAACGTGGTCATCTCGCGGCAAGCGGCGATTGACGATCCCGCTATCAGTATGGCGCATTCGCTGCCGGAGGCGATGGACGCGGCTGAAAGGCTGGCGCTCGAAACCGCCGCCGACGAGATCTGCATCATCGGCGGCAGCCAGATCTACGCGCAAGCGATCAATCTGGCCGACCGGCTCTGCATCACCCATGTCGAGGCCGATCTCGACGGCGATGCGTCGTTTCCTGAGATCGATCCCGATCTCTGGCAGGCGGGAGAGACAATCGAGGTGCCGGTCGGCGAAAGGGACAGCTATCCCACCCGCTACGTCGTCTATGACCGCCGTCGTGCGTGAAAACGAACTATTTTCCAATTAAATTGACCAAGTTTCTCACGCTGCGTTGAAAGCCGGTGCGGTGATACCTATAACGGTCACCAACGCATCCGCCGGTCAGCCCCCACGGTCCAGGATGCGGGGAAGACTTTAACGAACAACGAGGTTTTGATGCCCTGGAGCAATCAGAATGGCGGCGGCGGCCCTTGGGGCGGCGGCGGTAACAATCAGGGACCATGGGGTCAGGGGCCGAACCGACCACGCGGCAGCGGCGGCAAGGGCGGACCGCCCGATCTGGAAGATATTATCCGGCGCGGCCAGGACCAGCTGCGCAACATCGTTCCCGGCGGTTTCAACGGCGGCGTGGCGGTGATCGTTTTGGCGATCGTCGCCGTCTTCTGGCTGATCCAGTGCGTCTACACCGTCCAGCCGGACGAACGCGGCGTCGAGCTGCGCTTCGGCAAGCCGCGGGAAACGGTGTCGATGCCGGGTCTGCATTTCCATTTCTGGCCGATGGATACGGTCGAGATCGTCAAGGTCACCGAGCAGCTGCTGAATGTCGGCGGCACGCAGGGCAGCAGCAACACGGCCGGCGGGCTGATGCTGTCGGGCGATCAGAACATCCTCAATGTCCGCTTCAACGTTCTCTATCAGATCAGCGACGCGCGCGCCTATCTCTTCAACGTCGAAAGCCCGGCGCAGACGCTGCAGCAGGTTTCCGAAAGCGCGATGCGCGAAGTGGTCGGCCGCCGTCCGGCGCAGGATGCGTTCCGCGACCGGCGCCTGGAGATCGCCAGCGAAGTCGCCAATATCATCCAGGATACGATGTCGCGTTACAGTTCCGGCATTTCGGTCAACAAGGTGACGATCGAGGACGTGGCGCCGCCGCGTGAAGTGGCCGATGCCTTCCAGGAGGTGCAGCGCGCCGATCAGGATAAGCAGCGCCTGGTGGAAGAAGCCAATCAGTACGCCAACCAGAAGCTCGGTCAGGCGCGCGGTGACGGCGCCCGCATCCGCGAAGATGCAGCCGCCTACAAGGGCCGCGTCGTCAAGGAAGCGGAGGGCGAGGCGCAGCGCTTCATCGCCATCGACGAACAATATTCGAAGGCGCCCGACGTCACCCGCAAGCGGTTGTTCCTGGAAACGATGGAACAGGTGCTGAAGAATTCCAGGAAGGTCATCATCGAAGAGAAGCAGGGGGTCGTACCCTATCTGCCGCTCAACGAGATCTCCAGACCGTCGCAGCAGGGAGGTTGAGCCATGACTTCGAACAGGCTTCCCGTCATTCTCGTCATCCTCGCAGTCGTGCTGGTCGGGCTTTATTCATCGGTTTATGTGGTCAATGCCCGTGAACAGGCGATTGTCGTACGCTTCGGTGAGATCCAGTCGGTCAAGACCGAGCCCGGCATCTATTTCAAGCTGCCGTTCAGCTTCATGGACGCGGACCGCGTTCAGCTCGTCGAAAAGCAGAAGCTGCGTCTCGACCTCGACAACATCCAAGTACAGGTCAAGGGCGGTGCGACCTTCGACGTCGACGCCTTCGTGATCTATTCGATCAACGATGCCCGCCGCTTCCGAGAAACCGTCTCCGGTGATCGCGATTCGGCCGAAGCGCGGCTGCGCACCCGCCTCGATTCGGCACTGCGCCGCGTCTACGGTCTGCGGGAATTCGATGCCGCACTTTCCGACGAGCGCGTGTCGATGATGCTCGAGGTGCGCGACGATCTGCGTCCGGATGCCGAGCTTCTCGGACTGAATATCGAGGACGTACGCATCCGCCGCACCGATCTGACGGCCGATGTGGCGCCGAACACCTATAACCGCATGCGCTCCGAGCGTCTGGCCGAGGCCGAACTCTTGCGCGCCCAGGGCACGGAAGACGGCCTGCGCCGCCGGGCGATCGCCGACCGCCAGGTGGTCGAGATCACCGCGGATGCCCAGCGCGATGCGGAAATCCTGCGCGGTCAGGGCGATGCCGAACGCAACCGCGTGTTCGCCGACGCCTTTTCCAGGAACCCCGCGTTTTTCGAGTTTTATCGTTCGATGGCGGCCTATTCCGCGGCGCTTTCCTCGCAGGACACGACGCTGGTGCTGTCGCCGAATTCGGAATTCTTCCGTTATTTCGACAACGCCGCCGGCGCTATGCAGCCGCCGGCAACCCCAGGAGCGCCGGCTGCCGCCGTTCCCGGCGCGGCTGCGCCCGCAGCCCCCGCCCAGCCGGCGAACTGACGCCGCGGGCTATCGCACAACTGGAAGGGCCGGCCCGCGCCGGCCCTTTTTTCATGCGCTGATTGTGACAATCGGGCTTTTGCGAGGAGGTTTCAGATTGCACGGGGATTTCGCGAAAAGGTGATTTCGCCCTCCATCATTCCGCCTTATGCTGATGCTCAATGTGCGCATTTACCGCTTATGAGGAAGCTTGATGGCCCCCACGATTGGCTCGCCCTTCAGACGAACGCTCGCGCTTGTGGCCAGCGCCGCAATTCTGGCGCAAGCCGGCATGAGCGGGATTGCTTTTGCGCAAACCATGCCTGAAACAGCAGCACCCGGGGTTGCCGCGCCTGTTCCGGCTGCTCCCGCGCCGACGCCACCCGCGGCACCGCAGCAGGTACCGCGCATTCAGGGAGTCGTGCCGAACAACGGACCGGCTTCCGTCGCCGATCTCGCGGAAGGGTTGCTCGATGCCGTCGTCAACATCTCCACCTCTCAGAATGTGAAGGATGACGAGGGGGTCGGTCCGGCGCCGCGCGCCCCCGATGGATCGCCATTCCAGGAATTCTTCAATGACTTCTTCAACAAGCAGCAGGGCGGCAAAGGCCCCAACCACAATGTCAGTTCGCTCGGCTCCGGCTTCGTCATCGACCCGACCGGTTATATCGTCACCAACAATCACGTGATCGAGGGCGCCGACGACATCGAGGTCAATTTCGCCAATGGCTCGAAGCTCAAGGCGAAGCTGATCGGCACGGATACGAAGACCGATCTTTCGGTGCTGAAGGTCGAGCCGAAGGCGCCGCTGAAAGCGGTCAAATTCGGCGATTCCAGCGAGATGCGCATCGGCGACTGGGTGATGGCGATCGGCAATCCCTTCGGTTTCGGCGGCTCGGTGACGGTCGGCATCATTTCCGGGCGTGGCCGCAACATCAATGCCGGCCCCTACGACAACTTCATCCAGACGGATGCGGCGATCAACAAGGGCAATTCCGGCGGCCCGCTCTTCAACATGAAAGGTGAAGTCATCGGCATCAATACGGCGATCATTTCGCCGAGCGGCGGCTCGATCGGCATCGGCTTCTCGGTGCCGTCGGAGCTCGCCTCCGGCGTCGTCGCGCAGCTGCGCGAATATGGCGAGACGCGGCGCGGCTGGCTCGGCGTTCGCATTCAGCCGGTGACCGACGATATCGCCGACAGCCTCGGGCTCGACACGGCCAAGGGTGCACTGGTCGCCGGCGTCATCAAGGGCGGCCCCGTCGACGACGGCTCCATCAAGGCGGGCGACGTGATTTTGAAATTCGACGGCAAGACGGTCAATGAAATGCGCGATCTGCCGCGTGTCGTGGCGGAAAGCACGGTCGGCAAGGAAGTGGACGTCGTAGTGCTGCGCGACGGCAAGGAGCAGACCGTCAAGGTGAAGCTTGGTCGCCTCGAGGACAGCGATCAGGCTGCATCCGGTGATGCAGCGCCCGATGGCTCGCAGGATGGCGTGATCACCCCTGATCCGGACGAGAACAACGACCTGGACCAGCCGGATACCGGCGATCAGGTGCAGCCCGTACCGGGCGCACCGGCGCCCGACCAGCACCAGGGCCAGGTATCGCCGGATGCGGCAACACCCAAGGACGTGCTCGGATTGTCGCTGTCGCTATTGAGCCCCGAGACACGCAAGGCTTTCGGCATTGCCGAGAGCGTCGACGGCGTCGTCGTGACGGAGGTGGCGCCCGGCTCCGCCTCGGCCGAAAAGGGGCTGAAGCCAGGGGACGTGATCGTCGAGGTGGCGCAGGAATTCATGAAGTCGCCGGACGCGGTCGCGGCCAAGGTGAAATCGTTGAAACAGGAAGGCCGCCGCAACGCCCAGCTGATGATCGCATCGGCAAACGGCGATCTTCGGTTCGTGGCAGTGCCGATGGAGTAGGGGGCTGCGGCGGTGACGATTTTGCCCCCGCGGTCTCCGATTCTCCCCTCATTCCTGTGCTCGTCACAGGAATCCAGCCACCGCGCGTCGGCGCGGTGAATGAGTCTCACCGATGTAAGGGAGTCTTCTGCGCCCAAGGACTTGGGCGCGCTGGATCCCTGTGACAAGCACAGGGATGAGGGAGCTTGGTATAAGCGTTTGCGCCAAATTTCATGCCGACGGGTTTTGATTTAGTGACCGTCCAGCGATAGTGAGTTGAGCGTTCAACCCATCACAAAATCCGTCTTCCGATAGCCCTGGATATAGAGCAGCGCCGTCAGGTCGGCGTGGTTGATTCGCATCTGGGCCTGGGCGGCGACCGTGGGTTTGGCGTGGAGGGCGACGCCGGAGCCGGCGAGCTGCAGCATGCCGAGATCATTGGCGCCATCGCCGACGGCCATTGCCTCCTTCGGCGAGATGCCGAGACGCGCCGATATTTCGTTCAGCGCATCGACTTTCGCCTGCTTGCCGAGGATCGGTTCGGCGACGAAGCCGGAGAGAATGCCGCCATCGTCCAGCAAGGTGTTGGCGCGGTTTTCATCGAAGCCGAGAGTGGCGGCGATGGGCCCCGTAAAAACGGTGAAGCCGCCGGAGACGAGGGCGGTGTAATGGCCTTTCGACTTCATGGTGGCGATCAGCTCCGGGCCGCCCGGGGTGAGCGTGATACGCCGGGCGATGACCTCGTCGACGACCGAGATCGGCAGGCCTTTCAGCAGAGCGACACGCTCACGCAAGGCGGGCTCGAAGGCGATCTCGCCGTTCATGGCGCGGGCGGTGATGGCGGCGACCTTCTCCTTCAGGCCGACTTCGGCAGCGAGTTCGTCGATGCATTCCTGGCCGATCATCGTCGAATCCATGTCGGCGATCAGCATTTTCTTGCGGCGGGTCTCCTGCTCCTGGATGACGAGGTCGATCGGCGCGCCAGCGATGACGGCGAGGATATTGGCCTCGGCCGCCTGCCCATCCGTACCGTCACGCAGCGCGATGTCGCAGGCGACGCCGTCGGCCAGCCAGTAGAGACCGGAGGCTTCCACGGCCTCGGCCGCCTGTTCGGCGATAGCAGGGGTCAGAACAGGATTTGACGGATTGGCAACAAGCGTGGCAACGAGGGCCATGATGGAAAACCTTCTGAGCGTAGAGAACGCGATCCTGATAACCGGGCCGACCGCCAGCGGCAAGTCCGCGCTCGCCGTCGAATTTGCCAAGCGCTATGACGGCGCGGTTGTCAATGCCGACAGCATGCAGGTCTACGACACCTTGCGGGTGCTGACCGCGCGCCCGTCGGAAGAGGAGATGCAAGGGGTGCCGCATCATCTCTACGGCCACGTTCCGGCAGGGGCCGGCTATTCCACCGGCTCCTGGCTGCGCGACGTCTCGGCGCTGCTGCCGGCCCTGAAAGCCGCCGGGCAGCTGCCGGTCTACGTCGGCGGCACCGGGCTCTATTTCAAGGCACTGACCGGCGGCCTTTCCGACATGCCCGCGATACCGGAGGCGCTTCGGGAGAAACTCAGGACGCGGCTGCTGGAGGAGGGGCCGGATCAGCTCTATGCCGAACTTGATGCGATCGACCCTGCCATGTCGGCAAGCCTCAACCGCCAGGACGGGCAGCGCATCGTCCGGGCGCTGGAGGTGATTAAGGCGACGGGACGGTCGATCGCCGATTTTCAGGGGCGGTCCGGGCCAGTTCTGATCGACGCCGAGAAGGCGCGAAAGATTGTCGTGCTGCCGGACCGGGCGGTGCTGCATGCCCGCATCAATGGCCGTTTCGAAAAGATGCTGCAGCAAGGCGCCGAAGACGAGGTGAGGGCGCTGCTTGCCCTCGGCCTGCCCGCCGAGGCGCCTGTCATGAAGGCGATCGGGGTGTCGCAGATCGCGGCGATGCTGAAGGGTGAGATGACGCGCGAGGAGGTGCTGGAGAAGGGGGCTGCGGCGACACGGCAATACGCCAAGCGGCAGATGACCTGGTTCCGCAATCAGATGGACGAGAGCTGGGAGCGGCTGGCCCTATAGTTCGTAAAGTCCGGGGCTCCCCTTCAAGTGCGGTTACGCGCTGCGCACCTGCAGCAGTTTGGCGAGTTCGCCCACCGCCGCCTGTAGTTGCTCCCGCGGAAAGCCGCCGAAACCCAGCATCAGGCCGGGGCGTGCCGGCTGCGCGCCATACATGGGGGAGATCGCCCGCACCGCGAGGCCGGCCGAAAGGGCGCGCGCCGCCAGCCGCACGTCGTCGGCTTCCTCGGGCAGCCATAGAAGGATGTGCATGCCCTGATCGCTCGGCTGAACATGACACCCTTCCGGCAGAACCCGCTCGAGCGCGGCGAGCAGAACAGCGCGGCGTTCGGCATAAAGACCGCGAATGCGCCTGATATGCGCCTCGAAATAGCCTTCCCTGATATAGGCGGCGAGAACGTGCTGTTCTGATATCGGCGAATGCCGGTCAAGAATGGCGCGTGCGCCGGCGAAGGCTTCTGCGAGCGGCGCCGGGGCGATGACGTAACCGAGGCGCAACGACGGAAAGAGCACCTTGCTGAAGGTGCCGAGATAGATGACGCGCGACGGACGCAGCCCCTGCATGGAGGGAAAAGGGTGTCCGGCATAACGCAGTTCGCTGTCGTAGTCGTCCTCGACGATCCAGGCTCGGTTCTGGTCGGCCCAGGCGATCAGAGCGTTGCGCCGCGCCATGCTGAGCGGCATGCCGACCGGATATTGGTGTGAAGGCGTGACGAATGCGGCGCGCGCTTCCGGGCAGAGTTCGAGGCCGCGCTCCACATTCATTCCTTGTGCGTCGACCGGGATTCGATGCGTCCGGACGCCGAGATCGTCGAGCACTGCCGTCAGGCCGGGATAAGCGGGATCCTCGGCCCATACCGGGTCGTCACGCGACAGAAGAACCCGGCCAGCCATATAGAGGCCTTGCTGGGTGCCTGACGTCACGATGACCTGCTCGGGTTCGCAATGAACGGCCCGCGCGCGGCGGACGTGGTCGGCGATGGCGATGCGCAGCTCGAGCACACCCATCGGATCGTGGTAGCCCGAGGGTGCGGCCCGTCTCGAGGCGCGCATTCGATTGCCGACACGGCGCCAATTGTCGTCGGGCGCAATGCCGGAAGCGGGCACGGCGATGGCGAAGGGAACGGGCGGGTGAGGGGTCAGCGCACGGGCGATCGATATCAGCCGGGCAGCCGGGGCAGGCAGATCCATCACATCTGCGGATGCCGGCGCGGGCGGTGGCGGCGGGGGTGCCGGCCCCATGTCCATCAGGGCGGCGGCGACACGGGTTCCCGCGCCCACTCTCGCCTCGAGATAACCTTCGGCCGTCAACTGATCGAAGGCTTCGACGACGGTGCCGCGGGCGATCTTCAAAGAGGCGGCAAGGCTACGCGTCGAAGGAAGGCGCTCGCCGGGCCTCAGTTCGCCGCAGGCAATGGCGTGCCGCAGCGCCTGTGCAAGCCGGCGGCCGACATGGGCCGTTCTGTCAATCCCATGGAGAGACGGAATTTCGATGGTGGCCCGCCGCTTCGACATTACAAAATGGTCCATGAAGATTCTTGAAAATGGCGCTTCATGATGTACCAATTTTAGAAGAGAAGGAAGGCCTCAGCGACTTCTGGAAAACGGACATGCAGGATCTTCTCGTCGTCTATATCGCCTATGTCATCGCAGCCGGAAGCCCGGGGCCAAGCAACATGGCGATCATGAATGTCGCGATGAGCCAGGGGCGCCGACCGGCCCTGGCGCTTGCCGCCGGCGTGATAACGATGTCGACATGCTGGGGACTGATTGCCGTCACCGGCATTTCGACCCTGCTGGTAGGCTATGCTCATGCTCTGTCATTCCTCAAGATCGCGGGCGGGCTTTACCTTCTCTGGCTCGCCTGGAGGGCGGCTCGCTCGGCCGCTGCCGCGGATGCGCCGGCAGGCGAACTAGCGCGGTCGTCGACGGACTTCGGTGTGCTCTACCGCCGTGGGATCCTGATGCATCTCGGAAACCCCAAAGCGGTTCTGGCCTGGGTCGCGATCATGTCGCTCGGCCTCAAACCGGGCGCTTCGCCCGAGATGGCGGTGACAGCTTTCGGCGGCTGTGTGCTGCTCGGGATATCGATATTCGCCGGTTATGCCCTGCTGTTCTCGACAGCGCCGATGGTGCGCGGCTATGCCATGGCGCGCCGCTGGATCGAGGCAGGCCTCGCCGTGTTCTTCGCGGGCGCCGGATCGCGCCTGCTGTTCTCAAACTGACGCGTTTTCAGGATCACATCATGTCTTCGGCTTCTCCCTTTCACGGCCTTTCGGCCTTTCCGGCAACGCCCGCGAATATCGATGGCCACGTCGACACCGAAGCCCTCGGCCGCCTTCTGGAACGCTTGTGCGAGGCGGGCGTCGCCTCTATCGGCCTTCTCGGCAGCACCGGGATCTATGCTTACCTCACGCGCGAGGAGCGGTTGCGCGCCGTCAAGGCCGCGGCCGAATGCGTCGCCGGCCGTATTCCTCTCATCGTCGGGGCCGGGGCTCTCAGAACGGACCACGCCGTCGGTCTTGCCAGGGATGCCGAGGCGGCCGGTGCGGATGCTCTTCTGCTGGCGCTGGTCTCCTATACGCCGCTGACGCAGGAGGAAGCCTATGAGCATTTCATGGCGATCGCGAAGGCAACGAAGCTGCCGGTCTGCATCTACAACAATCCCGGCACGACCCATTTCACCTTCAGCCGGGAGCTTCTCCAGCGCCTCTCCGATATCGAAACGATCCGGGCAGTAAAGATGCCGCCGCCTGTTGACGGCGATTTGCCGGGGGAACTTGCGGCCTTGCGGGAGAAGACCGATCTCGCGATCGGTTACAGTGGCGATTGGGGCGCGGCCGATGCGCTGCTTTCCGGCGCAGACGCCTGGTACAGCGTCATCGGCGGTCTGCTGCCGCGCACGGCTCTCGGCCTGACCAAGGCCGCCATGGCCGGCGACGTCGATGAGGCACGCCGGCTCGATAAGCTGTTCGAGCCGCTATGGCAAACCTTCAAGGCATTCGGAAGCATCCGCGTGGTCTATATGCTGATCGAGCATCTCTCACTCGCCAGGGCGGAGCTTCCGCGACCGCTCCTGCCGCTGAAATCAGCGGATCGCCAGCGTGTGCTCGAGATCGTCGAGCCGCTGATCGCTCTGGAGGGCGGGCGGAAGACTTAACGCATGTCGCCCGGAAGTGTGCAGCGGTTCCGGGACCACGACATGCATAAAAACAAAGAGCTAAAGCGCGTTGCGCGAATCAAATTTGATGCGACGCGCTTTAGTCCTTGTTGTAAAGGCTGCTCAACGGCTTTTTCAGAATGCTTTCGCGCAGCGACGAGCCGGGTTCCCGGCGGGTGATGGCCGGCTGGTCGGTCGGCGGTGCAGGTCGCGGAAAGATCGGTTCCTCGCGGCGCATCTCGCGGCGCAGCGCATCGAGCCGCGGATCGACGGATGAAGGTGCGGCCGGGTCCAGCCCCGGCGTCTTCGGCAGCAGTTCGCGCCGGTAGGATTCGAGGGGCGCCGAAACCGGCGGCGGCGAGGCCGGTGGAGGCGGTGCGTAGGGCTTGGCCTCGAGAACCTCGTCGGCGTCATTCTCCTCGTCGGGATGTGCTGTCGATGCGCCGAAGCTCTGCTGGAAATTCGAAATATCAGGCCCGACCGTTACCGCCCGCATGCGCGTGACGATCTTGCGCAGATCGACCGTATCCGGATCTTCCTCGCTATGCTTGCTGTTGGCGCTGGCAGCCTTCGGCAGCAGATTTTCGTCGACGCGGGAAAAGCGCATGCGCATCGGCACGCTGATCGCCTCGCCGAAGGCGATCGCCTCGCCATTGCCGATCGAGGAGATGAAGCTCGTCGTCGAGATCGATGAATTCGGGATGGCCGAACGGATGATTTCCTGGTCGCGATCGTTGGCCAGGCGCATGGCAAACAGCGTCGAGCACTGCGACAGGATCGTCTGGTCGAGCTCGCCTGGCCGCTGGGTAATGATCCCAAGCGAGACGCCGTATTTTCGGCCTTCCTTGGCGATGCGGGCGATTGCCTGGCGCGTCGGCACGAAGCCGAGGCTGGGATCGGAGGGGATATAGCGATGCGCTTCCTCGCAGACGACGAGCATGTGGATGGCGCCGTCACTCCAGAGTGCCACCTCGAAGGCCATGCGGCAGAGCACGGAGGCGACCGAATTGACCACCTCGGAAGGAATGCCGGCAAGCTGGAAGGTGCAGATCGGCCTGCTGTCTCCGGGAATGCGGAATATCTGCGCGATGGTGTCGGTGATCGTGTCGCTGATCGTGTTGTTGGAAAACATGAAGTGATAGCGCGGATCGTTGATTGCGGCGATGAGGCGCATCTTCAGCGACCGCAGGGCGGGTTTTTCGGCGCGGCCTTCGAGGCGGCCGATGCGCTCATCGATCAGCGCCAGCAGATCGGCCATGCGGTAGGGAACCGGCGTATCGGCGGTGATCGAGCTCTTTTCCGTCGTCCGGCGCACCAGCGAATTGTCGCTGCCGCGGAAGGCGCGCTTGGCCTCCGGCATGATATCGCGCAACATATCGAGTTCTTCCGGCACCGGCGGGCGGCCGCGGAAGACGACTTCGGCGAACTCCTCGAGCCGCATCAGCCAGAAGGGCAGGTCGAGCGTATCTGTATCGATGGTGACGGCGTGCTTGGGAAAGGCGGCGGCGAATTCATTGTGCGGATCGAGGATCAGCACGCGCAGCTTCGGATCGGCCACGATCGCCTTGTGCAGCAGCAAAGAGACCGCCGTCGACTTGCCGACGCCGGTCGAGCCGACGACGGCGAAATGCTTGGAGAGCATCGAAGGGATGTGGATCGCCGCATCGATGCTTTCGTCCTGCGTCAGCTTGCCGATGACGGCGGTCGTGCCCGTTCCGGCATCGTAGATGCGCATCAGGTCGGCGGCACGGATGCGGTGGGCGATGGCGCCGAGATAGGGATAATGCGAGATGCCGGTCGAGAATTCCTCGCGGCCGTCCTCGTCGACGCGGACCTCGCCGAGCAGCTCGGTCTCGATCTTGAAAGTATTATCCTCGCCCTCGCCCCAGGCATGGCTGCCGGTGTTCATCTGGTAGACGAGGGCGACGACGCGGTTGCGGCCGACGCTGATCGAGATCAGCCGGCCGACGGACCAGAGTTCGGTGAGATCGGTGTTGCCCTCGACGGCGACGGCGGCAATTGTCGCCCGGGATCCGCTGCATGCAACGACGCGGCCGAGAAAGCGATTTCCCGGCGCATGGCCGTCGCGTCTATCGTGCTCGCCTGCCTTGCCAGACATGCGCAAGTCGTTGTTGAGCAAAGGCTACTCCCTGCGGTAGCGTTAAAGGATAAAGTTGATCCTTTAACAAATCCTTCATCCTATCGATTTTCAGGGGTGAAGGCGTGAGGCAGTTTTTTATTGCGGCATGCGTTGACGCTGCGAAATTTTCTGTCTATCACTTCCCGCCATGAAAATCGCAACAGTTCTTATCGTGGTGGGAAAGCGCATGGGCAGGATGGTGTAACCATCCGGCGACAGCCACCCATGCGCTAGATGACAGGCTCCTCCGGGGCCTTTTTTTGTGCCCGAATTTCGGGCTTCCGGCCACAAACGCAAATCCCAGCATCAAACGGAACAGACAGATGAGCACGGACAATCAGGCGGCAGGCAATCGGATGACGGGAGCGGAGATCGTTCTCAAGGCGCTGAAGGACAACGGCGTCGAACATATCTTCGGCTATCCCGGCGGCGCGGTTCTGCCGATCTATGACGAGATCTTCCAGCAGGACGATGTCAAGCACATCCTCGTGCGCCACGAGCAGGGGGCAGGCCACGCGGCCGAAGGCTACGCCCGCTCCACCGGCAAGGTCGGCGTCATGCTGGTTACCTCGGGTCCCGGCGCCACCAATGCGGTCACGCCGCTGCAGGACGCGCTGATGGATTCGATCCCGCTCGTCTGCCTGACCGGTCAGGTTCCGACCCCGCTGATCGGCTCCGACGCCTTCCAGGAATGCGACACGGTCGGCATCACCCGGCCCTGCACCAAGCACAACTGGCTGGTCAAGGACGTCAACCAGCTCGCCGCCATCATTCACGAGGCCTTCCGCATCGCCCAGTCCGGCCGTCCAGGCCCCGTCGTCGTCGATATTCCGAAGGACGTGCAGTTTGCGACCGGCACCTATACGCCGCCCGCCGATTACACGATCCAGAAGAGCTATCAGCCGAAGATCCAGGGCGACCTCAACCAGATCCACGCGGCCATCGAGCTGATGGCGAATGCGCGCCGTCCGATCATCTATTCCGGCGGCGGTGTCATCAATTCCGGCCCGGAAGCCTCCAAGCTGCTGCGTGAGCTGATCGAACTCACCGATTTCCCGATCACCTCGACGCTGATGGGGCTCGGCGCCTATCCGGCTTCGGGCAAGAACTGGCTGAAGATGCTCGGCATGCACGGCTCCTACGAGGCCAACATGGCGATGCATGACTGCGACGTCATGGTCTGCATCGGCGCCCGCTTCGACGACCGCATCACCGGCCGTCTCAACGCCTTCTCGCCGAACTCGAAGAAGATCCATATCGATATCGATCCGTCCTCGATCAACAAGAACGTCCGCGTCGATATCGGCATCCGCGGCGATGTCGGCCATGTGCTGGAAGACATGGTCCGCCTGTGGCGGGCTCTGCCGAAGAAGCCGGAGAAGAATCGTCTCGCGGATTGGTGGAGCGATATCGCCCGCTGGCGGGCGCGCAACTCCTTCGCTTATACCAAGAGCAATGACGTCATCATGCCGCAATATGCGCTGGAGCGTCTCTATGCACACACCAAGGACCGCGATACCTATATCACCACCGAGGTCGGCCAGCATCAGATGTGGGCGGCGCAGTTCTTCGGCTTCGAGCAGCCGAACCGCTGGATGACCTCGGGCGGTCTTGGCACGATGGGCTACGGCCTGCCGGCGGCCCTCGGCGTCCAGATCGCCCATCCCGGCAGCCTCGTCATCGATATTGCCGGCGACGCCTCGATCCAGATGTGCATCCAGGAAATGTCGACGGCGATCCAGTATGATGCGCCGATCAAGATCTTCATCATGAACAACCAGTACATGGGCATGGTGCGCCAGTGGCAGCAGCTGCTGCACGGCAATCGCCTGTCGCACTCCTATACCGAGGCGATGCCTGATTTCGTCAAGCTGGCGGAAGCCTATGGCGCGGTCGGCCTGCGCTGCGACAAGCCGGATGAGCTCGACGACGCCATCGTCGAGATGATCGAGGTCAAGAAGCCCGTCATCTTCGATTGCCGCGTCGCCAATCTCGCCAACTGCTTCCCGATGATCCCCTCGGGCAAGGCCCATAACGAAATGCTGCTGCCCGATGAGGCCACGGATGAAGCGGTCGCCAACGCGATCGACGCCAAAGGCCGTCAGCTTGTATAACGATAAGGTAGGAACCCAGGACCATGAACGCACATCTTCAGCCTACGGGCTCTGCCTACTTCATCTCGCCGGAAACGACGGCGATCGAGAGCCATACGCTTTCGGTTCTCGTCGACAACGAGCCGGGCGTCCTTGCCCGCGTCATCGGCCTGTTCTCCGGCCGCGGCTACAATATCGAAAGCCTCACGGTTTCGGAGACGGAGCATCAGGCGCATCTTTCCCGCATCACCATCGTCACGCGCGGCACGCCGCACGTGCTGGAGCAGATCAAGGCGCAGCTCGATCGCATCGTGCCGGTTCATCGCGTCGTCGATCTGACGGTGCGCGCCCGCGAACTTGGCCAGGAACGGCCGATCGAGCGTGAAGTGGCGCTGGTCAAGGTGATCGGCGAGGGCGAGATGCGCGCCGAGACGCTGCGCCTTGCCGATGCCTTCCACGCCAAGGTGGTGGATGCGACGATTGATCACTTCATTCTGGAGATCACCGGCAAGTCCTCGAAGATCGACCAGTTCATCGCGATCATGAAGCCGCTCGGCCTGATCGAGGTCTGCCGTACGGGCATCGCCGCAATGAATCGCGGCGCGCAGGGGATGTGAGGCAGAAGCTTCATCCCTTCCTCGGCGTCATCCTCGGCCTTGTGCCGAGGATCTGCCCACGTATCGAGCGGTGCAGATGCTCGGGACAAGCCCGAGCATGACGAAAGAGGAGTTGGCGGGCTTGTCAGCAGTTCGGGCCGCTCGGCGATCACAGCATCTCCAGCGGCTTCTTCTTTGCCGGCGGCGGGAAGGCGGCGTCGAGCGCCTGCCAGTCCTCGTCGGTGATGTCGAGCGAGACGCAGTCGCGGTTCTCAGCCACGCGTTCAGTATTCGACGTCTTCGGAATGACGATGACGCCGTCGCGTTCGAGCAGGAAGGCGAGCGCCAGTTGGGCGGGCGTTGCCTGATAGGCCTTGGCGATGTGGATGAGTTCGGGATGATGCAGGATATGTCCCTGCTCGATCGGCGAATAGGCCATGATGGGAATGCCGCGGCTCTGGCACCAGGGCAGGAGATCATATTCGATGCCGCGGCGGGAGAGATTGTAGAGCACCTGGTTGGCGGCGACATTGGCGCCGTCGGGCACGGACAGCAGTTCCTCCATGTCGTCGGTGTCGAAGTTGGAGACGCCCCAGGCGCCGATCTTGCCCGACGCTTTCAGCATTTCGAAGGCGGCGACAGTCTCGGCCAGCGGATGGTTGCCGCGCCAGTGCAGGAGATAGAGGTCAATGCGGTCGGTGCCGAGCCGTTCCAGGCTGTGCTCGCAGGCGTCGATCGTGCCTTTCAGGCTGGCATTCCAGGGATAGACCTTGCTGACGAGGAAGATCTCGTCGCGCCGTCCCCAGATCGCCTGGCCGACGATCTCCTCGGCGCCGCCGTCGCCATACATTTCCGCGGTGTCGATCAGCGTCATGCCGAGATCGATGCCCGCCCTGAGGCTTTCGATCTCCATCTTGGCATGGCCGGCATCCTCGCCCATGGCCCAGGTTCCCTGGCCGAGTGCCGGCACTTCCGTGCCGTTCGGGAATTTGACGGAGGGGATGGGGTCGTCCTGCATGATTTTTTCCATTTTTCAGGAGATTGCGCAGCGTTCTTATCTTTCAACCAATCCTGTCACCATGACAATGATGTAATGGCGTCAAGAGTTTAGGGCAGTTACGCTGACCTAAATAAGGCGGGCCTCGGAAAAGAGCCGGCTTCGGGAGGTCGCATGCCGCTGGATACGTTTCTCGCCCTTGTTCTCTTCGCCTTCACGACCTCGATCACGCCGGGGCCGAACAATATGATGCTCTTCGCCTCGGGGGTAAATTTCGGCTTCCGCAGGACCATCCCGCATATGGTCGGCATCGGCGCCGGTTTCTTTTCGCTGCTGATCGGCGTCGGCCTCGGGCTCGGAGCGCTGCTGCACACGATGCCGCTGGTCTATACGGTGCTGAAGTTCGCCGGCGGCGCCTATCTCGTCTGGATCGCCTGGAAGATCGCCTCCTCGCGTTCGCTGAGCGAAGGCAGGAGCAGTGCGGCGCCGATGTCCTTCTTCTCGGCGGCGGCCTTCCAGTGGGTCAACCCGAAAGCCTGGGTGATGGCGGTCACGGCGATGGCGACCTACACCAATCCCGAACTCTATCTTGTCAGCGTGCTCATCGTCGGCCTGGCTTTCGCGGTGGTCAACGTGCCGAGCGTCTCGACCTGGGCGGGCTTCGGCTCGGCACTGAGGGAATGGCTTTCCGATCCCGTGCGGCTGAAGTGGTTCAACATCACCATGGCGGCGCTTCTCGTGGCGAGCCTCTGGCCGATGTTAAAATAGGGTATCGACGGTTTCGTCAGCATCAGCCAGAGAATGCCGATGACGGCGAGGAAGGCCGGGAAGCCGAACGCGAACCAGACGCGGTAGAGGCTGAAATAGGCCGGCGGCAGGGCGCTGGCCGATGCCGCGGCAGCGCGGGCCAGATCGCGCAGGCGGATCTGGATCCAGACGACCGGCAGCCAGAACAGGCCGGTGATGACGTAAAGCAGTAGCGACAGCGCAATCCAGCCTTCCGACAGGTCCCAGCCGATCATGCGGGCGAGGAGATAGCCGGTCACCGGCTGGAGAATGGCTGATGTCGCGGTGAAGACCGTATCGGCGATGACCACGGTTCCAGCGACATGAGCGATCAGGGCGGGATCACGCGTGCGGTGAGCCATCACCATGAAAAAGGCGATGCCGGCGCCGGTGCCGAAGAGGACCGCGGCGCCGGTGACATGGGCAAGCAGCAGCCATTCCTCGAGCATCAGCGTTCATCCAGGGTGGCAAGCGCCGTCAGCGTCAGCAGGACCGACGGCAGCGCCTTGACGAGGGGGCCAAGCGGATCGAGCCAGAGCGCGGGTTCGAGCAGGGTGGCGCCGGCGAGATAGGCGAAAGAGACTGTGAGCATGCCGAGAAGGGCGCGTTTGGCGAGCGGGCGAACAAGCACGGCGGTGCCGAGCGCCACGTCGATGAGGCAGGTCGCAAGCGTCAGCGCCGTTGCCGCCATTTCGGGCATGAAGGGCAGGAAGTGCGCGGAGGCGCTTTCCATCGAAAGCAGCGGGATCAGGCCGGAGAGCAGCCAGAAGGCCGACAGGCCCGATATGATGAGCGGCTTCAGGAGATAGAGCCGGGCAAACCAGAGATCCTGCACGCCGGAGGGATTGGCGGCGAGCGTGGCCGCCGCCGATGTCGCGGTGAGGCCGCTTTCCCTCTTTGCGCTCCGTATGCCCTCGGACATGACTGTCATCGCCGTCGAGCGCAGCGGCGAACGCCAGCCGAGCAGGCCCGCCATATCGGCAAGCCAGGTCACCGGTCGCGTAAGCCAGGGAGCAAGCGAAAAGACGCGGGCAGGCGCCAAGCCCAGCCATTGCCGGTGAAGGCCGACGAGTTCGGCGAGTGTCAGCACCTCGCCGGCGGCAAGGTCGAAATCACCGCGAAGGTCGCCTGCGACCGCCCGCGACACGGCTTCCGCCACATCATCCACCGAAAGCGTTTCGACCGGGCTTTCCGCATGGACGAGGGGCAGCGCCAGCGGAAAGGCTGCGAGCGCTCGCAGCAATGACGAGCCGCCATGGGCATTGCGGCCGAGCACGAGGGCAGGGCGCAGGATGAGATGAGGCAGGCCGCTTGCCGCCAGCGCCTCATCGGCCCGCCGTTTGGTGGTGAGGAAGGGCAACGCGCCTGCCGCGCCGGCGGTCCTTGCCGATATCTGCACAATCAGAGGACGGGAGCGTTTCGCCGCGGCATAGAGCGCCAGCATCGCATCCGCCTGGGTCGCCGCGAGATCGTCCGAGAGGCCGTCCTGCAGGGCGCCGGCGCAATTGACGACGGCGTGCCGGTCTTTGAGGAGGTTCTCCCAGTCCTCGGGATTTAGCATCCGCGAGAGATCGGCACGCCGCCAGTCGATTGCCGGCTGCTTCAGGCGGGCTCGGGCGGGATTGCGGCCGAGCCCGGTCACCGCATGGCCGTCCGCAACGAGCCGGGCCGCGACGACCGAGCCTATGAAGCCGGTTGCGCCGAGAATCAGGATGTTCATGGCAGGAGATTAGCGGAAAAGTTTGAGTGGGATAGGAGGGCTTGGCGCGGTTGTGGTGTATGGTAGAAAGAACGGAGACGATTTTACGGAGGATTGGTAAGGGCGGGAGCTTGCGGCACATCCCCTTCTCCCCAGCGGGGAGAAGGTGGCCCGAAGGGTCGGATGAGGGGGCGGCACGGCACCCCGATTATGGTGCCCTTCGCTCGCGCTCAGCGCATTCGCGGCGCCGCCGCTCACCCCTCATCCGGCTGCCGCCCCTTCTCCCCGCTGGGGAGAAGGGGATCCCATCCGCCGTTATTGGAGGAGATTGCCTTGCACGACGATCACGACCATCACCACGATCATGCCCACGACAATCACTACTCCGACATGCAGGCCCGCGTGAAGGCGCTGGAAACGCTGCTGACGGAGAAGGGCCTGATCGATCCGCATGCCATCGATGCGATCGTCGAGACTTACGAAACCAAGGTCGGGCCGCGAAATGGCGCGCATGTCGTTGCCAAGGCCTGGAGCGATCCCGGTTTTGCGGACTGGCTGAGGCGCGATGCGACGGCGGCGATTGCGAGTCTTGGTTATACCGGCCGGCAGGGCGAGCATATGCGCGCCGTCTTCAATACGGCCGAGACCCATAACCTCGTCGTCTGCACGCTCTGCTCCTGTTATCCATGGTCTGTGCTCGGGCTGCCGCCGGTCTGGTACAAGGCGCCGGCCTATCGTTCGCGCGCGGTCATCGATCCGCGCGGCGTGCTCGCCGAATTCGGGCTAACCCTGCCGGAGGGCAAGAAGATCCGCGTCTGGGATTCGACGGCGGAGCTGCGTTATCTCGTGATCCCGGAGCGCCCCGAAGGCACGGAGGGAATGGATGAGGCAACACTTGCCGGCCTTGTCAGCCGCGATGCGATGATCGGCACGGCCGTGGCCGGCAGCCCGGAGGCACTGTCATGAACGGACCGCACGATCTCGGTGGGCAGATGGGCTTCGGTCCTGTCGCGCCTGAGAAGGACGAGCCCTATTTCCATGCCGAATGGGAAAAGCGGGCGCTCGGCATCACGCTATCCTGCGGGGCTTTCGGCGCATGGACGATCGATGAAAGCCGGCATGCGCGCGAGAATATTCGGCCGGCCGATTACCTCGCGGCGAGCTATTACGAGATCTGGATCCGCGGCGTCGAGACGCTGCTCATGCGACACGGCTTTGCGACGCGCGAGGAGCTCTTGTCCGGCCACAAGCTGCAGGATGGCACGGCGCCGAAACGGGTGCTGAAGGCGGAGATGGTGCCCGCCGTGCTTGCCAAGGGCGGGCCTTGCGACCGGCCGGCGGATGACGAGCCTCGCTTTGCGGTCGGGGAGGCAGTGAAGACGAAGAATTTCAATCCGGCGACCCATACGCGGTTGCCGCGCTACGCCCGGGCCAAGGCCGGTATCGTCGAAGCGGTGCAGGGCTCCTTCGTTTTTCCCGATGATAATGCCCATGGCAAGGGCGAGAACCCGCAATGGCTCTATACCGTCGTTTTCGACGGCGGCGAGATCTGGGGCGAGGGTGCGGATCCGTCGCTGACGGTCTCGATCGACGCGTGGGAGAGCTATCTTGAGCGTGTGTGAAATACCCTCCGAGCTCAGCCAATCGCCCGGGCTGCCCAAATCTGCGGAGGGCGCGCCGGTCTTTCCCGAACCCTGGGCCGCCGCGGCCTTCGCCATGACCGTGCATCTGCATGAGAAGGGGCTGTTTTCCTGGAGCGAATGGGCGGAAACCCTTTCACGGCAATTGCATCAGCCCGGACGGGCGGAAGACGGCAGCGACTATTTCGACTGCTGGGTGGCGGCGCTTTCGGAGCTGCTGGTCAGCCGCGGTGTGGCCGACGCGTCCGCCATCCTCGAGCTGCAGAAAAGCTGGCAGCGGGCGGCAGAAGCGACGCCGCATGGGCAGCCGATCGAGCTCGCCAACGATCCGCTGCGCTGATCCTCACGACGGGAACTGCCGGTAGCATTCTTCGGCCACACCGCGCAGGGTCTCGCGCGAGATTTCGCCGGTGACGGCATAACCAAGTTCGCCGTCGATCCAGTAGAAGGTTTCGAGATTGCCCGATGAGGCGAAGCGGAAGCTCGTCGTGCGGTTTTCCTTGTTGCGGCCGACCATGACGGTCAGGCGCTCGCCGGTCTGGTTCTCATACATGAACATGGCGCCGGGCCTGCCGTCGACCGGCAGCAGGCGGCCGCCGACCAGCTTGAAGCCGAGCGGCTGCAGGTTCGGGATCTTCAGGTTCTGGATCGCCAGGCGCTTGCCGAGCCAGGTGGCGAGATGGGCCTCCTCGTCGGCGAAGACCTCGACCGGGTGGCGAACCTCGGCGGCATAGACGGTGAAGGCGGTCTCGGCCTGTTTCGGCAGGGTTTCGGAACCGGCTAACTGCAGGTCCGGTCTCTCCAGAAGGGCCGGGCCATAATGGCCGCTGACGGCACCGAGCGCTAAGACGACGAGCGCTGCGGCGGCGACTGCCCAGCGGTTCGGCGCCGACGGGAGGGCGTGCGGCGGCGCGACGAGCAGGGCATCGGTGTCCTTTGCCCTGTCGTAACCGGCAAAGAGCGAGCGGATGCCTGCGTTCTGCGCCTGCCATTCGGCGACCATCGCCGCCTCGTCGGGATTGTCGGCGAGATAGGCCTCAATGCGGGAGCGCGCCGTTTCGGGCAACTGGCCGTCGGCATAGGCGTGGAGATCGGCTTCGGTGACGATCGGGTTGGTCTCGTTCATTTCGGTCTCCGAAGCGTAATGATGTTATCGGCCTTCAGGTGTTCGGCGACGCGCCGGCGGGCGCGCGACAGGCGGGACATCACCGTGCCGATCGGGATATCGAGCGCGGCGGCGACCTCGCTATAGCTATATCCCTCGATGACGACGAGCATCAGCACGGCGCGGTACTCCTCCGAAAGGCTGTTCAGCGCGTTATCGAGCCGGGTGCGTTCCAGCGGATCGGCCGGCGCTTCCGGTGCTGCCATATCTCCTGCAGCGTCGAGCTCGAGCATGCCGTCGCGCGCCTTGCCGCGCCGGCCGTTGCGGTAAAGATTGGTCATGATGGTCAGGACCCAGCCGCGCAAGTTGAGGCCGCGCCATTGACCGCGGCGCGCCAGCACCTTCTCGACGCAATCCTGAAGCAGATCCTCGCCATCGGCATCCGAGCGCGTCAGGCTGCGCGAATAGCGCCTGAGCGAGGGAAGGAGGGCCAGGATCTGGCCCTCGAAACTTTCGGGTGCGGGTGTCTTCACGCCAGCTCTCTTGCCGTCACATCAGGGCTTGGCAAGGTCCCAGTTGCCGCCGACTCCGTCGCCGGTGATGTCGCCGGCCTTCGTGTCCTTGACCCAGTAATAAAGCGGCATGCCGTCCTTGGCCCATTGCTTCGTGCCATCCTTGCGTTCGATGATCGAATATGCACCATCGGCCTTGGCATCGGAAGCAGCCATCAGCGGCGGCCAGTTCTTGGCGCAATCGTCGTAGCAGTTGGAAACGCCCTTGGCGTCCTTCTTGAAAGTATAGAGGGTCATGCCGTTTTCGCCGGCAAGAACCTTGCCCTTGGCAGTCTCGACTTCCTTGACGGGCGCGGCGGCGAAAGCAGCGGTCGCGGCAAAGGCGGCTGCCGCTGCGACGGACAGGAATTTCACGGACTTCATGGTGTTTCTCCTCGGGTTGGGCACGCAATTTTGCGCTGCCTGAGATGAGACACGAGGCGAGGCGGTTTTATTCCCGCGTGGAGAAGTTTTATGGCGGGCGGATGGTCATTCGCACACAACACCCTGCTTTTACAGGTCATTTACATCATGGCCATTTGCGGATAACATATATCCTTAATTCCGCTTGCAGAGCCAGCCATGATGAGTTGTTGAATGATCCTGAAAAGCCAGGTCGAGTGGGCGCTGCACTGCTGCGCCATTCTCGCGGGCCTGCCCGAGGGCAGGTATCTCTCCACCAAGGCGCTGGCCGAGCTTCATGGCCTGCCGAAGGAATATCTCTCCAAGGCGCTACAGAGCCTTTCTCAGGCTTCCCTCGTCGAAACCACGCTCGGTCCGAGCGGCGGCTACAGGCTTGCGCGCGCGCCGTCGGAGGTCAATTTTCTCGAGATCGTCGAGGCGGTCGAGGGCAAGGCGCGCAGCTTCACCTGCACGAATATCCGGGAGAACAATCCGTGCCGGCCGGCAGGCTATTGCGACAGCAAGCCTTGCGCGGTCGCCCGCATCATGTGGGAAGCCGACGAGGCCTGGCGCGAGACGCTGAGGCGTGTGCGCCTCTCCGATCTCGTCGGCACCTTGTCCGAAGAGGTTCCGCCGGATATCTGGCGGGACACGTTCGAGTGGGTGCTGAAGCGCGCCGGCTGAGGAGGCGAAGGAAACCTTAGGCCCTAAAGATGGTCCTGATGGTCTTCAGGATGGCATGGGCGCTGTGGGCATGTTCCGGGGACTGGGCGGCGCCGTTGCGGAAGCGCTCGGCGCGGCCGGCAAGTTGTTCGGCGATTTCTTCGGCCAGCGCCGGGCGTTCGGCGAGCAGCGGCGCGAAGGCCTCCTGGTCGATCTCATAGGTGATTACCGAGGTTAGAGCCTCCAGGGTGCAGACTTCCTGCATGCCGGCGAGCAGTCCGCTTTCCCCAAAAAAATCGCCAGGCGCCAGCCTTCCGCGTTCCTCCCCTGCATGCCGGGCGGCTATGATGCCGGCGCGCACCATCATCAGTGCGGGCAGCATTTCGCCCTCCTGCACGATCACATCGCCCTTGCGGAACTCCCTGGCAGTCGCGGTCTCGGCGAGCCTCTGCTTTTCATCTGATGTCAGCGTCGCAAAGACCGGAATGGCGTCGATCAGCGCAAGCGGCGTTACGCTGGGCGGCTGCGCGTTCTCCTCCGTCGGCAGGGTGGCGGTCAACACCGCTGCCGACGGCGGAATGGCCAGCAGCAGGCCGGCGGATTTGCAATGGCGGTAAACGAGATCGAGCACTTCGTTTCGCGCCGGCACGCGCTGGCTCGGGCTCGTCACCCGAAACTGCAGCTCGACTTCGAGCGAGGTGGCGTCCAGTCCCTTCAGAGCGACGACCGGCGGCGGCTCACGCACGATGGAGTTGCAGCTCGCGAGCGCCGTCAGCATGACCTGGCGAACCGATACCGGCATGCGTGTCGGGGCGATGCGGATGGTGAGGATCAGCAGATGGGTCTCGTCCGGCCGGCTGATATTGGTCAGGCCGAGCTTGGCGAGAAAGCTGTTCGGCAGCACGACGATATTGTTGCCGGCAGTCAGGATGTGCGTCGCGCGCCAGTTGCTCTCGACCACGCGCCCTTCCGTGCCGTCGCTCAAAAGGATCCAGTCGCCGATGATATAGGGCCGGCCGAGGGTCAGGGCGATGCCGGAGAAGACGTCGGCGAGCGTGTTCTGCAGCGCGAGACCGAGAATGATGGCGACGACGCCTGATGTGGCGACGAGGGTTCCGATCGGCACGCCGAAGACGAAGGCGAGGATCGAAAGCATCATGCCGATATAGACGACGCCAATGACGAGATCCTGGAGCAGACGGGCCTCGCGCGGGCTGCCTTCCAGCACCAGATAGAGCCTGATGAAACCGATGACGGCCCATGCCAGGTGAACCCACCAGAGCGATTTGGCGAGAATGACGAGCAGGGCCTGAGGGTCCTGCGTCTCATATCCCTGAAACCGGTGAGGTTCGATGCCGCTGCCGATGAGGATCAGCGTCATCACGCCGAAGAACAGGATCTGCACCACCAGCCGCGTCGTCGGCCGCTGGCTGGAGAGGAAATACCAGACCACGATGCCGGCGAAGCCGACTGTAATGAGAGAATTCAGTGGCTTGCCGAAGAGCGCGTCGTAGATCATCTCTCTGTCTCCGGGAGGGCGGGCGGCGCATGATTGAGCATGTCGGCTGTCCGCGCAAGCATCGGTCCCGCGCGGACAGGCTTGGAGGTTGCCTACTTCTTGAGGGGGTAGGTCAATTCTTTCTGGTCGGTGTCGACAACGAAGACAGCGAGCAGGCGAGCCGGCTGCGTCTCGCTGCCATTGGCGCTGACGCCATGGCGGTCGCCTGGCATTTCCGAGAAGCTCTCGCCGGCCTGATAGGTCTTGACTGGACCGTCATTGACCTGGCTGCGGATCGATCCTTCCAGCACGGTGGCGTAGATAAAGGCCGAGTCCGGATGGGTGTGGCCTTCGGAGAAGCCGCCGGGGCCGTATTCGACCAGTACGCCCTTGATGCTCTTGCCCGGCACGTTCGGCAGTGCGTGCTCATAGACGAGCGTTACCTTGGCGGACTTGCTGCTGTCATGGGCGGAAGCGCCGGTCGTTGCCAGAAGGGCGAGGGTGGCGGCGAGGAACGATGATTTGATCATGGGAATCTCCTTATTGCCTGGGGTGAAAAGGCCGATCATTTCGGCCGGGCGGATGTGGCGAACCACTGTTCGAAAGTGATCGAGCCGAGGCGCGGGTCGTCGTCGGAAACGAGGGACTGGTCGTTCAACCTGGCGCCGAAATATTTCGCCTCGGCGTCGGCCTCGACGATCCGCGGGTCTTTCATCGCCTTGAGATACCGGGCGACGAGCTCGCTGAGCCGGACCCTTTCCGGGCCGGATATTTCGATCGTCTTGTTGGCCGGGGCGGAGAGCGCCACATCGGCCATGGCGTCGGCGACGTCGTCGGAAGCGATCGGCTGCACATAGGCGGGCGACAGGCGAACCGTCTGGCCGACGGTGCCCGACTGGGCGATGCCGCTCAGGAATTCCATGAACTGCGTCGAATGCACGATCGTATAGGGAATGGCCGATGCTCTGATTAGCTGTTCCTGGGCGAGCTTGCCGCGGAAATAGCCGCTTTCTTGCAGCCGCTCGGTGCCGACGACGGAAAGCGCGATATGGTGCTTCACGCCGGCGGTCTTTTCGGCGGCGAGCAGATTGCGCCCCGAGGTCTGGAAGAATTCGAGCACGGCCTTGTCCTCGAAGGAGGGCGAATTGGCAAGGTCGAGCACGACTTCGGCACCGGCGAGCGCTTCGGCCAGTCCTTCTCCGGTGATCGTATTGACGCCGGAGTTCGGTGAGGCGGCGATCACCTCATGCCCGCGCTTGCGCAGGCGTCCGACAGTCTTTGAACCGATGAGGCCGGTTCCGCCGATGACGACGATTTTCATAACAGATCTCCATTCGCTGCCGCGGTGCGGCAGCGTCAAAGCTGAATCTTCTCAATGAATTGCGTGAATTAGTTCAGGCCAGCCTTATCAAGGCCGTAGGCCTTGTCGGCCGAGCCGGGCACGGTCTTGAAGCCGACATTGACGCGGTTCCAGGCATTGATGGCCATGACGACGAAGGTCAGGTCGGAGATTTCCTTCTCCGAGAGCTGGCCGCGCACCCGCTCGTAGATCTCATCGGGAACGCCGCCTTCGGGCAACTTCGTCAGCGCCTCGGTCCAGGCAAGGGCCGCGCGCTCGCGGGGAACGAACAGGTTCGATTCCCGCCAGATGGCGACGTGGTGAAGCCGCAGCTCCGTCTCGCCATGGATCTTTGCCTGCTTCACATGCATGTCGAGGCAGAAGCCGCATCCGTTGATCTGCGAGGCGCGGATCTCGATAAGGGCCTGAAGCTTCTCATCGATGACGCTGCTTCTCAGCGCCATGCTGAATTCCATGAATTTCTTGAAAAGTTCGGGGGACTGCTGGGCGTAATTCAATCGCTGGGTCATGTCGTTTTTCCTCAATTAAGGATATTTAATATCCTTATGGATAAAAGATATCCTTAATTGCTGGACTGTAAAGCCATTCTCGCCTAGTTTGCCTGCATAAAGCCTATGCGCAAAAGTATGAGGGGGCAGGGATGGATATCGTTTCGGCATTGCGGACCTTCCAACGCGTCGCGGAGACCGGTTCGTTCTCAGCGGCGGCGCATGATCTCGATGTCACGCAGCCGGCGGTTTCGCGGCAGGTTGCGTCCCTCGAAAGCCATTTCAACACCCGCCTCCTGCATCGCACGACGAGCGGTCTGTCGCTGACGGCGGAAGGGGAGCGCATGCTGCCGATGGCGCTCCGAATTCTCGAGGCGGTGGAGGAGCTCGGCGATGCGGCAGGCTCGAACGGCGCCACGGCCTCGGGAAAGGTCAGGCTCAGCGTACCCGCGCCGCTCGGCCTCTATTTGAGCGAAAGTCTCGGCGATCTTCTTGCCGCCCACCCGAAGCTTTCGGTCGAACTCATCTTCCGGGAGCAGAGCTCCGATATGATCGAGGAGCGCCTCGACCTGGAGGTTCGCCTCGGCTCGGTCGCCGACAGCAGCCTTGTCTGTCGCCGGATCGGCTGGACGACGGCATTCCTCGTCGCGTCGCCTGCCTATCTCGCGCGCAAGGCGGCCCCGCGCGCGCCAAAGGACATCAGAGACCATGAATGCCTGTGCTATGATAGGGCAGGCGACACCTGCACATGGTCCTTCTCGAACGGGTCGGAAGACATTTCGGTCAGGATCACGCCGCGGTTGACCGCCTGCAACGCGATTGCCATTCATAGGGCGGCGCTCGCCGGCGCCGGCCTGGCGGTGCTTTCCCACATCATCGCCGTGCCCGACATCGCCGCCGGCCGGCTGATTCCCGTAATGGAGGATTTTCAGCCGAGCCGCCTGCCGATCACGGTCGTCTATCCCTCGAGACGGAACATGCCGCTGCGCGTCAGGACGGTTCTGGATTTTCTGACCGATGTCATCGGCCAGGACCCGTCGATGTGTGTGAGCGGGGCGGACCGCCAATGGAACGGATGATCGTTCGGGCCGGTGATTTGCGGTTTTCCGCCTTGCCTAACGGCTGCGAATCCTGCCAAGTCCTGCGATCATGCAATTTGCGCCGCAACAAGACGAAGCCCTCAAGGCTGTTTCGAAATGGCTGAATGAAGGGCGCTCGCCGCTCTTTCGCCTGTTCGGCTATGCCGGGACGGGCAAGACGACGCTTGCCAGGCATTTCGCCGAGAATGTCGACGGCGATGTACTGTTTGCCGCCTTCACCGGCAAGGCCGCGCAGGTGCTGCGCTCGCGCGGGGCCTCCAATGCCAGGACGATCCATTCGCTGATCTACCGGCCGCGCGGCGAGGAGGCGGTGGAGGACGAGGAAACCGGCAAGACCTCGATTGCGCCGATGTTTTCAATCAACCGGCAGAGCCCGGTCGCGAAAGCCGCACTGATCATCGTCGACGAATGCTCGATGGTGGACGAGGCGCTCGGCAAGGATCTGATGAGCTTCGGCACGCCGATCCTGGTGCTCGGCGATCCCGGCCAGCTGCCGCCGGTTTCGGGCGGCGGTTACTTCACCAATCAGGAACCGGATTACCTCCTCACCGATATTCACCGCCAGGCGCGCGACAATCCGATCATCAAGCTCGCCATGCAGGTGCGCGAGGGCAACGAGGTGATGTATGGCGATTACGGAACGGCGAAGGTTATTTCGAAGAGCGAGGTGACACAGCAGCTGGTGCTCGATGCCGACCAGGTGCTCGTCGGCACCAACAGGACGCGGCGGCGCTATAACCAGCGCCTGCGGGAGTTGAAGGGTTTTAACGCCGATTATCCGCAGACCGGCGATAAGCTCGTCTGCCTGAGGAACGATCCGGCCAAGGGCCTGCTCAACGGCTCGCTGTGGCAGGTCATGACCTCGTCGAAGGAAACGACGAAACCCGGCATTAATCTGCTCGTCCGCCCCGAGGACGACGACATGGATCGGGGGGCGGCCAAGATCAAGCTGTTGAAACAGGCCTTCGAGGATGTCGAAGGCGAGATTCCCTGGAACACCCGCAAGCGCTACGACGAGTTCGACTACGGCTATGCGCTGACCGTTCACAAGGCGCAGGGCTCGCAATGGAACGACGTCGTGCTCTTCGACGAGAGCTGGGCCTTTCGCGATACGCGCGAACGCTGGCTCTATACCGCGATCACGCGCGCGGCGGAGACGCTGACAATCGTGCGCTGAACCCGGTTTCGGCCGGGAAGGGGACGGTGGCGGCCGTCGGGCTTGAGGCGAGTCAGGCTTGCACGATGCCGAGCAGGACGGCCTTGGCGATGGCCTGGAAGCGGTTGTTGGCGCGGAACTTCAAAATGATTCCGGCTTCGAGATCCCTCGTCTCGTCGTGTTTCAGGTCGAGTGCCCGGGCGATGCGCTGGGTGGAGTAGCCTTCCGCCATCAGTTCCAGGCAATGCCTTTCCTGCGGGGTCAGACTGGAGTTATCCTGATTGTCGTTGAGCGGCTGCGTCTCGATGCTGCCGTCGTAATCGAGAAGGTCGCCGACCTGCTGGAGCTGGCGGTGCAGCGTCGACATCTCCGCCGTCAGCTCGCGCTTGCGGACCTGCAGGGCTTCGCGGAACATTGCCTCGGCCCCCTCCTGCGAATCGGCTTTGCGAAGCTCGTCCATCAATTCCTGGATCACGGCAATCGGCATGCCCGTCTCGCGGCAGACGGTGATGACAGCCATGCGCATGACGTCGTCCTGGCCGTAGACCCGCATCAGGCCGATGCGATTGGCCGAAATCAATCCCTTCTCTTCGTAGAAATGCAGCGTCCTGTGCGTAACGCCGAATGCGTTGGCCATATCGGCAATGGGCACCGGACCTTCCGGTAGATCCGGCGGCAGCGCGGCCGAAGGCAGGAACCGGTATTTCGACCGGGCCTCCGAAGCGAAACCGGCGGCAGCAAACAGGCGTTTGGAACCGTCTGGCATGAACCCTCCTAGGGCATCTTGTTGCACCTCATGCGGATTTGCCAGTTGCTTCCCGGGCGCGGCGAGTGGGGTTTCCTCTAGGCGGTCTTGTCGATGGGAAAGAAGCAGTACGCGGCTTACGTTTACGCGACACAATGTCCACGTTATGCGTGAACGATCTTTTTTAGAAGTGCTAAAAATAATCTCTTTTAAATGGGATAGCAACGCGACGGCATTTCGTGTGCGGTTTGCGTACCGCTGCGCGGAAAAACATGCGCTGCGCTGCAATGGCTGGCGGTCGTCTCGAAAGGCGACGCGAAATACTGTTTGCGGTACGCACGCGCTCGCTGCCGGGCGGAAATGCCCGGCTTTCATCAGCAATAGGCATCGCATCCATCTGCGAATCTCGTTGGCCATCGCGGAACACTTGGCTTAAAAGCAGGGCCTCTCTTTTCGTGACCGATGGATGCCCGCCATGCCCGCCAAGCTCTCCGTGAACCTCAACGCCGTCGCCATGCTTCGCAACCGGCGCGATCTGCCATGGCCGAGCGTCGAAGCGCTCGGCCGAATCGCCCTTGCCTCCGGCGCCAGCGGGCTGACGGTGCATCCGCGTCCCGACCAGCGCCACGTCCGCTTTTCCGACCTGCCGGTCATCCGCAACCTGATCGACGACGAATTTCCCGGAGCCGAGTTCAACATCGAGGGTTATCCCACCGAAGAATTCCTCGAACTCTGCGCCGGCGCCGCGCCCAAGCAGGTGACGCTGGTGCCCGACGATCCCGCGCAGGCGACTTCCGATCACGGCTGGGATTTTCGCAAGCACCAGGCGTTCCTCACCGATGTCGTCGCACGGCTGAAGACGATGGGATGCCGGGTCTCGCTGTTTGCCGATGGCGACGGGGATGCGGAAGCGGTAAAGCTGGCGAAAGCGACGGGCGCCGACCGGATCGAACTTTATACCGGCCCCTATGGCGGCTGCTACGACGCGCCGGAACGAGCAGCGCCGATCCTTGAAGCGCTCGGCAAGACAGCGGATGCGGCGCTCGCCATCGGTCTTGCCGTCAACGCCGGCCACGATCTGACGGTCGCGAACCTGCCGGCATTGGTTAAGCGCATTCCCCAGCTTGCCGAAGTTTCGATCGGCCATGGGCTGACCGCCGATGCGCTGGAGTATGGGATGGCCGAGACGGTGCGGCGGTTCTGCCGGGCTTGCGGGCAGGCGGTTTGAGGAAGACTTTTCTCTCTGCGCTTTGACGGTGGAGGGAGGCCCGGCGTTGGCCGTGAGGGATATAGTGCGTTTTGAGTCTCCTGCGCCCAAGGACTTGGGCGCGCTGGATTCCTGTGACGAGCACAGGAATGAGGGTGGAGAGGTCATGTTTCCCCACAACCGCTGTGTCAATGGCGACGGGAAATTCAGGCGAAGGCGCTCAATTTACCCTCCTCATTCCTGAGCTTGTCACAGGAATCCAGCCACGGCGCGTCCGCGCCGTGAATGACTCATCCCGCAGGCCAGAGGGGTGACGCCAGTCGCCACCCCAATCTTGTCAGTGCCCACCAGCTCCAGCCGCCGTCAGCACCGCCTTATGCGCCACGAAGAAATCCTTCAGCGATTGCGGCTGTTTGCCCGTCAGCCTGGTGAAATCGCCGGTGACGATGTCGAAGTTGCCGGCGCGGATGTTGGCGTCGGCGGAGACCAGCATATCGGCGATGAAGCCGGGGAGGCCGGCGCCGCGCATGCCCTGGCCGAGCTGTTCGTCATTGACATCGACCACTTCGAGCGGCTTGCCGGCGGCTTCGGAAATGATGGCGGAGATCTGCCGGTTGGCGAGCGACACCGCGCCGGTCAGCGTGTAGGTGGCGCTTTCCGAGCTGCCGGAGGCAAGGGCTGCGGCGATCGCGAGCGCGCAATCGTCGCGCGAGATGTTCGCGACCTTGCCGTTGCCCGTGGCGCTATACCATTTGCCGCCCTGCAGGTTGTGGGGCATGCTGTGCATGTAATTGTCGTGATACCAGGCATTGCGGAAGATTGTGTAGGCGATGCCGCTTTCCTTGATGGCGTTTTCGGTGCCGAGATGGTCGGGTGCGAAGGTGACGAGCGAATTGTCGGGCGCCGGCATCGAGGTGTAGGCGATGTGCTTGACGCCCGCCTTGACGGCAGCGGCGACGGCGGCCTTGTGCTGCGCGAGGCGCTTGCCTGGGGTGTCGAGCGCATCGGTGCTGATGATCAGCAGCCGGTCGATGCCGGTGAAGGCCTTCTCCAGGCCGGCCGCGTCATCGAAATCGGCCTTGCGGCTGAGAACGCCCTTGCTGGCGAGTTCGGCGAGCTTTTCCGGGTTGCGGGTGGCAGCGACGATCGCGCCGGGGGCGACTTTATAGGTCTCGAGGAGATGGTGGATGACGCGCTGGCCGAGCTGTCCGGCAGCACCGGTGACCAGGATGGTTTCGCTCATGGGTCGTTCCTTCTGCGTTGTGTCTTGGTCTCAAAAAGAGACTAACGCTAGAATAGGAATTGACTTCGCCCTGTAAAGGAGGCAGCTTTTCGGCTGTAAGTTACCAAAAGGGAACCAGCAGATGAGCGCCGCAGTCCTCAGTCTGAAGAACAGGATGCCGGGGGCGCGGCGCGAGATCGATCTCGCCGGCCTCGATTTTTCCAACTGCCCGGTCCGGGACATGATGCAGCAGATCGGCGGCAAGTGGTCGACACTGCTGCTGGAGGTGCTCGCGGCCGAGCCCCGCCGCTTCGGCGAATTGCGGCGGATGCTTCCCGATATTTCGCAGCGCATGCTGACGCAGACGCTGCGTGATCTGCAGAGGGATGGTTACATCGCCCGCGAGGTCTTCCCGACCAAGCCGCCGAGCGTCGAATATTCGATGACCGATCTCGGCCGCTCGCTCTACCAGCCGCTGTCGCAGCTGTTGAACTGGGCGGAAGCGAACCATGATGCGGTGCGAGCCGCCCGCTCACATTTCGATTCCGCCGATGGTTAAGGGGTGTGGGCCTCTTTTACGTCGATCGCGTAAACAGAGCGCGAACAATTCCTCCGACCGCTGCAACCCTTCGTCGCTCAGAACAACCGATTTGGCTTTGCCCGCGGGATTAGCAATCAGGCCCTTCTTGTACAAACGATCCATCGCGTCCCAGTCGAACCCTTTCCAGGCCCGATCGCCGTCATGCAGCGTCAGCCAGAGCAAAGCGAGAACGGCATCGTCGATCTTTTCTTCACCCATTTCCATGCCGGAAGCATCCCTGTAAGAACGAGAAAACCCTGTCGTCCTCTTACTTTAACTCACGTATCATCCTGAGATCGACTCCGATTTTCGGGATTATGCGTCAGGTCGGCTTACCTGTCGCGCCGTTCCGTGAGGAACAGCAGGAAAGCAAGCGCCGGGAAGGCGAAGCCGATCCAGGCGGTCACCGTCCAGCCGCCGGTCGCATAGGCCCAGCCGCCGAGCGCCGAGCCGAGCGCGCCGCCGGCGAAGAAGGTGGCCATGAAAAGGCCGTTCAGCCGGCTGCGATGTTCCGGGTTCAGGCTGTAGATGGCGCGCTGGCCGCAGACGAGATTGGTCGTCACGCCGAAATCGAGCATGATCGCCGCGACGGTCAGCAGGATCAGCGCGGTGAGCGAGCCGTCGGCGGCGAAATGGCTGATCAGGAAGGAGGCCATGCCGAGCAGCATGGCGATGATGGATGCGACGTTCGTCATGCCGCGATCGGCAAGCCGGCCGGCAATCGGCGAGGCTACGGCGCCGGCGGCACCCGCAAGCGCGAAGAGGGCAATGCCGTTCTGCGTCAGGCCGAAAGCCGGGCTTGCGAGCAGCAGCGGCGTCGTCGTCCAGAAGAGGCTGAAGGCGCCGAACATGCCGGCCTGATAGAGGGCGCGGCGCTGCAGCACGCGCGAGGTCAGCGCCAGATGGGCCATGGAGGCAAGTAGTTCGCCGTAGCCGAGCTTCGTCTTCGGCACACGGGCCGGCAAGTTGGCGCGCAGGACGACCGCAAGCACCAGCATCAGTGCGGCGGTGACGTAATAGACCATGTGCCAGGAGGATGCCTCGGCCACGAAGCTTGCGAAGGGGCGGGCCAGCATGATGCCGCAGAGCAGGCCGCTCATGACATTGCCGACGACCTGGCCGCGCGTCGCATCCGGCGCCATGTTCGCGGCGAAAGGCACGAGCACCTGAACGGCGACCGAGGCAAGGCCGATCGATAGCGAGGCGGTGAGGAACATGGCGGGTGTCGTCGACAGCGCGGCACCGATCAGGGCGAGAGCGGAGACGGCAATCAGCAGCAGCACCAGCCGGCGGTTTTCGGTGAGGTCGCCGAGCGGCACGATCAGCAGCAGGCCGAGGCCGTAGCCGATCTGCGTCAGCGTGACGATCAGCCCAGTCGCGGCCGGCGTGAAGCCGAGATCGGCGCTGATCGGCCCGGCAAGCGGCTGGCCGTAATAGAGATTGGCTGCCACCAGCCCGCAGGCAGCGGCAAAAAGAAAAGTGAGCCAGGGGGAGAGGGCCCGTGAGATGGCCTCATCCGGCGTAGTGGCTGAAATGCTCATTTGAAACTCCGGTATTATTCGAAGATCGGGAAGATTGAATGCAAGAATGCTGGCTGCGACCACCCGATCCTTGACCGGGTGCCGGTCTTTGCTCGTCTGTTTTCAGCTCACGAGCTTCATCGCGGCTTCGGCCGCTGAAATCATTTCCTGTCGGCTGCGTCCCGTCTTGCCGATGATGCGCAGACCCTTGGTCAGGCAGAGGAAGGCGAGGGCGGCTGCATCCGCATCCACCGTTTGCGGGATGGTGCCGTCGGCCTGGCCGATGCGGATGAGATCGGCCATCAACCTCTCGTCCGCGGCAAAGGCGGTCGCGACATGGGCGGCGGTTTCCTCATCCAGCAGGGCGAAGTCATTGGCGCCGCCGACGACGAGGCAGCCTTTGCGGCCGGCATCGCCATAGGAGAGTTCCGTATAATACATCACCATCTGGAAGACTTTTTCGCGACCGGTCGACGCGGACGCAATCATCGCTTCCAGACGCCGCCGACCGAGTTGACGATAACGACCAAAAGCGGCGAGGAAGACGCCGCGCTTGTCCTTGAACGCCTTGTAGATGCTGCCGGAGGCGAGGCTCATTGCCTCGGTCAGATCGCTGATCGAGGTGGCGTGGTAGCCGCGTTCGGAAAAGACGCGCAGGGCCGAATCCAATGCGGCGTCCATATCGAACTCGCGGGGGCGGCCGCGGCTGCGGCTTTTTTCGTCTGGTGTGAGGCTGGCGTCGGTCATGTCCGCCTAATTAGGAAATGATCGTTTCCAAATCAAGCGAAACTTTTGCGTGCAGCAAATTCAGAGGGTGAGAACCCAGGTCTGGCCGTTGGCTTCCGGGCCGAACATGCAATGTCTCTCCTCGGAGACAAGGCGAAAGCCGGCCTTGATATAGATGGCGCGGGCGGTCTCCAGCATGTCGTTGGTCCAGAGCGAAAGCTCGCGGTAACTCTTCTGTCGGCAAAAGCGGATGCATTCGTCGACCAACAGCTTGCCGAGCCCGAGGCCGCGGGCCGCCTTGTCGACATAGAGCAGCCGCAGCTTGGCGATGCCATCGCCGCCATTGGTAACGAGGACCGAACCGACATTGACGCCGCCGCGTTCGGCGATCCAGCAATATTCCATGGCGGGGTCGAAGTTGGCGAGGAATTTGCCGGCGACCTCGGCGACCAGCGCTTCGAAGCGCAGGTCCCAGCCATATTCCTCGGCGTAGAAGCGCCCCTGGCTCTGCACGATCCAGCCGATATCGCCGGCGCGGTGGGGGCGGATGACGGCGGGGGCGGGTTTGGCCGCCGGATCGAGCAGGGCGCGGATCTTGTCCATGGCGGAGACGACCGCCTGCGGCTCGCCGGTCGCAAGAGTGTCGAAACGGGCGGCGATCTGCGCATTGGCGCGCCGGCCGAGTTCCTTGAATTGCGCATGTCCCCGTTTGGTGACAGTAATGATCTGGCTGCGCAGATCGGCCGGATCGGGGTTGGTTTCGATCAGTCCCTCGGCGCGGAAACGCTTGAGGATGCGGCTGAGATAGGCCGGGTCGAGATGCAGGTCGCGGGCAAGCCCCACGGCGCTGATGCCCTCATGCGAGCCGATCTCGAAGAGAATGCGGGCATCCGTCAGCGTATAGGGCGAGTCGAGATAGGCCTTGTTCAGCAGGCCGAGGAAATTCGTATAGAAGCGGTTGAAATCGCGCGCGGTTTCGATGAGGGCGGTATCGGACATGGTGATCTCCAGGGGAGACCTCGCCAGATTGTTGACAAGCCCGCTCCTCGCTCGCCGTCATCCTCGGCCTTGTGCCGAGGATCTGCCGCCCTATCGAACGGAGGCAGATGCTCGGGACGAGCCCGAGCATGACGGAAGGAGGGGTGGCCGACGTGCCAACAAACTGACAAAAGATCTCCGCATGAAGACATTTGTCATGCATTTAGTTGACTGAGTCAACTAAAATAGGTGCCTCACGCAACCTCTTCCGCCTCCGCATCCTCCGTGCCAAGGGCGAAATCGACTGCCGCCCTTGCGTGGATCGCGGTGGTGTCGAAGCCCGGCAGCGGCAGGCGGTCGGGATCGAGGATCAGGCAGATCTCGGTGCACCCGAGGATGATGCTGTCGGCGCCGTGCTCCACGGCGCGATCGATGATGTCGATCAGCTTCTCGCGCGAGCTGGCATGCACCCTGCCGGCGCAGAGTTCATTGAAGATGATGTCGTGCACGGTGGTGCGATCGGCGGCGTCGGGCACCATGATGTCGAGGCCGAGGCTTTTCATCCGCTCGGTATAGAAGCCGTGCTCCATCGTGTAGCGGGTCGCAAGCAGCAGCGGCCGCTTGTGGCCAGCGGCATGCATCGATTTCGCCGTTTCGTCGATGATATGGATCAGCGGCACGGAGATTTTTGCCGCGACCTTATCGGCGATCAAATGCATGGTGTTGGTGCAGATCAGAATGCAGCCGGCGCCGCTAGCCTGCAGGCGCTCCGCGACATTGCCGAGACGGCGGGCGGCCCCAGCCCAGTCGCCGGCCTTCTGCAGCGCGACGATCTCCTCGAAATTGACCGAATGCAGGATGAGCTCGGCCGAGGCAAGGCCGCCTTTGCGGGCGCGCACCATCTCGTTGACCAGGCGGTAATAAACCGCCGAACTTTCGAAACTCATGCCGCCGATCAGGCCGATCGTTTCCATCTCTTCATGCTCCCATGCTTCAGTTTCGAAAATGATGCCGCAATGGTCGCGCGGCTTGTTTGCATTGTTTGTCCTTTGGGAGGAAAACGTGCTATTATTTTGCATCCTTTGGCCAATTGGCGCAAACTGAAGGCGCAAGGTTTATTTCACACCATGCTTGATGATCGCGACAGACGCATTCTCGACATGCTGCAGAAGAATGCCGGCATATCCGTGACCGATCTTGCCGAGCGCGTGGCGCTGTCGGTCTCGGCCTGCTCGCGGCGCATTCAGCGGCTGGAAGAAAGCGGCCATATCGCCCGGCGCATCATCGTCCTCGACCGCGAACGCATGGGCGTGCCGACGACGGTTTTCGCGCTCGTCAAGACGGCCCACCATTCCGACGAATGGACGGAAGCCTTCCGCCGGATCATCAGCGACATCCCCGAGATCGTCGAGGCGCACCGGCTGACCGGAAACCACGATTACATCCTGAAGATCGTGCTGCCGCGCGTCGAGCATTACGACGTGATTTATAAGCAGGTCGTGCGCAAGCTGGAACTCTTCGACGTTTCAGCGTCGATCTCGATGGAAGAATTGAAACATGGAATGGCGATCCCCGTGGGCTACGCGCGGTAAACCGGTATTTTGAGGGTTGCGATATTATACGCAACAGCGATGTTCATAGCTGTTTCCTGCCAGGGGAAAGACTGCTCTGGTTCGGGCCTCCCGCACAGCATAAGGCAAGTGTAATTCCTGGGAAAAGCCAGGCTCGATTGCCTGAAAAACCGATAATCCCCCGCGCCATCGATCGCGATTAATTTCGTCTCTTTATGGAACGGTTTTCGACATATTGCGTTCACCTTTGGTTCAGGATGAGGGGAGGATATTTCCTCCAGTTGGAGGACAGAGGAGAACAGTCATGAGAAAGCTAACCGTCGCCGCGTTATGCTTGATCATAGGTGCCCCTGGGATCACGCCGGCTCAGGCGTTTCCCACTATCACCCCACCCAAGATCGAGGCGCAGCAGCAACAGATAGAGCAGGTACGGTGGCGTGGCCGAGGCGGGCATCATCGGCGGGATAATTGGGGCTGGGCCTTGGGTGGTCTAGCCGTCGGCACCATCATTGGCAGCGCATTGTCACAGCCCTCTTACGGCTCGCCCTACCGGTATTACGACCCACCCTACCGCTACTATGGCTCGCCCTACCGCTACTACGGCTCGCCTTACCGCTACTATGGCCCGCCCTACCGCTATTATGGACGGTATTATGCCCCGCCATATCGGAACTATGCTTCGACCGTCTATTACGGGCGAGGCGGCAGCCATGTAAACTGGTGCTACGCGCGTTATCGTTCGTACAGGGCTTTCGATAACACGTTCCAGCCCTATTATGGACCCCGTCGCCAGTGCATCAGTCCTTATTGATTGGCGCTTGCGCATCGGCGCTCGGAACTTCTTGCAAGCCGACCAATGTCGGCTTGCAGAGTTGAGGCCGGACAGCGATTACTACGCGTGACTTCTGCTCGACCAGCTTTGCTGGCTGGGATTGCAGGCATGTGTGATAATCTCGGCTTTACGGCGCGGCGCAGATGCGCACCTCGTGCATTAAATCTTTAATTTCCGACATGCGCTGCTCGCCCGAAAATCGCAGCGTATTTTGCGCGACACGCTCTGTCGACTGCGATCGGTGCAGGGGAGCCATTCCGAAACGGCGGTTGCATCCTTTGCCGCAAGGACCACATTGACTTCAGCAAGATGGCGCAAAGGGGCAGGGCATGAGCGATCACCATGTCGTCGTTGTCGGCGGCGGTTTCGGCGGGCTGCAGCTGGTCAACGGATTGAAGGGTGCAGGCGTGAAGATCACGCTCGTCGACCGGCGCAATCATCATCTCTTCCAGCCGCTGCTCTATCAGGTGGCGACGACCATTCTCTCCACTTCGGAGATCGCCTGGCCGATCCGCCGCCTCTATGCCGATCGGCCCGACGTGACGGTGCTGCTCGGCGAGGTCACCGGTGTCGATAGCGGCGCCAAGACGGTGTCGTTACGCAACGGCATGACTCTCGGTTATGACACGCTGGTGTTGGCGACCGGGGCGACGCATGCCTATTTCGGCCGTGACGAATGGGAGCCGGTGGCGCCGGGTCTGAAGACGCTGGAGGATGCAACGACGATCCGCCGCCGCGTGCTGCTCGCTTTCGAGAAGGCGGAGATGGAGGCCGATCCCGCCGTGCGCGACGCGCTTCTGACCTTCACCATTGTCGGCGCCGGGCCGACCGGGGTCGAGCTCGCCGGGATCATCGCCGAGCTCGCGCATTTCACGCTGCCGAAGGAGTTCCGCAATATCGATACGCGCAAGACCCGTGTCGTGCTCGTCGAGGCCGGCCCGCGGGTGCTGCCTACCTTTGCGGAGGAGCTTTCGGCCTATGCGCAAAAGGCGCTGGAGAAACTGGGGGTCGAGGTGCTTCTTGGCAAGCCGGTCACCGAGTGCAGCGCCGACGGTGTCCGAATCGGCGAGACTTTCACGCCCAGCCGCACGATCGTCTGGGCGGCCGGCGTCACCGCCTCACCGGCGGCGCGGTGGCTTGATATTCCGGCCGACCGTGCAGGGCGCGCCATCGTCGAAAAGGATTTGAGCGCGCCGGGCCTGCCTGATGTCTTCATTATCGGTGATACGGCCTCTGTCATGCGGGAGGATGGCAAGCCCGTGCCTGGCATAGCGCCCGCCGCCAAGCAGCAGGGCGGCTATGTGGCAAAAGTCATCCGCGCCGGCCTGTCCGGCAAACCGGCGCCTGCGCCTTTCAAATATTGGCATCAGGGGAGCCTGGCAACGATCGGCCAGAGTGCGGCAATCATCGATTTCGGCCGGATCAAGCTCAAGGGCTGGATCGCCTGGTGGATCTGGGGCATCGCCCATATCTACTTCCTGATCGGCACCCGCTCGCGCTTTGCCGTCGCCTGGAACTGGCTGTGGATCTATCTGAGCGGCCAGCACAGCGCCCGGCTGATCACGCAGCGGGAGACGATGCGGGAGGAGGGGTAGGAGTTCTGCGCCGCCTCTCCGGCCTCATGAGGGCTGATTGTTGTGCCACGGCGCGCGTCGACGGTTGGACCTCCAACAGCAATAGACCAACCTTGACACATCTCCCCACACGCCCTTAGCATCCCGCCCGCGTCTTCTCTCCACCTGGGATGCCGCATCCAGCCGTATCAACGGACAGAGGTCCCAATGCGCCGAGTCACTTCTCACGAAAATCACATTTCTGAGAAGATGGTGGTTCATGCGCACTATGAATCTGGGCATCCTCGCCCATGTGGATGCAGGCAAGACTAGCCTTACCGAAAGACTGCTTTTTAACGCCGGCGTCATCGACAAGCTCGGCAGCGTCGATAGCGGCGACACACAGACGGATACGCTCGAACTCGAACGGCAGCGCGGCATCACGATCCGGGCCGCGGTGGTGTCGTTTGCGATCGGCGACGGGACCGTCAATCTGATCGATACGCCCGGCCATCCGGATTTCATCGCCGAGGTGGAACGGGTGCTGGGATTGCTGGATGCGGCGGTGGTCGTCGTTTCGGCGGTCGAGAGCGTGCAGGCGCAGACGCGCGTGCTGGTGCGGGCGTTGCGGCGGCTTGGCGTTCCCTTCGTCTTTTTCATCAACAAGGTCGATCGCCTCGGCGCCCCGGTATGGGGAGGTGATGGAGGCGCTCGCCGTGCAGTTGGCCGTCCGACCGATCCCCATGTCTTCGGTCATCGATGCCCGTAGCAAGCTTGCGCGGGTGGAGGCCCTGGACGCGGGAAACGAGTCACTTTTTTCGGCGCTCTGCGGGCGCTCGGGGAAAACGACGAAGTGCTGCTCGATGATTATGTGCTCGCGTGTCGCGAGACGGTTGAAGCGGTTCGGGTGAATGATCACCTCAAGAGAGATGATGAAGGGAGTGGCAGTCTCTTCTCTCACTCATGCAGGGGTCATTCACAGCGCCGACGCGCCGTGAATGACTCTCAGATGCGGGTGACAGAGTTTCCCGTACAAATAGAGCCTCATGCTGAGGTGCGCAGGCCAAAGGCCGGAGCCTCGAAGCACGGGGCGGGCGCTCCGGTGGCGGGGGATTGGAGCGGCGTCGGCGGGCGATGCTTCGAGGCGATCCTGTGGATCGCACCTCAGCATGAGGGCGGATGCCGGCCGCCAATAAAAAAGCGGCTCCCGAAGGAGCCGCTCTTGTTCCTCAAGCCGCCAGCGAGGCGATGTCGATGACGAAGCGGTAGCGTACGTCGCTTTTCAGGACGCGTTCATAGGCTTCATTGACCTGGTCGATGTTGATCTTCTCGATCTCGGAGACGATGTTGTGCTTGCCGCAGAAATCGAGCATTTCCTGGGTTTCCTTGATCGAGCCGATCATCGAGCCGGAGATGCTCTTGCGGCCGGGGATGATCGAGAAGGCGTGAACCGGGATCGGGTTCTCCGGCGCGCCGACGACCACGAAGGAACCGTCGACCTTCAGCAGGCCGAGATAGGCGTTCCAGTCGATCTCGGCGCTGACGGTGCAGATGATGAGATCGAAGGTGCCGGCGAGCTTCGTGAAGGTCTCGGGGTCGTTGGTGGCGTAATATTCCTTGGCGCCGAGCTTCAGGCCGTCTTCCTTCTTGGAAAGGGTCTGGGAGAGAACCGTGATGTCGGCGCCCATCGCCGAACCCAGTTTGACGCCCATGTGGCCGAGGCCGCCCATGCCGACGATCGCGACCTTCTTGCCGGGGCCGGCATTCCAGTGGCGCAGCGGCGAATAGAGCGTGATTCCGGCGCAGAGCAGCGGCGCGGAAGCATCGAGCGGAAGATTATCAGGGATGGACATGACGTAGCCTTCCCTGACGACGATCGAGTCGGAATAGCCGCCCTGCGTCCTCGTCTTGCCGTCGGCTTCGAAGTCGTTGTAGGTGCCGCAGAGGCCCGGCATATACTGTTCGCGGTCGAGGTCGCGCTCGGCGCAGCCGACGCAGGAATCGACGAAGCAGCCGACGCCGACGCGGTCGCCGACCTTGAACTTGGTGACGGCGGAGCCGACCGCGGAGACGATGCCGGCGATCTCATGGCCAGGGACGATCGGATAGACGGCGTTCTTCCACTCGTTGCGGACGGTGTGGATGTCCGAATGGCAGATGCCGGCAAACTTGATGTCGATGACGACGTCATCGGCATTCGGCTCGCGGCGCTCGAAGGTGAAGGGGGTCAGCGGCTTAGAAGCGTCGGTGGCGGCATAGCCTCTTGCAATAGGCATGGAACCTTCCTTTTTCGATTTTTGAGGTGGGGGTTGAGCGGTATGACGCACTATTGCCCCGAACGCGGCGAGGGAGGTAGAGTGATCCTCCAAGCTTCTTGCACGATCCTGCAAAAATGAGCGGACGGCCCGTTTTCGAAATGCCCGGGCGAACCTAGATAGAAGCCACTTCGGATTAGAGCCGATCAGCAGGCGTCAGACAGAAAGAGTTGCCGCATGACTTTGCCCTTCAGCCCCTACCAGGAAATCGTCGACATCGCCATGCGCTTCGCGCCTGGCGACGGCGAGTTTTCGACCGCGATCGGCAATCTCCATGTCAGCCGCCGGTCCAAGCCCAGCGATCCCTTGCACAGCAGCTACCGGCCCTGCTTTGCCTTCGTGTTGCAGGGGGCCAAAAGCCTGCAGCTCGGCACGGAGCTCATCAGCTACGGCACCGGGGATTATCTCTTGACCTCGCTCGACCTGCCGGTCGCGTGGCGCGTCACCGAGGCTAGCCCCGAGGTTCCGCATCTCTGCCTGGGGCTGGCAATCGATTCCGAGAAGCTCTTGGAATTGCTGAGCCGCATCGACATTCCGCGCCCGGCCGCCGATACCGACGGGCAGCGCGGCATGGTGGTGAACGTCGCACCGCCGGAGCTGATGGATGCCGCCGTCCGCCTGCTGCGCTTGCTCGATCGTCCAGGCGACATTCCCGCCATGGCGCCGCTGATCGAGCAGGAGATCCTCTACCGGGTGCTGACCGGGCCGCACGGCGCGCGACTGATCAATATCGCCACGGCAGACAGCCACAGCAACAGGATCGCCCGTGCCGTCGCCTGGCTGAAGGAGAATTTCGCCCGGCCGCTGCGCATCGAGGACCTCGCCGAGCGCGTCAGCATGAGCGTGTCCTCCTTCCATCACCACTTCAAGTCGGTGACGGCGATGACGCCGGTGCAATACCAGAAGCAGCTTCGCCTGCACGAGGCGCGCCGGCTGATGCTCATCGAGCGGCTCGACGCTGGCACCGCCGGCCACCGCGTCGGCTATCAGAGCCCGTCGCAGTTCAGCCGCGAATACAGCCGCCTCTACGGCGCTTCGCCGGCCCGTGACATCGATGGCGTGCGCGAGATGATGGCAGCAGAATAGACGCCGGCGGCCCGGCCAAACGCGGTATTAAAGGATGCTTGACGTTTCCCGGCTAGGCTGGCGCCATCCATCAAGCAGGCACCGCCGTCCGCATGACGCAAGCACCGTTTCTTTCCATCGTCGCGCCTTGTCACAACGAGGAAGAGGGGCTGCGCGAATTCTGCCGCCGCGCCTCTGCTGCCGCGCAGAGCGTTGCCGGTGACGCCTTCGAGCTCATCCTCGTCGATGACGGTTCCTCCGACGGCACCTGGGAGATCATTTCGGAACTGGCGGCAAAAGTGCCGCAGGTGCTCGGCGTTCGTCTGTTGCGCAATCACGGCCACCAGCTGGCGTCGACGGCGGGCCTTTCCGCCTCGCGGGGCGAGCGCGTTCTTCTGATCGACGCCGATCTTCAGGACCCGCCCGAACTGCTGTTGATGATGATGCCGATCATGGAGCGCGGCGCAGACGTCGTCTACGGCCAGCGCACGCGCCGCGAAGGCGAAACCTGGTTCAAGCTCGCCACCGCTTCGCTGTTCTACCGCGCGCTTTCCAGGCTCGCTTCCGTGACCATTCCGCGCGATACCGGCGATTTCCGGCTGATGCGCCGGCGCGTCGTCGATATTCTGCTGGCGATGCCGGAACGCGATCGCTTCATCCGCGGCATGGTCAGCTGGATCGGCGGCAGGCAGGTCGCTCTGCCCTATGAGCGCGACGCGCGTTTTGCCGGCACGACGAAATATCCGTTGCGCAAGATGATCAATTTCGCGCTCGATGCGATCACCAGCTTTTCGACGACGCCGCTGCGCATCGCCACATGGCTCGGCATGATCAGCGCCGGTGTGGCGATGGCCTTGCTCGTCTATACCTTCGTGCGCTGGCTGCAGGGCGAGACGGTCACGGGCTGGTCGTCGATCATGGCCGCCGTCAGCGCCTTCAGCGCCATCCAGCTGATCTGCATCGGCATTATCGGCGAATATCTCGGCCGTCTCGTGCAGGAGAGCAAGAGGCGGCCGATGTTCATGATCGAGACGATCCTGCGCGGCAGCGAACATGCCGAGCTGCCGACGGCCTTTTCGGAAATGGGCGCCGGCGACAAGCGCGCAGCACTGGATGCGGCCTTTGCGCCAGGCGAAGCGCGCCCGAAGAAGAACAGCCGGGCCGGATGATGGAGCGGATTGCTGCGCCTGTTCATGCGGCAGCCGGACCTGAGGATCTGACCGCCCGGCAGGATTCTACGGTTGCAATCATTGCTTTCGTCGCGCTCGCTGCGGCGCTGGTGGTGCTGTTTCCCTTTCCGCCGGTTCTCGATTACGCCAATCACTACGCCCGTATCTGGCTGCTTTCGGGCGGCATCGGCGAGCCGCCGTTTCCCGAGATCTACGCGATCGACTGGAACCGCACCTTCACCAATGTCGGGATCGATCTTCTGGCGGCCTGGATAGGGCCGCTCGTCGGCGCCGACCGGCTGGCGCGGGCCTTGCTTTTCCTGGCGATCGTGCTGCCGCCGCTTGGCGCGATCAGCCTGCACCGGACGCTCTTCGGCGGCCGGCATTATTGGCAGATCGCCATGCTGTCGCTTGGCTGGTGCGCCACGATGATCGGCGGCTTCATCAACTTCCAGATCGGCCTCGGCATGGCCCTTTTCTTCGCCTGCGCCGATCTGCGGCTGCAGCGCCGAAATTTTGCCCTGCTGTTTGCCTGGCGGTTTGCCGCCGCGCTGGTGCTGACGGTGATGCATATCTTCTCGCTCGGCTTCTATATGGCCGTTGTCTGCGGCCTCGAATTTTCCTGGCGTTTCGACATCTTGCGGTCGAAGGCAGGGCTGATGAGGCTCGTCGGCCGTCTGGCGCTGGCGATCGGCGCCTGCGCCCTGCCGCCGCTTGCGCTCTATCTGCGCACCACCGCCTTGCCGAATGCCGGCGGCGATGGCCTCGGCCTGGTCTGGAACGATGGCCTCGTCCCGATCGTCATGAACCTGCTTTCCGCCATCACCACCTATGTGCCTGTCGTGGATGTCCTGCTGGTTCTGCCGCTGATCCTCATCTGCACGCGCGCCGCTCGCGCAGGCGACATCCGTATGCATGCGGGCCTTGCCGTCGCCGCCTGCGGGCTGCTGCTTCTCTCCTGCGCCGCACCGCTCCACGTGCTCGGCACCGGATGGATCAGCTGGCGCTTTCCTGTGATGGCGGCGCTCGTCGCCATGGCGATGGTGTGCCCCTTCGCCAATCTGCCGGGCCGGCAGGCGCTATTGCTGGCGCTCGTCGTCAATCTCGCGGTTTTCGGCCGGACCGGCTGGATCGGCTGGAACTGGTGGCTAGCGCAGAAAGATGCCGCTGCCGTCGAGACCGTGCTGAAAAAGGTGCCTGCCGGCGCGGCCGTTCTGCCCTTGGGGCACGAACCCGAAACGGCCGGCGGCTTTGCCCACTCTAGCCGGCATTTTGCCTGGGGGCTGGACACCTTCCGGCACCTGCCGACGCTTGCCGTGCCCTTCTCGCATGCTTTCGTGCCGACGCTCTTTACCGCCAAAGGCAAGCAACCGCTCACCGTCCTGCCGCCCTGGTCGGAGATCGCCGTTCCCGAGGGCAATCTGGTATCGGTCGGCGTGCTTTCCTGCCCTGAGATGATGCAGGTATACAAAGCCTATGCGCCTTATCTCTCCGACTGGCGCAGCCGCTTCGATTTTATCCTGGTCGCGAACGCCGATATTCCCGACCGTTATGTCGGCGTCTTGATGCCGGCCGGCCTGACGCTGGTCGAGGATGCCGGTTTCGCCAAGCTCTACGCGATCGACAAGGCGGGAGAACCTCTTTCGGTTCCCGCCGGTTGCGTGGCGGCTCTATGAACCGCTGCCAGCCCTGAGATCGACCGCAAGCTGTCGCGCCTGGCGGGCCGTGTCCTCATCGCAGATCAGCACGTTCCCCAGACCCGACAGCAGCACGGCGGCGATTGCCTGCGCCTTGTTCAGGCCGCCAGAGGTGAAGATGACGTTCGGAATGGCGCGCAGGGCTTCGAGCTCAGGCGCGATCGCGCATCTGTTGATCGCATGTTCGATCGGCCGCCCTGTCGTGTCGACGAACTGGCCGAGAACATCGCCGCAGGCGCCGGCTGCGACCAGTTCCTCGATGTTGATGCTGCTCGGCAGGCCGTAACGCATCAGCAGCGAGCGTTCGGTCATGTCGCCGATGCTGAGCACGATGACGTCATTGGCCTCGATCTGGCGAAAGGCCGTTTCAAAAACGTCCTGCTTGATGATGGCGGTGCGCGATTCCGGGCTGCCGGCATAGATCGGCGCTGCGAGATAGGCGCATTCGGCATTGAGCTGGCGGGCGAGATCGCTCGCAATGTCGAACGTATTGATCTCGATGCCGTGCGTCAGCCCGCCCATGACCGAATTGACGCAGATATCGGGCCGTCTCAGCGACGGCATGTGACGCACCATTTCGCGCAGTGTGGCTCCCCAGCCGACGCCGACACCGCGGATGTTGCCGCCGTTCACCAGCTGTACGAGATAATCGGCGGCCGCCTGGCCGAGCAGAACGGGGATGAGTTCCGCATCCTCCGGCGTCGGTACGATGATTGCGCGATTGAGCGAGAATTCCGCCGCCAGCTGCTGCTCCAGGGCGACGCAGGAGGTCAGTCGGGAATTAAGCGTGATCGTCACGAGGCCGGAGCGGCGCGCCTCGGCGATGATCTTGTTGACACGAAGCCGGTTGGTCGACAGCGCTTCGGCGATCTCGCCCTGCGTGCGTCCCTCCATATAATAGAGCCAGACGACGCGCACCTGCATCTGCTCGTCGGGCAGCGCTACGGGCGCAAGAGAAGCACTTCTGTTCTGTGACATGCGATAAACTGCGCCTCCGCTTTGACGCCATGGATCTCAAATCCCCGGCGCTTGTCAATCGCAGGGGCCTGCCGTCAGCAGGTCAATCGGTTCGCCGCCCCGTCGTCCTGCTGAAGGGATGCAGATCGTCCCTTCGCACATGACAGGAAGTGCGCTCACCCTCCTGTAGATGCTGATCGGTCGGGACGCTCGCGACGATGCGCTTATCGCTGCCGTCGATGCGCAGATGCACGTTGTTCTCATCACCAACGGTCTCGATCAATTCGACATGAGCGTCGAACTGGAGATCGCGCGCCGACCCGGCACCGAGATCGACCGCGCCCGGCCTGATGCCGATGAGATCCGTATCTTTCGGCAGCGGGAGGTCGCAGGGGCCGAGCTCATCGAGATCGATGAGGTTCATCGGCGGAGAACCGATGAAGCCGGCAACGAAGACGGTTTCGGGGCGGCGATAGACCTCGATCGGCGTGCCGATCTGCTCGATCCGGCCGCGGCGCGGCCCATGGCGACGCGCTGGCGCTGGCCGCCGGAAAGCTGGCGAGGGCGCCGCTCCAGGAACTCGCCGATCTCCAGAATGCCGGCAGCATTGGCGATCCGCCGGTCGATCTCATCGCACGGCACGCGGCGATTCTTGAGCCCGTATTCGAGATTCTGGCGAACGGTCATGTGGGGATAGAGCGCGTAGTTCTGGAACACCATGGCGATGTTGCGGTCGGCCGGATCGACATGGCCGACGTCGTTTCCAGCGATTCTCAAGTGCCCGGAGCTTATGGCTTCAAGGCCGGCAATCATCCGCAGCAGGGTCGATTTCCCGCATCCCGAAGGCCCGACCAGCACGATCATCTCGCCGTCGGCGACACTGAGATTGATCCCTTTCACCGCGGGAACCGCTCCGTAATTTTTCTTCAAATCGATGAGTTCGATCGCTGCCATGGCATCCTCCTTCGGTATCGTCATACATTTGTAACATGCTATTGACATTTGTAACAAGTAACCCCAACCTTGTTTTATCGCCACTCTGGGAGGGGTTGATCGGCGCAAGCGCGCCGGTCGGCGAAAACGGCTATGGAGAGGAAAACGAAATGACGGCAGAGTCTTCGATGGGCGCCCGCTTGCGGCGGGCGATCCGCTCGTTCGCGGCGGGTGCAGCAGTGGCGACGCTTGGATTGGCAGCTGCGGGTGAGGTGAGCGCAGCCGATCGCGTCAAGATCGAATGGTGGAATGCGGCAGGCGGGCGCCTCGCCGAAATCACCAACAAGCTGATCGCCGACTTCAATGCCTCGCAGGACAAATATGAGGTCGTCGGCATCGGCAAAGGCAATTACGAGGAGACCATGGCGGCGATGGTGGCCGCCTACCGCGTCCGCCAGCAGCCGGTGCTGATCCAGGCGGCCGAGCGTGGCTTCCTCACCATGTACAATTCCGGCGCCATCATTCCGGTGCCGCAGCTGATGGAAAAGGAAGGCTACAAAATCGACTGGAACGATTTCGTCGCGCCGGTCGCCGGTTTCTATCTGGTCGACGGCAAGCCGGCGGCGATGCCCTTCAACAGCTCGACGCCGATCTTCTGGTACAATGCCGATCACTTCAAGGCAGCCGGTTTCGACAAGCCGGGCGAGACCTGGCAGGAGCTCGACAAGCAAATGCGTGTCATCAAGGAGAAGGGCGTTTCGAAGTGCCAGATGGCGCTGGCGAACGACTTCTACTGGAGCCTGATCGAAAACTACGCGGCGATCCAGGACCAGCCTTACGGCACCAAGGCGAATGGCTTCGGCGGCCTCGACACCGAATTCATCTTCAACAAGAGCCCACTGGTGGTCGGCCAGGTGACGCGCCTCAAGACCTGGCTCGACGCCGGCATCCTGCAGATCGCCGGGCAGGGCCTCTCGCCCGACCAGCTGTTCACCTCGGGCACCTGCTCGACCTATGTGGCTTCCACTGCGGCGCATGCTGCCGTCGAAAGCGGTGCGAAATTCAATTGGAGCGCGACGTTCCTGCCGCATGAGGAGGGCATCGAGCCGAAGAACAGCACCATCGGCGGCGGCGCGCTCTGGGTCCTGAAAGGCAAGTCGGAGGAAGAATATGCCGGTGCCGCCGCCTTCCTGAACTTCCTCGCCTCACCGAAGACGCAGGTCTGGTGGAGCAAGCAGACCGGCTATGTGCCCGTCACCAACGGCGCCTATGAACAGGCGAAGTCCGAGGGCTATTTCAAGGATCATCCGACCCGCGAGATCGCCATTCTCCAGCTCACGCGGGGCACGCCGACCGACAATTCGCGCGGCTTCCGTTTCGGCAACCATAATCAGTCGATGGCGCTTCTGGTGGAAGAGATCCAGGGTGTCTGGACCGGTCAGAAGACCCCGCAGCAGGCGCTGGACGCGGCGGCGGCGCGCGGCAACCAGATTCTTCGCCAGTATGAGCAGCTTCATGCAGCAAAGTAGAACCTTGGGAAAGATGGAAGGCGCCTCCCGGCGCCTTCGCATCCCGGATATTCTGTCGACGGGGCGCTCAATCGCGCAGCCTTCCGAGGCCGGGTTGAAGTCCGCCCATTTCAACAGGCCCTGGCTTGCATTCGGCCTGGTCGCGCCGCAGCTGCTGATCCTGCTGTTCTTCTTTTTCATCCCGTCCTACAAGGCGCTGTCGCTCGCCTTCGTTCAGGTCGATCCCTTCGGCGGCACGCAGATTTTCGTCGGGCTCACAAATTTCTACAATCTCTTCGCCAGTCCGGAATATCGCGGCAGCGCGCTGTTTACGCTGTGGTTCACCGTTGCACAGAACGCTGCGACGCTTCTGCTTGCCGGCCTGTTCGCCTTTGCGACCGATTTCGTGATCAGGGGCAGGGGGATCTACAAGAGCATCATCCTGCTTCCCTATGCGATCGCGCCTGTCATATCGGGTGTGATCTGGGCCTTCCTGTTCAATCCGGCAGTGGGGCCGATCGCTCAGCTTCTGCACGACTTCGGCTTCGAATGGGACCCGAACCGGCGTCCTTTCGATGCGCAGCTTCTGGTAACGATCGCCTCGGTCTGGAAGAATGTCTGCTATGATTACATCTTCCTCGTCGCCGCATTGCTGGCCGTGCCTGCCTCGCTGCTGGAGGCGGCAAAGCTCGACGGCGCAAGACCCGTCCGGCGCTTCTTCACCATTTCGCTTCCCTTGATCTCGCCGACGATCTTCTTCCTCGTGGTGATGAACTTCGTCTACGGCCTGTTCGAAACCTTCGGCATCATTGATGCGGTCACCCGCGGCGGTCCGGCAGGGGCGACGAACAGCCTGGTCTACAAGGTTTATCAGGATGGTTTCGTGCAGCTCGACCTCGGCTCGTCGGCCGCCCAGTCGGTGCTTTTGATGCTGATCGCCATCCTGTTTACCATCGTTCAATTCCGCGCGCTCGAGCGCAAGGTCAATTACCAGGTGTAGCCATGCCCGAACGCCATCTCGGTCTATCGATCTTCTGCCACGCCATATTGCTGATCGGCGCGGTTTTCGTCTGCCTGCCGCTCTACTTCGCCTTCGTCGCCGGCTCGCTCACCTTGCAGGAAGTTCAGCAGGCGCCGTTCCCGGTTTTGCCCGGCTCGCATTTCTTCGAAAACCTGGCCGCCGCCTGGCAGCAGGGCGAGTTCTCCCAGCTGTTCCTGAATTCGATCATCGTCACCGCCGGCATCGTCGTCGGCAAGCTGGCGATCTCGCTGATCGCCGCGTTCGGCGTCACCTATTTTCGCTTCCCGTTTCGCATGACTGCATTCTGGCTGATCTTCGTGTCGCTGATGCTGCCGGTCGAGGTCCGCATCATCCCGACCTATGAGGCGGTCGCCGATGCTGCCGGGCCGATCCGCTGGCTGGCGGGAACGATCGGTCTTTCCGGTGTCGTCGAAGGGCTGACGGGATACAGTATCGAAGCCTCGTTGAAATGGAACATGGTCAACAGCTATGCCGGCCTGATCCTGCCGCTGATCGCCTCTGCCTCGGCGACCTTTCTGTTCCGGCAGTTCTTCCTGACCGTTCCCGACGAGCTTTGCGAGGCGGCCAAGCTCGACGGGGCCGGTCCGTTGAAGTTCTTCAAGGATATCCTTCTGCCGCTGTCGAGCGCCAATATCGCGGCGCTGTCGATCATTCTGTTTCTCTACGGCTGGAACCAGTATTTGTGGCCGCTGCTCTTCACCACCGACAAGGAGATGGGAACGGCCGTCCTCGGGCTGAAGCAGCTCGTTCCCGTCTCCGACTCCGCGCCTGCCTGGAACATTGCGATGAGCGCTGCGCTGCTCGTCATGCTGCCGCCTGCGGCCGTCATTCTCTTCATGCAACGCTGGTTCACCAAGGGGCTGGTGGACTCCGGAAAGTAACACGCGACATCTCAAGGAAATTCAGACGATGGTGCATATCATCGGCCACCGCGGTGGCCGCAATCTCTGGCCCGAAAACAGTCTTTCGGGCTTCCGCAACCTTGCGCAAATGCCTGTTGACGGCGTGGAGTTCGACATCCACCTGACGCGCTCGGGCGAAATGCTCGTCATCCACGACCCGACGCTGGAGCGCACGACGGATGCGCTCGGCCTGGTCGCCGACCTCGGCCCCGGAAAACATCGGGAAATCAGCCTCAAGGATAGCGACGCGGAGGCGATCCCGACACTGGAAGAGGTCCTTGCCGTCTTCAAGGACACGCCGCTCGAGCTTCACATCGAACTGAAGACCCATGCCGACGGGACGCCTTACGAGGGGTTGGCGGCCAAGGCATTCGCCGCCGTCGAGCGGCTTGGTCTAGAGGAGCGCTCGATCCTGACGAGCTTTCATCCCGACGTGCTTGCCGATATTCGCAAGGCCGCGCCCGGAATTCGCACCTTGTCGTCCTTCGACGCCAAGTCGGCCGAGCGCCTCGGCCTTGCGAGCGGCCTCCGCCTGATGAAGCAGTGCTCGGATATTATCGCAATCGAGAAGTCGCTGCTTCAGGCGAAGTGGGACGAGATCACCCGGCTCGTGCCGCTCGACCGGCTCGGCGCCTGGGTTCCGAACAAAACGAGCGATCTCGAATACTGGCTTGCCAAACCGATCCGGCAGATCACCACGGACCGGCCGGATCTCGCCTTGCAGGCGCGGAGGTGAGGCATGCTCGATAGCCGCATCGACCATCCCGGCACGCGAGGCGCCATGGACCGCATCGACCTCGTGATCTTCGATTGCGACGGCGTGCTGATCGACAGCGAGCCGATCGCCAGCCGTACGCTTGCGGAAACGCTGCAAGGCGCCGGTATTGCGATCAGCGCTGCGGAAGCTCATGTCAAATTCACCGGCAATTCGGAAAGCATCATCGCCGAAATGTGCCGGCGCGAATTCGGTATCTCGGATGTCGCGGCGCTGTTCGAGAGGTGGCATCTGAATCTGTTCGAGGAATTCGCCCGCTCCCTGACACCGATTGCCGGCATTGCCGAGGTCGTCAACAGCCTCGACCGTCCGAAATGCGTCGCCTCGAACAGCACGATGCAGCGGCTGCGCAACAGCCTTGGCAAGCTCGATCTCTGGAGCGCCTTCGCCGAGGGCGTGTTCAGCGCCGAAGCTGTCTCGCGGCCGAAACCGGCACCCGACCTGCTGCTGCATTGCGCCGAGCGCTTCCGGGCCCGTCCGGGCAAATGCGTCATGATCGACGACAGCGTCCATGGCGTGGCGGCGGCAATCGCCGCAGGCATGACGGCCATCGGTTTCGTCGATCCGGCCGATCCGAGGCCCGGCCGCCGCGCGGTGCTCGATGCCGCCGGAGCAGCCGCCGTTGCGACAGGGGCGGGGGAGCTTACCGCCATTCTCGAAAATGTCGGAGGGAGGCTGTGACGGCATCTGCCCAGCGCGTTGCCCTCCTTGCCATGGCGCCGCGACTGCGTAATGTCAGCCTCCCTGAAGGCTATCTTTCCAGACATAGAGTTTGAAATCCGGCTGAAACTGCCCATAAACCCGATCGCAGGCGATCTGAAGCGAGAGACCATGAGCGACACATTCCACACCCCGGAAGCGGATGCCAGATATGTCATCGGCATCGATGTCGGCACCGGCAGCGCCCGGGCCGGCTTGTTCGATATGGCCGGCAGCATGCTTGCCTCCGCCAAGTGCAATATCAGCCTGTTTCATGAAGCCGGTTCCATCGTCGAGCAGTCGAGCAGCGAAATCTGGCGGGCCGTGTGCGCTTCCGTGCGGGAGGCGGTTGCCGCAGCCGGCGTCGATCCGGCTTCCGTGGTCGGGCTCGGCTTCGACGCCACCTGCTCGCTCGTCGTTCTCGGCGAAGGCGGCAAGCCGCTGCCCGTCGGGCCTTCGGAAGATCCGGAGCGGGACATCATCGTGTGGATGGACCACCGTGCCGTCCCGCAGGCGGAGCGCATCAACGCCTTCGGGCATGATGTGCTGCGCTATGTCGGCGGCCGCATCTCGCCCGAGATGGAAACCCCCAAGCTTCTCTGGCTCAGGGAAAACCGCCCCCAGGTGTTCGATGCCGCCTGGCAATTCTTCGACCTTGCGGATTTCCTCACCTGGCGGGCGACCGGGGACCTCTCGCGCTCGACCTGCACCGTCACCTGCAAGTGGACCTATCTCGCCCATGAAAAGCGCTGGGACAGCAGCTATTTCCATCAGATTGGCCTCGGCGTGCTGGCAGACGAAGGCTTTGCCCGCATCGGCACCTCCATCGTCGAGCCCGGTTCGACGCTCGGTGAGGGACTGACCGCTGCAGCGGCCGAAGAGCTCGGCCTGATACCGGGCACGGCCGTCGCGGCGGGGCTGATCGATGCCCATGCCGGCGGCGTCGGCACCGTCGGCGCCGATCCGCAGGCCAATCTTGCTTATGTTTTCGGGACCTCCTCCTGCACGATGACCTCGACGGCGGAACCGTCTTTCGTTTCCGGCGTCTGGGGACCTTATTATTCGGCGATGGTGCCGGGCCTCTGGCTGAACGAAGGCGGCCAGAGTGCCGCCGGCGCGGCGATCGACCATCTCCTCTCCTTCCATCCGGCCGCCGGCGAGGCGAGGGAGCTTGCGACGAGCGCAGGCATTGCGCTGCCGGTCCTGCTTGCCGACATGGCGGCCGGCAAGGCGGGCCGTGCCTCCGATGCCGTCAAGCTTGCCGCCGGGCTGCATGTCGTTCCCGAGTTCCTCGGCAACCGCGCGCCCTTTGCCGATCCGCATGCCCGGGCTGTTATCGCCGGTCTCGGCATGGAGCGGGATGTCGACAGCCTCGTCTCGCTCTACGTCGCCGGGCTTTCCGGCATCGGCTACGGCCTCAGACAGATCATCGAGACGCAGGCCGAGGCGGGCGTCACCGTCGAAAACATCGTCATCAGCGGCGGCGCCGGCCAGCACGATTTCGTCCGCCAGATGCTCGCCGATGCGAGCGGCAAGCCGGTGGTCGCCACGACCGCCGAGGAGCCGGTGCTGCTCGGGGCGGCCATCCTCGGGGCCGTCGCCGGCCGCCAATTTGTCGATGTGCGCGCGGCGATGAGCGAACTCACCAGGGTGGAAACACGCTTTCAGCCTTCGCAGGGTGAGATTTCGGATCTTCACCGCAAGCGCTACGAAGCCTTCAAGGAGCTTCAGACGCTGGCGCGCAAGCTTCGCAGCGATGGCTGACCTCGCTGCGCGACAAAAGTCTCGAGGCTAATTGTTATGGCGATGATCGCCCAATGGCTCTCGTCGCAGGCGTTGTCGTCGCAGACCGCGCCCATCCAGACGGCGCCGTTTGCAAGCATGACGCCTTCGCTGCTGACGAAGAGATCCTCATATTGCTGTCGGCCGACGGCGCGGCGGGTCTCCGGCGTCACCAGACCGTCGAAATTCTCGATGAAATCCTCGGCGTTTTCGACATCGTACGTCTCGCCATTGGCCTTTACGGTCAGCGGATATTCGGCAAGTCCGGCGACGGTCTCGGCGTCGTCGGAGCGCATCGCCAGAACGAGTTGGCGCAGCGGCCGGTCGAAGCCCGCGGCATCGCCGTGCAATTCCTCGATGCGGTCATAGACCTCGTTGTCCGATTGCGCGGCGGCGCGGCCGGTAAAGGGCGCCGTTGCCAGGAGCATCGCTGCGGCCAGGAGAAGGGCGACAGAAAGGCGAGACATGACTGGGCTCCCGGCAATGAGGTTTCGCAACATTATGCAGCCTCCGCCCGGTATCCGCCTATCCAATTCTGGTGCGGCGCCGGCCTTTCCCGTATAAAAATCTGCCGGGCCTGCTTGACGGCCCGATCGGTTTGCCGCATAAAGCTCACGAACCGTACCGTACGGTACGTATAGGGGAGCCGTGACCGTGTCTGTCGATACTGCAGAGCCGAGCGAATTTTCGCCGCGCCAGAACGCCGTTCTGGAGCAGGCGCTGCGGCTGCTCGTCGATGGCGGCGAGAAGGCGCTGACGACCTCGGGTGTCGCGCGTGCCGCCAATTGCTCCAAGGAAAGCCTCTACAAGTGGTTCGGCGACCGTGACGGTCTGCTCTCGGCGATGATCGCCTATCAGGCGAGCAAGGTGCGCACTTTCGAGCGCAACGGTGAGCGGCTGACGGCGGCGAGCCTGCACGACCACGTCGTCATCTTTGCGCGCGACCTGCTGGAGGTGCTGGCCGGCGACGTCTCGCTGGCGCTGAACCGGCTCGCCATCGGTCAGTCGCACCGTGACGGCTCGAAGCTCGGCAAGCTCCTGCTCGAACGCGGCCGCCGCCAGATCGACCGGCGCGCCATGGCGCTGATCGATGCCGGCAAGAGGGCAGGGCTCCTGCGCTTTGCCGATGCCGACGAGGCCTATCATACGCTTTACGGCCTTGTGGTCTCCGACCTGCATGTGCGCATGCTGCTCGGCGAGCCCGGCCTCAAGGATACCGCGCGCCAGGCGGAGAAGGCGGTGACCGCCTTCCTCCGGCTTTACGGCACGGAGAAGGTACTGGCGGAGATGCCGGCTCTCGGCTGATTTCGCCTCAATGACAGTCAACAGGACAAGCACAAGGGAAGGAACTTCAAATGCGCGTCTATTACGATCGTGATGCCGATCTCAACCTCATCAAGGCCAAGAAGGTCGCCGTTATCGGCTACGGCTCGCAGGGCCGCGCCCATGCGCTGAACCTGAAGGACAGCGGCGCCCAGAACCTTGTCATCGCTCTCAAGGCCGGTTCGCCGACCGTCAAGAAGGCCGAAGCCGACGGCTTCAAGGTCATGACGGTTGCCGAAGCCGCCGGCTGGGCCGACCTGATGATGATGGCGACGCCGGACGAGCTGCAGGCCGACATCTACAAGGCCGATATCGCGCCGAACATCCGTGACGGCGCAGCCATCGCCTTCGCACACGGCCTCAACGTGCATTTCGGCCTGATCGAGCCGAAGGCTTCGGTCGATGTCGTCATGATCGCGCCGAAGGGCCCGGGCCACACGGTTCGCGGCGAATACCAGAAGGGCGGCGGCGTTCCCTGCCTCGTTGCCGTTCACCAGAACGCTTCCGGCAATGCGCTTGAGCTCGCTCTCTCCTACGCCTGCGGCGTTGGCGGCGGCCGTTCGGGCATCATCGAAACCAACTTCCGCGAAGAGTGTGAAACCGACCTCTTCGGCGAACAGGTCGTTCTTTGCGGCGGTCTCGTCGAGCTCATCCGCGCCGGTTTCGAAACGCTCACCGAAGCTGGCTATGCGCCTGAAATGGCCTATTTCGAGTGCCTGCACGAAGTGAAGCTGATCGTCGACCTGATCTATGAAGGCGGCATCGCCAACATGAACTACTCGATCTCCAACACGGCCGAGTGGGGCGAATACGTCACGGGTCCGCGCATCATCACCGAAGAAACCAAGGCCGAGATGAAGCGCGTCCTCAAGGACATTCAGACCGGCAAGTTCACCTCCGAATGGATGCAGGAATACCGCTCGGGTGCGGCCCGCTTCAAGGGCATCCGCCGCAACAACGACAGCCACCAGATCGAGGAAGTCGGCGCCAAGCTGCGCGGCATGATGCCCTGGATCGGCAAGAACAAGCTGGTCGACAAGTCGGTCAACTAAGCGATTTTCAAGAGCGCGCCGCATCGAACCTGGTTCATGCGGCGCGCTTTGCGGTTTTGCCTCCCTGCATGTTGTGCAGCCAAGCCGTTGCCTTCGGTAGCGGCTTTCCGCTTGCGTCGCACTAGCCTGACATAAGCACGCATCGGTCGAAGCGTCGGGCCGCAACGTCAGCGGCCGGAGCCATGATGACGAGATCGCTGGCGTCCCAGAAGACGCGGCAACGTCCAGCCTTGGCCTATGATTGAGCCGTATCGTTCCCGCCTGAGAGAGAACAGCATCCTCAAGGCGTTCCTGTCGCAAAACCGTAATATCGCGCCTCTAGGTTTAGAATGGGTCTAAAACAAGATAATTTGACACCAGTTTGAACTGTGGAGGCATCGGATGAACGAGCATCTTTCCCAGAAAATTTTCCCGACGACTCAGCTTGAGGACGCGGATGGTGACGGCCACAACACCAGCGCCAATCCGACGATGGGTGAAATCATCGGCAAGCGTTTTTCACGCCGCAATTTTCTGCAGGGCTCGCTTGCCGTTTCCGCCATTGCGGCGACCGTCAGCCCGATTGCGCTGATGAGCGCGGACGAGGCGCGCGCTGCCGACAATAAGGGCTCTGCCTTCAACTTCTCCGAAGTGGAGGCCGGCGTCGACGACAAGCATCATCTCGCTGAAGGTTATGATGCCGATATTCTGCTGCGCTGGGGCGATGCCGTACTGTCGGGCGCGCCTGCGTTCGATCCGACGAAGCAGACGGCCGATGCCCAGAGCAAGCAGTTCGGCTACAACAACGATTATGTCGGCTTCATTCCGCTCGACGGTTCGTCCGAACATGGCCTGCTCGTCGTCAATCACGAATACACGAACCCGCATCTGATGTTTGCCGGGCTGGTGCAGGTGGTCGACGGTAAGATCAAGCAGGGCGCGCTCAGCAAGGAGCAGGTGGATGTCGAGATGGCGGCCCATGGCGGTACCGTCGTCGAGATTCGGAAGACGGGTGGCAAGTGGCAGGTCGTCACCGACGGCAAATACAATCGCCGCATCACCGCCAACACGCCGATGGAAATCACCGGCCCGGCCGCCGGCAACGACCGTCTGAAGACCAGCGCCGATGCGACCGGCACCCGCGCCATCGGCACGATCAACAACTGCGCCGGCGGCGTCACGCCCTGGGGCACCTACATCATGGCCGAAGAAAACTTCCACGGCTATTTCTCCGGCGCGCTGCCGGAAGGTCACAAGGAAGCCGCCAACTACAAGCGTTACGGCGTTCCGGAAGGCGCCTACGAGTGGGCCAATTTCTACGATCGCTTCGATCTTTCCAAGGAGCCGAACGAGCCGAACCGTTTCGGCTGGATCGTCGAGGTCGACGTCATGGACCCGACGGCGGCACCTAAGAAGCGCACTGCGCTCGGCCGCACCAAGCATGAGGGCGCCGAGTCGATCGTCGCCAAGAACGGCAAGGTCGTCTTCTATCTCGGTGACGACGAGCGCTTCGATTATGTCTACAAGTTCGTGACATCAGCGGCGTTCAACCCGAATGATCGCGCCGCCAACATGAACCTGCTCGACAGCGGCACGCTCCATGTCGCCAAGTTCAACGAGGACGGCACCATGCAATGGCTGCCGATGGTCTTCGGTGAGGGGCCGCTGACGGCGGAGAACGGCTTCACCAGCCAGGCTGACGTGCTGATCGAATGTCGCCGCGCCGGTGACGCGCTCGGCGCCACCAAGATGGACCGCCCGGAAGACGTGCAGCCGAACGGCGTCAACGGCAAGGTCTATGTCATGCTGACCAACAATACCCGCCGCAAGGCCGACCAGGTGGATGCCGCCAATCCGCGCGCGGAAAACGCCTTCGGCCACATCATCGAAATCTCGGAAAACGACGGCGACTTCACGGCCACCTCAGGCAAGTGGGAAGTGCTCCTGAAGTGCGGCGATCCATCGGTTGCGGCCGTCGGCGCGACCTTCTCGACCGAAACGACCAAGAACGGCTGGTTCGGCATGCCCGATAACTGTGCCGTCGATGCCGCCGGCCGCCTCTGGGTGTCGACGGATGGCAACAACAACAAGGCCACCGGCCGCACCGACGGTCTGTGGGCCGTCGATACGGAAGGAGCGGCGCGCGCCACCTCGAAACTGTTCTTCCGCGTGCCGGTCGGCGCCGAAATGTGCGGCCCGCTGTTCACGCCGGATGACGAAACCGCCTTCGTCGCCGTGCAGCATCCTGGCGATGGCGGCGAGGACTGGTCGGGCCATGGCCGCCCGTCCTATTACGAGGATCTTTCCACCCGCTGGCCGGACTTCAAATCTGATATGCCGGTGCGTCCTGCGGTCGTTGCGATCACCAAGGCCGGCGGCGGCAAGATTGCGGTCTGACGACAGGAAACGCGGCGTCGAGCCTCAGGGCGAGTGGCAGTCAGGCTGCCAATTCACTGCGAATGCCATTAGCGGCCGGGACGAGCCCCTCTTCCGGCCGCCTTTATGAGCTCTGCCGCCGCCGGAAAGCGTCGACCCTACCGATGCGCCGTCACAGTGATCCACCGCGTCGGCTTGCCGTCATAACCGCCGCCGTCGCTTTCCTCGATAGTTATGTCACGCCAGCCGCCCTTTACCAGAAGCGCCGACAGCCAGTCTGGGGAGGGGTAGTTGTAGTAGCGCCCGAAGCCGTCATGGCCTTCTGCTTCTCCCGCCTTGAAGCTAGCATGGAAGATGCCGCCGGTTCTGAGCGCACCGCGGATGCGGGCGAAGACGTCAGCGAGCTCGGATCTCGGAACATGGAGCAAGCTCGCATGCGCCCAGACGCCGTCGAAGGCGCTGTCGGCGTCGAGATCCTGGAACAGCATGACCCTGACCGGCCTGCCGATCAGCATCTCCGCCTGTCTTGTAAGCTCCGCCGAGCCGTCGGTCGGTGTCACGTCGAAACCTTGCGACAGCATGTAGGCGCTGTCCTGCCCGCCGCCGCAGCCGAGTTCGAGGATTGCGGCACCCGGTGCAAGCCGCGCGAGGAAGGCATCGAGCTGTTGCTTTGGCAGGCTGCGCGCCCGATTTGCATAAATCTCGGCGTTTTCGTCGTAGAAGGCGGAGGTGCTGTCACGATGCATGCGGAGCGGCCGATCCCCAACGTCGGTTGGATTGAAGGAGTCTTTCCGAAGGCGGGTCGGCGCACGACCGAGTTCAGCTCGGGATGAGGCGCGTCCAGCCGTGCTCATCGTTCGTTACGCCCTTCTGCAGACTGACGAGCTGCTGGCGCAGTTCGCTGGTCAATTTGCCGGTCTGTCCGTCTCCGATCAGAAACTCGCCGCCGGCATGTCGAACCAGGCCGATGCCCGCCAGGACTGCGGCGGTGCCGCAAGCGAACGCTTCGGCGAGCCTGCCACTGGCAGCGTCGTCTTGCCATTCCGCAAACGAGTAGGGGCGCTGCTCGACGCGCAAGCCCCTCTCTTCGGCGAGCACGATCACGGAGGCCCGGGTGATGCCCGGCAGGATCGTGCCGCCAAGGGGCGGGGTGACCACCGATCCATCGTTCATCACGAAGAAGACGTTCATGCCGCCGAGTTCTTCGACCCAGCGATGCTCTGCGGCGTCGAGGAAGACGACCTGATCGCAACCCTTCTTCGACGCCTCGGCTTGCGCCACGAGGCTGGCTGCGTAGTTACCGCCGCATTTTGCAGCACCGGTGCCGCCGGCGGCTGCACGGGTGTATTCTGTCTCGACCCAAAGCGAGACGGCCTTGGCGCCGCCCTTGAAGTAGGCGCCGACCGGAGAGGCAATGACGCAGAAGACATATTCCTGAGCCGGACGAACGCCGAGAAACGCCTCGTTGGCGAACATGAAGGGGCGGAGGTACAGGCTGGCGTCGCCTGAGGGTATCCAGGCCTTGTCGACACGGACCAGCTCTTCGACCGCCTTCAGGAAGAGTTCTTCCGGCACGGGAGGCATCGCCATGCGGGTCGCCGACTGCGCGAAGCGGCGTGCGTTCTCTTCAGGCCGAAAGAGCAGAATTCGGCCATCGTCCGCCTTGTAGGCTTTCATGCCCTCGAAGATTTCCTGCGCGTAGTGCAGCACGGCGCTCGCCGGATCGAGCTCCAGGGGCCGCCTGGGCGTAACCTTCGCATCGTGCCAGCCCTTGTCGGCCGTCCATCGTGCCAGGACCATATGATCCGTGAAGAGCTTGCCGAAGCCGGGCGCCTCCAGTGCCTGAATACGTTCGGCGTCCGAGACGGGAGACTTGTGGAGTTCGATTTTGATTTCAGGAGAGGCCGACGTCACGGTCATTGCTGCACCTTGATAGTAAATTGAAGAGTGGCGGCGACACTACCGCCGCCGAGCCGGTCTTGGAAAGGTCTGAATCAGCCGGTTTCGGCTTTGATCGGAGGAATAATCGCTTGATGTGGCTGCTGTCGAGCGGCAAATCCGGGACCGAGCGGCTTCGATATCGGATGGCATCAATATCAAGTGAGATCCGGAACATCCAAGGCTTTGGAATATAAGATCTCCAACATGTCACCATGACAAGAAAATAGGTCAGTATTATTGACATAATTTCCGCCGCATGGTTTGTCGGCCGTATTATAGAAAAATACGAGGAAACCCCATGCTGAACTGGGACACCATGTTTGCATCGCGCTCGTCGCGCATGCGGGCATCCGAAATTCGCGAGCTCCTGAAGCTTCTAGACCGGCCTGACATCATCTCCTTTGCCGGCGGCATTCCTGATCCGGCGCTGTTTCCGGATCAGGAATTCAAGCAGGCCTATGCGGATATCTTCGCCGGCGCTGCCGTCAATTCGGCGCTGCAATATTCGGTCAGCGAAGGCTACAAGCCATTGCGCGAATGGCTGGCCAAGCAGATGGCGGCCCTCGGCATTCCCTGCGAACTCGACAACGTCTTCATCGTCTCCGGCTCGCAGCAGGGGCTCGATTATCTCGGCAAGCTGTTTCTGTCGCCTGATGATACCGCGCTGGTGACCTGGCCGACCTATCTCGGCGCGCTGCAGGCCTTCAACGCCTATGAGCCGGCCTATGACCAGCTGACGCCAGGCGGCAACCGGACGCCGGAATCTTACCGCGCCGCGGCAGCCGCCGCCGGCGGCAAGGTGAAGTTTGCCTATCTCTCCGCCGATTTCTCCAATCCGACCGGTGAAACGGTCGATCTCGCCGGCCGCAAGCAGGTGCTGGCGCTTGCCGAAGAACTCGACGTCGCCGTCATCGAGGACGCCGCCTATCAGTCGCTGCGCTACGACGGCGAGCCGATCCCGCCGATCCTGGCGCTAGAGATTGCCGAAAAGGGCCATATCAACGACACGCGTACGATCTATTGCGGCAGCTTCTCCAAGACGCTGGCGCCCGGCCTGCGCGTCGGCTTCGTCGTCGCCAATGCGCCGGTCATCCGCAAGCTGGTGCTGATGAAGCAGGCGGCCGACCTACATTCCTCGACGATCAACCAGATCGCGATCAGCCATGTCGCCGAGCGCGGATTCGATGCGCAGGTCGCCAAGATCAAGGCCGCCTACAGCCATCGGCGCAACTGCATGCTGGCGGCGCTTGAGAAATATATGCCCAAGGGCACCAGCTGGACGAAGCCGGAAGGCGGCATGTTCATCTGGATCACGTTGCCGGAGGGCATGGATGGCGCCAAGCTCCTGGCGAAATCGCTCGAAACCGCCAAGGTCGCCTTCGTACCCGGCAAGGCCTTCTTCGCCGACGGCTCCGGCGCCAACACCTTCCGCCTCAGCTTCTCCTGCGCCAACGAGCAGATGATCGAAGACGGCGTTGGTCGGTTGGGCAAGTTGATTGCCGATGAGATCGGCGGGTAGTTGCTGCGAGCAGGGCGAGACGCTGCCATGAGTCCCTTCTCCCCAGCGGGGAGAAGATGCCGGCAGGCAGATGAGGGGGTGAGCGGCGAAGCCGCGAATGCGCTGAGCGCAAGCGAGGGCAGGCCTAGGCGTGCCGTGTGGCCCCCTCATCCGACCCTTCGGGCCACCAACCGGGGTCGAGCCACGTGTCTCGACCCGTCCTTCGGACCCCCGCTGGGGAGAAGAGGGAGAACCCAACCGGGACGGACGCCCAATCAAAAAATCGTCGTCCAGCCCTCGTTGGCCGTTTCGCTCTTGCCGTAGCCGACGCGGTCGGCCACCGCTCCGTCGGTGTTGCGCAGGATGATGTCGCCACCGCGGTTGGCGAGCTGCGGACCGCCGGCTGCGGCGTCGAGCGCGATGGTGCGGATCTCGCCTGCGGCAAGCGTTCCCGATAGCGTCTGCGTCCGGCCGTTTTCGTCCTCCAGTTTCCAGCCGTCGACCGACACCGACATGTCGGAGCGGTTGATCAGCGTCACCGTTTCGGCCTCGGTGACGCCTTCGCCATTCACCGGATTGATCAAGGCGGCGATGATGCGCAGCGACGAGGCGACGACCGGCTGCGGCCGGCGCGTGCCTTCGCCACGGCCCTGGCCGCCGCGGTTTTCGGAGACGGGATGGCCGGTCTCAGCGTCGGTGTTCCAGTTCTGCGACTGGAAGCAGAGGAAGATCGCCGCCCATTCGTCGGTATCGGCGAAATGGACGAGCAGTGCCCCATCCTGGTTCGGGCCGTTGGTAACCTTGAAGCTGCCGCTGTCGCCCTGGTTCATATGGATATCGTGGATGCCGTTGCCCGGCTCGAAATCGAAATATTGGTCGGGCTTGTTGTGCTCCGGTCCCCAGGCTTCGCCGAAGGCATAGAAATGGATGTCGGGATCGGCGATGCCTTCCTCGACGATCGGCTCGATGAATTCCCTCAGATCGTTCTTCGGGCCGGAGAGCTGGAAGGGCGCGACATCCATATCCTCGCGCTCGATCAGGCCGCCGCGGACATAGTCGATCGCAAGCTCCGGACGGTCTTTGCGGATGTCGGTCAGGCCCATCGGCAGAGTTTCGAGCGCCTCCGTCAGCGCCGCGTGCTTGAAATCGACGATATTGGCGTAGAGCAGGTCGTGGGGCGACATCTTCGAGCGGACGTTGAGGGCAATGCGGTAGCTGACGCCGTCCGCCTCGATGCGGATCTCGATATGGGGATCGTTGTCGTCGTCGAGGGCGAGCGCGCTCGCCGTACCCTTCAGAACCTTGTAATTCTTCAGCATGAGAACCTCGCTACGGTGGCGGGATCTCATGCTAGCACTGGTAAAGTGCATCTTTTGTGACGCGTATCCTCCGCCGTGCAGGGCGTCCGGCGCTATTGCCGGAGATGCGGGCCGAAGAGTTCGAGATCGGCCTCGCTCAACCGGTCGCTTGCCGTGTTCAGCTGGTGCCAATAGGGGTAGAGGACCGGCGGCAGGCTGACGGCGTCCAGGCGTTTGCGCTCGTCATCAGTGAGCTTCAGCTCGGCAGCGGCGATGTTGTCGCGGAACTGGGCTTCGGTGCGCCCGCCGATGATCACTGAAGTCACCGCCTTGCGGCCGATCAGCCAGGCGAGCGCCACTTGCGCGGCCGAGACGCCGCGCTCTTCGCCGATCGCCACCAGCGTTTCAACGATGTTCCAGAGGCGGTTTTCGTCGCGGATCGGCGGCTCGGTCCAGCCGGCGAACTGGCGGGTCCCCTCGGGGGCAGCCTGGTTGCGGCGGTGCTTGCCAGAGAGCAGGCCGCCGGCCAGCGGGCTCCAGACCAGCACGCCGAGGCCCTGGTCGATCGAGATCGGCAGCAGCTCGTATTCGGCGTCGCGGGATTCGAGCGTATAGTGGATCTGCTGGCTGACGAAGCGCTGGTAGCGGTGCTCGTTGGCGATGCCGAGCGCCTTCATGATGTGCCAGCCGGAATAGTTCGAGCAGCCGACATAGCGCACCTTGCCCTGCTTGATGAGCGTGTCGAGCGCTTCCATCGTCTCTTCGAGTGGCGTCTGGCCGTCCCATTCATGCACCTGATAGAGGTCGATGACATCGGTCTTCAGGCGCTTCAGGCTCGCCTCGCATTCGCGGATCAGGTGGTAGCGCGAGAGGCCGCGGTCGTTCGGACCGTCGCCCATGCCGAAGCGGGCCTTGGTGGCGAGCAACACGCCCTGCGGCCGCTTGCCGGCGAGCGCCTCGCCGATGATGTTTTCGCATTCGCCTGATGAATAGACGTTGGCGGTGTCGATCAGATTGATGCCGGCATCAATGCAGATATCGATCATCTTCTTCGCCTCGGAGACGCCGAGATCGCCGACCATCTTCGCCCAGCCGACGCCGCCGAAGGTCATCGTGCCCATGGTCAAAGTCGAGATTTTCAGGCCGGAGCGGCCGAGCAGACGATATTCCATAAAAACTCCTCCTTCATCAAAACAGGATTGACGTACCTCAGCGCGACCGAATGGCAATGGCGGCGCGTTAACGCCTGCGTGAGGCTCAGGCAAGATGGCGGGCGCCGGCATCTTCGCGCCGCGTGACGGTAATGACCGATCGCGCGCGGCGGCAGCAGACGGATCGTACAACATGCCACCGGCTTGTCGAAGAAAATCGTTTGGCGCAGCGACGCAGGGTGCCTGCCAGGGTCAGGTCTCGTCCTTATCCCTGTTGTGAATGGTGTCGCGGATCGAAGCGATCGTGTCCCGGATATTGCCGACGGTCTCGGCGTCGAGGCCGACGGCTTTGCCGATGCAGTCGAACACGTGGGTGGCGCGGCTTTTCAGGGCCTGTCCCTCTTTCGTCAGGCGCAGGAGCACTTGGCGTTCGTCGGCGGGATTCCGGTTGCGGGTGACGAGGCCGACATTTTCCAGCCGCTTCAGCAGCGGGGTGAGGGTGCTGGAATCGAGGAAAAGCGTCTCGCCGAGATCCTTCACCGTGCGGTCGTCTCGCGCCCATAGAGCTGTCATGACGAGGAATTGCGGATAGGTGAGATCCAATTCGTCGAGCAGCGGGCGGTAAAGCTGGTTGAAGGCGTGGCCGGCCGAATAGATCGAAAAGCAAAGCATTTCATCGATCTTGGGCACGTCGACGAGATCATTCGATGTGGTGTCTTTCATCACGCTCTCCTGTGGCTTCAATATAATTTGTGCGCGATCTGTTTGCAAGCTATTGACGTCCCGGATGAGATGATCTAGATAGATCGTGTACGAAGAAATCGCCTACAAAGCAAATGACGAATTTAAAGAGCCGAAAAGCACTTCACCCCCCTTCGGCTCCTCCGACACTCAACCGACGAAAGGAAATGACCAATGTTCAAGTTTGCTGCTGCCGTCGCCCTGGCGGGCGCTCTGTTCTCCGGTGCTGCCGTTGCTCAGCCGGCCAAGCCGACCGTCGTCCTCGTCCATGGCGCCTTTGCCGATTCGTCCAGCTGGAACGGCGTCGTCGAAATCCTGCGCAAGGACGGCTTCCCGGTCGTGGCGGCCGCCAATCCGCTGCGCAGCGTTGCCAATGACGCTGCCTATGTCTCCGACGTCGTCGGCAGCATCGCCGGCCCCGTGGTCCTCGTCGGCCATTCCTATGGCGGCCAGGTCATTTCGACCGCGGCGAACGGCCATGACAACGTCAAGTCGCTGGTCTATGTCGCGGCCTTCGCGCCCGATGCAGGGGAATCGGTTGCCGATCTTGCCGGCAAGTTTCCGGGCGGCACGCTGAGCGGAGCGCTTGCGGCCCCGGTAAAACTCAGCAGCGGCGGCGTTGATCTCTATATCGACCAGGCGAAGTTCCATGACCAGTTCGCCAGCGACGTGCCGGCTGAACAGGCTGCCCTGATGGCGGCTGGCCAACGCCCGGTCACCGAGGCGGCGCTCACCGACAAATCCGGCGCGCCGGCCTGGAAGAAGCTGCCGTCGTGGTTCGTCTACGGCACCGGTGACAAGAATATCCCGGCCGCAGCTCTTGGCTTCATGGCCGAGCGGGCAGGGTCCAAGCGGACCGTCGTCGTCGATGGCGCCTCCCACGTCGTGATGGTGTCGCATCCTGACAAGGTTGCCGAACTGATCGAAGAGGCTGCGAAATAACATTCGTTCAGGGCCACGGCGCGAGAGTGCCGTGGCCCGAATGCTGCAAGCCCCATCATGGGCTTGAAAAGACCGCAGCCGTTCTCGCAGAATGCGCGGATGCTCAGAACCTCCGCCGATAAGCTCAAAGACCACATCCATGGCCGCCTTCTCTCACGAAGCGAGGGACCTGCCTGGAGGAACGTTCTCGTGCATCTCCTGTCGCATAGCGGACGGGAGGAGGGGCTGATCGTTCCCGCCGTTGCCGAGCCGCTGCTGGTCTCGATCCTTTCAGGCTCGGCCGTCATAGAAGAGCGCGAATTCTCCGGTGAATGGCAGGCCGCCCGCGCCGATGTCGGCGACTTCTACCTGACCAATTCGGCGACGCCCTATGAGATGCGCTGGACCTCCACCTCGGCCGAACCGTTCCGCGTGATGCATGTCTATCTTGGCCTGCCGCTGATCGAGGCGGCCGCCGCGGAGGTCCTGTCTATCGGCCACGACCGGCTTTGCCTGCGCGACGTATCGGCCGGACGCGATCCCTTGATAAACCATCTGCTGCAGCTGATCCTCAGCGAATTGACCGAGGCGAGCGACCCGAGCGAGATTTTCGTGCAGGGCGTTGCCCAGGCGCTGGCCGTCCATCTCGTGCGCTCCTACGCGGATGCGGATCGGCCGCCGCGGCGCCGGGTTGCCCTTCCGGCGTTCAAGCTTCGCCGGGTGACGGAGCTGATGGAAAGCGGCATTGCCGAGGCCTTCAGCCTGGAAGCGCTTGCGGCCGAAGCAGGTCTCAGTCCGTTCCATTTCAGCCGGGTCTTCAAACAGTCGACGGGTTATTCGCCCTCGGAATATTTCATCCGCATGCGGATGGCCGAGGCGCGCAGGCTGCTTCGGGAAACCGACCGGGGCATCATCGAGATCGGCCTCGACGTCGGCTATTCCAGCCCCAGCCATTTCGCCACCGTCTTCCGCAAGGCCGTTGGCGTCACGCCCTCGCAATATCGCGACGGCTGACGATTGCCGCAAGATCGCGACATCGACCGCAAAGGCCCGAGCGCGAAGGCCAGCCGCCTTTCCTAGATTGTCTTCCGTCAACAGCGGCCGGCTCCGTATTCGCAGCGGCCACATGAAAGGAAGCAAACATGTCTATTGATGGTAAGGTTGCTCTCGTCACCGGTGCGTCGAGCGGTATCGGCGCTGCCACCGCGCTGAAGCTTGCTAAGGCAGGCGCCAAGATCGGGCTCGCCGCCCGCCGGCTCGACCGGCTCTCTGCGCTGCAACAGCAGATCGCTGCCAATGGCGGTCAGGCCGTCGCTCTCGAAATGGACGTTGTCGATCAGGCCTCCGTCACGGCGGGCGCTGAAAAGCTCGCAGAAGCCTTCGGCTCGATCGACATTCTCTTCAACAATGCCGGCCTGATGCCGATCTCGGATCTGGAGGCGCTGAAGACCGATGAGTGGCATCGCATGGTCGATGTCAACATCAAGGGATTGTTGAACACGACTGCCGCGGTCCTGCCCATGATGATCAGGCAGAAGGGCGGACATATCGTCAACACCTCGTCGATCGCCGGAAGGAAGGTCTTCCCGGGCCTTGTCGTCTATTGCGCCACCAAACACGCGGTGACGGCAATCTCGGAAGGTATGCGTCTCGAGCTTTCCAAGAAGCATAATATCCGCGTGACCTGCATCCAGCCGGGCGCGGTGGAATCCGAACTCTTCGAACATATTTCCGACGGCAATTATCGTGGCCAGATGGAAGCGCTCAAGGAGCAGATGGAATTCCTGAAGGCCGGTGACATTGCCGAGACGGTGCTCTTCGCGCTGCAGGCGCCGGCCCGCATGGATATCGCCGAGCTCTTCGTGATGCCCACGCAGCAGCCCTGGTGACATGGGCGGCGGAGCCTGCCGCCGCCTGTCACATCTCTGTCAACGACCCCTAATAAGGGAGGGGTGACGCAATCCCGAGGACCCCTCCCATGAAAACGATCGTTTCCGCCGCCGCCCTTCTCGCCGCGGGCCTTTTTGCCATTCCGGCTTCGGCCGCCAACCTCGTTCTCTACACCAGCCAGCCGAACGAAGACGCGCAGGCGACGGTCGATGGCTTCATGGCCGCCAATGCCGATATCAAGGTCGACTGGGTGCGCGACGGCACGCCGAAGATCATGGCCAAGCTGCAGGCCGAGATCCAGGCCGGCAACCCGGTCGCCGACGTGCTCCTGATCGCCGACATGGTGACGCTGGAGCGCCTGAAGGAAGAGGGCAAGCTGCTCGCCTACAAGTCGCCGGAAGCCGCCCAATACGACGCCACGCTTTATGACGCCGACGGCTACTATTACTCGACCAAGCTGATCACCACCGGCATCATGTACAACACCTCGGCCGGCATGAAGCCGACGAGCTGGAAGGATCTCACAAAGCCGGAAGCCAAGGGCCTCGTCACCATGCCGAGCCCGCTTGCTTCGGGCGCGGCCCTCATCCATGGCCAGACGCTTGCGGCCGTTCCCGGCCTCGGCTGGGACTTCTACAAGTCGCTTCAGGCAAACGGCGCGATCGCCGCCGGCGGCAATGGCGCCGTGCTGAAGTCGGTCGCCTCGGGCGAGAAGGCTTACGGCATGGTCGTCGACTACCTGCCGATCCGCGAGAAGGCCAAGGGAGCCCCGGTCGAATTCGTCTTCCCGAGCGAAGGCGTTTCCGCCGTCACCGAGCCGGTCGGCATCCTCGCCAGCAGCAAGAATGCCGAGGCCGCCAAGAAGTTCGTCGATTACGTGCTCTCCGAAAAGGGTCAGGAAGGCTTCCTCAAGCTCGGCTATATCCCGGCCCGCAACGGCATGAAGGTGCCGGAAGGCTTCCCGGCGCGCGACACGATCAAAGTCCTGCCGGTCAATGCCGCCGAAGCGCTGAAGAATACCGACCAGGATCTGAAGACCTTCTCGGGCATCTACGGCTCGAACTGATCTCTTCATGCCAGGCTATGTCAGAGCAGGAAACAGCCAGCCCGCCTGGCTGTTTCCTTTTATCGTCATTACCGTGCTCATCCTCAGCGTGCTGCCGCTCGCCCGCCTTGCCATAGCAGGGATCGCGGCGTTTGCCAGTGGCGGCGTCAGCGATGTGCTCGCCGACCCGGCGCTCTGGCAGGCCACCTATTACACCGTCGTCACATCCGTTCTCGGAACGATCGTCTCGCTTCTGATCGGCTGTCTCTTCGCCTTCCTGCTGACGCTGACCGACATCCCCGGCAAGGGGCTGCTCAGCTTCTTCTTCGTGCTGCCGATGATGATCCCGCCGCAGGTGACTGCCCTTGCCTGGGTGCAGATGTCGGGGCCGTCAAGCCCGCTGCTGAAGGCGCTCGCGATCGCTCCGCCGCTCGGCTCGCCGCAGCCGCTCTATTCTGTGGGCGGCATCGCGCTGCTCTATGGCGTCCAGCATGCGCCGCTGGTCTATCTCGCGCTCCGCGCCGGGCTGATGACGCTGCCGCGCGACGGCGTCGAGGCCGCAAGGCTTTCCGGCGCCTCCAGCTTTCGGGTCTTCCGCGACATCATCCTGCCTCTGTCGCTGCCCGGCATCATCGCAGGGGCAGCGATCTCCTTCGTCTCCTGCACCGGCAATTTCGGCATTCCCGCCATTCTCGGCATTCCCGCCTCGATCTTCACGCTGCCGACGCTGATTTTCACCAAGTTTTCCGCCTTCACCAGCCGCACCTTCGGCGATGTCGCCGTGCTGTCGGCAATCATCGCGATGATTTCGGTCGCCGGGCTGATGATCCAGGACCGGGCGCTCAGAGGCCGCGATTACCGCGTCATCGGCCTGTCCGGGGCGAGCGCCGCCTTCGAGCTCGGCGCCGGGCGGTTCGCCTTCACGCCGCTCCTCTGGGCGATCCTGTTCTTCATGCTCGCCGCACCCTTCTTCGCGCTCGTCGCCGGCGCGCTGGTTCCGGCCTACGGCGTGCCGCTCACCTTCAAGACCATGTCGCTGCATGCCTTCGAGGAGATTCTCTTCCGGCAGGCGGTGACGCGCACGGCTTTCGTCAACTCGATCTCGCTTGCAGGCGCCACCGCCCTGTGTCTCCTGGTGGTGACCGTGCTTGCGGCCTATATGCTGACGCGGCGCAAGGATGCGGCGTCCCGCCTCATCGCGAGCCTGATCGAGATACCCTATTCGCTGCCCGGCATCGTCATGGCGGTCGCCTTCATCCTGGTCTTTGCAGCGCCCATCCCCTTCCTCCACATCTCGCTCTACGGCACGATCTGGATCATTCTCATCGCCTATTTCTCTTCCTTCTTCGCCGTCAGCCTGAAACCCGTGGTCAGCGCCTTCCACCAGCTCGATCCGGCGCTGGAGGAGGCAGCACGGCTTTCCGGCGCCGGTTTCTTCCGGCGGCTTGCCGATATCATCGTGCCGCTGATTGCGCCGGCCGCCGGTGCTTCCGTCATCCTCGTCTTCCTGATCGCCTGCAACGAGCTGACGATCTCCGCACTGCTCTGGTCGGCCGGTACGCAGACGCTCGGCGTCGCCATCTACAATCTCGACGACAGCGGCGGCTCCGACCTTGCCTCGGCACTGTCGGTGCTCGTCGTCCTCATGGTCGTCGCCATGATGCTGCTATTGGAACTCCTGGCGAAGCACCTGCCGAAAGGGGTGGTCCCATGGCGAAACTGATCCTCAACCGGGTGGCCAAGGATTTTGGCACCGGCCGCGCGGCCGTCAGCGATTTTTCGCTCGATGTGCGCGAGGGCGGCTTCCTGGCGCTGCTCGGGCCTTCCGGCTGCGGCAAGACGACGGTGCTGCGCATGATCGCCGGTTTCGAGACGCCCTCCGACGGCTCCATCCATCTCGGCGAGCGGCTGCTTGCCGATGCCGCCCAATCGCTGCCGCCCGAGAAGCGCAACATGGCGATGGTCTTCCAGTCCTATGCGCTCTGGCCGCACATGAGCGTCGCCGACAATGTCGGCTATCCCCTGAAGGTGCGCGGTGTCTCGGGCGAGGCATACCGGGCGAAGGTCGGCGAGGCGCTTTCGACCGTCCGGCTTGCCGATTATGCCGGGCGGCGGCCGGCCGATCTCTCCGGCGGCCAGCGCCAGCGCGTCGCGCTCGCTCGCTGCCTGGTGACTTCGCCCGATGTCGTGCTGCTCGACGAGCCGCTCGCCAATCTCGACCGGCACCTGAAGCAGGAGATGGAGGAAACCTTCCGCGAGTTTCACCAGCGCTCAGGTGCGACGATGATCTACGTGACCCATGACCAGAGCGAGGCAATGGCGCTGGCGACCGACGTCGCCGTCATGTCCGAAGGGCGCCTGCTGCAGGGGGCGCCGCCGGCCGAGATCTATGCCCGGCCGGAGGGTCGCACCGTCGGCGGCCTGATCGGGCGTGGCGCTATCCTGACACTGCCTGTCATGGGCGGCGAACGCCATTTGGAATGGGATGAACTGCAGGATGCGCTGCAGGGGGCCAACACCGATGGCGCCGATATTCTCGTGCGGCCGGAAGATGTGATCATCGGCGGCGAGGGGGCTCCGGCCACCGTCGAATCCGTGCTGTTCGAGGGCGAGCGTTATGCCGTCAAGCTGACCCTCCGCAACGGCCAGAGGCTGCTCGCCTTCAGCCGTGTGGCTGTCGTGGCTGGTGAAGCCGTGCGCGTCGTCATCCGCGCAGGCTGGCGGCTTTGATGGAGCTGCTTAGAACCGGGGACGGTTCAAAGCCAAACCCATGGCTCGTCGGGAGGAAGCATTCCCCGACGAGTCCAAGGGCCACCGAGGGGAACTGGCTCTTGAAGCGCGGCGAGATGTCGAGCGAGGGCGTCTATCAGCAGCTCGAGCAGGCGCGGGTTCGCGGCCACCGACGACACGCGGCAGATGGCTGCGCTGGCGACCCATGGGTAAAGAATTCGCGTGTTGCAAATTATGGTTGGCAACATAGCTAAAATCTATCATGAATAGTGATCGTAACTGCAAATGCCAGTTCGGATGGATGGAGTGTTTTCAGACTTGTTTTTTCTACGAAGAACTATCGTTTCGGGAATAACACTATATGAGATTAAGGGATGTGTCGTCGCTTACGCATTCGCTTGCCAAATATGTGAATAATCTCTCTTTGAACTTGGCCACGAGCGTGAGTGAGAACAATCCTACTTTACCCTACTATTAGTCAGGATTTGGTCGGTACGCATGAACTGAATCAGGAGATTCTCGCAACTATGGCGCAGTCACAAAAGACACAGGTCTGGGCCAGCCGCGCCTTCATGGACTCAACACGAATCAAGGGGTTTACGGCTGATCCGTTGCCAACGGGCATGGGCCTCGGTCAGATGGCCTTGCCGCAGGCGCGGTCGTGGTTTCGGCGTCCTGCGCCGATGTGCTCCGCCAGTTCGATCTCGGTCACTCCTCGCTCTATCCGATCAAGCTTTTTCAGCATGATCGCAAGACGCCGGTGGAGGGAGAATACTTTTGCCTGAACATCGGCGAGCACAAGGATGTTTTCCTTCGGAAGCATTCACAAAGGGTCATGGAATTTAGCGACGGCACTCTGAGCATGTGGCCGGATCTTCTTGATAACGAGGTGGCCGTCAGTCCTGCCGCACTCGAGGGCTCCCCTGACTTGTGGGTCAGCCCTCCCTTAAATCGCATATTTTTCCTGAGTGATCGGCTTACGCAAGCTCTGCGAGCAGCAAAAATGGGCCGGGTATTTGGTTTCCGCGCTGTCGCATAGTCGAGGCCGACTAATCATCCGAGGGGGCCTGGGCAATGGTAGCGCCTTTTGCCAGCCGCTGCGCACCTTCGGCCGCATGGCTGTCGAGCCGGATGACGCAGTTCGGGTCCTCATCCGCACCGGCCGGTGTGGGATGAGGGAGGCGGGCTATCGCATCCGAGGTTGGCAAAAGCCACGCCTGTCCGCAATTTTCTTGGGTCCGCCACCTTTCCCTGTGGCAATTGCCGGTTAAGGTACCGCCCGCAACCGGATTCCCGTCATGTCGCTTCGCCTCGCCACCTTCAACGTCGAAAACCTGCTGACCCGTTTCGATTTCACCGGCTTCCGCAACCAGCTGCGCCAGGACCGCGTCATCAAGCTTTTCGAGGTCAACAGCGAGGGCGTCTATCAGCAGCTCGAGCAGGCGCGGGTGATTGCCGCCACGGACGACACCCGGCAGATGACGGCGCTGGCGATCGCCGATGCGGATGCCGATATCCTCTGCCTGCAGGAAATCGACAATATGGCGGCCCTGCAGGCCTTCGAATACGGCTATCTCTTCCGCATGGTCGGAAACGGCTACCGCCAGAAATTCCTGGTCGAGGGCAATGACAGCCGCGGCATCGATGTCGCCGTCTTGATGCGCGAGGAAACGCGCGACGGCCAGAAGATCGAGCTCAAGGACATCAGAAGCCATGCGATGACGACCTATCGCGACTTCGATCTCTTCGATGAGGACCTCGCGCTCAGCAACCGCATCGACGACAAGATCTTCAAGCGCGATTGCCTGGAGCTCGATCTTCTGATCGGCGGCCGGCCGCTCTCGCTCTATGTCGTGCATTTCAAATCGATGGGCAATCCTCGCGACGGGTTGGACGGGCGGCAATCGACACTGCCGGTCCGTCGCGCCGAGGCGCGCGCCGTGCGCCGCATCATCGAGGACAGCTTCGGCGCCGGCCGCACAGCCAAGAAGAGCTTCGCCATCTGCGGTGATATGAACGACTATCAGGAACGCGTCGACGTTGTCGGCCGGCGCGGCGCCGGTTATCGTTTCGAGCACCAGCTAGAGGCCGAAAGCGCGCTCGACGTGTTCAGTCATGACGGCTTTGCCGAAAACGTCGTGCGCCGCCGCCAGCCGCTTGACCGCTGGACGCTCTATCACGCGCGCGGCCCGCAGGAGCAGCACCTTTGCCAGCTCGATTATATCTGGCTTTCGCCCGCACTTGCCGCCCATAATAGCGGCCGTCTGCCCGAAATCATCCGCAACGGCCAACCCTACCGCACCGTCTTTCCGCCAGGCCAGGAGGTGGAGCGATATCCACGTACCGGCTGGGACCGGCCGAAAGCATCCGATCACTGCCCCGTCGTCATGACACTGGATCTCCCATGAAAACGAATTTGAATATGAAATTTCCGACCAGCGATATTTCCGATGATTTTGTGGAGTGGCCGCCGGAAGCGACGGTTTTCCCGATCGCCGGCGTCGACCTGCGTGTGCTGCCCGGCACCCATCCCTTGGTCATCGCCGAGGAAGCGGCGATCCGTGAAAACTGGGCGAAGGAAACCGCCGCCAACCCGGCGCTGTTCGACGGCCGCCTGGTGTTCCAGCAGCGGCTGTCGTTCAGCCAAGAGGGGATTGCGGGCGAGGGCTACGTCACTCCATTTTCCGCCTTCATGTGGTGGCGCCGGCAGCCGCAGCGCCAAGGCGGCCTGCACATCTTCGCCTATCCGGTGCTCGAAAGCTCGGACGGCGCGCTCGTGGCGATCCGCATGGGCGCCCATACCGCCAATCCCGGCCAGGTCTATTTCGCGGCCGGCTCGCTGGAACCGGAGGATATCATCGACGGGCGCTGCGACATCGAGGCCAATATGTGCCGCGAGGTTCACGAGGAGACCGGACTGGACCTGGCCGACGCGGTCGCGGCGGAAGGGCTCTTTGCCAGCCATGCCAGGCGCACGGTGACGCTGCTCAGGCTCTTCCGCTTCGACCTGACGGCGGACGAGATGGTGAAGCGGATCGAGGCTCACATGCTGGTCGCCGAGGACAAGGAGATCGCAGGTGCGGCGGCGATCCGTTCGGCCGATCCCGCCGCCCATCCCTATAACGTCGCCATGCTGCCCGTCATCGACTGGTATTTCGGAAAGGGTAACCGGCGTTAGCGCCTTGCACTCGACCGTTTGGTCGGGCAGGTTGGCGGCGCGATGATCGATTCAAGGAGGCCGATGTGGCGCGAAGCTACAGCGTCTATGACGTGTTCACCGATCGAAAACTTGCCGGTAATCCGCTGGCGGTGGTCTTCGATGGAGACGATCTCAGCGACGAGGCGATGCAGGCGATCACCCGGGAGATCAATCTCTCAGAGACGGTTTTCGTGCAGCCTTCGACCAATCCCGCCTATGCGGCGAAGCTCCGGATCTTTACGCCTGGCCGCGAACTGCCCTTTGCCGGCCATCCGACGGTCGGCACGGCGATCGCGCTGGCCGAACGGGCTCATGGTGCCGCGGCGGTCGATCTCGTTACCGTGCTCGAGGAAAATGTCGGGCCGGTGCGTTGCGCCGTGCGGCTCAGGGAAGGCGAGGCGAGCTTTGCCGAATTCGACCTGCCGCGAAAATCGCAGCAGGCCGTCATGCCGCTCGACAAGCTCGGCATCGCCGACGCTTTATCGTTGAAGGTCACCGAGATCGGCTTTGAAAATCACGTTCCTTCGCTCTGGAGCGCCGGGGTTCCGTTCCTGCTCATTCCGGTGCACGATGTCGGCACGGCGCAGCGGGTGGAATTCGATCCGCAGCTCTGGGAAAAGATCGTGCCCTTCGTCGATGGCGCGCTGGCCTCGGCCTATGTCTATTGCCGCGGCGGCGTCAACCACGTGGCGAAGTTTCATGCACGCATGTTCGCCAGCGGCATGGGCATTGTCGAAGACCCGGCCACCGGCGCGGCGGCAGCCGCACTCTCCGGAGCCATCCGCCATTTCGACCGGCTGACGGACGGGCACCACCCGATCATGATCGAGCAGGGCGTCGAGATGGGTCGCCCCTCTTTCATCCACCTGCATATCGACGTCGAAGGCGGGGCGATTTCCAACGCGCGGATCGGCGGTCAAGCGGTGCGGCTGGCCAGCGGCACCCTCGACCTTTGATTTCATGAGAGCGCCGCTGCGTCCGGCAGGACGCGCCGCGTCGGCTTTATCACTTTGAATCTGCGCATAATCCTTTCCGAAGATCGGTGCCGGCTTTCAGGATCACGCGCTGCATTTCGGCCATGCGGAAAAATCTTTGAGATTAACCAAAGAATTTTCGCCGATGCGCTGGACAAGCCTGCCGATCCTGTTTATACGCCCCGTCACACCGCGCAGCCAAGCGCGAACGGGTGATTAGCTCAGTTGGTAGAGCAGCTGACTCTTAATCAGCGGGTCGTAGGTTCGAGCCCTACATCACCCACCAAAAACCTCTTGATGAGATTGACATATTAGAGGTCAAGGCGGGGTCTTGCGCCGAAGCGGGCCGCATGCTTAGGACTGGCAGCGGCGGTCTATGCGCGCCTTATCTTTCGTTACCAAGCGGAGGGGTCATGAGAATCGTCGTTTTTGCCGTCGCTCTATTGTTGCCGCTGCCGGCCTTTGCCGCAGGCGCAACGGAGGTCAGAGCGGGCGATCACAGCTGCCGCGAGCTCGCGCAGATCATCCGTCAGAACAAGAAGGTCTTCGTGCGCATGGGGATCGGGGGTCGCAGCTTCCGTTATCCGCCGGCCAGGTGCAATCTGGGTGACAAATACGACACGGCAGCCGTCAGGGATGCGGACGGAAAAATGTGCCTTCTCGACTATGAGTGCGTGTACGATCCCCAATCCTTCTACAACAGGATCCCCAAATAAGATCGGAATGCGGGCACAGAAGGTATGCGTTGCGCGCCGACCGATAGGGCAAGAAAAAAGGCCGGGCGAAACTCGCACCGACCCTTCCTCGATTTGTCTCGACAACGGCTGCCAGTACATCCGTGGTCAACCGTCAGAGACAAACTCTATGGTCCTTAGATAGGACTTGCGTGGCGACGTTCAAGGCCCGCCGCGGAGAAGAAGCCGGCCTTGGGTCGGCTTCTTTCTGCGACGCTGCGCTTACTGCTGGGCAGGGGCAGCCGGCGGCGTGGCCGGGGCTGGTGCCGGTGCGGGTGCGGGCGTTGCGCTGTTGTCGGTCGGAGCGATCGGCTTGGCCGGCGCCGGCTCGGATTGGGTCGTGGAGGCTGTCGTGTCCGGGGAGGTGCCGGGGGTGCTGCTCCACTGCGAATAGGCGAATGCAGCGACAGCGATCACGGCCAATGCAGCAACCCAGACAACCCACGTATTGCTGGTGCGCGCGGTCGGGGTCGTGCGCAAATCCAGATTCGGATTCAGCGGGCGGTTCGGGTCGTTGGCATTATTGGGGTCGTACGTCATGGTACTTTCTCCTCTTGCGGTGACAAAGAAATGGAGCAAAGAGCATTTTGTTCCATTCTGGGGCCGCGAGGCGAGCAATATCAGGGATTTCCGCCTGCAGCCTGCCAGAATCGGCGCTTAAATCTGCGGCGCGACCGGTGGGCGCTGCCAGCGCACCGCCGCCTTGGCGGGCCGAGCGCTTGACATGGGTGGGTCTCTTTGCGCATGATTTTGCCATGGGGTCGCGATCACCCCACGAGGCGCCATGCTGAAGAATCGCGTCCAGTAAACCGATTAACGGAGGACGCGTCATGCCGTCATTTCTTGAAATTTCTCCCGACAAACTCAGCCGGCTCATCGGAACCCCGGCTGCGCCCTGTATTATCGATGTTCGCACGGAAGAGGACTTTGCGCTCGATCCGCGGCTGGTGCCGGGCTCGATCCGGCGCAGCCATACCGATGTCGCCTCCTGGGCCGGCAGCGTCGAGGCCGATGCCGTCGTCGTGGTCTGCCAGAGGGGCGGCAAGCTCAGCCATGGTGTGGCCGCTTATCTTCGCCATGCCGGGATCGACGCCGAGAGTCTCCAAGGCGGTTTCGAATCCTGGATCGCTGAGGGGTTGGCGGTACCGGAGGAAAAGCTGCCGCGCCGCGACCTGGAGGGACGCACCGTCTGGGTGACGCGGGCGCGGCCGAAGATCGACCGCATCGCCTGTCCATGGCTGATCCGGCGTTTCGTCGATCCGAGCGCCTTGTTCCTGTTCGTGCCGACGACCGAGGTTTTGGAGGTCGGCGCGCGCTTCGGGGCAACACCCTTCGATATCGAAGAGGTGTTCTGGAGCCATCGCGGTGAGCTCTGCACCTTCGACGTGATGGTCGAGGAGTTCGCTCTGGGGTCGGAACCGCTCCTGCGCCTGGCGCGGATCATCCGGGCCGCCGATACCGCACGGCTCGATCTCGCACCCGAAGCGCCCGGCCTGCTTGCCGCTTCGCTCGGCCTGTCCAGGATGTATTCCGACGATCTGGAGCAGCTCGAGGCCGGCATGCTTCTCTATGACGCCTTCTTCCGCTGGTGCCGCGACGCGACGGAGGAAACCCACAACTGGCCCGCTCCGAAGAAGAGGGCATGAGATGGCCGAGATGACAGAAAATGCGTCGGCCGGAAAAATTGCGGAGAAACAGGCAGGCGAGGAGCGTCATCACGGCGTTTCGTTCGGCGAAGCCTTCAAGGTCTGGCTCCGCGTCGCGGCCCTGAGCTTCGGCGGCCCCGCCGGTCAGATCGCCGTCATGCACCGGATCATCGTCGACGAGAAACGATGGATCGGCGAGCACCGTTTCCTGCATGCGCTCAACTATTGCATGCTGCTTCCCGGCCCCGAGGCGCAGCAGCTCGCCATTTATATCGGCTGGCTGATGCACCGGACCCTGGGCGGCCTCGTTGCCGGCATATTGTTCGTGCTGCCGGGATTTCTGTCGATTCTCGGTCTCAGCTACATCTATGCCGCCCATGGCAACGTCGCCATCGTCGCCGGCCTGTTTTTCGGCCTGAAGGCGGCCGTGCTCGCCGTCGTCGTGCAGGCGGTCATTCGTATCGGCGGAAGGGCCTTGAGGAATAAGGTCATGATCGCGATCGCGGCAGTGGCCTTCGTCGCCATCTTCTTTCTTCATGTGCCGTTCCCGCTGATCGTGCTCGCAGCCGGAATTACCGGCTTTTTCGGCGGCCGGGCCGGGCTTGCCGCCTTCAAGACCGGCGGCGGGCACAAGGCCGGCAGCGGGCCGGTGCTATCGGATGCCGATTCAGTGCTGGGCGAGGACATACCGGCGCATGCGCGCCCGAATCTCGCCTGGTCCTTGCGCATGTCGACGGTGCTGCTTGCCCTGTGGCTTATACCGGTCGCTGCCGTCTACGCGATCTTCGGGGCGGACAGCGTCTTCGCCGAGATCGGCCTGTTCTTCAGCAAGATGGCTGTCGTCACCTTCGGCGGGGCGTATGCCGTCCTTGCGTATGTTGCCCAGGAAGCCGTGCAGCATTTCGGCTGGCTGAAGCCGGGCGAGATGCTCGATGGCCTCGGCATGGCCGAAACGACGCCGGGACCGCTGATCATGGTGGTGCAGTTCGTCGGCTTCATGGGCGCCTACCGCGATCCGGGATCACTGGATCCCATGCTGGCTGCCACGCTTGCAGCGCTGCTGACGACATGGGTGACCTTCGTGCCCTGTTTTCTCTGGATCTTCCTGGGGGCGCCGTTCATCGAAAAGCTGCGTGGCAACGTCGCGCTGGCAGGGGCGATGTCGGCGATAACGGCGGCGGTGGTTGGGGTCATTCTCAACCTCGCCATCTGGTTTGGTCTGCATACGCTGTTTGCCGAAGTTGCCGTCGTCCGCCTTGCCGGCCTGCGGCTCGACATTCCGGTGCTGCAATCGGCGGTGCCGGCGGCAATGGCGCTGTCTGCCGTCGCCGCGATCGCGATCTTCCGATTCAAGACCTCCGTCATCGCAACACTGCTCAGCTGCGCCGCCGCCGGCATGGTCTGGACGCTGGCGATGAACTGATTACGCCTCTGCCCCCTCGGCGGCAATGCGCGTCGCCAGCATCTTGTCGATGCGCATGCCGTCCATGTCGATCACCTCGAAGCGCCAGCCGTCGAAGAGGAATATCTCGCCGGCTTCGGGGATGTGCTGAAGCTGGTGCAGCGCGAAGCCTGCCAGCGTATGGAAGTCGGCGTCGGGGCGATCCTTGAGGCCCAGGCGTTCGAAGGCGTCGAAGGCCGGCATCATCGCGTCGATTAACAGCGAGCCGTCTTCCCGAACGACGATGTCTGGTTCCTCGTCGGCGCCCGGCAGATCGCCGGCGATGGCTTCCAGCAGGTCTGTCTGGGTGACGATGCCCTCGAGGCTGCCATATTCGTCGATAACGATGGCGAGGCGCACGGGCGAAGCCTTGAAGCTGTCGATCACGCGCACGACCTTGGTGCCCTCGTGCAGCACCAGGGGTTGCTTGATCACCTCCAGCGGCCGGACCTTGCCGCCGTCGAGGACCTGATCGAGAAGATCCTTCTTCAACACCATGCCGATCGGCTCGTCGATCGAGCCGCGGGCGACCAGCAGCTGCTCGTGGCTGCATTCGCGGATCGTCTTCAGGATCTCCGCCTCGCTGTCGTCGGCATCGAACCATTCGATGTCGAGACGTGGGGTCATGATGTCGGAGACCGGTCTGTCGCCGATGTTGAATACCCGCTCGACCAATTGCTGCTGCACCGGGTTCAAAAGCCCGGCTTCCTGGCTTTCGGCGACCAGCAATTTCAATTCCTGCGGCGAGTGGAACGAGGATTCTCCGGTTCCGGCGCGAAGGCCGACGGCCCGCAGCACGAGGTTGCCCATGCCGTTGAGGGTGAAGATCGCCGGCTTGAACAATACAAGGAAGAACCCGAGCGGACGCACGACGGCCAGCGAGGTGGCCTCGCTGCGCTGCAGCGCCAGGCTTTTGGGTGCGAGCTCGCCGAGCACGATATGCAGCGCGGTAATGATGACGAAGGCGACGACGATGGCGACGGTATGGGCGCCGGTCGCTGCCCATGGTTCGGGCAGCCAGGAGAGCAGGGGCTCGATCAGATGGGCGAGCGCCGGCTCGCCGACCCAGCCGAGCGCCAGCGATGAGATGGTGATGCCGAGCTGCGTCGCGGCAAGATTGGCGTCGAGATTGTCGACGGCCCGCTGGAGCGCAGAGGCATTCATGCGCCCTGCCGCGACAAGCTCGGCGACACGGCTGCGCCTGACCGACACAAGCGCGAATTCGGCGGCGACGAAGAAGCCGTTGGCGGCGACGAGGAAAAACACGGCTAGTATCCCGACATAGTCGAAGGGCCCGCCCGCGGATTCGGACATATTTTGCCTACCTCTGAATTGACGCGAGTCCGAAACTACACGCTCAGGGACGGCTGGCAAGGCGCAGCCGTCGTTCTTGCGATGCCGCTATGCTCATCTTTTCGGCGATTCGAAGAGCTCGATCGGGTTTCCCGCGGGGTCATCGAGCAGGATCTGCTTGCCGCCGATGCCCTGCACGATCTCATTGCGAAAACGCGCGCCGGCCTGGCGCAGTGCCGTGACCTCCGCCTCGAGGTCGGCGACTTCGATCTGGATGCGGTTCCATCCGCCGGGCTCGGGCTTCCGTCCGTCCGGCATCGCCTGGGAGGCTCCGCCCGGACCCGTCGTGCCGCTGACGAGCAGCCGAAAGCCGTCCCTGGTCAGGATGGCGAAGCTCGGCGCCGGGTGAAGCGCGACGGAGAAGCCGAGATGTCTGGTGTAGAATTCCACCGCGGCGTCGACGTCGTCGACGATATAACGCATGCTGATGCCGGGCATGGTTCCCTCCATGGTGTTTCCGCTGTCGCGGAGCGCTGTACGCGGCGGCCCGAGGGGACGCGCGGCGGACGCTCCTGTTTCAAATCTGCGCCCAATCGTTCCGAAAATCGAATCCGCTCGTGGCGCTATGCGCCGGGCGCGGCGAGGGAGACCGAAGCTGCCGCCAGCAGCAGGACGATGATCCAGGGCGGCGCCTTCCAGACGGTGAGCAGCAGAAAGGCGGTGAGCGCCAATGCGAAATCCCGCGGCGAAAGCACAGCGCTCGTCCAGACCGGGCTGTAGAGCGCCGCCCCCAGAATGCCGACGACGGCGGCGTTGGTGCCGCGCATGGCCGCCTGCATGGCCGGGCGGGTGCGTAAGCCATCCCAGAAGGGCAACATGCCGTAGACGAGGAGAAGGCCCGACAGGAAGATCGCGACAAGCGCGATGACGGCGCCCGCCCATCCGTTCGGCGCGGGTGTCAACACCGTGCCGAGATAGGCGGCGAAAGTGAAGAGCGGACCCGGCACGGCCTGCGTCAGGCCGTAACCGGCGAGGAAGGTTTCGTTCGTCACCCAGCCGGGGGCGACAACTTCCGCCTGGAGCAGCGGCAGCACGACATGGCCGCCGCCGAAGACCAGCGCACCCGTGCGGTAGAAGGCATCGAAGAGCGCGATCCCCTGATGGCCGGTCGCATTGGCGAGAAGCGGCGGGATGAGGAAGAAGGCGGCAAAGAGGACAAGGGCGATCGCGCCGGCACGGCGCGATACGGGAAAGCCGAGACGGCCTGCAAGCGCCGGCGCATCGGCGCGGCAGAAATAGAGGCCCGCCGCCGCTCCAAGTGCAATCGCGCCGATCTGGCCGAATGATCCGCCGACGAAGACGACGATGGCGGCGGCGCCGAGCGCGAAAGCAAATAGCATGAGCGCCGACGGCAGCGTGAAGGCGCACCAGGCCGCCAGCCCGCCGACAAGGCCGTTGCCCCTGAGGACGCCGAGGGAAAAGCCGACCTGGCTGGAGGCGGATCCCGGCAGAAATTGGCAGAGCGCCACTAGATCGGCGTAACCGGCCTCGTCGATCCATTTGCGCCGCACCACCAACTCGTCCCTGAAATAGCCGAGATGGGCAATCGGCCCGCCGAAGGAGGTGAGACCGAGCTTGAGGAAGACGCGGAAAACCTCGAGCGGCGAGCCGTCGGCCGGCCTCGCAACGGGCAGGGCATCGTTGTGAGTGCTCATTGTTGCCTCCGCCGGGAAGGGGACATGTCTTGCTGACCTCTGAATTGACGCGCGGCCGAAACTACACGCTCCCGCGCGAGCGGCAAGGCGCAGATGGCATTCTAACGTTTGGGGTGGTTGGCCCTAGTCTTGTCACCCGCCCCGTCCTTCGAGGCTCCGGCCTTTGAGCGGTGCGTCTTGCAGCCCCGGTTTCCGGCGGCGGCCGCAGCTTCTCTCAGGCCTCATCCTGAGGTGCCCCGTCAGGGCCTCGAAGGGCGAGGGCGGCCACGAATGTTGGTGTATAAGCTTCATCTAAAATGCAAGAGGCGCCGCGCAGGTCGCAGATTTCATTACGGAAGTTTAATTTAACTTTCAGTTTCGTTCATCTTTTCGGGCCTAGTTTTCTCCCGTGCCCAAACGAGGAACCGCACATGAAAAAGATCTTTGCCGCTCTTCTTTCCGCTTCCTTCCTTCTCTCGCCGATGGTCGTCTCACAGGCCAGCGCTGACGATCATCGCCGTCCGCCTGTTGTCGTGCAGAAGAAGGTGGTCATCCACAAGACGGTCGTCCGGCCGCACTGGAAGAAGGGATACCGCGTCAACGCCAGCGAGCGCAGCCGCTTCTCCAACGTCAACGACTACCGCCGCTACCGGCTGGCCCCTCCGCCGCGCGGTTATCGCTGGGTCCGCGCCGACCGCGACTTCCTACTGATCGGCATCACCAACGGCGTCATTTCGAATGTCATCGTCGGTCGTTGATCGGCGGATATGGCAAGGGCGGCTTTGGCCGCCCTTTCTCGACCCTCAAAGTTGGTGTGAGGGTGCTGTCAAAGTACACATTTGCTGAAAAAGCTCTGCCGCGTTTGTCTCTGTCCTGATAGCCTGGTCGCACGCGCTCTCAGCTCCCTCATTCCTGTGCCTGTGACAGGAATCCAGCCACGTGCGTCCGCCGTGAATGACTCCCTTGACAGGAAGTGAGTCTCCCGCGCCCAAGGACTTGGGCGCGCTGAATCCCCGTGACATCCTCGGGCGAAGCCTGAGGCCACAGGGAGGAGGGAGGTGAGGGCGTGCCCTGTCGGCGCTTGCCGGTAACACACCTTTCGCCTATGCCAATCTTGCATTCTCCGGTCATTCCGTTCCCGCGGGATTATTTCCCGCAGAAGCCTTCCGACGGATCGGCATTACCTGCCTAGCGATTACGCCGAACAATGCCCGTGTCGTTCGCTCCTCCGGCGCTCCGTCATAGGTCAACGGATGCAGCCCCTCGATCGGTGGCAGTGGATCGCATTCCTCGCAGACGCAGCGGTAACGGGTGATCGCCGCCGCCTTCATGCGGCCTGCCTGTTCCAGCTGGCGAAAGGATCAGGCAGTTTGCGCCAGCGCTCCGGCATGAAGGCATCGCCTTCCACCAGGCAGGCGTCGAGTTCTTTCCTGATCCAGGCCTCGTCCATCGGGTCGGCGCCGATGAAAACGATTTCCTGGCGGCGGTCGCCCCAGACGGGATCGAGATAGGGGCCGAGGGCGTTGAGGAAGCGAGGCTCCTGCGGCCACTGTTCGCGGGGGACGGCTGCCCACCACAGGCCTATCTTGCCGGTGCGCACGATCGCGCCCGCCTGGCTGATCTCGCCGACATGGTGCGGGCGCGTCGCCAGCCAGAAGAAGCCCTTGGCGCGCACCACGCCCGGCCAGGTCTTGTCGAGAAAGGCCTGGAGCTTGGCCGGATGGAACGGCCGCTTCTCGCGATAGACGAAGGAGCGGATGCCGTACTCCTCGGTCTCCGGCACATGGTCCTTGAAACCGTGCAGCTCCTTGTACCAGAGCGGATGGGTCTCGGCCCTGTCGATATCGAAGCGGCCGGTGCCAAGCACGTCCTTCAGAGCCACCTTGCCGAAATTCGCCTCGATCAGCTTGGCATCCGGGTTCAGGCCGATGATGATCTTGCGTGCGGCCTCGCGCTCATCCTCGCTTGCCGTGCCGATCTTGTTCAGCACCACGACATCGGCGAATTCGATCTGCTCGACCAGCAGGTCGACGAGGGTCCTGTTGTCGCCGTCACCTGCGGTTTCGCCGCGGTCGGCGAGGAAATCGGCGGAGGCGTAGTCGGCGAGCAGATTGGCGGCGTCGATCACCGTTACCATCGTGTCGAGCCTCGCGACATCCGAAAGGCTTTCTCCGTTCTCGTCGCGGAACTCGAAGGTGGTGGCGACGGGCAACGGCTCGGCAATGCCGGTCGATTCGATCAGCAGGTAATCGAAGCGGCCCTGGTTGGCGAGGTCGCGGACCTCCTTCAAAAGGTCGTCGCGCAGCGTGCAGCAGATGCAGCCATTGGTCATCTCGACCAACTGCTCCTCGGTGCGCGAGAGATTGGCGCCTCCGTCGCGCACGAGGGCGGCGTCGATATTCACCTCGCTCATGTCGTTGACGATGACGGCGACGCGCAGGCCCTCGCGATTGGCGAGCACGTGGTTGAGCAGCGTCGTCTTGCCGGCGCCGAGAAAGCCGGAAAGCACCGTGACCGGAAGTCTGTCGTCCATGGGAACCTCATCGATATTAACGTTATATCATTACGTATGTTGAACCGAAAAAAGGCGGAACGGGGTCATCCGCCTCTTTCCGCCTCAGCTCTTTCCAGGAGATTGCACGGCAATCATGTGCTGGAGAGGCAAGCCTTCATGCTCTCGGCGATGCCGCGCAGGAGGGTGAAGTAGAGATCGGGGCCGGTCTTCAGCGTCGCCGCTTCGGGGTCGAGCACGCCGGATCTGGCGCTGGTGCCCTCGATGACGACATTGACGAGCCGCGGCTCGAATTGCGGTTCGGCAAAGACGCAGGTTGCGCCAAGTTCGCCAACCTTGCGGTGAATTTCCGAGACGCGCTCGGCGCCAGGAATGGTTTCCGGACTGACGGTAATCGAGCCGGCGACGCGGATGCCGTAGCGGTGTTCGAAATATTGGTAGGCGTCATGGAAGACGACGAAGGGCTTGTCCTTGACGGGGGCGACCGTCGCGGCAATCTCCTTGTCCAGCGCGGTCAGCTTGTCATCCAGCGTCTTGGCATTGGCCTGATAGGTCAGGGCATTGGCGGGATCGGCGGCAACCAGCGTTGTGGTGATCACGGCCGCCATCGCCTTCGCATTCATCGGGTCTAGCCAGAGATGCGTATCGAAGGCGCCATGCCCGTGTTCATGCTCTTCGTGATCGTCGTGATGGGCGTGGCTTTCCTCATGTCCGTGGCCATCGTCATGGCCGGCGCCGGCGGCTTCATGTGCGTGGTCATCGGCCGCGGCGGTTTCATGGTCGCCGTCATCATGCGCCTCGAAGGCGCCGCCTTCGCGGAAGGGCAGCTTTGTCAGCCCCGGCGCATTCTCCAGTTCGACGACGCTGGCGTTCGAGCCCAGCGCTTCGAGCGGCTTTTCCAGGAATGCTTCCAGGTTCGGCCCGACCCAGAAGACGACCTTGGCCTCCTGCAGCGCGCGTGCATTCGACGGCTTCAGGCTGTAGGTATGCGGGGAGGCGGCGCCATCGACGATCAGCTCCGGTTCGCCGACGCCCTGCATGATTGCCGAAACCAGCGAATGGATCGGCTTGATCGAGGTGACGACGACCGGCGCGTCGGCCGCCCACATGCTGCCGGCAAAGAGCAAAGCGGGGACCGCCAGGGCTGGAATGGAGAGGACTGCCGGGATATTGAAGGCCCACGTTTTCAGAGGCCTCAGGGCGCGTTTCATCAGGTGCTCCGCTTGAATTGCAAGTGTTATGTTATTACATCAATTGCGTTATGCTATAACGTGTGCAATAGCAGGATGCAACAGCGCTGTCGGATAATTTGATGCTCTCTCCCGCAAACAAGAAGGGCGAACCGCTGGTTTCGCTCGAGAATGTCGGCGTCCTGCGCGGCGGCCGCTGGCTGGTGCGCGGCGTCGAGTTTTCCGTTTCGCGCGGCGAGATCGTCACCCTGATCGGGCCGAACGGCTCGGGCAAATCGACGAGCGCCAAGACCGCGATCGGCGTGTTGAAGCCGGATGAGGGCAGGGTGGAGCGGCTGGCCGGGCTCAAGGTCGGCTATGTCCCGCAGAAGCTTTCGATCGACTGGACGCTGCCGCTTTCGGTTCGTCGCCTGATGACGCTGACCGGCCCGCTGCCGCAGGGCGACATGCAGGCAGCCCTCGAAGCTGCCGGCATCGCCCATATGATCGATGCGGAGGTGCAGCATCTCTCCGGCGGCGAGTTCCAAAGGGCGCTGATGGCCCGGGCGATCGCCCGCAAACCCGATCTGCTGGTGCTCGACGAGCCGGTGCAGGGCGTGGATTTTTCCGGCGAAATCGCGCTTTACGACCTGATCAAATCGATCCGCAACGCGAGCGGCTGCGGCATCCTGCTGATCTCGCACGATCTGCACGTGGTCATGGCGGAGACCGACACGGTGATCTGCCTCAATGGCCATGTCTGCTGCCGCGGCACGCCCGAGGCCGTCAGCCGCAGCCCAGAATATGTACGCCTGTTCGGCAGCCGTGCTGCCCAGACGCTTGCTGTCTATAGCCATCACCACGATCATACGCATCTGCCGGACGGCCGCGTGCGCCATGCCGATGGCACCGTGACGGATCATTGCCATCCCGAGGACGGCCATCACGCACATGATGGGCATGGGCACGCTCATGGCACCCATGAGCACGCGCATGGCACCGATGAGCACACTCATGATGGTCATGAGCACGCGCATGCCGGGGATGGCCACGCCCATGCGCATGCTCACGACGATCATCACGCACACGATCATGCGCATGAACACGCCCATTCCCGCAGCGGGGAGGGCCGCCATGCTTGACGATTTCTTCGTGCGCGCCATCCTTGCCGGTGTCGGGCTGGCGCTGACAACGGGGCCGCTCGGCTGCTTCATCATCTGGCGGCGGATGGCCTATTTCGGCGATACGATCGCCCATTCGGCGCTGCTCGGCGTGGCGCTGTCGCTGCTCTTCGAACTCAACCTGACGCTCGCCGTCTTCGCCGTCGCAGCCCTCGTCTCGGTGCTGCTGCTCTTCCTGCAGAAGCGTCAGGCGCTGTCGGCCGATGCGCTGCTCGGCATCCTCTCGCATGCCACACTGGCGATCGGCCTCGTCATGGTCGCCTTCATGAGCTGGGTCAGGATCGATCTGATCGCCTTCCTGTTCGGCGATATCCTCGCCGTCTCCAGGACCGACATCGCGCTGATCTGGGGCGGCGGCTTGTTCGTGCTCGCGGCGCTCGCCTGGCTCTGGCGGCCACTTCTGGCGGCAACCGTCAATGCTGAGCTTGCCGAGGCCGAGGGGCTGAGACCCGAGCGGGCGCGGCTGCTCTTCATGCTGTTGATGGCCGTCGTCATTGCGATTGCGATGAAGATCGTCGGCATCATGCTGATCACCTCGCTGCTGATCATTCCGGCGGCGGCGGCACGGCGTTTCTCGGTCACGCCAGAGATCATGGCGGTGTTCGCCTCGCTGATCGGGGCGGCGGCCGTCGTCGGCGGGCTGTTCGGATCGCTCACCTACGACACGCCGTCAGGCCCTTCGATCGTGGTTGCGGCGCTCATTCTCTTCATTCTCAGCCTGCTTCCCGTCTGGCGCCATCGCGCGGTCGCGCAAGGACAAGGCTCATGACGACACCGCAACTCACCAAGAACCAATCGCTGGTTTTCGACGTGCTCGAAAAGGCGGAAGGCCCGCTCAGCGCCTACACCATCCTCGACAAGCTGCGTGATCATGGTTTTCGCGCGCCGCTGCAGGTCTATCGGGCGTTGGAGAAACTGCTCGAATACGGTGTCGTGCACCGGCTGGAAAGCATCAATTCCTTCGTCGCCTGCGCTCATCCCGGCGAGAATTGCCACAGCCACGGCATCGTCGCCTTCGCCATCTGCGAAAGCTGCGGCCTGGTGATGGAGTTCCACGACCATGAGGTCGACCACCGGCTGATGGCCTGGGTGCGCGGGCAGAAATTCAAGCCGGAGAAAACGACGATCGAGATCCGCGGTCTGTGCGAGACCTGCGCGGCGTAAGTGGTAATACCGTCGTCGGCATCTTATCCCATCACGCGGAGCGAATTTGACGGGGAGTGCTCACCTCCCCACCTCATTCCTGTGCCCGTCACAGGAATCCAGCCACCGCGCGTGCGCGCGGTGAATGACCCCGTTACTTTTCAAAGGGTTTCTCGCGCCCAAGGACTTGGGCGCACTGGATTCCTGTGACATACCTTAGGCAAAGCCCTGAGGGCACAGGAATGAGGACGGGTGGGAAGCATCCTCGCCAGATCTTCTGTTGGCGAAGGAAGATAGTCCCTCTTGCGTACACGAAACTAGACGATCGCCTCGCGCTCGCCGAAGGGCGCGTCGTCATCGAAGTTACGAGTGCCGATCCGCTCGCTTTCGCCTGATAAGGTCGGTTGTTCCGCAGTTTCGCCGGCTTCTTTCTCTTCCTGCGATCTCGCACTCCATTTGCGTTGATGCATTTCGTTCCGACCTTGGTGGGCTCGGATGCGGCGGTGGCGGAAATCGGGTTGATCGCCTCGACCATGAGAGTCTCCTGCTGGCAGGGCCTGGCACGGCCAGGACTAAACAGGGGAGCGGCGTCTGGCCGATGAGACTCATATCGAGCGCGGGCGGCAAAACACAAGGTGGATTGCCGGACTATGATCGGGAATCTGGCGGCGAAGCCCAGCCCATCGAGTTCGCCGCCATGTCTCTTTTCAGAACGGTAAATGGCCGCCGATTGAGGCTTAAGCCGATGATCCAAGAAAGGTGAGGCCGGAGACCGGTCTCACCTTTTGCGTTTCTGCGATGACAGGTTCAGTTCGGTCCGCCCTTGCCGGAACCGCCTTTGCCTGAACCGCCATTGTCGCCCTTGTCAGAACCGCCGTTGTCGCTCTTGTCGGAGCCGCCATTGTCGCTCTTGCCGGAGCCGCCGTTGTCGCTCTTGCCGGAGCCGCCGTTGTCGCTCTTGTCGGAGCCGCCATTGTCGCTCTTATCGGAGCCGCCATTGTCGCTCTTGCCGGAGCCGCCGTTGTCGCTCTCGCCGGAGCCGCCATTGTCGCTCTTGTCGGAGCCGCCGTTGTCGCTCTCGCCGGAGCCGCCATTGTCGCTCTTGTCGGAGCCGCCGTTATCGCTCTTGCCGGAGCCGCCGTTGTCGCTCTTGCCGGAGCCTCCGTTATCGCCCTTGCCGGAGCCGCCATTATCGCCTTTGTCGGAACCGCCGTTGTCGCTTTTGCCGGAGCCGCCGTTATCGCCCTTGCCCGGACCGTCATTGTCACCCTTACCGTGACCTTCCTTGCCGCCTTTGCCCGGGCCGTCCTTGCCGTGCCCGTGATCCTTGCCACCCTTGTCGCCGCCGTGATGATCACGGTCCTTGCCGCCGTGGTTGTCTTTGCCATGGCCATCTTTGCCATGATCGTGATCTTTGCCGCCCTTGCCGCCGTCATGGTCGCGGCCATGGTCGTTGTCGTCACCAGTATTGTCGCCAGTGTTGCCACCGGTGTCGTCACCGGTGTTGTCGCCGGTGTCGTTTCCGCCATCATCCGCAACCTGATTGCCACTGCCACTCTTGCCGCCGCTTTCGGCAGTGGAACCGGTGCTCGATGTCTTCTGGCCGCCGCCAATGCCTCGGCTGCCGCGATCGTTGTCGTTCGGGTTGAATTTGCTGCCGGCGGGAATTGATCTGGTCGGCATGCACAGCCGGTATTCGAGCGTGCCGCGCACGGCGGAATTACAATTGACGACCGTCGGGGCTGCCATGGTCAGGCTGCTGCTTGCCAGAAGGAAAGCAACGGCGACGCCGAATTTCGATGCTCTGCTGGTCATTTCAATCGTCTCCCAGGGTTAACCAAATGTTAACAGAGAGACCTTCTATACTAACCATCAATTAACGTGAAGAATAAACGATAGTTAATCTGTCTAAATTAGATATTACGGTTAAATTCACAAGTATAAAATTTTAATAAATTTTTACTCTGGCCGTGTTACTGTAAAGGTGAAATAAGGGGAATCAGCTATGAAGCGTCTCTTTTCGCTTGCTGTCATTTTATCCTTTCTTGTGCCTTTTCAGGCTGTTGCCGGATCCTCCTTGCCTGTGACGAGAAGTATCGGCGCGCCTGTGGGATTCGCGGCGGCCTGCGCCAAGTATAAGTGGCTGTGCGGCAGGGCGGCGGCGCAACAACTGCACGACGCGGCAGGAATAGCGCTGCTTCAAAAGGTCAACCGGGCCGTCAATCGACGCATCATTCCCGCGGAGGATCGTCCGTCTACCCACGGGGATGTCTGGTCTCTCCCGGTTGCCGGCCGGGGCGACTGTGAGGACTATGCCCTTCAGAAGATGAAGGACCTGATCGACGCTGGTTTTCCGTCAAACAGGCTGGCGCTTTCGGTGGTCATCGGCCCGGATGATCAAAATCACGTCGTGCTTATTGCGCGCACAGACGGTGGCGATTACGTGCTCGACAATCTGTCCAGCGCCGTCAGGCTCTGGCGCACGACGGGCTATACGTTCTTAGCCACCCAGGATTTTCAGTCGCGAACCGGCTGGCGGGTGACGCTTGCCGGTCCCCGCGCCGGCGAATTTTCCTGAACCGGGCGTGTTGTGCAAACCCCAAGATGCCTGGCGATCCGGCTCGCTCGCCTGGGAACTGGCCCCATCTCCTGCGCCATCCTGCGGTCTCTTCGATCTGCCGATTGGCGGAGACCGGCGCGGCTTACGGGCCGTTATCGAGACATATCGAACCTGAGTGGAGAAGCACAATTAACATCGCTACGACCGCGGCGAAGGCGAAACGGGTGCAGGTCGCGGTAAATTCGACGAAGAATTGTGCGCGTGAAGATCGGCGTTGAACGGGCGTGATGTAAGAATCGGAAACACTTTGTGACTAAGTGCCTCCAAAAGCAGCGTTTTTCGACTTGCTGAATAACAAGACTTGAACGATATTGCCTAGACGTTGAGGACGTCGTCATGATCAGAATGATAGAAGACCCTGCCGAATTGGCTGGCGAAGACATCACTGGCAAATATATTCTCCGCAGGCTGAACTATCATTGGTTCGCTTACGGCAAGGCGGCCATTGTGACCGCCTGCAAGGGAACGATCCTCCACCTCGATCGGGAGGAAACGGTCTATTCCGAGCGTTGGGGCCGTCGCGCATATACGGGGACGGGCAAGCGTTATCCCGGCGGCATCTGTCCCATTTCGGCGGTCGCCTGTGTTTGCGATACGCCAGATGATGTCAATGCGGTCATTCAACTGGATGTCGAAGCGCAGGACGAATTCTATCAGTTGATCGCCAAGACGGAAGCCAGGGTTCGGGCGCTCGCCGCCTCGTCTGGGGCGAGCCAGTTCATGGAAGCGGCCGAATAAGGCAGTTTTCCAGCGATATTCCCCATTGCCGCAACGGCAGTTGCGGAGAACGTGACCGCTGACTGCAGAGGTGGCGCTGCGATCTGCGTCGACTTTCACCGGCTGCGTCGCCATCGGGTTGTTGCGCGCGCTTCGCCTCCTAAATTCCGCGTAGGGTTGCCAGATTTTAGCGGCCGCTGTCGGCAGTCGGGGGCGCTTTGCCCGATGATGCTAGGAATGGTCATGACGCAAAAGGACAATCGACCCGGCCGGTCATTGGTGGCCGCGCCACCGATCGGATCGCTGGCTATAACCGTCGCGGTGATTTTTGCCGCACTCTTCTGGCCGGCCGGCACGCTTGATTGGCCGCGCGGCTGGATCTTCCTCGGCCTTTTTCTTGCGCTGACAGCAATTGCGATCGTCTGGATCTGGCGGACGAATCCCGAGCTGTTTGCGGCGCGCAGCCGATATCAGAGGGGCACCAAGCGCTGGGATGCGGTGGTGGCGACGCTGACGATGATTCTCTTTGCCGCCATTCTTCCGGTCGGGGCGTTCGACGACGGGCGTTTCCATTGGGCGCCGCAACCCGACTGGGTCGTGCTCGCCGGCTATATCGTGATGATCGTTGGCTATCTCGGCCTGACCTGGGCGCAATCGGTCAACCGGCATTTCGAGCCGACGGTGCGTATCCAGACCGACCGCGACCACAAGGTGATCGACACCGGACCCTATGCCGTCATCCGCCATCCCGGATATGCTTTTGCCATCGTGCTCGGCGCCGGCATGGCGCTGTCGCTCGGCTCGCTCTATGCGCTGATGCCGGTGGGGCTGCTGGTCGTTGTGCTGTTCGGCCGGACGCTGGGGGAGGAAATGGAGTTGCGCCGTGGGCTCGAGGGATATGTCGAGTATATGGGACGGGTGAGGTGGCGCTGGATACCGGGCGTGTGGTGAGTGGTGATTGTGGTATGTTGCTCTTCACTACTTCGTGCATTTCGCCGCTGTGTCCCCGCCGGGGAGAAGCGGAATCGCGGCAGCGTCTCGCTTCACTTGAGACCTGTGCGAGAACGACGGTAGCGCGTCTTGCTCCCCTTCTCCCCAGCGGGGGTCCGAAGGACGGGTCGAGACCTGCGGCTCGACCCGGTTGGTGGCCCGAAGGGTCGGATGAGGCGGGCCTCACGGCACGCCGAGAATGCACGGCGCGTAAGCGAAGGGTAAAATATGGCCCTGCCGCCCTTCCGCCGATCACCCGATCTGCTTCAGATCCCGCGCAAAACGCTGCCAATTCTTCACATAATTCTCAGCCGAGCGACGAATGGCTTCCACCGCCGCTTCATCGAGCACCTGCACGACACGGGCCGGGGCGCCGACGATCAGCGAGTTGTCGGGAAACTCCTTGCCTTCGGTGACCAGCGCATTGGCGCCGACCAGGCAGTTATTGCCGATCTTGGCGCCGTTGAGGATGGTCGCGCCCATACCGACGAGCACGTTGTCGCCGAGCGAGCAGCCGTGCAGGATAGCGTGGTGCCCGATAGTGCAGTTCTCTCCCGTCGTCAGCGGAAAGCCCATGTCGGTATGGGCCATCACGCCTTCCTGGACGTTGGTGCCGGCGCCGATGGTGATCTTCTCGTTGTCGCCGCGCAGCACCGAGCCGAACCAGACGCCGACATTCTCGCCGAGTTCGATATCGCCGATGACATGGGCGTCCGGGGCGATCCAGTGAAGGCCGGCGGGCGGCAGTTTCGGCTTCAGTCCGCCAAGCGCGTAGACAGGCATGGAAAGCTCCTCTCAGACGACCTCGACCGACAGCGTTGCGACGCCGTCGATGCCGCAGGTGATGCGGTCGCCCTTTGCGACTGCGCCGACGCCGGCTGGCGTGCCGGTCATGATGACATCGCCGGGCGCCAGCACGAAGAGTTTCGAGAGTTCGGCGATGATCTCCGGCACCTTCCAGATCATCTGGTTGAGATTGCCGTCTTGGACGCGCTTGCCGTTCTGCTCCAGCCAGATCCGGCCTTCGCCGGGATGGCCGATGCGGCTGGCCGGCACGATCGCCGAGACGGGCGCGGAATGTTCGAAGGCCTTGGCCAGTTCCCAGGGGCGGCCGAGCTTCTTTGCCTCACCCTGAAGATCGCGGCGGGTGAAATCGATGCCGACGGCATAGCCGTAGATGCAGTCGAGCGCTCGGCCGGCTTCGATGTTTGCGCCGCCCGATTTCAGCGCCAGCACGCTTTCGACTTCGTAATGCACGTCGTTCGAGAGTGGCGGATAGGGAAAGGCCTGCCCGGCCGGCAGCAGGTTGTCGGCGTTCTTCTGGAAGAAGAAGGGCGGCTCGCGGCTGGGATCATGCCCCATCTCGATCGCATGGTCGGCATAATTGCGGCCGACGCAATAGACGCGGCGCACCGGAAAGCGCTCGTCGCTGCCGTCGACCGGCAACAGAACAGGGGCGGGAAGCGGAATGACGGTGGCGGAATCGGACATGGGCGGGCTCTTCCTTTTGGCGAGTCTTATCCTCATCTTAAACGGAAAACGGCGCGCCGGGGAAGCATTCTCGGCGCATTGACGCTATCGCCGCCGGGCGATATCCTCGCCGCCATGAACAGGATGTTTGCTGTTTCGACGTCTACGACCACCGCCTCGGCGGTGGGTGCAGACGCGTGAACTGAATTCCGTTCATTGCTGCCGAAACCCAACCCGCCGGAAACGAGCGGGTTTTTGTTTGCCCGCTCGCCTCCCGCATTCGAGGACGAGATCGTGGATGTGAAGAAACAGATTCTTGCCGAGCGGGCGCTTGCCGTCGCCCGCCGCGCCCTTGCCAGCCGCTATGCCGGGGCCGCCTTTGCCTATGTCTCCGGCTCCATCATGCGCGGCGAGGGCACCGCCTTCTCGGATATCGACCTAGTCGTGGTGTTTCCGTCGCTGGAAAGAGCCTGGCGGGAGTCCTTTACCGAAGAAGGTTTTCCTGTCGAGGCCTTCGTCCATGATCCTGAAACACTGGCGCATTATCTCCACCAGGACGCGGAGAGCGGCTGTCCCGTCATCGTCAACATGGTTGCGACGGGCAGCATCGTTGGGCCGGATGCCGAGCGTGCGCGCCTGATCCAGGCAAAGGCGGCGGATGTGCTCGCCGCAGGGCCGAAACCGCTTGCCGGCGCGGGTTACGACATGCTGCGCTATCATGTCTCTGATCTCACCGATGACCTGCGCGGCGACCGCCCGCCGGAAGAAATCACCGCCGTCGCCGCGCTCCTCTACCCGAGACTTGCCGACCTGATCCTGCTTGGGCGCGGCACATGGACCGGCCGTGGCAAGTGGGCGCCGCGTCTCATCAGGAAGCTCGATGCGCGGCTCGCAGCCGAGTTCGATGCCGCGTTCAGGCTGGCGGCGCAGGGTGACGGCAGTGGGCTGCTGGCATTGGCCGACAGCGAGCTCGCCTTGCACGGCGGCCGCTGTCTCGACGGCTTCAGGCAGGAGGCCCCGCTGGAGGCGCGGCGGCCGGAATAGGGATGAGGAAGCGGCGGCATTGTTCTCGTCCGCAGGCGTTGCAAGGCGCTTGCGTCCACGAGCCTCATCCTGAGGTGCCCCTCAGGGTCCTCGAAGGGCGAGGCGGATGCGCTGGGGTGATGGATGCAAGGAGCAGCGTCGGCGCGTGTCCTTCGAGGCTCCGGCCTTTGGCCTGCGCACCTCAGGATGAGGAACCTTGGGGGATGCCGCGCCCAAGGAGGGCGTCGGAGAATGGCCCTTTGCGTTCGGCGGACGGACAATATCTCGCATTCCGGCAAGGACAGAGCATCTAAAGCCGGATCCCTGGCGAGGCGACCCGACTGTCGCCATCTCTAACCAAGGGCGCCTTGCTCCGCACAAATCCTGTCGATCAGGGCATCGAGTTCGCCCTTCGGCGGGCGGTTTTTGGCCAGGCGTTGCTTGAGGTGCATGATCGAGTCGGCGAGGATTTCGTCGAGGCTTTCGGCGCAGGTGAAGTCGCCCGCCACGCGTTTGACCTTCGCATTGTCGAAGATGGCAGTCCAGGCCTTGTCGCCCAGGAGCGGGCCGACCCACTCCTCGTTATAGCGGATCAGCGTGTCCGTCGGCACGTGGACGATCTTTGCCTCGACGCCGAGCAGCCTTGCGATCGTCTTCTGGATATCGTCCCAGATGTGCGCGCGGTCGGAGGTGATGTGGAAAATCTCGTTCAGCGCCGCCTGCTTGCCGAACAGGCCGACGAAAGGCACGGCGAAATCGACCGAGCGGGTGAGCGTCCAGGGCGTGTGGCCGTCGCCGGCCACGATGATGGGCTCGCCGTCCAGCATGCGCCTTGCCATGATATCGCTGTCGGCCATCATGATCGGCAGGCCGGTGCGGACGGTGTGGCTGGGGCGGACGATCGTCCAGGCGAGGTTGCCGGATTCTTTCAGCAGTTCCTCGCAGGCGATCTTGGCTTGGCTGTAAGGCCAGTAGGGATTGATCGCCGGCGTCTCCTCGGTGATCACGTAGTGACGCGGTGGCTTTTCATAGACGGAAGCCGAGGAAATGAAAATGTACTGGCCGCAATTGGCCGAGAAGACCTCGATGTCGCGGGCGACCTGATCCGGCGTGAAGGCGATGAACTGGCAGATGACATCATATCCGGCCCCGGCGAGATCGGCGTAGGCGCTCGATCCCAATTCGCCGACGATCGAGGTGACACCGGCGGGCAGGGCGGCATCTCTCAAGCCGCGATTGTAGACGCTGACATGGTGGCCCGCGGCAACGGCGCGTTCGACGCAAGGGTAGGAAATCTGGCCGGTGCCGCCAATGAAGAGAACTTTCAAAGCCATGGGAGTGACCTCGGGGTCTGGGGGCGGGGACTGTGATCACCCTTCATAGCGCGAAAGAATGTCATCGTCTCCCGCAAATCTCCTGCATCGCCGAGATGTTGAATGGGGCGGATGCGGCCCCTTGCGGTGGCAAGTTTGCCGCCGAAGGGGCGTGATCGTGCCTATGCAGGCGCCTTGCGAAAGGCTGCGACTGCAAGCCAGATCGAGGAGAGCAGGAAGTAGAATGCACCAAACCCTGCGTAAGGCACGACATCGAGGATCGTCGGGATGGCGGTGCCGAGCGATCGGCCGATCATGAAGCCGCCGGCAAGGGCGGACTGCGCGCCGCTCAGGATCATCACCCATTGGGCGCCTTCGGTGCGCCAGCGCCTTACGCCGGTACAGAGCTGCAACAGGCCCGAGAGGATCGCCCAGGCCCCGAAGACGGCGAGGACGGCATAGGTGCTCATGCCAAGCGCTATGATGACGGCGAGCGCCGTGATCGTGCTGACCGCGACGTTCAACGCCTGGGACGGGTTGGAGCGAAGGCCCCCATTGACCCGGGCGTCGATCAGATTGGCGAGCGCATCCCACAAGGGATAGATCACCAGCAGGAAGGCCGCGGCGCCCGGCTGCCCGGCAAAGGCAATGGCGGCGGCAATCCAGATGACCGAGAATGCGGCGCGGGTGAAATAGTAGGATCGCAGCCAGTTCGACTGGTTGAAGGATTGAGTTTGCATGGATAGGCTCCTTGTGTTGTCTACCTACTAGTAGGAAGGTCCCGATTTTGAGTCAATGCGATCGGCGGACACCTTCTTGTGAGGGGAGAGCCAAGCACCAGGCCTTGACAATCTCCCTACTAGAAGGTAGGCGACGCTATGAAATCAATGGCTTCGACATCGGACAAGATCCTCGATATCGCCCAGTCGCTCATCGTCGCGGGCGGCTATAACGGCTTCAGCTATGCTGACATTGCGGACGCGATCGGCATCCGCAAGGCGAGCATCCACCATCATTTTCCTGCCAAAGCCGAGCTGGTCGCGGTGCTGGTGGATCGCTACACCAAGCAGGCGGCGGCTGGATTGCAGTCGCTGCGCGAGCAGGCCGCAAGCCCTGCCGATCAGCTGCAGCTCTACATCGACTACTGGCGTTCCTGCATCGAGAACGCTTCGCAACCCTTCTGCGTCTGCGCCATGCTCGCCAGCGAAATGCAGATGCTGCCCGATGAGGTAGCATTGCGCGTCCGCACCCATTTCCGAAATCTGGCGGCATGGCTGACCTCGGTGCTGCGGGCCGGCGTCGAGCAGGGCCTGTTCCGGCTGGACAAGCGTCCGGACGAGCAGGCGCAAATGCTGATGGCCTCGGTTCATGGGGCGATGCTTTCGGCGCGGGCGCTTGGCGATCCCGGATTGTTTATGGCAATCGTAGCACCTGAGATCGCAAGGCTGCGGGATACATAACGGTCTCCTCCCGCCAATCTGGAGGATGCCACCAACGCTCAAGAGAGAGCCTCATTCTGAGGCGCCCCAAAGGGCTTCGCAGGACGAGGCGGGTGCGCTGCCGTTTGATGGGTGCAAGGCGCAATGTTGCGGCGTGTCCTTCGAGGCTCCGGCCTTCGGCCTGCCCACCTCAGGATGAGGGAGGTTGGAGTGTGCCGCGCGATAGCAACGGCGTCGAGGATGCCCCAGCGCTCAAGAGAGCCTCATCCTGAGGCGCCCCGCAGGGGCCCCGAAGGACGAGGCGGGTGTGCTGCGGATTGATGGATGCAAGGAGCTATGTTGCGGCGTGTCCTTCGAGGCTTCGGCCTACGGCCTCCGCACCTCAGGATGAGGAGCGTTGGAGGGTGCCGTGCCAACTCATGTGGCGACAAATGCTGCGCCGTCATTCCCCGCCTTCTGTCAGTGCATCCCGCACGATCGCGTAGTAGGAGGCAAGCTCGGGTATGTAAGCAGCCAGTTTGTCGAAGACGGCATCGGGTGGTGCCAGTCTCCCGGCATATTTCGCCTCGATAAACGCCTCATGCGCGGCAAGCGCTGCGGCGTCGGCCTTGTGCACCACGGTGAAGATGGGCGAGGGGGCGGTGCGGCCTTTGACGATGATGCGGTCGAGTTCGACGACGGTGTAGTTGGCGGCCACCAGCCTTGCGGTTTCTTCGCCGAGCAGCAGGGCGACGCCGTAATTCTTCGAGGCGCCTTCGAGGCGCGAGGCGAGGTTGACGCTGTCGCCGAGGCAGGAATAGTCGAAGCGGCGGGTCGAGCCCATATTGCCGACGATGCATTCGCCTGTGTTGATGCCGACACCCATCTTCAGGACGTGCGGCTTGCGGCCGAGTGCGGCCGCCTCCCGTTCCAGCTGAGTGTTCAGCCGCGAAATCGCCGCCTGCATGGCGAGCGAGGCGCGCACGGCGTGGAGCGCATGGTCGGGATCGTCGAGCGGTGCATTCCAGAAGGCCATAATGCAGTCGCCCATATATTTGTCGATCGTGCCACCGTGATCCATCACCACATCGGACAGCGGCGTCAGCAGCCGGTTGATCAGGCCGGTCAGTTGCTCCGGATCGTCCTTCAGCGTCTCGGCGATAGTGGTGAAGCCGCGGACGTCGGAAAACAACACCGACAGCGTGCGCCGCTCGCCGCCGAGCTTCAGCTGCGAGGGGTCGTTCGACAGGCGGCGGACGAGGTCGGGCGAAATATATTGGGCGAAAGCGCGGATGATCTGGCGCTTGTTGCGGCGCTCTTCGGCATAGTCGAAGGCAGCCTGGCCGAAGGCGACCGCGATATAGGCGACCGTCGGCCCGAGCGGCGAAACGAAGACGTGGCCAAGCCGGATGCCGGCAAAGCTGACGGCCACGAAGGCGAGGAGGGCGGCCGCGCTGGTCACGATCGTCAGCCATCCCGTCGAACGCCAGACGGTGACGGCCGCAAGCAGCACCGAGATCAGGATGCAGGCGGCGACCGTCGGCAGGCGCGCTTCCGCGATCGACAGGCCGTCGCGGATATTGTCGTAAATCGTCGCCTGGATTTCGACGCCGGAGACGAGCTTGCCGGTGTGAACCGTATAGGGTGTCGCGAAGGCGTCGACGCCGCCCTTGTCGATTTCAGGAGCATTCTGCAGGCTGAGCCCGACGAGGACGACGCGGTCCTTGAAATAACCTGGCGGCAGCAGGTTCCCAGGATCGAGCGCCTGGTAATAGGAGACTGTGGGGTAGCTGCGGGCCGGGCCGAAGGACTGGATCAGCCGGCCGGCCGGCAGGATCTCCGCTTCCGCGCCCGAGGCCTTGGCCAGCATGGCGGCAAAGCCGTCCTCATAGCCCGGAATTCGGCGGAAGATGCCGTCGCCGCTGAGATCGATCGAGGCGATGCCGGTCACGGCACCGGCTTGCGTCAGCGCCGGCAGCGGCGTGGCGCGGATCAGCTGCGAGGCCTGGGGTGTCTCGATCAGCGTTTCGTCGCCGGCAAGCACGACATCGGGACCGACCGCCCTAGCGATTGCCGCGTCGTTGCTGGGAGTGGAGGGCTCTGCCATGATGATGTCGATGCCGATGACGCGGGCGCCAGCCGCGCGAAGCTGGGTGACGAGCTCGGCATGCAGGCTGCGCGGCCAGGGCCATTGTGCGTTGATATCGGCGAGCGAGGGCTCGTCGATCGCGACGATGACGGGTCCGCCCTGCGGCGGACGCGGATCGTCGAACGTCGAGAGATAATCGAAGCTTCTGAGCTCGAGCAGCGACCAAGCGGGCAGGCGCGACAGCAGCGAGATGGCGACCAGCACGGTCAGCGACAGCACCAGCAGCCGGAGGCGGCGGCTTCCGGCCTGGCCGCCGTCCAGCCCGGCCTGCCGACGGTTGTCCCGTTCGCGCATTAGAAGCGGACTTTGAGCGTGCCCTTGAAGGCGCGGCCCCAGCCGGGCACGCCGGGCGTGATCTCGAACTCTTCGTCGAGCAGATTATAGGCGGCAGCCTCGAGCTCGATGCGCTTGTCGAAGGGTTCCCAGACAAGGTGGGCGTCGAGGCTCCAATAGTCGTCGAGCTTGGTGCCGAGATCGTCGCCGTCGCGCTCGCCGATGTAATTTGCCGCCACCGTCGCCTTGACCTTGGCCTCGTTGACCCAGGTCAGCGCGATCTGGCCGGAATTCTTCGGGATATAGGGCAGGGAGCCACCGTAATTGAAGGTCCCCGGATCCTTGTTTTCCGAATCCATGTAGGCGTAGGTGGCCGAAAGGCCGAAACCGTTGCCGAGCGCAACATTGGCGGTGACGGCGGCGCGGTCGATGCTGCCGCGCGAGAGCGGAAAGCTGTCGATGGCCGGGAGAGCGATCAGGGGTAGACCGATCGAAAAATCATGGAGCTCCTGATGCTGGTACTCCACCGTGGTGAACAGACGATCGGTCCATTCGGCATCCCATTGAAAGGCCGCCGTATCGACGTAACCTTCAGTGCCGACGGAAAACTGGTTCGCCTGAAGGCCAAGGATGCCGATCGGCGCAAGCGTGGGAACGCCCGTGTCGGCGCTCTGGCGCATGAAAGCGGCGCGCAGCCAATGGTTCTGCGTCGGCGCCCAGGCAAAGCCGAAGCGTGGTTCGAGCCGGCTGACGTCAACGCCGTCGCCTTCCAGGCGCGTGCCGAAGAGCGCATATTCGGCCTTCAGGTTCGGCGTGATTTCGTGCAGGAGATCGACATAGGCGCGACCAATATTGATGCGGGTCTCAACTTTCGTGGGTCCGTCGGTTACGCCGTCGACGAGGCCTGGAATGACATCCTCGAGATGGAAATAGGTCTCGCGCGACGCGTCGAGCCAGCCGCCCTCGACACCGTAACGCCAGGTCAGCGACCCGTCACCAATAATGTGGCTGAGGGCCGCGATGTAGGCCTTCGAGTCATTCTCGTCGCTGGTTTGCAGGAAAGGCCTAATGTCCCGGCCGGGGCCGCCGAGAAGCGGCACGTCTGCCCAGTCGAATTGTATGTCGTTGGTGGTTTTGGCTTCGGTTTGCTGATAGAGCACAGCAGCGTTCAGGACGTTCTCATAGGCGAAAGTATGGCTCCAGCCAACGCCGGCGCTGGTAAGTCGGGTGGTGTCTCGCCGAGTTGTGTAGAGCGGCAGTTCGTCCGGCGCCAGGGGCAAGCCGAAAAAGCGCAATACGGGGTTCAGCGCGTCCGAGAGCGAGGGGTCCGTCGACAGCGCATTCAACGTTCCATCATTGTTGGCATGATTGAAATAGGCCACGACGCGGTCATCCGGCGTCACCGTCGCCGTCAGATAGCCGTTTCCGCCGAGCAGCTTATTGTCGGTCGCATATCCGCCGAAGTCGCGATAGTCCCCATCGAGCGCCAGTTCTTCCCAAGTCAGGTTGCCATAGAAGCTGATCGGGATCGTTTCGTTGGAATAGCCCTGGATATCGGCTTCGCCGATGCGCCTGGTATGGCCGTCGACGCTGTTGATGCCGCCGCCGAGCGAGCCTTCGATGAAGGGTACGTCGAACAGCGTTGCCGAGCGCGAACGGCCCGACAGCATGTGCGGAGAAAGCAGCAGACCCTGGATGAAAGACGAGTAGCTCGACGCGTTGCCGCGGTTCTGGATGATGTTGTCGTCGCTGAAGCTGGTCGCGTTGACATAGGGGAAGATGCTGCCCTTGATCGATTGGTCGATGTAACCGGTGCCTTTGAAGGGGTCGAAGGCGGCATCGCCGTAATAACGGCCCCAGGCATCCAGGCCCTGCAGGCGGAAGGCGTTGTTGAGCGTCGAGCCGGCGCTCGCATTGGCGCCGAGGCCGCTGTAATCGCCGCCGCGAGCGCGCGAGCGGCGCAGGTATTCCTGCGCGTTGCGGATCGCGCCGTCGGCGTCGTAATCATCAATATCGACGGCGGTGCGAAAGGACGAGATAACCGGGTCGTTGTTGTCGAGCCGGTCGGCATTGTCGAGCGCCTGCTGCGACGGAATGCGGTCGCCTTTTTCATAATGGGCGGCGGCGAGCATCAGCTGGGATTGCGAATGCGCCGGGTTGGCGGTGCTGGCGGCAAGCAGGTCTTGCAGTGCCTTGTCGCGTTCGCCGGTTTGCAGGTGATAGCGGCCGCGGGCGAGCAGGGCGATGTCGAAGGACGGATCGAGCGCGATTGACGTGTCGATCTCGCGTTTGGCTTCCTTCATCCGCCCCTGGTCGAGATAGAGGATTGCCAGGTTGGCGTGCAGCAGCGGATCCTGCGGATCGAGCTCGATCGCCTTCTTGAAGGCCTTTTCCGCTTCGCCATTGGCATCGCGCGAGCTTTGCAGCAGGCCGAGCGAATTCAGCGTGCTTGACCCACCGGGGGCAAGCTCGATAGCGCGATTCAGGTCGGCAAGCGCGCCGTTGATGTCGCTCTCATACACCGCCTTGTAGCTCGCCCGGGCGGAGAGCGCCATCGGATGATCGGGATCGAGCGCCAGCGAGCGTTCTATCGCTTGTTTCATCTGCTCGCGGTCATCGGTGAGCTGGGCCAGCTCGGCGCGGACCGCCGGCAGGGTCGGATCGTCGGGATAGCGCTGTTCCGCCTTCCTGATGATCTCGATCGCTGCGCGCGGGTCTTTCAGGAAGCCTGTCGTATAGGCCTCCATGATTGCGCCATAGGGGCCGGTGGTGTTAGCCGGCGGCTGTTCGGCATGGGCGGGATCGGCGAGCGAGCGGGCGAAATAGCCGCCATATTGCGCCATATTGCGGCGTGACGGGTCGAGATGCGGCAAAGCCTTCTGGAAGAGCCTGGCGGCGTCGCCGTAGCGCTTCTCCGAGCCGGCGATGGTGGCGTCGATCAGGTCGACGCGCGCCTGCTGGGCCGCCGTCAGCTTGCGGCCGCGGATATTCTGCAAGGTTGCGGCCGCAGCCTGGCGGCCGTCGAAGGCGCTCTGCACTTCGGCAAGGTCCAACCAGTCCTCGGTCGTGCGCCGCTCCGGCGGCAGCGCCAGCAGGCGGCGGCGCTCGGTGGCCATACGGTCGGCCCGCAGCGGCGACGTCGGCATCAGATCGAAGCCGTCGCGCAGGTCGAGATAGAAGAGCATCTGTTCGCGGTCATCCGGATTAACGCTGATGATCTTGTGCGGCGCTTGGCCGATGGTTGCGACCGCCCCTTCGCCCTCGCTCACCTCGACGCTGCCCTGCGGGTTGGAGAGCGCCACGCGGCCTTCGAGCACGATCATCGAGGTTTTGGCGCCCTCGACGGTCATCGTCCAGTCGGTGCCGCGGATGGCGGCTGCGGCCGCGGGGGTCTCGACCGTCAGGCCCTGGCCGCCGCGCTGGGCGCGGGCCCAGATGGTGCCGGCCTGAAGCTCGAGCACCGTATCGCCGCTGGCGGCCATCTTCTTGACCTGCAGCGAGGAATTGCGGCCGAGTCGGACCTGGGTGTGATCGGAAAAGACGATGGCGAGCTGGCCGTTGGCATTGGTGCGCAGCACGTCGCCGGTCAGAAGATCCTGGTTGATGTCGACGCTGCGCCAGTCCGACACGTCGATGAAGCGCACCTCCTCGCCGGTCTTGCGGGCGATGACGGAGCCGGCGACCGGGGTTGCACGCTGCACGGGATCGGCCATCGCCGGCAGCCCGAAACCGGGCACGGCAAACGCCAGCGCCATCCCGATGCGACAGATGTTATTGGAATAACCCCGCATGACCTCGACCCCTTACCCCGCTTCCCCTTTGTCTTTGCGGAGTGAAAAAGTCAAGCACGTTGCACACGTGTTCTTGCTTTCGTCGCAAAGTGTAATATCAGGGAAACACTTTAGGGGATGGAGTATTCAGGTGAGCGAATTCGAGAATGTCACGGAGGTTATGCTGAGCAGGCCGTCGAGCGGAGATGTCAGCACCGAGTATTTCGATCATATCAAGAAAATCAACGACATATTTTATGATCAGATCAAGATATCCGACCAGAAGGCCGCCTATATCTTTACTTTCATGCTCGCCTTTTTGGTGAGCTCCAGCGATGTGAGGGCAGTCTTCAGCCTGGGCCGTTATATCGGTGGCGCACCGGGAAGCACTCTGTTCTCGGGCCTGCTTGCCGCAGCCTCGGTCTTCTCCATCCTCTCAGCCATCCTCGTCGTGCTGCCCCGTCGTCTGGGCACGTCGACCTCGCTCTTTTGGGGCGCCTGGCCCAAGCACCGCGACCTGTTCTTCGAGGCGGCCCTGCGGCGCGACGAGCGCTATCTTTTCGATCAGTATCTCGAAAACGCCGAAATCCTTTCCTGCATCGCCCGCAGCAAGTATCGCTGCGTCACCTTGGCCTTTCGCGGGTTGATGGTGAGCGTCATTGCCTATGTGCTGCTTTTGGCGGCAGGCTGAGCGCAAGCGAAGGCAAGAATGCAGGGCGCGCTGAGACGCGCGCGCCCCGCTCATTCAATCCTCGACTTCGATAACGAGCTCGATCTCGACCGGCATGCCGAGGGGCAGGCTGGCAACGCCGAGGACGACGCGGCCGGAGAGCTTTTCCTCGCCGAAGACCGCAAGCAGCAATTCGGACGCGCCGTCGGCGACCCTGGGGTGGTCGCGGAAATCGCCCTCGGTGGCGATATAGACGCCGAGTTTCACGACCCTCACCACGCTGTCCAGCGAGCCGAGATAATCCCTGGCGGCGGAAAACGCGCTCAGCGTCGCCGTCTCGGCTGCCTTGCGGCCGTCTTCCGATGTCAGCGCGCCGCCGAGACGGCCGATATAGCGGGGCTCGTGGCCGACAACCGGCAGCATGCCGCTGAAGAAGACCAGATTGCCTGTTCTCGTCGCCTCGACATAGGCCCCAAAGGGTGTCGGCGGCGGGGGAAGGGTGATGCCGAGTTCCTGCAGCCGCCGTTCCGCGCCGGCTGCCTGCGCTTTCTCATGGTTTACCATTTGCCCAGATGTGCGCCGCCATCGACGTGCAGCACCTCCCCGGTGACGCGCGGAGCTTCAGTGAGGAAGACCACCGCGTCGACGATTTCATCGACATTCGAAATGCCTGTCATCGGCGACAGCGTCCTCAGGAACTCCTTCGGATTGTCCTTGTGAAGGGGCGTGTCGACGACGCCGGGGGCGACCGTGTTGACGCGGATTCCCTCGCTTGCATACTCCATCGCAAGGTTCTTCGAAATCGCGTCGATGCCGCCCTTGGTCATCATCGCCACGGAAGCGGGCATGCCGGCGATCGGATGGTCGATCAGCGGAGTGGTGATGCTGACGACGCTGCCGCCCGTCTTCTGGGCGAGCATCTGCCTGATGACCCGCTGCGTCAGGTGCAGGAAGCCTTCGAGATTGGTCGACGAGAGCTTACGGAAGTCAGTCATCGTGTAATCGACGAACGGCTTGGTGAAGAAGATGCCGGCATTGTTGACGAGCGCGTCGATCGAACCGAACCGGTCGATTGCGGTCTTGGCGACGCGGGCCGCTGTTTCGGGATCGCCGATGTCGCCGTCGACCAGCGCCAGCCTGTTGGAAGCCTGGAAGGCATCCGAAGCGCTGACCTGACGCGAGGTGGCAACAACGTTATAGCCGCGCTCGACGAAGGCGTTGACGAGCCCTGCTCCGATACCCTGGGAGGCGCCGGTGACGATGACAGTCCTTTGCTTGGTCATGTTGAACTCCATAATCTGGTTCGGGCAACGCGGGCCTGGCAAGGTGGGTCGCTCGAGATGGGGCCGCCGCGATCGCGCCGCCATCGGGTTGTTGGTTGTTTTCGCAAGGTGAATATGGCGAAAACCTCATTGCTCGATTAGATGGAAATATCTGGATTCTCTTTTGCATCAGTGCAAAAATGCCGACATGGCCGATCTCAACGACATCGCCGTCTTCGTGAAGGTGGCGCAATATGGCAGCTTCAGCCGCGCCGCCCATTCGCTCGGCATGCCTGTTTCGACCGTCAGTCGGAAGGTGACGTCGCTCGAAAAGCAGCTCGGCGTGACGCTGATCCAGCGCACGACCCGCAAGCTCAGCCTCACCGCGCAGGGCCGGGCCTATTACGACAGGTGCAGCGAGCCGCTTGCTCATCTCATCGACGCCGAGCAGGCGCTGACTGAAACGCAGAGAAAGCCGGAAGGCCTGCTGAAGATCTCGGTGCCGGTCATCTTGGGCCAAGAGGTCTTCTACGAATTCATCTCCGATTTCCTGAAGGCCTATCCCGAGATCCAAGTCGATCTTTTCGTCACTAACCTGTTCCTCGATCTGGTCGCGGAGAATATCGATCTCGGCATCCGCTTCGGCGAACTCAAGGATTCCACCATCGTCGCGCAGCGGCTCGGCAAGAGCGTGCGCTATCTGGTCGCCGCCCCGGATTACCTGAAGGAGAGGGCGCTTCCCACAAAGCCCGAAGATCTCAAGGACCATCGGTGCGTGCTCCTGAACGGGCGCAACGGCGAAGCGGAATGGCATCTCGTCAGCGGCCGCAAATCGGCCGACGTGCGCGTGTCGGGGCCGGCATCGAGCCGCGATTTCGATGCGGTCAGCGCCTTCACCTATCGTGGCCACGGCATTGGTCTCCTGCCTTCGACCTATTGCGACGAGCAGATCCGAAGAGGCGCGCTCATCCGCCTACTGCCGGACTGGTCGTCGCCGGAAATCTTCGTGCACGCCGTCTATCCCACGCGCCGCTTCCTGCCCCTGCGCCTGCAGGTCTTCCTCGACGCGCTGAAGGCATGGAAAAGTCCTTTGTGGCTGCCGTTGCATTGAAGGGTGCCATCACCGAAAATTGAAGCCCAACGCGTGGCGGCGCGTTCTGCCCCGATCAAGCTGTGCTAGAGTCGCCCCGCTTGGGAATGGCGCGGGGATCTGCCGATGCTGACGTCACTTGCGGTGCTCATGGGGCTTTCCGGTGTTATGCCGACGGCGCAGGCTGCGGCAAACGAGGTCGACGTGACGCTGGTGCTTGCCGTCGACACCTCGCGGTCGATGGATTTCGAAGAGATCGGCATCCAGCGCGACGGTTATGTCGAGGCGCTGAAACACAAGGAATTCATCGATGCGGTGAAGGGCGGGCTCACCGGCCGCATCGCCATCAGTTATTTTGAATGGGCGGGCTATGTCGTCCAGGGTTCGGTGATCGACTGGCAGGTGATCGCGACGGAGCAGGATGCGATCGCCTTTGCCGACAAGCTCGACGCCCGGCCGATCGGCACGCAGCGGCGCACCTCGATCTCCACCGCGATTGCCCAGGGCGTCAGCATGATCATCGCCAGCCCCTTCCGGGGCAGGCGGGAAGTAATCGATGTCTCCGGCGACGGCCCGAACAATTCCGGCAATCCCGTCACGCCCGTCCGCGACAAGGCGGTGGCATCGGGCATGGTCATCAACGGCCTCGCCCTCATGCTGCGGCCTTCCGATGCGCCCGATGGGCTCGACAAATATTATGCCGACTGCGTCATCGGCGGCCCCGGCGCCTTCGTGCTGCCGGTCCGCAAGATCGAGGACTTCGCCGTCGCCGTGCGCCGCAAGCTGGTGATGGAGATCAGCGGCTTGTCTCTGCCGGCGACGGTGCAGCCGATCGCCGGCGCGGAGCCGGCAACGGACTGCTTGATCGGGGAGAAGCAGTGGCGGGATATGTTTGACCGGTAAGAGAGGCGGCAGGCGTTGCCGCCGCCTCGATGCGGAGGTTTACGCCGCGACAGCGGCGCGCGTTTTGCCGATCATGAGGGCGGCGCGGGCCGCCTCGCGGCCCTTCTCGACGAAGTGCGCGCGGTAGATTTGCGTGTGATGCTCGGTTTCCTGATACTGATGCGGGGTCAGCGAAACCGACAGAACCGGCACGCCGGTATCCATGCCGGCGCGCATCAGGCCATCGACGACGGCCTGGGCGACGAATTCGTGACGGTAGATCCCGCCGTCGACGACGAAGGCGGCGGCGATGACGGCGCCATAGCGCCCGGACGCCGCAAGATCGCGCGACAGCAGCGGCATTTCGAATGCGCCGGGAACGTCGAACACGTCGATCTGCTCAGCTGGAATAAGCTGCTGGAAACCTTCGAGCGCACGATCGACGATATCGGCGTGCCAGCCGGCTTTGACGAAGGCATAACGGGTGGGTGTCATGGTAATCTCCTTTGGCGTACAGACACGTCACCCAAGGCGATCACGAACGTTCACCGGCTGCCGGCGAGGGCGGCAGGAACGCACGTTCTCTTTCATCCGGACTATGACCGTCGGCTCAGGCATCTCACCTGATCTGCTGACCCCTCGTTAAGAAGGCGCTCGCGGGCTCGCAATCGAAACTGCATACCGCCGGTAGGGACTTCCACCCCGCCCTGAGAACGGCGCGGACAATAGGGGCAAGGCGGCGGGCTGGCAATAGGGGAATTGGTTTGGTGGGCGGGGCGTGCTTTGGCGCTTCACCCTCCTCGGGCTGCATGGCTCAGCATGAAGACGTTGGGGTATGCAAGGCTGATGAGGCTGGAAGTGGAGTGAGCACGCCTCTCCGACCTCCCTCATCCCTGTGCTCGTCAGAGGGATCCAGTGCGCCCAAGTCGTTGGACGCGAGTGACTCAGTCCTTTCAAGAGAGTTATTCACGGCGCGGACGCGCCGTGGCTGGATTCCTGTGACAGACACAGGAATGAGGGTCGAGAGGTGGGCGCTGCTCAGAGGCCTCCAAGGGCGAGGCTGACGCCGATGCTGGATAAATGCGAGGAGCCGCGACGCGCCACCGTCAAGCGAAGCCCTTGCTGCGCGTGCACTCGCGCCTACATGCTTTCATGGGCACACTCACGCCGAAACAGCATCACCCGCCGTCCCGCTTCAGGCGGGGCAGGCCACCACAATCATGGGAGGGAGGCATGCCAGAGTCTTTTGTCGTGCGCCGGGAGGCGCATATTGCGGCGCCGCCGGCTGCGGTGTTTGCGCTGATGACGGATCCGGAGAAGATTTTGCGATGGATGGGAACGGAGGCCGAGATCGAGCCGGAACCGGGCGGGCTCTATCTCGTCAACGTCACCGGCGCCCGCTTCGCGCGAGGCTCGTTTCGCGAGGTCGTGCCGGTGCATCGGCTTGCCTACAGCTTCGGATGGGATGGCAGCGAGGTCGTGCCGCCAGGCTCCAGCCTGGTCGAGATCGACCTGATCGAGCAGCCGAATGGGACGCTTCTGCGACTCACCCATAGCGGCCTGCCGAGCGAGGAGCAGTGCGCCGGCCATGCCGAGGGCTGGGAGCATTATCTGGGGCGGCTCACCGCGGTCGCCGCCGGGCGTGATCCGGGACCGGATCCTTTTTACGGCAGGACATGAACGATTTTTCGCGGGCGTGGGGCGCTTCTCAAGCGCTTGCGGCTGCGGGAAAAACGGCCGGCCGGCGCAACGACCGGCCGTCAAAAAGCAAGGTTTTTTCACCTGCAAACATGAATGCCCGGTTCATCTCCAGTTCAATTTGGCGGCCCTAAAGTGGGTACGGCTGGATGAAATGGAGTTTTCGATGAAGGCACTATCTATCGCGGCTGCCTTGCTCGCTGGCAGCCTTTCGATCGGCTCTGCGCAGGCGATGCCGATGGGGACAATCAATGTCGAGAGCAAGGTCACAAGCGACGTCACAAAGGTCGACTACGCCTGCGGCCGCGGCTGGCACCTGACCCGCTGGGGCGAATGCCGCCGCAACTGGCGACGCCCGCCGCCGGTGGCATTCTATGGTGGTCCACCCCGCTGGGGTTGGGAGCGCCGCCATCGCGACTGGGACGGCCCGCGCTGGCGTCATGAACGCCGCTGGGATCGTGAACGCCGCTGGCGGGACGACTACTAAAAGCCTCGGCATGAGGCTGACGGACGAAGGCCGGCGCGATGTTTCGCCCGGCCTTTTCTCTTGGAAACTGTCATTGCGCTCAGGTCAGATCCGGCTGACAAGCCAGTACTTGCCGTCGATCAGTTCCTCGAGTTCGGCCGGATCCTTGACGCCGAACTCAAACCATTCGACGAGTTCCTTCGCCTTCAGACGGCTTTCGTCAGCCGTAAACTCGATTCCATAGCGCGCGCACCAGCGCCGCAGGATCGACGTCAGCAGCGTCATGTCGTTTCCGTCCAGCGGATCTTTCGGCCAGAATGTCGTGCCCATCGCAACCCCTCAATCGCGGATGATGACCCGACATTATCGTGGAATCAAAGTAGCGCAAGTTTAAAGTGTTATTTTTGCGTTTTCCACCGCAGTGACGGATTTTCGACACTGTTCTTGGCAAGAGCCGCTGGCGCGGAACCGTCCGCTTGCGGACGCCTCCGGGCGATGTCATCCTGAGTCATGGATCTGCCTTCCTCCCTTGCCTGGCTGGTTGACGAGGCCGCTGCCGCGCCCGGTCCCGAACGGTTCCTCGCCGAGCTCGGACGCCGGCTGCTTTCCGATGGTCTGCCGCTTGCCGGCGGCGCCCTGACGCTTTCGGTGCCGCATCCTATCATCGCGCGGCGCACCTGGCTCTGGCGGGCGGAGACCGGGGCCGTTATCGAGGCACTCGCTTTCGCTGCGGCCCCGCCCGTTGAGGCCGGCCGCGAGTGGCTGGCCGGGCTCGGGCCGGTATGGGAGCAGCAGATCGGCCTGTCACAGGACAGCCCGGTGCTTGGCTGGGCGGGCATCGGCAATGGAGCAGGGGTGGATGCTTTCGGCGCGGCCGAGGCGGACCGTCTGCGCGAGGTGGCGCGGTTTGCCGCAGCACCGCTTGCGGCACTCGCGGCGCGGGAGGCGCGGGCAGCCCTGCTCGAGGCCTATCTCGGCCGGCGCAGCGCGGCGCGGGTGCAGGCCGGGGCACTTGCCCGCGGCACCGGAGAAACCATCCGCGCGGCGCTTCTCTGCGCCGACCTGCGCGACTTCACCGCACTCTCCGAGGTGACGGAGCCGCACGCGATGATCGCAACGCTCGATGCCTGGTTCGACCGCGTCGCCGGCGCCGTGCACGCCTTCGGCGGCGAGGTGCTGAAATTCATCGGCGACGGCGTGCTGGCGATCTTCCCCGTCACGCCTACGGCGGATATGGGGCAAGGGGACCGCGATGCCTGCGAGGCGGCGCTGCGGGCCATCGCCGCCAGCCGCGCCGGCATGGCCCATCTCGACCAGGTTCGCCAGGGGCAGGGGCTGGCGCCGCTGCCTTTCGGCGCAGCGCTGCATTTCGGCGAAATCCTGTGGGGCAATATCGGCGCGGCCGACCGGCTGGATTTCACCGCCATCGGCCCTGCCGTCAATCTTGTCAGCCGGCTCGAGGGGCTTTGCAAGCCGCTCGGCCGCAGCGTGCTGATCTCCGGGGCGGTGGCGGCGAATACGACAGCGGCGCTCGTGCCGCTCGGAGAACACGCCTTGCGCGGCATCGCCGATCCTTGTGCGGTCTTTACCCTGGCCGAGAATTGACCTCAGCGCTGATGCTGCCGAAAGGCGCAGCAGATGCGGCGGTTACTCCCGGCCGCGCCGCTCTCCGCTTCGCGAAACTCGAGCAAGAATCATGATTGTGAAACTCCTCTTTTTTGGTTAAAGCGTGTGCGCACATCGAATGGGGGCAAACATGACTCGATATACGCGCAAATTTTTCTCCGTGCTGGGGATGTCCGCAATGCTGGTGGCGGGGGCCGCGCATGCTGAAGACAAGAAGGTCTCGATCGTCGACGACCGCGGCGTGACCGTCGAAGTCCCGGCGCAGCCGAAACGCATTGCCTCGATTTCCTATTTCGCCGATGACGTCGCTTTGGCGCTCGGCATCAAGCCGGTTGCCAGCACCTATATGACGGCAGGCCGCGAGCCGGACTTCCTGCTCGGCCTGACCGCCGGGATGAAGCAGATTGGCCAGCGCGCCAAGCCCAATCTCGAGCTTCTCTCCGAAGCCAAGCCGGATCTGATCATCGCGATCCGCCGCTATACGGTCGGCAATGCGGCGCAGCTTCAGAACATCGCACCCTACGTCGCCTATAATATGGAGCTGCTCGAAGAGAGCTACAGCGAAACCGCCGCCCTTTCGAAGCTGCTCGGCAAGCCCGAGCGCGGCGAGCAGCTGAACGCCGATTTCCGCAAGCATCTGGCGGAGTTCGCCGCCAAGGCGCCGAAGGACAAGCATCCGCGCTTCCTGATCATGTGGGGCGGCGCGACACCTTTCGCCTTCCACACGGAAAACACCTCGGCCTCGATCGTCGCTGCGATCGGCGGCGACAATGTTCCCGGCCCGAAGACCCCGGGCGGCGAGTTCGGCATCGACCTCAGCCTGGAAACGATGCTGGAGAAGGACCCGGAGGTGATCTTCGTCTACGATTCCGGCCCGGATCGCCCGCATGAAAGCAATCCGATCTGGTCGCAGCTGTCGGCCGTCAAGAACAACCGGGTCTTTTATGTCGGCGACCAGTGGGTCGAGACCAATGGTCCGATCGCCCGCGAGATCGTGCTGCGCGAGGCCGCGCACTACCTCTATCCCGACACGTTCCCGGCCGTAGACGTCAAGGCGGAAGCCGCCAAGCTGATCTCGGCCGAATTGCAGAACTAAGCCGGGGACAAGACCGGCGATGGGCCCCCGGCAATCATTCCTGGCCATCGGGCTCATCGTCATCGCCGCCATCCTGGCGGCGATGATCGGCTTGCTGATCGGCGCCAAGACGCTGTCGGCCGAGACCGCCATCCGCGTGCTCCTGGCGCCCGACGGCAAGATCGAATCCATTCTCGTCTGGACGTTGCGGCTGCCGCGCAGCCTGACGGCGGCCGCCGGCGGCGCGGGGCTTGCGGTTTCCGGTTATGTGCTGCAGACGCTGACACGTAATCCGCTGGCCGATCCCGGCATCACCGGCGTTACATCGGGGGCGGTCGCGCCGATCGTCTGCTGCTTCGTCTTCCTGCCTTGGCTTTCGCCTGCCTATTATCCCTTCATCGGCCTTGCCGGCGGGCTTGCCGCAGCCTCGGTGACCTTCTGGGTGTCGCATGGTGGGCAGGGGCGGCCGCTGCAGCTTGCGCTCGGCGGTGTCAGCGTCTCGCTCTTCCTGAGTGCGATCACCACCTATGTGCTGCTTTTGACCGGGCCACAATCGGCATCGCTGCTCTTCTGGCTTGCCGGCGGCTTCCAGGGGCGCACCTGGTCGCATCTCCTTTACATGCTGCCCTGGACGATCGCCGGCGTCGCCGGCGCGCTGCTGCTGCGGCGGGTGATCGGCATGTTCATGCTGAGCGATCATGCGGCGGCCGGCATGGGCCTGCAACTCGGCCTGTGGAAGCCGCTCATCCTCATTCTCGCCGTCCTTCCGGTCGCCGGTGTCGCGCCGGTCGCCGGGCCGGTCGCCTTCGTGGGGCTGGCCGCCCCCCATATCGCCCGGCTGCTCAGGCCGCGCGGCACGGGATGGGAGATTGGGCTCTGCGCTGCCCTCGGCGCGCTGATCGTCACCGTCGCCGACGTCTTGGCGCGCAGCATCGCCATCCCGCGTGAGCTGCCGGTCGGCATCATTACGGCGCTGCTTGGCGGTCCTGTTTTCATCTATCTCGTCCAGCGCGGGCGGCTCAGCCTTGCGGGTGGGGCACGATGAGCGTCCCGGCATCGACATCGGCCGCTTCGCCAGGCCTCGGCATGGCCGCCGCACTGGCCATCTTGACGGTCCTGTCGCTGGCGGCGGCGATCTTTCTCGGCGTTGCCGATATTCCGATGGCCGATGTCGCGGCCGTTTTGACCGGCGGAGGCTCGGCGGAGGCGCGGCTGATCATTCTCGATATCCGGCTGCCGCGCATCGCCACCGGCATTCTGGCCGGCATCCATTTCTCGCTGGCGGGATATCTGCTGCAGACCATCACCCGTAATCCGCTGGCCGATCCGTCGCTGATGGGCGTGTCGCAGGGGGCGACGCTGTCGGTGACGATCTTCCTGCTCTTCACCGTCTATATCTTCGAGCCGGGCTCGAACACGCTTGCCGAACTGCCGGTCGCATGGGTGCCGGCGGCGGGGCTTGCCGGCGGCCTGCTGGCGGGCGGCGTAATCTATCTCCTGGCTTTTCGCCTCGGCCTCAGCGCGCTGCGCATCACGCTCTGCGGCGTGGCGGTCGGGGCGGTTCTGCATGCGGTGGCGATCGGCCTTATCGCCGGTTGGGGATCGGCCCGCATCGAGATCATTCTGGAATGGCTGTCGGGCAGCCTTTACGCCCGCAGCTGGGATCACTCACTCTTCCTGCTGCCCTTTACCATCGCCGGGCTTGCCATGCTGCCGGTGATCTACCGGCCCTTGACGCTGCTGCAGTTCGATGCATCCGTCGCCCGCTCCTTCGGGCTCGGCTATAAGAGACAGTTCTCGGTCGTGCTGATCCTATCTTCTGCGCTTGCGGCGAGTGCGGTCGGCGCGGTCGGCCCTGTCGTCTTCATCGGTCTCGTCGTGCCGCATCTTGCCCGTTTCCTGGCGGGACGGAATTTCATGCTGTCGCTTATCCTGACGATCGTGCTCGGCGCTGTCATCGTCACGCTCGGCGATCTCATCGGCCGGCTGCTGGGCCAAGCCGAGGAAATCCCGATCGGCGTCGTCACGGCCGTCTTCGGCGTACCGCTCCTGCTCGCGCTGCTGCGCAAAACCATGTGAGGCCGAAATGCCATTGTCCTGTTCCGATCTCTCGGTGATGTACGGCCAGCGAAAGGCCCTTAGCGCCTTCAGTCTTTCGCTCGAGAAGGGCGAGATCCGGGCGCTGATCGGTCCGAACGGCTCCGGCAAGAGCACGGCGCTGCATGCGCTGGCCGGGCTGATCCGGCCGGCCGGGGGCAGGGCGTCGCTCGGCGGCGTAGCCGTCGCCTCCATGTCGCGCCGCATGCTGGCGAAGAGGCTCGCCTTCCTGCCGCAGCAGCCGACCGCTCCCGACGAAATGACCGTCGCCCAGCTCGTGCGCCAGGGCCGCTATCCGCATGTCGGCTTGTTCCGCTCCTATGACAGCCGTGACGAAGACGCGATCGAATGGGCGCTTGAAAGCACCGGCCTGTCCGGGCTCGCCGACCGCAGCCTTCGGGAACTGTCCGGCGGCGAGCGGCAAAGGGCATGGATATCGGCGGCTCTCGCTCAGGAAGCGGAGATCCTGCTGCTCGACGAGCCGACCTCCTTCCTCGATATCGGCTATCAGGTGGAGGTGCTCGACCTCGTGCATCGGCTGAGCCGGGAAAAGGGCGTGACCGTCGTCATGGCGATCCACGACATCAACCAGGCCATCGCCGTCAGCGACCGCATCTCGCTGCTCGAAAAAGGCGAGCTCCGATTCGACGGCGGCCCGCGCGAGCTTGCCGAACGCGGGCTGATCCAGGAAATCTTCCGCGTCAGGGGCCGCTTCGTCCAGGTCGCACCCGACAGCCCGCCGCATTTTGACGCCGAACTAACGAGGCTTCAGCCGCGCGAGATACCGGAACTCAGCGCTTCACCAGTCTGAAGACGATCTTCGTCTGGGTGTAGTAATTCAGCGCATCGGCGAAATCAGGCGTCCAGCCGTCGGCGACGAAGGGAATGAAGCCGTCATATTCGAGCTTGCGGGCAGAGACGTCAAAGCCCGCCTTATCGAAGGCGCGGCCGTAATCGGTGATCGACCGGTCCTGGACGACGGTGTTGGTGCGGTTGGCGACGAGCTCGCGCCATTTCGGCCAGAGCGGGTTATCCGTATGGCATCCGGTCACGGCATAATAGACGCCGCCTGACTTCAGCGCCTGCCTGATATCGGCGGCGTGGGCGTCGATATCGGGAACGAGATAGATGACCTCATGGCTAAGGGCGAGATCGAATTCCTCGCTCCAGCCGTCGAGCCTGCCGCCGACCTGATGCTGAATCGGCAGATTGCCTTTCAGCGTCTCGGCCTTGGCGATCGAGGTTTCGGCGATATCGATGCCGAGCGCCTTGCGGAAGGGGCGGATCGCATAGAGATGGCGCAGCAGGCCGCCCTGATTGCAACCGAAATCGAGCACGCTCTTGTCCGTCAGGTCGCGCTCGAGGATGAGGTCGATCAGGTGGCGCCAAATGGGCGCATGTCCATCGGCCATTCTGTCTTCGGCGTCGGGATCGATATACCACGTGCCGATGTTTTTCTGCGCGTCCTCAGCCATTCTCTTGCCCCTCGCATCATGCCGACCACGGTGACGGTCTTAGGATGCGTGGTTATGCTTGGCTAGATCAGAAGGCGGTTTTCAAGCGCCTTCCACAGCCGCCGAATGTTTCGCAAAGAAAGCTTTGCAAAGATATGTTTGCGATTGTATACTTTTGGCATGAAACATCCGCGCCCCCAACCTGCCGCAGACGCCCGCACCGTCAGCCGGGTCGTGCCCGAGCCGACCGCGCTGAAGGCGCTAGCGCATCCTGTCCGGCTGCGCATGCTTGGCATGCTCAGGATCGATGGGCCTGCCACGGCGACGCAGCTTGCCGCGCGGCTCGGCCTAAACAGCGGCGCGACGAGTTATCATCTGCGCCAGCTCGCCCAATACGGCTTCATCGAGGAGGCGCCGCATGCCTCGCGGCGCGACCGCTGGTGGCGCGCCAGCCACGAGCTGACCTCGGTGCCGACGAGCGAATCCGAGGGCGAGGCGCTAGATCTCGACATCGCCTTCAATCAGGCCGCTCTCTCGCTGCAAGTCGGCCAGATGCAACAGGCGCTGGAGAAATATGCCGAGCTGCCGCCCGAATGGCGCAAGGCGACGGCTGCAGACGACGTCATCATCCCGATGACGGCGGCACAGGCCGAGGCCCTGACGAAACGGCTGAGGGATATCATCCTGGAAGCGATGCGGGCGGCCCCGCGGCTCGGGGAGGCAGCGTCGCAGGAAGCCGGCATGGTTCCCTTCTACGTCATGTTGCACGCATTTCCCTATCCGGGCCGCCTTCCGCATCGCGAAGGGGAGGACGCGCCGTGAGGAGGGGCGGGCCGTTCCTGGCGCTCGCCGCCGCCGAGACACTCTCGCTCTCCGGCACGCGACTTTCGACCATCGCCATTCCCTGGCTAGTGCTGAGCACGACGGGCAGCCCAGTGCTGACCGGCCTGACGGCGATGATGGAAATGCTGCCCTATGTCGTCGCCAAGGCGCTCGGCGGACCGCTGATCGACCGCGCCGGCGCCAAGCGCATCGCCATCATCTCAGACACCGCTTCGGTGCTCGTCGTCGCTTTGGTGCCGCTTCTCGATCTCTTCGGCCTGCTCGGCATGCCGGTGCTGCTGCCGCTCGTCTTTGCCATGGGCGTGCTGCGCGGGCCCTCCGATGCGGCCAAGCAGGCAATGGTTCCCGATATCGCGACGCTCGCCGGCGTGCCGCTCGAAAGGGTGACCGGCGTCGCAAGCGCCATCGAGCGGCTGGCCTCGACGGCGGGGGCGGCCGGCGCCGGCGCTTTGATCGGGCTGATCGGCCCGGGCCAGGCGCTGCTCGTCAATGCCGCCACCTTCGCCGCCGCGGCACTGATCGTTGCCGTGGGCATGCCCGGGACGCGCCGCGCGCCCGCGCTCGAAACTCCACCGGCCGAACGGGCTTCCTATCTCGACGATCTCAGTGAGGGCTGGCGCTTTCTGCGCGGCGATGCCGTGCTCGTCAGCATCGTCGCCATGGTGGCGGTCACCAATCTCTTCGACCAGGCCTATCATGCCGTGCTGCTGCCGGTCTGGACACGGGATGCCGGCCTTGGCCCGGAGCTGCTCGGGGCGATGTTTGCCGCCTTCGCCGGGGCCTCGATCGCGGGTGCTGCGATTGCTGCGGCGATCGGCGAGCGCATGCCGCGCCTGACGGTCTATACCGTGGCCTTCCTCCTAACCGGCTTTCCGCGCTTTCTCGTTCCCGCGCTGGATGCGCCCATCGGTCTGGTCTTTGCAACGCTCGCCATCGCAGGATTCGCGTCGGGCTTCCTCAACCCGATTCTGTCGGCAGTCATCTTCGAGCGCATCCCCAAGCCGCTGACCGGCCGGGTCACCGCATTGAACACCGCCCTCTGCTTCGCCCTCATCCCTTTCGGCGGCCTCGTCGGCGGCGCGCTGATCAGCACGCTCGGCCTTGCCGCCGCACTGTTCGTGATGGGGACTGCTTATCTCGCGACCACGCTTGCGCCGCTGGCACTGAAGAGTTTTCGCGGGTTTGACGGGGAAATCGCTGAGCTCACTGATGCCCGAGCTCCTTGGTCATCAGGTCGATGAAGCCGCGCACCCGCGGTTCCAGCAGGCGCTTGTCGGGATAGAGTGTGATGATCTTGGCATCGTCGGTTTCGAGCTCCGGCAGGACGTGGCGGAGGCGGCCGGCGACGAGATCGCCGGCGACCAGAAAGTCGGGCAGCAGGGCTATGCCGAGGCCTGCGACGGCGGCGTCGCGGATTGCCTCGTCGCTGTCGAGCCTTAGGCGGCTGCGGCCCTGCGCCTTGACCCAGGCTCCGCCTTCACCGCGAAAGCGCCAGCCTTGCCGATCGCGGCTGGAAAAGACCAGGCAATCGTGGGCGGCAAGATCGTCAATGTCGCGCGGTTCGCCACGGTCGGCGAGATAGGATGGCGAGGCGCAGAGCCGCGCCCTGTCGGCGGCGATCACCCGCGAAACCAGCCGGGTGTCGGATGCCGGCGGCATCGTGCCGATCCGAATCGCCAGATCGAATCCTTCTTCGAGGATGTCGGTCTTGCGTTCGGTGAAGTTCACTTCGACCTGGATCTCGGGCCAAGCCAGAAGATATTTTTCGACGATGGGCAGCACGACGAGCCGCCCGAAGGCATCGGGAACGGTGAGCCTGAGAACACCCCGCGGCGCGGCGCTCTGACCCGCCACGCTCGCCTCCGCCTCGTCGACCGAAGCGAGGACTTCTAGACCATGTTGATAGAATACCCGTCCTTCGTCCGTCAGGCTCAGCCTTCTCGTGGTGCGGTTGAGCAGGCGCGTGCCGAGGCGGTCTTCCAGGCGGATGACGGCCTTTCCCGCTGCCGATCGGGACAGGCCCATGGCCTGGCCGCCGGCGATGAAACTTCCGGCATCGACGACGGCCATGAAGATCAGGATATCGTTGAGGTTCGTACGCGGCATGTGGCAACTCGAGCGGTTCGGGCTACGGCCTTAATTCGGGCGTGCTGCGGCCGATTCAAGGCTCGCACCATCAACGTCCGGCGCGGCAGTAAGGTCCCGAGGCTTCGTTCACGCGGTGGAGGGATGGCAGATATGCTCTCCTGCACGCCCGCGATGGGTACGTGGGCGCAGGTTAAGAGAGGGGGGCACACAGCACGCCCTCTCGTCATCGCCTGTATGGCCCGCGTCCAAGACCCCGCTCGTCGATCAAGCCATCACAGCAACCGACGTCCTCACCGCCAGCCGAGCGCCGGTGCGACGTGGGTCAGGATCGCTTCGATGACATGGGCGTTGTAGGCAACGCCGAGCTGGTTGGGGACGGTGAGCAGCAGCGTGTCGGCTTCGGCGATCGCCTCGTCTTCGGCGAGCTGCTTGATCAGCAGATCGGGCTCGGCGGCGTAGCTGCGGCCGAAGATTGCCCGGGTCTTCTCGTCGATGAAGCCGATCTGGTCGCCTTCGTCGCCGCCATAGCCGAAATAGGCGCGGTCGCGCTCGTCGACCAGGGCGAAGATGCTGCGGCTGACCGAGACGCGCGGCTGGCGGGCGTGGCCGGCGGCCTTCCAGGCCTCGCGGTAAGCGCGGATCTGGTCGGCCTGCTGGACGTGGAACGGCTCTCCCGTCTCGTCGTCCTTCAGCGTCGAACTCTGCAGGTTCATGCCGAGCTTTGCCGCCCAGACGGCCGTGGCGTTGGAGCTGGCGCCCCACCAGATCCGCTCACGCAGACCCTGCGAATGCGGCTCGAGACGCAAGAGACCGGGCGGGTTGGGAAACATCGGCCGCGGGTTCGGCTTGGCAAAGCCTTCGCCGCGCAGCACTTCAAGAAAGACTTCCGCGTGGCGCCGCGCCATTTCGGCCTCGTCCTGACCTTCCTGCGGGGCATAGCCGAAATGGCGCCAGCCATCGATCACCTGCTCGGGTGAGCCGCGGCTGATGCCGAGCTGCAGCCGGCCGCCGGCGATCAGATCGGCGGCACCCGCATCCTCGGCCATATAGAGCGGGTTCTCGTAGCGCATGTCGATGACGGCGGTGCCGATCTCGATCCGGCTGGTCTTAGCACCGACGGCGGCCAGCAGCGGGAAGGGCGAGGCCAGCTGCCGGGCGAAGTGGTGTACGCGAAAATAGGCGCCGTCGGCACCGAGCTCTTCAGCGGCGACGGCAAGATCGATCGACTGCAGCAGCGCGTCGCTCGCCGAGCGCGTCTGCGATTGCGGCGAGGGCGTCCAGTGCCCGAACGAAAGGAACCCGATCTTCTTCATGTCGATGCCGCACCTTGATCCGTTGCGTCTGTGGTCGACAGGTCATGGCACAGTTTCGGGCGGGAAGACAATCGGAACTGGACAGATGCGGCGCATCGGTACTGGCGGATGCGTGTCTTTAGCCCGGAGAGAAGCGGCGGCCTAGCAGAGTGCAGCAATCAAAGTGCTACAGCGCCAATTGCGCGTCCGAAAAGACGTGCGGCGCTGTAGATGACCACGCTGCGCCGACATTCTCCATCTGCTTGCGCACGGCGTTGAATACCTGCGGCGGCACGCGCAGGCCGGCATCGGCTTGATAGAGCGCCCGCAGTTCGGCGAAGCGTTGGTCCGCCTCAATCGTTAGAGCGGCAAGGTGATCGAAGCGTGCCAAGCCGTTCCGCAGAAATCTCGTCCTCGGCTTGTGGCATCGCGCCCCAGTCATCCCAGGGCAGCATCTCCATGTTGTTGAGCGCGGCGAGATCGCGCACGAGGTTCATGGCGATGAACCAAAGGCCTGACTCGTCGAATATGCCGAATTTTGCCGGGTCTGCGCTGCCGGCGCGGCAGCGCTGCCAGGCCTCGCCGGCCCTCAGGAATTTGCCGGGTGGCTGGTCGAGTGCGTCGAAATCGAGCTGTAAAGCCGTCCGCTGAAGGTCGTCGATCTGAAAGTCGGCGGACACCCAGCGGCGTCCATCCCAATATTCGGTGATCCAGTGGTCGATGCCCTTGTCGGCCTCGAAATACATTCCGAAACCGCAGCGGGCGCGTGCCGGCACACCCTGCGCCCGCAGGGCCGCGCATGCGAGCACGGTGAAATGGCGGCACACGCCGATACTACGCTTGTCGGGCGGACGCGGGACATCGAGCGCGGCGGGATCAATCGCAATGACCGCATCGAGCATCTGTCGGACCGGTCGCATATGTGATTGTGCCCTTCGCGCCTCGGTCAGTGTCTGGCCATGGCGTGGCGCCCAGGCCTCGTGCGGCAGTGCGCCATGTATGGCGGCGGCAATGGATGGGACGCTCTTAAGCGCGGCAAGGGCAGGGGTATGCGGCCCGGCCGATGTCATCTGGCCGGGCAGGGTGTAATACTCGAAAGGGCTATCGTATCCGCTCATGCCGGCACTATGATTAAACGGGCTCAGCGGAGCAAGCTCCACCATCTTGCGTTCACGCCGGAGGTGCGAACTGTTGCGCCGGCAAACACCCGGTCGCGGGTCAGGCGTGAGACCTGCGACCGGGGCAACGCAGCTTCCTAAAGCGCCGCGGCGAAGGCCATCTTTCCGTTGTTCAGGAAACACGTCTTGTCGAACAGCTTCAGGTCAAGCGGGTTCGGCAGCCTGATGTCGGTGATATCGGGCAGGGACTTTTCAGTCCTCTCGAAGGATCGGTCGATCTGCGCGATGAAGACCATCATCAGGCCGCGTTGGCGCGCGAAAGCCTTCAGCGTTCTGACCTGGGCCGAGAGCTCCGGATTTTCCCGCTTCTGGTCGAGCAGCTGGAGATAGTCGATGACGACGAGGGTGCCGCGGCGCGTGGAGGCCAGTTTTTCGGTCATGTAGTCGGCGCTGATGGCGTCGGAGCCGTCGAATTCGAACAGGTGATTGAACTGCGTGCAGTCGATGCCGATAGCACGAAAGCGGTCTTCGACATTCTCTCGCGTATACTCCAGCGAAAAGAATATGCCGGGATGGCCCGTCTTCATCGCCTCGACCGCGAGCTGGAGGCCCATCAGGGTTTTGCCGTGGCCGGGCCGGGCACCGAGGAGCAGGAGGTCGCCGGGCTGCAAGTGTGCAAACAGCTCGCCAGCGGGCGTTGTTTCCGATGCCTTTGCCGCCAGCAGGCTCCAGCGGCCATAGCCTTCGTCCTTGGCTATGCGGTCGAGCGCCTGATGCAGCGGTATGTCCTCGGCGCGCGACAACGCCTTGGCCTTACGCTTGAGGTGATAAATGGGCTGAGTCGTCTTCATGGATAAACCTCCTATTTGCGAGCGTCGTCCGCAATCCCTCCTTATGCCAGTGCTCGAACAGTCGGTTCGGTGTCAGGTAGCCCTGCATGACGTCTGCTTTCCCGATGGAGGGAGGAGGCGTGGGCTGCGCCGGAATCAGATCATAGCGCAGGTCCATTCGGCCGAAAATTGCCTGCGCGGCCTCGGAGCAAAAAACGCATAACGCCCGCAAGCGGAACCGGAGAGAATCACGGGACTCGGTTTCTGCTCGCGTCGGTAAGCTGCCGAGATCAATAATAGGCGGATTTGAACGGGGCGATCGCCGCCCCCATGGCCGAGGCGTCGCTTGCGATCTCGGAGATGATCAGCTTCGGGCGGGGGCGTGGAACACCGTAGCGGGGGCGGTCGAAGATCTCGGTGCGGTCGATGAGCATCTGCGCCAGCGCCGCCGGGATTTGGCCGCCGAAGACGATGCCCTGCGGATCGAAGATCGCCCAGATCGCGTTGATGAGGCGACTGTAGGCGGGCGTGACGTCGTCCACCCATTCCAAGACGCCCGGCCATTTCGGATCGAAATGCTTGCGCATATATGTGATGGAGGGGATGTCGAGGCCGTTGTCGTTGAGCCGTTCGATCAGATACTGCAAGGCCGGCCGGCGCTTGCCTTCTTCGGCATCGTACATGCCGGAGAATTCGCCGGCATTGCCGACACCGTTGTGCAGCAGCTCACCGTTGCTGACGAGGCCGCCACCGAAGCCGTAATTGAAGCTGAGGTAGGCGAAGTGCCTGATGTAGCGGCCGGCGCCGAACATGGATTCGGCGACCGTTCCCGCCTTTCCGCCATTGTGCACCCAGACCGGTTTGCTGAAGAATTCCGTCAGTAGCGGCCCGAGTTCGATCAGCGACCATTCGTGCAGCGGCAGCGGTGCGTTGAAGCGGGTGCCGCTGACGTGGAAGCCGGCAATGGCAAAGCCGATGCCGAAGAAGCTCTCGTCGGAGAGGTCGTTTTCCCGCTGATGCTCCATCAGCTGCTCGCGCACGAGATCGAGCGATTGCGCCATCGAGCGCTCGCGCAAGGTGATGCTGCTTTCGGCGAGCACTTTGCCCGACAGATCCATCAGGCAGATGCCGATGACATCGGTATTGACCGAGATGCCGCAGCTATAGGCGTGGCGGCCGTCAAGCCGCAGCGTCGGGCTCGGCTGGCCGCGTCCGGCGCCCGGCTTCGGCGAGCCGAAGGAGACGATCCCGCGTTCCTCCAGCTGGTCGAGGATGCGATAGACCGATTGCTGGGTGAGATCCGTGTGGCCCGTGACTTCGGAGCGGGAGAGGCCGGGATTGCGCCAGATCAATCTCAGGAGATCGCGTTCGTTGGGAGAAACGACCCCACCGCCTTCGCGCAGGAAGTGCGGGGCGATCAGCGGCTCCGGGAAATAGGTCATATCCAACACCTCGGTCGTCGATAATTACCTTATGCGTGTAGTAATGAGGTCGGTCGCCAGCGGTACTTCCGTGCTTGCACGCCTATAGCAATAGCCTGTTGTCGGCGCAAGCGAGCATCCGTCACCAAATTGTTACACACTATGTGTAGTAATCCGCCATCACCAAAGGCGGGCTGTGAGCCGGCCGATCAAACAGGCGAGGGCAGGATGAAGATTTCTATTCTGGCGGCTGCGGCCGCGCTGACGGCGGGCGAATGTTCTGCGCAGGCCGCCAATATCGAATTCTGGTACGGCAATACAGGCGTCGTCGAGACGGCGATTCAGGATCAGTGCGCTGCTTTCAACGCTGCGCAGTCCGAGCATCACATCACCTGCGTCGGACAGGGCAGCTACGAGGTGTCGATGCAGAAGGCGATCGCCGCCTTCCGCGCCAAGAACCATCCCGTCCTCATCCAGTTCTTCGACGCCGGCACCCTCGACCTGATGCTGTCGGACGCCGTCGTGCCGGTCCAGGAGGAGCTGCCCGACGTCAAGTGGGACAACTACATCACCGGCGCTCGCGCCTATTACGAAACCTCGGCCGGCAAGCTCTTCGCCCAGCCCTATAATGCCTCCACGCTGCTCTTCTACACCAATAAGACCGAGCTTCAGAAAGCCGGCGTCACCGAGACGCCCAAGACCTGGGAAGAGATCATCGAGGCTGCCCGCAAGCTGAAGGCATCGGGCCACGCCTGTCCCTTCACCACCGATGGCGATACGTGGCGCGTGCTCGAACAATTCTCGGCCCGCCACGGCCTGCCGATCGCTTCCGAACACAACGGCTATGACGGCCTCGACGCCGAATATGTCTTCAACACCACCTTCGCCGCCAAGCACCTGCAGAACCTTGTCGATTGGCGCAAGGAAGGCCTCGTCAGGCTGGCGAGCGATACCAAGGCCGGCAATTTCACCGCCGCCTTCAACGCCGGCGAATGCGCGATGATGGAGAATTCCTCCGGCTCCTATACGGCTTCCGCCAAAGCGTTCGACGGCAAATACGAACTCACCGTCGACATGGCGCCGATGTACGAGGGCCATGAGCGCCACAACACGCTTGTCGGCGGCGCTTCGATCTACATCATGAAGGGACACGGCAAGGCGGAGATCGAAGGCGCGAAGGCCTTCCTCGATTTCGTGCGCGATCCCAAGCAGCAGATAGCCTTCACATCAGCCACCGGCTACGTGCCCGTCACCAACGACGTGATGGAGGCGATCGCCAAGAGCGGCGAGGGCCAATCGCCGAAATATGCGACCGCCGCCGTCGGCATCGGTTCGATGAACGAGCCGCGCACGCCTGACACGCGCGGCATCCGCCTCGGCTTCTACGTGCAGTTCCGCCAGGTCTTCATGGAGGAGACGCAGAAGGCCTTTGCCGGCGAGCAGACGATGCAGGCGGCGCTCGACAGCGCCAAGAAGCGCGGCGACGAGCTGCTGCGCCGCTTCGAGCAGACCTATAAGGGCGTCAAGCTGCCCTGATTTTCCGAACTCCCACGCATAGGCGCGGCGACCGCGCGCCTATGCAGGCTTTCAATGCAGGATCTCCCAGCATGACGTCGGAATCTTCGCTCTTCAGCCATCGCTGGCTGCCGCTTCTGCTGGTGGCGCCGCTCATGCTGCTGATCGTACTGTTCTTCTATGTGCCGATCTTCCAGGCCTTCTACTGGTCGTTCTTCCTCGAACGCCCCTTCGGCGGCGGCTCGATGTTCGTCGGCTGGGACAATTTCGCCCGGGTGCTTTCCGATCCCGAATTCTGGAAGGCCGGCCAGCGCACCATTGTCTTCATGGTCTGCGGTTCGACGCTTGCGGTGCTGATCCCGCTGATCCTGGCGCTTGCAGCCGACCGGAAAATCCCGATGTCGCTGCCGGCGCGCAACGTACTGGTCTGGCCGAAGGGGGTTGCCGGCGCCTCGATCGGCGTCGTCTTCGCCTTCATCTTCAATCCGTTCGTCGGCCTATTGGTGCCGCTGAATTCCGCCTTTCCCGGCATCTGGGCGCCGGGCATCGACGGCACGGACGCCTTCATCACGCTGATCGCGGCGCATGTCTGGGGCGGCATTCCGTTCAATTTCGTCATCCTGCTCGCCGGCCTGCAGTCGATCCCGCGCAGCTTGCACCAGGCGGCGGCGATGGACGGGGCAGGGCCGTGGCGGCGCATCTTCGACGTGCAGCTGCCGCTGATTGCGCCGCAGCTTTTCCTGACGCTGGTGCTGGAATTCACCGAAAGCGTCACCTCGGCCTTCTCGCTGATCGATACGATGACCGACGGCGGGCCGGGCGGTTCGACGACGCTGCTCGTCTACAAGATCTATACCGACGGTTTCTCCGGCTACGATCTCTCCGGCGCCTCGACCCAGACGACGATCTTGATGGTCTTCGTCGTCCTCCTTACCGCCGCCCAGTTCCTCTTCCTCGGCCGGCGCGTCAGCTACGACAGGTGAACCATGATCGAAAACGCCCGCTCCCTCAATATTGTGGCCAGTCTCATTCTCATCGCCGGCATCCTCTATATCCTCGGGCCGCTCTACCTGACGCTGTCGACCGCCTCGCAATCCTACGAATTCATGCTGCGCAACGGGCTCGCCTGGTATCCGGGCGGCCGGCTCTTCTCCAACATGGCGCGGGTTTTTGCCGAAACGCATATTCCGGTCCAGATCGTCAACAGCATGGTGACGGCTTTCAGCATCGCGGTCTTCACCTGCATCCTGTCGTTCCTGTCGGCCTATGCCATCGTCTATTTCCGCATCCGCTGGGCCGGTGCCGCCTTCGCGCTCATCCTTGCGACCATCATGCTGCCGCTCGATATCCGCGTCATCACCACCTATCAGGTGGCGGCGAACGTGTTTTCACCCGTCAATGCGCTGCTCGACGTCACTGGCCTCAACGGCCTAATCGCTGACTATTTCGGCGCGCCGGTGAAGCTGGAATGGAGCGTCTTGAACACGCATCTCGGACTCGTTGCACCGCTTGTCGCGCATGGCACCGGCACCTTCCTGTTCCGCCAGTTCTTCCTGACCTTGCCCAAGGACCTTTTCAAGGCGGCGCGCATGGATGGGGCGGGGCCGATCCGCTTCCTCTTCGATATTCTGCTGCCGCTGTCGCGCACCAGCTTTGCCGCACTCTTCGTGCTGACCTTCCTCAGCGGCTGGACGCAATATCTCTGGCCGCTGATAGCGGCCTCGACACCCGACATGCAGACCGCCGTCGTCGGGCTGGCGCGGCTCGTTCCCGATGCCGACGGTGAGATGCCGGATTTCCCGATGATCATGGCCGGCGCCATCATCGTCTCCATCATTCCGCTGGCGATGATCGCGCTGCTGCAGCGCTTTCTCGTCCAGGGCCTCGCTCTCACGGAGAAATAGCGATGAATGCGATCGACCTGGCCATCCGCGCCGCTGCCGCCAATATCACGCTTGCGGGCGTCACCAAGGCCTATGACGCCGCGACCACCGTCGTTCTGCCGATGGACGTCGAGCTCAGGGCCGGCGAATTCACCGTCGTGCTCGGCCCCTCCGGCTGCGGCAAGTCCACGCTGCTGCAGATGATCGCCGGCCTCGAGCGGGTGAGCGGCGGGACGATCGCCTTCGGCGGGCGGCAGGTGCAGGATCTCGAGCCGAAACATCGGGGCTGCGCCATGGTGTTCCAGAACTATGCGCTCTATCCGCATATGAGCGTCTTCGACAACATCGCCTACAGCCTCAGGGTTTCCGGCATGGCGAAGGCGGAGCGCATCGAGCGGGTCGGCGCGGTGGCGAAGATGCTCGGGCTTTCCGACTACCTCTCCCGCAAGCCGGGACAGCTCTCCGGCGGCCAGCGCCAGCGCGTCGCGATCGGCCGCGCCATCGTGCGCGAGCCCGGCGTGCTGCTCTTCGATGAACCGCTGTCGAACCTCGATGCGCAGCTGCGCCACGACATGCGCGTCGAGCTTGCCGAGCTCCACCGGCGTATCGGCGCCACCACCGTCTTCGTCACCCATGACCAGGTGGAGGCGATGACGCTTGCCGACCGCATCCTGATCCTCAACAAGGGGCGCATCGAGCAGTTCGACACGCCGAAGGCGATCTATCACCATCCAGCCTCGGTCTTCGTGGCGAAATTCATCGGCGCGCCGCCGATGAACATTCTGCCCGTCACCGGCGACGGCGCGGTGCTGAGACTCGCCGACGGACAGGCGGTCGTGCAATCGAAGCTCACCGGCGCCTATCAGCTCGGCATTCGGCCCGAGGATATCCTTTTCGGCGGCAGGGCGGACGGCCATGGGCTCACATCCGCCTTGCGATTCCGCGAGGACCTCGGCTCACACTCGGTGCTCGCCGCCGAGCTTGCCGGCTCGACCGTCAGGATCGCCACACCCTTCGGGGCCGAGGTCGCCGACCACGACCAGCTCTCTCTCCATTTCCCGGCCTCTCGCCTGCATCTCTTCGATGCGGCGAGCGGCAGGGCCATACCAGGCGCATTCGGCGCAAATTGAAGGAACCTCCATGAAATACATCGACCACATTGCCGACCCGTCGCGTCCCTGTGCCATCGTCGCCCATCGCGGCGCCTGGCATCATGCTCCCGAAAACAGCCTTGCGGCGATCGAGGCCGCCATCGCCGGCGGCTATGACATCGTCGAGGTGGATATCCGCCAAAGCGCCGACGGCATGCTGTTCATCCTGCATGACGATACGCTTGAGCGCATGGCCGGCATCGACCGCATTCCCGAGGAGATGACGATCGCCGAAATCACCAGCCTCAGGCTGCGCATGGCTGATGGCGGGCCGGATCAGCCGTTCACGACCGAGACCATTCCGACGCTGGAACAGGTGCTCGAAACCGCGCGCGGCCGGATCTTCGTCGATCTCGACCTCAAGGACCGCGAGATGTTCGGCATCGTCGCCGCCAAGGTCAAGGAAATGGGCATGGAAGACCAGGTCGATCTCAAGGCTGCCGCCGGCACGCCGGAGGCGCTCGCCTGGCTTTCCGCGCAAGGCGGCATCGACGGCATTCCCTTCATGGGCCAAGCCTTCTTCCGTGAGGGAAGTGCCGATCAGACGGCCGAGGCGATCCTTTCGATCAGGCCGTTCATGTGCGAAGCCAAGTTCGACCGGTTGGAGACGCTGGCCGGGCAGCACCCGCGGCTGCGCGAGGCCGGCATTTCGCTCTGGGTCAACTCGCTCGATCCGGTCTCCTGCTGCGGCCTGACCGACAGCGCGGCCCTTGCCCATCCCGATGCGATCTGGGGCCGGATGATGGCATCCGGCATCAGCGTCATCCAGACCGACCAGCCGGCGGCGCTGAAGGCCTATATCGAGGCGCGCCAGAAGTGAGGGAGATTTCCGATGCGCTGTTCTCCGCGCTGATGGAGGATATGCGTGCGGCGGCGGGGGCGGAAATCCTGCCCCGCTTCCTCGGCGTCGTTGCCGAGGGCATCCGCACCAAGACCGCGCCCGACGATCTGGTGACCGATGCCGATCTCGGCGCCGAACGGTGGCTTGGCGAGGCGTTTTCGGCGCGGTTTCGAGAAGCGCTGCTCGTCGGCGAAGAGGCGGTCTCGGCCGATCCCGCGCTGTTGGCGCGGTTTGCCGATGCCGATCTCGCCGTCCTCATCGATCCTGTCGACGGTACCTGGAACTTCGCCCACGGGGTGCCGCTCTTCGGCATGATCGTGGCGATCGTCTCCGGCGGAGAGACCGTGGCCGGGCTGATCCATTACCCCGTCACCGGCGATTTCCTCGCTGCGCGGAAGGGCCTGGGCGCATGGCACATCGCCCGCGACGGCGCGCAGACCCGCCTTGCCGCCGCGCCGCCGTCGCCCGTCGGGGAAATGCACGGCTTCGTGCCGCTGCACATGTTTCCCTCCGAAGACCAGCCGGCCTACGCCCGCCACCTGCTGCGCTTTGCCCGCACCACCACCTGGCGCTGCTCGGCCTATGAGTACCGGGCGGTGGCGACAGGGGCGATGAGCTTTTCCCTCAACGTCGAACTCAAACCCTGGGACCACGCCGCCGGCGTCCTGATCCACCGCGAAGCCGGCGGCTACGGCGCGCTGCTGAGCGGCGAGGCTTATCGGCCGGCGATGACGAAGGGCAGGCTGCTGCTGGCGCCGGATGCGGAGAGCTGGGAGGCGATCCGCAGGGTTTTGGCGGAGGGGTGAGCGGCCGGCGAGGGAACACGCGAGAGAGCCTTGTCCTGCGAGCTAGACCTTGTGGGTTGCTCGCACCTCAGGATAGGGTCATTGGAAAAACCGGCTCTCCGCGGTGCCTCGCGCGCGCCAATCATTCGCGCCATCCCCTCCGCCGACGCAATATTTGGACGAAAGCGCTGCCTCACCCTCCCTGATCCCTGTGCTCGGGTCGAAGCCCGAGGACAGGAATGAGGAAGGAGAGGTGGGCGGACATAGCAATGACGGAAGAGAGGTTAGCGGCCACTGGCGATGCAAAAACGGGATTGAAAGCCGGGCGAGGCGCTGTCATGACGTCTGCGTCCATCCCGCAAAGGAGATCGAGCTTTGGGCGTTGAAATAGTGCGAGTTCCAAGCGATTGGCAACATCCGGTCGATGAGGACGGTGAATATGAGGTGGGAGCTCACCATCAGCCGCTTTACGACATGGAGGATTCCAGCAAAACCGCCTTCCAGCTCTACGAAAATGTAAGCGAAGGCTCTCCGGTAAGTCCGGTCTTTGCCACACGCGAAGCGCTCGCAGAGTGGCTTGCCCAGAACGGCTGGGCCGCGGAAGCTATCGATTTTCTCCTCGTGAACGGGCACGCACCGTCTAGGGTCACCCGCCTGTAAACAGGCTGCCCTATCGATCCTCCAAGCCGCCGCGCCACATCGCCACGCTGTTCATCACGGCTGTCCCAGGCCTCGCCGGCCGGCCATGAGCCGCAGCCAGGGCGCCAGGTGAAAGCCGCTCATCAGCAGATACATCGGCACCATTCCGCCGATCGGAAAGAGTTCGGGCGCGGTCGTGCAGATCATGTCGGGGCTGCCGGTCGCGGCCGTCAGTAATGCCATGATTGCGAAGGTCGGCGCGGCAGCGAGCGACAGCCATTCGGCGGCGGGCAAGCTCCGGGCGGAATCGCCCGGTCTGCCGGCCGCTCCGTCGGCGGCGGCCGATACAGACAGCCATTCAGCTGTGTTGAAGGCGGCTCCGCCGCCTGGTGCAGCGTGTTCGCTGCCGCTTTTCGAGCTGTGGCCGGAGAGCAGCATCACCGTCACTCCTTGCCGTAGCGGTCGTGGTGGCGCCACCAGATGCCGGTTTCGTTGCGACCCTTCGGGGCGCGGTCGAGCCATTGGTACACGCCCCAGAGGCCATCCAATCCGCGCGCATAGCTGGAATAGCTGTGGTAGACGGCGCCGTCGATGAGCTCGAAGGCGCTGACGCCCGGCCGGTCGCGGACATAGGTGGGCACATCGGTGCCGGTCATGGCGGCGATTTGCGTGATCGGCTCGTCGCTGCCGCCTTGCTGCCATTCCTCAATGTTCCGGCTGGGCATCGGTTCGGGGGCGGGCGGTTCGCGGCGGTAATTATATTCCACGCCGCCCAGCCGCTGCTGCTCGTCGCTGAACCAGACCCCGAAATCGCTGTTGAAATCGCTGCCGCCGGAGGAGGCCCAGGGGAAGCGCCAGGCCATGCGCTGCCGGAACGCCAGGAGCTTTGCAAGCGGCGCGCGCGAAACGGCCCAAAAGGCGACGTCGTGATTTTCGAGATGGACGAAGAAGCCGTTGAAGCCGTCGGCGATCGAGGAGCAGGAGGGGCAGCCGGCGCTGTAATCCGGCCCGAACATGAAGTGGTAGACGAGAAGTTGCGAGCGCCCGCCGAACAGATCCTTCAGCGAGGCATCGCCGCCTTCGGTGTCGAAGCGATATTCCTTGTCGATCCTGACGCGGGGCAATTGCTGGCGCTTCAGGGCCAGCGCGTCGCTTTGGCGGGTCAGTTCCTTCTCCTCCTCGAGCAGATCGAGCCTTGCTGCCAGCCACTGCTCGCGTGTTGCATTCAGCTGTGTCGTCATGGGTCTTCTCCTTTGCCTGTCTGTCGTCGTACCATCCGGCGCGGATTGTCTGCCGGCGCCGAGCAGATTACGGCTGGACAGAGGAATGGCGGGAGTGACAAGTGTGACGGGATTTGAATGGACTCGCTGATCACGGCCGCGGCGCTGGCGCTGGCATCGGGCGATGCACTCGGCGCACTGAAGCGGGTGGCGCTGCGCGACGACGCGCCGGCGCTGGCATTGCGCGGCATCGCCATGGCGCAGCTCGGCGATCTCGTCCGCGCCAAGGCGCTCTTGAAGAATGCCGCGCGCGCCTTCGGTCCGCGGGAGGCTGTGGCGCGGGCGCGCTGCGTGGTCGCCGAGGCCGAGATCGCGCTTGTCTCGCGCGATCTGACCTGGCCGGTCAAGGCGCTGGACGCGGCGCGCAAGGTGCTGGAGGCGCATGGCGACAGCGTCAATGCCGCCCATGCGGGCAATGTCGCCATCCGCAGGCTGGTGCTGATCGGCCGCCTCGACGAGGCCGAACGCGCGCTCGCAGCGCTCGATCCGACGCCGCTGCCGCCGGCTTTGCGGGCCGCCCACGAGCTGGTGGTATCAGGCATTGCCGTCCGGCGTCTGCGAACCGAGGCGGCACGATCTGCCTTCGACCGGGCAAGGCTTGCCGCGCGCACGGCCGACATCCCCGCTTTGAAGCGGGAGGTCGAAGCTGCCGCGCTGGTGCTCGCGACCCCGGCGGCACGGCTGGTGTCGCGCGGACAGGAGCGTCCGCTGCGGCTTGCGGAGGTGGAAGCCCTGCTTTCCTCCCGCACGCTCGTCGTCGATGCCTGCCGTCATGTGGTGTGGAGCGCGGGCAATGCCGTCTCACTGGCGACGCGGCCGGTGCTGTTTGCGCTCGCCCGTACGCTCGCCGAAGCCTGGCCGGCGGATGTGGCAAGGGGTACGCTCATCGCACGCGCCTTTCGTGGCAAACATGCCGATGAATCACATCGCGCCCGGCTGCGCGTCGAGATTGGCCGGTTGCGCGCAGCACTTGCCGGACTGGCGGAGGTCTCGGCGACGAAGCGCGGTTTTGCGCTTTCGCCACGCGCCGCCGGCGATATCGCCGTGCTGGCGCCGCTGGTCGAAGGTCAGCATGGGGCCGTGCTCGCATTCCTGGCCGATGGCGAGGCGTGGTCGAGCTCGGCCCTGGCGATCGCGCTTGCGGCCAGCCCCCGCACCGTGCAGCGTGCGCTGGATGCCCTTGCCGGCGAAGGCAAGGTGCAGTCGCTCGGGCGCGGTCGTGCACGGCGCTGGATGAGCCCGCCGCTGCCGGGTTTCCCGACGATCTTGTTACTCCCCGGACCGCTGCCGAGCGATTAGGATGAGCCGAACTGAGGGAAGGAAGCGATGAAAAAATCAGCTGCGAATATCCTGCGTGAATACGGGCCGTTTCCCGGCGCCGAGCGCGTCAATGGTGTCACTTTCGACGGCAGGCATGTCTGGTTCGCCTCCGGCGACAGGCTGAACGCGCTCGATCCGGAAAGCGGCGAGGTGGTGCGCTCGATCGAGGTCGCCTCCCATGCCGGGACGGCTTTCGACGGCGAATTCCTCTATCAGATCGCCGAGGACGTCATTCACAAGATCGATCCGAAGACCGGCCGCATCCTGTCCACCATCCCTGCGCCCGGCAATGGCGGCGACTCCGGCCTCGCCTGGTCGGAAGGCACACTCTGGGTCGGCCAGCACCGCGGTCGCAAGATTCACCAGATCGATCCCGAGACCGGCAAGATCCTGCGCACCATCGAGTCGAACCGTGTCGTCACGGGCGTCACCTGGATCGACGGCCAGCTCTGGCATGGCACCTGGGAGGGCGACGACAGCGACGTCAGGCGCATCGATCCGGAAACGGGAGAGGTGCTGGAGCGGCTTGATATGCCGGAAGGCACCGGCGTCTCCGGCCTCGAATCCGACGGCGCCGACCGCTTCTTCTGCGGTGGCGGCGGCAGTGGCAAGATCCGCGCCGTGCGCCGGCCGGGGTGACCGATGCGCCACGCGGTGAGGTCCGATCCCCGCAATGCGAATCTCGATCGAGCGGGTGATTGATTTCGTCACCTGACGATCTACTTTCGCGGCAGTGGCGAGGCTTCGGTGCTCGAGGGCTCCACGCAAGCCGATCCAGCCGCGAGGAGAGACTTTGAAATACCTGCGCACGACGCTCGGGCCTAAGAGCAAATCCGAGCTTGGGATGATCCTCCCGCACGAGCACGTTTTCGTCGATCTCAGGACGCCGGACCAGCCCGGTTATGCCGAAGCGGAGACCGAAGACGTCGTTCGGCTGATGGCGCCTGAAATCGAACGGATCAAGAAGCTCGGGGTGACGGCACTCGTCGAATGCTCGACGGGCGGCGTCGGACGGCGTGCGGACATGGATCTTGCCGTGTCACTTGCAACGAATTTTCCGATCGTCGTTCCCACGGGCAATTACCGTGAACCCTGGATACCCGAATGGGTCCGCCATGCTTCCGAAAAGGCACTGGAGGCGTGGATGCTTCGCGAACTGACGGAGCAGATCGACGAGACCGGGTTTCAGGCCGGCTGGATCAAGCTCAGCGCCGGCGATGACGGCATGACGCCGCTCGAGACGAAAATCCTGCGGGCAGCGGCGCGCGCCGCGGCGCAGACAGACGCGGTCATCGGCAGCCATACAATCAGGGGGCGGGTCGTCATGGATCAGCTCGACGTCATCGAGGGGGAGGGCTATCGGGCCGACAGATTTATCTCGATTCATACGCAGGAAGAAAAGGACTTCGGCTATAACGTCGCCGTCGCCGAGCGCGGCGCCTGGATCGAGTATGACCATGTCGGCCGGGCTGAAGATAACGAGGTGGCGGAGCTGGTGATCAGGGCGCTGGAGGCCGGTTGCGGCGACCGCCTGTTGTTGAGCCATGACCGCGGCTGGTTCGATCCGGCGCTGCCGATGGGCGGGACCCCGAAACCGTACACCCATCTTTCCACGATCTTGCTGCCCGAGCTAAGACGGCGAGGCATAGACGATGGGACCCTGACGCGCCTGACCCACGAGAATCCGTTCGAGGCTTTCGCCCGATAGGGAGTGCCTGGCCGACGGAGGTCTGCACAATCGTGTCGCGATTGGAATTGCTCAAAAGAGCTTGTTCAAAAAATGACGGCGATACCAGGATCTATGAGAAGCCGCGCTCATCGAACAGAAACGCCATGCTGATCGCATCGATGAACCGACCGTCGATTCGTGCCGCACGCCGGACGATGCCTTCGCGGGCAAATCCCGTCTTTTCGTAGAGAGCGATAGCCCGGGCGTTGTCTTCGTAAACATTGAGTTCAACCCGGGCAAAACCGCTTTTTTGTGCGGCTCTCAAGGTCGTCTCGATGAGCCTTCGTCCGAGACCCTTGCCCCGATAGGCGGGAAGGATTCCCATTCCGAGGTTTCCGCGATGGGCATGCGACGGGAAAAAATGCCGGCTGATATCGCACCAACCGACGACCTCGTCTCCAGCGGTGGCAACGAATTGCGGATTGCCTTTCGCAATCATGCCCATCACGAACTCACGAGTCTGGGGCAGGGGCGATGCTTCCAGCATGGACAGGTATTTTTTCTCCCGCGCGACGACGTCCAGCGTACGATGAAAGCTGTCGATATGGACGGCGGCGATCGGCTCGATCCTGATGCCTGACGTATCCGGCGATGCTGCTGCATCCATGTGCTTCTCCTTCAACGATTGCGGAATGCCTATCGGAGACCTGCCGCAGACCCGCACGGGAGCGCATAATTCACGGTCCGTCAACCTTTGCGTGTCAATTTCTCGACAGCGGGCGCCATCACAAGGTTGCAGGTATTGAAGGTCGGGCTCACACCCCACATTACATTCGTCCTGGTGACGCTCACCTGCGCCGCGGCTGTGTTGCTGTGCGGATTTGCGTGGCTTGCCGCGGTGAAGGTCGACGATCTCTCGTTGCGCCGACAGGCCGACTTCGTCGGCCAAGGATTGGAAGAGCAGATCGCGGCACTTCCGCGGGAGCAGGAAAGCGTCACCAAATGGGACGATGCCTTCCTCTATGCCAAGCAGCGAAACCATGAATGGCTGCTCGACAATATCGGCCGGTGGACGAGCCAGTATTTCGGGCACGACAGGACCTATATCTTCGACGATACCAATCGCCTGATGTTTGCGTTCCGTGACGGCGCGGACACCATGCCGCCGCGCCTCGGCAGCGACGACGGCCAGGAGATGACGGCGCTGGCGGGCGAAATGCGGGCTGCTCTCCTCGATAGCGAAAAGCCCGGCGCCGAACCGCTTGGTCAGCTCGCTAGGGTCCGCACGATCATGATCGGCAACAGGCCGGCGATAATAAGTGCGCGCCCCATTCTGCCGAGCTCGACAAGGATGCAAATCGAGGCCGGCCAGGAGTTCATCGCCGTCTCGGTCAAGTTCCTCGACGGAAAGGCGGTCGAAAGCATCGCCCATTATGCGCGGCTCGAAGGATTGCATTTTACCGGATCGAAGAGTGACGCACGGGCGCAGGTACCTGTATCGTCGCATGACGGCGGCACGATCGGCTATCTCGTCTGGCAGCCGATCCGGCCGGGTTTCATGCTGCTTCAGCAGATTGCGCCGGCCGGGCTCGGCTGCCTTGCCCTGCTGATCGCCGCGGTGTTCTGGCTCGGACGAGGACTGCATCGGACCTCGCTGACCCTGATGGACAGTCAGGCTGAGCTCACCCACCATCGCAACCATCTGGAAGAGATGGTGGCGGATCGAACCGCAGAAATCGAAAGACAGAGGGAAGAGCTGGACCGCCTGCTGGTGCACGAACGCCAGGTGAATGCGCTCCAGCGCCAGTTCGTCGCCATGGCCTCGCACGAATTTCGAACCCCGCTTGCGATCATCGACGCCGCCGCCCAGCGGCTCTGCCGCTCGACGACCAATGTCAGCGGCGAGTACGTTCACGAAAAAGCCGGAGTGATCCGAAGCGCGGTGGTGCGCATGGTCGATCTGATGGAGAGCATCCTTGCCAGCGGTCGGCTCGAGACCGGACGGATCATATTGAAGCGGAGCGAAGGCGATCTGAAAGCGCTGCTCGTCGCCTGCTGCGACAGACGGCGCGAGTTCAGCCGCTCGCATGTCTTCCATCTCGATCTCGAGCAGATACCTGATCTATTGAACTTCGATCGAAGCGCGATGGAACAGGTCTTCACCAACCTGATTTCCAATGCCGTCAAATATTCGCCCAATGCGGCTGACATTCATGTTCGCGCCCGGGTTGATGAAATGACGGTGGAAATCGCCATCGCCGATAGGGGCATCGGCATGGATGCGGATGACCTGCCGAAACTGTTTCAACCCTATTACCGGGCCCGCAGCGCCACGGGCATTGCCGGAACCGGCATTGGCCTGAATGTCGTCAAGCAGGTTATCGAGCTGCATGGCGGCAGCGTCGAGGTGACGAGCGAGCTTGGCAAGGGCACAACATTTACCATTTCTCTGCCAATAGGGTCTCTATTGTCGGATCAACAAGTCGCAGCTTAAGGAAGAGCTCATGGTTACAGTCTTGTGCATAGAAGACGAAGTCGAGATCCGGAATCTCCTCGTCGAAGAGTTGAGCGAAGCCGGCTACAAGACGCTCGAGGCCTCGAACGGCGCCGAGGGCCTGGAAATGATCCTGTCGAAATGGCCAGACATCGTCATCAGCGATATTTCGATGCCTGTCATGGACGGGCACCAGCTTCTGGCGGAAATCCAGATCAACCACCCCGAGCTCTCCAACATCCCCTTCATCCTGTTGACGGCGCTGACCGACCGGGAAAACACGCTTGCGGGCCTGCGGGCCGGGGCGGCGGACTACCTGACGAAGCCGCTCGATTTCGATCTGCTGCTCGCCAAGCTCGAAGGCTGCGTGACGCGGCTGGAGAACGACAAGGCGGTCAATCGGTCGTTTTGAGGTGTGGCGTTGAACGAGATGAGGATGAAGGCCGTGCCGTGCGGCCCCCGGGCCTGGCATCGACTAGCCTAACCTCTCCTCCGTCATCCTGTGCTTGTCACAGGAATCCAGCCACGGCGCGTCTGCGCCGTGAATGACTTAATCCGACCTTTGAAAAAGAGTCTCCCGCGCCCAAGGACTTGGGCGCGCTGGATTCCTGTGACAAGCACAGGAATGACGGAGTAAGGGTTGGTGCGAGGTGACCGCCGCCGCAAGATGCTGTCTGTAGCGTGTCGCCTCACTTCCTCAGCCTCCCCAATACCTCCTCCAGCACCTCGAACACCCGCCGATCCCGCGTCTGCGACACATTGAACCGCATGAAATTCGTCGCCGATTGCGACAGGCTGAAAGCATTGCCGGGGGCAAGCACGATCTTCCTTTCCAGCGCGGCCCGCGCCACGTCGGCCGCATCGATGCCGTCGGGCAGCCGGCACCAGAGGAACATCCCGGCCGGCGGCTCCAGCCAGGGTGTTATATCAAGGCCTTTCAGCCCGGCCGAGACCTCGCCCATCGCTCGGGAAAGCCTCTGTCTCAGCGTCTCCATGTGTTTGCGGTAGCTGCCGTCGCTCAAGACGTTCAGCACCAGTTCCGCCGTCAGCCGGCCGCCGCCGAAGGCGGTGGCGATCTTGAGATCGGTCAGTCCGTCGACCCATTCCGGTTTGGCGGCGATGAAGCCGCAGCGGGCCGAGGCTGAGAGCGTCTTCGAAAAGCTGCCGATATGGATGACCCGCTCGAGCCCGTCGAAGGCGGCAAGGCGGGGCGCCGGCGTATATTCGAAATCGGCGAAAATATCGTCCTCGATGATGGTGAGGTCGAACTGATCGGCGAGTTTCAGGAGGCGGTGGGCCGTCACCGGCGAAAGGGTTGCGCCAGTCGGGTTGTGGATGGCGGAGTTGGTGATGTAGAGGCGCGGCCGGTGTTCGGCGACGACCTGCGCAAACAGCTCGATATCGGGACCGGACGGCGTATAGGGCACGCCGACGATCTTTGCCCGATGGGCGCGCAGCAGCGCGTGGAAATTGAAGTAGCAGGGGTCGTCGACCAGCACCGTGTCGCCGGGCTCCAGCAGGAAACGGCAGAGCAGATCGATTGCCTGGGTGCCGGATTCGGCCAGCATGATCTGATCCGGCGAGGCTTCGATGCCGCGTTCGCCCATGCGCCGCGAAATCAGCTGGCGCAGCGGCGGCAGGCCGAGCGGCGAACCGTAATCGGCAAGCGCCGGCCCGTCGGCGCGGGAAAGCGTTCTGAGCCCGCGGCGCATGGCTTCGCCGGGCAGCCAGGAGGGCGGCAGCCAGCCACAGCCGGGCTTCAGGTCGCTCTCGCCGGCCTCCAGCGATTGCCGCGATATCCAGAAGGGATCGACGGCACGGTCGAGTTTCGGCCCGGCCTCGGCAAGCGCAAAGGGTGCTGCCTGGCTGGCGACATAGAAGCCGGAGCCTGGTCTCGCCAGTATCGCGCCTTCGGCGACCAGGCGCTCATAGGCATCGACCACGGTCGAGGTCGACAGCTTCAACGTCGCCGCCAATCCCCGGACCGAGGGCAGCCTTGCGCCGGGCGTCAGGCTGCGGCCGGCAATGCGCTGCCGGATCGTTGCGATCACCATCTCAATGCGTGTGCGTCCTGCCAGTTCTTCGTTCATCTGTACTGCTTTCTGCATCATAACAGTTTGTCGAAATCGTATCAGACCGTCACTTTCCTGGCCATCCGTCCTGATCGATAAAGGCTGAAGCGCGTCACTGCGAATTTGATTCAAGTGAGGCGCGTTAGGTCGTTGTTTTCATACATGCTGCCAAACCTGAGGGCGCTTGGACGGCATGCATCGGGAAGGAAGAGTGCATGATGGAACGCATGACGGCAGGATGGATCAACGGCTTGGTCGGCGTGGTGATCTTCAGCGGCTCGCTGCCGGCGACGCGCGTCGCGGTGGCGCAGTTCGATCCCGTGTTCCTGACCGTCGCGCGCGCGGCGATCGCCGGGGTATTGGCGCTCTGCCTGCTGATCGTCTTTCGTGAGAAACGGCCGTCAGGGCGCGATATCGTCTCGCTCGTCGTCGTCGCGCTCGGCGTCGTGGTGGGCTTTCCGCTGCTGACGGCGCTAGCGCTGCAGCATGTCACCTCGGCCCATTCCATCGTCTTCATCGGCCTTCTGCCGCTGGCAACCGCGACCTTCGGCGTCATCCGCGCCGGCGAGCGGCCAAAGCCGGCCTTCTGGCTCTTTTCCATTCTCGGCAGCGCGCTGGTGGCGGGCTTTGCCTTGGCGCAAGGGGTGACCGCATCGCCGGTCGGCGACGTCCTGATGCTGGCGGCTGTCCTTGTCTGCGGTCTCGGTTACGCCGAAGGCGGCAGGCTGTCGCGCACGCTCGGCGGCTGGCAGGTAATTTCCTGGGCGCTGGTGCTGTCGCTGCCGCTAATGGTCACGGTCGCCTTTCTATACCGGCCAGTGAGTTTTGCCGGCATCGAAATGCCGGCGCTCGTCGGCCTTGCCTATGTCTCGCTGTTCTCCATGCTGATCGGCTTCATCTTCTGGTATCGCGGCCTCTCGCAGGGCGGCATCGCCGCCGTCGGCCAGCTGCAGCTGCTCCAGCCGTTTTTCGGCCTGGCGCTTGCCGCCACCCTGCTGCGCGAGCCGGTGACGTGGGCAATGCTGGCTGTAACGGTCGCCGTTATCCTGTGCGTCGCCGGGGCAAGAAGGTTTGCGCGGTAGCGGTTGATCTGCCGCCGACGGTCACAAAGCCGCCGCGCAATCGTCAGCAAATAGCCCTGTTACCGCCGCATCCTGCCCTTTTCAGGCTTCATCGTCGCGACCTCGCCGGCCTTTCAGCGGCCGAGCGATCGACCGAAATCACCGGAAAAGGAATGAAAATGATCACTCGTTACACATCCCTTGCAACGATGACCGCTGCGGTCTTCAGCCTGCTGGCTCTCAGCCCGGCATCCGCTGTGGAGATGGCCCAGGCGCAACAGCAGCCCGAACAGGGCCAGGCGCCGATGCAGGGACAGGGCGGCGGTACCAGCGCGCCCGTCAGCGATCAGAAACTCGAAGCCTTTGCCGTCGCCTACCTGCAGGTCGATAAGGTCCGGCAGCAATATTCGGCCAAGATCGACGCAACGAAGGATCAGGCAGCAAAGCAAAAGCTGCAGGAGGAGGCCAAGAAGGAGATGGTCGAAACCGTCCAATCCTCCAACGACATCTCGGTCGAGGAATATTCCTCGATCCTGACGGCGGCGCAGAGCGACCCGGCCCTCGCCAAGAAGGTTCTGGACAAGATCGGAACACCGCCGCCGGCACAGCAACAGCAGCAATAGACAGCGCGGCCCTGTAGCATCCCTGAGTCGGACGAGGGGCGGTCGCGGTTAAAAGTCCAAGGGGCGGGCGCTTCGCGCGCCGCCCCTTCGCCGCGACTTCCTCGCGATCATGAAGCGGTTGAGGCGTCTCCAGCGATTCACCGGTGCAGTCGGCGATAGAACTGACGGTGCGTTCGAACGCGGCCTCGTGCGACACACGCTTCGTCCGAAAAGGCAATCAGTCGTTCCCCGCCTCAAGCCGCCGACGTCGGCGGTGGCGGTGGGGTCGTCCGAGGCGCGGGCAGTGCGGAGTTCGGGCAGTGCCGAGGTCCTCGTGGCCGGTCGTTTCGCGCCAGCGGCGCAGCATCGCAGTTCATGATTCTGGTACACTTTGCGTGCGAACCAATCTCCGGCGTATCGATGCCCGAGATAAACGGACACCTTCCCCAAGCAGTCGCATGTTCTGCGCATCGTATTTGACGGTATCGCCGGTTCTGCGGTCTCGACTTCAAGAAATTGATGCGAGCCAGCTTTCGTGCTGGCAGCCTGACCTCACGATCGATCAGTTGCCCCAGCCAATTTGGAACCGATCAAATCGAACCTCGCTCAACGGCTGGCCGGAGGGGCCTAGCCTTACCGAACGAAGAACGAGACGAAGCTCGGGGGAATAGTATTGTTCGAAAATAATCGGAGGCAATTCCGTCAGTTCCAGACGGCTGTTGATGGCCCAAACTTTGTAGGAACAAGATGCAATCGTTTCCTCTCCCAAGCCGTCGAACCTAATAAAAGTCGTGCCCGAAACGGATTTTTTGCCATTGATGAAAAGCGTCGTGTCGGATTGCCAGTTCCTCTTCTGTGGTAGATCGTCCAACGCAATCGCATTCGCGTATTTCAGCTCATGCGTCCCGTTGGGACCAACTCTTTTTTCGACGAGCAAGGGGTGCAAATATACAGCCGACACCGGCTGCAGTGAACGGTTACGCTCCACCAGCTTTTGTTCGGTGAGACCCGGACCGTCTGGCTTGTAGAATACGGAAAGGAAAGGCACCTCTCTGGTCAGCAGTACGCCTTGTTTGGTCTCATTGGCGGTTAAGCAATTGCCAAAGGCAGGCACCGCCAATGTTATTCCAACCAGTAGTGACAAACTTCTTAGCAAGATCGACATCCCAGATTCCCCTCATCCAAGTCCGCTACCATGGTGCTGGGGTGAAATTGGGGAGATCGAAGTCGCCGGTCCGGAGCTTGCCCACACCCTGACCCTTGGCCTGATCGACGAATATCATCTCCCTGCACCCGGTCATGGTGGGGCAGGGCAAGCCCTAGTTCGCGGGACCTCGCCCTCCTCGCCAGTCGAAAATCCATTCACCATACCAAGACACCCGCGATAAACCCTAATCCCACAACGCCACCTCCAAACCGCCCAAACACTCGCCTTTCCCGCCAGCCGCCCACTTCACTTCAACCTTCCTTAAACGCCCGCCGCATAGCGTGACCCCTCAAATCGAGGGTCCTATTCCATGTTCACCGTTCTGACGTGCGTTACCGAGCAGCATGATCTTTCGCTGGTCGGTCTCGCGGGTTTGATCTGCTTTCTTGCCAGCCATTGCGCGGTGGTTCTGCTTGATCGGGCGACGTCTTCCGATGGCGCTGCCCGGTGGCTGTGGATCGGGACGGCGGGGGCGGCCGGCGGTTTCGGGATCTGGGCGACGCATTTCGTTGCCATGCTGGCCTATGACCCCGGTGTCGTCGTGGGCTACCATGCCGGCTTGACGCTGGTTTCGCTGCTGGTCGCGATCGTCGCGACGACAGGCGCCATCGTGGCCAAGATCGCCTATACCAGGTGGACTGCGAATATTCTGGCGGGCATGCTCTTCGGCGCCGGCATCGGGTCGATGCATTTTTCGGGAATGCTCGCCATCGAATTCCCGGGCGATATCTCGTGGGATCGCGGGTTCGTCACGGCCTCGGTCGCTCTCGGCATCGTCTTTTCGGTCGCGGCCTTCCGGTTTGCGGGCAGGGGCGACCGGTCGCTCCTCGGCAGGCTCGCGCCGACACTTCTGTTGACATCAGGCGTCGTCGCCCTGCATTTCACCGCGATGGCGGCTGTCACCGTCACTCCTGGCATTGCGTCGCTCGATCCCGCGACGCTGATTTCGCCCACGATCATGGTGGTTACGATCGCCGCCGTTACCTTCTCGCTGCTGGCGGCGGGTTTTGCGGCGGCCATTTTCGCCGTGCGCTCGGAGGCCAAGGCCGCCAAGGCGGAGCGCAATTTCAAGCTGCTTATCCAAGGCGTCACCGACTACGCCATCTATATGCTCGATCCCGATGGCAAGGTCAGCAACTGGAATGCCGGCGCCGAGCGCGCCAAGGGCTATCGCGCCGATGAGATCGTCGGCAGGGATTTCTCGCTGTTCTATTCCGAGGAAGACCGCATGAAAGGCCTTCCGCAGGGGGCGCTCGAGACCGCCCGCACCCAAGGCAAGTTCGAAGCCCAGGGCTGGCGCTATCGCAAGGACGGCTCCTCCTTCTGGGCCCATGTCGTCATCGACGCGATCTACGACGAAACCGGCGCGCTGATCGGCTTTGCGACGATCACCAAGGACAACAGCAAGCAAAAGGCGGATGCCGACCGGATCGAAGAGGTCACCCGCAATCTCGACGTCGCGTTGCAGAATATGGGGCAGGGCATCTGCCTGTTCAACGGGGATGAGCGCCTGGTGCTCTGCAACAAGCGCTATCTGGAAATCTTCCGTTTTCCCGAGGGCTCGGTGCGCCCCGGCATGGCCTATCGTGAGATCGTCGACATCGGCTATGCCGCCAATACCGAGGATGCGGTGGAAGCCGCGGCGCTGGCTGAGGCGCATTATCTCAGGAACATGGCGCTGATCCGCTCCGGCTCCGGCAGCGCCGTCCATAAATATGCCAGCGGCAACTCGATCCAGCAGCATGTCAACATGCTTGCCAATGGCGGCTGGGTCGTCACCTTCGAAGACATCACCGATCGGCTGAAATCCGAAGAGCAGGTCGCCTTCCTCGCCAAGCATGACGCGTTGACGGGCCTGCCGAACCGGCTGCAGTTCGGCGAGAGCGTCTCGGAAGAGATGATGATCGCCGACCGGGTGAAGGGCTATGTCGCCGTCATCGGCATCGACCTCGATAAGTTCAAGGAGGTCAACGACCAGCATGGCCACGCCACCGGCGACAAGGTGCTTGTCGAGCTTGCCCGGCGTCTCGAAGAGGCGCGGCAGGAGGGCGAGTTCATCGCGCGGTTCGGGGGAGACGAGTTCGCGGCGACCAAGCGCTTCGATGAGCTGAGTGGCCTGCACGATTTCATCGCGCGGCTGGAAGGCGCGCTCACTGGCACCGTTGCCATCGACGGCTTCGAGATCAAGACCGGCGCCAGCCTCGGCGTTGCGATCTATCCGAGCGACGCGGCAGGCGTCGACGGTCTTCTCGCCAATGCCGATCTTGCCATGTACCGCGCCAAACAATCGCTGCTGCAAAGGGTCTGCTTCTACGAGGCCGCCATGGACGAGAATGCGCGCCGCCGCCGTGCGCTCGCCAACGACCTCTGGGCCTCGATCGACCGCAACGAGCTGCATCTGCACTATCAGGTGCAGAAATCGGTGCGCACAGGCGAGATCACCGGCTACGAGGTTCTCTTGCGCTGGCGGCATCACGCACGCGGCAACATCCCACCGATGGATTTCATCGGCCTTGCCGAGGAATGCGGCGCGATCCTGCCGATCGGCGAATGGGTGCTCAGGGAAACCTGCCGAGAGGCGGCAAGCTGGAACAACAGCCACAAGATCGCCGTCAACCTGTCGCCGATCCAGCTCGGCCATGCCGACATGGCGGCGGTGATCGCGGGCATCCTTTCGAAAACCGGGCTGAACCCCCGCCGCCTCGAAATCGAGATCACCGAAAGCTCGATCATCGTCGACAAGGAGAAGGCGCTGCGGACGATGCGCGCGATCAAGGCGCTCGGCGTGTCGATCGCCATCGACGATTTCGGCACCGGCTATTCCTCGCTGGAAACGCTGCGCTCCTTCCCCTTCGACAAGATCAAGCTCGACAAGAGCTTCATGGCCGAGGTCGAGACCAGCCCGCAATCCAAGGCGATCGTCCGCGCCATCCTGGCGCTCGGCCGCAGCCTGGAGGTGCCGGTTCTGGCCGAAGGCGTGGAAACCCAGGCGCAGCTCGATACGCTCTGCGAGGAGCAATGCGACGAGGCCCAGGGCTATCTGCTCGGAAGGCCGCAGGCGATGGGCGAGCCGGTGGTTGAGAAGGCGGCTTGAAGCGGCTTGGGGGAGCGGCGGGATCGCGCCCATCTGTACCCGGTGTGCGTGGGGAGTTTTAGGGATTAGCCGCGAGACGATGAGGCGCGCGAAGACGAGGCGAAGCAACGGGCGAGGAGCCGGTCATGCGAGCCAGCTGCCAAGTCGGCACGGCGGTCCCCAATGCGGTGGCGGCGGGTTTGGCGGGAATGCCAATCCCATACTCCGTCATGCTCGGCCCTGAGCTGCCTTGAGCCGAGCATCCATGCCACTGGTGTCGATGGGGGCGATGTGGATGCTCGGCTCAAGGCTGGCTTGTGCCGAGCATGACGGAGGGTGAGGCGGGCCGACGAGAGCCATTGCAGCCGATGTGCCACCATCAGGCATTGCCATCCGCCAGTTCAACCAAACACTGTCGGCGCCGGCTGATCTGACCTTGCGCGGCAGCGAGGGCCATGCCCGGGAAAGCGGATTAGAATAAGCGGAAAATGGCAGTCCAGCTTTGGGGCCCGCTTGTGAGTTGGCAAAAAAATAGAGCATTTCCGAACTCAAACAAAATCGGAAATGCTCTTTATAGTTCGTGCGAAGCTATTCCGGTGGCTTCGCACCGCTCGCAACTCACTCGTGGCTATTCATCTGACGTCGTCGACGCGGCGTTCTCGAGCGAGGTGCGGATCTGATCAATCTTGCCGTCGGCTTCGCCAACGCCGAGAATGGTCTTGGCTTCGTCCAGAACCGCCGGGCTGACCTCGCCGGTTTTGGTGGCGGAAGCCAAGGCATCCTCCAGCGCCGCATCGCCCAGCACGGGGTCGTCGGCTGCGGGCTCGATTCCGTTGTCGAGCTCATACTGGGCGTAGGCCACGGCGTAGGCCGAAATGGCAGCCATGCGCGGGTCCGATGTGTTCATCAGCGCCCGGTAATTCCGTTTCAAGGAATTCAGGCCCTTAAGCTGCGCCGACAGGTTCTTCTCTTTCGTGCTTTTGGCTGCGGTGTCTGTCTTGCCGGATTTGTTCTTGCCGGCTGCCTCTGACGATTTGCCTCTCACGGATTGCGATTTGGAACTGCCATGATTTGAACCGCTGTTCTGGCCGCCACCATTTCCGTTGCCGCCGCCATGACCGCCGCCGTTGCCGCCCCCGCCACCATTGCCGCCGCCGTTTCCGCCGTCCTTTGCAAGTGCAGCCATGTCCACCCCGACAATCGTTGCCGGGCTTGCTGCAAGCGCCAGCGAAAGCACGGCCAGGGACGCTAAGGTTGCTATCCGCATCGTTTTCCTCCGAATGAGACCATCAGATGCCGTGCACTGCACGACGTGAGCTGACTTGAAAGATAGATTGCTGTCGCGCGTTGCACATCGGACTGAGGTCCAGTCCAGGATAGCGGCTATGGTCCTAGATGAAGCCCAGCCGCGCCGCGCCGGCCACAGTGGCCGAAGCTCGCGAAGGCGTGAAAACATAGGCCTGAGGTCTTAAGTCGAGTAGATCTCAACCCAAAACAGGCTCCGTAGTAGGATTAGTAAGTTCAGGTAAATTGAAGTTTTTCCGAACAATGTCATCCTTATACCTGCCGCTCCCGTCGGTACGGCATCGCTGATTAAGGCGGTATCAGCTGGTACGAAATGCCCCGCCCTGGCGGGGCATTTCGCTGTTCGGACTCCGGCACTGCAGGAAGGTTACGCGCGGATCTGGGGGTGAAATCGCTGACAAGACTATCGCGAGCTTTCCAGCCGGCGATCGCCGCGCAGAAGGTTCAGCCAGGCCTCCGACAGCTTCTCCGCGCCTGAGCCCCCGATATGGCAGTCGTCGTAGCGGTCGTCTCCATCGAGCAACGCGTCGGTATTTACGCCCTCTCGGATACCGTGGCCGCTTTTTGACAGGGCCAGTTGCGCCCGTACGATCGCATTGTCCGGAATATGCTCCTTGAAGCCGCCGTTGCTCGGTTCGAGGCATTTCGATGCGATCGAAATGTAAACAGGTGCTTCGACGCCGTGCTGGCGCAATGTGTCGACCATCGACAGGAAGTGCTTCTCATAGGCCTCCGCAGTGGTGCCCAAAACGAGGTCTGCCTCTCCTTGCACCCAGAGGACGCTCGTTATCCGATAGCCGGAATCCTGAAGCTGTTTCATTGTATCGACTAGCACGGGATTGAGGTCACCGCCTGCCGCCCATCGTGCGACCTCGGATCCGGAATATGCGAGAGGTGCGAGGATGACCTTGTCATTTTGCCCCGATGCGATCAGGTGGTTCCCGAGGAGCGTCCAGTACTCTCCCTTGGTATCGGTCGCTCCAAGCAGTGGCGACGCCGCGATGAAGCACCGTTTGTCAAAAGCGTTTAAAACGCGATCGCCATAATTTGACCGGTGCCGTTGTCCACCGTCGTTGGCCGCGTTCGATTGGCCAAGAATGAGTAAGACAGCAGTTCGCTCGGTTTGCGTCGGGCAGGTCACAAGCGTTTTTGTTTCATCCCCGATCAGTCGTTCTCTGTCGTCGAAAGTATAACGGCTTGGAGGCGCCGCCTTCTCTCCGCCAACCATTGTCCTCAGCGCGGAAAGTTGCGGCCAAGGATAGATCTCATGTCTCGCGCTCATGCCGCCGAGAAAGTACATGGCGATCAAGGCGGCTAGGCCGACTGCTATTGTATTGCGCATGTCGTTATCTTCTAAACATCATCCGATAACGTGGAGCCTATCGGACCGATCAACGCTGCTTCGACCACGAAGGTTCCTTTACAGCAGCCACATCTGCTTGTTCGGGCATGCTCTTTTTAAAAAGAGTTCGTCGCGAAGATCGAGCCCCATCGACGACTACTTGCACGGAGTCGCCGGAAACCTGTTCTAAACTATAGTCCGGACCGGTGATTGCAATCATCCGGTTGGGTGAGAGATCGTGCCTGCTATGCAGCATGCACTTCCATGGAGACACCCGGTTGCTCGTTCATGGAACGGCGCGCCCTGCGAGAGGGATGGAGAGAGACGGAGAAGTCGCGACTTGTTCCCTTCTCCCCGCGGGCGGGGAGAAGGTGGCGGCAGCCGGATGAGGGGCAGCCCTCGCCGATTTCCCAGGCCCGGATGTCGTGCCATTGCATCCTCCGGGCCGCAATCGGCTTCGCCCCAACTCACGCCAGGCGCAAATCGAGAAGCGGGTGCAACTTCTTCAGATTCGGAAGGGATTTCGCTTGCCAGGGATGTTGGTTGGTGCCCTTCACAATGAGGAGGAGGTCGCCCATTTTTCTGGCTTCGATTGTCAATTTCGCCAGGAGATTGATACCCGAGGAATTGAGGAATTCGAGGCCGGTCAGGTCGAAGGTCACCTGTTTGTGCCCTTCGTGAAGGAGGGTTGTTATTAATGAATAAATCGGTGCATAGGCATCGGGTCCTGCCAGGCGGAACACGCCGTCGAAAAAGACTTCATTCTTTTCCGCCCATACGCGGAAGTTTTCGTCGCTGATTTCCATTCTTTGCTCACAAATTGGAGGAGGGTGGCATCGCCACGGCTGCTGTCGTCGTCAGTATGATCTGCTCGTCGTTATTCTCTTCGAATGTCCATGCCATCCTTGCATCGTAATCGCTCAGAAGGGTGAGCAAACCCAGGCCGGAACCGCTTGCTGACGATATGGCGTTGGTTTCGATTTGCTCAAGAAGCAGAACGCCGGGCTCCTTGGATTGCAGGCGTTGCAGCAGTTGCTGAAAGCGAGATGATGTCGCGCGGTCGATGGCGTTCCGGACTCTGATCAAAAAGCTTCCCTTGACCATGCCGGCTTCGATCAGGATCTCGCCCGGCTGTCGAAATTTCACGGCATTTTCGATCAGCTCGTTGCTGAGATAGCCGATGTCATGATGCGCCTGCAGGTAATCCTTCTTCGAACGGGCATAGGGCAGGGCCATGATCTCGGCGATGAAGTCCGACGTCATTCCCGAATGCCGCCATCCAAGCTGAAGCGGCCCATCGCTCAAGGTGAGGCGAGCGCCTGAATCCAGACTGATGTCTACCAGAGATTCGAGACCGTAGATTTTGGCCGTCATGTCTCACCTATGCCGCACTGCGAGAAGCGTGATGTCGTCGTAGATTTTCTGTGATCCGATGAAGAGCATTAAAGTCGCGACAATTTCCGAAACGACTTTCTCAGCACTCTGATCCTTCAAGCGGAGTGCCTCCCTGCAGAGGCGTTCGATGCCGAACAGTTCTCCCGCGTCGTTTTCGGCTTCCGTCACCCCGTCGGTATGCAGGAGTATCAGGTCGCCTTTCTCGAACGCGATTTCACGGGTCTTGATGAAGTCGGAAATATCGGCTTCCAACCCGATCGGGATGCCGAGATCCATAGTGTCGATGCGTTGAATTTCGCCGTTTGCCCGCACGACGACGACTTCCTCATGCTGTCCTGACAGGATCATGTCTTTGCCGTCATAGTCGAGAAAGGCCAGCGTCAGATGCTTGTCGATCCTGGTCCGCACAATGTTTTTGAACAGGGCGCTGTTCAGATTCGCCAGGAATTCGACGGCGTCGGTATTTCCCGCTTCCTGAAGGGCGCGAGCGACGGATTGGACCATCAGCATCAGCACGCCGCTTTCGAGCCCATGGCCGGTGACGTCGCCAATGCCGATCTTCAACCGCTTGCCGTGCTTCAAGACGTCGTAATAATCACCGCCGACTTCTTCCGCAGGCCGCATATAGGCTGCGATCTCGATGTCCTGAAAGTCTTCCAGCTCCTGTTGCAGCGGAAGAACCATCATCTGGATTCTCTCGGCGACGGCGAGCTCCGTTCCGAGCCGGCGGTTTTCTCGCTGGAGCTGTGCGTTCAGCGCCGAAATCTCTTCCTTCGCATCTTCGATCTGGGCCGTTCGTTCCTCGACGAGCTGCTCGAGATTTTCGGTGTGATAGCTGATCTGTTCGGCCATGCGATTGAAGGCTTCACCGGCCGCACCGACCTCATCCTTGCTCGTTATCGCCACCCTGACGGAATAATCCTGCGCCTGGATCCGCTTGGCGGCACCGGCAAGGGCGCTGATTCCGCTCGTGATGCGTTTCGAAGCCGCAAACACGGCGATCGCCACGATCAGCAGCGACATCAGGATTGCGATGATCTGGTAGATCACGATCCGGTTGGTGGCCTCCGATATCTTGGCCTGGGCGGCATAGAGGGAGGCGTCGATTTCCCGTTCCGGCACAACCACCCCAAGCAGCATCGCCTCTTGCCGAACCGGGCCGCTGGACCAGAGATTGGTTGCCGGCAGCTTCTTGACGATGACGATATAGGGAACTTCGTTGCCGTCTCGCTGCAACAGCAGGTGCTGGATGCCCTGTTCGCGGTCGAGCGCCAGTTTCGCGATCGCAGGCTGTGAGCTTCCTTTCAGCGAACGCTCCAGCCCGGTCACGCCGGTTCCGCTCGCGCCGCTCGCCGAAACCAGGCCGAGCGTCTTTTCGCCTGTGCTGTTGATTGCGACCACGTTGCCGTCGGACATTGCCAGGAAGCCGAAGCCGGACTGGGCGACTTTGACATTTTCCACCGTCTGGGCGAGCTGGTCGAGCGTAATGTCGGCGCCGGCCGTCCCGGCGACACCCTGCCTGTCGGCGGTCCAGAGCGGATGAAAGAAACTGACGATCAGCTTGCCGGTGATGGCATCGGTATAGGGCGCCGTCTGGGTGATGTCGTCGGCGACCGGCCGCGTTTTCGCGTCCCTGGCCCAGCTTTGCCAGGACTCATAAAGGCCGGGGAAAAAGAATTCCCAGAAATCGGCCTCGTTGTGCCCGGGGTAGAGGCGATCGAATGTCTGGGCCTGGTCGGTGTAGGGCGCCGTCCTGAAGATCGGTCGTTCCTTCGGTCCGATATAATACATTTGCAGCTTTGAAGCGCCGTGCTGCAGCAGGCTCGGTGCAACCAGGTCGAGAACCGCGCTTGTCTCTATATCGCGCGCAACGTCGGGCGTCGGCTGTTGGTCCTGTCCGAGCAGGTAACCCCAGACGCTGACGACCGAGGCGGAGCCGGGCGCGTTCTGAGACCATTTCCCCTTCTCGTCGTAAGACAGGCTGACGCTGCCGGGCGACGTGCGGGCGATCGCCGTGCCGACGTCGGAATTGCGGACGGGATTGTCGATCTGTGCCTGCAGCACGCCCGCCAGCGTGTCGACGTCGTTGTGAACCTGCCGCAGCAGCAAATTCACCTGGGCCGCGGTCGAATCGGCATAGGTGCGGATGTATTCCTGGCTTGCGGCTTCAAGACCCTGGCCGACTTCGAGCGTTGCATCGCGCGACAGCCTCTGAACGTTCCAAAGTGCCAGGCCACCGCTGACCAGCAGGTCAAAAAGAACGGCGCCGCCGACGACCAGGATGAACTTTGCTCGAAACGAGCGCAGTCCCACCGGTCTCTTCGATACGTGTCCATCCATCACAGTGGCTTTCGACCAGAGGCTGCCCAGATCGGCCAGCCTGCATAACCCTTGGGGTGAAGAGCGGCAAAGACGTGATCCTTGAATCCCTGCCGGAATCGGCGAATGAAATCCGCCGAGTCGCCGCGGCGCACTGCCATCTCGCCGGCATAGACATTTTCCCAGGCTTCGATGATGTCGGCGAAGTCCTGCGGATCGCCGTCCAGATTCGTCACCATGAAGCAGTCGACCTTGATGTCTTCGAAGCCGGCGTTGAGGAGAAGATGGCGGCTTTTCGGTCCCATCTCGACATCCATGTCGAAGTGGCTGAACAGTTTGGCGACTTCCTCGTAAGTCCATTTAATCGAGTCGGCATGCGGCTCGCCGAGGCAATGCGAATTCTTTTCGTTGGTGATGTAGACCCGGCCGCCGGGCTTGCAGATGCGATAAAGCTCCCGCAGCAGCATTTCGGGGCGGTCGAAAATCTGCAGCGAGTGCCGGCAGGTGACAAAGTCGAACTGATCGTCTCGAAGCAGCATCTGGGAAGCGTCGCCATAGGTGTATTCGATGCCTTGCAGATCGAAGCCGGCAGCGACCTTGCGGGCATAGTCGAGACTGCGCACGGAATGATCGAGCGCGACAAGGCGCGCCGGCTTGAATTCCCGCTGAACCAAACCCGCAAAATCACCGATGCCGCAGCAGATATCCGCCATGGCGACACCGCTGCGCAGACCGTGGCGCGGCAAGAGTTCGCGTTCGTGCCTCCACGTCATTTTCGTCTGCGTGCGCAGGATGGGAATGAAAGACTCGTCCTCGACAAAGCTCTGGCCGGGATAAAACGCCGAATCATAGACTTCGACCGACAGGTTCGGCAGCGATGCCGCCAGCATTTCGAACAGCGAAGCAGACCATGCCATCACGCTCGAGGTAACGATCTTGATCTTCCGTTCCGGCCTCGTTCTGCAGCCGGCGGCGAGGATATCGTACAGAGCGGTGAAGGCCGTCATGTTGATGTGCGTCAGACGTTTGACGTTGAGGTAAACGATGCCGCTGTATTTTTCCAAACTCTGCCGCACCAGCTCGAGCGCATCGGCAATCTCTGCGGCACTTTCGGGCCGCATCTTGCCGGACAGCACGACCTCCTGATTTGTCGGATCAAACCGCACGGTGAAGGGCATGGAAAGCATGCTCATTGAAAATCCTCGGCCGAGGGGAAATCGGCAATGATGCCGATCCTGTCCGCGCCGTCTTTCTCGATGTGGATGGCGGCGCCGAATATTGTCGCCAAATTGTAGAGCAAAGCCTCATCGGACTTCGTCACCGGGTGATCGGGCCTGGAGTTAGGGCCAGGCTGGATTTTGCGTGATCCTGCCTTCACGTGTTTGCGGCGAAACTCCTCATCGCAAGGAAACGTAATTCGCAGCCGATTGTACGTCGCGCTGCGGGCGAGGCTGAAACTTATCGTGCCCCGTCCGTTCGTCGCACGAAAAGCGAGTTCGATCAGCTCGTTTGCCGCGACTGAAAGAAAGTTGGCGTACCGAGCGGGATCGCTGTGACCCTGGCCGAGAATGTCGGAGAGATATTCGGTAATCTCGTCGCAATACTGCCATTGAGATTTGAACACCGCAACGTTCATTTCCAGCGATACCATTGGCACAAATGCGTGGTCGTCGAAGCGGGATGCTTCCTCTTCCAATACACCCTCCGTTCGTCGGTCTGGAGCGTCAGATTTGCATGCGATCTAAAAGCACGGCGAAAAATCCGTAAAGCACTATTGTCGAGCGTGGATCTTTGATCCATCCGCCCGGGTAATGAAGTCGTCAATTGCCTCTACGCCAAGCGGCCTGCTCACCAGATAGCCCTGCAACCTGTCGCAGCCGACGCTGTGCAACCATTCCGCCTGACCCGGCGTCTCGACCCCCTCGGCCGTCACCTGCATGTCGAGGTCATGTGCGAGGTTCACGATGCAGCGGACGATTGCCTGGCTCTTCAGATCGGTTTCGAGATCGGTGATAAAGTATTTGTCGATTTTGATCGTATCGAAAGGAAATGTTTTCAGATAGCTCAGGGACGAATATTCCGTCCCGAAATCATCCAGCGAAATTCGAATGCCCAGCACGTTGAGAGTGTTCAGGGTGTCGACGTTGTTGACGGTGCGCTCGAGCAGCACGCTTTCGGTTATTTCGAGCTCCAGACGTTCGGGCGGAAGTCCGACCAGGTCCAGTGTCTGGGAAATCCGGTCGGTGAGGCCGCTTGTCAGGAATTCCGCCGCTGACAGATTGACGGCGACGAGGTAGTTTTCCGGCCACTTCATCGCCTCATGGCATGCCTGCTCCAAAACCCACGCGCCGATCTCCGGCATCATTCCATCCGCCTCGGCCATCGGAATGAATGACGCAGGCGGAATCTTTCCGAGCAGGGGATGATGCCATCTCAGCAATGCTTCGAAGCCGACGATGCAGCCGCCCTCGGCGATAGGCTGGTATTCGACATAGAATTGCTGTTGGACCAGGGCCATGCGCAGGCTGCGGCGCAGCAGTTCCCGTTGCTCCAGCAATTCGAGCATTGCCGGGTCAAAGGCCCTTGCCCGACCGCGCCCCTCTTTCTTGGCGGTGTAGAGTGCGAGGTCGGACGCCTTCATAAGCTCCTCCGGAGTTGTCCCGTCCGTTGGAGCCGTGGAGATGCCGATGCAGGTGCCGACAAAGACTGCGATGCCGTTTATCGTAAAGGGCTTTTTGAACGCAGCAACCAGATCCTCCGCCAAACGGTGCGCTTTGGCCGGTTGTCCCGAGCCCACTGATATCACCGTGAATTCATCGCCGGCCAGCCGATAGGCTCTGTCATCGCTGGAAAGGCAGGCAAGAATACGCCTTGCCGCCGATTGAAGAAGCTTGTCGCCGGCGGCATGCCCGAGCGTGTCGTTGACGGGTTTGAAATCGTCAAGGTCGAGCTGCATCAACGACAGAGTCTCGTTGGAGGCCGTGTTTTCCTGCAACAGAGTGGTCAGATCTTCGCTGAACTGGCGCCGGTTCGGCAGTCCAGTCAGCGGATCATGGGTTGCGAGATGTAAAAGCGTTGCGCGTTCATCGTCAACCGGTCCCTCGGATCGGACCACGGCGAACAGGTCGCCGATTCGGTAGATCGTCAGGCCGTGTGAATCGGGGGCGCCGAGATGGCCCGATATTCGCAGCGGCTTGCCGCTATCATCCAGTGAACGGAATGCGAGTGTAACTGCTGATTTGTCCAGCTCCGGAAAATGCTCCCAGAAGGAGGCGGCCGGTTTGACGGACGGGGGCAGCGCATTGCCGTGCAGATCCTCGATGGGATTGAAATCGCGGTCAAAGAACAAGAGCCGGTCGATCAAGCTCGAAGCTTCTGCCTCCGGCTTTCCGAGGGCTAAACGGGCAGCAGGTTTCCGCATGTAGGAGGCTCTCCTTATCGAATATCCTACCAGATATTATAGCAACTCTACTCCCGCACAACTTGTGCTCGTTAAGATTTACATTAGGCATTTCTGATTAACAATCCCCAAAACTCCGTCCCGGCCTGTTCGCCGCTGTGGACGGCCGCACCGATGAGACGGAGTCGATCTCCGGCATTGAGAAGCTGCCGCAAGCGGCGGGGGAGAGAAGGAATTAGAGCCGTTCTTAGGCATCCCACTGCTCACGCACCATCTGGCGCAGTGCCAGTGCGTCGGCCCATCTATCGGTCGAATCGTTGCCGTCTCTGCCGGTGGTCGCATAAGGTTTGGGACCCAGCTCGCAGGTGAAAACCAGCTCGGCGTCATCGGCGGCGTGGGATCGCCAATGGCGAAAACCGTAGTCCGACCATTGCAGGAAGAGATAGACCCAGGGCCGGTGGTGCTGAAAAGTACTTTCGATCTGCACCTGTTCGCGGGACGCGACGCGGCCGTGGAATGCGCGGGCATTCCGCAGGATGCGCCGGATATGGGAGTGGTTTTCCTCATCGACCGGAAAGGCGAATTCGCGGCCGACCAGGAAATGCGACAGATCGGCCGACAGCGGCAGTTCGGGGCGCCGGTCGAGCAGATCCAACGTGAAGAACAGGTCCGTCGTCATCCGGTCGCGATGAGTTTCGATGAATACCGATGCCGGCATCTTCGGCGAGCCGCATCCAGCCGTCGAGGAGCGGCAGGCAAGCCTCGACGCGGCGGAGGCGGAGATCAGGCTGCAGGTCGAGTGGCTGACGGGAAAGGTCGCGGCAAGCTCCGGCGGCAGCCGCAGATCCTCGACCGGCGGGGAAAGCAGACCGCCTCGATCTTCAGCCCACTGCCTCGGAGCGTCTCGTTCAGCAAAACGACATCCGGGCGGTTGGTGTAATGCGCGCTGATGCCGTCGAAGCCCGCCTGGCGGATCATCGCGATGTTCTCGTCGAGTGTGCGCTCGAATCCGTCCGTGTGCCGGCGCTCCATGGCCCAGAGCGACTGGAAGATCACAGCTTCTGGGTCATGCGGTCCGCGCGCTTTTCAGAAGCATCTTGAGGTTGACGCCCGGATCGGCGAGTGCCGAGGGCGAGGGACTGACACCTGCGGCAATCAGCAGCTCGGCAAGCTTGATATCCTTGGCCAAGCCGTTGCCGATGCCAAGGCCGGCGGCCGCCACGAGGCGGCCATCGACGAGATAGAATTCGAGCTCGCCCGCCGGCATCAAACACCGGACAGGCTGATGAGCGGGCTGCGGCTGTCCCGCCACCTGCAGGCCCAGATCGTACTGGTCGGACCAGAACCAGGGAATGGCGGCAAACGCCTCGGCGGTGCCGGTCATGTTGCGCGCCGCGGTCTCGGCCTGCGTTCTGGCGTTGCGCCAGCTTTCATAGCGGATATGTCCTCCACCCGGTTGGGCGACCGCCGCGCAATCGCCTGCCGCATAGATGTTCGGTGCGCTGGTGCGAAGATAGGCATCCGTCAGAATGCCATTGCCGGTGGCCAGTCCCGCCGCCTCCGCCAGGGCGATGTCAGGCAGAACCCCAATGGCGCTGACGACGAGATCGGCAGGCACCACGCTGCCGTCGGTCAGGGTGACTCCATCGTCGCCGATTGCCTCCACACCGCGATCGAGATGGAAACGCACCCCTTCGGCGACATGTCGGGCATGCAGCTTTTCGGCAAAGCGGGCAGGAACGGCGCGGCCCAAAGGTTTCGGCGCGGCTTCGATCACGCTGACCGCAACGTTTCTGCCGCGAAGGACCGCCGCGAGTTCCATGCCGATCAGGCCGGCGCCGATGATCGCGACGCTCCTGTCGGGGGCGATATTGGAGAAGATGGCCTCGGCGTCGGCATGGGTGCGGAAGTCGAGTGCGCGCTCCGCGCCGGGGCAGGAAAGCCGTTTCGGCCGTGCGCCGGTGGTCAGAAGCAGCTTTTCATAGCGCAATATCCGACCGTCGCTTACCGTCACGGTGGCGGCCTCGGCATCCAGCCTCGTGGCCGACAAACCCTTGAGATAGGTGATGCCGGCTGCTGCCAGCGCATCCGCCGCGCAGATCAGCTTCATCTGCACCGCGCCGTCGACGGTTTTCGACAGGGGCGGCCGTTCATAGGGCAGATGGGGTTCGGTTCCGACCAGCGTGACGGATCCGCGATAGCCTGCTTCGCGCAGTGCAAAAGCCGCCCGGGTTCCGGACTCGCCCGCGCCGATGATGACGATACCATCCATGCTGTTCTCCCCTGGGGCGCCGGGCCACCCGCTTCTCCTCCCGGAAGCCCCATCGGGCCTGTCCGATGCGCGTGAGCTAGCCGACAGCCACGCGAATCTCCCCGTCGATCACCTCCGCCGGATAGGTTTTCAGATTTTCGCAGGCCGGCAGCCGCAGGGCCTCGCCGGTGCGGTAGTCGAAGGCGCCGGAATGTTTCGGGCATTCCACCTCGAAATCCATGACCAGTCCGTCGGCGAGATGGATCGCCTCGTGGGTGCAGAGACCGGCGGTGCAGTAGACGCTGTCGTCGGGGCCGCGGTAGATCGCGTAGGTACGCCCGCCATGGTCGAAGCGGATGGCGCCTTCCTGTTCGATGTCGTCGAGTCTGCCAGCTGTGATCCAGGTCATTCGGCGGCTCCTTCGACTTCCAGGCGCGCCTTGCGGGCCGCGAGTTTTTCCTTGCGCCGGCGGTAGCGCTCCTGCATCTGCGCCTCACCTTCGGGGGAGCCGTCGTGCCAGGTCCCGAACCATTTATCGAGCGGGATCAGGGCGTCGCCGTAATTCACCTCGAAATATTTGTGGTGGAGGTAATGCGCATAGGCGTGGCTATCGACCAATCCGTCGTTGCCGATCTCGACCTTGTCGAAGCCGACATGGCCGGGAATTGCCCCGAAACCGGCATAATGCAACTGGTAGAGCATGATGATGGGGTTGGACGGCAGGAGGAGATGATAGAAGACCGTGCCGAAATAGAGCAGGTGCTCGATCGGATGCATCGACAGCGACGACCAGGGCGAGGGGTTGACCGAATTGTGGTGGACCGAGTGCACCCATTTGTAGAGGAAGGGCGTGTGGATGAGCCGGTGGATGCAGAAGAAGTGGAATTCGTGGATAACAGGAACCACGAGCGCGACGAGCGCCAGCGTCCAGGGATTTTCCGCAAAGCCGAGCCAGGGCGCATAGCCGTTGGCATAGGCCCAGAGCATGCCGACCTCGACGGCGGTCCAGATCACCACGCCCGACAGGAAGGTGCGCAGGATGTTGTCGAGGTTCTGGCTCTGGAACCAGAAGGCGCTGTTTTTCTGTTCGGCCGGGAACTTGCTATTGTACTTGAACCGGTTTTCCTGCCGCTTCAGCACGTAGAGATGCAGTTCGAAGGCGCCGTAGAACAGCAAGACCGCGATGGCGTTGACGGCGTAGAGCCAGGCGATCCAGCCAAGGCTCAGCGTCCGCATCGTTTCGACCGGAGGGATGATCCAGGCCCAGTAGGCGAGCGCGGAGGCGGCAAAAATCAGGTTCCAGGGCAGGAAATAATGCGGCAGCCATCTAAGGACCGCCGTCAGCTGCGGCGGGAAGGCGAAGAGCGGCGCGGTCTCGACCGGTCGGTCCGGTGCCCAGTCACCGCGCTTGTTGCGCTTGCCGAATTTCAGATCATCCATCCGCATCTCCTCCGGGCGCCGGACGTCTCCGCGCCTGCACATGTTTTTGCTACATGAGAGCGCCATTTGCGCCTTGATCCGCCGGGTCCTTGCCGCGCCGAACTCTCCCCGATGCGAAACTAGCAGCGGGAGTTTGGAACGACGAAGCCTTCCTTGATCAAATTAGATCAAAGCCCTTCCTTAGTTATCGTGATGAATCGGATTGGTGCCTGGTCCGGTTTGATATCGGTCAGGCCGATGCGGTGCAGAACGAGATCGAGCGCCCGGCGCGCCTGCGCCTCCGGCGCCTGGTCGAGCACCACGTCCATGACACCGTCCAGCAAGGCCGCGCGCGTATAGTCGGTCAATTCGTGCCCGACGAAAAACACCTCGCGACCGCCAGGATGCCTGCGTAGCACCTCGATCAGGGCGGAATTGGCGCCGCCGGCATTGTAGAGCCCGGCAAGGTCGGGATACATCTCCAGAGCCGACCACAGCCGGTCGGCGCTGGCGCGCTCCTCGTCGCCGCCGAACCCCAGCCACGCGAAGCTGGAGACACCGGGATGATCGCGAAAATAATCCGAAAAGCCGCGGATCCGATCGCGATGCACCTGATAGATCGGATGGCAGATCGCCACGACAGGTCCCCTCCGACGCGCCATTCGGCTGATATAGAGCGCGGCCGTCCGGCCGGCGGCGGCGTTGTCGATACCGATGAATTCGCCGACGCGCTCGGAAGCGCGGGTGACGACGTGGACGACGGGCAGGCCTTGCGAATTTACCTTCTCCACCGCGGCGCTGATCAAGGGGCTGCTCGGCACTGCCAGGATCAGGCCGGCGCGCGGAAGGTCGGTGGACAGGATACGTCGCGAGATCGCCTCGGCATTCATCTCGTCGGTGAAATTGCGATGCACGACGACCAATGGGTCGAGGGTCGCCGCAATTCTTTCGAAGGCGAGGGAAAGGCGGCGATAGAAGCTCGTTTCCGGACGCACCATCAGCACTTCTATCCGGAGAAGGCCGCGATGGGCGTCGGGAAGCTTGCGTGGGTAATCCAGGCTGCGCGCGGCGGATATGACCTTCTCGACCAGCTCCGGGCGCACACCGCCGCGCCCGTTCAGGACCCTCTCGACCGTGGCGGTTCCGACGCCGGCGTGGCGGGCGATATCCCGATAATTCGGCTTGCTCATTTCCAACGTCCCCGGACGCTTGCGCGACATCGGCGATCGTATGCGCAAGCTGTCATTCTTCATACACCTCAGCCTGAAAACTCACAGCGGTATTCGGGCGGATCCAGTCGAGGCCAGGAGGCTTGTGTCGCGGGGGCGGCCGATCTATGATTTCGGCATTCAGCATGAGATTGCAGGCAGTATTTCACCGTTGAACGGACGCGGAAGGCTTTGTCCGCCGGCCGGGCCGAAGGAGCTGGCAATGAAAATTCTCATGGTTCTCACATCGCATGATCAGCTGGGAAATACCGGCAAGAAAACGGGCTTCTGGCTCGAGGAGCTTGCTGCTCCTTATTTCGTCTTCCGTGATGCCGGGGCCGAGGTCGCGCTCGCTTCGCCAAAAGGAGGCCAGCCGCCGCTCGATCCGAAGAGCAACGAGCCGGCGTTTCAGACGGAAGACACGCGGCGCTTCGAACAGGATCCGGCCGCCACAGCCGCGCTCGCCAATACGCTGCGACTGTCCGACATCGACCAGGCCGATTATAACACCGTGTTCTTCCCCGGCGGCCATGGCCCACTCTGGGATCTGACAAACGACCGCAACGCCCACGCGCTGATCGAGGAGACGCTAGCGGCAGGCAAGCCGCTGGCGCTCGTCTGCCACGCGCCGGGGATCCTGACCAAGGTCAAGGCGCCGGATGGCGAGCCGATCGCCAAGGGGCGGACCGTCACCGGCTTCACCAATTCCGAGGAGGCTGCCGTGCAACTCGTCGAGGTCGTGCCCTATCTGCTCGAAGACGTGCTGAAGGAGCAGGGGGCCAAGTTCTCAGCGACGGAGGACTGGGCGGTGCACGTCGTCCAGGACGATCAGTTGATCACCGGACAGAACCCCGCCTCGTCGAAGCAGGCCGCACGGCTGCTGCTCAACGCGCTGGGCAATCAGGCCGCAGCCTGACGCGCAGGGAAAAACGTGTCGGCGGCGCGGCGCAATTCAGTTTCGCGTGATTTTTCTCGAAGAAAAGATTGGTTCCCTGTCGGGTCGGCGACGGTTTATCCGTCCTTAGCTCGTTCATTCCGTCCACAAAAGGATCACCATCATGCCAAGCACCATACGCCTGCACCGCGTTTTCGCGACCAGCCCGGAAAAGATCTATCGCGCCTTCATCGAGGCAGACGCCCTTGCCAAATGGCTTCCGCCGAACGGTTTTCTCTGCACCGTGCATCATCTGGAACCGGCCGTCGGCGGCACCTTCAGAATGTCCTTCCGCAACTTCACGACCGGCAACAGCCACGCCTTCGGCGGTGAGTTCCTCGAGCTCGTCCCGGGTGAACGCGTCCGCTACACCGACAAGTTCGAAGACCCGAACCTGCCGGGCGAAATGGACGTCACCGTCACGCTGAAGAAGGTTTCGGTCGGCACCGAGGTGGACATCACCCAGGCCGGCGTGCCCGACGTCATTCCGCCCGAGGCCTGCTATCTCGGTTGGCAGGAATCGCTGCGCAATCTCGCCAAGGTCGTCGAGCCGGACATCAACGAATAATGCGCGTTGCGCCAGATTTGCGAAAGATGGCACACGCGGCGGATTGCTGCGCCTCCTCGCAACCTGGCGCTCTGCCTCTCCTGTCTTCACACGCTACGCGCCTTGAGCTTGTCTAAAGCTCGATGCCGCGGTTCGCCAGCGCCTGGCGCGCCGCCGTCGCGCCCCAGTCCTCGTCGGGATCGCGGCCCTCGATCTCGGTTTCGGCAACTGCCGTTGCTCGGATCAGCGGCACGGAGCCGAAGGGCATGCCGTCGATCCGGCCAGGATCACGGCTGAGGATGATGCGGGTCAGGGGAAGGTAATCCTCCGTCAGCCGGCAGAACAGGATGGCGCCATGTTTTTCAACATCGCAGGCGACGCGGTAGCCGTCGGCCACGAGATCGCCGAGGTTTATCAAAAGGTTTCCCCAGTCGCCGGTCGTGGTCGCATCCAGGGTGGCGGCGCCGAATTCCATGAAGAGTTCGCATTCGACGCCGTTCTCGGGTTCGGAGATGCCGGCCCAGGGTGTGGAGAGACCGTCGGTGGCAAGGATCATCCTTCCCGGCGCATCGATCGCCAGGATCCGGCGGTGCGGACCGAACCACTTGGTCTGGGCGTAGACATTGGCCGTGGCGCGCTCGGCGGCAAAACCTTCGTGCACGGTGCCGCGGCTCTGCCAGAAGGCACGGCGGGCGCTTGCGGCGCGCTGGTAGATCGGGTCGTCGGGGCCGCGCGGCACGATCGCCTGATCGAAACTGGTTTCGATCGTCACCTGCGCCCGCATGAAGGGAAGCGCTGGCTTCTTCCAGCGGATCACCACCGTATTGAAGCGCTCGGTCGCTGCCTTATCCAGTCTTTCGACGACATCACCGATGATGCGCAGCGGATCGCGGGAATCGTCCGACACGGGCTGCCCCGCCGCATCGCGGTACCCGCCCGTGCTTGAGGATTGGCCGGCCTGCATGGTGGTGGCGGTCCATTCGCCGCTGACGGCGGTCGCCGGCGCCTTGGAGAGAACCGGGACAAGTTCCCGGATCGCGTCGTCAATCGAATAGGATCCCACGTCGCCCTCCGCTGTCGGATGATGTCCCGCTGCGGCCGGCCGGCCGCGAGCATAAGCTAGGGCAGGGACGTTGCCGATCAATGACGAGAAGGCCTATCGAGCCGGGCAAGCAGGGCAGTTTGCCAACAGAGGGGAAATGCCTGCCCTCGCTCCAGTAATCGGCTGGAAGAGCCCCGTAGGAGTGCGCCCAGGTCGCTGGGCGCAAAGGATTTATTGAGCGGATGGCCTTATTAACCGGCCAGACGCAGCATCAGCTATCGCTTCAATTGCTCCCATCGTTCGGCCGAGCCTTGGCGCTGTCGTTGCTGCTGTCCGAGGTGGTTTTGCCGTCGGGTTGCTGGCCGAAATAGGTGCCGCCGAGGTGGCCGCCGGCGCTGGTGTTTTTCACCTGCTGTTCGGCGCGTTTCTGAAGATCACGAACGTTGGTCTTGCTCATTTTCGGCTCCATGTTTCAGGGTTGCGACCTCTCACCAACCGATGGGCGGCGACACTGTTCCATATTTTTGCGCCGACCGCTCCCGCCGCGATCTCATAGGGCTGGAACTGTTCCGGCTTTTTGCGGTTCTTCTTACTCAACCAAGGAGAAACGACGATGGGCATGACGACACCCAAGGACGGCGCTCCCGGCACCACCGATCAATCCCCCCGCTGGGAAGGACCGAAGGGCAATAGGCCGCGCGGCTACCTGAAGGCCAAGGACGATCCGGACAAGAACCGCGACGCCAACGACGAAAACAACCGCGACCCTGAAATGAAGGATTTCAGCGACGCGATGAAGCAGAAAGGCGAATGAGATGGGCAATCCCGAGAAAGACGCGGCCGGCCAATTCGCCAAATCCCGGGCCGACCGAAAGGCCAGCGGCGTTGCGAGTGCCAAGCCGACCGTCATCACCGGCTCGGAGGACGCCACGGTCAACCGGAACCCGCCGGGCAAGAAGAAGCCGGAGAAGGATTGGGACATCAACTACGATCCCGCCGAGACGAACGAAGGGCGGATGCGGTAGGGAGACGGGGCGCGCCGGCCTCGTACTTCGAGGTTCGCGGGATGGCACACACCTCTCATCCATAATTCCTGCGGCAGTCACAGGAATCCAGCCACGGCGCGTCCGCGGCGTGAATGACTTCATGGGGCGTTGAGAAAAGTCTTCTGCGCCCAAGGACTTGGGCGCGCTGGGTTCCTGTGACAAGCACAGGAATGAGGCGAGGAAGCGTTCCATCCTTCCTCCCGCCTTCTGGGCATCGTGCACGCAGCCCGCGGCGTCTCAGGACGAGGCTTTTGAGATGGCCTCATGACGATCAAAATACGCCGGATGATCGATGTCCACGAGCAGCCCCGGCTGCTCCGGCTCCCAACCGAGCAGTGCCCGCGTGTGAGCACTCGACGTCGGCACGTCGAAGCCGGCGAACATTCCGAACCAGCCGAAATGCTCTGCGGCCTCTTCCCGCGACAGGGAGATTGCCGGCACGTTCAGCCGCCGCCCAATGAGTTCGGCGATCTCGCGGAAGGGGACGCCTTCTTCTGCGACCGCCAGGAAGGGGCCGCCCGCGGCGCCGCGCTCCAGCGCCAGGCGGTAGACGCGGGCGGCATCGCGGCGGTGCACCGCCGGCCAGCGGTTTTGCCCTTCGCCGATATAGGCGGAGATGCCCGTGCGCCGGGCGACATCGATCAGGATGGGTACGAAGCCGTGGTCGCCATGGCCGTGTACGGAGGGCGGCAGCCGGACGGTGGAGGCGCGAAGCCCACGCGAGGCAAGCGATACCGCGGTGATTTCGGAGGCGCGGGGATAGGTCTCGGTGTTCGGCATCGGCGGATCCTTCTCGGTGCCGATGCGGCCCGGCGCATGGCCGAGGCCTGCCGTGACCAGCAGGGGACGATCCGATCCCTGTAGGGCTTCGCCGAGCGCTTCGATGGCGCGGCGGTCGAGGGCGCAGTTTTCGGCGAATTTCGAGAAATCATGATTGAAGCCGGTGTGGATGACGCCGTCGGCCTCGGCCGCGCCGCGCTTCAGACTTTCCAGATCCTCAAGCGTGCCGCGGTGGACCGCCGCACCGGTGGCCGCCAAATCTTCAGCGCCCTTTTCCGATCGGGTAAGGCCAAGCACCTGATGGCCGGCGGCGATCAATTCGCTGACGACGGCCGAGCCGACCCAGCCTGTGGCTCCGGTGACGAATACGCGCATGTCGATATCTCCGTTTTGGATGGAGACACATATCGATCAATGCTGTATCCTGGTAAAGTAGTGATCTTATCATGGTATAATGGCTAACAGGATGGATGAATTCATCACCTCCGAAAACCGGCTGGGCGCCTATCTCAAGGATCGCCGCGCCAAGCTCGACCCGGCCGCCTTCGGCTTTGCCGGCGAGCGCCGCCGCACGCCGGGCCTGCGTCGCGAAGAGGTGGCGAGCCGCGCCAATATCAGCCCGACCTGGTATACCTGGCTGGAGCAAGGCCGCGGCGGCGCGCCGTCCGCCGACGTGCTCGACCGGATCTCGCGGGCGTTGATGCTGACCGATATCGAGCGCGAGCATCTTTTTCTCATCGGCCTCGGCCGCCCGCCCGGGGTGCGCTATCGCAGGCAGGACGGCGTGACGCCGCGCCTGCAGGGCGTGCTCGATGCGCTGGATCCGAGCCCGGCGCTGATACGCAACGCCATCTGGGACGTCATCGCCTGGAACCGGGCGGCGACGGTGCTTCTGACCGATTACGGCGCATTGCCGCCGGAGGAGCGCAACGTGCTACGCTTCATCTTCCTCGATCCGCGCGTGCGCGCCGCCCAATATGATTGGGAAGGTGTGGCCCGCTTCGTCGTCGCCGCCTTCCGGGTGGATGCCGCCCGCGCCGGTGCCGCCGAACAGGTGAAGCCGCTCGTCGACGAACTCTGCCGCAGGAGCCCGGAATTCCTGGCTATGTGGCGGGACAACGACGTGCGCACCCACGGCGAGGGCGCCAAGCACATCAAGCACCCGGTGCTAGGGCTGCTCTCCTTCGAATATTCGGCGTTTCAGGTGGATGGCCGGCCCGACCTCAGCATGGTGGTGTATAATCCGGCGACGGCGGCGGATGCAGCGAAGATCGAGGGATTGGTGGGCGTCGGGCGGGGGCGGTCGTCTACCTCATCGACATCAGGTTCGTCATAGTTCCTGCCCTGATTTCGAGCGTGGGCCGATCTGGTGTTTGATAACCTATATCATCCAGCTGGTCCCGCGTAAGTTCCCTGACTGCCCTTCGCGTTGCGGCGGCTTGCCATCGCGCCTTCGCTGCTTTTATTGTCGACACGGCGCCTTTCAGCGCCGCTCCGAGCAAGCCTATTCCGACTGCACGGCGCCAGGCGAAAATTTGTATATCGGTCATTGTCGATCTCCGTTGCTGATCATGATCGACCTTGCCAAACCGATGGGCCGCCGCTGTTCGGCTAGGCGTGAACGGCGACGAAAACGCCGTTAAATGCGTGTTAAATCGATCGATCGGGGTGGCGTTTTCGTCGGGCAGTGGACGATTGGAGGCAACTGATGCGCATTCGTTTGCTTGGCGGCCTCGACGTCACGTCCCCTGATGGTGGGCGAATTCGTTTTTCAACGCGCAAGACTTCGCTTCTTTTCGCGGCCCTGGTCCTGGCCGGCCGCCGTGGCCACCGGCGCGAGCCGCTTGCCGAAGCGTTCTGGCCGGGACGTGGCGATGCGCAGGCACGCAATAGCCTGCGGCAGGCGCTCGTCGACATCCGGCGCGCGTTTCCCGGCAGCGGCGATGCTGCGATCCAGATTGAGGGCGATCAGGAAACGGTCGCGCTGAAAGCCGGTTTGCATGAAGTCGACATCTGGATGTTCGATCGCAAGCTTGAGGAAGGCGGCCCTGCCGATCTCGCCTTTGCCGCCGATCTTTATCGCGGCGACGTCCTAGCAAGTTTGGCTATTCCTGAGGAGCTGGACGAATGGTTCGGATCCTATCGAAGCACGTATCAGCGCAAAGCGCTGCAATTGGTGGAGCGGCTGAGCTTCTCCTTGACGGTGGCCGGTTCTGCGCAAGAGCTCGCCTGCGAGGGGCTGGCGGAAAGACTGCTTGTTGCGGATCCCACTGCGGAGCCGTGTCATCGCGCTTTGATGCGGATCCACGTCAATCGAGGTCACGGAAATGCGGCTCTGCGTCAACTCGAATTATGTCGCGCCGCCTTGAAAAAGCATCTCGGCGTCGAGCCCGAGGCGGAGACGAAAGGGCTTGCAACGTCGCTGCGGACAGACAAGGAAACTGACCGTCCGGAGGCAAGCTCATTTCACATCATTCCGCAGCCGCCGGTCCTATGGCCGCAGGCGACGCATTCGGACCGGCCGTCAGTTGCGGTCTTGCCCTTTCACAATCTAAGCGGAGATCAGACGCAGGACTATTTTGCCGACGGGGTCGTCGAGGACATCATTACCAAGCTCGCTCAGTTTCGCCACCTGTTCGTCATCGCCTGTCAGTCGAGTTTTGCCTATCGGGGGGAGGCTGTCGATATACGGCAGATCGGTTTGAATCTGGGTGTGCGCTATGTTGTCGAGGGAAGTGTGCGCAAGGCAGGGGAACGGCTGCGCATCAGTGGACAGCTCATCGATTCCTCAACGGGCCTCCACCTCTGGGCAGATCGCTTCGATGGCTCTCTCGTCGAGATCTTCGATCTCCAAGACCAATTTGCCTCGAGCATTGTCGGCGCCATCGCCCCAAGGGTCGAGGAGGCCGAAATCGAGCGCTCCAAACTCAAGCCGACGGAAAGCCTTGACGCCTACGACTATTATTTGCGTGGCATAGCGGTTCACGACCGAGCGGTGATCAGCAGGGAATCCATCGAGAGCGCCCTGCAACTTTTCATGAAGGCGATCGAACGAGACCAGGCCTTTGCGGCTGCTTATGCTCGCGCGGCGCGCTGCTACGCATCGCGAAAAAGCCACCGATGGATGGCGGATCGCGCGAAAGAAACAGCAGAAGCTACCAGGCTTGCCAAGAGGGCGATTGAACTGGGAAGAGACGATGCAATCGCTCTTTCCTATGGCGGCTATGTTCTCGGATATGTCGGCGGCGATCTCGATGATAGCGCCCTCTGCATCGACCGCGCGCTCCTGCTCAATCCGAACCTGGCCGTGGCCTGGGGTTACAGCGCATGGATAGAGGCTTGCTTGGGGGAGCCGGACAAGGCCATTGAGCGGGCCGCGCAGGCAATGCTGTTAAGTCCGCGCGATCCGCGGCTGTTTGCCTTGGAGTTCAACACAGCACTCGCCCACTTCTGCGCCGGGCGCTATGTGGACGCCATTGGCTGGGCAAGAAAGGCTTTGCGCTCGCAGCCGAATTATGCAAGCGCGATCCGCATCGCGACGGCAAGTTACGCTCTCGAAGAGCGGTCCCGGGAAGCCAAGGAAATGATATCTCGTCTGAGCGAACTTGACCCTACACTACGGCTTTCTAACCTGTCGGACGTGCTGCCGCCTTTTCGGCGGCCAGATGATCGAACCCGCTATATCGAGGGGCTGCGAAGAGCCGGCCTTCCTGAATAACTTCACGGGTCTATCGCGATAAGAAAAACGGCGTCTTTAAATTCCGCATGTCGAAAACCGTAGTTGCGGGACGCAGCCTGAGAGGGCGAAGTCTAAAATAAACTACCATTGATAGAAAAACATTGACCTTCCCCTGCAAAGGCTGTTTTCTCCTGGCCGACCAGAGAAATGGATCTTGAAGGAGATATCCATGACAGTGTCTGCACCGGTAGCGAGCGACGATTACCTCAGCGCCTCCGAAAACGACGTGATTTCGGGCGATCTGCTGGCCAATGACGTGGCCGGCGGCAGCGGCCATATGGCTCTCAGCTTCTTCGATGGCGAGCGGGTTGTCGCCAAGCAGAGCGGGCAGGTCACCGATATCGCCGGCGAGTATGGCACGTTTCACGTCATGGCCGACGGTTCCTATACCTACACGCTGAACGAGGCGGCCAAGCAGGATTTCCGGGACGGGATGACGCTGCGCGAGACGATCGGCTACAAGATGTCCGATGGCGCCGGCAATACCGATTTCGGCTATTTCACGCTCGACATTCATGGGGCGACCAGCCCACCGGTCGCGGTCGACGATGCCTTCAGCTTCCGGGAAGGCGGCGTGATGGCGGGCAACGTGCTTGCCAACGACATCGCCGGGGAGGCGGGTCATCTCTTCTTGCGCTCGGCCGAGGGCGCCAGTGTCAGCGCCGATCGGAGCACCGATGTCGCCGGCGAGTTCGGCATCTTCCATTTTTCGGCCGACGGAAGCTTCACCTATAATCTCGACCCGGCTGTCAAGGCGAGCCTGAACGATGGCGAGCATGTCACAGAGAAGCTTGAGTATTACAAGATCTCCGACGGCGCCGGTCACACCGATGCCGGCGTGATCACCCTGACAGTCAACGGCGTGACGGACGGAAAGTCGGTGAACACGGATCATATCGAGGCACAGGCGGAGGTTGTACGACCTTTCCTGGACCATTACGAACTCCAGGGGGTCGCGGTCGATCCGCTAACGGGCAAGTATTACGTCAGCTCCGGCCATGGTTTCCCGGATGATTCCATGGTTTATATCTACGACAACGCCGCGGCATTTGAAGCCGACAACGCCAGCGGCGCCATCTCTCTTGGCGACTATGACCTTGGCCAATATGACATCGGCGGAACCTATTTTGCGGTCCGCGGCGGGGAGATCATCGGAAGAACCAACGAGGCGAGGGGCGAAGAGGATCCTTTCCCCGATCAGACCTATCTCGCAAAGTGGGATGCTTCAGATGGATCGCTCGATCAGAAGGGCGACCCGATCCCCGGCCTTATCGGCGAGAACGGGGCGGGTACGTTCGACTGGGGCGGGTTCACCGCCGTCAACACGATCCAGGATTCGACCGGCATTTACGTTGTCGGCCGCATCGATGATTCCACCTGGCAGGTCTCCAAGATCGATCCCGACACGCTGAACGCGATCGAACCCAAGACCTTCGCGGCGGGCGGGCTCGGCTACGGCTTTGCCGTCGACGGCACCTTCTTCTTCGGTGATTCCTTCGGCAGTGAGCACATCGGCACGGCATTCGATTTCGAAACCGGGGTCAAGACGACAGTCGATGTCAACATCGCCATACCGGGAGACGACGCCACCACCAACGTGGCCTATGACGCGGCGGCGGATTCCATCTATATCACCAACAGCATGACCGACGAAATCTCCGTGGTGCACAACATCTCGGAGATATTGTTCGCCTGACGAACCTTAACACCGGAATGGTGACGTCGCCCCGTCCTCTCTTTAGGCGGCGGAGCGACGTTTTTCCGGCCGGAGCCGCCGTGAACAAGCCACGACAAAGCGGTCCTGTTATTGCAGCGTGCGCGTCTGGACTTGCTCGGTCGCGTGGTTACTCGGGGATATGGGGGCAGCGCTGGCTTCCAGGCCGGTCGCCACGACCGAGACGCGGAACCTGCCGTCCAGGCTGCGGTCGAAGATCGCGCCGACGACGATATCGGCGTCGTCCTGCACTTCGTCGCGAATGCGGCTAGCCGCCTCGTCGACTTCGAACAGCGTCATATCAGATCCGCCGGAGATCGAGATCAGCACGCCCCTGGCGCCCTTCATGGAAATATCGTCGAGAAGCGGGTTGGCGATTGCCGCTTCCGCTGCCTTCATCGCCCGGCTTTCGCCGGCGGCTTCGCCGGTGCCCATCATGGCGCGGCCCATGCCTTGCATGACCGATTTCACGTCGGCGAAATCGAGGTTGATCAGGCCTTCCTTGACGATGAGGTCGGTGATGCAGCCGACGCCGGCAAAGAGCACGCGGTCGGCCGTCATGAAGGCATCGGCGAAGGTGGTTTTTGCGTCCGCGATGCGGAAGAGGTTCTGATTGGGAATGACGATGACGGTATCGGCGGCCTGACGAAGCGCCTCGATGCCGACTTCGGCCGTCCGCATGCGGCGATTGCCTTCGAACGTGAAGGGTTTGGTGACGACGCCAACCGTCAGGATGCCGGCCGCGCGTGCGGCACGCGCGATGACGGGGGCTGCACCGGTGCCCGTACCGCCGCCCATGCCGGCGGTGACGAAACACATATGCGAGCCGGCCAAGTGATCCATGATCTCGTCGAGCGACTCCTCGGCGGCTGCATGACCAACCTCAGGCAGCGAACCGGCACCCAAGCCCTCCGTCACATTTGCGCCGAGCTGAATGCGGCGCGACGCCTTTGAGGTGGCGAGAACCTGGGCGTCCGTATTTGCGGCGACGAATTCGACGCCCGCCAGCTTTTCCGCAATCATGTTATTGATGGCGTTGCCGCCGCCCCCGCCGACGCCGATAACCGTAATATGCGGCCGTAATCCCGAAATGCCGCTCTTGGGGTCCGTCATCGCACTCTCCTTAATGATGCAATCTTGCGCCCGCGCCCTCGTCGCGGACGGCGAATCGACGGTGAGGATAAACGCGCAACAAGGCGGAGGCGAGGCTAAAGACGTCCGGGGCGGCGACGTTCCAGTGATTGTTGCCCTCATGAAGATCGCCACCGAGCTCTTTGCTGATTTCGATCAGAAGCTTTGAGAGGGTGTGAACCAAAGGCCTGCCGAGGTGTTTACAGACATGCCTCACCTCTCCGAAAGGACCGATCCCATGCAAAGACTTCTTCTATCAAGCCTTGCCCTTGCCGCACTCGCCGGCACCGCCGTCGCACAACAACCGCCGCCTCCACCGTCCGCCGCAACGCCACCCACCGCGACCGAGCCTAGCTCGCCTCCGCCGCCGCCAGCCCCGCCGCCTCAGCCCGCTCCCGATGATGACGAGCGGATGATGGGCAGCCCGGACGCACGGTCCGGAGATCGCCCCGACTACCGGTGGCACGGTTCGAGGGACGACATGGGCTTCCGCGATTTCCGGGGCCATCGCATGCCGCGGCCGTCGAAGGCCGCCCATTTCCAAATTGAGGACGGCAACACACGGATCGATCTGAAATGCACCGAGGACGAACCAATGAAGGCCTGCGCTGATCTGCTGCTAGAGGTGATCGACCGCCTGCAGGGCCAGAACTAGCTTTTTCGGCGCCGCGTTTGCGACCGGCGAAGGGCCACTGATCACCGCTGCTCGAACTCGAGGCAGGGGATGTTGCCGCGCGTCTGAGAAGCATTGGCTGCGCAAGCCTCGCGCCAGCTTCGGTTGGCAGAAGCCAATCATTGATTCTTCCCAGGACTTAATGCCGACCATTTTCAGCATGAACAGCCCCGCCAATGATTGGCGGGGCTTTGCTGTCTGGTAGGACACGGTTAGCGATCATTGCGCCGGGAGCCTGATTTCTCTCAAGATCTCCACCGGCGGGAATCGGACACAATCCGCGGCATCGAAAGTCACCGGGAATCGCATCCGGTTCCGGTTGGCCCAGCCGATCGCGGCCTGCGATTTCGCCATCGGGATTTTCGTGACGATCGTGCAATGTGGCACCCAGTTGCCGGGCCGATAGTGCTCGTGGCAATGGGTGGGGTCGATTTCCCGGTGAAGCTGCGCATGCAGTTGGAAAAGCTGCTCGCCGTTGTTCGGCCGCGCCCATAAGACAAGGAATTCGTTCTCGAAGTGACCGATGCTTGAAAAGCTCAAGGTGACGGCGGGGCGCGTGCGGAAGACGCGGTCTAGCGCCTCGGCCAACTGGTCGAGGTCAATCTCCTGGTAAAGAGCGAGGGTGAGATGCGGCGGATAATTCAAGGCCCGTATCGAAGCTGTCTCTTCGAATGCCGCAACTTTGTCCCAGAGTTCGAGAACCGGGGAAGCTGTCGCGTTCAGAGACTTAAGGCTGATCCCGTAAGGCATATGCGGGCATGATCCAATCCATCGTTATCCGGATGTTAGGGATCGCCAAGCTCACTGTCGAGCGGTCAAAGGGGGATGGGGGCATTGTCATCGAGAGTGAGTGCGCCGAGGCATACCGTGTTCAGCTGCGCGCAGCCCGCCAGGCGGCCGGTGGTGTTGCAAAGGTGCGGGAGAAGGCGCGGTTAAAGGCAGCTTCGGTGGCGTAGCCGGCGTCATAGGCGATCGCTGCAATCGGCTGGCTTGTCGTGGCAAGTGCCACGCTTGCCAGATAGAGTCGCCAGTCTCTGACATAGCGGATCGGCGATGTCGCGAGCATCGTTTGAAAGCGTTCGGCGAGCGCGCTGCGCGACGATCCGGATGCCGTCGCCAGCTGCTCCAGCGACCAGTCACGCCGGGGATCGTCGTGGATGAGGGAGAGGCAGCGCGAGAGCGCAGGGTCGGCCAGCGCTGCCAGCAAGCCAATCGCGTGGGGTTTGGCCATCATGATCTGATGGCGCAGGATCTCGATGAAGATGATTTCGGTCAACCGCGGCAGCATTGAGATGCCGCCGGCGCGCGGCCTGTCCACCTCCTCGACCATCTGGCGGATAGTGGCGCGCAGCCAGTCGCCGTTATTGGCCGCCCGCGTCCTGACATGGATCATTTTCGGCAACGCCTGGCGCAGCGGCGCAAAGCTCAGCCCATCCCATTGCAGATAGCCGCAGAGCAGCCGGACGCTTTGCGCCGCCTCGCCGTAGCGAAGCACCGGAATCTCCCGCCACGGCTTCTGCGGCAAGTCGCGGGTCGGCAGCACCAGCGTGCCATTTCTTCCGACACCCAGCTGATGTCCGGTGCCGAAGGGAAAGACCAGGACGTCGCCGGCTTCCAGATCGGTCTCTTCGCCTTCCGCTTTCAACCAGCAACTGCCCGTCACGACGATATGGAACGGCATTGTGCCCGTAGCCCTTGCCGAGAGGCCTGCAAGCGACGGCGCGGCATCGGTCTGCCAATCGCCCGTCGGCATGAAACAGAACTGCAGTGATCCCGAAAGACGGATCGTCGAAAGCAGCGCCGACAGCACGTCATCACGGGTGACGCCGCCCTCAGCATCTGGATTTTCGGACAAGGTTTCACGCATTCCGGCCAAATACGCGCGCAGCGCACCTTCTTATCATGCTCACGTTCAGTCCAAGTAATCTTGAATTCAACTGGAGAATACTATGCAAAGCCAAAGCGATAAACTGATCGTGCTCGTCACCAAGGGCATAGAATCCGAACTTTCCTCCGTCGCCTTTACCATTGCCAATGGCGGCATTACCGCCGGGCTCAAGGTGTCGGTATTCCTCACCAGTACCGGGATCGACCTGGTGCGCAAGAACGGCCAGCGGATGACGCATGTGCCGCCGCTCGATCCGCTCTCGACGTTGATTGAGAATTTCCAGCAGCGCGGCGGCTCGATCTGGGCCTGCCCACCCTGTGTGGCTTCGCGCGGCTATACGCAGGAGGACCTGCTCGATGGCGTCGTCATCGTCGGCGCCAGTGCCATGCATGCCGAGATCAGGGAAGGTGCTGCGACGCTGTCGTTTTGATCAGTCAGACCGGGGGGCGGCATATGCCAGGACTATTCTTGCATTCGGCAATACACTCGTGAGATTGTACACTTATACATGTGATGCGGTGTGATGAGGGCGGCGCGGAGGCTTCAATGACGTCCGTGAGGGTCAATGAGCTGATATCGGTGGCGGGGCAGCCCGATGCCGCCGGCTTTGTCGCTTTCGCGGGTGAAGGCTTTGCCGCGGTGATCAATGCCCGGCCGGATGGCGAGGAGCCGGGGCAGCCGGGCAATGTGGCGGAAAAGGCTGCCGCCACCGCCGCCGGACTTTCCTATAGCTTCGTGCCGGTGAAGGGGAGCGAGATCACCGAGGCAGACATTCGCGCCTTTCAGGCAGCGATGGCCGCGGCGAAGGGGCCGGTTGTCGCCCATGGCAGAAGCGGTACGCGGGCATTGACGCTCTACGTGCTGGGCGAGGTGTTGGACGGGCGGATGAAGCCTGCGGATGTCGAGCCGCTCGGCCAAAGTCTCGGCTTCGACCTTGCCGGCGCGCGCCGCTGGCTGGAGGCGCGAGCGGCGCAGACGGTCGATGTGAAGGCCTTCTTCCATCCCGCTACATGGAGCGTGCAATATGTCGTTGCCGATCCTGTCACGGGACGCTGCGCGATCATCGACCCTGTGCTCGACTTCGACGAGACCTCGGGGGCGACGGGCACGTCAAGCGCCGATGTCATCCTTGCCGATATCGAGAGCCGCGGGCTGGCGGTCGCGTGGATCCTCGACACGCATCCGCATGCCGATCATTTTTCCGCCGCCCATTACATCAAGGGAAAGACCGGCGCGCCGATAGCGATCGGCGCCCATGTCACCGAAGTGCAGATCCTCTGGAAGGAGATCTATAACTGGCCGGCTCTCGCAACAGACGGCTCGCAATGGGACCGGCTGTTTGCCGATGGCGACAGGTTCGAGATCGGCGAGCTTGAAGCTCGCGTTATGTTTTCGCCCGGCCATACGCTTGCCTCGGTGACCTATCTGATCGGCGATGCCGCCTTCGTGCACGACACGGTGTTCACGCCGGATTCCGGCACGGCGCGCACCGATTTTCCCGGCGGCAGCGCCAGCGTCCTCTGGCGCTCGATCCAGGCGATCCTGTCGCTGCCCGAGGAAACTCGGCTCTTTTCCGGCCACGACTATCAGCCGGGCGGCCGGCATCCGCGCTGGGAAAGCACGGTGGCCGCGCAGAGACGCGCCAATTCCCACATATCGGGCAAGGACGAGGCCGGCTTCGTGGCGCTGCGCCAGGCGCGGGACCGCACCCTGCCCAAGCCGAAGCTGATGCTGCATGCGCTGCAGGTGAATATTCGGGGCGGCAAATTGCCGGAGCCGGAGGGGAACGGGCGGCGGTATCTGAAGATACCTCTGGATGCGTTGTAGCGCTGACCGTCGAGAGGAGACGCCGCGAGGAGGAGTCTCCAGTGCCCAAGGACTTGGGCACGCTGGATTCCGGTGACGGGCACAGGAATGAGGGGGAGAGGTGACGCTTCCGATCATTCGTCTACCAATCCCAACGGCAATTTGGCTGAGGACGCTAACTCCACACTCCCTCATTCCTGGTCGCCTCAGGGTTCGCCCAAGGGATGTCACAGGAATCCCGCCACGGCGCGTCCGCGCCGTGAGAGATTCGTTCGGAACGAAGAAGTTTCCTCACACCAACAGTATGACGTGTACTTCCGCTACTCATACCCCATCGACCGCAGCAGCATGTCCATACCGAAAAATCCAGCCAAGGCGACGATGCCGATCGCCGCGCACAATACCCAGCCGACAGGCGTCAGCGTTTGTTGCGCGACGTTACGATAGGGATATCGATTGCCGGTTGTCAGAAAATAGGCGCCGAACACCAGGCAGAGGCCGATGACGACGGTGGCGCGCGGCATCCAGGTGATGCTCTCGGCGCCGAGGTTTGCCTGCTGCAGCGGCAGCCAAATGCCCTGCCAGGCAATCGCGCCGGCCAGGAGGAGGCAGAGAACGCCGCCGAGCCTATATTTTGCTTCCATGAAAAAGCCCCCGCAAAATCGCCAAGTTGGCTACAGCTTATAGGCAGATATTTACAAAGCAGGGTAGTCCAAATGCGGGGCTCTCGCGGGTCGATGCCGACACGATCCGTTTCCACGCGCGCGCCCGCTAGCCTTTTTCTGCAATTTCGCTATGATTTTTCTGGGCCACGCCCGGTCAGACGGAGTTCCGCCATGCTCGAACGAAACCACCTTCCCTTGCGCCCGGCAGCTCCCCTTTTCGCTGTCGCCTGGGTCGCCGTGATTGCCGGTGCCAGCGTCGCTCTCAGCCTGCTGTTTGCCTGCGTGACGCCTTTCGTGGCCCTGGCGGCCGTCTCGGCAGTCGTGCTTCCCCGGCGGATGGCGCTGATGGCGGTGCTGCTTGCCTGGCTTGCCAACCAGACGGTCGGCTATCTCGTCCTCGGCTATCCCCAGACCTTCGACAGCTATGCCTGGGGACTGGCGATCGGGATTGCGGCATTTGCATCGCATGCGGCGGCGCTCGGGGCGCTGCGCCTGACGGCAGGCCCTGCCGTCACGATGGCCGGCGCCTTCATCGCCGGGTTCGCTGCTTACGAGGGCGTGCTTTTTGCCGCAACGGCGGTGCTTCCGTCCGGCGACGCGGCGTTTTCGGCAGCTGTTGTGGCCGAGGTTCTTTTGATCAATTCTCTGGCCGCGGTCGGACTCATCTGCCTGCATGCCGGCGCGGCGGCTAGCCGCGCGCTTGTCGCGGCGCAGCCGGCACCGGTGCCGCTTTAGGTGTTCGTCTCCCACACTTGTCGTCGGTCCAAAACTGCAGCGCGCCTTCCGGCAGCGGACCGGCGCCCTGCGGAATGCGCGAAGATGGGTTGAGATCATGGTCGGCAACGGCTATCTGGTTCCGACCCGCAAGCGGACCGGCCGCGAACGACAAGGCGCATAGCTCCCATGATTCCCGATTTCCTCGTCACCCATTCCGGTGGTTTCCATGCCGACGAACTGCTGTCGAGCGTCATCCTGACCCGGCTTTTCCCGCTGGCGCGCCTGATCCGCAGCCGGGCGCCGGAGTGGATCAGGCCAGGGCAGGACCGGATCATTTATGATGTCGGCGGAGCTTATGACGCCGACGCCGGCATATTCGATCATCACCAGCGCGGTGCGCCGCTGCGCGACGATGGTCAGCCCTACAGCTCATTCGGCCTGATCTGGAAACATTACGGCCGCGACTATCTCGCCGCTCGCGGCCTTCCCGCCGACCATGTCGAAGCCGTGCATAGCTCTTTCGATGCGAGCTTCGTGCTGCCGATCGATCTGACCGACAATGGCGCGCTCAGCCCCTCGGGACCGCTGGCGGGCTTGACGCTGCCGGCGCTGCTCGAGACCCTGAAACCGGTTTTCGACGAAGCGGAGCCGGATGCCGACGATCGCGCCTTCCACGCGGCCCTGGCCATCGCCCGCAGTTTCGTCGAGGCCAAGATCGCTCAGAGCGCTGCAAAATTGCGGGCCGAGGCCATCGTGCACGAGGCCATCAAGGCTGCGGGGCAGGGCCATATTCTGGAACTGCCGAGGGGGATGCCCTTCCGTCCTGCTATCGTCAAGGCTGGCGCCGATCACCTGCTGTTCGTCGTCCACCCGCGCGAAAAGGATTGGTGCGTAACCGGCATCCGCCGCGCCGAGGACGGGTTCGAGCTTAGGGCCGACCTGCCTGCGGCCTGGGCCGGTCTTGCCAATGGAGAGCTGGCGGCGGCTTGCGGCATAGAGGGCGCGAGCTTCTGCCACAACGGTCGCTTCATTGCCGCCGCCAGGAGCCGCGAGGCGGCGCTTGCCATGGCCGAGTTGGCGGTCAAGGAGGCTCTTTCGATCGGGGTGTAGCGGCCGTTATCCGCATCGGATCTATCTGATATCAGATGCGTTCAGGTCACTCCAACTGTGGAAGCGATTGACTTGCATCCGCGAAGGACTAATCTTCCTGATATAACAACCACCACCCACACGCGAGAGATAGTGGACGGTGTGAGTGGCTGGCGACCTTGAGGAGGATGAGGTTTGCCATGGATTATCGTGTCGTTCTGCTGATTGGTGCAGCTGTGACTGCCCTTGCTCCCGCTAGCGCCGGGGCGCAGGAGGGCGACGCGGCGGCGGGCGCCGTTGTTTTCAAGAAGTGCGCGACCTGTCATGTCGTCGACTCCGATACGAACAAGGTCGGGCCGTCTCTGAACAAACTGTTCGGAAGGAAGGCCGGGACGCATCCCAATTTCGCCTATTCGGCCGGAATGAAGGCGGCCGGCGAAGGCGGTCTCGTCTGGGACGAGACGGTGCTGCGCGACTATCTGCACAATCCGAAGGCGAAGGTGAAGGGCACGAAGATGGCCTTTGTCGGCGTGAAGGACGAAAAGGAGATCACCGATCTCATAGCCTATCTCAAACAATATTCGCAGTGAAGGGCAATATTCCCAGATGGCAATACTCCGAATGACGGGTTAGCGGCGAGCGACGGATGGCTAAATCGCCGTAATTGCGATATTTTCTATCTGTGCGATAATAAACACGGACTTTTTGCGGAATGCGGTTTCACGGGTCAACCTGCTCGAGGAGGAGCGGAAATGGCTGTCGTGCTGATCCTCGTCCTGATTGTCGTCGGCTCCGTGCTGTTTCATGTGCTGAGCCCGTGGTGGTGGACGCCGATCGCGTCCAACTGGACCTATATCGACACCACCCTCGTCATCACCTTCTGGATCACCGGCATCGTCTTTGTGGCGGTGGTTTCGTTCATGGCCTATTGCGTCTTCCGCTTCCGCCACAGGCCGGGCAACAAGGCGCATTACGAGCCTGAAAACCGCAGGCTGGAGGTGCTGCTGGCATCGGGAACGGCGGTCGGCGTCGCGGCGATGCTGGCGCCCGGCCTCATCGTGTGGAACCAGTTCATATCGGTGCCTGCCGATGCCGCATCAGTCGAGGTTGTCAGCCAGCAATGGCTGTGGAGCTTCCGCCTGCCGGGAGCGGACGGCAAACTCGGCCGTGCCGAGACGCGCGACGTCAGCCCGGAAAACCCGCTCGGCCTCGACAAGAACGATGCAAGCGGCCTCGACGATGTCATCATCGAGGGCGGTGAGCTGCATCTGCCGATCGGCAAACCGGTGCACATATTGCTGCGCTCCGTCGATGTGCTCCATGATTTCTACGTGCCGGAGTTCCGCGCCAAGATGGACATGATCCCCGGCATGATCACCTATTTCTGGTTCACGCCGACGCGGACGGGGACCTTCGACATCCTCTGCGCCGAACTCTGCGGCGTCGGCCACCCGCAAATGCGCGGCACAGTCGTCGTCGAAAGCGACGCGGATTATCAGACCTGGCTTGGGCAACAGCAGACATTCACCCAGCTGACGGCGTCGGCTGGGCCGGCGAACTGACGCGACCAGGACGGCCGGAGGCCGCAAGCCGGTTCAGGGAACCGGCGGGACGACGGCCCTAAGGCCGCATCGGGGAAAGGGAAGAGAGATCATGGTCGAGATTCCATCCGGCAGCATCCCGTCCGCCGAAGTCGAGGATGTCGAGCTTTATCATCCGAGAAGCTGGTGGACGAAATATGTGTTCAGCCAGGACGCCAAGATCATCGCCGTGCAATATTCGCTGACGGCGATCGCGATCGGTCTTGTGGCGCTGGTGCTCTCCTGGCTGATGCGGATCCAGCTTGCTTTTCCCGGCTATTTCACCTTCATCGATGCCGATCACTATTACCAATTCATCACCATGCACGGCATGATCATGGTGATCTATCTCCTGACCGCGCTCTTCCTCGGCGGCTTCGGCAATTACCTCATTCCGCTGATGGTCGGCGCGCGCGACATGGTGTTTCCCTACGCCAACATGCTGAGCTACTGGATCTATCTCCTCGCGGTGCTGATCCTCGCCGCCGGCTTCTTTGCGCCCGGCGGCCCGACGGGGGCGGGCTGGACGCTTTATCCGCCGCAGGCGGTTCTCTCAGGCACGCCCGGCGGCAAGGACTGGGGCATCCTCTTGATGCTCACTTCGCTGATCGTCTTCATCATCGGCTTTACCATGGGCGGGCTGAACTATGTGGTGACCGTGCTGCAGGGGCGGGCGCGCGGCATGACGCTGATGCGGATGCCGCTCACCGTCTGGGGCATCTTCACTGCGACCGTGATGGCGCTCTTGGCCTTTCCCGCCCTCTTCGTCGCCTGTGTGATGATGATGTTCGACCGCCTGCTCGGCACCAGCTTCTTCATGCCCGCCATCGTCGAAATGGGCACGCAGCTGCAGCATGGCGGCGGCAGCCCGATCCTGTTCCAGCACCTGTTCTGGTTCTTTGGGCATCCCGAGGTCTACATCGTCGCACTGCCGGCCTTCGGCATCGTCTCGGACCTGATCAGCACGCATGCGCGCAAGAACATCTTCGGCTACCGCATGATGGTCTGGGCGATCGTCATCATCGGCGCCTTGAGCTTCGTCGTCTGGGCCCACCACATGTATGTCAGCGGCATGAACCCCGCCTTCGGCTTCTTCTTCGCCACCACGACGCTGATCATCGCCGTCCCGACGGCGATCAAGGTCTATAACTGGGTGTTGACGCTCTGGCGCGGCGATATCCACCTGACGTTGCCGATGCTGTTTGCGCTCGCCTTCATCGTCACCTTCGTCAATGGCGGCCTGACCGGCCTCTTCCTCGGCAATGTCGTCGTCGACGTGCCGCTGTCGGATACGATGTTCGTCGTCGCGCATTTCCACATGGTGATGGGTGTCGCGCCGATCCTCGTCATCTTCGGGGCGATCTATCACTGGTATCCGAAGGTGACGGGGCGCATGTTGAACGACGTCCTCGGCCATATCCACTTCTGGATCACCTTTCTCGGCACCTATGCGATCTTCTTTCCGATGCATTATCTCGGCCTGCTCGGCGTGCCGCGCCGCTATTTCGAGATGGGAGAGGCCGCCTTCGTTCCACCTTCGGCGCATACGCTGAACATCTTCATTTCAGTCATGGCGCTCGTCGTCGGGGCCGGGCAGGTGGTCTTCCTGTTCAATCTGGCCTGGAGCCTTTTCCGGGGAAGAGAGGCGGGCGGCAATCCATGGCGGGCGACGACGCTCGAATGGCAGACGCCGCAGACGCCGCCGGCGCACGGAAACTGGGGCAAGGACCTGCCTGTGGTCTATCGCTGGGCCTATGATTACAGCGTGCCGGGAGCGGCCGAGGATTTCATTTCGCAGACGGTGCCGGCAAGCGGCGAGGCCACACGGGAGCTTCCGGCATGAACGTCACGCTGATCTTCCTCGCGGCCATCGCCGCCATCATCATCTGGTGGTTGGCGGGGCAGCGGCTGACCTCGAAGCCCTGGCTCGAAACCGGCTCGGTGCAGCTGCCGGATCATGCCGGCGCTGAGCGGCCGCCCGCGCCGGCGGTGAAGATCGGCCTCTTCGTATTTCTCGGCGTCGTCGGTGCCGTCTTCAGTCTTGCCGTCAGCGCCTATTTCATGCGTGCAGCGTCGACGGACTGGTGGGGGATGCCGGTTCCGCGTCTGCTCTGGGTCAACACGGCAGCACTCGCCTTGAGCAGCGCCGCACTGCAATGGGCCAGACGCGAAGCGCTGCACGGCCGCGTCGAACGCCTGCGGCCGGCGCTTGCCGTCGCATTTGCTCTTGCCGTCCTGTTTCTCGCCGGACAGATCCAGGCATGGCGCGAGCTGACGGCGGCGGGATATGTGCTGGCCGACAATCCCGCCAACAGTTTCTTCTATATGCTGACCGGTCTGCACGGCCTGCACATCCTCGGCGGGCTGACGGTGCTGGGTCACACGACCCTGCGCGCTTTCGCGACCGACATCGCGTCGGACAGGCTCAGCCTCAGCGTCGACCTTTCGGCGATCTATTCGCATTTCATGCTTGCCGTCTGGCTGCTGCTGTTTGCGCTCTTTGCCGGGTGGGCGAATGATTTCGTCGATCTCTGCCGCACATTGCTGAACTAGGGGCTCAACCGGGAGATTTGCAGATGGCACATCCTGTCCAGACACACGGCGAGCCGGATCTCAGGTCGGTCGGCCTGCGCGGCGTCGCCGCCGATTTCGCCTCGGACCAGCGCTCCTTCAAAACCGCCTCCTGGGGCAAGGCGATGATGTGGATATTTCTGCTCAGCGATACTTTCGTCTTCGGCTGTTTCCTGCTCGCCTATATGACCGCCCGCATGTCGACGCCCGTCGCCTGGCCCAATCCGAGCGAGGTTTTCGCTCTCCATATCGGCGGCCAGGACGTGCCGCTGATCCTGATCGCGATCATGACCTTCGTGCTGATCTCGAGCAGCGGCACGATGGCGATGGCGGTCAATTTCGGCTATCGCCGCGAACGCGGGAGGACTGCTGTCCTGATGCTGCTGACAGCACTTCTCGGCGCATGTTTCGTCGGCATGCAGGCCTTCGAATGGACCAAGCTGATCACCGAAGGCGTACGCCCCTGGGAGAACCCGTGGGGGGCAGCGCAGTTCGGATCGACCTTCTTCATGATCACAGGCTTTCACGGCACCCATGTCACGATCGGCGTCATCTTCCTCCTCATCGTCGCCCGCAAGGTCTGGCGCGGCGATTTCGATGTGGAACGGCGCGGCTTCTTTACCAGCCGGAGAGGGCGCTACGAGGCCGTCGAGATCATGGGCCTCTACTGGCACTTCGTCGACCTGGTCTGGGTCTTCATCTTCGCGTTCTTCTATCTGTGGTGAGGTCGTCATGAGCGAGACAACGGCGCATGGGCAAAGCCAAACGGTACATGTACAGGCACATAGCGGGCAGCAGCATCCGATCCGGCTCTATCTCTTCGTCTGGGGCCTGCTCTTCGTGCTCAGCGCCTTTTCCTACATGGTCGATTATCTCGGCATCCAGGGCTATCTCCGGTGGTTTCTGATCCTGGTGTTCATGATGCTGAAGGCCGGGCTGATCGTTGCGGTTTTCATGCACATGGCCTGGGAACGGCTGGCGCTCGTCTACGCCATCCTGCTGCCGCCGGTGCTGGTGCTGGTCTTCGTCGCGCTGATGGTATCGGAATCGCAGTATACGATCTTCACCCGGCTCGCCTTCTTCGGCGCGACGCCATAGAACCGGTCATCGGAGCAGAGCCGCGACATCGGAGACGGCTGCCGCGCGCTCAATCCGGACTGCTGCGAACTTTTATCAAAATGTGCCGACTCTCCCGGAGGCGCCTATGGCTGAAATCTTGCTGTTCCATCACGCCCAGGGGCTGACGCCTGGAGTGCGGGCCTTCGCCGACGATATCAGGGCTGCCGGCCACATCGTGCACACGCCTGACCTGTTCGATGGCCGCACGTTCGGAAGCATCGAGGAAGGTCTCGCCCATATCGGCGAGAACGGGTTCGACGCCATCAGGGAGCGCGGCGTCCGGGTTGCCGACGAACTGCCTGCCGAACTTGTCTATGCCGGTTTCTCATTCGGTGTGTTGCCGGCGCAGAAGCTGGCACAAACGCGGCCAGGAGCCCGTGGAGCTCTGCTTTTCTATTCCTGCCTGCCGATTAGCGGCGAATGGGCCTTCGGACCCTGGCCGGATGGTGTCGCGGTGCAGATCCACGGTATGGACAACGACCCGATCTTCGTCGGCGAGGGCGACATCGATGCCGCCCGCGAGATCGTCGCGAAGGTCGCGGACGCGGAGCTCTTTCTCTACCCCGGCGACCAGCACTATTTCGCTGACAGCTCGCTTCCGTCCTATGACGCGGATGCCACCGCGCTCCTGACGGCGCGCGTGCTTGCATTCCTGCAACGCGTCTGATGCCGGCGTTCATGGCTAGCTCGGCCGGCGGCCGTCAATTCAAAAGAATTTCTCCTGAAAACGCGTTCTAAAACACGATGGAGGTCGCTTCGCGCGAGGATGTCGGCAATGATGGCCGTCTATCCGTGATCCCGATCCCGCCAGGCCATGCTGTTCATTCCGCTTCCCTTCGTCGTCGCCCTCCTTCTGCTCATCCTCTTCGTCATCGTCTTCAGACGCGACGAGGAGGGGCAACCCAACCGGCCGTTTCTGGTGCTCATCCTGCTGAGCGCACTGCAATCCGTCCTCTCCGGCTTGCGTTGGGGCTATGGGATGCAGGTGGTCGGCGTGATCGCTCCTGTCATCGCGGCGACGGTGCCGCCGCTCGCCTATGCCGGCGTTTCCAGGCTGGTGAGACGAGCTGGCGGCCGCTTGCGGGACGCCTCGGGCTGCATGCCGTGCCCGCCGTCCTCATCCTGCTGCTGGTGGCGTTCTGGCGGGAGGCGATCGACATTGCGCTGGTGCTGATCTTCGTCGGTTACGCCTTGGCGATCCTGCTGCTGATGCGCCCGGGCGCAGATGCGCTTCGGCTCGCGCCTTTCGAGGGAGCGGTGCCGGCCTATCGGGCCATCATCTTCACGGCGGCGGCGCTCTGCCTGTCGGCCGCGGTCGATACCTTCGTCTTCTTCGACTTCACCTGGGCGCATGGCGAGCACGCGCTGACCGTGATCAGCGTCGGCAATCTCGCCGCCCTCGTCATTCTCGGCACTGCGGCGGCCGCCGCCAGCCGAAGCCGGGCGCCGGCCGAACGGCGGAGGCGGCGGCGAGGCCGGAGGCGAGCGAAGACAAGGAGACGATCGCTACCGTCGACGCGCTGATGGTGACAAGGAAGCTCTATCGCGACGCCAATCTCAATCTCGACCGGCTCGCCCGCAAGGCCGGCATCCCCGCGCGCCAGATCTCGGCGGCGATCAACCGGGCGATGGACAAGAACGTCTCGCAATATGTCAATGATTACAGGATCGGCGAGGCCTGCCGCCTGCTTTCGGTCACCGAAAAATCGGTGACCGAAGTGATGTTCGACGTCGGCTTCCAGACGAAGTCCAATTTCAACCGCGAATTCCGCCGGGTGACGGATATGACCCCGCTCGCCTGGCGGCAGAGGAAGGCGGAGGGCGGCGGTTCGTCGGCGATAGACAAGCTGTAGTGCGCAGCCACCCGCCCTCGTGGTTCGAGACGGCCCGGCGGGCCTCCTCACCATGAGGGCTGATTGTTGTGGCCTGCGGCTAGGCTCTCGGCGGCAGGGCGCGCGCGTTCGCCGGTGAGGCAAGCCGGGCCCTCGCTCCGGCCTCATGCTGAGGCGCCGAGTAGGGGCCCCGAAGGGCGATGCCGGCCACGACCACGTACACAATCGCGATCGAGGACGTCCCGGATCGTGTTCGAGGTCGCGATTTCTGCCGGGTCGGTGATGTTGGCCGGCATGAACACGACATCAGAACATGATCGAACCCTTGCCGCCCAACTGAGATCGCTTTCGATCGAGCCGGTGGCCTTCAAGACGGAGCTGCCGGAGCCTCGTGCCCGGCGGCGCATGATCCCTGGCGCAATACTTGTCGTTGCAGCGACGGCATCGTTGGCGGTGGTTGCTCTCTACGGACCTCGGACGCTGGAGCGAATCGAGGCCGCGATTGCGGGAGTTTCGGGCGACCACCCTGGGATATCCGCTCATGAGGCGCCGGCCGGGGGCGGTGCGATTGTTGAGGGAATGCGGCCTCCGGCCGACGATGGAGCGAAGAGTAGGGCCGCGCCGTCCCGTGAAGTTACCGGCTCCGGCTACGTCGTGGCGCCCGACACCGCCATCGTTTTTTCCAAATATGAGGGCCGGGTTGTCGCCGTCGAGGTCGAGGCGGGCGACAAGGTCGAGGCGGGGCAGGTGCTGGCGCGGCTCGACGATGCCGGCGCCCGGTTTGCGCTCCGCGGTGCGAAGATATCGGAACGGGCGGCGGCGCTGGCGCTTGATGCGAGGAATATCGAGCTCGCGCAGGCGCGGTCATCGCTGACACGTACCGAGCGGCTGGCCGGGCGGGATGCGATGTCGGCGCAAGCGCTGGAGGAGGCGAAGACGGCTTTCGACACGGCCGAGAATGCTGCCCTGCGGGCGCGGCAGGATGTAGCCAAAGCCAGGCTCGACATCGACAGGGCGCGCGAGCAGGTCGAGGCGCTGACCGTGCGAGCGCCGATTTCGGGCACCGTGACGCGGCTCGACGCGCATGTCGGCGACACCGTGCTGTCGCGCGAGGACAGCGTGCGGGAGAATGAAAGCCTGCTTGAGATTACCGATACGGCGAAGATGGTCATCGATGCGGATGTGGCCGAAGCCAACATCGCGCTGATGCGGCAGGGCCTCTCAGGCGAGGCGGTGCTCGACGGCTTTCCGGGCCAGCCCTTTGCAGTGGAAGTGGCGAAGATCGCGCCCGTCATTTCGCGTGAGAAGGGGACGGTGACGCTGCGCCTGTCGCTCACGTCGCCACCTTCCGGCATGCGCCCTGCGATGGCGGCGCGCATTCGGCTTGTGGTGGGTGAGGGGAGCGCGGGCGCTCTTCACCCGCCCCCATCCTTCGAGGCTCCGGCCGTTGGCCTACGCACCTCAGGATGAAGACTGATCGTCGTGCCGTGGGGGCCGGTGGCTGACCGGTGTGCTCCATGGCACGCCCTCTCTCCGACCTCATCCTGAGGTGCCCCGCAAGGGCCTCGAAGGACGAGGGCGGCCTCTGCGATATCGACAATCCATCACCAAGGAGCAAAGCAATGACCGACAGCCACGACCCCTTCATCGCGCTCGCCGGCGTCAGAAAGGCGTTCAGGATCGGGAGAGAGACGATCCCGATTTTCTCCGGACTCGACCTTTCCATTCCGCGCGGCGACTTCGTTGCTGTCATGGGGCCGTCCGGTTCGGGGAAATCAACGCTGCTGAATATGCTCGGCGGCATCGACAGCCCCGATGCCGGCGAGATCCGGATCGGGCGCAGCCATCTCGAACAGATGGGCGAAGGCGCCAGGGCGGCCTGGCGGGCACACAGCATGGGCATCGTCTTCCAATTCTACAACCTGCTGCCGATGCTGAATGCGGCGGAAAATATCGAGCTGCCGCTGCTTCTGAAGCCGCTCGGGCGCAAGGAGCGGCGGGCCCGCGTCGATACCGTCATGGAACTCGTCGGGCTTGCCGGCCGGCAGCGGCAGTTTCCCTCCAGCATGTCCGGCGGGCAGCAGCAGCGTGTCGGCATTGCGCGCGCCATCATCGGCGATCCCGATCTTCTTCTCTGCGACGAACCGACCGGCGATCTCGATCGAAAATCGGCCAATGATATCCTCGAGATGCTGAGCTTTCTCAATCGCGAGCTTCAGAAGACCATCATCATGGTCACGCATGATCCCGAGGCCGCTTCCTTCGCCCGGCGCACGCTGCATCTCAACAAGGGCGAATTCGTCAGCGAGGAAAGGGCGGGCCGATGACCTTCTTCGAGCTCATGCGGCGCAATGCCTGGCGCAAGCGGCTGCGCGCCATTTTGCTGATGTTTTCGGTCGGCGTCGCCTTTCTGATCTACGGGCTGACGGCGAGCTTCGTTGCCGGCAGCCAGGGCGCGGCCGGCGCCAGCGACAATCTGCTCGGCGTCTTCAACAAGTCGGGACGAGGCCTGCCTCTGCCGCTTGGCTATATCAATCGCATCGCGGCCGACCCCGATATCGCCGCCGTCGCCTATACCGCGCGCATGCGGGGCTTCGTCGAGGTCGAGAAGAATGTGGTTGTCGTCAGCGCCGTCGAGCCGCAGGCCATTGCGGCGGCCAACGGCGAAGAGCTCGGGCTGACGCCGGAGCTGACCGCGGCGCTCGAAGAGGGCGGCGACCGGGTGTTGGTCGGCAGGGCGCTAGCGGAGGCTCAGGGCTGGTCGATCGGCCAGCGCATCGGCTTTACCGGCCAGCTGACCAGGACCGACGGCAGCCGGAACTGGAGCTTCACCATCGCGGGCATCTTCGAGGGCGCTGATGCCGGCACCGACACCTATTTCATGCTGGCCCGCTACGACGCGCTCAATGCCGCCCGTGCGGGCGACAAGGATACGGTCGACGCCTTCGTGGTGCGTCCGCGTCCGGGCGTGTCGCCAGGCATACTGGCGGCGCGGATCGACGCTCTGTTCGCCAATTCGGCGGCGCAGACGCGGACGCAATCGGAAAAGCAATTCCTCGAGGCGTTTCTCAGGCAATTCGCCGATGTCGGCCTGATCGTCAGCCTTGTCGTCGGTGCGGCCTTCGTCACCATCCTGATGATCGCGATCAACACCATGCTGTTTGCCGTGCGCGAGCGTCGTTTCGAGATCGGCGTCATGAAGGTGCTCGGTTTTTCCAGGGGGCGGATCATGGCGCTTGTCGTCGGCGAGACGCTGTTCATCTTCGTTGTCGGCGGCGCAGGTGGGCTCGTTCTCGCCAAGCTCGCGACGCTTTCGATCGAGCCGGAATTCGGCCTCGTCTTCGGCGCGACCCTTCTCATCAAATCTTTCGCCATCATCGCGGGGCTCGGCCTGCTGACCGGGCTGCTGCCTGCGGTCAGCGCCATGCGCCTGCCCATCATCAACGCCTTCAGAACGAGATAGTCCAATGTCATCAGCGCTCAAGCAGATATTTCTCATGATCAGAGTCAATCTCGGCAGTCTGCCCCGGCGGCTCGCGATCTCGCTGTCGATGGTGCTGTCGGTCGCCCTGGTCGTGGCGGTGCTGGCGGGCTTTCTGGCGATGGCACGGGGCTTCGAGGCCGCGCTTGCCGGCGCCGGCTCGCCTGATATCGCCATCGTTCTCGGCGGCGGCACCAACCAGGAGACCGGCTCGGAGGTGCCGGCCGAAGCAATCCGCAGCCTTGCCGCCATGGGCGGCGATAGCGGGATTGCTCGCAACCCTGGGATTGCCCGCAACCCTGGGATTGCCCGCAACCCTGGGATTGCCCGCAACCCTGGGATCGCCCGCGACGGCGCAGGTGAGCCGGCTTTGTCGCGCGAGACCGTCGTCCCCGTCGATATCAGGCAAGGCGACGGCGCCGAGCAGACGCTGTCGCTGAGGGGCATGGACGTGACCGGCCCTGCCTTACGCGAGCGCGCGCGGCTTTCGCAAGGACGGTTGTTTTCGCCGGGTGCGCGCGAGATCGTCGTCGGCGCCCGCATCGCGGACACCTTTCCCGGCCTTGCCGTCGGCGACACGATCCGGCTCGGCGCGCTCGACTGGAGGATCGTCGGGCATTTCACGTCAGGCGGCAGCGCCTTCGAATCCGAGATTTGGGCGGATCTGGAAGCGGTGCAGTCGGCTTTCGACCGGCAGGGGCCGGTGCAGAGCCTGCGGGTGCGGCTCGATGGCGCAGGCGATCCCGCAACCGCGCTGGCGGCGTTGCGCGATCGCCTGTCGGCCTTGCCCGGCACGCCGCTTACCGTCGTCTCGGAGACCGATTTCTATGCCGGCCAGGCCGAGCGGACCGAGAGCCTCATCCGCCTGTTCGGCTGGCCGATCGCCCTGCTGATGGCGATCGGAGCGACGGCGGGGGCCCTGAATACGATGAGAGTTCGGTCTCCGACCGCAGCGTCGAGATCGCCACGCTGCGCCTCCTCGGTTTCACCCGGCTGCCGGTTTTCGCTGCGAGCTGGGTGGAGGCGGTGCTGCTCTCGCTGGCGGGCGCCGGCCTCGGCGTCCTCGCCTCCGGGCTGGCTTTCGACGGTTGGCAGGCAAGCACGATGGGCGCCAACCACACCAAGATGGCTTTTCAGCTCAACGTCAGCGGCGCGGTGATCCTCACCGCCGGCCTGCTCGGCCTTGCGATCGGCATCCTCGGCGGCGCCCTGCCGGCGATTGCCGCCACGCGGCTGCCGCTGACCTCGGCATTGCGGGCGAGGGGATAGAAGACGCTGACACGGCACCGAATCACCTTCATCCCGGCTGGGCTAACCTAATTGATTCAAGCCGTATCCTATCCGGTCATCTGCGATTTATTCGCCTCGAAGTTATTGTTTTTCCGGCTTAAGTTGTGACTTTGTCAAGCCAGCGCGGTTGCCCGTGGAATAAGGTCCGCGAATTTGCCCGCTGCCGCATTGACAACATCTTCTCGCCTTGTTGCCGTGGCCGGTTGCCCCCGCCGCATGCGATTGATCGATCCCGGTCGATCTCTGCGGCGACATAGCGATCCGATGAACAGGGCAACATGGCGATATGACAATCTACTATGTGAACTCAGCGACTGGCTCCGACCGCAACAGCGGAACGGGCCAGAACTCGGCTTTTGCGACTTTGTCCAAAGTGGAATCCTTGACGCTGAAACCGGGCGACAGCGTGCTTCTCGCTAAGGGAAGCGTGTTCAATGAGCAGTTCGATATCAAATATTCCGGCACCGAGAGCGCGCCGATCAAGATCGGCAGTTACGGCACGGGTGAGGCGCCTGTTATCCATGGGGGCAATGACGGTGTCCACAGTCTTTACGCCTCGAATATCGTCATCGAGAACCTCAAGATATCAGACACTGGCGGTGCGGCCATCTATGGCGGCAATGTCTCGAATTGGACGGTGCGCAACGTCGAGATCGACAAGGCGGGATCGTCGGCCGAAGCAGGTTCGGTGACCTTTCGTAGCAGCAAGAACATCACGATCGAAGACAGCAAGATCTCGGGCGTCAACGGCGACGGCATCTGGATCGAAAAGGTCGACGGCGTCAAACTCCTTAACAATACGGTGACCAACAGCCATGGCGCCAGGGCCGATGCCGTCCAGGTGAACGACAGCAGCAATATTCTGATCCAGGGCAGTCATCTCGATCAGACGCAAGCCGATAGTTCGAAAGGCGTCATAGCGCTGGTGCGAGCCACCAATGCAGTGATCGAGGACAATACGCTGACCGGCGGCGGCTTCGGCATCAGCGCCCCCGCGGGCAAGAATGTCGCCATCCGCGACAACGACATATCGGGCTTTCACGGTTACAGCTGGTCGTTCGCCATCGGTCTCGGCGATCAGGGTAATAGCAGAGATTACGATATCGCCGGCAACCATATCCATGACGGGGCGTGGGGCGTGGTCGTCACCGCTCCCGTCGACGGCACGAGCTATGTCCGCAGCGGTATCAAGGTCCATGACAATGTCTTCGACGACCTCACGCAGTCGGCGCTGAAAGTCGACCGGCCGGCATCCGGCTCTTTCTACAACAATACGATCGAAAGCGGCGTCGACGTCTACAGCATATCGCCTGCCGTCGCCGACGCGCGTACCTTTTCCGTCAGCAACAACCATACAGTCGCCAATGTCGAGACGGTGCTGGCAACAACTGCCACCACGGCGGCGGCAACGACGGACGCCGTCGCGGATCCGGCGGTTGTCGCGGTTCATGACAATTTGAAGATCTTCACGGATACGGGCGAGGCCCATCGCGGCAATCTTCTGGAAAACGACAGTTCCGACAACGGGACCTTGGCGCTTCGCCGCTTCGGCGACGAAACCGTCGGCAAGCACGGCCTGACGCTGACCGGGGATTACGGCACCATCCATGTCGACCGGGATGGCAGCTATGCCTTTACGCTCGATGAGACGAAGCTGCCTGCCGATCATGACGGACATGTGAGCGAAACCTTCAGCTACGGGGTCAACGATGGCACCTCGCAGCATAGCGACAGGGATACGTTGACCGTCTTCATCCATATGGATGGTCTGCTGAGCTGAGGAGCGGGCAATGCAGCCCGAATTCTCCCCGACCTGACGCAGAGGCGCCCTGGAAGGGCGCCTCGAAGGATTTAGGCTCCCAGCCGCCGCCGCTGGTCGGCCGCTGAGCGCTCGTTGATATATTGTCCAACTTCCGTAACGTAAATTGCCAGACGGTGCGTTACCGTTTGTTCACCTTCCGGTCGTTGTTTTCTGGATTATTTTCTTAAAAGTTGTATCTTGAGGATGCGCCACCGCCAGGCGCATCTCGGGAGCGAGGCAGGCCCATGGCCTGTCGCCGCCGTAACGGCAATCGAACGCCATCCTGGCTTCAGCCCCCGACCGCATCCGATCCACTCGTTGCAGCCGTTTGAGACGACTGAGCGACAATGCGAGAACAAGGCGATATGACAATTTATTATGTGAATTCAGTGACCGGCGCGAACACGAACGCCGGAACCAGTGAGGACGCGCCCTTTGCGTCGTTCTCGGCGGTGGAAAGCCTGAAGCTGCAGCCTGGCGACAGTGTCCTGCTCGCAGCCGGAAGCGTGTTCAACGACCAGCTCGACCTGAAATATTCCGGCACTGTCGATGCCCCGATCACCATCGGCAGCTACGGCATCGGCGATGCCCCCGTCATCCATAGCCCCAATGACGGCATTCACAGCCTCTATGCGTCGAACATTGTCATCGAGAACATCACTATCTCCGACACAGCAGGCGCGGCTATCTATGCCGGTTATGTCTCAAATTGGACCGTGCGCAATGTCGAGGTCGACCACACCGGATTGTCCAAGTCCGGTTCGATCACCTTCCGGACCGGCTCGAACATCACCATCGAAAACAGCACGATCAACGACGTCAACGGCGACGGCATCTGGATCGAGAAGATCACCGGCGTCACTCTCCTCAACAATACTGTCACCAACGCCCATGGCACCGCGGCGGATGCCGTGCAACTAAACGACAGCAGGAACATCGTCATCAGCGGCAATACTTTTGATCAGACGGGGGCGGTGACGCCAAAGGGCGTGCTGACGCTGGTGCGGCCCGTGGATGCGGTGATCGAGGGAAATACGATTATCGGCGGCGGCTTCGGGATCAGCGCGCAGGCCGGCACCAATGTCGCCATCCATGACAATGATATCTCCGGCTACGGCGGCTACAGCTGGTCTTACGCCGTCGGCCTGGGTGACCAGGGCGATACCCGCAACTACGATATCTCCGGCAATTATATCCATGACGGCGTGTGGGGCGTGTCGGTCAGCGCAGCCGGCACGACGACCTATGTTCGTGAGGGCATCGATATTTACGGCAATCTGTTCGATGACCTGACGCAGGCGGCGCTGAAGGTCGACCGACCGGCATCCGGATCCTTCCACGACAATTTTATTGCGAGCGACGTCACGCCTTACAGCATCTCCCCCTCGATCATTGCCGCAGGCACCTTCCCCGTCAGCGACAACACGACCATCGAAGAAGGTGGTGTCGGGCTTGCAAGCGCCGACAGTCTGGTCGCCGCGGATGCCAGCATCAGCCTGGTGTCGGATACCGGGCTCACATCTCATGACGGCCTGAAGCTTAGCCTCGACAAAACCGCATCGGACAAGGCCGGCGACCATCTCGACAATCCTATCGAGGTAAACAGCGTATCGGATGGAACCTTGCTGCTGCGTCATTTCGGCAAGGCTGCCTTCGAAAAGCACGGGTCGACCCTTGGCAATGGCGATCACGGCCTCACGATCGAAGCTGCCGATCTCGCCGGCCCGGAAAACGGCAACGGAATTTCCCATCATGAGATCGCAGCTCAGCCGTTGCATCATTCACCAGCGGACGGGCCGATCCTCTCCATCCTGCAAGACAGCATGCTGCACTGAGGGGCGCCGGGCGCATCGCCGCTACGGCTCGATGCCGTGGCGGCAGGCACTCAGCGGTCGCCGAGCAGGCTTCGCAAGACGTCGGCTTCGATTTCCGCGCAAATGATCTCGTATTCAGCGATGATCGCAGGATCGGCCGATCTATCCTTGCGCATGCGGTCGAGGACGGAGCAGGCTTCGCCATAGGCGCCGCACAATTCGTAGAGATGGGACTGGCTCGCCGCGGCGGCTCTGATTGTCGCGCGCGTGGCCGGCAATCTCATCATCAGCCGGGCGAGTCCCTGTTTGGCGGCATGCCTGGCGATCGGGGGGATGCCTTCCTTTCTGATCATGCGTCATCCCTCGCTGCCTGAATCTAAAGCGTGTCGCGATCTTTCAGATTCGCTTGTCACGCTTTAGGTCTTTGTTTTTACGCATGTCTTTATCGCAAAACCGCTGCACACTTTTGCGAGACATGCTCTGGTGAGGTGCTGCTGTCGAGAAGTAGTACGCAGAAATCCTGCGTCTGGTTTCATGGCTGATGCAGGAAAGGTTCTCGCGCCTGTCGGCTCAGGAGAAAAGGCCGATCGTAATCGTGGCGGAAAGCACGCCGCCGTCGAGCTTTTCGAAATCGAATATGTGATCGACGGCGTCCTGCGGGATGAGGCCGTCCTCATCGTTGCGCGTATCGCGGGGAGGGCGTTGGCGATAGTCGGGATGCCCGCCATAGACGATGTCGCTCAGCGCATCGTCGAAATAGATCTGGCTGACGAGAAGTTCCCTGCCTTCGACGAGGATGCGGCAGTGAACATGCGGCGTGCGGCCCTTGTACCATCCGGGATAGACCGTCAGAAAGCTTGCCTGCCCGGCCGCATCCGTCAACTGGCGGCCGCGAAAGGCAAGCCCGCCGATCGCCTCGGCATCATTGAGCGTACACATGTCAGCCGCTTCCCGACCGGAATAGATACCGCGATGATCGGTATGCCAGATTTCGATATCGGCGTTTTCGACCGGTCGGCAATCGGCTGCGTGGACGATGCGGACGGCCAGCCGCAAGGGCAGCCCAGCCTTTCCTTCGGTGACGTCCTGACGCGCCGGGATATCGTTGACATGGCAGGGGCCAAGGGTCTGGGCGATAGTCGCGACGCAATTCGGGCGCGTCCGGAAGAGCGGCGCGGGCAGCTTTTCCAATGCGACAGACCGTGTGCCGCCGCTGAGGAAATCAGTGCCCTTCCAGTCGAATGTCCCGGCGGCCACGACGATATGTCGCCGCGGCCAGAATGCCGCTGCAGCGACCGATGATGCGACAATGGTCGCACTGCCAAGCATAAGCGTCCGCCTCTTCATCTGTCCTCCTTTGCCGCAGAAGAGCGTGTAAAGCGAATGGACCGGGATTTCGAGTTAAATCCCGGCAATGATCGACGGCGGCGAGACGATCTTCACGCCTCAGATGGCGACCTGTTCGCCGAGCTCGACGACGCGATTTGACGGCAGGTTGAAATAGTCGGACGGGTCGATCGCAAAACCTTCCAGCGCCATGAAGATCCGTTCCTGCCAGCCGGGCAACCCCGTATTCGGCGTCCTGACGAGATTGCGGCGGCCGAGATAGAAGGAGGTCTTCATGATCTCGAACTTGAAGCCGCCCTCCCGGCAGAGAGCCAAGGCCCTGGTGACATCCGGATCGTCCATGAAGCCGAAGGTGATGTCCAGGCGGACGAAACGCGGCGAAAGCTGGCTGATCTTGATGCGTCTGCTGTCGGGGACGTAAGGCTCGTCCTCGGTCCAGACGGTCAGGATGACGTTCTGTTCGTGGAGCACATGATTGTGCTTGAGATTGTGGAGCAGAACGTTCGGCGTCCGGTCGGGGACACTGGTCAGAAAGACCGCCGTTCCCGGCACGGTGACCGGCGAATGTTCCGACTTCCGCTCGATCGATTTGATGAAGGAATCGAGCGGGATCTCACTGTTGGCCCGCAGTCTCTTCAGGTAGGCCTGCCCACGGGTCCATGTCCACATCAAGATCATGATCGCCAGCGCCAGTGCGACCGGAACCCAGCCGCCATCATGGATCTTCAGCAGGTTGGCGGCAAGGAACAGGACCTCGATGATGAAAAGTGGCAGCAGCAGGACGACAGAGAGCACAAGGGAGTAGCCCCACACGGCCCGCAGGAACTGGAAGGCCAGCATCGTCGAGATGACCATGGTGCCGGTCACCGAGATGCCGTAGGCGGTCGCCAGTGACTCCGAATCGCCGAAGGAAAAGATCAGCATCAACACGCCGATCAGCAGGAGAACGTTGACGCTCGGCACATAGATTTGGCCGGTGTTGGTCTCTGATGTGAATTTGATGCGCAGCCTTGGCAGGAAGCCGAGATGAACCGCCGAACGGGCCAGCGAAAACGCGCCTGTGATGACGGCCTGACTGGCGATGATCGTTGCCATCGTCGCTAGAATGACCACTGGCAGCAAGATCCAGTCGGGATACATCAGGAAGAACGGGTTTGATGCCGTCTCGGGATGGGAGAGAACGAGTGCGCCCTGGCCGAGATAGTTCAGGAGCAATGCCGGAAAGACGAGCACGAACCATGCCGTCTGAATCGGGCGCCGCCCGAAATGCCCAAGATCGGCATATAGCGCCTCGGCACCTGTCACGGTCAGAAAGACGGCGCCAAGTACGATAAGGCCGACACTGCCGGCATGGGCAAGGAACGAGAGCGCATTAATCGGATTGAGCGCAGCCAAGATCCTCCAGTCGTCGCCGATGTGGATGAGGCCGCCAACTGCCATGGCTAAAAACCACAAGACGGTAACCGGCCCGAAAAACATCGAGACAGCAGCCGTCCCCCTCGACTGGGCGGCGAACAGGACGATCATGATCGCCGCCGACGCGAGCGGGACATAGTCGGCAAAGGCCGGCGTGACCAGCTTCAGGCCTTCCAGCGCCGACATGACCGAGAGGGCAGGCGTGATCATGGCATCGCCGATGAAAAGGGCCGCCCCGATCAGCCCGGCGAAGAACAGCACCGGCACGTTTCGTCCCATCTTCTTCATCAGAAGGGCGAGAAGCGAGAGCGTGCCGCCTTCGCCGTCATTGTCGGCCCTGAGCAGGAACAGCACATATTTGAAGGTCACGATAACGGTCAGGGTCCAGACCATCAGCGAAATCAGACCGATCACCTCCGGCTCGTGTATACCATCGGCGGCAAAGGGCCTCAGCGCTTCGCGGAAGGCATAGAGCGGGCTGGTGCCGATATCGCCGTAGACGACGCCGATTGCGCCGATAACCAACCCGACAAAGCCGCTGCGGCTGCCGGCTTCACCCGTCTTGTCTGCATGTGTTGAAGTCATGGTTCCCCGCTCATGGCGCTTGCTTACAAGCAGAAACATATGCCGCATTGGAGAACGGCAAGTAAATTGGCGCCGATGCAAACTTTTCGTGACGGCCAGGCGCCAAATGCGGGCTGGTATCACGGCCCGGAACACGGCCAGGATGCGGGAAATTTTGTTGTAGGCATTCGAAATCAGTTTCCGGGACGTGTGTTCGAGCTTGTCATCGCGATGTTTCTTGCGATCAGCGCGCTGCACTATGCCGCCCACCGGCTCGGACTGCCGCCGTCCGTCGCGCTGCCGGCAGGGGAGCTCGGTCGACTACGCTGCGAGGACGGAGCACTACATGCCGGCGCTTCATGCTCACTTCGATGTCGTCCTCGAGGCTGTTGCAACGGGACGTCGGGAACTCATCCGGCTTCATCGCGCCGGCGAGATCGATGGACGAAACGTTGCACGAGCTGGAGCGGGATCTCGATCTTGAGGAGCTGAGTGCGATCTCCGTCAAGGCCTGATCTCACAAGTCTCAAAGACGACGACGTATTACCGTCTGCACCGAAAGTATTATCTGTGTCGTTGGAACTATAATTCGTGCGGGCGATGACGGCGCTATGCGACGTCATCCAATGTGGCTTGTCGACGATGTCCCATTCTGCGGCAGAATTCAGGTTTTCTCTGCGATACGCCGAACGTTCCGAGATGACCTTTCCGAGACAGTATAGCCATTGAATGCTGCGGCGATTGTCTGCGTAATTTAGAAAAATTCCCCGTCAGATTGTTTCTAATTGCCGCCATGATTCGAATATACGTTCCCGGCCGCGATTTTTTCTTCGCCACATTTCTGATGTTCCAAATTATCCAAACAATGGTGAGAAACAATGAAAATTATTCTCGTCATAGCCCTCACGCTTTTTGCTGTCCCCTGCGAAGCCGACATGCTTGGTACGGCTTCAAGATATGACCGCATGCATGAACGCTCCATCTCCTTCCTCGGCGTAAATCCCCGCAGAATATCCTGGTGCGGCGCGTTCCTCGCCTTTGTCGCCAAACGATCCTCGCGGCAGCCGCCTGATAATCCCAACATGGCGCGGTCCTGGATGAAGTTCGGCAAGCCGGTCGTCGCCCGCTCGGCCAGGCGCGGCGACGTGGTGGTGATCCGAAGCGGCAGGCGTTTCCACGTCAGCCTGTTCGACCATTTCGACCAGCGGCGTCAGTACGTCTACCTCTTCGGCGGCAACCAATCCAACCGGGTGCAGCTGTCGCGTTACCGCGCAAGCTCCGTCGTCGCCGTCCGACGATGAGGCAGGCCGCCAGTCACGAAGCGGAATTCTCAGTTCCTTGACGTTCGTTCCCAAACCTGGATAGCGGCGGGCCTATGGCTTGCGCGCTCTGACATGAAGGAAGATCGGCGCAACGCGGGTGTCGGCAACGACGGGCTCGGCCAACGCCACTTCGGGTGAAGCCATGGGCTCGCCGAAGGCCTCGATGACAAGCCCGGCTTCGACGATCATCGAAACCCAACTCGTAAGCGTGCGGTGAAAGCGCGGAATGGAGAACGGTGTCAGCGTCGCCCGTTCGCCTTGAGGCATGGATGAAAAGATCCAGCGCTCGATCCGGCCGTCGCTCTCGTCGAAATAATCGGCGATTTCTACCGCGATTGGCTCGCCCGCCTCGTTGCGGACATTTCGGCGCTTGGGCGGCACGAAACAGGGGTGCAGGATAGAAAACTGCAGAAAGCCGCCGGATTTTAGGATGCGGTGGACGCCCCTCAGCACGCCACGCTGGTTGGCCATGTCCATCATCGACATGAAGGCGGTGACGAAGTCGAAACTCGCCTCGGGAAAATCGATGCTCTGGCCGTCGCCGAGCACGTAGTCGATGCCCAGCGGCGCCTGGGTCTCGCTCTCGCGGGCATAGCGAATAAAGGTTGGGGCAATATCGAGGCCCGTCATGCGGGCGCCGAGACGAGCGACGGCGCGGGTATTGAAGCCTTCGCCGCAGCCGAGATCGAGCCCTGCAAGACCCGCGACAGGCGGCAGCATATTCAGAAAAGCCGGTGTGTTCAGCGCGTCGCGATATTTGTCGTAACCTGCCCTGGAATAGATCGTCCAGGTCTCCGCATTGCTCTCCCAATGGGCGGCAACGTCATTGGTGTTCATGGATCTCTCCTTGCCCGGTCCGAATGGGCGGCGAGCTATAGTCGCTGTCTGTGGCAATGGGAAGACGAACGGAACAGGATAGCGGCGCCGCCGCCTCGTGGATCACCCTTGGCCGACGCTCCTGAAGGCGGCGATGATGCTCTCCGCTGCCAGTTCCGCCTCGTCCGATGTCGTCTGGTAATTGCTGACGGAGAGGCGCAGGACGTCGCGGCCGCGCCATTTGGCGCCGCCGGCGAAGAGGATGCCGTCCGCCTGGATCTTTTCGATCACCTTTCGCGTCAGCGCGTCGCTTTCGTCGTCCAGGCGATCGGCTGCGAAATGGACGACGAGCTGGTTCAGCGCCACCTCGTTCAGAATGGCAATGCCGGGTTCGCGCGCGAGCCGGTCGGCCATCAGGCGGGCCGAGGCGCAGCATTGGTCGATGAGGGCCTCGATGCCGTTGCGGCCGAAATGCTTCAGCATCGCCCAGGTGGCGAAACCGCGTGCCCGTCGCGAAAGCTCCGGCACGTAATGGGAGGGGTCACGTTCACCTTCGCCGGCGAGCGGCAGGTAGCTTGCGGCGATCGTCATGGCGCGACGATGGGCGAGTTCATCGCGGACGATCGCATAGCCGCAATCATAGGGCGTCTGCAGCCATTTATGGCCGTCGGTCGCCCAACTGTCGGCCGCTTCGATGCCGCGGCTGAGATGGCTCACCTTCGCCGATGCCTGCGCCCACAGGCCGAAGGCGCCGTCGACATGCACCCAGGCGCCTTTCGCCTTCAGCGGCGGGATGAGCCTGTCAAAATCGTCGAACGCGCCGGTATTGATCTGGCCGGCCTGAAGAACGGCGACCAAGGGGCCGGCGACCGCGTCAAGCGCGCCGGGAAGTGCCGCTGGGTCGATCCGGCCCATCGCGTCGGTGGGCAGGCGTACCACACGGTCATGCCCGAAACCGAGGAACTGAAGCGCGGAGAAGACGGTTGTATGGGCATCGTCGCCGATCAGCACGGTGACTGCTGGCGCGCCGAACAGGCCGTCGGCATCGGCATCCCAGCCGACCTTTCGCAGCACCTCGCCGCGAGCGGCGGCAAGGCAGGTGAAATTTGCCACCGTGGCACCGGTCACGAAGCCGACCGAGCTTTCAGCCGGCAGTTTCAGGAGATCGAGAAGCCATCGTGCCGCCGTGGCTTCAACGGCAGCCGCTGCCGGAGCGGCGAAATGGTTTCCGGCGTTCTGGCCCCAGGCGCTGGTGAGAAAATCGGCTGCGACGCCGACCGGATGGGAGCCGCCGATGACCCAGCCGAAAAAGCGCGGGCCGGTGGTTGCATGCAGTCCGGGTTCGGCGCCGTCGGAAAGCTGCCGGATGACATCGAGCATATCGGACCCGGCAGCCGAAAGCGGCTCGTCGAAGACGGCAAGGCAGGCGGCGTAATCGTTGCTTGGCACATGGCGGGCAAAGGCCGTTTCCCGAAACCCGGCGGCAAGCCGGGCGGCCTCCTGAAACAGAGTTGCGATTGCCGACATCGGATCCCCCGCGCCAACGGCTGCCGGCCCCTGACAGAACCTCCTCAAAGCAAGCTGTTGACGCAGGCAGTCTAGCCGATATTGCCCACGCTGTCTTGCCGCTCCTGTGAACGGGCGACCACGACGCTACGCGGGCATGGCTTCGTGAGGCATTCAGCCGGACATCAGGAAACGGGTGGCGGCCTCGCTTCCTGTGCGGCCATCGACGCTACAGCATATCCCCGAGGCTCCAGTGATGGACGCCTGCGCCTGATCGCCGAGCGGCACCCCGTTGTAGCGCTGCGCCAGGTCGAGGAGGTGGCGCGGCTCGCCAGGCATCGACGATCCGTTTATTTCTCGCGCCTCTTTCACGAGCGTGAAAGCTGCAGCCCAAGCCAATTTCGAGCGCGGTACCGGAGAGTGTGAGGGGCGCGGGCGATAGCCGTTATATGAGGATCTTTCATCTTAGCCGCGACGCGCACGATGAAATCGATCATTACGTGAGGTAATTTTTAATATTGTTAGCGATTTCGTGCAGTGATTTCTAATCACTCCGGGTAACTTTAAAATTCATTGCCTTTTTTGTAAGTATCCATCAAAGATGTGGAAATATCATTCGCAGTTCTGTCAATGTCGTTCTGCCAACAGCGAGGGATATGCGCTGAAATATTTTGTTCTCTACGCGCTCGTGTGCTCGGCGGTTGGGGTAGTCCTTCTCGTCGTCATCCATCAGATCGCACCGTTCGACGCGGACGGGCCAAGCCATTCCATCGCCGACCGCATGATCGATGACACTGCGACCGGGACGGTCGGCAGTGCGCCGATCCGGCCAGATGACCTAGTTGTAGGGTCAACTCCCGCGCCTGCGCCCTATGAACCACCCGTCCGGCTATCTGATCAATGGGACCTCCGGCCAACGAATTCGCCGGCGGGGGAGCCATTCGATTCATCGGTCGCACGAAAGGGCGGTCGGGTGGGAACGCCGATGCAGTGACCGGCGGAGTACCGCAGGCGCAACGCCTGCTGGACCCCATACGCATCAGCCGGAAATAAGGCCGATACGCGTTTGTCACTGTTTCGGCGTCCTTTGCGCATCTTCCAAGACGCCGCGCCACTGCGCGGAAATACCCCCCCTTGTCGGCACGGACCTCGAATGCATTGTCCCGAACTGTCAGTATTGACAGTATCGCGTTGATTGCAGGAGGTTTCGATGGATGCGTGCTGTGTGACGATCAGGCTTATCCAGGCAGACGAGGTGGAGTCTTTCCGGCGTGTCCGTCTGGAAGCGCTGCGCGCCGAACCATCCCTCTTTGCCAGCCGCTACGAAGACTGGGAGGCTCTTTCCATCGAGGAGTGGCGCAATCGACTCAGCGACCCGGTTTTTGTCGCGTTTCAGAACGGCGAACCGGTCGGCATTATGGGCCTGCTTCGGCAGCGGCCGAGCAAGATGATCCATCGCGCCACCATCATCATGGTCTATGTCCGCGCAGAGCTGCGTGGAACGGGTCTTGCCGGGAAGCTGCTGGAGACGATCTCGGATCACGCGCGTGATATCGGCGTCCGGCAGCTGGAACTGTTCGTCAGTGCGGAGAACCCGGCGGCAATTCGGTTCTACCAACGTCAGGGTTTCTCCGAGATCGGCAGGATTCCCGGCGGGGTGCTGGAGGAGGGCAGGGAAATCGACGACGTGATGATGGCGCGCCGTATCGTCGATTAGACATTACGCGGATTTTCTTCGCGTAGCGGTTTGTCGTCGCCTCGGCGATACTCCGATCATCCGCCCTCGTCCTTTGAGGCACCTCAGGATGATCCTTCGAGGCCCCTTCGGGGCACCTCAGGATGAGGGCTGATCGTGGTGCGCGCAGCGTCTGTTCGCCTTCTCACGTCAGGCCCAGGACGTTCCGCATATTGTATTCGCCGGGCATGCGCCCCGCGATCCACCGGGCGGCGGCAAGCGCGCCGCGGGCGAACATGCCGCGATCGAGAGCCGAATGCGAAAGCGTGACAACTTCCTCGGCGGAGGCAAACAGCACCTTGTGTTCTCCGACGAGCCCGCCGGCGCGCAGTACGGCGAAGCCGATCTCGCCAGGCGGCCGCTCACCAGTGATGCCGTCGCGGCCGTGCCGCTCGACGGATGCGAGGGAAACGCCGCGTCCTTCGGCGGCCGCTTCGCCGAGCATCAGCGCCGTGCCGGATGGCGCGTCGATCTTCTTGTTGTGATGCGCTTCCAGGATTTCGATATCCCAACCATGGGCAGGAAGGGCGCGCGCGGCCTGGGTGACCAGGCCGGCCAGCATGTTGACGCCGATCGAGAAATTGCCGGAGCGCAGGATCGGAATGGTGCGCGCGGCCGCGGCGATCCGCTCGAGCTCATCCGATTCGAAACCTGTGGCGCCGATCACCAGAGCCGGTCCGCCCGCCGCGGCGCATAGGCCGGCAAGTTCGGCGGCAGCAGCTCCCGTCGAGAAATCCAGGATCACATCGGCGGCCGCCATCGCAGCCGAACGATCGATCAACCCGGCGCCTGCGGCGCCGTCACGGCCGATGCCGCCGATAAAGTCAAGATCCGGATCGGCCGCCAGCAGCGGCAAGATGGCTCTCCCCATGCGGCCGTTCGCGCCGGCGACGGCTACTTTGATTGGTGTGGTCACGTTCTTTCCTAATTCAGGAGGATGAATGCGAGGCGGAGGGGCCTTGTCGCGCTAAACGCAAATAAAGCAGAGCGATGGCGTAAACAACGAGTACGATCGGTATTTCCACCACGACGGGAATCAGAAGATACCGGCGCCAGCCGCGGCCTCTTCTCCCGGCGGCATCGTCGGCGTTGCCAAAATGGCGAGAGTGATCGGCGAGAAAAACACGCATAAAAATGCCAATGCATGCGGCAGCCATCTATGCCGCTTGAGCATTCGCGCGATCAAAATAGCCGAAACGGGTATGAGGAAGTTCGAAATAAACACAAGCGAAAGTGCAAGGAATTCCGGCAGGATTGCCAGCCCAGGGGCTTTCCTGCAGCTACCAGTTGCCGGGGTCGGCGGTGTGATCGATGCTGGCAAACTCGTCAGCTTTATTCCGGTCCAGCTTGACCTCGGTCGTCACCTGCGTCTCGTCGGTGACCGAGTAGGCGTCAGGAACCGGCCCTCTTGATAATTCCTGATACAGGAGCAGAGCGGCCTCCTCGGCGGTATCGGCCTCGATCTCGCGGGTAATTGATACGGTGAACTTGTGCATGGCTTCGGCCTCTCGATTGTCGCGCAGGCATGGCAGTCTGACACGAGTTTTGTGTTGAGGACACAAAAACTGCGCCGCATGGAATTTGATTCATGTAACGGCTTCAGGTCCCATTTCGATGCCGGCGCGAACTTCTGCAGCGTCGATTGAGGCCCCGGCTCGATGCTTTGCCATGGCCAGCGCCGCCGACGTGGCAGCTCGATCCTCATCTGCAGGAAATATTCTGCATAGGCTGGAGAAAGACGGTTCGGCTCTTACTTCAGAGAGGAGTAGAAAACGAAGAGCGAAAGGGCCCGTGATGGCAAAGAATACGATTTGCGTATGGTACGACAAAGAGGCTGAGGCCGCCGCCCGCTTTTATGCCGCGACCTTTCCGGACAGCGCCGTCGGTGCTGTCATTCGTGCGCCGGGAGATTATCCCGAGGGCAAGCAGGGAGACGTGTTGGTTGTCGAATTCACTGTTGCGGGTATTCCTTGCATTGGACTGAACGGCGGTCCTACGTTCAAACACAGCGAAGCTTTCTCATTTCAGATCGCAACCGAGGATCAGGAAGAAACCGACCGCTATTGGAACGCCATTGTCGGCAATGGCGGCCAGGAAAGCGAATGCGGCTGGTGTAAAGATAAATGGGGCGTGTCCTGGCAGATTACGCCGCGGGTGCTGACCGAGGCGCTGGCCGCAGGTGGTGGCGAGGCAAAGCGCGCCTTTGATGCGATGATGACCATGCGGAAGATCGACGTTGCTGCGATCGAGGCCGCCCGGCGCGGTTGAGCCCGCCCGGCGCGGACGATCGGCGCCCCGGCCGAGGCCGGTGCATGGCGGGTTTTCAGAACCAGAGATCGCGCACGCAGCGTCCCTGGGAGGGAAGGTCTTCGAACGTCTCAAGCCCATCGAAGTGATCGATAGGCAAATCAGCCACGAGATCCGGGGGCGCAAGCCGAATGTTGACGGCCATCCGGCGACGGCCATCCTTTTGAAGCCGCAGGCCGCGCCAGCTCAAAACGCAGGCGCAGGAGGGGCAGAACAGGATTTCGAGAGATGAGTTCTCCCTGCCTGCGCGGGTATAGGAAGCGGTCTGCCCGGTCAGAGCGATACGCTCCCCCTCATAGTCATAGGCCCACAGAACGCCGTAGCGTCGGCAGAGGGTGCAGTTGCAAGCCGTAATCGAGCCGGGATCGCCCTCGAGCGTCCAACTCGTCTTGCCGCAATGACATGAGCCCGTCAGCATGCGCGTGCGTTCAACCTCTGCGTCTCTTCACACGCCGCATCCTGCCTCAATCGGATAGTGACGGCAATTGGACATTGCGACGTTGCTTCCCGGGCCCGAGCCATCGCGATAACGCCCCATTCGATCATTTTGAAATTTCTAATTGAGGTTGAGGTCGGAAGATGATCCCATGCGACCTGGCGTAGTTGAGTCCACGTCTCTTCCCCATTTGATCCGGGTGGCCAATGTCGATCTCAGATGCGATCTATCGTCCTTTCGAAACCTGGATCAGGCCGCTCGATATTGCATATCGGCCACTGCCGTCTAAGGGGCCAGTGGCCGTCCTTCTGCACTTCATTTCGATGTTTCGCGGCGTTCTGATTACACTTGCGCTTTGCTCCATAGTGTTCGAGGTGATCAACCTGACAATCGTCTGGGGGCTTTCGGTCATCGTCGATGGCGTGACGCAACAGGGTGCTGCCGCCTTCCTGGAGAAGGAATGGCTGCTGCTTGCTGTCCTCGGCTTTCTGATCTTTCCCGTGATGCCGATCGTTTCCTTCACGCTCAACACGCTAAGCTCGCATACATTGGGCATCGCCATGCCGGCTGCCATTCAGTGGCAGGGACACAAGGCGGTGGAGCGGCAGGACCTTGCCTTCTTCCATGATCTCTATGCCGGCCAGGTTTCCTCGCGACTGCAGCAGGTGTCTTCCGCCGTCCAGCAGCAGATCCTTGCCGGCTTCCAGTCCATCCCGCGCTTCCTGATGCAACTGGTCGGCTCCGTCGTCCTGCTCAGCGCTCTGGCCTGGCAGCTTGCCGTGCCGGTCGTCGTCTGGATCGTGCTCAACGTCGCATTCACCGCCAGGATCGTGCCTGTTTTCGTCGAGCGCTCGCGCCGCACGGCCAAGCAGCGCAGCATGGTGGCCGGCGCCATCACCGATCTCTACACCAACATGCAGATGATCAAGCAGTTTGCGGCCGAAGACAGTGAGGCAGGTGCAATCCGCCGCATCATTCAGAAGGCCGTGCAAACGCAGCACAGCGAGCAGCGTATCTATCGCTCGTCGGAAGTGACCGTCGTGGTTCTCAACACCCTGCTGTGGCTGGTCATGCTGTCGATCGGATTTTCCGGCCTCGTCAAAGGCTTCCTCACCGTCGGCGAGTTCGTCGGCGCGGTCTACATCCTCAACCGGCTGTCGTCGCAGATCTTCGTCTTCCTGCAGATGGGCCAGCAGATCTTCCAGGCGATCGGCACGATCAAGGACGCCATGCCCGTCATGACGACGCCGCCGACGATCAGCGACAGGCCGGATGCGAGCGAACTTGCCGTGCAACAGGGTGAGATCCGGTTTGAGAACGTCCGTTTCGCCTATAAATCGGGCAAGTCCGTAATCGACGATCTGTCGCTGACGGTGCGGCCGGGCGAGAAGGTGGGGCTGGTCGGCCTCTCGGGGGCAGGCAAGACCACGGTCGCAAACCTGCTCCTGCGCTTCTACGACATCAAGGCGGGCGCGATCCTGATCGATGGACAGGATATTCGCGCGGTCACGCAGTCAAGCCTTCGCCGCGCCATCGGCGTGATCGCGCAGGACGTCGCGCTGCTGCACCGCTCGGTCGGCGACAATATCCGCTATGGCCGGCCGGAGGCGACGCAGGAAGAGATCGAAAGGGTGACGAAGATGGCGAGTGCCGATGGCTTCATCGCCGATCTTGCCGACGGTGAAGGCCGTAAGGGTTATGACGCCTTCGTCGGCGACCGCGGCATAAAGCTGTCAGGCGGCCAGCGCCAGCGTGTCGCCATCGCCCGCGTACTGCTGAAGAACGCGCCGATCCTGGTGCTTGACGAGGCGACCTCGGCCCTCGATAGCGAATCCGAAGCCGCCATCCAGGATAGGCTGAACCTCGTCATGGAGGGAAAGACGGTGATCGCCATCGCACATCGGCTTTCAACCATTGCCAGGATGGACCGGATCGTCGTGCTCGATCACGGGCGGATCGTGGAAGAGGGCAGGCCGGACGAACTCGTGGAACGGGATGGTCTGTTTGCCCGGCTGTGGAAACGCCAGACCGGCGGTTTTATTCCTGAAGACATCGACGAAGCCTTGCCGGCCTCGCCGGCGATCTGACCGCGACGACGGGATGAAAAATCGCCTGTCAGTCGGGCGCCCGTTTTTCTCCGTCACGGTCGATATCGATGTTCGGCCGAATGCAAAGGCCGGCTGAGGATTGCGGGTGTCGATGCAATTTCCCGCGCGCTATTCCACCAGCCCGAAGAGCGGGCCATAGCCGCCGTGCCAGGACCAGTCGTTGCGTCCCATCTCCGGATTGTAAAGTCCGACGCCGCGTCCACCATCGAGAAACAAGGCGTCGGGACATTGCAGACGATCGCGGAAGAGCCGCGCGAAATCGTGGAAATTCACACCGTCTTCGCTGATCGCGAAGCGAACGATCCCGTTCTCGCAGACACCGACACCGCTTCGGCGGGTCCGGTCCGTCGAACCGATGATGAAGAGTGGATTGAGCCTGTTGGCGATGACGAGCATCGGGCCGGACTGGGTGGCGAAGCGTGCCTTGGGGGCGAGTTTGAGGAACACATCGGTCGGAAGAATGCCGGCCCCGGCTTCGCCCAGAAAGAACACGCCATTCGGCTTCTTGTAGAAATTCGGCACCTGGCCGGCGGCGCTTTGGGCAGCCGCCATATTGGCGGGTTTCAGTTCCCTGCCGTTCTCGACATACAGTCCCATCGGCGAAAAGTCGGCCCGGTACATGCCGGCATTGACGGCGAAAGTCAGCTTTCGCCCTTCGGCGCGAACGGCTTCAGCAAGGCTTGAAAAAGCGCGGTATGGCTCGCCGTCAGCGCCCTTCCAGAACAGACGTAGGTCGACTTTCCTCACTTCCAAGCTGCAGACTACGTATTGCGCCTCATCGAAGGTGACCTTTTCGCATTGTTCGGCCTGCGCGTGGTGCAGGGGCAATAAGGCTGCCAGCACGAATGCCAGAGCGAGCATGCCATGTTTTAGATAGGTCATTTGGGTCAGACATCCGATTTGGCTCGGCCGAGCCGGAATCCGGTTTCCGCTCTGGCGGCATTGCGGGGTGGGAACTCCGTAAATACCGCAATGATCGCTTTTCTGTAACTGGCAGCCGATGATTCATGCTGGGCGGCGTGTGAATATCTACGCAACTACCGGTGCAATGGATTCAGCCAGGTCGAATGCCTCGATGCGGTTCTCGGCGCTATCCGTGCCGGGTGGCGCCGGAGCTATGTCACCCTCACCTCGCCGCCGGCAAGTAGGTGAGGGTGGGGATCGTCAGCGGCAGTGCCTACCAGGCGGTACGGGCCGTGCCGAGGGCTGTCGTGTGCGAGGACGAAACCTGGGCGACGTGGGCCTTGAGCGACACGACGCAGTTTCCGGGATAGGTGAGCTTATGCAGCGTCAAATGCTTGAGCAACGCTTCTGCGTCGCGCTTCTCGGTCAGCGGAAATGTCACAGTCATGCGAGGCCCTCCAACGACAAACTGAGCATTGTAAAAGTTAATGCCGAGTTTCTTTTGCATCGCAACAAGAAAATTTTAATAATAAAATTAAAATCGATTAACTCTGGGCGCTCGATTTTTAAAATCGTTTGAAATTGTTCGACGATTATCGATCGGGTTGATCGGCGGCAGGAAGCGGTCAATCAGGCTTGCCGCTGCGAGCTCAGGCGCGGTGTCTTCCGTTACGGGCGGCCCAGTTTCTGAGGCGCAATCCGTTGAGCCTGATGAACCTTCGGCGTCGTGGTTGTTATAGGCGACCCGCCCTTCCTCGAAAGTGACGAGATCGGCGGAATAGAGCGAAGGAAGGGGAGGCTCGGGATATGACCGAGGCGTTTCCCTTGTAGAGCCTGAGCGTGACTTCGCCGCTGACGAAGGCCTGGCTACGGTCGATGAGGGCTTGCAGCATGTCCCGTTCGGGAGAAAACCAGAAACCGTTATAGATCAGCTCGGCGTAGCGGGGCATGAGCTCATCCTTCAGATGCGCGGCGGCGCGATCGAGGGTGATCGATTCGATGCCGCGGTGGGCTGCAAGCAGAATCGTGCCGCCGGGTGTCTCGTAAACGCCCCTCGACTTCATGCCGATGTAGCGGTTTTCCACCAGATCGAGCCGGCCGACGCGGTGTCGCCTGCCTCGGTCGTTGAGCTCGGCGAGCAATGCGGCCGGTGTCATCGGCCTGCCGTCCACGGACACCTGACGCGCATTCCGAGCGTGCTCAGCGTCAAGACCGACGTGCCGATGGAAACGCTGAAGCGGAGTTACGAGCTGCCGCTGCGATAGGCGCGGCTTACGCGCGGCGCCGTGTCAGAGGAGCGCCGTTGCTGCTCCAGACCGGCAGCAAGGCGTGCAAGCCGGGGAGTGGCCAATCGGTAATCCCTGGTGTCGGCGGGCAGACGGCGGCGATCCGCCGTCTGCATTCGTCGTCGTTCTGACTACGCCTTCAACGCTGCGGCATAATCGGCGGCATAAGTCTGCAGGGAACGCGGGGCCTGATCGGTCAGCGTCTCGACATCGCCGGCCACGACGGCGGGACCAGTTCTGGCGGACGGGATAGAAGATGGAGGCGAGAAAGCTTGCGTAATTGGCCGGTACGCCGGCGCCGATCAGCATGGCGATGAAAGCGTCGTCGGAGACGGCGTTGTAGGCGACAGGCTTGCCGATCGCTTTGGAGAGGACGGCGGCGGCCTGCGCGCAGCGTGCTTACGATGAAAGGGATGCCGGTTGATGGTGCTGAAGTCGTCGGGACATCCGGTCGGGCCGCAACGCGCCTGCCTTGCCCGCCCGACCGGCAGGTGAAGGATTCGGAGCCATCATGGCGCCTGCTCCGCCACCCGTGGCGCGGTATTCAAACCTGCTGCCGCTCGCTCAGGCGGTCCTTATCCGGCGCAGGCGTGTCGCGCACCACTGCCATGCGGGCGAAACGATGTAGCCGACGGCCGGGATTGTCGCCAGCCCGATGAGGATGCCAACGAGACCCGCGCCGGCCGCCTGAACCAGCCAGGAAAGCACGCCGCCGCCGGCCGGCACTGCGTGGGCGACGGCTTCCCCGGTATCGTGGAGGAGATGGCTCAGCCAGGCGAGGCCGAAGGTTTCGGCGCCGTGCACGATGATGCCGCCGCCGACCCAGATCATCGCCGCTGTCCCGATCAGGCCGAGCACCTTGAGAAGATAAGGCATGCCCTTCACCAGACCGCGCCCGAGGATGCGCAGGGGCGCGCCGGCTTGAGAAGGGGAGGAGCGCTGGGCAAGCCAGAGGCCGAAATCGTCCGCCTTCACGATCAGAGCGACGACGCCGTAGACTGCAGCCGTGATCACGGTTCCGACCAGGGCGAGAACCAGCGCCTGCATCGCCAGCCCCGACTCGGACAGGGAGCCGAGCGTGATCGCCACGATTTCGGCGGACAGGATGAAATCGGTCCTGATCGCGCTCGCGACCTTTTCGTCCTCGAAGGTCTTCGGATCGATGCTGATCGAATCGAGCCCCGCCTCGTGTGAATGGGCTGCGTGCGGGACGACGAGCTCGTAGACCTTTTCGGCGCCTTCGTAGCAGAGGTAGAGCCCGCCGAGCATGAGCAACGGCGTCACCGCCTGCGGCACCAGAAGGCTGAGGACGAGTGCTGCCGGCAGGAGGAACAGAAGTTTGTTCTTGAGGGAGCCGACGGCGATCTTCGCGATGATCGGCAGTTCGCGCGCCGCCGACAGGCCGGTCACATAACGCGGCGTGACGGCAGCGTCGTCGATCACGACGCCGGCGGCTTTGGCGCCGGCTCTGCCTGCCTGAGCGACCACGTCGTCCAGGGAAGCAGCGGCCGCCTTTGCAAGCGCGGCAACATCATCAAGCAGGGCAATCAGGCCGACACTCACAAGCAAACCTCTCGTTTAGGGATATGGATGGCGAAAATAGCCAATCGGACGGCAGCCGGAAAGAGGGGTGCCACGGATGGTTGGGGCGTGCGCCCGATCGAAATGGCAGACGGATCATTCGGCCGACGTTCGATCCGGCGGCCAAGCATCGATTTTGCCGGACTCTAGTCATCCTCGTCTTCGTCAAGGCCGAGGTGTTCAAGGCTGCGGAAGCGGCCGAGCCCAAGAGCAGCGAAAGCGTCGGCATGGCCGGCGGCCTCGACTGCGAGACGTCGCAAGGCTGCGTTGATCGGGTCGTCCGGGCCGATCGGGTCCGGCGTATCCGGTTTTGCGGCGCTGAATATCATGTCTCCGTCCGCGAATGCGGCGGCTGCCTGGGAACCGGTTCCGCCGAAATACTCCGTCTCGATATAGGCCAGCCGGCCATGTCCAGAGGCGGTCGTCAGAACCTGCTCGAGCGCGGCCGAGAGGCTTCTGAAGCCGTCGCGGTAGGCGCCTGGCTGAAGTTTCGTGTCGATCGATCTGCCGATCGCCCAAGGGAGCGATCTCAAGCCCGAACGGCAGTGCCGTGGGTTCAGGGCAATCTGCCGCCTGGGCAATTGCCGCCACGGCGGCGGGCGATCCGACGACTGCGACGATATGGTGCCCCATAATCCACCTCGAAATCAGAGCTTTCTGCGGAAGCTTTCGTGCTTGGGCAGATCTAACGGATTTCCCGGCTCGTGCAAGCGGAAGGCGAGCTGGCGTTCGACTGCGCTCACTCGATCTGGATATGAAGATGGTCGTCGTGGCGGGCGGCCCGGCAGCCCTGAAAGCGGACATGGGCGTCGGTGATGCCGAGCGCGTTCTTCAAATGCGGTTCGATGAAGATCTTCTGCAGGCCAAAGCGCGCGACCCCTTCCGTCGTCAGCCAGGCGACCGCCGCCGCGGTGCGCTGTTCCTCGATCCGGTAGGCCGGGAACAATGGCTGCAGCGCATCGAAATTCCAGCGGGTGGTGAGCCAGTCATGGCGGCCCGCGCAGGGCAGTTCGTCGCCCGGGCCAGGCTCCTCGAAGGCGAAATAACCGATCGGCGAGCGGGTGGCGCCATTCAGGAAGGCATCGCCGGCATCCTTGTAATAATAAGCGAAATCAAGCTTCTTGCCGTCAGCATGCGAGAGATGCGGCAGCAGCGGGAAACCGTTGACGAAGGGGAAATTCGCATCCAGCGCGAAGGTGACGGTGCCGGGGAATTGCGCGTCCATATGGGCGGCGAGCGCCTCTGCGAGATCGCGAAGCTTGGGCGTGACGTAATTGCGGTTCAGCGCGCAGTAGATCGGCGAGCGGACGATGAGCCTGTCTTCGGCGCTCGACAGGCAGGAGAGTGGAACGCGGCCGAATGCCGGTGCGGCAAACTGTGTGGCGACGGTCGCGGCGGCGTAGCAGAAAAGGAAGAGCACGAACTTGGCGGGAAATTGACTAAGGCCGCATATGCGCGCGGCGGCGACGGCGATGAGATAGGCGACGCCGCCGATCTGGGTCAGCAGCGTCAGGATGAGAGCGGCGAAGGCGTGGAGGATGAAGCGAAGCACCGGGCGGCCTTGCGAAAGGGAGGTTGCATTGCCTTAGGCGAGGGAGTGGGGATGTGCAAGATGGGCTGCGAGTGTGAAGAGGGGGCGGTGGGTTGTTCGATTTGCCCAAGGCAATGGGGATGTGCCGTGTGGCCCCCTCATCTGCCTGCCGGCATCAGCCTGGGCGAGCCACGGGTTTCGCCCGTCCTTGGGACCCCCGAGGGGAGAAGCGGAATCGTAGCAACGTCTCGCCTTCTTCGAGGCCTCGGGAAAGAATGGCGGTAAAGCGGCTTGCCCCTCCTCCCCAGCGGGGAGAAGGTAGGCGGCAGGCGGATGAGCGAGCGAGGGCTCTGAGCGTAAGCGAAGGCAAACACTCTTCATGCCGCCGCCCCTGATCTTAAACCCGCATCGACAGCTCGATATCGTCGGCGAACGGCGTCGAGAGGTAGCCGGCGGCGGGGGTGCGGACGCGGGCGAGATAGTCCGGGCTGACATCGGCGTTGTCGGCGACGATGAGGGCGCCCGGTCTCAGGCGGTCTTCCACCAGTTCCAGGATATCGCGATAGAGCGCCTTGGCGCCGTCGAGGAAGAGGAGGTCGATCGTTTCGGGCATGTCGACGCTCAGCGTTTGCAGGGCGTCGCCCTCCCTTATGTCGACGAGGTCGATCAGGCCGCCGGCCGTCAGGTTTTCGCGCGCCCGCGTGAGCTTCGAGGGCTCGAACTCGCTGGTGATCAGCCGGCCGCCGCCATTGTCACGCAGGGCTGCGGCAAGATGGAGGGTCGAGATGCCGAAGGAGGTGCCGAACTCGACGATGGTGCGGGCGCGGCTGCTGCGGGCCAGCATATAGAGCAGGGCACCGGCTTCGCGCGAGACGGGAAGCCAGAGGTCCTTCAGGCGGCCGTAGAGATCGAGATATTCGGTCTTGCTCTCAATGAGGCGCATGCGTTCCTCGCCTGTAAGCCCCGACATTGCAGGGCTCGTCGCCGCGTCGGCTTCCGCAAGCAGGGCATCGAGCAGGGGCGCCAGCGGCGCGGTCGTCAGTGTGGTCATGGGTGAATCTCCGTTTGGATTTGGGAGGGTGTTGCCTCGGGTAAAAAAATACGAATAATTCGTCGCATCTGCTAATCGCATTGCAGGACGCCGCCATGACAGACCGGCCAAGTACCCGGATTTTCTCTCGAAAATTGCCGAAGCAGGTTCGCTCCAACGAGCTCGTGGCGGCGATCCTCGATGCCGCTGCTCAGGTTTTGGCGCGGGAAGGCGCCCAGCGTTTCACCACGGCGCGGGTGGCCGAAAGGGCGGGCGTCAGCATCGGTTCGATCTACCAGTATTTTCCCAACAAGGCGGCGATCCTCTTCCGACTGCAGAGCGACGAGTGGCGCGAGACGACCGGCCTGCTCGCGACGATCCTGGAGAATGGGCAAAGGCCGCCGCTCGACCGGCTGCGCCGCCTTGTCCACGCCTTTCTCCGCTCCGAATGCGAGGAGGCGGCGATGCGGGTGGCACTGCATGACGCGGCCCCGCTCTATCGCGATGCGCCCGAGGCGCAGGCGGCAAGGGCATCGGGCGACCGCATCATCGAATTGTTCATGCGCGAGGCGCTGCCATTGGCGCCGGAGGCGACCCGGGCGCTGGCCGGCGACCTGATCGGCACGACGCTCGGCACGGTGGGAAAGCAGTTTTCGGAGGTTCCACGCAGTTCGGCGGAGATCGAGGCCTATGCGGACGCGATGGCCGATATGTTCTGCGCCTACCTGGAAAGGCTCGGATGTGGCCGAGGCGGGGACGGCAGGCATTGAGCGAAGGAAGCGGCCGTTTTCCAGAAAGGCCACGGCATGTTTCCGCATCAGCGCATTATTGGTGCGGCTTGAACGGTTCCCCTGTCGCTTCCCCGCAGCGCCGTGTCTCGCGTCGATGGCCGCTGCTACTGGTGGGCCATCCGTTTTGACAGTTCGGCAAGAAGCTGGTCGTGGTCGTGGCCGGGGTTGGTCTGGATGAGGTCGACGGCAAGCGCGATGGCACGGCGGCCTTCGATGCCGTCGATGTCGAGCTTCCTCTCTTCGCACCATTGCCGGACGGCGTCGGTGACAGTGGCAATCTCGCAATCGTCGAGCGGGATTTGGCATAGGAGCACGGTCGTTCCCCCCATGAAGCGGCGAGAGCAGATGTGGTCTCTCAAGCGGTCTCGCCGATGATCCAGTGGCCGACGTAGCGAGTCTAGCTTATTCCGAAGCAAAGCTACAGCTATTTTGGCGCGGTCCGGCGGCCGGCGGGCGAGCCTTGCCGTTGCCGGGTCCAAGGCTGCCGAAGGCGGACGCATGGCCTGTTTTTTGCTATAATTGCGGGAGCCGCCGTGGATCCCATGGTCTGGCCAATCGAGGCGCAGGTGTGAGATGAGCGATGTTCAGGAACGACTCCTCGACAGCAAGATGACCGAGATGGAGCTTGCCCGGTCCTGGGGCCCGCGCGTCATCTCCAAATTCGAAAGCCTGATCCGCAGCGGCGACGATTTCTCGCTCTACCGCATCAACCCGCTGGCTTTCGCGCGCGACCACGCGATCTCCGAGGCCGAAAGCATCGATCTCTTTCTCCATGCGACGCGCAGCGGTCTGTTCGAGATGAGCTGGGACGTCGTCTGTCCCCAATCCGGCATGGTGCTCGACAGTTTCGGCGCGCTGCGGACGCTGAAGACCCACTATGTCTGCGGTCTTTGCGACGTCTCCGGCGAAACGGACCTCGACGACTTCATCGAAGTGACCTTCACGGTATCGCCGCAGTTGCGCCGGCTGCCGTTTCACGATCCTGTCTCGCTTTCGGTCGAGGATTTTCACTGGAAGGCGCGGTTTCTGAGCGAAGCGCGGCTGCCCGGCCAGCAGGCCCGCTTTCTCGACGTCCTCAAGGGGATGGTGCGCGGCCTGACCTTTCTGGCGCCCGGGTCGGTCACGACGGTGAGGGCGGAGCTCGGCCTCGGGGCGCTCGCCGGCATAAATGTGCAGACCCAGGCGAGCTTCGTACTGCCGGTGGCAGGCGAGCCCGTGACGGTGCCGACGCGCCTGAGCGTCCGATATGACGGGCAGCGGTTCTCCGCTTCGCTGCCGGCGGTGCGGCCCGGTCCTGTCATCGTTGAAATCGAGAACTCGGCGACCATGCGCGGCTCGCTGCTGCTGATCAACTGGCCGCCGGAGATCCTGGCGCAGAGCACCAAGCCGGTTCTGGACTTCGATCCCTACATGTCGGGCGGCATGCTGTTGGCGCGCCAGACCTTCCGGCGTCTGTTCCGCTCGGAGCGCGTTGACGAGAGGGAAGGGCTCGGCATCCGCCAGGTGACGCTGCTGTTCACCGACCTCAAGGGCTCGACCGCGATGTACGAACGGATCGGCGATCTCAACGCCTATGCGCTGGTGCGCGAACATTTCGCCTTGCTCGGCGCCACGGTGCAGGAGCATTCGGGCGCAATCGTCAAGACGATCGGCGATGCCGTGATGGCTGCCTTCTCCCGCCCGGCCGATGCGGTTTCGGCGGCGTTGCATATGCTTGGGGAAATCGAGCGCTTCAACAGCGAACATGGCAATCCCAGCATCATCCTGAAGATCGGCGCCCATTGCGGCCCGTCCATCGCCGTGACCTTGAACGACAACCTCGATTATTTCGGACAGACCGTCAATGTCGCCGCCCGGGTGCAGTCGCTGGCCGATGCCGGCGAGATTTGCATTTCCGAAGCGCTGTTTTCGGCACCTGGTGTCGCCCAGTTGCTTTCCGGCCACCGGCTGGCCGCCTTCGAGGCCCCGCTGCGGGGCGTCGAGGGAACGGCATGCGTATACCGGGTGATGCCTGGCTAGGTCGGACGCTCATCACAAAGAAGCAGGCTTGAGCCGGCAGCTATTTTGCCAGCACGATATGGGTGGCGTGTTCGCTGGCGACATGTTCGGTGACGCGGAAGCCGAGGTCCGGCAGGTCGATGCCTGAAAACATTGCTTCGCCTTTGCCGAGCACGACGGGGGCGATGGCGAAGTGCAATTCATCGATCAGGCCGGCCTGCAGATATTGGCGCACGGTCGCCACGCCGCCGCCGATCTTGACGTCCTTGTCGCCCGCGGCAGCCTTCGCCTTGTCGAGCGCTTCCTCGATGCCTGAGGTGATGAAGTGGAAGGTTGTGCCGCCTTCCATGACGATCGGCTCGCGCGGGTAATGGGTGAGGATATAGGTCGGCGCCTGGTATGGCGGGTTCGGACCCCACCAGCCTTTCCAGGCATCGTCCGGCCACTCGCCGCGGATCGGACCGAACATGTTGCGGCCGAGGATGAAGGCGCCGAAACCGGCCATGGCACGGGCGGCATAATCCTGGTCAATGCCTTCAGAGCCGTCGTCCTTGCCGGTCATGGCGCGGAAGGTGCGGGTATGGAAGAACCATTGGAACATTTCCGGCCCCCGCTTTCCCAGGGGATCATTCAGGCTCTGCTCCGGGCCGGCGCCGAAACCGTCCACGGAAACGGAAAACCCTGCAACGCGCACCTTGGCCATGCTGTCCTCCATATGATTGCAATATGAAACTAGTTGTTTTCTCCCATAAGTGATCCTATAATGCAACTGGTTTTTACAGGAGATGCTTCGTGGATATTGAATTGCGGTCCGGCTGCCCGATCAATCTGACGATGGAAGTGCTGGGTGACCGGTGGAGCCTGATCATCATCCGCGACATCATGTTTGGCAACCGCCGGCATTTCCGCGATCTGCTCAACAATTCGGAGGAGGGGATCGCCTCCAATATTCTGGCGGCGCGGCTGAAACGGCTGCTCTCGCTCGGCTTCATCAGCAAGCGGGACGATCCGAGCCACAGCCAGAAGGCAATCTACAGCCTGACGGAGCCGGCGATCCAGCTCGTGCCCGTCTTCGCCATGATCGGCGCCTGGGGCAGGCGTCACCTGCCGGTGACGGAGGATCTCAGCATTCGCGCGCAGCTTCTGGAAGAAGGCGGGCAGCCGCTCTGGGACGAGTTCATGGAGGATCTCCGGCAGATCCACATCGTCGATCCGGTCGGCGGGGCGAACGGGATGGTGACTTCGGCGGTGCTGGCGCGGCTGACGGCGGCGTTTCTGAAGGTGCGGGGGAAGATGGCGGCTGGGGTGGCGTAAGCGAAGAGCGATATTGGAAGGTGTGCTGGGCAGCCCCCTCATCCGACCCTTCGGGCCACCTTCTCCCCGTTGCGCTGGGGAGAAGAGGGAGCAAGGCGTTCGCGAAGTGCCCGAACGAAAGCGACCTTCAAGGCAATACATGATGAGATCGATGCCGAAGCGCCATTTTCCCCTTCTCCCCCTCGGGGAGAGCGACTGTCTTTTTTGTCAAGCGTTTTGCCATGGTCGTCCGTCCCTGATGATGGCATTGAGGATAGTGAGCAGCTTGCGCATGGTGGCGACGGTTGCGACGATCTTGGGCTTG
>NZ_JAILYJ010000039.1 GCF_019793465.1 Rhizobium croatiense | reverse complement strand
GTCGAGTCCGGTCGGAGCTTACTCAGCTCTTCGTTGGCGAAGCTATCAATCATGAGGGCGTCGTCGGGATGGGGATCATGCTGTTTCAACTGCGACTCAGCGCCTAGATACTGCCGCAGCCGATCGAAACTCACGCTTATTCTTTTTCCTTCAGCGTTGGTAAAGTTACTGTAATCGTCCTTTAACGACTGTTGCTGCTGATCACTGCCAGTCAAGCGACTGCCTATGCTCCCCCGACCCTTCTTTCGGAGCCAATCACTAAACCTCCGTTGATTGCTGGCCAGATTCAAGACGACTTTCCTCTGCGAAGTCGAGTTCGATCCGAGCTTGCTCAGCGCTTCCTTGGCTAGGTCATCAATGATGCGGGCGTCGTCGGGATAAGGATCATGCTGTTTCAACTGCGACTCGGCGCCTAGATACTGCCGCAGCCGATTGAAACTCACGACCACTTTTTTTCCTTCCTCCTTGGTAAAGGCCCTAAAATCCTCCTGCAACGACCGTTGCTGCTCATCAGTACCGGTGAGTCGGCTGACTATGCTCCCCCTGCCCTCCCTTTTGAGCCAATCGCTAAATTTTCGTTGGTTACTGGCATTTTTCCGGGAAGTCGAGACCGGTCCGAGCTTACTCTGCTCTTCGTTGGCCAAGGCCTCAATAATGAGGGCGTCGTCGGGATAAGGATCATGCTGCTTCAACTGGGACTCGGCGCCTAGATACTGCCGCAGCCGATCAAAACCCACGTTTATTCTTCCTTCAGCCTTGGTAAAGCCCCTAAAATCGTCCTTCAACGACCCTTGCTGCTGATCACTGCCAGTCAGGCGACTGGCTATGCTCCCCCTACCATTCTTTTGGAGCCAATTGCTAAACCTCCGTTGATTTATGGCCGTAATCCGGACAACATTCCTCTTGGAAGTCGAGTCCGATCCGAGCTTGCTCAGCTCTTCGTTGGCGCAGCCATCAATCATGAGGGCGTCGTCGGGATAAGGATTATGCTGTTTCAACTGGGACTCGGCGCCTAGATACTGCCGCAGCCGATCGAAACTCACGACCACTTTTCCCTCGGCCTCGGTAAATTTCCTAAAATCCTCCTGCAACGACCGTTGCTGCTCATCAGTACCCGTGAGTCGGCTGACTATGCTCTCCCTGCCCTCCCTTTTGAGCCAAGCGCTAAATTTTCGTTGGTTACTGGCATTTTTCCGGGAAGTCGAGACCGGTCGGAGCTTACTCCGCTCTTCGTTGGCCAAGGCCTCAATAATGAGGGCGTCGTCGGGATAAGGATCATGAATTCGGCGGCCCATCAGGCGCGGCCCAGGTCCAACGGCTTGGAGTTCTTGCCCCTCAGGCGAGAGCCTCCTGAAATGAGACAGTGCTGAGTTAAGACGCTTACGATCGTCCCCACCGTTTGCCCAGTAATCCGCGATATCACCGGCTAGCGAATCTGGATCGTTTAAAAGCCGAGAAGCCATCGAATCTCTGTTTTCTGCTCGGAGCCAACGAGCGAACCTCCTAAGAATCCCTAAATTGTTCTCGACGGTAGCCTCGGGAACCCTTCCGTCCCCTCGGCCGACGCTACCGTCGGGTAGAATTTCGTAGTTTCGGACTGCTTCCGCGAACTGGTTGATACGGGTCTCGTCATCAGGATGCATGTCTCGGTCGGCGGGGCGACCACGCTTGCGAACCTTGGTTGAGGCCACGTGAGTCTCCGTTGCGGCATCGACGTCTTGCTGCCCCGAACCCCTCTCCGGCGCCAGCGACTGCGGCGTCACTCGCATCGAACCGCCCACGGAACTGCGACGCGGCACACGGTCGCCGGCGTCACTATCGTGCGAACCGAGGCGCAAGTCGGTCGGATCCTGTTCCAGGTCTCGGCTCTCTGAATAGTAGTCGTCGATCCAGGCGTCCGTCTCGAAAGCTCCGGTCACGCCTTCGATCCACCCACTTACTTCGCGAGAATCGTCATCGCGCGGCGGGTTCCGTCTTGGGTACATCGATGCCGTTCCTCCGAAATTCAAATTTGGAACCTCGATCCTAATGCCTGCCGACCGCCGCCCAGCATGCTAAAGCCAGATCCAATCATGCCCTCAAGGCATGGCCGAACACCATATGGCGACGGCTTGCCGACAATCGTCTGCACTCGACCATCAGGCCGGCACATGGCTTGAGAGGCTCGCCAGCTTGCCGCTTGCCATGCGGAGCCCGCTAAAATTGGCCTTCATTTAAGCAGTTTCGGGTGATGTGTGGAACATGCAGCGCGAAGGGTGCCGTCAGAATTTCCGATTCCAACCAATCTTTCCGCCGGCCTTTCTGATTTCGCCGCCTCAGGCAACGGAACCATTGCGGTGTAGCTGCTGACAGAACCCGTTGCACGCCTGATAGTTATGCGACCTATGGGGCGGCGATCAGGATGAGACGCCGTATTGCCTCACCCAAGAGTGTTCCCGGAGAATAATGTCGTTGCCTCACTCGATGTTTTCGAATGCCTCACGGGTTGTTCCGATCGTATCCCCGCACCTGGTGCAGGTGACGGAGGTAGCGAAGCCGCTCGCGAGCGCGCCTCTCAATAGCGCTGTAGCGAGCGGGCGGCTTCGCGGGCGGTCATCATGTTTTCCGGTGGGGTCGGTTGTCGAAGGCCAACCTGGCGGTAAGAGCGCGGATGACGATCCTGTATTGTTCGGTAATGATCTCACTGCCCGACCTCTATACTTTCCGTCTGCCGCGCGGCATCGGCGAATGGCCCGAACACCAGCGCATTGGCCTGTGTACTGCGCCAGATTTTCATTCGGCGCTGCACGGTCCGAATGAGGCCGTCGGGATACACGCCGGGGCATTTGACCTGCAAGCGTTCAAGCAACTCTCGCGAAGTTCGCCAAGGCTCCGCCTCGAACCATTCCTCGAGTTCGGCAGTGACGGCGAGTAGAGGATCGGGCCTCCGCCGCTCTCGCTTGGCCGCTGGCTTGGAGCGGGCAGTCGGTTTCACTTCACCACCACGCCAAGCAATCCGTAAGCCAGAAAGAAAGTCTTCGAGCGTCAGGTACATCGCCTTGAGCCAAAGGCATGTATCCTCCGGCGTGCGTGGGTCGTCAAACAGCCGCTGGAAGAGTGTGGCAGGACGATGATAGCGCTTGATCACCTTGGCTCCGTCACGGTGCTTTTCTTCCAGCTTGACTGATGGCTGAAAGAAATTCACGAACAACCGCATTGACGAATAAAGCTTGGCCAGCTCCCGAGTGGCTCGCAGCCCCTCGAAGCGTCGGTATCCAACGATCTTGCGCACGATTGCGCCATTCTTCTGCTCGACAAATGCCTGATCATTCTTTCGGTAAGGGCGGCAACGGGTAAGTTCGATATTATCGCGCAAGCAATACTCATGAACACTCTCGTTCATGAACACACTGTCGTTATCGGTGTCGAAGCCCAGCAGCGGGAACGGCAGCAACTTGCGCAGTTCGGCCAACGCAGTGATCAGTACCGTTTGCTCGCGAACCAGCAGCGGCGCGCATTCCGTCCAGCCCGTGGCTATATCTGTCAACACCAGCGTTTGCGAGAAGGCACCCCTCGGGTACGGGCCGGAATGAGAAACGAGGTCAGCTTCGACAAAGCCAAGTGCGGGGTCATCCCAATCCGAGAAGGTTCGAACGGGAACACTACGCCGAATCGCTGTTGATCCTTTCCGGCGCCGCGGACCCGTGGCGCTCGCTTTAATCTCCTTGAGGACCCGATCAATCGTCGCTGGGCTCATCGTCAAGAGTCGCCGGCGCGTCTCGCTATTCATATCGCCGTGTCCATGACGTTCCATCGCTTCGATTAGTGTTGGCAACAGGGGGTGTAGTCGCTTGCCGCAAATTCGATCCGACGCCTCCCAAACAACGACGAGCGCTGCCCGCACGTCGTCGCCGTAAACCCGGCGCCCTGGCCGAGGACCACCCTTCGCCGGTTTGCGTTCTCCTCGCAGCAGTCGCATCGCATGCTTGCGATGAAAGCCCGTGAGCGCCACGAACTCGTCTAACATCCTCGCCTTCTCGGCCCGCCCGCCTAACACATAGCGACAACTGATCGCTGCCACCAATTCCGCACGTGTCGCCATGCTGACCTTCCTCATCACAGCTCCCGAGGTTGATTCGGCGGGAGCAATTTAGATGAGGCAATAACCCATTCTCAGGGAGCAGTTCAGGCGAGGCAATGCGCGCGACAAACTGGCGGTGCCTTTGATTGTCGCGAATGAGGCTGGCCTGCCGCGCCGGCGTTTGACCCCCATGGGTGGAACGTCGTCGATAGCTTTCAACGTTCATTTCGAATGATCGTTGCGTGATGAACAAGTCGGTCCACCGCGGCACCCGCCCGCAGGCATTAGTTGCAGGATACGGGTCGGCATCGAGCACCCAACTCACACGTTGGCTCATGATCGCTGTATGAAATGCATCCGGCGCCATGGGCGGGTTTCGTCCTGGCCTGAAGCCATAGTAGAACCCGCAAAGGGTAGGCCGTCATAGACGGCACTAAGCAC
>NZ_JAILYJ010000038.1 GCF_019793465.1 Rhizobium croatiense | reverse complement strand
ACCGGCTCCAACGCTGCGCATGATGAAAGCTTCGCGTTTCCGCCGGTTGCTCACACCGCGCCATTTGGCGTATCCAAAACTGCCGAGGCTCTAATCGTCGCCGGATGAAAGTTCAGTGGCAGGTCAACACTTGCGAACAACGCGATACGATCCGGCAACAAAGCAGCCGCCCAGCAAGCCCAGGTGATTTCTCGTCTCGCGGAAGGACTCGCCCGGCTGCAGGCGGGTTTGGATGACCAAGCTCAGCAATTGACGGCTGGCCTTGTAAAATTAGAGCAATCGCTAAAGGTGTCACGCAGATCGCAACGGTCGAAATCCGGCTCACTCGCTGCTAACGGCGAACTACAAGACTACTACGTTGATATAACCGCCTCGAAGAAATTTGGCAAAGCCAATTGGCCGCGCGCCGCCGATTCAGGTCTTGTAGGACGCCGCATTGGGCGAGGACCGGTTAGGATGACTGGTTCCGACACACAATCGGCAAAGGCGGTTACCGCCGCATTCGCCAAACTTCTCTCGGCTCAGGCACAATTGCTGCAGATACGCAGTGAAGTGGAAGACCTCAAGAAGGTTCAGAGGTAGCGGCAATGGCTAGTTCCCGACTGTTTGGCTACGCCGTTGACGAAGAGGATGGCAAGCTGGTAATCGTGATTGACGGATTGCTTGCCGAAAGTTGCATCCGGCAAATTCGGGACAGCGCCCAGACGGGCCGCGGTGGTGAACTCTTGTCGCGATTGCTGCCGGTAAGTTCGGTTTACAAGCTTATGTCTGGACAAGAGGAACGCGCTGAAGAAACGCTCAGCCTTGAACAGTTGCTTGGACAAAACGTCGACCAGAGTTTCGCTTCCTTCGAACAACAGTTCGCCGACCTGAGGCAGACACTAGCCGAATTCGGCAGCCCGGAAAGTTCGAAATAAATCACGCAGCCGCAGGAGTCTCCGCGATGCTTCGGTTGTCACCAGAAGACTCTATTTTGCTGATCACCTGCCGGGCCTACCTACGACCCGAGGATGAAGAGCGTTTGGTCCGTCTCTGCAAGGAGCCTGTCAACTGGCCCTATGTGGTATGGCGCGCCGAGCATAATCGGACGGTGCCGCTGCTTGAGAATCACTTGCGCCGCCTCGATTTGTTGACACTATTGCCTACTGAGGCGGCGCATTACGTTCAGTGCTGGACTGTCATGTCAAAGGTCAGGTCCGCACTCGAATTTCGCAATCTGCCAGAAATCATGGATGCGCTGGATCGGGCCGGCATCGCCTGGTTCCTGGTGAAGGGACCAGATCTCGCGCTTCTCCACTATCCCGATCCACTCCTACGGCCGATGACCGATCTCGACATCATGGTCAAGCCCGCTGACGCGCAGCGCGTGCAGCGGCTCATGTTCGATCTCGGCTACCGGCACGGTATTTTCGACCCTTCAAATGGCAACTGGCATCCGGAACGAAAGGAACTCGATGACGAAACCTTCCGCGAAAGTTATTCCTTGCCGGTGTTTGTAAGGATAGAATCCGTTGAATCTCCGTTCCCTGGTCCCGCGGTGCCACGCCAGCTGCGCTACCGCCACGTAAAGGGATACATCGATTCCGCGAAGAAGCTGCACATGCCCATCTTCATTGATATGCATGTAAATCTCTCCGTCGGCATCGATGTCGAAGACATATGGTCAGGCGTGCGTCTTGCAAACGGTCTAGGCCGCATATTGCAGGTCCAATCCGCGACTGGCGCCGTCTGGTTCCTTTCGGCCAGGCTTTATCACGAGGCCTTCCTTTATAATTCGCTTCGACTATTGATGTTCGGCGATCTTCATGCGGTTCTACACAAAGAAATGGCGAATATTAGCTGGGCGGAGGTCGCTGCGATAGGTTACAAATACGAGATGAGGCCGGCGTTATATTTCGTCCTGACGCAGATGAAGCGCATCTGTGGGATAGACATACCGTCCGAGTTCCTAGAGCTCATTCGACCTGATCAAACCGAGGTACCACTTCAACATGATTGGGGCGACGTGTTGCCCAAACTGCTGTCTATTCCCACTGTTAACGATCTTGAGCTGGCGTAAATATGGCGCCCGAGTCACCATATCGTACAGATCCTGCGGCGAACGACCTTCGTATCGCAGCAACCGAAACCTCTGCAAAGTTTGCGTCAACAGTCCATCGGGCCCTCACGCGGTCAGGAATAACGATCCTAAACACGCAGGTGTTCAGCAATGGCCAGATGGCTGTCACTCCGCGCGACGGCGGGCTTGGCGGAAATGTGGTGGTCGTGCAAACATTTCCTGACAGCGTTCATGATCGTCTTTTCGAGTTGTTCCTAGCGCTTGGTGCCGTGCGGGCGCGGGGTCCCCGCACGATTACCGCTGTTCTTCCCTACCTCCCATATTCGCGTTCGGATCGCCCTGCCTTCGACGGCGGACCTGTACCGGTGCGAATCCTTGCGGGGATTATCGAAACTCTCGGTATAGATCGGCTGATAACTTTCGAACTCCATGTTCCTCAGCTGTGCGCCGCATTTGCCTGTCCTGTCGTCAATCTTCAGTTCGCTCCCGCCCTAGTTCGCCATCTCGGTTCTGCGGCCGTCGATGGCGACATGGTCGTTTCACCGGATTTCGGCGGAGCGAAGCGAGCTGAGCACTTGGCGGCCCTGCTCGGCTGCCCATTCGCTGTCATGCGCAAGCACCGCAGAGACGATGATGACTTTCGGGAGAGCGTCGAGATTCTGGGGGACGTTGCTGGCCGGACGATCATCCTGATTGACGACGAAATCAACAGTGGTCAGACGGCTTTTTCAGCCGCCGCACATCTCAAAGCGGCAGGCGCTCGCAAGATAACCCTTGCCGCAGCCCATGCCATATTCACGCCGTCGCTGAACGAAAACTGGGGACGGTCTCAGATCGACCGCATCGTTGTGACCGACAGCGTCGGACGTACCGACAATTTCCCCGACAGTGTCGAAGTAGTCTCGATCGGCAACGAAATTGCAGGCGCGCTGCAGGCACGCTGAGAAGCATTACCTGAAATCTAGCATCACGCGATTAACACGTGGATCGAGCGCCTGCTCGAATGCCTCTTGGGCGTTTGACGAGGGCCAAAGATTGACCTGCAGCACGTCGAAGCGTGCGGCGTGTTCAACGATGGTTCGGATGGCATTTCTCACGTCGTCCGCGCTTTGGGCTATGGTGCCGATCAGTTCAATTTCCCGGTAATGCAGAAAGTTAGGGCCTACCGATAACAAATCGGACGTCGGAATCGATTGGTAGAGTACAATCCTGGCACCGCGTGACGCCGCAGCTATGGCCCCCTGAATGCCTCTGACACCGAAGCGCGTGCAAAAGATGCAGTCGAAGCCCCAGCCATCCGTTAATTTCTCGACGAGTTTCGGATCAGACAGAGAATGAACTGACCCCGTTGCATGGGCGCCGGTCGACATCACAGGCCCATGCGTTGCCACGTCGTCATCGAAAAGGTAAACGTCGCATCCTTTGGTTGTCAGAAGTATCGAATGGAGAAGGCCCATCGTGCCTCCGCCGATGACGGCCACAGTGTCTCCAGCCTTTGCACGCGCCCTATTTATGCCGCGTGCCACGCAGGCGACAGGTTCAACTAACGCGGCACGCTCGGGAGCCAAAAAGGAAGGTACGGAAAAAACCTGATAGGCGGGTACGCCCACAAAATTGGCCAATCCCCCCGGCCCCTGCGGCACCCCTCCTCTCGCTTTAGGATTTAAATATGCACAGTGGTTGTCCAGTCCGAGGCGGCAGGCACGACATTGGCCGCATCTGCGCATTAAAAGCACCGCAACGCGGTCTCCTACGCGCAGGCCATCCGGTACATCGTCCGGCAGAGACACGATCGTGCCTGACAACTCGTGCCCGCCCCAATAGGGGTAAGTCGGCTTGGCGCCCCGATAAACGCGTTGCTCCGGTGTGCAGAGTCCACACAACTCTATCCGCACACCGACTTCGGACGATACGGCGAGTGGAACCGACAATGTCCATTCTTCAACCTTGCGGGGGCAAGTAATTACGAGTCCACGAACCTCCATACGAGACCTCTCGCTCCCCGACACACCGACTATCCTAATATGTACACTTACTTGCATCCAGAATCTAGCCAACAACCACAGGCGGCAGTCAGAAAGCTGATGAAATCACGTGCCTTGCTGGCGGGCTTGCTTATGTCCTGGGTCTTGACAAGCTTCTCGGAGATATCGTCGGCGCAAACGGCAAAGGACGTTTCAAGCGGCAGAAGTGTTCCCTTGCGCAAGGAGCGACGAAACTATTGAAGGTAGAGTGGAGCGCTTGGGCCGCGTCAATGCCACCAGCCTCAAACACGAGCCGCGGTTTACCAGCCCGTTCTTCGATGCCATCCTCATCTCTGCGAAGATGCCATGTCGCCTTCCCTCATCTGCCCGCGCGAACCCTCCTAAGAGCCTATCGCCACATCGTCCAAAGCTTCATCCTTCGTGGCGCACCGGTTCGAACCGAACAGACCAACAATCCGAGTCGCACCGAGAAGGATGACGGCAACTAGATCGGTAGTTGGGCGGCCGCAACATCAGAAAGGTCTCAGCGTTTGCTGGACGCGTGCCTGCGATGGCGGTGGTGGCAACGATCTTCTCTGGCTGCCCCAAGCGCGGGAGAGGCCATTCGACGCTAGCAAGAGTTCGCTCGAACCTGATATCCGTTACCGCAACGACTTCGCTGAGACCACCTCCCAGGCACCATTCTACGATGCCGGCGAACAAGGTCAGCGTTGCCTCGTGAACGGAACCATCTCCCCTCCCCTCCCCTCCACTCTTCGAGGTGTCGACGCAAAAGCGAGAACTCTAGACCATCAGGGGATTGGCGTTCAGGCGACCCTTCGGGAGCAGAGACGGAAATACGTCTACCAGCATGGTCGGTCCCATCGCAGACAAATCGCGTGCACATCCTGCAAGTGGTCCAGCCGCGGTGACATCCAGGATGGCAGTCGGGGCGAGAGCGTCAACCCCATCTGCCTCGCACTCGTCGACTACTTCTACATCCCAAGTGCGAGTGGAAAAGATCCTCGCACGTAGCCTATGATCGTCCTGAAGCAGCTACGCTTCGTAGTAAATTTTTGGTGTCGAGATCGCGAATACCTGCATGAATTTCTCCGCCGCCGTTAGGCGCCGGGAACTCTGCACGAATTGGAATCGGGCGTCCGTTGTCGAATGCTTACGGTTTTGTGCGAGTGAGTCGCGGCAAGGGGATCACCGACTTTGCCGAGGTCTTCTGCTTTTCGTCTAAATCGCCGGGGCACATTTGTAGGATTCACAATAAAACACACCATGACCAATCGGTACCGCGGTCTTGCTAAGCTGCAGGATATAAACGGAAAAATCCATTTACTCTACGTTCCGGGTTTATCCACGTTAGCCTTTCGTTAACCTAAAACCCCTTGCTCAAAATGCAGAATCGGCTCTAATAGCTAGTGGCGGAACTTTAGCGGTTTCGCGAAAAGTTCCGCCACTTGCAGGAAATGGATTTTGAGATGGCGAAAACCGCAGCAAAACCAGCGCCGGTCGTCGAAGGGTTGACCGCATTGATGGAGCGTCATGCTGACGCTCTCTCCAGCCAACTTCAAGCACATCATCTCAAGGTCTTCCCGCCGACGTCCGAAAAGGGCATTCGATCCTTTGCACCGTCAGAAGCCTCAAAATTGCTTGGCATCGGTGAGTCTTATCTTAGACAAACTGCTTCGGAAATGCCTGAACTGCACGTTAGTATGAGCCCTGGCGGTCGACGCACGTTCACGATCGAAGATATTCATTCAATCCGTAAGCACCTGGACCTGATTGGCCGCGGGAACCGGCGCTACCTGCCCCATCGTCGCACGGGGGAGCAGCTTCAAGTCGTCTCGGTGATGAATTTCAAAGGCGGCTCGGGCAAGACGACGACAGCCGCGCATCTGGCACAGTACCTGGCAATGCGTGGCTACCGGGTTCTCGCGATTGATCTTGATCCCCAAGCAAGCCTTTCCGCACTCTTCGGCAGTCAGCCAGAAACTGACGTTGGTCCGAACGAAACACTCTATGGCGCCATCCGGTATGATGACGAGCAGGTCCCAATCGAGCAGGTTGTCCGAGGAACGTACATCCCGGATCTTCATCTAATTCCTGGCAATCTTGAACTGATGGAGTTTGAGCACGATACCCCGCGCGCGCTTATGAACCGGAAGGAAGGTGACACGCTTTTTTACGGTCGGATCAGTCAGGTCATCGAAGACATCGCGGACAACTACGATGTCGTCGTTATCGATTGCCCTCCCCAACTTGGCTATCTCACGCTTTCAGCTCTGACCGCCGCAACCTCGATCCTCGTCACCGTCCATCCCCAGATGTTGGATGTAATGTCGATGAACCAGTTTCTGGCGATGACCTCGAATCTCCTTCGGGAAATCGAGAACGCAGGCGCCCAGTTCAAGTTCAATTGGATGCGCTACCTCGTCACTCGTTTTGAACCGAGCGATGGCCCGCAGAACCAGATGGTGGGCTATCTGCGTTCGATCTTTGGCGAAAATGTCCTCAATTTTCCGATGCTCAAGACGACCGCCGTTTCGGACGCTGGCCTGACGAATCAAACCCTCTTTGAGGTTGAGCGCGGACAGTTCACGCGCTCGACCTATGATCGGGCCTTAGAGGCGATGAACGCCGTCAACGACGAGATCGAAACTCTAATCAAAAAAGCATGGGGTAGAACCACATGAGTCGGAAGCACCTCCTTGACGTCACCACGGACGCGCCCGACAGCTCATCAGCTGCTGAACACAGAGCGGCAAAGACTCGCTCCATGCCGCTTCTCGGCGTGACCAGAAAAGAACGAGATCCAGCGACGAAGCTGACTGCAAACATCGGTAACGCGTTGCGCGAGCAAAATGATCGTCTTGGTCGTGCCGAGGAGATCGAGCGGCGTCTCGCCGAAGGTCAGGCCGTGGTTGAACTGAACGCGTCGTCAATCGAGCCGTCCTTCGTTCAGGATCGCATGCAAGGTGATATCGAAGGACTTCTTGCATCCATCCGCGAGCAAGGACAGCAGGTCCCAATCCTTGTGAGACCTCATCCCGTTAAACCCGCGCACTACCAAGTTGCCTTTGGACATCGCCGGCTGCGCGCCGTTTCGGAGCTAGGACTGCCGGTCAAGGCGGTTGTTCGAGACTTGACGGACGAGCAGTTGGTTGTCGCACAGGGTCAGGAAAACAATGAGCGCGAAGACCTCACCTTCATCGAAAAGGCACGTTTCGCACACAAGCTAAACAAGCAGTTTCCACGAGAAATCGTCATCGCGGCTATGTCAATCGATAAAAGCAACTTGTCGAAGATGCTCCTGCTTGTTGACGCCCTCCCCTCTGAATTGATCGATGCCATCGGCGCCGCTCCAGGCGTTGGACGCCCAAGTTGGCAGCAATTGGCAGAGCTGGTTGAGAAAGCATCGCCTCCGGCAGGCGCTGCGAAATATGCTGCCTCGGAGGAGGTGCAGGCGCTGCCGTCGTCGGAACGGTTCAAGGCAGTGATCGACCATCTGAAACCGCGTCGGACTGCGCGCGGGTTGCCAGACGTCCTGTCGACCCCCGATGGCGACAGGCTTGCGCAGGTCACGCAGAGCAAGAGCAAGCTAGAAATTACCATTGACAGGAAAGCCACGCCGGATTTCGCGGCTTTCGTACTCGAGCATTTGCCGGCGCTTTACCAGGAGCATCGCGCAAAGCATCAACGGAAACAGGGAGTGTAACCCGCAAAAGAAAAGAGCTCCCTCAACGTCGCCGTCGTGGAAGCCCTTCTGTCTCTGTAGCAAGAACAGAATCGCATTTCCTCGAATCCTCGTCAAGAGTCTTTGGCGCCGTTTTGGTGAGCGAATTTCCTTTGCCTGCTGAAAGGTGAGAGACAATGCAGTCGGGGAATGTAGCGACGCCGTTCGGGCGGCGGCCAATGACGCTTGCGCTCGTGCGGCGCCAGGCGGCAATGGAAATCAAGCATGGAAAAGCTGCCGATAAGTGGAAAGTGTTGAGAGACGCTTCCGCCGCGATGGAACTGCTCAAGATCCAGTCGAACAGTCTGGCTGTTCTTGACGCACTTTTGAGTTTTTATCCTGACAATGAGTTGCGTCAGGATGCACAATTGATTGTCTTCCCCTCGAATGCCCAACTGGCGCTTCGGGCGCATGCAATGGCGGGCGCAACGTTGCGGCGGCATATTGCCATTCTGGTGGAGTCGGGGTTGATCGCCCGTAAGGATAGCGCCAATGGCAAGCGCTTCGCCCGCAAGGGCGACGATGGCCAGATCGAGAATGCTTTTGGCTTCGACCTGTCGCCCCTCCTGGCGCGATCGGAAGAGTTGGCGATGTTGGCGCAAAGAGTGGCGGCCGAGAGAGCCTCGCTCAGGAAAGCCAAAGAGAGCCTTACAATTTGCCGGCGGGATGTTCGCAAACTTATTACTGCTGCAATGGTCGAGGGCGCCGACGGCGATTGGAAGACGACCGAGGACATCTACATTGCGCTCGCGAGCAGAATTCCGCGCGTTCCGACCCTTGAAGGGGTCACTAGCGTTCTCAATGAAATGGAGATGCTCCGTGAGGAAGTGCTTAATCGTTTGGAAAACCTCGAGAATGCTGAAAAAATTAGCACCAATGCTGCTCATATCGAGCAGCACATACAGAATTCAAAACCCGAATCCGTAAATGAATCTGAACCACGCTCCGAAAAGGAGCTGGGGGCAAAGGCGAGCTTGAGCCATCAGCCGAAGAATGAATCGCAAAGGGCGTTCCCCTTGGGATTGGTGCTCAAGGCGTGCCCGATGATCAGCGACTATGCACCGCGCGGCGTGGGGAGCTGGCGAGATCTGATGTCTGCCGCTGTGGTGGTTCGATCTATGCTGGGGGTAAGCCCTTCCGCCTACCAGGATGCCTGCGAGGCGCTAGGACCGGAGAATGCTGCGGTGGCAATTGCGTGCATCCTGGAAAGGGCTAACTTCATCAACTCTCCTGGAGGCTATCTGCGGGATCTAACGCGCCGAAGTGAGCGCGGTGAATTCTCGCTTGGCCCGATGATAATGGCGTTGTTGAAGGCCAACGGGCAAGGCGGTTTGAGGGCTGGGTAAGTGCGGCTGATCGTTATTCCTGCCGTTGAGGATTTCGGTTGTGGTCAGCTGACCACCAAGCTAACCCCTTGGAAAACACCAACTTTCAAAGGCGGCTTGTCGCAGGCATTGTGCCGGTTACCGTCTGGCTCCCGAGCCAAATGACGCCTCTTAGGGGAACAGTAGACCGTGATCTCAATACGAACGCGCCCAAGGTCGCGCACGAACAAGACCAGGAGCGAAGTCTTCGCACGAAATGGCAGCCGCCTTTCATCAATTCATTGGCACCGGCGCGGCAAATCGCAAGGCGGCCGGCTGTGCCGGCTAATCGCGAGTGGGCGATGGCGCCGCATGGATAGGACGCAATAGGAACAAGTACCTGCTGCCATCCGCAGCCCCGGAATCTACGGGGCTGATTCGCGGCGGCACTTCCACAACACTGGGAGAATTCATCAACCGCTATCTTGGGCGAGGTGACGCAATGAGCCACTCGACCCTATGGTCTTTTGACCAGGCAAGAATGGCATTCGAGGTGAGTTTGGTGCCGTTGTCGGAGAGATCATTGCGAGTTTCGAGCGAGGCGACGACCGGAGATCGAGGTGTCCGGGGATCGCCGCGAGGCATTCTCGCGTCGCGTCATCGACGATGTTGAGCACGCGAAACCCCCTTCCGTAAGCGAACTTGCAGGCACGCGCGCACCGATCCTGGCCAACGCGAAGGCTCTGCCCGCTGGTCGCTGGATTTTGTTCGTGACCAAAAGCAAATGATCCAGTGGAACATTTCTCCACCGAACGACTGAGGCATATACCTATCTCGCAAGGCCCAGCCATCGGCACAGTATTTGAGTCCGTTGAAGAAGGTGATGGGTCCAGACGGCTTGGAGGAGGCATAGCCGTTCCAGCCGCCGAGTTTGGCGATGATCCAAGCGGCCCAGGCGAGCGAAGCTTTGGGATGGGGATTGGATTGCAGCTTGGTCTTGCCCTTGAAGCGGCTTTCGAGGGCGGCGAGCGTGTTGATCTCGTGGGGACTGACTGCCAGGCTTGCCGGGTGAGGATCGCCGCCACTGCGGTCCTGCACGAGTTGGAGGACGATTGCCGCGGCCTTGGCGGCGATGGCGACGAGCTTTTCCAGCCGCGGCGCTAACTGCAATTGGCTGTCCTCGATCTTGAAGCCCTGCGTCTTCATCACCCGGAAGAACTGCTCGATCATCCAGCGCTGCTTGTACCAAGCGACGATCTGCCAGGCGTCAGTCGCACTGGAGAGCGCATGGGTGGTCAAGAGCAGCCAATGCAAGGGCTCGACACCGTCGGGTGCGTCCGGTTCGACGACCTCGACCCAACTGAGCCTAACCCCGTCGGGCAGCCCTTCTTCGCGCAGGTTTTGCGGTTGCCTGATCGTCGCCTGGCCGAAGCGCAGGCACAACGTTGCCTGCCGCGCCGGACGGTCGGCGCGCTCGCGCAGCTCGATCGTTTGGGTGTCGCAGAACCGAACTGTCTCTACGACATCACGCAGTTTAGAGCCGCCGATGAGTGCATGGTCATGCATGACGCGCGACAAAAGATCGAAGCGTTGGTCGGGCAGGTGCGCCCACATCATAAAGAAGTCGCCCTATTGCGCGACCTCGCCAATGAGCGATGGCGTTTCGGCGACCGGCGACCGGCGACCGGCGACCGGCGACCGGCGACCGGCGGCTTCGGCGGGGGGGGGAGCGACGTTGGGGTCGACCGCATCTACGGGCTCTATCGCGAAGAAGGACTTTCCGTTCGCAAGCAGAAAAGCCGGGGCGGCACGCTGTCGGCACGCGTGGCCCGATCCTGGTCGAAGCGAAGGCCAATGCCCGAAGCTCGCTGAATCTCGTTCACGACCAGTTCGCTTGCGGAAGGCGGTTTCGCGTGCTCAACTTCGTCGAAGACGTGACCCGCGAATGCCTGGCGGCGATCCCGTGCACCTCGATCTTGCGTCGTCGCGTCGCTCGCGAACTGTCGGTCCTCATCGAACGGCGCGGCAAATCGGGGATGATCGTCTCCGACAACGGCACGGAATTCACCTCGAATGCCATCCTTGCCAGGTCGAAGGATCATAGTGTCGAGTCGCACGGCATCACGCCGGGAAGCCGATGCAAAACGCTAATGTCGAGAGCTTCAACGGCCGGATGCGGGACGAGATGGTCAACCAAAGCCTGTTCCTCGGCTGCGATTATGCCCGAAGCGCCATTGCTGGGCCGACGATTACAACCACTTCCGGCCGCACTCATCGCTCGGACCAGACCCGGGCACGTGATGCAGATACCATTGCCGCAACCGGCTCCAACGCTGCGCGAGATGAAAGCTTCGCGTTTCCGCCACTTGGCGTACTCGGAGCGCGCAGGCTCTAGATGTGAGCTTTCGGGAGGTTGTCCATTCAAAGCGGATTTAGGAGACTGGAGCTATCACACCTCGAGTCGGAAGGATCGCCGCGAATGAACATTCATAAGAATGCCCGACTGACGCCGTTGCGCCGGGA
>NZ_JAILYJ010000037.1 GCF_019793465.1 Rhizobium croatiense | reverse complement strand
CAGAATGAACGCCTTCTGAGCGTCCGAAAACTGCGACGCTTTCATCGTCTTCTGGTCCCTTTCCCAGCCAGGAAAATGCACCGGAAAACTCTAACCAAAACTGGTCCAGTTTGAAGGGTTCAGATCAGCATCAGCCGCAACTTTCTACCAGCGCCGTCGCTTATCCGATCCGACGACCATGTCTATTTTGTGGGGGAGAACGGTGTTGCCGGTGGTCATGTTGGCGATCGGTGCTTGTACGTTCGCAGGCCTGTCCACGTTTCAAAGCATATATGCCGAAACGCGCGGACTCTCACCGAATGTCTTCTTTCTGACATTCACCGTCACGACTGTCACATTGCGATTCTCCGTCGCGGGTATGATCGGTAAGTTGCCGCTTGGGCGCCTAGCACTCACCCTCTTCGTGACGACACTGATTGGGATCGGACTTTTGGTTTTGAACCCGGGAAGCGAGCTGCTGTACGTCGTCGCCACCGTTCTCTTTGCGATAGGCTACGGTCTCACTTATTCGACCTTGAATGCGATGGTGGTGAACCTCGCTGGCGAACGTGGTCTGTCAATCTCAACGGCCTCCCAAGTCTTTACACTCGCTTATTTTCGTGGGTTCGTTTCAACATCGCAATCGCCAGTCAGACATTGTGGAGGGCGGTGTAGGAGACAGACGTCCTTCGATAATGATTTCCGTATCGCTGCCCACGTGCCCGCCCAACCAAAGGAAGTGTGTTTATGCAAGTGCTGGATCTCATCGGTATAGGCATCGGACCCTTTAATCTTAGTCTTGCAGCACTCGCGTGTCCGACGCCGCTGCGCACTGCCTTTTTCGAAAAGGAAAGCGGCTTCGATTGGCATCCTGGGCTGCTGCTGCCCAACAGTCGCCTGCAGGTATCTCCGCTGAAGGACTGTGTGACACTTGCAGATCCGACCAGTCCGTTTTCGTTTCTCAACTACCTCGCGGTGCATGGACGGCTGTACAGCTTCGTAAACCGGTGCGACGCGACCACGTCGCGAAGAGAGTTCACACAGTATTTCCAATGGGTTGCGCATCAGTTGCCACAACTCCGGTTTGGGGAGGAGGTTACCGACGTAACCAGATTAGACGAGGGTTACCGCGTGACGACGACTCGAGATCACTACCATGCACGCTCAGTTGCGATTGGCGTCGGTGTCGTTGCAACAATTCCCGAATGCGCCAAACCTTGGCTGGGCGAGAAGGTCTACCATGTGGCGAGCTATCTGGATCGGCCACAAATCGACATCGGTGAACGCGTATTAGTCGTTGGTGGGGGGCAGAGCGGTGCGGAGGTTGTTGAACACCTATTGGGCAGTCCGGGTATCGGTAAAATTACATGGGTGACGTCACGCGGGAACCTGTTCACGAGGGATGACAGCTCTTTTATCAACGTGTCATACACGCCGTCTTACAGCCAGCGCTTTCATTCGCTGCCACTTAAAAAACGTCGCACTATTGTCGACGACGAAAAACTCACCAGTGACGGCATTTCAGCAGAATTGAGCAACCGCATTTACGAAACTATCTATCACCGCAGCGCGACTGGCAATATTGACGATGTCATTCAACTGCTACCCGCAGTCGTCATGAAGGAGTTGTCTCCTCATGCGGACGGTTGGCACGCGCTGTTGGCTTCGCACGGCACCTGTCAGCGACCGACTGTAGTGGCTGATCGGGTCGTACTCGCCACCGGTTTCGAGCCTCGCCCGCTAGCGTTTATCGATCGCCTATTGGCTTCCGCTTCTATGGAAGGCGGTCTGCCGGTCGTGAAGGACGATTACTCCGTTCAATTCGAGGACAACGCCGCCGGCCAGGTATATCTGCAAAACCGATCCCCAGTCCAAAGTGGCTTGCAGAGTGTGAATCTATCGCTCGTCGCCTACCGAAACGGTCGCATCATCAATAGCCTGCTTCGGCGTGAATACTATCTGAACGTCCCAGATCGGCCGATCCTTGGGTGCCTAGGTTTACTTCCCGCTCAAGAGACACAAAACGCAAGATAACACTCCAGTGCAGTGCAGCTCGGGGCGCCTGCTCACGACGCAGCTTTACCAGGCGGCTTTAAATCTAAAAAGGAGTTACACATGTTAACCAAAGAACAAAAATCAACATGGGATGACGTTGGATACATTAGGATTGAGTCATTTCTCGATCTAGAAAGCCGAGATAAATTTTCAGCTCTTGTGGCTGATGTTTCGTGCTGGGAGACAAGTGAAGACAAATGGCTGATATGGTTCGAAAAAACAACTGACGGTAGGAGGATCATTTCGAAGGTCGAGAACTTCCTCGAATTTAACGCCCCCCTGCGTGATTTACTGCTGGCTGACCACCGTATCGAGTCGATCGTCGAAGAGTTACTGGGGGAAGATGCCCGCATGCTCAAAGAGTTGCTGATCTTTAAGTACTCCGACAGCGGCGGCTATCGCCCGCATCAGGACATCTACCATATCCCACATAAGCTACCAGACCGGATGGTGCACGCGATTGTTGCAATAGGCATCGACGATTCCGGCCCAGACAACGGAGGGCTTTTCTTCAGCCCCGGGAACCACAAAAAGGGCGTGTTCCCAATGGACGCCGGCGGCGTAATGTACCCCGAGGTCGCGGACAGGCTGGCCTGGGAGCCCGTAACGTGGAAGGCCGGTGACATTTTCATCTTTGACGACTATGCCCCACATTACTCAAAGCCCAACAAAAGTGAAAATTCTCGAAGGGTGATTTATCTCGTGTTCCAGCGTGCCTCAACTGGTGGGCCAACGAGGGCCGAATACAACAAACTGAAACGCGCCTACAACCCTCCCGAGGGCAAGGTCTCCAACATCGACGAGCTCAAGCCGCCGAACGGCATTTTCTATCGCGATTGAAGGCAGAGGACAGAGGCAAACATGTATACGAAACAGATCGACCGCTCAATCATGCGCCAGGAGTATGGCGTTCTGGTGTGCCGGTTACTTGAGCATCTACCGCAGGCAGTCGCAACGGCTTTCGGCACATCGATTGTGGAGGTGGTACCTGGCGATGCGGTCGATCTTCATTCGCACCCAGAGCACGAACTCTGGGTATTGATCTCGGGCAGCGGCGTGTTTCAATCCGATGGAGAAACCTCCGCAGTCAGTGGGGACACGATGGTCTATATAGCGCCGCACCAAAAACACGCGATCAAAAATAGCAGCCCTCAAACCAGCTTAAAGTTCCTTTCGATATGGTGGGATTGAATTGAGAGCAAACCAACATACTTTTTTTGCCTGCTCGGCGCCGCCGTGCCCGAACGGCAAGCTGCATCTTGGGCATATAGGTGGCGTGTACCTTCTCGCCGACGTGTTCGTACGCTACCACCGCATGGTAGGCAACGCGGCCTATCACGTGACAGGTGCGGACGAACATGGCACTTACACGCTGGTGAAAGCCCGAAAGCTTGGCAGGCCGGTTGATGACGTCGCACACATGCACATTGAAGAAATTCTGCAGTGTCTGCGGTCAGTTGATATTGAACCGGACGTATTTGTAAGGACTTCAAGCGAAGACCACAAAGACCGCAGCTTGGCGATCTACGACCAACTAAGAGCGTCCGGCTACGTTGAGCTGCGCGACGGAGAGCAACTGTATTGCGGGACGTGCGAAGAGTTCGCCGCAGACTCACTCGCGGTCGGAGAGTGTCCAGCTTGTAACGCGCCAACAGATAGTAACCTTTGCGAAGATTGCGGCTCGGCGCTGCAACACAATCTACTACGCAACCCGATTCACACGACATGCGGCCAGAGCCTTATCTTGCGCCCGATTCGACAGGTTCATTTTCAGCTTGAAAAATTTGCTCCGGGGCTCGATCACGCCATTGAGGCGAGCGGATGGCCGGAATCCATAAAGCGCAAAGAACTTGACTGGCTACGGTCAAAACTGATGGCATTGCCGATGTCGCGGCATTTCGACCGTGGTGTGACTTTGAACTCCCCGGTGGAGGTGGCAGGCCAAACTTTAATGACTTGGTTTGAAGGATTGTGGTGCTATGAGACAGGAATCGAACGCCTCTGCAAGCAAAATGGCGCAGATCTCGATGACACTATGCGCAACGCGAGCACGAGACTCGTATTCTTCATGGGTCAGGATAACCGGTTTTATTACACGATCGGCGTTACTGCTAGTTTGTTCTCGCGCGGTTATGCGATTCCATACAACCATGCAATTCAGGACTTTTATAAGCTCGAAGGGGCGAAATTTTCTACTAGCCGTGACCACGCTGTGTGGGCTGACGAGGTGGCAGCAGATATCGACACGAACGTGCTGCGCTACTATTTGGCTAGCATCGCCAAGCCATTTGGCGCAAACGACAACGATTTTCTGATCGAGGGGCTGCTTCAGACCGCGGCTAGAATTCGTGCTTTCGAAACGGCTTTGCGCAAGTACGCCGGATGTAACGAGACGCTGACGGCCGACAAGCTGACAGTCGAGCAGAACCACAATGTTAAACGATATTCCGAAGCGGTGCAGGACTTGCGCGTCTGGGATGCCATGGACGCCATAGACGCCTTTTTCGACGTTGCGTCTTTTTCAAGGGCAGATACCTCAGTCAGCGCAGCGGAAGTTTCCGTATTTCTAAGCCTTCTTAATCCTGTGACCCCGATGCTTGCGGCGCGGTATGGTGCTTTCTTTTTCGGAGCCGGATGGCGGCCGGGGCTCGATGGCGGCACTATCCGGCCAAGCACCGGCTTACGCAAACCGGTTGATTTCCCATTGTTTAGCGACCCGATTCCGGAAGCCTTCATAGAGGCTTATGAAAGACGATTTAGGCAAGTCCGGCCGAATTCTTAGCTTTTAATGACGGCAACCGCTTTGACGATCCCGAGGCGAGTAACGCGGACGCCGACCGGATGACGGCATCTCGATAGCGGAGAACGCAAGGCGGCAGTCGGGCGACCTACTTCGTTCCGAAAGGCCCACGACGGCTTTCTGGCGTGCGACGGCGTCGCGCTTGGCGGCGGGCCTTTCTATTTTTTTAAGGAGCTCGGGAAGTGGGGCCGTATCCAGGATCTGCTCGGCGAGCAGTCTCTTCAGTGTGGCGTTCTCTTCCTCAAGCGCCTTCAGGCGCGTTGATCTTTTCATCACAAATTACTGGCACGCCACCAATATCTTGAACATGCTTCCAAACAGAAGGAGCCCGCCAGTCGATAGCCAGCGTACGGCAAAGCCTCTCCGGTATCGCGATATGATGAACCTACTTCCGCCCATCCGTTCACTAGCATTTCATGTCGCTCGGTGACGCCGCTCCACATCGCCTATTGCTAAGGTGCCATTCGATATTTAAAGTGGATTATCTGCAACTATAACGTCTATCGTAACTATGCGGCCTACTTAATTGATCACCAAACTAACCTAAGCCTTTTCGACGAACCTTCATTGGATCTATGCTGGAAGGTTCTGTACTGGAAAAATCGATTGTTTGGATATAAAATATCCGTTGTTTGGATGTGACTAAAGATGCGTTTCAAGGGCCTTGATCTAAACCTGCTCGTTGCATTGGATGCGCTCACGACCGAGCGCAACCTAACGGCTGCCGCACGTAGTATCAATCTAAGTCAACCAGCAATGAGTGCCGCCATTGGTAGGCTTCGGGACTATTTCCGCGACGAATTGTTTACAATGAATGGTCGAGAACTTCGGCTGACGCCCCGTGCCGAAGGACTTGCCTCGGCAGTGCGTGAAACTCTCTTGCAGGTACAATGCTCAATCATCTCTTGGGAGCCGTTTAACCCGTCGAAGTCTGACAGATGCTTTAGAATAGTTCTGTCCGATTTCATGATGCTGATATACTTCAATAAAATCATTGAGCGAGTTGCTCGAGAAGCGCCCGCAGTCAGCTTTGAGTTGCTGCCTTTGGATAGTGATCCGTACGAGATGCTTAGCCGCGGTGACGTCGACTTCCTCATCGTGCCTGAATTTTTTCTCTCGGGCGCACACCCGAGCGCAAAACTGTTCACAGAGAAGTTTGTATGTGTAGCCTGTTCGACAAATGTGGACCTACCTTCAGCGCTGACGATCGAGCAATATGTCTCCACGGGACACGTCGCTGCCGCGTTTGGGCGCTTTTTGAAGCCATCGGTCGAGGGCTGGTTCTTGCTCGAGAATGGTATTCAGAGGCGGGTGGAGGTCGTCGTGCAAGGGTTTAGCTTAATACCACCAGTCCTGCGTGGCACGAACCGCATAGCTAACCTACCGCTTCGCTTAGTCGAGCATTACGAAAGTACTTTCCCTTTGCGGATCATCAACCTTCCGTTACCGCTCCCCGTCTTCACAGAAGCTGTTCAATGGCCAGCGCTCCATAATGCCGATCCAGGGAGCATCTGGTTCAGGGAGATATTGGTTGAGGAAGCTTCCCGTATGATGTCCTCCAACGCACCTAAAATACATGGGTTGCTACAACAATCCGGTTCCTGACCAAGGTTCCTGCTTGAGTAAGATCCGCCCGAGCCCGAATAAGTTCAACAGCCACCAAAGAGGCTTTTCAAAGGTATCCATCCGGGGAAGGCCCGCTGACCTTGCCCCCAAGTTTTATCCAGTTTTGAGTTCGCTCCGACGGTTTTGGGTTGCTGTATTTGCGGCGGTAGCGGCGGGTTGCGGTGCGGAGCAATTGTGGTCCCCCAGCACCCTTCGATTTGCCGCCGAAGGTGCTAGACAGCACGTCGCGCAATCGTCCGAAGGGCGGCCGATCGGCGACGGGCGTAGCGCTCAGCTTCGTCGATAAAATGGCCTGCGGGTCACTCACAGGTGGTGCCGTCTTCAGCTAATCGGCCGCGTCGCGGGTCGTCGCTCCCAATGCAGCCCAGCTTCCTAGGTTTCAGGATGGTCACGGCAATCGCGCTGCCTCCTGAACCATTATATCTCGCATCCAGATATTTGCCGGATCTTTGTCGTGAAGTACCGGCCATTGGACTGCCTCGGTGAATGTCGGCAGCGCTATCGGGGGCGCAGTCATCCGCAATGGTATCGTGTCCTCAAAAAGCCCAACTAGTCGTAACGGAACGGTTGCGATGCGATCGGTGCCCATTAGGGCGGCGGGGATCATGCTAAAGCTTGAAACAACGACTTCGACCCGCCTCTTGAGGCCATGCTCCTGCAAGAAGCAATCTTCTATGGTAGGCTGCTGCGTCCGACCGAACCTAACTACCGCGTGCCCCATTGAAGAATACTCCTCGGCAGTAAGGGCTTCCTCAAGTTGTTTGTTATTACTGCAGCCGACGCAAGTCAGTCGTTCCTGAAATAGATCTATCTTAGGGTGCGCGCTCGACATGAATAGCGGTGGGCTAATAAGGAAGTCTACGTCGCCGCGTCGCAAAAGCTCGTCTGGATTGTCAGTAAGAGGCAGCAAGTCAAAACTAATGCCGGGTGCTTCCCGCGCAAGACGCTCCAGTATCTTCTGAAAAAGAACAACTGTAACGAAATCGCATAAGCTTACTCGGAAATGACGATCTGATTGATCAGGAGTAAATTTATCCCAGGGTATGATATTGAGCCGAATATGCTGTAAAGCCTCACGAATCGCAGGCGCGAGGTCTTCCGCACGCGGAGTTGGAACGAACTCACGACCACGCATCGTAAATAGTTCATCGCGGAAATAGGAGCGGAGCCGGCGGACAGCTGCACTCATTGCGGGCTGGCTCAGATTAATGCTACGTGCCGCCGCAGTAAGGTTGCGCTCAATCATTAGTGCATCGAGCGCGACAAGGAGATTTAGATCGAGGCCCTTAAATCGCATATCTTTTAACTATCCAATAGTGCAGCCCATTCCACAATGGCTGTTCCTACGGCGATGGCTGAATTCGCCTTGACGCTCCTCAATCGATTTGAGGGCGCGGCCACAGAGACTTAATCTCTGTGATCGGAAAGCAACCTGAGGCCAGTCCAGATTAAGCCATAACTCCAGAGTGAACGCTCGTTGCAGTGTAATAGGAAGCCTCCAATGGCAAATCACCAAACGCCAGCTGGCAAAGAAGATAATTAGCACCTGCTTCCTCGACATGATCGAGAAGATCTTGCCTAACTGAAGCAGCAGTACCAACTACGCACAACTGACAGTCTACTGCTGCATCAAAATCCGGCGGGAGGTTCTGAGGAGTCTGTATCCCGTTAATCTCGTACAGAAACCTAAAGCTCCGAAGCCACCGTTGATAAGCCGGGGCCGCGAGCGAAATGGCATGCTTCGTCGTGCTGCCGGCCACCACCATTCGGACCAACCCAAGGAACGGCGCCCGTTTCCTGCCCCCGGCGGTACGTCTCTCGTGTGCTCGGTAGGCATCAGTGATCTGGCGAACAGCAGAAGCAGGGCCCCCGCAGGCAAGATTTGTATCGTTCTCAGCCGCCCAGCGCGCAACCTCAGGACGACTGGTTGTAATCCATGTCGGAGGCTGAGGACGTTGGTGTGGCCGCAACATCAACGGGACTTTGTCTAGTTCAAAGTGGTCGCCTTTGTAGGAAAGAGCCTGAGCTCCTTCCTTCATCGCTTGGATGACGATCTCGCTGGCTTCGAGATAGCGCGATGTCGCCACCTCCTCATCAATACCGAAAAAGCTCCATTCGATTGGTAAGGAGCCGCGCCCCATGCCCAACTCGAGCCTGCCACCGCTCAGATGATCCAGCATGCAAATTTCTTCAAACGCACGTAACGGATGATAAAGGTTCAACAGCATAACCAAAGGACCGAGACGAAGATGCTGCGTGCGCTGAGCTACGCTTGCTAGAAATAGATTCGGCGAAGGTCCTCTGCCGTGGGGAGTACAGTGGTGCTCTGCGACGTGATATCCATAAAAGCCAAGGCGATCGCAGACCTCTGCCAACTTCATCCGATCTTCATACTGGCGCCCAATCTCCCTTCCGTCTTCGTCCAAATGGTCGAAGATACCAACCATCAGCTTTGCGGGAAGAGAGTTTGTCATTTAAATGTCTCCAAGTTTGGCGGCGAATTTTCGGTGACCAAGACCGGAGGGTGGCCCCGATGTCTTTCGCCAGGAATCATCGAAAAGCTGCTGGTTCTAAAAAACGATGCTGACGCCGATGAGCTAATCATAATGCTCACGTTGAAATGACATTGAATCATTCGTATTCATGTATGACTTCGCGGTGGGTAACACCCCATCTCGCATACCCACAGCTCCGTTCACTTTTGAGAAGCCAAGGATTGGCAAGATCGGATAGTGGTTGTTCAGCTTTTGTGGCGACCCAAATGTGTTAAAGCTGGTATTCGGTTTAATGCGACGAGGCTCCTGCAGTAGGCGAAGAAAGGACCCAGAGCTATGTCTCGGCGCTTGATTGGCAGACGAGAGCGCCTTCTGCAGTTCCACGTTGGCCATGTTCGTCTCCATTTACCGGCCAGGTCTGTGACCTTGCCCTCGGCTGCTCTCGGTGGAGCAACATCATGGGGTCCCCAATTCATAATCGAGGTGTTTAATAACATCCCATGGCTTCGTAAAATTGATTGTTTGTATGGCATTGATCCACCAGGTGAATAACCAGGAATCTTCACCGTCAAAGGGTTGCTGATCGAACTAGCATACGGTCGACCCAGGCGAGATCACGGCCCCTTCCGAAGGTGGAAGGATCAGGAGCCAGTGCGGTTTTGGCCGCAGCGCAACAGCGCCGATACCAGAAATAGATGTGACGCAGTTGGCTTCCGCGTCTTTCGTGCACGCTGTTGTATGTCCTTAACATTCCCCATCTTAACTTCATAGGATCACAGGTTTTACGATAGGGAAATTGCTCTCAACCCTTCAAACTGGACCAATTTTGGTTAGAGTTTTCCGGTGCATTTTCCTGGCTGGGAAAAGGAACGGAACACGATGAAGGCATCGCAGTTTTCGGACGCTCAGAAGGCGTTCATTTTGAAGCAGGGTGATGAGGGCGTCTCGATCGCGGAGATTTGTCGCAAGGCGGGGATCAGTCAGACGACTTACTTCAACTGGAAGAAAAAGTACGCCGGCATGTTGCCGCCAGAGATGAAGAGGCGCAAGCAGCTTGAGGACGGGAATTCGCGATTGAAGAAGATCGTCGCGGATCTGACGTTGGACCGTGAGATGCTGCAGGACGCCATCCGCCGAAAGCTCTAAGGCCTGAGGGGTAGCGGGAGGTGGTGTCATGTGCCGCGATTGGGCGATCTCGATCCGGCGTGCCTGTGGCGCGTTGAACTTCGATCGGTCGACCGATCACTACATCTCTCGCCGCGCCGAGGCCGGTCTAGACCTGTGAGCGCGGGTGCGCTACGGCTATCGTCGCGTGCATGTGCTTTTGGAACGCGAGGGTTGGGGCACCAACATCAAGCGAACCTATCGCATTTACAGGGACTTGGGACTGCAGCTGCGGAATAAGACTCGGAAGCGCCGTGTTAAGGCGAAACTTCGCGAGGATCGGCAAATGGCTGTCGGACCAAATGACGTGTGGGCGATGGACTTCGTGCACGACCAGCTCGCAACCGGAAAGAAACTGCGGGTCCTGACGGTGGTCGCCACCTTCTCACGCTATGTTCCCGCGCTTGATCCGCCTCACAGCTATCGAGGTGAAGATGTCGTGCAGACGTTGGGACGGGTGTGACGATTTTCGTTATAGTGCGCACTATGAGTCCGATTACGCAACATACGTATTGAACCCTCATTCTCTAATCGAGGCGCCGTTACGTGGAACCGCATTTCCTTTCCCGAAGAAATAACCTACCTCACGGCATCTCTATGAAAGGTGACGAGGCGTTAGGTTTGACTGGCCCGTCCACGCGTCTGTAACGGCTGCCCGATCTTCCAAAGCATGCTTGTGTCGATCTCAAGCTCGACTCCAACCTTGCCCGCACCTGTGACTACGGTAGGATAAGAAAAAAGGGCGGTGTCGATCAGTACAGCGATCTTCTGGAGACCGAATGGTGATACGCTTCCTGACGGGTAGCCGAAGAGATCGAGTACCTGTTCTTTCTGAGCAAGCTCGGCTCGTTTCCATCCATACGTGCCAGCAACCGCTTTCATGTCAATCTTTGAAGGTGATGGCAGCAAAACGGCACAAAGGTGGCGCGCAGGATGAGACCGGCGCATCACATCGTTCGCTTTCTGCTCGGCAATAATCATCGTCTTTGCAACGCGCCCCACGGGAACGCCGATAGCGGAGGCTAAATCGGAAGGAGATGTAATAGGGGTGGCGAACTCACTATAGCGCCACAATCGTACCGTCGACGCTCCGATCTGGTGCAGTTCAGCAAGTACGTTCGGATGAACGTCCAACATAGTCGTTTCCTTCCGGTTCACCTGGTAGGACGATCGAGGATAGCTGTTTCAGCGACTGCGAGTACAGCCCTCTTGCGAGTAAGTTTCAGGCGGTTCGCTCCAAAAGCTGCCTAATGCGGCGGCGACCCTCGTTCCCAAAAATACTGAAGTAAGCCTCCAGGCACTTATCGCTATCGAGCATGAAAGGAGCATCATATTTGGTGATATGCCGAATAGCCAAGGCTGGAACCGTTGTGTCGAGCGGTCGAAACATCCTGTTGTGCAAACCGGGCTCCGGGCAACCTGGATAAAATTCACCGATCATGAAACCTTCCTGAATGAAGTCGGGCTTCAGCCGTTTTTGCAGTTGACCAATCCTGATAATCTCTCCTTCATCCTGTATTCCAGGAAGGGCAATGATAATGGCCTTATAGATCCAGTCGCCCGTTCGATCGTTGAAGGACTTTACGGGTTTCATCTGGCTGAAGACGGCGAGCATACGCGCCAAATCGTTTTCGATTTCGTCAACTGCAACAGCTTGCGACGCGGCAACCCGTAAAAGCCCCTTCGTCAGAGCCTCGGGAACGAAAGGGCAAACGCTCCCGTCCCGACCTAAATGAGGATGTGGATTGGAGAGGAATTCTGAGGCATACCGAGCAAATTTCTGAAGAGCTGCGTTTGCATACTCATCATAGGCGTTGTATCCCGCATCAATATTCTTTTCCAGAATTTCGCCCACTGTCATCAATGGACCAATCGTCCCGAAAGGTTGGCTGTAATCTTTCCAAATTTCTTTATTCATTTCGGATCCCTGGTTCGAAAAGCCACGTGCAAAACGGAAGGTCGGGCTCTTGCATGCCAGCTCGGGCGGCGGGCGAGCTGGTCGGGGGCCAATCAAGAGACCGACCTTCCATCGGAAGCGAAGCTCCCGAATTTTTGGTAGCACTCGTAGTTACACTTGTGTAACTGTTTTTTTAAATGGATGTGAAAACAAGAGCGGGGGCTCGTGCACGATGAAGGTTAGTCTCACGACCGCCCGCAAATTCTTATATTCGTCATAGTTATGAAGACATACATATGATAAATGTCGCCGCGATGGGATCCGGTAACAGGCTTTTGGTGAAAACAGAACGACCCATTGCGCAGAGGCGTGGCCGTGGCGAAGACAACACGAAGAGAAATATATACGCCAGAACAGATCGACGTCGGCGTAAAGCATAAGCTTGAGAAAATTGACTCGTTTTTGTCAGATCTCGTTAGCGAAAATTCCGAAGAAAAACTATTCCTGAGGAATATTCTTGGATTGATGCTTAAAGTATATCATATGGACGCCAATAACAAACCCATGACGAAGATGCAGGCGTGTCGCTATCTGCCTTTCAAAAACCAGACTGTTTGCCAAAAGTATGTCGAGGCAGCGCATTTGCGTGGGTTCATCGACATCACTCGGGATAAAACGGACAAACGGCGTCTGATTGTTGTTCCAAAGGAGCCGTTGGTTGTCTATGTCAATGAATATATAGCTGACTTCCTTGATGACTGCCGTAGAGCGATTGACAGTGCCGCTCAAGTAGCTACGCTTCCTGAGGAAGGGATGGCAACGGCAAGTTCTTCATCTATTGATAAATCGCCAGCGTCTTCTGGGGCACCTGTGGGTTCCTCTCAAAAGAGAGTCGATCGAAAAGCCAGGAAATTTTAGCGAGTTTTATTGTGGGAAAGCAAAAGTAAGAAGCCGGTCTCGCGCGCGTTTATCCTTTCATCAATCAAATGTTTCCTCCGTAAACAAGCTTCATCGAGGTAACCCGCTTCGCTTAACCGGCCTGACGGCCGGTGCAGGCGCTGCTAGGGGGAGCGGCTGTATCGTCGTTTCGGCCAAGAAACTGCGCGGGAAGTTCGGCGGCATCCTCAGCCTTATCACCTTGGCATTTACGCTATCTTTTTAGGCGAGGCGGAAAGTAAGCCTCCGGTGAAGGCCGCAGGTCAGGCCGCTTGAGCGTTGACGGTCGGCGGCGTCCAATTCCACGGAAGCAACTGCTCCAGCCTGGTAATCGACGTATCAGCGATGCTGGCAAGAACGTC
>NZ_JAILYJ010000036.1 GCF_019793465.1 Rhizobium croatiense | reverse complement strand
CCTGCCTCCTGCTCCTTCAGCACCGCAATAATCTGCTCTTCCGTAAATCTCTGCTTCTTCATTCGTCCGTCCTTTGATCGGCCGGACTCTAATCAATTCTGGAGGAAATTCGCAGTGGCAGGTCAGTGTGTGCGCCACACCCGCCGCACCTCGGAAAGCTCTGCTCATCCTCAATCCTCCACGTTATTTTTGTTGACCTGGTTAAATTACGTCGTCGACACAGCAATTATTACGTCGCGCCTCCTGCGTTAGTGAGTGTGTTGCGCAGCAGCCGCGATTTCCTCCGAGAAGTTATAGACAGGAGCTTCGGCGGCGGGCCGACGCTCTTTCGCTATAACTCCGCGGCGGTAGGTGGAATCTTTCGTCGGGTCCACCAGGGCGTACTCCGGAAAACCTCCGTTATTGTAAAGTTCCTGGCACAGCGGATAGGGCGCGTCCTTTTCACCATAGTGCGACCAGCTACTCATCTTGCAGACGCCGCGACAGACTGGATAAAACACGCAGTTGCCGCAGACGCCCTTAACCTCGCCACTCACCACCTCGCGTAGCTCATGGAAGAACGGGCTGTTGCGCCAGATTTCCATCAAGGGCATTTCGAAGGCATTGCCGGCGATCATTTCCGGATCATCGTAGGAGGCACTGCACATCGAAACTTGTCCGTTCGACAGTATGCCCAGTACGTTGTCGCCCCAACCGCAAGTATGCACGCCGTTCAGATACTTGAGAGGCATCAGAGCCGGCGGCAGAGTCATGTATGCAGCGCCACTCTCAAAATGGGGAGATTTCAAAAGATCGCCTATCAGTAGCTTGCATTCCTCCAAGCTTATCGCATTGTCCTCATGGCTGCGCGCGTTGCCCATCGGATGTATGTTGAGCAGCGTCCGATGCTTCTTGATGCCCCAGCCGAGCACCAAATCTATAATCGAAATCACCTTGTCATAGTTGTTGCGATAGGCAGTCGTCGTTACCACCGTAGAGATGTCAGTTTTTCCAAGCCGCTGCAGGACAATCGCAGTCTTGGCGAACGCACCCGATTTTGCTCTGAAAGCGTCGTGCGCCTCTGGGTCGAAATGGTCGAGGCTGATGAAGACCGTCAAATTGGGGAGCCTACTTAGCTGCTCGATCGTGAACTCGTCAAAGAGGGTTCCATTCGTCTCGAAAACCAGCTCCTTCAGCCCACAGGATGCGAGATATTCCATGACTGCCATGAATTCCTTGTGAACCATCGGTTCACCCCCGGAAACCTTAACCTTGCGCAGCCCATTGGGTAGTGCTTGCTCGATCAGTCCTTGGATCGCCTCCAGGTTGAAATCAATGCCCTTGGCCTTGGGCCCGACGCCTGCGATATAACAGTGGTGGCATCCCAAATTGCACTTGCGGGTTAGAAACAGATAGATCGTTTTAATTTCGTTTTCCGAGACGACTCGTTTCGAAAGTTCACTTGTGACGAGGGCCTGTAGCGTCTGACTGGCTACATGCACGTCCTGCGGTGTCGAAAGCCAATCAGGGGTATTCATGCGCTTGCCTCCTTACGTCTATGTTGCTGCGCTAGCACGTCATCGCACTGATCACTGGTGCGTCGTCCAATTGACGCCTGCCTTTCAAAACTTCGATTTCGAGTATGAATGCGTATCCGGCGATCTCTCCGCCTTGGGACTTGACAAAATTCCCAGTCGCCCGAGCAGTGCCACCCGTCGCTAGAAGGTCATCAGCAATCAGGCATCGCAGGCCGTCACCGATGAGGCCGGCAGTTACCTCCAGGGTTCCGGAGCAGTATTCACAGCTGTATTCAAATGAGAGGACGTCCCCCGGCAGTTTACCGGGTTTCCTTACCATGATGAAACCGCAACCGAGCCTATCAGCCAATGAGGCGCCCAAGATGAAACCACGCGCATCAACCGCCAAAATGGCATCGATTTCTGTTCCCGACACTTGGCTTGCGACGGTAGAAACGACTTCGCCCAATGCACCTCTACCAGCCAGCATAGGCGCTATATCCTTGAACAAGATCCCGCCTATCGGAAAGTTAGGAAATTCTCGTAATGCTTCTACACCGGATTGGTTAATCCGTGACGCCCCGCTATTTGGAACAGCTACAATCATTTTACTATCCCCCACATGTAACCATCTAAGAGCCTCGTAAGGTGCGATGGCCTCGCGCACTTTGTGGCCAGCCACCAGATGAGGCCCTGGCAAGCTTATCTGCGGCGGCCGCCGCCGCGCCTACCACGTTCCTCCGGGCCGGCACGGGTCCGCTCTCTGACCAGATCACGCCGGAATTCGCCAGCGCCGCGAACAGATGAAACATCAGTCGGCCGCATAATGTTGTCTCCTCGAAAGCGGCTCCGATCATGATTCGTCCAGCCCTGATCTTAGTGCCGAGTCAACTTTACGTCGCTTTGGGGTTCGTCAGGACCTTGTCAAAAGCATCCTTGACCGGCTTTGAGATTTCCTCCACCGCCCTGCTTGAGAGCTCCCGGACTTCCTTGGCGTGCTGCAAACTTGTCTCAACGCGCTTGCGGAAAAAGGTCGACTGCTGTTCGAGGATCTGCGACGGCGAATTCGCGCCCAGCAAAGCTTGCAAATGTGAGAAGCCGGCCTCGGCGTCGGCTTGCAGTGCAGCGATCGTCTTCCACCACAATTCGTTGCCGAATAGACTTGTCGTTTCGAGGATCGGAGGCAGCATTTTCTGTGTCGCTTCAGCGCCGGACGCAAATTTCAAAAGAGCCTCTGTCACCTGCTTGTTCCCCTTTTCAACGGATGCGCCGAACTGATCTGGCACCTTGAGCGGCGATGACCCCGGGTTTTCGATCGTTTCAAAGGATCTTTCGGAAATCTTGGTCATTGCATTTTCCTTCTCTTTGAGTTGGTTGCAAGCTGTGACATCGGGATTGACCCCTTCCGCCGGCGGACTATGCATGGCCGCTTTGGTAGAACGCGGATCCGATGACGAACGGTCAGGTGGCCTCCGTTCCGTTCGTTTCATGAACCGGCATCATGCAGACTGCTTTCTGCCGCTTGTAACCAGGGATCAGCAAACACCATGCCAACTGCTCCGACGCGCCAAGAAGATGATTTTCGTTTATCGATGGGCGGGTTGAGGGCAGGTTGATGTGTATTTGGCGGAGAGACCGGCGAACAAAACGTTCCAGTCACGACAAATCTGACAAAAGTGGCGAATGCCCGACATTTGCGAGAAATGTCGACGGTTGCGCTGGGGACAAGGGAATTCACGTGGACTTCAAATCGCGCCAAGGATCATGTGCCTGTTCGTGGCTAAGGGGCGTTACTCGACTTCTCGTGAACGTCCCTGGCGGTCTTATCAACCCTTGTCCTGGTTCCTGCTTTGCACCACCTTCCGCTTGGAGCCATGAAGAGGGTCGTTGTTTCGATAATTTGAGGATGGGCTGCTTGGCGATTTGTTCGTAGCCCAGCTCGGGTCCATACGTCTCGGTACGGTTCGCCTGCCTATCCTGTTCACGGCACTTTCGAACCTAAGACCGAACGTCATCAGAGCGATCGCTGTGATGCGCAACATATTTCATTTGGTACGACGTTTGCTGGTGATCGGTGACGCTGGTTGACCATAGGCTCTGATGCCGATCTCGTCGGACAAGGACGCAATTGAAGTCAACTACGGAGGTTTTCGGGACCTGACACGATGATTGGTTCGGTGCATGCGGAACGCTTGGCGGCACGAGGATGACACCGAAAAGTACGTGGGGTCAAATCAATGGAGTGAAAAATGAAAAAGTATGTTTGCGAATTCTTCGGGACCTTCACACTTGTCTTCCTCGGCTGCGGCACATTGCTTTATATGCGTCAAGAGGTGGGCCTGTTGGGTGTCGCTTTAGCCTTCGGGACGACCGTGGTTGCAATGGCCTACACGATTGGCCCAGTCTCGGGCGCGCATCTCAATCCGGCGGTCAGCCTGGGTTTCCTCGTGTCGCGCCGATTGAGAGTGTGGGACTTTCTCGCGTATGTCTCCGCCCAATGTGCAGGAGCTATCGCGGCGGCAGGCACGCTCTACCTTATCGCTATGAACAAGGTCGGCGGTTACGATATCACCCTAGAAGGTTTCGCCCAAACCGGCTGGGTAGTCTACGGATGGAGAGCTGCGTTCCTATTCGAGTTTATCGCCACGTTCCTGTTCGTAACTGTATTCCTCAAATGCACGGCTGGACGCGGCGCTGTTGCACGATTGGCGATTGGACTTGCCTTAGTTGCGATCCACCTTGGCGGTATCACCGTTTCGGGTTCTTCTGTGAATCCAGCACGATCGATCGGCCCAGCACTTTTCGCAGGAGGGGCGGCACTCTCTCAACTCTGGCTTTATATATGTGCGCCAATGCTCGGCGCTATTGCGGCCGGCCTTCTTCAGCTCAGGGGGATCGTCGCGTCAAGCGAGCCGCAAAGTCTGCGCCAATTTGAATCGCGCGAAATGACCAGCGACATATCCAGCCCGGTTTCATTCTTTCGCCACCGAAGGAGAGGTATCCCAAAAAGGGAAAGCCACTGATCGAGGAGGGGGTCTCGACCTTGACAGGGGAGCGCATCCCCAGACACTGGCCGTTGCATCCCGCATATCTTGACGCTTACTGCGATCTTCCTACGGATTGGGACCACGGTCGTCTCTGACGTATCGACAAACGTCGCATACGGATCGACAATGGCAGCCCAACGTCCAGCTATCATTGGCGGCGATCCAAAACGGCGGCGATCGCGGCCAAAGCCTCGTGTATCGCGATACTCACCGACCTTCCGCTCAAGGTTGTCAAGGGTCCGCGATACTCATCCATACCGCAGATGCGTGTCATTAGGAGCATGAATTTTACAATGGTGAGGCTGCCATATAGGACACGTTGGGCGGCGGATCTAATGGAGCAAATCTCCAGCGTCTGGGGGGTTGCGCTGGGGTGCCGATCCACACCCAAGCGCCGGTAGGTGATAGACGATACCCACAGCGGCTAGGAGCCATTGAATCGGCAATATGTTCTTTTGATACGGTGTCGCGCAAGTTTGGCATGGAGAATCATATGCAATCGCAACAATAGCCGAGTGCAGAGTCAAGCAGCGCTACTTGCATACGCGCAAATGTCCGTTAGAAGATTTCGACGACGTGGCAGCCCAAGCAGTTGCGCGGCAGCGAGTTTAGGCGGGGCGTACGTTGCGGCGAAAAACAGCCAATGGACACGCCGAAAACGGCTACTGGGCCTAAGTCGCCACGGTCGCCCTGTGAACTTGGAACCCAGGCAAATTGTATGACCGTTGGCCGTCGTTCAGCATGCCGAAGTCGGAGCGCTGATCGGAAGCTGGATTAGCCTGCATGATGAACGAGAGGTTGGAAAATGCCGCTTTCAAAGGCTCCCGTAGGCATCGTGAGATGTTGAGAATGCGAGCAAGAATTGTAGGTGGAAAGACAGTGCCTGAGGCGCCAGAGGCCGACGATCGCGATCTAGCTTTAGACTTCGCCAAAGGAATACTCATTGTCTTGGTGATTTTCGGTCACCTGATACAATATATCTTTTACGAGGGTGATGGCTTCTGGGATTCGGCATGCTTCAAATCGATCTACATGTTTCACATGCCTCTCTTTATGGCGATAAGCGGATATCTCTCTAGATCAGGGCTACTAGGCAAATCGTTCAGGCAAGCCATCGCTGATCGCGCGCTGCAGCTCCTGGTGCCGACGCTGTTCTGGTGCACCCTTTTGGAGGCAGTCAAATTGCTCATGTTTCCCCGGCCGCCGGACGCACCTGGCAACCTGTTGCAATTCATGCACGATTTCGTCGGCACATACTGGTTCATCTGGGCTGCGTTTGCTTCTTTTCTTTTGGTCAAACTTATTTCGATCTTCAACTCCGGGTCGGCACGCTCTTTGCTTGTCTCATCCATACTGGTCGCAGTTGCCCCCGTGACGTTTTCTATATTCCCTCTCATAAAGTACACCTATCCCTTTTTCTGCATGGGATTTTCATTTGCGCAGTCGAGAGATTGGTGGACGAGCATAATGCGGTATCATAAGCCACTCCTGATGATGTCCGCCTCTATCGCGGCTAGCTTGTGCTTCATGGCGTGGCGCGAGGACACCTATGTCTACAACAATCTCGCCTTAATCCAGGATCTGCAGTCGGCAAAAGATATCCTTCTGATGTTTTTTGGCTCGACAGTGGCCTCTGCAGTGATGATCGAGATTCTGCTTCAATCCTGGAAAATTGGACGCTCGAACCGGGTGGTTCGCTTTATCGCCGTGGAAGTGGGGCAGAGCACGCTCGTGTTGTACCTGGTGCAGGCTACGGTATTCCGTCTCATGGATTTGATACAATACGGAGAACAATGGGCTCCCACAATGAGGTCTGGCGCGGCGGGAATTCTCGGGACGATGATCATTGCCGTAGCACTAGCAGTTCGCTGGAGCGTGCGCGACATTCCCTATCTGTCCCAGCTCATGCTTGGAACGCCACCCCGCCTCGTTCGTTTGCCGAGCAATCCTGCGAATAACTAGCGGTGTTCAATTCTCAACCTAAACTTCGTCAGCAAGCAAGCATGCCAAGGCACGCGTTAAGGGGCCCATTTTTAAAGGATCCTTTTGCACGAAGATCGGCTGAGGTCCGACTGATGTGCCAATCACGTATCGAGAATCCGCAAACCCCTCGCGCCCAATGCTCCGCGACGACGCGGGCGCTTGACCCCCAGGGTATCGACTCCACCCTCTTTGAGGTTGCCAAAGATTCGGTTTGCTTCGCACTTGTTTGGGGTCCGCTTGCCGCCAGGTCCCGTTGTCCCTGCTAAAATCGCGAGCGTTCGCTAAGGTACCAGAAACGCTTTTCCGGCCTGTGCTAAGCAATGACCGGAAACAGCGAGTATCGCCTCAGCGGTCACACCGAGGCAGCACTGCTCCATGACGGCCGCTGCCACAGTCATCCTCTTGCCGGCGCCGACGGTACCGGCCAGCTAGGTCGTGCCGGCAGCATGATCCCCCGGGTGCCGTGTTCTGGTGCGGATAGAGAGTGAACGCGGCCGACGCACGCCGGCAACTTAAGATACACGCCGCCGAGGCGCCCAGGGGCTGGTTGTTGAAACGGTCCTAAAACCTTGCGGCCGGTCGATCCGGTGGGCATCGGACCAGGACCCGGCCCTGAAGGGCCATCTGATCTTCGTGAGCTTCCCCTTTGCCGGCTACGTCTAACAGCCGTTCACTGTGGAAATTCAGAGCGTTGTTGAGCTGTCGCCGGCGTCGCGGGGGCCTATGCCGCTTTCCATTTGCCCGCGGCATTCCCCCAAATGACGGCGCTAACTGTCGAGGAAGGGAGCTCCAGCCAGTGATGCATGCGGGTCTCGGAGTCCATCACTGGGAGGCGCTGTGATCGCCAAGCAAAGAAGATCGACCGGCTGCACCTCGGCAAGCGGCCGGACATTGCGCCCAATCCGCGAATTGAGAGCGGAGCGGCTTCGGCGGGTGTCATTTGTTGCTGACGTGGCCGGAGAATAGGCTTCCGCCGCTGCACCGGGATGCCATTTCTTCGATCCCCACCGCGTCTTGTCCGGTTCACGACAACGTTGTCCTCGATCAATTCTTCATGGGCTAGCTAAGAAGCTGGAAACAATACAGATGCCGTGTTCCGAACCTCAGCGGAGGAGACTGGCATGAGTCTTGAACTCCCAGAACTACGCGGCGGGCAATCGCCTGGTGGAACGTGTGGCGTCCGGTCGAAGTCGATTTGAACCTTGAAGGGAAAATACATGGCAGGTCTGCATCAGTTCGCACGGAAAAGGGGGGATCGGCAAGTACACGGCCTCTCAAGATACTCTCACTGTCCTTGTCGACCTCGAAAAGCTGATTCCACCCCCCGCCTGATCCTCAATTCGAAAGCCCGAGACACGGTTTTACACCTGGCGGCGAATAGGTTGGTTGAGGGTGGAGTTCGCGGCGAAACCTACCGCCACTGGACTATCGCGACGGGAATCTCGCTTGTGAAGCGCTTTTCGTCAAGCCCGCCAGCGTTGCCCGCCGCTTGCCGTTGTTGTTGCGGCCGCCCCGTTTCGAGGGGCCATGTCATTCGTCCGGGCCAAGTTGCGTCGCCACAGGTCCCATCTGCCGCACCATTTTAAGGGATGGTGTTACCGGAAGCGGGTGTGGCCCTTAGTCAAACCGCATCCAACACTCAGGAGGATTTTAACTGATGTCAAACGTCACCCCTGTCCCCAACAATGCTCGATTAGATGAGAAAGATGCTCTCGCCACGCCTTTCATTAAGTGCCTCTTGCGTCTGATGCGTGCTCAAGACACCTTTGAATTGTGGCAAGAGAAATCGGACACCGATTTGCTCTGTGATTTCATCGTGACGAGGCAGCAGCGTAGGGCGATTCCTCTCATCGGGGGACCTGACCTAGAGGTGCAGTGGCGGCTTGAGATCTTCTATGCCGCCGTAGCACTTGCTATAGAGGAGCAGTCCGGACTGATGGCGTCACCGGTGTTGACTGTGAACCATGAGGGATTCGGTCGGATATTACTCACGGCGGGGCGGCTCGTAGTACTCTCGAAGACGCTCCGCGACGTACATCGATTTGGCTTCGACAACCTCCAAAAGCTCGCCGAGGCGGGAACTGGCCTGGTCGATAATGGCTTAACAACAATTAAGACCTATTCAGATGTAGCGCGCGTTTAAGTGCGGTTGAAACGGCTCATATAGGGCGGAATTCTTCGCTAATCTGCCCAGCAATCAAGCAATCCGGGGGTGTGCCCTAGCGTTCTTGGCGCGGGGGGGGGGCGACATGGAGGAACCTGCATGACAGTGCGTTCACTACTCACTACGGCTCCTCTTTGGCTCCGGCGTATCTCACAAGCACTGATCAAGCGACGTGTATTGGCTGCGCCCCTTGTTTTCTGGTCTGCCAGTGTTCGGCAGGAAGGTAGGTGGTTGGCCTTCAAATGACCTGCCACTGAATTTTCATCCGGCGGCGATTAGAGCCTCGGCGGTCTTGAACCGCTCCCAAACGTTGGACCACCGGATGCTAGAGTTTTCCGGCTTCATTCAGGGAGGCGGGCTGGTTGCGCCTCCCGAATTCACCAACGAGATCGGCACCTTGTTGCCGATCGCACCATGAGGTCTTTCCTCATTGTAGTATCTACGCCAATCCTCCATCTTTTCGCGGGCATCCGCAAGGGTCAGGAACCAATGCTGGTTCAGGCATTCTGCACGGAAGCGGCCATTGAACGCTTCGATGAAAGCATTATCAGTCGGCTTGCCGGGGCGTGAGAAGTCCAACGTCACACCCTTGGAATAGGCCCGCAGGTCCAAGTCGCGCGACACGAACTCGGTCCCTTGGTCGACACGGATCGTTTTCGGATAGCCGGCTTTTTGGCACACCCGTTCAAGGGTTTGCACAACGTCTTCGCCTCTATAGCTATGACGTGGATCAAGCACCGGCACGTAGCGCGAGAAGGTGTCGACCACCGTCAGCACGCGCAGTTTCTTACCCGTTGCGAGTTGGTCGTGAACGAAGTCCATCGCCCACGTTCCGATCACCGCCGCTTCAAGTTCACAGCCGACAATGTTGCCATGCTGCTTAACCGTGACGTTCACAACCGTTTTCAATCCTCGAGCCGACAGGGCCTACACGGATCACGACCTTGGCGCCCGCCATAATCGAGCGTAAGGGCCATCAGTTCTCACTAGGTCAGCGTGCTTTCCCTCCTCAATGACCCGCCCCTTGTCCAGGACCACAATATTGTCCGCCCCACGAACGGTGCTCAACCGATGAGTGATGACTATGATGGTCTTCCCAGCGCGAGACAGATCCTCAACAACCCGCAGCACAAATTCTTCGGCTGCCGAGTCCAGAGAGGAGGTCGCTTCGTCAAGGATTAGAACGTCGGGATCCCGGTACAGGGCCCGAGCCAATGCGAGGCGCTGCTTCTCACCTCCGGAGAGGCGAACCCCGTTCTCGCCCAGATGGGCCTGGAACCGCCCGGGCCAGCGCTCGATGCACTCCCGCAGTCCTATTCGATCACAGATGCGTACGATCTTATCGAACTCCGGTTCGAACTCGCCCAGGGCGATGTTCTCGATCACGGAACCGGAGAAGACGTCTATCGATTGCGGTACTGCAGCCATGACCTTGTGCAGTGATGCGCTCGAGAAATCCTGGAGGGCATATTGGCCGATCCGAATGCATCCATCCTCAAGCTGGTAGACATTCTGCAGCAGAGCCGCAAGGGTGCTTTTGCCCGAGCCGCTCTCACCCACGACGGCCGTCAACTCTCCTTGGCGAAAGGAGACGCTTAGATCGCTGAAAACCTCCGCCTGCGCGCCATAGCGGAATGTGACGTTCTCCAGGCGAATATCTCCGAGATCGGTCTTCGTAGCATCGATGCCGCTGCTGCTTGCCGACTCCAGTTCAAAGATCTCGAAAAGTCTATCCGCCGCGATAAACGCGTCTTGAACGATCCGGTTGGTCTGGATCAGGCGGGCGACCGGCCGGGTGATATAGCCAAGCAACGTATAGCAGGACAGCAATTCGCCGGGCGTGACGGCCTGTTCGAGCGCAAGCGTGGTTCCAAACCACATCAGCACGATGGTGAACAGGACCGACAGCAACGTCGAGGCGTTGTCGCCGCAGATTGAGATCAGCCCGGAGCTGTAGACGGAATGCAGCATCTTTACGAAGCGGGTCTCCATTTTGAAGTTTGCGAAGCTCTCGACGCCGGAAGTCTTAATGGTGGAGACAGCTCCGAGTGATTCTACCAGTTGCGCCTCGAGTTTGGCGTCATTTTCCATGATGACTCGTTGGAGATTTCGATTCATCCGATTGATGGCCCAATATACCAGGATGTACATTGGAATGGCGAGCGCCACGATCAAAGCAATATTCCAGGAATAGATGAACATCATTCCGAACGAGAACAGTATCATTAAAATGTCAACAAACATGTTTATCGAAACGTCGTTCAGGAAGCTCCTGATTTTCACAGCGTCGTTCATGCGCGACACGATTTCTCCCATGCGCATGCTATCGAAGAACTTCTGGGGCAGGGCCAGGATGTGATTGTAATAGCCGAGGATCAAGCATACGTCGATCTTCTGCCCCGTCTGCAGGACGAGTCGGCCTCTTAGGAGGTTGATCAGGATCTGTATCGCTAGGATCAGCAGCATTGCGATGCTCATCAAGTTGAGCAGGTTGCGGTTTCCCGCTGGGATCACGTGATCAACGATCTTCTGAACGTAGATCGCCGTCGAGAGACTGAGGACGGTCGTCACAAGAGCGCCGACGAGAGCCTGCGCCATCACCGTGCGGTGTGGCGCGAGTAGGCGGGCGAATCGGGCGAGGGGCGACGTGGTCTCGTCTCGACGATTGAATGTGTCTGCCGGAACCAGCAAAACCAGAACGCCGGTCCATTGCTCCATGAATTCCTGATGCGGCACTTTGCAGATTTCGCCCAAGGCCGGGTCCATGACGATGACCCACTTGGCGTCGATCGCATGGACCACTACGAAATGGTGCAGGTCCTCCTTGACGACGTGCGCGATAGCGGGCTTGGGGATCTTGTACAGGCTGTCGAAGCCACCTTTGACGCCTTTCGCGATGAAGCCCAGCTTCTGCGCCGCTTCCGTGAGCCCCAGCACACTCGTACCGGAGCGGTCGGTCGACGCATACTGGCGGATGCGCGCCAATGGCAACTTGTAGCCATAGAAGGCTGCGACAGATGCGAGGCTGGCGGCGCCGCAATCCGTGATGTCACGCTGTTTGAACTTAATGGCCTTACTCGACATGGAGGCTCGCTGGCTGTTGGGACAATATTAGCGCCCCGCCAGCATCGGGTTGAGCCAATCGTCTGCCTCGTCGTAGAGCAGTTGCAGGAGAGTGCGATTGGCCAACAGAAAGCGAGCCCGCACGGTCATGCCTTTCTTCAGGTGGCCGATGGCCCCGCTTTTCAGCGCGAGTTCGCTGCGAGAGAGCGCGCACTGGACCTTGAAGACCGGGTTCCCGTCATGCAGAGTGAAGTCCTGCGCCACCTCGACCACCCTTGCTTTGATGACACCCCATTGGTTGTAGTTAAAGGCATCCACTTGGAGCCGCACCGGCTGACCAGGCTGCACAAAGCCAATGTCGTTGGGGGAGACGTAGATTTCCGCCACCAGATCGTCGTTCGGCGAGATCCAACCAACGGTTTGCCCGCTCTGCACGTAGCTTCCGTGCGCGAGGCCGGAGAACTGCTCGAGAGCACCCGATACTGGGGCGCGGATGCGGTGCAGGTCCCGTTCGTGCTCGAGCTGATGCAAGGTGGCCGTGAGTTCCTTTAAGCGCAGGTTAGCATCAAGGAGCTTCTGGTTCCAATCAGCGGTTTTGCGTCGCACGAGGATCTCGCCTTGGACCTCGATATTTTGGAGAGCGAAAGCCTTCTCGTCAACGGTCTTCGCCGGCGCCGCAGCAGCCGAGACAAGTCGCTTTGCGCGGTCGAGTTCCGCCGCGGCGTTACTGCGCGCATTTTGGTTCTCGCGCAGCAAGTTGAGAAAATGCACCCTTTCAGCCGTCGCGGATTCGGTTTGGAGGGGGGGCGAGACGCTGAGCCTTGCGCCGGAAGAAATCAGCGTTTGGAAGTCATGGGCAAGATCGCTCTTGGCATGAATGTCGGCTAAAACCCCGCTGAGCTTTTCCTCGATTACATGATCGTCAAAGGCGATTATTTCCTTCCCCTTAGCAACGACATCGTTCTCAAAGGCAAGGACACGGGAGATGCGTCCGGAGACGGGCGCTATCAGGGGCGTCTTCTCCACGATCGGGCGAATAGTACCGACACTCTGCATGGAGACCGGTATGGTAACGAGTGGCAGTGAGCCAAATGCCGCGGCGACGAAGAGCAAGATCGCCCTATAAATGCTCAAGGATCGTCCTGATCGTCGCGCCAGTATGCTTTCTGCGGTGCAGCTGGCCGTTTCAGCAGAAAGGGGAACTGCTAGTCTGTAGTCACTAGGAGCCATCGAGAGCCAGCTCGCTTATCAACCAAACAAGTGTCCGTAACGTCGCAAAAACAAGTAAACCCAAAAATACCAACCTCCGGAGGTTTCAGCTGCTTCTTGAGGGGTTAATTCGGTTACACGATAGGCTGCCATGTTGTTCATCATTGGTGTCTCCGTTCAGAGCTGGATTGAGAAGATGCCAAGGCCCCCGTTGGGAGCTCCTAGCGGCGCGCAACAAAAAGGTTCAAGATTCGTGCCAATGCAGAAGGAGCGAAAAGCATCAGAAAACTGTTCTGTATGTTATTCAATGGCTGCCCTAGAGCGCCGAGACGTGCCAAACCGCACATCACGCTGTCGCAAGCACGACAAACCGAGTAGGGTTCTGAATGAACGTCCTGAACAGGATCGACAGCTCCAAAGTTCGGTGGCGACGGTACAGTTGAGACTCGGCGCTCAGTAAGCGCGCCCCCATCCGCGTAGCCCCCATCGAGTTTGCCGTCGATTTTTGTTGCTGCTGATTCACTCTGAAACCTGGTGAATTGTTAGTGGCCCTCCGCACGATAGTGGGCGCGGATGCGCCGCTTGGTGCCGCGGGCCTTGTCCCTATTGGCAGATGCTATGGCCGGATGTGTCAAGTAAAAGATCCACCGGATGCGAAAAGAAACACGAGACCTATTGGACAATGCTTGGGCGGGTCCCGACGCTATGGCGATCTCAGACCTGCACTTGTTCCGGCCCAGGCTGTGGCCGACAGCGATCGTCTCGCGGGGCCGTTGCGACAGGAGGATAGCTGGCAAATCTCAAGCTCACCTCGACATCCGGTTACGCGAGCTTGGCCGCGCCAGCTCGGGCTGTTACGATTCCGGGCGGCTCGATTGCGAAGGCGACGTCCAGACGTGGATGCTGCGACTGGCTTCTGCGAAGCATTCAGTCATCTGCGTACAGGAGCGCCCTGCGATGAACGTCATCCTCGCAGAAGAGACTAGCTTTGGCCTGCGCATGATGGCCGATGCCACAGACACCCACACCTTGTGGGTGTTAATCCGTGTTCGACAGTGGCATGTCGAGAGCGAAGCCTACGACCGGGCGCTAGCCAGGGTGGTCGAGGCGCAGGCGGGGTTACCGATCCATGGGCACTCCGGCTTCGAGCGACGGCCTATTATTTGCCGCCACAGCGCAAGGCGACGCCCTGGTAAACGTGAAATACGGCAGGATGCTAGGCCTTCAGGCCTACAGCCAGGTCTCGGATCGATACGGGTCGATCCGTCTGTCGTCCTCGTCGATCAGACGCTTGAGCCATTCCAGCGCCGCGATGGCGGACCCGATGTGCTGCATTATTCCGGAATTCGAGCAGGCTCAGCAGCCTCGGCAACATGCGTGGATAATGAAATGCCGTAGGAGGAACGTGGCACCGCCTGGGCTCGCTGCTTAGGAACCGCCAGTCTTGTATTTGCGGACCAGAGCCGAAAGTATCGCCTGTTCGGCAATTTCGGCACCGCTCCGTCGAGGGCCTTGATCGCGGACCCGGCGATGCGAGCCAAAAGGCGCTCCTCGCTGGCCCCTTTTCAATTTCTTGGCGATCGAGGCGACGACCCTACGTTCCCATTCGCCACCATCTTGTGCACTTTGATCTGAACCCTTCAAACTGGACCAGTTTTGGTTAGAGTTTTCCGGTGCATTTTCCTGGCTGGGAAAGGGACCAGAAGACGATGAAAGCGTCGCAGTTTTCGGACGCTCAGAAGGCGTTCATTCTGAAGCAAGGTGATGAAGGCGTGTCGGTT
>NZ_JAILYJ010000035.1 GCF_019793465.1 Rhizobium croatiense | reverse complement strand
AACCGACACGCCTTCATCACCTTGCTTCAGAATGAACGCCTTCTGAGCGTCCGAAAACTGCGACGCTTTCATCGTCTTCTGGTCCCTTTCCCAGCCAGGAAAATGCACCGGAAAACTCTAACCAAAATTGGTCCAGTTTGAAGGGTTCAGATCAATGGGCCGGACTCTAATCCATTCTGGAGGAAATTCTCAGTGGCAGGTCAGTGTGCACTGCCATCGAAAAGGCCAAAGCGATACCGCATCGACGCCCTGTGATGGTTTTCTTGTGTACGGACAGCGCGCAGGTACGGGACCATTTACTCGGTGTATTTCCCGATCAATCACTATCCCGAAATGCTTTCAGGCGGCCCAGGCCGGCCATTACACAGTGCATCGCTCGGAGTGGACGGCGGTATCTCTGCTCTTACAGAGATGTACCTTCTCGCCCGATGCGATACGGTAATTCGCTTTCCGCCGGCCAGCGCCTTCACGCGCTATGCCCGTCTCTTCGTGCCACGTGTTATTGAGTTTGACTTGAAAGATCCGACTCGCTTGATCTTGACTGATGAATCGTCCGAGCATGAGCCGGCTTGATGAACCGGCACTCCGCTGAACAAATTCTCGGCGCCCTCGCAGGATTGAGGAGAGGTGTTCACTGGATCGCGATGTGGGCGCAGCACGCGACGAGACAAGGCGGGGGCGCATCCTCTCCTAGCGTCTAGAGCAAATCCTGTTCAATCCGGATCATATCCAGCAGCCTTGAAGCAATTGGCGCATTCTGCGGGGGTGAAGCGGGGTATCAGGGCGCCAACTGCATCCCAGAGGGCGTCAATCTTTCGCTCTGCCCGACCTCGCAGCATCGCCTTCAGTTTGGAGAAGGCGTTCTCGATCGGATTGAAGTCTGGGCTGTAAGGGGGCAGGAACATGAGCGTGGCGCCGACACGTTCGATGGCGTCGCGTACACCCGCTGTCTTGTGAGCCGGTAGGTTGTCCATGACCACCACGTCGCCGATCTCCAGGGTAGGCCCCAATACCTGTTCGACGTAAGCCAGGAAGACAATTACCGTTCATGGCGCCATCGTAGACAAACGGCGCGGTCATCCCAGTGAGGCGCAACGCTCCGGTAAAGGTCGTTGTTTTCCAATGGCCATGTGGCACGCCAGCTCGGCAACGCTCACCTCGAAGTGCACGTCCGCGTAGCCGTGCCATCTTGGTCGAAAGGCCGGTTTCGTCGATGAAGATCAGCTTTTCTGGATCGAGATCCAGTTGGCCGTCGAACCAGACACGCCGGCGCTTTAGGACATCCGGCCGGTCCTGCTCCAGTGCGTGGGCGGTCTTTTTTCAAAGGTCCATCCGCGGCCTCGAAGCCAAGCGCCAAGTGCGCTGCGGCTGATCTTCACCTGCCGCTCGACGGACAAGCGCTCAACCATCTCATCGAGCGTCACATCCCTACGCTCGTTGATCAACGCGACAACGAATTCCTCGTGTGCATCCACTGCCGAAGGTCGTCTCCAGCCCTGTGGCCGAGCAGTTAACTCACCCTCTTTCGCTCTTGCAATCCAGCGGATCGCCGTCGAAATCCCAACTCCGAAACGAGCCGCAGCCTGTCGAGCCGACATGCCGGCCGCAGACGCTTTCAAAACCCGTATTCGAAGATCATCGCTCAGTGCTTGTCCCATCATCCACCTCTTCTCTGTGGATGTTTGAATCAGCATCGATGGACGCCGTCACATCACAATCGATTCATCGATCGCAGGACTTGCTCTAGCGCGTCCAAAGGCTTGCTGGATCATTGTTGTGAAGGGTAGCTATTGGGCGCCTTCGGTGAGTGGAAACGGCACCGCGCGCTCGACCCGCATCATTGGCATAGCAAGCTCGCACGTCGGCGATTCCGATGGGACGAGGACGTTCGCGCGCCACAGCCTCGTCGGCGCCTTAGCCGACGCCCTGCCTGATGCGAGGGCGTTCGTCGGGCTTGGTCGACAGATTGCCATCAAGCTGATGTTCGTGCTCTATGCGGTCGTGGGCGTGGCCGGAGCCGTTCTTTATTCCCGCATCCCGACACGTCTGGCAAACCGCTCGACCACAGAAGCCGCCGCCGCGCTAGGTCCTTAGCGCGCATCGTCCTTGCAACTCGCAACTCCCTCAGCCTCGACGCATTCGCAGGCGTGATAACGCCGGCTGCGAAAGACAGAAGATGCACTGTTGTAGTCTCCGGCTCCCGCCGCTGCTTGCATGACGGCTTGCGCCAGTCGTTGACAAAACTCAATTGGCCAGCCACCATTCCCGTTGCCCGGCCATTTGTAATGAGTAAGTCTGAGGTGGTGCCATGCCTCGCATGATCAGGTTCATGCTCACGCGTTTGGCGACGGGGTTCGCAATTGGATCCGCCGTGGGCTTCTTCGTTTGGCAAAATGGATTTGCCGCGGCAGGCACGGTTGAGAGTTATCTCGCGCAGGGCCTGTTCATCTACCTCTTCGCAAGCACCATCAGCATGGGTTATCTCGCGACGGCCCTGCTCCTCGAAGAATAACGCCGGACGCTCTCCGTCGCATGTTGGTGCTCGTTGCGCCCGTTCGTCTGCACTTCCCTATTAAGCCCGCCAGTCCGACGGTATCCGCATGTGTCGTCAGCGCCACCGTTGATGCGGACAAGGCCTGAAGCAAGCGATGAAAACAGTCGAGATGACAAGAACAATCCCGATGAGCATGACGTCCTGGTACATTTTGCGCCTGGCCATAACGGAGCAAGCGATCGCCACATTGACGGCGGTCGAATTCCGGCGCGGTTATCGCCCTACCCCGAGGTCAGCACGCCTTCCGCAGCAGGTCGACGCTGTCGACCACGACGACCCTGCCTCTGACTTCGACCCCTGCAGGACCGAGGGCAGCGAAAGCCCGCGAAAGGGCTTCGGGCGCAACCCCCAGTTTGCCGGCCAGAATTCTCTTCCGGTAAGGCAGGCGAAAGGTGGCCTGCGATGCTGAGGCCGGGCAGCGGCTGACGAGGTAATTCGCAACACGCTGTGCAGCCGTGTGCAGCCGGTCTCCCGCTATGCAATCCATGGCACCGAGCAGATGCCGGGCCATGATGCGCATCACGTTGCGACGCATGACGGGGTCCCGGTCGGCAAGCGCCCGCAACTCCACAAGGTCGAACAACGCGACCTCTGCGCCGTCGGCGGACCATGCGCTGTAGGTGTAGGAGCCGCCTCCCGACAGGAGATATTCGCCGAACGTCTCGCCCGGTTCGCAGATGCAGATATCTGCCTGGCGCCCCGCGGATTCCGACTTCGAAAGTCGCACGAAGCCGCGCATCACGCAATAGACGAACGACGCCTGCTGGCCCTCGGCGATAATCCGCTCGTCCGGTGCGAAGATCTGGAACTGAGCCGTGTCGGCCAGTTCTTCTATCCTTGCTTTGTCCAGGCCGTGAAACAGGTCAGATCGCAAAAGTATGGGATGTCTCGATAGCATCGATCTTCCTTTCGTTTCGGCCGTGAGCGGTTCAAGGTCTTTTGCAATCGGTTTCGTCCTCGACGAGGATTCGCCAAGCTGCTCCTTCAAGGTCGTCGTACTGGCGGCTCGTCAGCGACCAGAGGAACGCCAGGAGACCCATTCCCCCCATCAGCAGTGCGATCGGCATCAGATAGATCAGCATGTTCATGTGGTTTCAACTTCCGCACGTCCGCCGGCAAGCGGCTCGCTCCGTAGGCCGGGGCGCCTGCCGAAGGCATTTAATCGCAGCGCATTCGTCACGACGATGATCGACGAAGTCGACATGGCCACCGCCGCTATCAGCGGCGTTGCCAGGCCGGCGATTGCGATCGGTACCGCAAGCACGTTGTAACCGATGGCGAGAGCAAAGTTCTGTCGAATGAGGCTGGCGGATCTTCGCGCAACGGCGATTGCCTCAGGAACGGCATCGAGACGATCGTTGAAGAAGATAAGGTCGGCAGCTTGCCTGCCGACGTCGGATGCGGTTGCGGGCGCCATCGAGACCTGCGCGGCGGCCAGCGCCGGTGCGTCGTTGATCCCGTCGCCGACCATGAGCACACGATAGCCCTCGGCGCCCAGCCTCTGGAGTTCCTCGACCTTCTGTTTCGGCGCCAGGTCGCCCAGAGCTTTGCCGATACCGAGAGCCCGCGCTGTGTTGTCGACGACGGCCTGCCTGTCGCCGGATACTATCAGCGTTTCGATACCGGCTGCAGCGAGCTGGCGGAAAGCCTCGGCGGCGCCCGGACGAAGCGTGTCGTCAAACAGGAAACGGGCGAGATCGACGCCGTTTTTCGACAGGACCACCTCCGAAAACGGAGTATCGCCCGCGGGCGTGAGCCCGGTTCCGCAGGCAAAGGCCCGGTTGCCGAGCCGATAGAAGTCCGCTCCTTTCCAGGCTTCCAGCCCCCCGCCGGCGATTTCCGTGACCCTGTCGAAGGCGAAGGGGTAAGAGATGTCTATGTCCCGCACCAGACCCTGGGAAAGCGGATGCCGTGAATGCGCCGCCATTGCGCAAACGATGGCGCTATTGCCCGCGATCGCGTCGCTTCGGACGAGGCGGGGCCGGCCCATCGTCAGGGTGCCGGTCTTGTCGAAGGCCACCATGTCCGCGTCGGCCAGTCTTTCGAGCGCCGAACCGTCCTTCACCACGATGCCCCTGCGGAAAAGTTCGCCGGCGGCGACCACCTGGACCACCGGTACAGCAAGGCCCAATGCGCAGGGGCATGTGATGATCAGCACCGCGACCGCGACCAGCATGGCCTGTTTCCAATCGCCCCCAAGCAAGCCCCAGGCGAGAAAGGAAGCCAGCGCCAACAGGTGCACGGCGGGAGAATAAAGTGCTGCGGCGCGATCGGCGACCCGGCGATAACGAGCCCTGCCGCCCTCGGCCGCTTCCATCAGGCCGATGATCTCGGAAAGAAGCGAATCCCTTGCCACTTTGGTCGCCCGCAGGACGAGCGAACCGGTCAGGTTCATCGCACCCGAATTCAGCGCGCTGCCTGCGGCGACGGCGACCGTGCTGCTTTCACCGGTGACGATGGAGAGGTCAACATCGCTCTCGCCGCTGACGATCATGCCATCGACGGGAATGCGTCGGCCGGCGGCAATCGCGATGTTATCCCCGACGGCGATCTCTTCGACCGGGATGTAGTGCCGCGACCCGTCCGGCATCATCAGCTGCGCCCCGCGCGGCGCCAGTCTGGCAAGCCCGTTGATCGCGGCGCGGGCTTTTTCCCGCATTACATGATCGAGGGTTCTGCCGATCAGCAGGAAGAACAGCAGAGACACCGACGCGTCGAACCAGGCATGTTCGCCATGGTGCATGGTTTCCCATAGGGAGACCGCATAGGACAGCGTCACTGCAAGCGAGATCGGAACATCCATGTTGGTGCGCCTACGCTTGAGCCCGCTCCAGGCCGATTTGAAGAAGAAGCGTCCACCATAAATCAGCGCCGGCGCCGCGATCATCGCCGAGATCCAGTGAAACATGTCGCGCGTGGCCGCATCGGCGCCCGACCATACCGACACCGAGAGCATCATGATGTTGGCGGCCGCAAAGCCGGAAACTCCAATCGCCAGCAGTAGCTGGTTCCGGATCCTGTCGGTTTCGGGTGCTGTCGACGTGATGAGATGGGCGCGGTATCCGGCCAAGGTGATCGCGGCGAGGATTTCGGAGGGATCGGTCGCCTTCGCCTCGATCTCTTCCTGATAGACGCAGGTGACACGCCGGGCGGTGAGATTGACCCGGGCTTTCCTGACGAACGCAAGCGCCGACAGCGCTTTTTCGAGGGTCAATATGCAGCCGCCACAGTGGACGTCGGGTACGCTGAGGTCGATCTGGCGTAACCCTGCCCCGAGCGGGTGGCTTGCAAGGCATACCTCCTCGGCGCTGGCGGATGTCGCGCTGAGGCCGAGAACGCTTTCCGCATCCATCGAGCAGCAGGTCATTGGCGGAACTCCGCGGTGTCGAAGCGTTTGGCCTCATGCATGACGACCGCCCCGTTCATTCTCGATATGGCCTCGACGATCCAGTCGCCGGCGACAACCTGGTGATCGGCTTCGAACCGCCCTTCGCCCGTCTTCCGGAGCGTCACGCGGAAATCCTCATGATCGCCGACGGGCCGTTTGAAGTTCAGCGTGACATCATCGATGATCGCAGGCGTGCCGGCCTTGTCGTGGATGTCGTAACGGATTTGGATGCCCTTAACGACGAGCGCGCCCTCGACGCCGGAGGCGGCCATTGCCTTCATCGCTGCCGCCCTGGTGTTGAATTCCTGGCTGGCCACATAGGTGTTTTCCACGACGATGCCACTCCAGCTGGACGCAGCATAGAAGGCCATGGTGGCGTTTACGGCGATCACTACGGCGAAGAATGCCGAGGTGGCAAGCAGCACGTGCAAGCCGGTAAAGCCCTGAGTAGAAGTCTTCATTTCACGTCTCCCGGCGCGTTGAACGCGGCGCGATAGCTCGCCCGGTCGGCTTGACCTGCGTCTTGACCTATATCTTCGATGACGAAGAGGAATTCGTTGATCTCTGCCCCGTCTGGGGCGCGCGTGACGAAGACCTTGAGCGTCGTGGCCGCGTCGGGTTCGACGTGAGCGGTGAAGCTGCGGGCATCCTGCCTGCCGAACTCGGGAATGCGCATTGTGCCCCCCTCCAGCCCGACGAGGGTGATGGTCACGTCCCGCGGCTTCGGCACCATGTTGAGGACATGCAGCGTGTAGCCGTTTCGGATGGAGCCGTCGCTTTCCAGAACATATTGAGGGTTCCGGTCGTGGATAACGTTGAGCCTGAGCCGATCGCGTAAGGCGAGATGGACGACCATGGCGACGCCGATCGATGCCCAGACGACACCGTAGAAGACAATTCTTCGGCGGAAGATGATGCGCCAGTCGAAATTCCGGACAGCTGGCATGAAGCTTCCGTCGTCGTTTCGGACATTGGAGGGCTGGATGGCTGTCCGTCCTCCGTCAGTAGCAAGCGACATGTTGCTCGAATATTCCTTGAGCGTCGCATAGGCGATCAGGCCGTGTGGCTTCCCGAGCTTGTCCATGACGCCGCCACAGGCGTCGATGCAGAGGGCGCATGTGATGCATTCCATCTGCTGGCCGTCGCGGATGTCGATCCCCATCGGGCAGACGGCGACGCAGGCATTGCAGTCCACGCAATCGCCCACCGGCAGACCCTGAGCCTTCTTGCCATGGCGCGACCGCTGCTCGCCCCGCCAGTCGTTGTAGGTGACAACAAGCGAATTCTCATCCAGCATCGCGCCCTGAATGCGCGGCCACGGACACATATAGGTGCATGTCTGTTCGCGCATGAGGCCGCCAAGCACATAGGTCGTCGCGGTCAGGGTGGCGATCGTGGCATACGCAGCGGCAGGAGCGCTGCCGTCAAACAGTGAAGCCGCCAGGCTCGGCGCGTCGGCAAAATAGAAGATCCATGCTCCGCCCGTGGCGACGGCGATCAGCAACCAGATCGCGTGCTTGATCACCCGCTTCCTGAGCTTGTCGAAAGTGAAGGGGTCGGCATCGAGCTTCATCCGAGCGTTTCGGTCGCCTTCGACGGCGCGTTCGACGACGATAAAGAGATCGACCCAGACGGTCTGCGGACAGGCATAGCCACACCAGGCGCGGCCGACAGCGGCGGTGAGGAGAAAGAGGCCGAAGCCCGCCATGACGAGCAGGCCCGCCACATAGTAGAATTCCTGCGGCCAGATCTCGATGAAGAAAAAGAAGAAGCGCCGCGAGGCGAGGTCGACGAGGATTGCCTGATTGGGCGCATAGGGACCGCGGTCCCAGCGAATCCACGGCGCGAGGTAATATGTGCCAAGCGTGAGCAGCATCAAGACCCATTTGAACCGGCGAAAGGGCCCTTCGGCTCGTTTCGGAAAGATCTTCTTGCGCGGCGCATAGAGAGACTGGCGGTTGCGCCGGGCGTTGACGGGTTCGACGCGAACGTGGTCAATGTCATTTAGATTAGGGCGGGTATAGAGATTCATAGGACCTGTCCGATTTTCACCACTCTTTTCCCAGCCGTGGCGGATCCGTTCCTTGATGCAGATCAAGAACGACCGTGCAGAAGCGAAAAGGCCACGCCCCAGAGTAAGGGCGTGGCCGGAGGACAGCGGCGGAGAAACCGCTGGGACGTCCTCCACAGGAGCTGAAACTATCGGCTCGTCTGCTTGTGGTCTTTGAGGCAGATCAAACTCACCATCGAATTGCCGATTTTTGCCGGGTCGTCCTGCTCCGAAGACGCAGGCATCTGTTGGGCGCGGGCTGAGACACGCGATCGGATAACAGCACGCGGCGCGCCGTAGAGAGGGAGGATCGGATTGCGGTCGTGGGCTGTCATGTCTTTTCTCCTTACGTGCCGCCGCCGAGCGCATGAACGAAAATAGTAAGCTCGTTTACCGTTGTGTCCCCCAGGCGCGCTGCCCAGGCAGGCATTACGCCATGTTTGGGAGAGGCAACCTGACGAAGGATGGCGTCTTCACCCCGCGACTTCAGCCAGATTGCGTCGGCGAGATCCGGCGCACCCATTTCCACCTTTCCTTTGGCGTCCTCGCCGTGACATGGGGCGCAATTGTCGAAGAAAACCTGTTTTCCGGCCGCCGCCAGACCGACATCCGAGGGCGTATTGGTCAGCCCCCAGACAAAGGCGGCGACCTGCTTCATCTGGATGGGCTCCAGAACACCGGCAAAGGGCGGCATTTCGGAGGAATGGCTATCCGTATCGCCGTCGAAGCGGATGCCATGAGAGATCGTGGCCTGGATGGCATTCAGATCCCCGCCCCACAGCCAGTCGTCGTCGTTGAGATTCGGAAACCCCGGACCGCCGCTCGCTCCCGATCCATGGCAGGGCGCGCAGTTCACCTTGAAAGCGGATGCGCCGCCAGCGATCGCGAATTTACGAAGAGCAGGATCCGCGTCGATCTCCTCCACTGTCTTGGCAGCGATCAGGTCATGGAACTCCGTCTGCGATGACTTAGCGAGATTGAGGTCCTGCTGCAGCTCGGCGCGCGTTGAATAACCGAGATAGCCGTTAGTGGCGGAAGTGATCATCGGGATGGCCGGGTAAGCGATGGCGTAGCCGATCGCCCAGAGGATCGTCACGTAGAAGGTCCAGATCCACCAGCGCGGCATGGGATTGTTGAGCTCTTGGATGCCGTCCCATTCATGACCCGTCGTTTCGACGCCGCTCAGTTCATCGATATGCTTTTGCGACATCTCAATCGTCCTTCAAGGGAATATCGGCGGCATCTTTGGCCGTCTGCTTGCTACCTGGGCGAAGGGTGAGCATGACCGCGCCGACGAAGAATGCGGCCATTGCCAGGAGGCCCCAGCTGTCGGAGAAGTGTCTCATTGCAGTGTAAGTTTCCATGGATCACCTCACCGGTAGCCGGTCGCGTCGTCATAGGTCGAGAAATTAACCAGCGTTCCGAGCATCTGCAGGTAGGACACCAGCGCGTCCATCTCGGTCAGCCGGGTTGGATCGCCGTCGAGATCGCCGACATTCGCATTTGGGTAGCGCTTGAGTAGAGCCGCCGTGTCCGCGTTCGGATCGGCCTGGGCTCTCATGTCGGCCTCGGCATTCGCCAGCATGTCGTCGCTGTAAGGCACGCCCACGTCCTCATTGGCCTTGAGGTCCTCTCCGATACTCCTGACCGTCACCTCCTTCTCTTCGAGGAAGGCGTAGCTCGGCATGATTGATTCCGGCACCACGGCCCGCGGATTTGCGAGATGCTGGACGTGCCATTCGTTCGAGTAACGCCCCCCGACGCGGGCCAGATCGGGCCCTGTCCGCTTGGATCCCCATTGGAACGGGTGGTCGTACATCGATTCCGCGGCGAGCGAATAATGGCCGTAACGTTCGACCTCATCACGGAACGGCCGGATCATCTGGCTGTGGCAGAGATAGCAGCCTTCACGGATGTAGATGTTCCGTCCGGCGAGCTCTAGCGGCGTGTAGGGCCGCATGCCTTCCACTTTTTCGATCGTGTTCTGCAGGTAGAACAGCGGTGCGATTTCAACGATGCCGCCAATGCTGACGACCAGCAGCGAGCCGACCAGAAGAAGCGTCGCGTTCTTCTCGAGGGTCTTATGTTTATCAAGTAACGATGCCATGTCTCACCTCACTCGGCAGGCTGTGCCTGGGGCACCAAACTGGTCGGGATTGGCGCTTCGTCGCGCAGGTGGCCGCGGATCGTCATGAACACGTTCCAGGCCATGACGAGGCCACCCGCTAGGTAGAGTGCTCCGCCGACGGCACGCAGCACGTAATAGGGGATCATCGCCGCGACCGTTTCAGCGAAGGAATAGACGAGGAAGCCCTGGGAATTGTATTCTCGCCACATCAGCCCCTGCTGGATGCCCGCGACCCAGAGCACCGCGGCGTAGATCACGATCCCGAGCGTCGCGAGCCAGAAGTGCCAGTTGACCATCCGCAGGCTGTAGAGGCGCTCGCGCCCCCACAGTTTCGGCGTCAGGTAGTATATCGCCCCGAAGGTGATCATACCCACCCAGCCAAGTGCTCCGGAATGCACGTGACCGATCGTCCATTCGGTATAGTGGCTGAGCGAATTGACAGCCTTTATCGACATCATCGGGCCTTCGAAGGTCGACATCCCATAAAATGCGATGGCGACGATCATCATCCGGATGATCGGGTCGGTGCGAATTTTGTCCCAGGCGCCCGAAAGGGTCATCAAACCGTTGATCATGCCGCCCCAGGAGGGCATCCAGAGCATGACGGAGAAGACCATTCCGAGCGTCTGCGCCCAGTCAGGCAGCGCCGTGTAATGCAGATGATGCGGGCCGGCCCAGATATACATGAAGATCAGGGCCCAGAAGTGGATGATCGACAGCCGGTAGGAATAAACCGGCCGGTTGGCCTGCTTCGGCACAAAATAGTACATCATCCCCAGGAAGCCGGCGGTGAGGAAGAAGCCGACGGCGTTGTGGCCGTACCACCATTGGGTGAGTGCATCCTGGACGCCGGAGAAGAGAGAATAGCTCTTGGAGCCGAGGAACGACGCCGGAACAGCGAGGTTGTTGACCACATGCAGCATCGCAATGGTGACTATGAAGCTGAGATAGAACCAGTTTGCCACGTAGATATGCGGCTCTTTGCGCTTCAGGATCGTTCCGAGATAGACGGCCAGATAGGCGACCCAGACGATGGTAAGCCACAGGTCGACGTACCATTCGGGCTCGGCATATTCGCGCGACTGATTGATGCCGATCACGTAGCCGGTCGCAGCCATCACGATGAACAGCTGGTAGCCCCAGAAGACGAACCAGGCGAGTGTTCCTCCGAAGAGACGCGCGCGACAGGTGCGTTGCACCACATAGAAGGATGTCATGATCAGCGCGTTGCCGCCGAAGGCGAAGATCACCGCCGATGTGTGAACCGGCCGCAATCTTCCGAAATTCCAATAGGGCGCGATGTTGAGGTCGGGAAAGGCGAGCTGCAGCGCGATGATCACGCCGACGAGGAAGCCGACGACGCCCCAGAACACCGTAGCGATCAGGCCGTAGCGGATTACCTCGTCGCAATAGCCCGTAAGCTCTGTTTTGCGCTGTTGGCCCGTCGGCGAAAACTCTGCGTTTCTGACAAGCAGCAGCGTTCCCGCAACCAGGCAGAGGCAAAGTATACCCATATGGACTGCAAACAGATGATCGTGCGCGAATGCGGCCGCGAGCAGCGCCAGAAACGCTGCGACCGCGATCACCATCGTTTCTGTCGTGTAATTCATGATGTCGTCTCCAGTGCGCAGACGACCGCCTCGCGGCCGGCTTTCTCGGATTTCGAGGCAGGACTGTCACGAAGACGGGAACGGCTCCTTGATCTACATCAACAAGCGGACTGGAAGCGGTGGACGAACCGACGTTGTTACACTCTGTTGCAAACTTCCCCCTTTGGCACCGCCCGCTTACTCCCGTGTGACGCAGCTGCTTTCTACCGCACCCACTGCCACAAGGGGCGATGAAGATGCTGTGCAGAACAACCACGCGTTCGACAATGGCGCGAAGGGGCGCGAAGCCATACATGCCGGCCAATCCCTCTCTTCGCTGTTCGTAGGCTCGGCGGCCGAGGCCGTCGCAGCCGGTAAGGCGATTTGGTGGGAGGGTGATAAGCAACCATCTTGTCCAGGTGGAAGAAGGTGTCGTGCGCCTGCTTCGTATCATCGGCGAAAGATCGTCGGGTGATAATCGCTCTTCAATTCGCCGGCGATCTCAACGGCGCGTCGCTGCAAAACGATTTCCTATTTACGGCTGAGGCCGTCACGAAATGCAAGATCCGCCGGATATCGCACATGAGTTTCCACGGGGAAGTCGCTCGGTCTAATGCGCTCGCTCGACCTAGCTCTCGTTGCTCTGGCAGGAGGCGGCCGCTTCGCATGAACAGATGGTGCTGTTGCCGAAGAAGAACGCCGAGGAGCGCCCCTGCAGCTTCATCGTGAAGCTTGCATTCCGGCGCAACCCGCGTCCGCCAAGGTCCGTTGCGCGTTTCCATGAATCGTCAAGACATTGCGGATCATCTCGGCCTGACCATTGAGACCCTGGCCCACACCGTTACGAAACTTGCGTCGCGCAACATCGTTATTCCCGAGGGCAGGCACGACCTGCGGAACGTCAATCTTGCCCGCTGGTACGGTTATCGGGCGACACTGATGATTTTTCCGAGGATTTCTGTCAGAGGGTAAACCTCAACACACGCGACAAGCCGCGGGATCGACATTCATGCCCTCCGCGAACTTCTCGACGCGATATGAGCTCAGTCACGGCAATCCTAAGCTGTTCAGCAGCGCCGACGTTCGCCGAGCGTGCTTGTCCTTCGGTGATTCCTACATCGCTTGCAGGCTGCCATGTCCCTCGCAAGGGCGCTGGGCAAGCAGGCAAAAATTGGGACCTTCTGCCTTTTTTCCCCGAATTTGACGGGCGTCAAAGAGCCCAATTCCGGCATCTGCTAAGACACATTCATGAGGCTGATTGGGTCTCGCAGAAAAGGAGCTTGCAAATGCGGTTAAAATTCGGTCTGATCGCTGCAGCGGCAGCCTTGATTGTTTCGGCAGCGCCGTTGATGGCGGCCGACCACCAGGTTCGGATGCTCAACAAAGGCACGGAAGGCGCGATGGTGTTCGAGCCTGGCTTCCTGAAGATCGCCCCCGGCGACACCGTCACCTTCATCCCCACCGACAAGGGCCACAACGTCGAAACCTTCAAAGGCCTCATTCCGGATGGCGTTGCCGACTTCAAGTCAAAGCCGAATGAGCTATATCGCGCGAAATTCGATGTTCCAGGCGTCTATGTCCTGAAATGCACCCCACATTCCGGCATGGGCATGGTTGCCCTGATCCAGGTGGGTGACAGTCCGCCCAATCTCGAAGCGATCAAGACTGCAAAGGTGCCGAACATGGTGCGCAAGCGGCTCGATGCCGACCTCACAAACATCACCCAGTGAGACACAGCAGGTGCGGATGACCGCGCAGCCCATGACGATGGCTTTCGTGGCAGCTGTTTGCCTCGCCAGGAGCAGCTGATGCTCAGTGAGCATCGAGCAGAGCCAGGCGCTGTCAGGCAAGACGTCCAAGGCAGTGGTCGGACACGGTTGTCGGCAAAGCCGATGCCGAAACCTGGTGGGACCGTCGAGAAAGTGAATGTGGCCTGTGAAAAGAGCTATGATCTGCACGGCAGACCTGTGAAGGAACGCGTGGGCAAGATCACTAGCCCGGCGGCAATCTCGCTGACGACGAATATAACGAGGTCGTTTTTTTGCGCGGCAGTCGCGAAGGAGATGCCAGCCAAAACCCGGGGTCTCGTTCTGGTTACCCAAGAATTGCACGGAAGGCGCCGTCGAACGTTTGATCGAAATCCCCGCGGCAGGCAAGTCCTACAACTAGGAGACCCCTGCCTCGTCCTTCGACGTGCTCGAACAACCGCGTTCGTGAGAGGGCGAGAGCCGTCGATCATGTGGCGCTCGGTAGCTCACCTCGCGAAAAGGCTCCTTCAGGCGCCTGCGCGGCCGCCATAATCGCGATGGGCACAACTCTGCGGACCGGCGCTTGCCCACGCCACCTTAAAGGTTCGACGTCAGTCGCCAACGATACCCTGGGCCGGGGCCTGCCGAGATCGAGCTGTATTTGAATGAGCCGAAAAGCTCGACGATAACGACCTCGACGTCCAGGCGGTGATACGGGCGCCCATCTACTTGTGACAGGGCGGCCCGATGACCGTATTTGTGAGTGCGCCCGCCCTGCTTCACACGAACTTGCGACGTCGATCCTCCTCGACGTGCCGTTGTCGACGGGACTCCTGGGAAGATAACTGCAGGGTCCTCGATCGAGAAACGGGAACTCGATGTCTTCTCGCGCGGCCTTTGATGCGTTTCGTGTCGCCGGAACCGATGCACACTTCCGGCGACAAGTACTAGGCTGCCTTGCTGTGCGTGTGCCCGTGCGAGCTAAAATAGGCGTCGAATGCCGCCGCGACTGCACGGACCATGAAGCGCGCCTCCTCGCATACGACAATCCGCTCACCGCTGATCGTCACGACGCCGTCGGCCATGAGCTCGCCGAGACGGTCGTTGCGCTCGACAAGGAAGCCGGTGTCGAAACCCGATCCGCTGCTCAACTGGCCGAGATCGGCTTCGAAATCGCACATCAGCCTCTCGATGACCCTCGCCCGAAGCTTGTCCTCCTCGCTGAGAAGATATCCCTTGGCGGTCGGCAGCACCCCGAAGGCAATTCGCTCGGCATAGAGGCCGAGAGGCACGTGGTTCTGCATATAGCCGGCCGGCAGCCGCCCGATCGCAGATGCGCCGAGGCCGATCAGGCTATCGCAATCATCCGTGGTATAGCCCTGGAAGTTTCTCCTCAGCGTTCTGTTGCGCGCGGCGAGCGCCAACTGATCGTTCGGCAGTGCAAAATGATCGAGCCCAATGCGCAGATATCCGGCCTTCTGGAGCTCCTCGGCGATCACTTCCGCCTGCTCGTTCCGCTGTTTTGCGTCCGGCAGCGATGCTTCGTCGATCAGGCGCTGATGTTTCTTAAAAGCGGGTATGTGAGCGTAACCGAAAACGGCGAAACGTTCGGGACGCAGTTCTGCAGCCAGCCGGACCGTCTCGATGCAAGATTGGACAGTCTGTTTCGGAAGGCCATAAATTAGGTCGAAGTTGATGCTGCTGACGCCTGCTGAGCGCAACCCGGCGACCGCCCTTTCCGTCTGCTCAAAGGATTGCAGCCGCTTGATACCGGCCTGCACGATCGGATCGTAGCTCTGGACGCCGAGGCTTGCGCGGTCGACGCCGTTTTCGGCGAGCGCATCGATCATGGGGGCGACCAATGTGCGAGGGTCGATCTCGACTGCGACGCCGGCTTTCGCTTCAAACGTGAAGGCACTCCTGAGCTTTGCCATTAGAGCCGAAAATTCCTGCGGCTTCATGACCGACGGCGTGCCGCCGCCGAAATGCACGTACTTGACGGGCACGTCGTTTCCGGCCGCAAAAGAGACGAGCTCGATCTCTTCCTTCATCACGTCGAGATAGTCGGCGACCGGAGCGTCTTGCCGGGTGATGGTCGTGTGGCAGCCGCAGTACCAGCATATCGAACGGCAGAACGGGACGTGGAGATAAACCGAAACCGGGCCAGCCGCGGCGATATGGGCGAGATTGCCGGCATATTCATCCGGCCCCACGGCTGCAGAAAAAGCCGCCGCCGTCGGGTAACTCGTATAACGCGGAATCCGCGCATCGCCGTATTTGGCGATCAGATCATCAGACATTTTCGCATCCCTTTTCAAAACAGGATGCTTTATGACCTCCGGCCGCGCCGGCTTCCTTGTCCCAAATCAATGATGACGTCTCAGGCCAGAATCAGCCGGATCTTTGTCCGCTGTGAAAGTCAGCACTTTCGAACCCGCCTAACATCTCGTTCTGACATGGGTCGAGCCGCGGTCCCGGCTGTTCGAAGAGACGTGCCACAAGGAAATGAGCAAGAATGACTGATACGCAAAACGGGTGAAACAAATTGGTGTCCGCGTGCTGTCGCCGGTCGAGCCATCCCACGGTTTCGGCTCGCTCCATGCGCTGGCCCCCGGCGATAGTTTGTTGATCGCCAGTGGAACTGGTGCCGGCCTAACGGCGGGAATCTCGAGCGAAGCCTACCGAAACGCGGAAGTCGTGGTCGTTTTCCAATTCCACAGGCCCTCGCCGCGGCCGCCGACGTGATCGTCAAGGTGCGCCTCGATCAATGAGGTCGCCCTGCTGTCGCCTGAAAAGACGCTAATCGCTTTCTTCTATCCCGCAGCCAACAATGAGTTGCTCAAGCGGGCTCTGCATTCGGGCGCGAATATAAGCGCCATAGACATGGTCCCGCGCATCAGCCGTGCACAGAAGATGAATGGGAAAGATCGGGGTTACCGGGCGGTCATCGAAGCGAGTGCGAACTTCAGGTGTTTCTTCACCGGGCAGATCACCGCGCGGTATTTCTAGGGTCTCCTCAGTTTTACGTCGCCTTGAGGTCCGTCAGCACCTTGTCAAAAGCATCCTTGACCGGCTTTGAGATTTCCTCCACCGCCCTGCTTGAGAGCACCCGGACTTCCTTGGCGTGCTGCAAACTTGTCTCAACGCGCTTGCGGAAAAAGGTCGACTGCTGTTCGAGGATCTGCGACGGCGAATTCGCGCCCAGCAAAGCTTGCAAATGTGAGAAGCTGGCCTCGGCGTCGGCCTGCAGTGCAGCGATCGTCTTCCACCACAATTCGTTGCCGAATAGACTTGTCGTTTCGAGGATCGGAGGCAGCATTTTCTGTGTCGCTTCAGCGCCGGACGCAAGTTTCAAAAGAGCCTCTGTCACCTTCTTGTTCCCCTTTTCAACAGATGCGCCGAACTGATCTGGCACCTTGAGCGACGATGACCCCGGGTTTTCGATCGTTTCAAAGGATCTTTCGGAAATCTTGGTCATTGCATTTTCCTTCTCTTTGAGTTGGTTGCAAGCTGTGACATCGGGATTGACCCTTCCGCCGGCGGATGCATGGCCGCTTGGTAGAACGCGGATCCGATGACGAACGGTCAGGTGGCCTCCGTTCCGTTCGTTTCATGAACCGGCATCATGCAGACTGCTTTCTGCCGCTTGTAACCAGGGATCAGCAAACACCATGCCAACTGCTCCGACGCGCCAAGAAGATGATTTTCTTTTATCAATGGGCGGGTTGAGGGCAGGTTGATGTGTATTTGACGGAGAGACCGGCGAACAAAACGTTCCAATCACGACAAACCTGACAAAAGTGGCGGATGCCCGACATTTGCGAGAAATGTCGACGGTTGCGCTGGGGACAAGGGAATTAGCATGTAATTCAACCGCGCTCAGGATCGTCCTGTGTCGGATCGTATTGAGCCTGCGGGGTGGAAAGTGGCGTTGCGGTCCTCGCCGCAAGTGCCTCCGTCAGCTGCGCACTGGTGCTTACCTTGACGGTCAGCTTGCGCGAGACATTGCGTGCAATTGCAGTGCCTTCTTTGCACCGGCCGCCATTGATTAGAACCGCCGCATCCGCGGATCAGGCATGGGACACGAACGGCACGATCTGTGGCGATCCAATCGCGGGGCATCTGCCTTGGCAACCGGATAAGTTCATCGCCGAGGGCGACGAGACAGCGATCGCCACTTCGCGCTTTTAAAAAAGTCCTATTGAAAGAAGCGACGAACTAGCCACCATCGCAGCGCTAACTTTGTGGATGGAATGCCACACGAAGTAACTACGTTCGTTCGTTTGCGCAGACGACGAGCAGCAGGAGACAACAAACGATCTGAAGGTAACAGCGTTGACTTGTTCGCGAGATCACGCAGTAACCTTGTCTGCCGCGACATGGGTCTGACAGTTCTTCGGGCAGACGCGCGCGCAGGCGCCGCAACCAATGCAGCGGCCGGCCTCATCGACAACCATGATCATACGATTGAGCTCGCCATCGAAGTCTTCCTCCTCGTCGTCGCAGATGCCGAGGATTTCACCCGCTTCACCGACGCCATAGAGGTGCATGACTTCGCGAGAGCAGGCTTTGAAGCATCGGCCACAGCCGATGCAGGTTGTAGCATCGATGCAGGTCAGGTACTCCGGCACCCAGCTGGAGCCGTCGCGCGTGACGAAAGGGCCAGTCATCGTGAATTCTCCAATGCAGCGAGCTCTTCCTTCGCAGCGTTCAACTCGGCGAAGGCGTCGAACGTCTCTCCTGCAATGGTCTTGATTCTAGCCCAATTAATCGGAAGGTCCTCGGCAAGATCGTGCAACTCCATCTTCGCAGCGGCGGCGCGGGACTGCAGCTTGCGGACCTTCTTCAGCTGCTCCACAATGTCTGACATGATCTCTTTCCTCGAAAATTGATTTCATGATGCCCGCGCCACGTCGGGATAGGTTTCGATAACTTCAATAGCGTCATCGACCATTTTCGTGCCGGTCTCGGCGAGCTTGCCTAGCGTCTCAAAGCCGAACCGGTGGACATCGCGCAGGGTC
>NZ_JAILYJ010000034.1 GCF_019793465.1 Rhizobium croatiense | reverse complement strand
AGCGCGTCCTTCCAAGAAAGCCGCTTCGGCGACGACGACCTAACCCGAACCTTGAAAGGGGGCAGGGGCCCATGAGCCTTGATTACGAGAATGACAGCGTTTTGCATGAACAGCTCATTGCGGAAGTGTTAGCGCAATATCCAGACAAGGCGGCGAAGCGCCGCAAGAAGCACCTCAGCGTCGCAACGAGCGGCGACGAGCCTGGCGATGAGCCGAAGGCCCTTTCCGAATGCGACGTCAAATCGAACATCAAGTCCATTCCGGGCGTGGCATGTGCCCAATAGGACCAAGCTTTCGAAGGAAAAAAACGTGTCAAATATTGTATGTGAACGTGACACGGACTGCAGGCGAAAGTCTTTGCGCGCACCGTCGTCGATTTTCGTTCCGAACACAAATAGCGGGGTGCAGTTGCCTTGGTATACTATCTACCCAACAATACAGGAGTTTTCTTCAGAAATCGGCGCCCACACTCATGAGCAATGGCTGAGAAGCCAGGGAACTGATGACGCTGTCTCGCTCTATCTCCACATTCCATTCTGCCGCTCGATGTGCTGGTATTGTGGTTTTCCGACTAGCATCACTCGTCGGGACACTTTGATAACCAATTATCTAGCAATGCTGCGCGAGGAAATCCGCCTGGTCGCCGAGCAAGTGCCGCAGGCACTCTCAGTGGGTGACGTGCACTTTGGCGGCGGATCCCCGACCATTATGCCATCGGCAGACTTCCTGTCGCTAATGGAACTCCTGCGCGGCCGTTTTGCGATTGAGCGAGGTGCAACCATTGCCGTTGAGGTCGACCCGCGCACGTTCACCACCGATATGGCCGAAGCCCTAGAAAGGACCGGTGTGAATCGCGCAAGCGTCGGTGTGCAGAGCTTCGATCCCGTCGTACAAAAAGCGATCAACCGGATTCAGAGCGAGGCGCAAGTGATGACCGCCGTCGAAAACCTCCGCCTGTATGGGGTCAGGCGTATCAATTTCGACTTGATGTTCGGTTTGCCGAACCAAACCGTCCAGTCCTGTCTCGAGAGCGCTATGTTAGCTATTGCGATGCGTCCCGACCGCCTCGCGGTTTTCGGTTATTCCCACGTTCCATCTTTTCGAAAAAATCAGCGCTTGATTGACACAGCAGCACTGCCCGATATAGCCGCGCGAGCTGAGCAGGCCTCAGCCATGGCCGATACGTTAGTTGCAGCAGGCTATCTGCAAATTGGTCTCGACCATTTTGCTTTGCCGGATGACGAGCTTGCAATAGCACAGAGAGCTGGTCGTCTGCGCCGAAATTCGCTTGGTTACTCTGCCGAAACCTGCTCAACTGTCATCGGTTTGGGCGCGTCCGCCATTGGTCGTTGCGGCGACGGTTACGTTCAAAACGATCTCACGCAAAGCTGTTATAACCGGCACATAGCATCCGGCCGCTTGGCGATCTCAAGGGGCTACCGTTTAACTACCGAGGATCGCGTAAGAGCTGCAATCATCGAACAGCTCATGTGCTACTTGGAGGCGGACATATCAGCAATCTGTACGGCTCAGGGATTTGATCAGACCCATCTAGTGAGTTCAGCTAAGCAGCTAGAGATTCTGGCTGAGGATGGGATCGTTGAGTTTGACAACGGTTTAGTCCGTGTGCGGCACGAACGTCGCTCTGCCCTTCGCCATGTCGCTGCCGCGTTCGATGCTTATCTTGGCCGCCAGCCGATCTAGACTGGCAAACGGAGGGCCTTGGAGTGATCACATAATCGAGCTCGAGTTCGTCGAGATGTTAGGCAGGAGGCAAGCCCCCAATTGCTCGATTTTAAATCGATCGCTGAATTCGCAGTCCATGGCATGTGTCGGTCTCGATCGCGTCACAGTTCAGCTCTCGCCACTGGCAAAGAAATCCGCCGTCAAATATCGTGAAAGGTCTGGCGCAGCACGGCTTCACCGGCTCGGTTGAGCGCGCCAACTTGAAGCAGGCGACACCTTCGTTCAAAACGGACCAGACGCCCGGACAGTTCAGCTTGACGCCACCAATGCGGCTTCGATTGCGCAGGCGGCGGAGACGCGCATCCAGGAAACCTGCGGCAGGCTCGATGTCCACGGTGGCGATCGAGCGCGGTTAAATGCCTAGAACATGGCCTAAACACTCTTGTCGTTGATCTCGACGAAATGGGACCGTGTTCGGACCCCAATTATTTGTCCTTGCCGTACACAGGTGATGCTGCCGCTGGCTCCACTACATGCCCGGGGCGACAGGTTGTTGCACTGCGACAGGTCACCGTTCAAACCGCTCCAGCATTGTTCTCAACTGCGCGTTTTGCAGCCTTAGCTTTCTGGCTAGTTGCCTCCTGAGCACCCTGATGTCTTCGTCGAGGCTCATCTGGTCCGCAGTGTGAACTGCCGGGGCAGCGTTTGCAATCGCGGCTGATGCCTTCTTACGCGGGGCGACCTCGAGAGTTCGCTCGAGCCTCGTAGCATCGTGCCCAGCGGCGATGTCGGTACTAAGCCCGCCGAATGGAGGTGGATCGGCCGCCTCAACGTTTTTGGCATCTTGGCCTTCTACCTGATCGTGGCCACCGATTCCGACTTCCTTAGAAACGACAAACTCGGTGGAAATTGCAGGAGAATGGCCGTGACGGGGAGGCCCCTCGCTTGCCGGTCGAACGGCGCTTATCAGGCTCTTCTCGGCAGGCGTTTCGGTCGGACCGGCAATGGCCAATGTGTCCGGCGTAACCTTCTGGTCCGAACCGTTTTCTCGCTTTTGTTCGCGACCCGGTGAGATCAGTCGGGCAAGAAGTTTCCAGGGAGACGCCATCTATCCGACCTCGCGTTTTATCCCGCAAGCAGGCAGTGAGTTTGGGGTCCGGCAACAGCATTACCGTTGCCGAATTGTTTGTCTCGATAAGAATGTAGATACGGTCGCTTATTGACCGGCTGCTTATATCAATCGAGCTTGAGCCGTTTGCGCAGATCTTCATTTTCAGCGCGAAGTTTTTCAGCAAGAAGCTTGCGCAGCCGCTGATTTTCCTCTTCCAACTGCAAAAGGTCTGCCATTTCATCGCTCGCCGTCATCGGGGCAGCCGGCGCTGCCTGCACAGCCTTTGGAGCACGGTGCACAGGTGCGCGTTTGGCGCTCGCCGTGGCTTCGATAGCCTTTGTCTTGCGCCCTCTCCTCTTCACACCACCGTCCCCGGCCAGCGCAGCTGCCGGCTCTGCCGTAGCGTCAGCTAACGCGGTCTCGAGTGCCGCGACTTTTTTGGCGCGCGGTTTGCGCTGTTTCTTCGGCGCATTAGGCGTTTCGACAACGGTCTGTCCATCGACCTTGGTTGTCGTATTAGTCTCGTCGGCCATGCTCATCTCCTGTGTATCTGATGCAGTTGTCGACGGCCCGAGAGGCGCTGTCAACAACTGCTCGGCCTGATCTTGTTCCGGCAAAGACATTTCGCTGTCGGGTTTGCCACTCTGAGAGCTACCTGACAGAAAAGGCAATGCCTCTTCCTCTAGATCGCGCGCGACTGACTTTAGATCCACATTGCCCCAGATCGAGTTCGATCTGGCATCAAGTTTTCGCCTGCCGTTCTTGTACTCGACGGCAAAACTGCGTTGCACTTTTTTCAATATAAGAGGCCTTGGAGAATCCACGGGGTGGCTGATGTTATGCTGGAACAGCACGAATAGCGCCTACCGGACTACCAGTCTATACCCACGGTCTAGCCTGAGGCCAATTTTTTAGCGCCGCGTTATTTTTTGGAGTTACCGCGGCCTCTGCCGATTTATCGTCCCGGTCCCTAAGTGGTGAAGGAGCCGCGCACCAACCCAGGCTTCTCCTTCGTCGGCTGGCGCTTCAAAGACCAGATGCTGCGCACTCACGCCGGGGAAAATGTTGAAGCGCTTGGCCCACGTTTCGCGGCACTCGCAGCGGCGGTGCTGACCAAGACCGAACGCAGTTTCCTTGCAGCTAGCGCCGCCATTAGGCTCATTGATGTGCCGAGACGAACATGCGGCTTGGCTTTGTCGGCTGAAACAAGAGTAGCGAAGGAGTGTTGCTTTTATGACAAGACACGAGGAGTTTGTCGGTCGAATGTCACAGGCGGATCTGCCTTGCACACGGCCGCCATAGAGAGAAGGATGGGGTCGCCGCTCGCTTCACTGCTGAGTCACGCCATCGTTTTCGTGAATGCATTCCATCCAAACAATCGATTTTACTGATCGAAACGGTTGCCATTAGAAGACGCTGAAGAAGCGTTTTGTAAAAGCCGTAATTCGGAGTTCTTAAAATGGGTCCTCGGGTGCCGTGGAGACTGTGCTGGGAAAACGAGATGAGGCAGTCGGTCTGCTGCCTGGTCTCGATCGTTATCTTGCGCTCGACGTGATCGAGTAGAATCTTGGTCGTTGCTTCTCGACGTTTCAGTGGGCTCTCACGGGACGCACTTTTGCCCCGGTCGATGCCGCCTCCTATTCGTCTTCACCGCGCGCTGGTCATCTTTCTACTGCTTCCCCTTCTAGCGTTGTTGCAGATCGGTTCTCACGCCGTGGGCGCCGTTCGACGTGATTATCAATGGCGGTCCCACCGCGTGGTAGCTGAGTTCGGTACTGGCGCATATGCGAATGACGGAGGCCGGCGGCGGAATTCTGTGTGCTATGCCTCGGAGCCAACGCAGGCGCACTCGCCGCTGCAAGGATACGGTCTGCGACCTTTGTAGCGACCACCAAACGTCGTTGTGGCTGTCGGGCGGAAAGATGAAGGACTGGGTAATGTGGATACGTTACGCGGCGTTACTGCCGCAAATGCTTCGGTCTGGGGCTCTGTTAGCGCCGATTGTCGGCAATCTCACCGATCCGGTCACGATCTGATTTCGGCTTCGACCCGTGAACTCTAGCTGCACTGTCAAGCGCCACCCTATGAAACTACGAAAGCCGGTGGCCAGGCCAGAGCGACCTACCTTTCGAAACGAACTGGAGAGCAACATGCTGTGTCTAGGGCTCAGTGGCGGTCTAAGCAGAGTCTACGAAAATTCGTTCGATCTACCGAACACCTTTATGCACGATGGGGCTGCGGTTCTCGTTCGCGACGGGCGAGTGATAGCGGCGGTCGAGGAGGAGCGCCTTAACCGGATCAAGCACTCCAACAAGTTACCAACGCGTTCGATTCAATATTGCCTCGCATCTGCAGGTGTTCAGCTTAGCGACATCGACCGCATCGCGTATTATGCGACCGAGGCCTATTGCAACGCTGTGCTCGAGCGCGTGCGCCTCTCTTACCCAAGCACCCCAATACCGGATGCGAGACTGTTTTTGTGCGGCTTACTCGGGCAAGAATTTGGTGCCGAAATTGATCCCTCACGTGTGTCCTTCGTGAGCCACCATATGTCGCACGCCGTGAGCTCGTTTTTCATGTCGGGCTTCGAGCGAAGTTTGGTCCTCTCAATTGACGGCGGTGGAGACTTTCTTTCGGGGCTTTTGGCGATTGGTTCCAGCACGGAGATTGAGCCACTCGTGACATTCCCGGAGAATGATTCTCTAGGGCTGCTATACTTGGAAACGATCCGCTACCTAGGTTATGGCGCGTTCGATGAATATAAGATCATGGGTCTGGCACCTTACGGCAATCCCGCTTCGTACCGCGAGATCTTCGAACAATTTTACGAACTCCTAGACGACGGTGGTTATCGGGTCCATCTCGACCGAGTTGGTCCTACGTTGCTCAGTAACATTCAAATACGCCAGAAAGGCATGCCGTTCACGCAGCAGCATAAAGATGTGAGTGCTTCACTGCAGGAAGCACTGGAACGGATCGTGTTCCACGTCCTACGGCATTACACCAAGGTTACGGGCATCGAACGACTGTGTTTGGCCGGAGGAGTGGCACACAACTGCACTTTGAATGGCAAGCTGCTGTACTCGGGGATGTTTGACGACATCTTCGTGCAACCGGCGGCCCATGACGCTGGCTGCGCACTAGGCGCCGCATTGATGGCGTCTCATGATCTGGGGCATCCGGCACCTCGTGAGCGTTTGCAAAACGTCTATTGGGGACCCGACCTGGAGAGCGAAGGAAGCGTGGAGGAGGAACTTTTTGCTTGGGGCCAGCATCTCGAAATTGAACGCAGTGATGACGTGACAGGCAAAGCAGCCGAATGGATTGCGGATGGCGCCGTGATCGCCTGGGTGCAGGGGCGTTCGGAGTTCGGTCCACGGGCGCTAGGCAACCGGAGTATTCTTGCTGAACCGAGGCCGGCGTCAAACAAGGATCGAATTAATATGATGGTCAAGAAGCGGGAAGGCTACCGCCCATTTGCTCCCTCGGTATTGGAGGAGGACGCCGTGGAATTCTTTGATCTGCCAGGTACCTTGCGCAAATTTCCTTTTATGAATTTCGTAGTGTCTGTGCGCGAACCCAAGCGTAGTTCGCTAGGCGCCATCACGCACGTAGATGGTACGGCTCGTTTGCAGACAGTGTCACGCGAGACAAATCCCGCATATTGGGAGCTAATCAATGCTTTCGGGAAGCGAACCGGCGTTCCGATCTTGCTCAACACGTCGTTTAACAACAACGCCGAGCCGGTAGTAGATTCGGTTAGGGATGCCGTAACGACTTTTTTGACGACCGACCTGGATGCACTTGTGATCGGTCCATTTCTCGTCAAGAAGCGAATCTCAACGATGGAGGAGTGGAATAAACTAGCAGTTTCCTTGCCACCTTACGCAAGTCTCCATCAGGCGCGTGCATATTCCACCCTGGATCGGCAAGAGACTGTATGTGAGATCCGCACAGGCGCCTCCAGCCTGCAGGCCGTGCGTATTTCACCGGAGTTGTTTGAACAGCTAATTAGGATTGAGGGAGAAGCCCTGGTTGGAGACATTTTGGATGGAATCGCGCCGGTTTCAGGTAGTCGTGAGACTTTCCTAAATGAACTTCGGCAGATTTGGGAGCAGCGTTGCATATGCTTAAGCCCGGTACGTGGCCGCAAATCACAGGTATCCGTCCCCGCTGAGGCCTCGGTGACTAGTGGGCTTTCAGCATAGCTTGGGGTCGCTTCGTTACGCCAAACAAACTCGCGAATAACAAAGCCCGCGACAGACAATGCGCCGTGCCCACCTATCGCACGGCGAAGCGTCAACAACCATGTCGAAAGAAGGGCCAAATGGCTCGGTATTTCAGTGATATCCTGCCCGAGCTCGTTCAGCAGTGGCACTTCGAAAACTTAAGGAGAATGTGATGGATCCGGTGTGTGGGTTAGACGTACATCGACAGATCGTTTCGCTTCTCGATAAGCCTAACCCTGTAATCTTTGACATTGGGTGCAATGACGGAAGCGATGCTCAACGCTTTCTGCGCCTTCTTCCGAGCGCCCAGCTCTATTGCTTTGAGCCAGACCCCAGAGCCGCTGCACGCTTCAAGGAAAAATGGGTTCTGATCGGGATCGGATGAGGCTATCCGAGGTTGCGATCAGCGACCGAAACGCGAGGATCGAGTTTCATCCCAGCAATGGCAATGACAGCGCTAAGGAATGGGATCTCTCGGGCTCGATACGCCGTCCCAAGAACCATCTTTCTGAGTACGAGTGGGTTCGGTTTGACCCTCCGATTTCGGTTGAGACTAGGAGGCTGGATGACTGGTGCAGCGAAGCTGGCCTAGAGAACATAGATCTCATCTGGATGGATGTGCAGGGAGCCGAGGCCGACGTTATTGCCGGTGGCAATCAGATCCTGATGAGAACGCGTTACATATATGCTGAGTATAGTGATCATGAGCTCTATGAAGGTCAGCTTCCCCTGCGCGCCATTCTTGAGCTCTTACCTTCCTTCCAGGTGGTAGTTGAGTATCCCCGAGGAGTGGAGGGTGACGTTTTGCTTAAAAACTCAAGCCTATAGCCGGTTCCCTTTTTGGGATTCAAGAACCGCGCGAGTTTGCCGGAGGCTTCAACTCATGAGAGATTGGAGCCGATATGAGCAAGACAACGAACAATTTCTCGCCTGAAGTCCTCCGCATGGTGCTGGATCACGAAGCCGAGCACCCCGCGCGGTGGGCTGCCGTTTCATCTATCGCGGCCAAGATCGGTTTCTTGCCGGCCACGCACGCTGCACGAATGGGTGAAGAAGACCGAGGTCGATAGCGGTAAGCGAGCAGGCCGGCCGAACGATGTCGCTGAGAATATGAAGGCTCTTGAGCGGGAGAGCCGCGAGCTTCGTCAGGCCAACGCGATTGTGCGCAAAGCGTCGGCGTATTTTGCCCAGGCGAAACCTGCCACCGGAAAAGACGCTCGACAGCTTTGATTTTGATGCAGTCCCTATGCTCTCCAGGCCCAGGTCATGGCCATTGCCGCTGGCGACAGCTGGGTCGCGAAAGGTGCCAATATCCTCATGTTCGGTACGCCGGGCGGCGGAAAGAGCCATCTCGCCGCGGCCCTCGACCTCGCGCTGATCGAGAACGGTTGGCGGGTGCTGTTCACTCGCACGACCGACCTCGTCCAGAAACTGCAGGTCGCACGGCGTGAACTCCAGCTCGAATCCGCCGTCGCAAAGCTCGACAAGTTCGATCTGCTTATCCTCGACGACCTGGCCTACGTCACTAGGACCAGGCCTAAACCCGCGTGCTCTTCGAACTCATCTCCGCAAGATATGAGCGGCGCTCCATCATCATCACCGCCAATCAGCCCTTTGGAGAATGGAACCGCGTCTTTCCGGACCCGGCCATGACGCTTGCCGCGGTGGACCGACTTGTTCATCACGCTACGATCATTCGAAATGAACGTCGAAAGCTAACGGCGACGTTCCGCGATGGAAGCCAAACGTGGTCGACCCAGCCGGCTTGCGGCCATTACCTCTATCTCATTGCAAAACGATGACACTGAAACGTCAGGAATCCGGTCTTCTCCATACAAGGCAGCCGATCGAACAAAATGTCGTAGCCTGACGGGAGACGCAGGGGTGTCCCTCCCGCATGCGGCGCCCTTTGCTATCCCGGATGAAGGGGATGGCGGCAACGACATGCGCAAGCCCACTGAGGATAGAAGGACTGGGTGAAAAGACGCCCCTGAAAACAGTGGGTTTGGCGACACTTGTTGGTTCGGGCAGGCAAGACGTCGTCTACATGCATCGAATGGATGACTCGCATTTAAACAATAGATTTCACCAATTTTCGCGGATGCTCCATAGACGGCCGTCTCCACTCCACCGGGTATGATCCGTTGAAAGGCTCTCAACCAATCCAACAACGCCTGTAGCCCCGAAGCACTGGCGGCGGGAATGGCATCAATCCTACCTGGTATCGCCTGGCCTTAGCCGAAGAAAGGAAACGTCTCATGAAGGTTACTGGTTACTACGTCATCGTTGCAGCGTTGCTCGCATTGGCATTGCGGGCCGGGCCGTCACTTGCAGCAGATGATCGTAACCAAGATTGCGGCCCGGCGACAAGTGACCCCCGCGCAAACCTGAATGGTGCTGACAAAGCCCATTCAGCGGAGCACACTCAAGACTTCAATTGCCAAGATACTCCTGCCGAAGAAGGTGAGTGCTACGAGTGCGTCTTACCCCCCGAAGTACGTATTGAAGGCGCCGAAGTGATCGACGTCGCAGACCGAAACTTTTATCCGCGGAAAACACTGCTACTCGCCAGAATGATCAGGCACCACTGAATCGTGTCGGTTGAAGGTAGCAGTAAGACCATCAAAGCCACGGCGGCTGGAACATCGATACTTTCTCAATTTTAGGCGACCCTTTGCTTGCTGATCTCTCGTGGCGCCGCATTGCGACACCAAGCCTTTTCACCTTTTATCTCGCCACCTCGCTACGGATGAAGACATGCGGTTCAAGGGCCTTGATCTGAATCTCCTCGTCGCACTCGACGCCCTGATGACCGAGCGTAATCTCACGGCGGCAGCGCGCAGCATCAACTTGAGCCAACCGGCCATGAGCGCGGCCGTCGGCAGGTTACGCACCTATTTCAATGACGACCTTTTTACCATGGTCGGTCGCGAACTCGTTCCAACCCCGCGTGCGGAGCGGCTCGCGCCTTCGGTCCGCGAGGCTCTGCTTCACATCCAGGTCTCGATCATATCTTGGGATCCGTTTTGCCCTGCTCAATCGGATCGCTGCTTCAGAGTTATTCTTTCCGATTACGCCGCACTCGTTTTTTTTGAAAAGGTCGTGACGCGTGTCGCCCGAGAAGCGCCCGCCGTCAGCTTCGAGTTGCTGCCGATCGCCGATAACTACGATGAGTACTTGCGGCGCGGTGACGCCGATTTTCTCATCTTTCCGGAATTGCTCATGTCGCGCGCACATCCTAAGGTGGCGTTATTCGAGGAGACCCTCGTGTGCGTGGGCTGCCACTCGAACAAGCTACTCTCGGAGCAACTTACACTCGAGAGGTATATGTCGATGGGACACGTTGTGGTGAAGTTTGGGAACGCTAGGACGGCTTCCTTCGAGGAATGGTGTTTGCTTGGGCATGGGCTTAAGAGACATGTCGAAGTAGTCGTGCAGGGCTTCAGCATGGTTCCGTTCATGCTTTCAGGGACCGAGCGCATAGCGACAATGCCCTTACGCCTGGTCAAGCAGCTCGAAAAGACAATACCCCTGCGGATCGCCGACCTTCCGCTACCGCTGCCCGCGTTCACACAGGCCCTCCAATGGCCCGCGCTTCACAATAGTGGTCAGGCAAGCCTCTGGATGCGGGACGTGCTATGTCAGGAAGCATCCCGCATGCCCTCGCCCCATGAGGTAATGAGACGTCTCAGGATTTCCTAGCATTCTTTCGTGGTTTTGTCGTTCGGCGTGATTCATGGCGTCGGAATGAGGAGCCTCTTTGAGACGTCGCCGCTACAGTCTCACGGATGATCGATCCTGTCCCGCTGGCCCAACAGCCGCGCTGACTGACGACCAAGTATGGAGGAACTGGACAGATGCTCTCCTACGCCCGCCGTTCAACGACCAATGAAACAACCTCCTCGACAGTTTGTCGACGACGCAAGTCGAAGGTTCACGCAGCTCCAATCGACATTAGAGTCTGTCAGGGTTATTCTGAACCATACCCTGCATGTCTGAGGTAGTTGGAGCACTCCTGGGGACTGAACGCCTTCAAGAGTTCTCCAATGCGTCTCCATGTAGTTTCAACGGTTCGTTCGTCTGCCTTTCTGACGAGTGTCTTGAGCTTTGCGAACATCATCTCGATGGGATTGAGGTCGGGGCTGTAGGGCGGCAGGAAAAAGAGATGTGCACCGACATCTCGGATCGCATCGCGGGCCGGCTTTCCCTTGTGGCTTCCCAGATTGTCGAGGATGACGATGTCACCGGATTTGAGTGTCGGGACCAGACATTGGCGAACCCATGCGGTAAAAGCGATGCCATTGATGGGACCATCGAGGACGAAGGGGGCAACGATGCTATCGCGGCGTAAGCCGGCCAGGAAGGTCAGTGTCTTCCAATGACCATGAGGGACTTTTGCAATGAGGGGCTCTCCCCGCTGACACCAGCCGCAGGTGCGCGTCATGTTGGTCTTGACCCAAGTCTCGTCGATGAAGACGAGACGGTCCGGATCAGGCCGGTGCTGATGGGTCTTCCATCGCATCCGGAACCGGGCCACCTTCGGGCGGTCTTGCTCGCTTGCCACCATCGTTTTTTTTGAAGGTCTTGCCTTCGCTGCGCAGAAAGCGCCAGACGGTGTCGTGAGACACGTTGATCCCCGCAGCCTTCAGGTCCGCCGACAGTGCGCGCACCGTCCAGTCGGACTTGACTTGTAGCCGCTGACGCACTGCATCGGCGGCCGCACCCCTCAGTGTCGGTTTGACATAGCCGCCGATCTTCGCCGGCACCAGGCCTTTACCTGAACGATCGAGTTGTCCGATCCGCACCGCTGTCGCAGCCGATATGCCAAACCGCTCCGCTGCGGCGCGAACCGTAATGCCATCACTCAACGCTGTCGCAATGCGCGTTCGCAAATCCAGAGAAAGAGGTCGCACCATCATTGCCGGCCTCCACACCAGCAATGACCTTGAATCACAAAATTGAAGGCAAGGGAATCTCCGCACGATTCCGATTAGCGCTGACAGACTCTAGCAAGGAGCGGCAAACCAACCCCTAATATGGGACGGGTTCACCACATCCGAGCCGTGGCGCCAGATTGCCCTCCGGTGATACCTCAACGTCTTTATTTTTGCGGCAGAACATTCTCACTGCCCTTTTCCACCTGATCGATCACGAGCAGCTTTACCGGCTCGGTGCCGTTGTTCGCCCCTTTATGCCATATCCCCCAGGACTCGACGATAAAATTCCCTGCCGTGAAAATGCTTTCTTTCCCAGATTCTGTATTGGTGACCGTGATCTCCCCGGAAAGCACATAGCCATAGCGCTGATAGCGATGCTGATGAATTGGCAACGTCGCACCGGGCGCAATCTCATAAATCGAAGCGATGACCTCGACATCCTTCCGTGGAACGATGATGGGCTGACCGGCAATCGTACGATCGGTCCTTAAGATAGGCGTAGCCGCGACCGCATTGTTTTCGAACGCGTTCGCGGGACACGCCAGAGCAAAGAGCGCCGTAGCGATTGAGATGACCTTCATTTGCTTTTCTCCTGATACACGCCGGATCTTCCTGAAGGGTGTTTGCTTCCGAGTTCGGCCAGTTGCAGAGCGACAAACCTGCATCGTCTCACCGGCGCCGACACGGGTTCATTTGTTCCCGGACTATGATGATTATCTTCAGAGCTCTGCGGGTCTTTTCAAGATACTGCATCGCAATACCCCTCATGGCGTGGTGGCGAGTAGCGTCAAGACATCAGGCGCCGACGCAACAGCGCTGCCGACAGGAAGAACGGCAAAATCGCGTAGATGCAAAGCGCGCCTATATGCATGCCCATGCTGCCCGCGGGGCGCCCAAGCATTGCCGGGCGTATGAGGTCGATCGCATGCGCTAGAGGCAAGAACTGCGCTACCTGCTGAAAGGCCTGGGGCAGTTGCGCGATTGGAAACACCGCGCCGCACAAGAACAGCATTGGTGTCAGGACGAGCGTCTGGTAAAAAATGAAATACTCGTAACTGGGCGCAAGCGCCGTGACTACCATCGCAAGGCTCGCGAATGCAAATCCAGTGAGCATGATAACTGGCAGCACATAGACGACTGATGGCCACGTCGTATAGCCTAGCACGGTGGCGACGATTATGATTCCCGTACCGGCAAGAAATGCCTTGCTCGCTGCCCATGCCAACTCACCCAGGATGATGTCCCCAAGTGTCATTTGTGTGTAGAGCATGGCTTCCCAGGTGCGTTGGGCGTGCATTCGCGTAAAGGCCGCGTAAATCGTCTCGAACGTCGCAGAGGTCATCGCACTTGTCGCCACCATGCCGCCCGCCAAGAACGCAACGTAAGTTGTGCCGTCAACGCGACCCACAATAATTCCGAGGCCAAGGCCGAGGCCAAAAAGGTAGATCATAGGATCGGCCAGACTTCCAACAATTGACGCAAGTGCTACTTTCTTCCATGCCAGATAGTTGCGTCGCCATATCGCAATCCAGTTAAAAGCGTTGGCGGGCAGAGCCGCGGCACAACCTTCACCCATCGTTCACTTCTCCATCTCGCGCCCGGTCAACCGCAAAAACACATCCTCAAGATTCGGCGGACGCTGCAGAATGCGCAAGCCCGCGCGCTCCCGCAACCGCACACGCACCTGCTCCGGGTCGGACACATAGCAAAAAAGGGTCTCGCCGCTAATTTCGACGCGATCGGCATATGGCCCGACCAGCGATTCCAATTCATGCGGATCGCCGCCGTAGATCTCAATGACTTCGCACCCGATCAGTTCATCGATCAGGTCATGCGGACGCCCTTCGGCAATGCTGCGACCTCTTTCGAGTACGCAGAGTCGATCGCATAGCCGTTCGGCCTCTTCCATGAAATGGGTGGTCAAGATGATCGTTTTGCCGCGCGTAAGCAGGGAACGCAGGCGCTCCCAGATCAGGTGGCGCGCGTGCGGGTCGAGACCGGTGGTCGGCTCGTCCATGACAAGTAGCTGCGGGTCATTGATCAACGCACGCGCTAGCGTCAGGCGCCGCTTCATGCCGCCTGAAAGTTCAGACACACGCGCATTCACCTTGCTCTCTAGGCGTGCAAACTCAAGGAGCGACGGCATGACCGCCTCGACTTTGCGTGTATTCATGCCGAAGTAGCGGCCGTAGACCAGCAGATTCTCGCGCACAGTGAATTCAGGCTCAAGGTTGTCGAATTGCGGCACCACGCCGATACCCTTTCGCGCCAAGCGAGCCTGGGCAGGCACCGGCACGCCGAGCACAGTAATCTTCCCCGCATCAGGGGCTGTCATGCCAAGGATCATGCGTGCGATCGTGCTCTTGCCCGCGCCGTTCGGTCCAAGCAGCCCGAAGCATTGCCCCGGAGAAACGCGGAACGATAGCGCGTTGACCACGGCCTTGTCGCCATATGTCTTGCTTACGTCGGAAAAATCTATTGCGGACATGAACATGCGCTCATCTGACCGTCGGGCGCCGTTGACTGGCATTTCTTCGGTTGGTTGTGTTCTTCTTGGTCCATCGCACCGTATGTGTTCATTGCGTCTCCATTAAAGGGCCGCAGCAGCATCCGGGAAAACGCCTCGTCCGTGGTAATTGGCACTCGTGTTGCAGAGCAGCCGAATGTCCCTGAGCTTGTTACATTCGAAGAGTAGCTCGGCGACTTCACGGAGAGAGTGCCTGGGATGGTCTGCAATCGTGCAGATTCATCGAGATGGACAACAGCCGGAATTCTGTCCTGGCATCTCATCCGCGTCTGATGCTTAAACAACATTTCACAATCCGGAGTTCGAGGGATGACTATATAAGGCGCACGCTCCTCCAGGCAGATCGGCGCCACGAGGCGGAGCCACGGGCTGCGGTGGCCGCGCGGCACCTATCACGATAATAGTTCTTGCAGGGAAATGCCCTGTCATTGGAACGAGACCGGGGCCCTCGACGGATTCGAGAGAACTGTCAGCATTGCACCCCTTCCATCGATGATTTGATCAATAACGCGTTGATCCGGACCGTGTTGCGCCAATGCGGCGCCAATCACGTCGAGATTGTCTAGAGTTTCATATCGCGGGTCGTTGCCCCGCTTCTCCTGCTCGACGCAGGAGGCGAGCCACCCATCCTCGACAAGCGCGTCCGCTCCGTCACGGGTCAATTTTGTACCACAGACGCGCATAGTGTCTCCATGTCTGAACGTCGAGGGTTGGGGCCGTTAAGAGGCAGAAATCGGATTCCGGAAACAGGCGAGTAAGCAATCTTCGTTGACCGACCCACCCCGACACTCAAGCCGCTCTAGCTCGAGCAAAGTTTCGTTCAGCATGCCGAGGACCGTCTCAGCACCAGCAACGTGGCCCCAGCGACGACAATTGGCGTCGCGCGCCGATCCGAAAACCAGATATCCACCTGGCGCAAGCATCCGCACTAAATTCCGAACAGCCCCTCTCATCTCGGCTATTCCTCCAACGTAGTAGAGCACTTCCGCCACAACGATCAAATCAAACCTCTCGTCAGGTGAAAACTGTTGAACATCAGAGACTATCCAGCTGATGTGCGGAGAATCCCTCATGCGTCGACGCGATCTTTCTATAGCGTGAGGCACAACATCGATCACGGTGAGCCGTTTGCAGTGGGGGGCTAGCTGCACCGTAAATGCGCCGGCAGCGCATCCCACTTCGAGCGCATTTGAGATGGATCCCTGGGCAAGCGCCAAGCGGAGCATTTGCGTGTGACGCTCACGCTCGAATGGATTGGCGTCGAGTCCCCATGGATCGGGTGCAGCCAGTTCCCGATTCAGCAATTGATAATTGTCGCTCTGTGTCAACTCGTTCACCTCGGTAAATAGATCTTACTCGTCGCTGCACATGCAGTCAGACGTCGTTCGCCTGGCAGAATCGCGGGCGGGGTTGAGCCTTCGAGGCGCTGTCGCATGTCCAGAACATTCTGTAGTGCGCGCATCAGTCGCCGGATGTTGATTCGAGTTGCCAGCAGAGCTGCGCGACAGCCAGTCGCTATTGCTCAGCGTGCACAGCGCGTAGGCTTTCAAGGGCAGTAGCAGAAAAATATTGATGAATGCATGCAGAGAGAACCCGAGGAACCGTCGTTGGCGGGCCCGGAGCGCGACAACGCTGCAGTGGATCATCGTCATGGCCACGATCATCAGGGATGCCAACCAAGGCACGGTGCCCGTCAATGCAAGCTGTGCGAGCCCCGTCAGCACTGATAGTGCCAGAAGCAGCGGTCCGAGGTTCTGTCCGACAACGTCGAGCGTAAGGAAGCGATGGAGGTTGGGCAGCAGGCGCAGCCCAAGCAACGTGTCCCGGTACGTGCTCCGCGCCCAGCGTAGTTGTTGGCGCAGATACGGTCCTAGCTTGTTCGGAACGACTGTCGCTGCGATGGCGCTCGGCACGTACTCCGTTCGAAAGCCTGCCTTCAGCATAAGAATGGTGAGATGCCGATCCTCACCGAAATCGCTTGGCTTTCCCCGAAAATACTGTGATTCGTACTGGTCAAGCAGCGAAGCGAGCGCAGAGCGACGGTAGATAGCACATGGACCGCAGCAGCACATAACGGCTCCGAAGCGAGCTTGTGCCGCACGCTCCTCGTTGCAAGCCAGCCAGTACTCCATATCGATCAAACGGGTCAGCCAACTATCGTTTCGGTTGCGGGCCGTCAACTGTCCCATGGCCGCGCCGACAGCCGGATCTTGCATTTTAGGCACGAGCTTCCTGATGACGTCAGATGCGAGGATCGTGTCGGAGTCGACGTTTAACACCATATCTCCAGCAGAGCGGCGTATCGCGGCGATCTGTGCCTTCCGTTTACCAACATTCTGGGGAAGCAGGAGAATATTGAATCTGGGGTCTCGTGCGAAGGCCTCGTGCACAGGTCGCAAAGCCTCGCGATTTTCGGAACCGTCATCAACTAGGTAAACCTGCAGCCTTCCCCCGTATTCCTGACCCGCAATAGAAGCCAGGCACTCCGAAAGCGTGCGGGGATCCTCGTTGAAGCTTGGCACGATGACATCTACGCTGGGCAGCTCCTCAAAGCCGGCCAAGCTCTGGGACGCCAATGAAACATCGGTCGGCAGAGAATAAACGGCCTGCACGCTTTTATAAGCAGTCGAGAGAAGTGCATAAAGCGAGACGGCGACAGTGCTGGTTGTGTCAAGCATATCCATCAGAACTCCCGAGGAAGCGAGCGGAATACAAAGCCGCGATCATGCAAAGCTGGAATTATGCTAGATAACGCCATGATAGTCTGGTGGCGCAGACTGCGGTCAGTTCCTTGTTGCATTTCACTGGAGGGACAACCGTCGTGCAAGAGCACGATTGACCCCGGCCGGACAGACTGCAGCACATCATTGACAATGCCGTCGGCCCCGGGAAGAGACCAGTCTCGCGGATCTACCGACCAGTGCACGGCAGTGAGTTCCGCATTCGCCGAAACCTTGAGCACTTCTTCGGTCCAGATGCCGTAAGGAGCCCGGATGTGCCGCACCACCGCCTGAGGCGACGCCATTTTTATGGCTCTGTTTGTCTCGAGTATCTGACGTTGCACCTCGTCGGGTTCGCAGTCAGACAGGTCTGGATGCGTCATTGTGTGGTTGGCGACTTCATGTCCCTCTGCAATCATTCGCTGGATCAATTTAGATTGATCGGCCAGGAACTCGCCGATGACGAAGAATGTTGCCGGCACCCGGTGTTCAGCCAGAATATCGAGAATCTCCGGTGTACAAAATGGATGCGGACCGTCGTCGAACGTCAAATAAACGCTGTGACTACCAGTGCCGTCATCGCGCTCACCGTGCACTTCGCACGAGCAATCGAGGTGCGTCATTGCTCTCGTCCTTTCCGGTAAATTATCCTGGTGGCATTCGGAGACCGGCCACCAAAGGGTAGGATGATGACGCCGCGCGTGGACGCAGGTCGAAACGCGCGCGTGGCAGCGTGTAGCGTACGCCGTTTCCCCAAAATAGCGGTCACCAGGCCGCCTCGTCTGAATCTGTCAATACCGCGGCTCGTTGCGGACTGTACCGAGTGCGATTGGTGGTGAACCCCCGAGCTGTCGACGATTGCAAGGTGATGCAATGGGCTGATCGACCGCTTATGCAAGCATTACATTCCAAAGCCACACATTTGACCCCTCTACACCACTGGGCGCGCCATCGACGACTTGATTTCCGTCAAGATGCTCGTCTAATGGATCACGCCATTCAATTCGTAAAATCGATTGTTTGGATGATACCCATTCACAGCATAGATAAAATTCGAGCTCCACGGTTCCTGCTAACGGACCGAGCCTGTTGTCGTGACTGGCGGGGGACTTGCGTCGTCGTTCCCTGGAAGAACTTATGAGCCGATTCAAGATATTGCTGGCGTACGGGTTATTTGCGATGACCAGATCACCAGTTCTCATTTCCGGGACCGTTCTTCCCATCATGGTGGAACAAGCCCTCAATCGAGAGTGTTTACCGCCCCGATGAACAAATTTTCCGGGAACGTGAACCGAGCTTCTTTAAGCCCAGGACGATACTGATGCTAACACGGTAGTTTGTGATGCCTGTTAATGTGGCGGTGCGACCAAGCTGCCGAACGCCAGATATTTCAGATGACCTGCCACTGAATTTTCATCCGGCGGCGATTAGAGCCTCGGCGGTCTTTGAAACGCTCCCAAACGTTGGACCACCGGATGCTAGAGTTTTCCGGCTTCATTCAGGGAGGCGGGCTGGTTGCGCCTCCCGAATTCACCAACGAGATCGGCACCTTGTTGCCGATCGCACCATGAGGTCTTT
>NZ_JAILYJ010000033.1 GCF_019793465.1 Rhizobium croatiense | reverse complement strand
GTGCTTAGTGCCGTCTATGACGGCCTACCCTTTGCGGGTTCTACTATGGCTTCAGGCCAGGACGAAACCCGCCCATGGCGCCGGATGCATTTCATACAGCGATCATGAGCCAACGTGTGAGTTGGGTACTCGATGCCGACCACGTATCCTGCAACTATCAAACTATGCCTGCGGGCGGGTGCCGCGGTGGACCGACTTGTTCATCACGCAACGATCATTCGAAATGAACGTCGAAAGCTATCGACGACGTTCCACCCATGGGGGTCAAACGCCGGCGCGGCAGGCCAGCCTCATTCGCGACAATCAAAGGCACCGCACGGTTAGTCGCGGAGCGGCAATCAGACCCACGATGAAGCTCTTGCCAGCGACAATCAACATGATAACTTCATCCCGACCGCGACATGAGAATCTCATCCAGATTGTCGCGCGCGTCTCATCCTGATCGCCGCCCCATAGGTCGCATAACTATCAGGCGCGCAACGGGTTCTGTCAGCAGCTACACCGCAATGGTTCCGTTGCCTGAGGCGGCGAAATCAGAAAGGCCGGCGGAAAGATTGGTTGGAATCGGAAATTCTGACGGCACCCTTCACGCTGCATGTCCAACACATCACTCGAACTGCTTAAATGAAGGCCAATTTTAGCGGGCTCCGCATGGCAAGCGGCAAGCTGGCGAGCCTCTCAAGCCATGTGCCGGCCTTGTAACCGGTGTTCTGCTCCCACATTGCTCGCTGTCGCCTGATCTGTGATCGACGTTCCATGGACGAGCGACAAGGAGTTTCTCCATGGAGACTACGTTGGAGGTTCTCACGACGCGGCGGGGCCGACGTGAGGTTCATCGCCAATGGCCTGACGAGGTCAAGGCAAGGATCGTTTCGGAGAGCTTTCGACCGGGCGTGACGGTGAACGAAGTGGCGGAACGCTACGGTCTGAAGGCCAACCATCTGTCATCCTGGCGAACACTGGCGCGGCGGGGCAAGTTGGTTTTGCCTGAGCCGGAGGACGTAGTCGAATTCGCGGCCATGGTTGTCGAGACTCCCGCGCCGGAGCCGCCAGCCGCCAAGCAGACCTCCCGTGCCGAGATCGTCGTCGGTGCGGTCACCATCCGTCTTGAGGAAGGAGCATCTGCCACCCGGATCGCCGTTATCGCGCGTGTCCTGGCGGCCACGGCATGATCTTTCCATCGAACCGCGTACGGATCATGGTGGCGACCAAACCCGTGGATTTCCGCAAGGGGCATGACGGCTTGGCGGGACTGGTGAAGAACGAGCTGCACAAGGACCCGTTCACCGGAACGGTCTTCGTGTTCCGGTCGCGCAAGGCAGATCGGCTGAAGCTGATCTACTGGGATGGCTCCGGTATCGTCCTGGCCTACAAGAGGCTGGAAGAGCACACCTTCACCTGGCCCGGTATCAAGGATGGACTGATGACGCTGACCCACGCCCAGTTCGAAGCCCTGTTTGCAGGCCTCGATTGGCGGCGGGTTCATGCCGTCAAGACGAGAACGCCGGAGACCATCGAATAGCTGCGGCACGATGACTCAGGACGGCTAATTCCAAAGGCAAATGGGTGCGGGATTTGCTAGGTTCCGGCCATGCTGAACACCGCCGATCTTCCCGATGATGTGGCTGCCCTGAAGGCGATGCTGATCGCAGCCAAGGCACGCGAGGCAGGCAAAGACGCCCAGATGGCCCGCAAGGACGAGCGGATCGAGCGGCTTGAGAAGCTGGTCGCGGCCTTCAGGCAGGCAGCTTTCGGGCGCAAGTCCGAGAAGAGTGATCCTGACCAGTTCGATCTGGCACTAGAAGACTTGGAAACGGCCATGGCATCAATTCATGCCGAGGATGAGGCGGATACTCCTACCGGGAATAGGGCCATCAGGCCGCGCGCGATCAATCGGGGCTCCCTTCCAAAGCATCTTCCTCGTGTCGAAGAAGCGATCGAGCCGGAAAGCCTGATCTGCGCCTGCGGCGGTTGCCTGCATTGCATTGGCGAGGATGTCTCCGAGCGACTGGATATAGTCCCGGCGCAGTTCCGCGTCATCGTCACACGCCGCCCCAAATATGCGTGCCGTGCCTGCACCGACGGCGTTGCGCAGGCTCCGGCTCCGGCACGACTGATCCAAGCCGGCTTGCCGACGGAGGCGACCATCGCGCATGTGCTGGTGTCCAAATACGCCGACCATTTGCCGCTCTACCGGCAGGCTCAGATCATGAGCCGCCAGGGCATCGATCTCGACCGCTCCACGCTTGCCGATTGGGTCGGTCGGGCAGCTTTCGAACTGCGTCCGGTCTTCGACGCCTTGATTGCCGACCTGAAGCGCTCCACGAAGCTGTTCATGGATGAGACCCGTGCGCCAGTGCTTGATCCCGGTTCCCGTAAAACCAAGATCGGGTACTTCTGGGCGCTTGCTCGTGATGATCGACCCTGGGGCGGTGGTGGTCCACCAGGAGTCGCCTTCACCTACGCGCCCGGCCGTGGCGGGCAGCATGCTGAACGGATATTGCAGGGGTTCGCGGGCGTCCTTCAGGTTGACGGCTACGCCGGATATAATCGCCTGACTGCACCGGACCGCGTCGGTCCCAACATTCAGCTCGCCTATTGTTGGGCGCATGCGCGGCGCAAGCTGGTCGAGATCACCCGTACTGGCACAGCGCCCATTGCTGAGGAAGGCGTCAGGCGCATTGGTGAACTTTATCGCATCGAAGCTGAGTTGCGCGGTCTCAATCCCGAAGCTCGCCTTGCGGGAAGGCAAGAACGATCAGCACCGCTGATCGCGGACATGCGGACCTGGCTCACTCATCATCGTGCGCGTGTTGCTGGCAAGTCGCCACTTGGCGAGGCTCTCAACTATATTGCCAAATACTGGGATGGCCTGTGCATCTTTGTGGCTGACGGCCGCATCGAGATCGACAACAACAGTGTCGAGAGAACCATCCGACCGATAGCAATGCCCCGTTCATTCTGCCCATGTCGGCGATGAAGTCGAGGTTCACTATCGCTGGCATCCGTATTTTGGCCAGAGGGTTTCAATTCGCCGCGTCGAAGAACGAGCGACGGGTCGGTTTCTGAAGGTTTTGGGGCCGACAGGTGTCGTGGTCTCGATTTCGGGCTGGATGATTGATCCTGTGGTGTGCGGCGTCATGACCATGGGTCTTGCACGTGTCGATCTTGCGGCGCTGATCGAACTGAACAGGCTGGTCACCGGCGGCGACAAGCCTGCACTCTTCCGAGGTGGACGTAGAATCACTCAGGAGGAAGACGATGAGATCCCGCAATACGCTGGTGCCGGCGTCACGCCGGCAGCTCGACCTGATATTCAAACCTCGGACGCTCGACGGAGTGAGCGACAAGGACCGCAAGAAGGCGGTAGCAACTCTGGCTTGCCTGCTGATGCAGGCGGCCGGTCTGGTCGTCGAGGAGCTCAACGATGACCAGCACTGATTTGATTCCGACAGCGCTGCTCGCGCGCAAGGCCGTCGTTTATGTGCGGCAATCCACGCAGTCGCAGGTTATAACCAATCTGGAAAGCCAGCGACGGCAGTATGATCTTGTTGACATTGCGCGACAACGCGGCTTCAGCGACGTCGAGGTGATCGACGACGACCTGGGTCGCTCTGCCAGCGGAACGGTCGCGCGCCCCGGCTTCGATCGTCTTGTCGCCCTACTGTGCGCCGGCAAAGTTGGTGCCGTTTTCTGCTTCGACGCCTCACGGCTCGCACGCAACGGCCGCGACTGGCACCATCTGCTCGAACTATGCGGCCTCGTTGAAGCCCGCGTCATAGACCACGACGGCGTCTACAATCCGTGCCGGCCCAACGACCGTCTGTTATTAGGCATGAAGGGAAGTATCAGCGAGTTCGAATTGGGCGTGCTGAGAGCCCGCATGCTCGATGCCGCCAGATCCAAAGCGCGCCGTGGCGAATTGCGACTTTCCGTTCCGTTCGGCTACATCTGGCATCGCGAGGCCGGGCTCGGGCTCGATCCTGATCTGCGTCTGCAAGAGGTAATCCGATCCATCTTCACCCGCTTCCACGAGCTTGGAAGCGCGCGCCAGGTGCTGCTGTCGATGACGAAAGATCAGATTCACTTCCCTCGGCCCAGGGATGAAGGGCGCATGACCAACTTCGTATGGATCCCAGTCCGTTATCGCAATGTGATCGGCATCCTCAAAAACCCTTTCTACGCCGGCGTTTACGTCTATGGGAAGAGCGAGAAGCGGACTGCCATCGTCGATGGACGAGCTCGGCGCAGTTACGGGCACGGCAAGCCCGTCGGTACCTGGGAGGTGATGATCCGGGACCATCACGAAGGTTACATCAGTTGGGACGAATACGAGCGTAACCAACAGCAACTGGCGCTCAATAATTATGGCCGCTCGGGTGGGACTAAATCGGGCCGTGGCGGCAAAGCATTATTATCGGGTCTCCTAACTTGCGGACGGTGTGGGCGGCGGCTGAGTGTTGCCTATACGGGCAATCCGCAAAGCCCTGTCTATCGTTGCTACAAACAGAATCTGATGATGGGCTTGCCCCGTTGCATGACGTTCGGCGGCTCGAAGGTCGATGCGGCGGTTGCGCGCGAGTTGTTGCGCGCGGTAGAACCATTAGCGATCGAGGCGACTTTTGAAGCAGAGCGGATGCATCGGGAGCGACAGGAAGACCAGCGCCACATTCACGATTTGGAGCGACAACAGGCCCGCTACGAGGCTAGCCTCGCCGAGCGCCGCTATGCGGCATGCGATCCCGACAACCGCCTGATAGCTGCACAGCTTGAGAAGAATTGGGAAACGGCGCTACGCCGCGTCCGTGATCTGGAAGTGCGCAGGCCTGCCGAAAGTCCTTCAACCATCGAAGTTGACCCAGGCACTTTCGCAAACCTCGCCGACAATCTGCAGGCGGCCTGGGAGTCGCCGGATGTCACCATGCGCGTGCGCCAGCAACTGCTGCGTACATTGATCGCCGACATCGTTGTCGATGTTGATGATGAGGTGCGCGACGTGGTGCTGACCATCCACTGGAAAGGCGGTCAGCATTCGGAGCTCAAGGTTCGCAAGCCCCAGACGGGGGAACACGGGTGCGCCACAACGGAAGATGCTTTGGCAGTGATGCGGAGCATGGCAGGACGCTGGTCCGATGAACATATCGCCGCCTCGCTCAATCGAATGGGAATGCCCACGGGGCAAGGAAAAACCTGGACCGCACACCGGGTCGCTTCTGTAAGGCGCGTCCGCGCGATCCACGCGTACAAATCAGCCGGCAAAGATGGCGAATGGCTGACCATGACAGAAGCTGCGGCGGTTTTGGGCGTGACCAACCACCGAATACGCCACCTGATCAACACGAACGTGTTGTCTGCCGAGCAGGTGGTTCCCGGCGCGCCGTATCAAATCCGGGCCAGCGACCTGACTTCGGCGACCGTCCAAGCCGCGATAGCCCGAAAGGGCCGCCCGTGTCGCATTCCCGACACGGAGACGCTTCCAATGTTTACAGATACTTAAAGAGGGAGTGCACAATGACTCAGGTCCGGCGCTAAACCGGAAGAATGCTCTCTTCGCTGGTCATCACACCGGAGCTGAGAATTGGGCGACCATCGCCTCGCTGATCGAGACGTGCAAGCTCAATGCCGTCGATCCGTTTGCGTATTTGACCAGCACGCTCACCGCCATCGTTAACGGCCACAAGCAGAGCCAGATTGAGGGTCTCCTGCCGTGGAATTACCCGGCAGGGTGATAGGTGCGTAAAGGCGTCTGTCGGCCCGCAGCGATCATTCAAAAATCTAAAGTATATGGTCCTTGGTCTTGATGTCGCCGCCTATGCATATGCAAGCTGCTCGGTGAAGACTGCAACAGATGTTTTACGGCTGGATGCGATGCTGAGCCGTTAAGTGATCTCTTACTGGAATCGCTTAATAGTGTGCTTCCATCTCGGAGCGCCTCGTCTGATCAATGCCGTATACTCGAAGGACGCTCATTGCCTCATTGGTTTCGCTTCCGCTCATGGGATGCCAGGGCGAGAGTGCAACGGTCCGTTTTAAGGTGATCGCTTTGGCCACTGTCGACGGGCGGCCGGTCGAAAGTTCATCAGTCATGGAAGTTTCCTATTCGAAGGTGACACAGAGTCTGATCGGCAATGGGGGCACCACGCGGCTTTACGGCGAGGCTTTGATCTTCGATCTTGGGGGCAAAGGCACCGTATATATCCTGCCGATCCGCAGGCCTCCAAGCGGTAGCATAATTTACAATATTTATGAATTTAACGTACTGCGTACGTTCGGTGTTAAGAACAGCGTTGGAAGTTTGGCACCCGCTGACTTCGATACACTGCGGATCGCCAAAGGTCGTCGACCGTATAATGTTGACAACAGTCAGCTACCCACCTTTGTCGCCTTTGCCGATAAAGGGAATCCTAAACGGTTTACGAGATCGATCCCGCAAAGCTAGGGACGCGCTTCCCTGGTGTAGTTTTTAAGCGGCTTGATATTGAAATCACCGATGAGCCCTTGACTGCGAAGTTGAGAACGCGGCTGCCTTGGCTTAATTCATCTAAGCGTGTCTTCCAGAGTGATCCACCTGGACATCTACGGCCTATCGGCGAAAGGCCGGCCGATCGGCTTTGTGCTAACTAAGGATGATTTTTTTGGAGCTGGTAGCAGATGAGCCGCGACCAAGTAATGATTTCGATCTCACGTCATTCAGTGGTCAACGGGCAGCATAACTGCAATCGGCGCGAAGCTCCGTCTCGAACATGGCGACGCTATTCGAAACGGCATAAACCTAGTGGTCAAGGTGCGAGAGGGAGAGCGCTTACGCCGGCCTGATGGTCGAGTGCAGACGATTGTCGGCAGGCCGTCGCCATATAGCGTTCGGCCATGCCTTGAGGGCATGATTGGATCTGGGTTTAGCATGCTGGGCGGCGGCCGGCAGGCATTAGGATCGAGGTTCCAAATTTGATTTCCGGAGGACCGGCATCGATGTACCCAAGACGGAACCAGCCGCGCGATGACGATTCTCGCGAAGTAAGTGGGTGGATCGAAGACGTGACCGGAGCTTTCGAGACGGACGCCTGGATCGACGACTACTATTCAGAGAGCCGAGAGATGGAACAGGATCCGACCGACTTGCGCCTCGGTTCGCACGATAGTGACGCCGGCGACCGTGTGCCGCGTCGCAGTTCCGTGGGCGGTTCGATGCGAGTGACGCCGCAGTCGCTGGCGCCGGAGAGGGGTTCGGGGCAGCAAGACGTCGATGCCGCAACGGAGACTCACGTGGCCTCAACCAAGGTTCGCAAGCGTGGTCGCCCCGCCGACCGAGACATGCATCCTGATGACGAGACCCGTATCAACCAGTTCGCGGAAGCAGTCCGAAACTACGAAATTCTACCCGACGGTAGCATCGGCCGAGGGGACGGAAGGGTTCCCGAGGCTACCGTCGAGAACAATTTAGGGATTCTTAGGAGGTTCGCTCGTTGGCTCCGAGCAGCAAACAGAGATTCGATGGCTTCTCGGTTTTTAAACGATCCAGATTCACTAGCCGTTGATATCGCGGATTATTGGGCAAGCGGTGAGGACGATCAGAACCGTCTTAACTCAGCGCTGTCTCATTTCAGGAGGCTCGGACCTGAGGGGCAAGAACTCCAAGCCGTTGGAGCTGGGCCGCGCCTGATGGGCCGCCGAATTCATGATCCCTATCCCGATGACGCCCGCGTCATTGATAGCTTGGCCAAGGAAGAGCTGAGTAAGTTCGGACCGGTCTCGATTTCTCAGAAAAATGCCAGTAACCAACGAAAGTTTAGCGATTGGCTCAAAAGGGAGGGTAGGGGGAGCATAGTCAGCCGACTCACGGGTACTGATCAGCAGCAACGGTCGTTGCAGGAGGATTTTAGGAAATTTACCGAGGCCGAGGGAAAAGTGGTCGTGAGTTTCGATCGGCTGCGGCAGTATCTAGGCGCCGAGTCGCAGTTGAAACAGCATCATCCTTATCCCGACGACGCCCTCATGATTGATGGCTTGGCCAACGAAGAGCTGAGCAAGCTCGGACCGGACTCGACTTCCAAGAGGAAAGTTGTCCAGAATATGGCGATAAATCAACGGAGGTTTAGTGATTGGCTCCAAAAGAATGGTCGGGGGAGCATAAGCAGTCGCCTGACTGGCAGTGATGAGCAGCAACGGTCGTTGAAGGACGATTTTAGGGAATTTACTACTAACGTTGAAGTAAAAATAAGCGTGGGTTTCGATCGGCTGCGACAGTATCTAGGCGCTGAGTCGCAGTTGAAACAGCATGATCCTTATCCCGACGACACCCGCATGATTGATGGCTTCGCCAATGAAGAGCTGAGCAAGCTCGGACCGGACTCGACTTCCAAGAGGAAAGGCGTCTTGAATCTGGCCAGCAATCAACGGAGGTTTAGTAATTGGCTCCGAAAGAATGGTCGGGGGAGCATAAGCAGTCGCCTGACTGGCAGTGATGAGCAGCAACGGTCGTTGAAGGACGATTTTAGGGAATTTACTACTAACGTTGAAGTAAAAATAAACGTGAGTCTCGATCGGCTGCGGCAGTATCTAGGCGCTGAGTCGCAGTTGAAACAGCATGATCCCCATCCCGACGACGCCCTCATGATTGATAGCTTCGCCAACGAAGAGCTGAGTAAGCTCCGACCGGACTCGACTTCGCAGAGGAGAGTCGTCTGGAGACTGGCCAGCAATCAACGAAAGTTTAGTGATTGGCTGCAAACCAGGGGTAGGGAGAGCATAGCGAGCCGGCTCAACGGCAGTGATCAGCAGCAATGGTCGTTGAAAAAAGATTACCAAGACTTCACCGAAGACATGGGAAAACACACTATCTCTTTCAAGCGGCTTCGGCAGTACCAGCAAGTCGTTGAGGCGAACGCAGCGTCGGGGTTGTCCCCTGAGCAGGCAAGTGGCCGGGAACCGGCCGGTCTGGACGGCCGTTCGGATCCACGTGCCGAGTTCAGATCAACTTCGCCGCTGCAGCAGGTTGATCCATCGATCGAAGGCCGCAGCGGATTGTCGCTCGACCATACCGAATGGCTGGGCGACCAGCATATCCAGACGGATTATGAGCTGCTAATGCAGGACTTGCAGCGAAACGATCCGGATCTCGCCGCCAGGACGCGGCTTATCGATCCCCTGATAGCCCATTATCATCTGCGCCTGGGCGATGAGAGCACCGCGCTGAGCGCTTTCCAGCGCATCGTTAATGATCAGGATGGAAGAGATACAGCCGACTTCCTGTTCCTTCCAGTGAGCGATGCCAGTGCTTCGGATCCTGATCACCGCGGCACCCATTGGTCGCTGCTACTCGTTGACCGTCGCAACCGCGAGGGGCCGGCTGCCTATCACTATGACTCCTTCCGGGGCCAGAACGACGAGTTTGCAGCAATGCTCGCACAAAGATTGGGTACCCGTCTGGAGCCCGTCCGCATGACCCAACAGCGCAACGACTATGATTGCGGAGTCTTCGTGGTTGACGGCACGCGGGCGCTCGTTAGACGACTGGCGCGAAGAGGCCGGCCAGCCGTGCTGCACCTCGACAACCTCGTCGCCGATCGGGAGCAACTCCAACGACGTCTGAGCCCCGCGCCCAACAGTGCTCGAGCGGGGGCTGCGGCGGCTGGACCGGAGTCCTCCACACAGATCGCCGATCCCGCAGAGTTTTGGCATGGAGTGGCTCAACCCGGCCAGCTTCCCGATAGCTGGAATACAGCGCCCTTCCGGCAGGATTTGCCGTCAGCCGCCTATTCACCGGTGCAAAGCGTCAATCCGCCAGACGCACCATGGGAGCAAAGCTTGGGGGCATCGATCTTCGGCACCCCACAGTACACGCTGCCTGTGGACGACTTGGGAGGATTTGTCCCTCCGAGCTGGCAACACGGCAATCAACCGGTACCAGATGACCTTCTGCCTGCAATGTACTTGTTTGACTTGCTGCCGAGCGCGGACAAACCCACCAACTTCAGTATCCATGGTGTGCCCTACACGGCCACTCTGGGGCCATCAGGCATGCAGAGCGACATTTACCTTTTCCAGCAATAGGGTGGAGATGGATCGAGCAATAGATGCCAGTCGTTCTTACATTCTAACTTTGCGGTTACAATTGCTGTCAAAGCTGATTAGAGGGGCGACATTGTCAGCCAGTTAGAAACGCGACGCTGGCTCTGATGATCAGCCCCGATCCGACCGGCTGGGCCGGGTTGAAAGGGCGGAGCGGGGGCGGGTGAGGGAGTACCTCTTCGGCTTTAGCTTTGAGACGATGCGATTGACGCCTCACTCCGCAGCGTCAAGCTTTGCCAGCGCTGCTTTGCGGCGTTCGATCACTGCCGGATCGTTCATGAAATCCTTCCGCCGTCCCGGACCGTGAGCCCGTCGCACATAGCCGTTCTTCTCGCTGTTGGTCATCACCACCGGCTTCGACTGCTGGTCCTGGCGCTCCTTGATATAAGTCAGAACGTCGCCGAGCCGTTTGTTCTCGGTGATCGCCGCATGCGTCACCCGCTGGTCTTTGTCGAAGGTTTTGTAGGGCAGGGAATGTCCCTTCCATCGTACATCGAGGCGGCCGTCGGCATAGGCATAGGTCTCGACATAGCGGCCGGCCAATCCGCGCGTCACGTCGGTCTCCTCCAGCATGATCCGCTTACGCTCGAACGAAAACGTCAGCTGCGATCCGACATAGCGCTGCTCGCGTTTGCACAGGATCTCCTTCAACCGATCCGGTGCAAGATTTACCGGCCGGTGCAGGTCATCGGATCGGGCAGGGACAATCGCAAACCGCCCATTGTAGTCCACCATGAAGCCAGGCAAAAACGCATTGCCTGCCTCCATGGTGTCGATGCCTGCCAGTCGCAATTCCTTGACCAGACGATCCTGCAGCGTCCGGTTCATCCGCTCGACACGGCCTTTGGCCTGGCTGGTTGCACAGAGAATCTCGATGTTTAGCTCCGAGAGTGCCCGTCCGAACTGGGTCATGCCCTGACCACCCTTGGCCTCCTTCTTCGTCACCCGGAAGACCGAGTGCTTGTCGGAATAAAAGGCGATCGGCGCCCCGTGCTGCTTCAGATAAAGCTCAAGTGCGTCGAAATAGCTGAAGGCGCTTTCCGAGCGCACGAACCGCAACTGCATCAATCGGCCAGTCGCATCGTCGACAAACACCAGGAGCGAGCACGGATCTCCACGATCCTCGAACCAGCGATGCTCGGACCCGTCGATCTGCACCAGCTCGCCATAGGCTTCGCGCCGCAGCCGCGGCTGATGAAACGTCCGCCGCTGCTTGCGTGACAGCCACAATCCGGCCTGCGTCATCCAGCCGCGCAACGTCTCGCGCGACACTCGCAATCCATCGCGCTCGGCAAGCTTCTCGGCCGCCAGCGTTGGACCGAAATCCGCATAACGTTCACGAACCAGCGTCACCGCATAATCCCGAACACCGTCGCTGATCCGGTTGTTCGACGGTCGGCCGATCGCCGTGTGGCGGATCGAGGCTGCGCCGGTCGTGCGGATGCGATCCAACAGGCGTCGCACCTGGCGCTCGCTCAGATCAAGCACATGTGCCGCCGACACCATCGTCATTCGGCCGGCGATCACCTTCGACAAAACCTCGATCCGCTGCAGATCACGCTCGCTCATCGCTACCAATCCCATCTGCAATCTCCCACGTCAGAAAAACGCGGGGAGTGTGACATTCCAACTTTGCAGAAACAGGACACTTCAACTTTGCGGCTACAGTAGTTGTCAAAGCCGAATAGGGCTGCGACGCTGTCGGCCAGTTAGAAACGCGACACTGGCACCGATGATCAGCCCCCGATCCGACCGGCTGGGCCGGGTTGAAAGGGCGGAGCGGGGGCGGGTGAAAGAACACCTCTTCGGCTTTAGCTTTCTCAATAGCAATTGTTCAGTCGCCGGCTGATACTCGCTTTTATCTGAATTGAGCGGGTAGGGATCAAAGCTGCACGATGCTTCCGGAAATCAAGCTGCAGGGTGACGTCGATGTCGCCGCGCTGTCACCTCTTCTTCGCGGCATGCTTCTGTCCGTTGCCTATGCTGACGGTGAGGGTGGCATAGGATTGACCGCGACCGGTGCTATGAACCGCAAATTCGTACATTGGGCCGCTGTGAACTTCCTGTGGCCCGACTTCACAGCCGAAGACCTCTACAGCATGAACAAAGTGCTGAACGAAAGCGACATGCCGCCGCTCTGGGTCGTGCGGGACATGACCCGCCATCTGAAGCTGCTTCGCCGGAAAAAGGATGTGCTGCTGCCAACCAGACGCGGCCGGGAGTTTCTGGTGAACCCGCAAGCCTTCTTCGATCTCGTGGCCACAGACTATCTCTACTCGTATGTCCATGCCACCGAGCGGGAAGCTGAGGTGCAAGCGCGCCTACGCTGGTGGCGCATGTTCCTCAATCTTCTCAATATCAAGGCGAGAGAAGGCTGTACGCCTTTGGACGTCGTGAAGATCCTCTATCCAGACACGGCACCTCTGTCCGCCACCGAAATGACCCTGGAAGCCTGGGAGCTCAAATTCGATCTCCAATATGGCGTCCTGCGGCGCCTGTGCTGGCTGGGCCTGCTTTATGAGGCACGAGAAGGGCTCACGCTTCTTCAAGACGGAGCCTTCCACAAGACGCCGCTTTGGTCCGCCTGCCTGCAATTGGAGTCAGATACGCAAAGCGATATCGGCGTGCATTGACGCCCTTTATTCCGCAGCCGGCTGCCTCAATAACGCTTTCTCCCGCCGTGCGATCACCGCCGGATCGTTCATGTAATCCGTTCTCGGCTTGCGTCCACGCTTCTGGTAGCCGTTCCCCGTGCTGCCATCGCGAATGCCGAACATATGGTCCGTCTGCCCAGTTCGCCGTGGTCCGCCCTTGCTGCGCTGCTGCTCCCGCCCAGCCTGCAGCTCGGCGACAACAGACAGCATGTCGTCCAACCGCTTGTTATCGACGACCTCGGCGCGATGCACGGAGCGTAACGTGTCAAAGGTTCGGTAGGGCAGGGCAAAGCTCTCGTGCATGATCTCGAGGCGCCCGTCCGGATAGTCGCAAACGACGACCTTCTTACCCGCCAGGGACCTGGAAAGATCTGTCGGATCAAGGATGAACAGCACCTTGTCATAGCGCAGCGTCAAAGCCTGCGACAGCGTGCGAACTTCCTTGCGGCACATGGCGCCATCGAGGTTCTAGTGGTCGGCCAACGGCCGGTGCATGTCCTTCGGATTACGCGGCTGTTTGCCAAAACGCGCGTTGAAATCCGCAATGAACTCAGGCGCATAGGCGTTGGCTTCCTCGATCGTGTCCATGCCGCGCAGCCGCATTTCCTTGACCAGCCGATCCTGCAGTGTCTGGTTCGCACGTTCGACGCGGCCTTTGGCCTGCGGGGTATTGGCACAGATGATGTCGATGTTCAGCTCATAAAGCGCGCGGCCGAATTGTGTCAGGCCGCTCGTCCGGTCCTTCTCCGACGCATGGGTCGAACGAAAGACGCCGTGCTTGTCACTGTAGAAGGCCAGCGGTTTGCCCCATTGCTGCAGATAGGCCTTGGTCGCGTGCAGATAGTCGAAGGTGTTCTCCGAGCCGGCAAACCGTAGATGCAGCAGCTTGCCGGTGGCGTCGTCGATATAGACGAGCAGGGCGCATTTGGGCCCACGGTTCTCGAACCACCAGTGATGCGAGCCATCGATCTGTACCAGTTCGCCAAAGCAATCACGTCGGCCGCGTGGCTGGAAAACCCGCTTCTTGCGTTCCCGACGCGAGACCCAGATGCCGGCCTCGGTCATCCATTGCCGCAGGGTCTCCTTGGCGACCGAGATCCGGTGCAGCTCGATCAGCTTCTCACGCGCCAGCGTCGGACCGAAATCCAGATAGCGTTCACGGATCAGATTCAGCGCCGCATTGCGAAACTCCTCGCTATGGCGCCGGTTGCTCGGTCGCGATCGCTTCTTGGAAACAAGCCCGGCCGGACCATCCCGGTCATAGGCCTGCAGCAGCCGATGGACCTGACTTCGACTGAGGTCGAGCCGTTCGGCGGCCTGCACAACGCTCAGGCGTTCGTCACGGATCTTCTGGATGAGTTCGAGGCGATGCAATTCTTTCTGCGACATAGTGATCATAAAGGACATGACGACTCCGACCGCTCATGGTCTCGACCAGGCTGAAGGTCGTCATCCTTGCTCCCGACATTGGCATTGACCAGTCGTCGAGAGGCGAGATTGTCGCATCTCTAACTGGCCCAACTGTCGCATTACTAAATAGCCTCTACAACACCAAATAGCATAATGCAGGTTATGGAACTTTACGCTGAACCGGCCGCGATAGTTACAAGCAGGTCCTTGGCATCGATCTGGTCGCCGGCTTTGACGAGAACTTCGGCGATCGTGCCGTTCTCCTCGGCGTGAATTGCCGTTTCCACCTTCATCGCTTCGGTCGACACCAGCACATCGTCGGCATTGCCGGGTTCGGCCTTGGGTGCGAAGACGGCGGCCGGTGACGCTGAGGAATTTTGCGAGCTCTTGCTGTTGGTTCCTCGCGGACCCGAGCCGCATCTCGTTGTGCACCTAACCGGCTCGGCTCACGTGACAACAAACACAAGAACATCTGGTTGTTTCTATCGAGTTTGGCGCAGGAGGCGCAGGAGGCGCAGGAGGAAAATCAACATGACTGTCGCGGCTAGGCCCATGATTGCCAAAGCGTATAGGCCTGTGGAAAAACCTCCGGGCTGACTACGGAGATACCCTATAACGAACGGCCCCACAAATGCTCCTAGGTTCCCGAGTGAGTTAATGAATGCGATCCCGCCGGCGGCAGCGGAGCCACTAAAGAAGCAGAAGGCAGCGCCCAAAGGGTCCCTTGCAACCCAATATGCCGCGCATGAGCATCCCTCGCCAGAACCCGTCAGGGCCGGGTTGATCTACCGTACGGCCGGGGCAATACTCCAGTATTGGCTTAGCTCCTCCGATGCGTCAAAATTCCGCTTGATGAGTGCTATATCAAGGCATAACCAATCGGCCATTCTCCGATTCCCGGAGAATTGCCGGACATGACTTGGAGCAGGTGCCATTTCTCCGCAGCCATCCCGGATATTGCAAAAGGACCGATACCATGTGCTTTGAATGCAATTCCTCCCCACTCAGCCGTCGCTCCCTGCTGAAATTTGCCGGCATCGGAGGCGTGGCCGTCATGACTGCAGGCTTTGACATGACCATGCCGGCATTCGCCTCGAACGCTCCCGCCCTTCTGCCGGATGAAGCACTGGCAAAACTCCAGGAAGGCAACAAGAAATTCGTCGCCGACACGGAAGCCTGCGCCGCCAATATTTCCAAGCGCCGGCAGGACGTCGCCAAGAGCCAGGCACCTTGGGCGATCGTGCTGACCTGTTCCGACAGCCGTGTCGTGCCGGAACTTGTATTCGGCGGCGTGACGCTCGGCGAACTCTTCGTCGCCCGCAATGCCGGAAACGTGGTCGACACCGATGTGCTCGGCACGATCGAATATGGCACCGAACATCTGCATGCGCCGCTGATCGTCGTCATGGGCCACAAGCGTTGCGGGGCGGTCTCCGCCGCCTGCGAGGTCGTGTCCAAGGGCACCAAGCTCGATGGCTCAATCGGCAAGATGACCCAGCCGATCCTGCCCGTGGCTTTGGCGGAGACCGATCGCGGCGACAATTTTGTCGACAACACCGTCCATGCCAATGCCTTCAACGGCGCCGAGCGCATCCTCACCGAAAGTGCGATTGTTTCTCGCCTGGTCGAGGAAGGCAAGGTGAAGATCGTGCCCGCCTATTATGATCTCGATACCGGCGTGGTCGATTTTCTGCACAAGGTCTGACCTACGAGGCGACTTCATGTTGCCGACGGCTATCCGCGGGCGCCTCGTCGCGTTCGCGGAACCATAGTCGCTGATGACCCTTGCCGCCCGCAGCATCACCCGGCGGGTTACGCGGGCCGGAGCTGAGGTCGCGAGCTGGCTGCCTGGGCGACGCTCTTCTGGAAATTTCCGACCATACGCCTGCGCAACTTGGTGAGCTCAATCGACAGGTCCGACAGCTGTGCGATGACATCTATCGGAACCTGGGCAGCTGGGCCGCGCCCTCCTGAGCCAGTACAAGGACATAGGCGTCGCTCGTTTCAAAGAACGCGAGACAATCGGCCTCCGGCAGGATCTCAACAAGATCAAGACGGCGAAACCGCCTGTGGAGCTTGAACGCAAAGGCGCGATCTGGGTTCAGCCAACCCTATTCGCTGAATCGAGTATCGCGCCTGGAGGCATAACGGAAAACTACGGCATCGAAACTGGCCGCATTGATCGAAGATTGGTACGAACCGTGAAATTGACGCATGGTGGCTGGAAAAAACGCCGAGCTATGCATCCGGTTCGAGGATCACGCCCGTTATGGAATGCCTGCGATACAGGGCTCCAAATTCGGTTCAAAATCCTAATCCGCCCACTCAGGATCGGTTGTAAAGGCGATGGTGAGCCGACGACTCGGACCCTCGTTACCAATCGCGAGCCCGATTTCGTCACGGATCTTATCCCATTCCTGCAATTTCCTCGCCGGGAGGTCCTCTGAGACAACGAAATGTAGCTCGATTTGCCGGCCTCGGCCGACCCGGGCCACATAAGCCCGGTGGGATATGAATCCATGTCGTTCGATGATTGTTTTGGCGACCGCGTCAACTTGTTGTTTGAGATCTAATGGCGTAACAAGCAGTATGTCGGCGAGCGCTCGCCGAACCGTGCCCGCCGGAATGGGAATGATCACAATGCAGATTAATGCCAGCGCGACCGGGTCAATAAACGGCGAGATCCATTCGTAAGAAGACCCCTGAATGAAATATCCGATGGCAAACGCGACGAGTAACCCGATCGTTAGCCCGGCGGACATCAGCCAAGCTTTCGTATCCAGGGCAACGAAATCAGATTTGATCTTACGATTAGCTCGATCACCAATAACCCCCATGGTGGCTGTCACACCGAGTGTTACGACGGCGTAGACGATTGCTTGACTAAAGTTGAGCGGACGTCCCCCATGCAAAATGCTGCCGATTGCGTTGACAAGTGCGTAAACAGCCGACCCGGTTATGAGAATGCCGTTGAGAGCCAAGACTATGGGCTCAAGATGCCAGAACCCCATCGTGAAATGCTCGATAAGTTTTCCTTTGCTGGAGGGCGCTTCGGATGACGCGATGAGCTTTGTAACAAGCAGAGCTACGACAGTCATAGCAGCGTCCGTCAATGCGTAGACACCATCGAATATGATTGCGAACGAACCTGAAATGATCCCGAACAAAATGCCGATGCAGGCAAGGAGGATGGTAACGGCAATTGAAACGCAGAGAAGCCCCTGCTCCGTTCTCATGAAATTCATAGGCTCAGCCTTATAACTTACGTTTCTTTATGGTCCTCTGGACGCGGTACAGACCATCCAATTCAGCTACTGAAGCGAGCACATCCACTTTTGGATCAAGGTACCTTTTTAAATTCAAATGCTGACCTCTCCTGTCCAGTGCTGCTGGCTCGCATGAGCGTCTTTCACATACCTGGCCACAAGACAAAATCGCCTCGCTGTGTTCTGGCAGTGCGGCCTCGACTATCTAAACAAGGGCCAATTTTGCTTTGCAGGTAAAGCGGGGCTGGACATGATGCACGACACGGAAGGACGCATGAACATAGTCCAGCACTTCGCTGACGGTCTCGCCGCCGCGAATGAAGTCGGAGCCACCACAGATAGGGCATGAGCAGGCCACCTGTTACACGTCATCATGGCACGGCCGAGGTTGCAGAGCTTGCGCGGCGATAGGGCTCTCGACGCATCCACGTCATCCGGCAGGTTCGAATTCCGTTGACTCATGGTTGGATCTGATTTGATGAGAGGCGTTCCAAAGAACGCCGAGGTTTTCGCCCTCATGATAGGCTGTGGCTGACACCACGTTCTAGTCTAGCGATGATCGGATCGTCTAGCCCTTTGGCGACTCCTGTAATTACGGCTGGATTGCCAGATGGAAAAGAGCAGGCTTGCGATATACGCCCACTGAAGAAGCAACAAACTAGCCACCATTGCAACGATGACTTCGTGGATGGAATGCCAGACGAAGTAACTCGTTAGTGCCTTCGCCCAGACGACGAGCAGCAGGAGGCCGCAAAAGATTGTGAAACGCAACACCGTTCTCCTGATTTGTTCGCGAGATTGCGCAGCAATGTCGTCTGCGGCAACGAGAGTCTGGCAGTTCTTCAGGCGGCAACCGCCGCGTGGTTGAGAGCCATGATCATGCCAGTGAGCTCACCATCGAACTCTCGTTCTGGCCATTGCAAATGCTGAGATTTTGGCAGCGGCGGCGCGGGACTGCAGCTTGCGGACCTTCTTCAGCTGCTCCACAATGTCTGACATGATCTCTTTCCTCGAAAATTGATGTCATGATGCCCGCGCCACGTCGGGATAGGTTTCGATAACTTCAATAGCGTCATCGACCATTTTCGTGCCGGTCTCGGCGAGCTTGCCTAGCGTCTCAAAGCCGAACCGGTGGACATCGCGCAGGGTCTTCGACAGAACGACCAACCGTCCAGTCGTCAAAAGCAAGCGGCCGAAGCCCTCATGGCCGATCGTCATGATCGGCGATGCCAACAGGCCTGTGCACTCTTCGATCACAAGCCCCACGCAACTGTAAAAATTCTGTAGCCTCCACAGCACATCAGGATCCGGATCGCCTATGATCGGGATCTTACGGCGCTGCTCCTTGGTGAGGATGAAGTCGGCCAGCAGGTCAGTGTCCGATTTGCCTTCCCACGCCCCATGGGCATCCTGAGCGCGGATGAGCCTTATCAGGCATCTGAGAAAAGGGGTGGCGAGATCCCCATCTTCGTTGACAGCAGGGCCATTCGTACTTCCTGTCAATGTACCCATGTCCTAGTCCTCCTCATCGAAAGGCTTCTTTTCAATGGCGCCTGCTTCGGTTAGCACCTTGCGTAACCAGGGTGGCGGAGTAGTCCTGAGCATCGCCCGAGTTCGCGACAAAACATCTTCGATCAGTTGAGGATCGGATACTTTAATTGGGTGGATTTTGGCCGAAACAACTCGGGCTGCCGATGGCCCACCGATCGCCAGACAGAACAATAAGTGACAACCTTCCAACGCCTTCACCTTCGGGTTAATACGATCGACGTCCTCGTTCCGATGCTTTCCGCTCTGGTCGGAAACGTCTTCGAAGTCCAGGACTTCCACCAGTTTCCAGTCGTCGAGACTCACATCATAGACGACGAAACGTTTTGCCGATCCGAAATGGGCGTCGAGAGATTTCATATCTTGAGTGGCGATTGCGACGCGCAACGCGCCAGCCTTCCGTTTTGGAGCTGACGAGTGAACCCCGTCAGGGACGAGGGAAAGGCGACGAGCGGCGATCATCTAGGCAGTTCTCCTTTGCGGGAGGGATCAAGCGATCCAGGACACGGCGCGCGCTGATTGGCCTGGAAGATGTTGGAAACATCGAAGATCAGGTCGCGCGTTCCCTGATAGAGACTTGTGAGCTTATGCTGGCTGCCGAGTCGGTCGAATATCGGGAAGCCCACCCGCATGAGCGGAATCCCAAGGCGCTCCGCCGCTTGTCGTCCATGCGAATGCGTGACGAGAAGATCAGCGCCGACGGCAAGTTCTTCGAGATCGCCAAGATCACCGACCTGGAGCGATTCGGCCGGCATTTCCGCGAGTATTTTTGAGGTGCCGGTCGTGGTGACCGCTGCCGCGATTTCGGCGCCCATGCCGGTGAAGAAGGTAGCGAATTGGTAGAGCTGGTCCGGCTCCACAGCAATTGCGATCTTCTTGCCTCCGAAATGGAAATGTCCGTCGAGCAGGGCGTCCTGCAGCTGTGCTCGGCGACGGCGGATGTTTGCTGGCACCGGCGCACCAGAAATCTCAGAAAGAAACGAGACGAACCGGTCGGCTCGTTTCAATCCTGTCAGCGACTGGAACAATGCGTAAGGGACTCCCGTCCGGGTCCGCAGTAGCTCTGCGGGGCGGCGCATATGCTCGCCGATCGCGATACATTGCGCCGCCGTGCCAAGCTCTTGTATCTCGTCGACGGGAGTACCGCCATAGGTGGTCGGAACCCAACGATCGCCGGGCACCGTGCCGTCGAGAGAGCCGGAAATGTCCGGCAGGATCACCGGCTTCAGACCGAAGCTTTCGACCGTTTCGCGCAGAAGCTCGATGTCAGCGACTGTCAGATGCCATCCTGGTAGGATCGCAATCTTCTTTTGGTGGCGGCTCTGCTCGCCTGGAGTGGTGATGCGCTCGACCATAGAGATGACGGCCTTCGCCCATCCCTCTTCGATCGCTCCCTCGAAATCCGGGGTATTCGCCAGCACAACCTCCGTACCCGCGAGCTCATCGGCACGATCCCGCTTGATGTTGGCGAGATCGCCTGCGAAATCTTCGCCGCGGGTTTCCACCAGGGCTGTCGTGCAAATTCCGATCAGCTTGGGTTTTGCGCGCCTCTTGAGATTTAGGATCGCCTCTTCCAGATTGCCTGCGCCGCCAAGAATGGTCGCCACTGCGTCCAATGCCGTTGTCTGCAAGGGAATGGCTTCCTTAAAGTGCCGGACTAAAAGTACCAGCGCCAAGCTGGTGCAGCCCTGGCTGCCGTGGAACAGCGGCACGGCACGCTCGACGCCAAGAAAGGCGAGCGCGGCGCCGAGCGGCTGCGACGATTTCAGCGGATTGACCGCAGCTGATTTGGTCTGGGGAAAGACTTGAACCATCGGCTTTCCTCAACGCTTGCAGAAGCTGCCGGCGACCGCGCCGACAAAGTTTTGCAAGACGTACCCAGTCTCGTTCTCGCTCTTGGTATTCGTCAGTTCTTCTTCCACCGCATGCTGGCATTCCCACGGTGCCGGCTCCCGCACCTCCATCCAGATCGGATTGTGAATAGCAAGATCGATCTGGCGAACGAGCTCCACCATGCCGTCATAGCCGGCATAGGGGTGGTGGCGTTCCTGGTTGATATCGAGCCAAGGTGTCTTGGCCTTCAGCGCGATGAATTGCGTGCGCCCGCCAGACAACATGATGTCGGCTTTACCGTCGGCGAGCATGTTATAAAGCTCGCGCGGCGCCATTGACTCGAACAGGTGGTTTTCGTCTTTCAGGAGTTGCTTGATACGTTCCTTGTCTTCAGGCGTGGATTTCTTGACCGAGGTGCCCACGATCTCGATGCCCACCTCCATCAGCGCATGGACAACCGACCAGGACTTGACGCCGCCGGTGTTGAGCAACACGCGCTTGCCTTCAAGCCTTGGTCGATATGCTGCGAGTTTCATCCAGGCAATCGCCTCCTCCTCCGCGATCAATGCCTCGGTGCGCTCGAGGATTTCGGGATCCGCCCCCTGCATCACGAGCAGCTTGGCGATCTGTCTGAGTGCTTCCGAGGTGTCGGTAATTCCGTAAAAGGAGCCTTCGAAGAACGGGATATCCCACAGCTCCTCCATTTTGCGGGCGAGGTTGATGAGTGCTGTCGAGCACACCAACATGGACGCCTTGGCGCGATGCGCAGAAGCAATGTCAAGATATCGGGCGTCTCCTGGAATGCAGGCCCTTACTCTGATCCCCAGCCGGTCAAGAAGCGGCTTTACCAGCCAAAACTCGCCGGATAGGTTGAACTCACCAATGATATTGATGTCGTAGGCGGTCACGTCGTTCGGCTCTACGCTGCCGATCACATGATCGAGCAACGCTTCACCGGCGAGCTTATTGCCAAGGTTCTTGGAGCCGGCAAAGCCCGGTGCGTTGACCGGCACCACCGGAAGGCCGAATTTTTCCGCGGCCCGCTTGCAGACGGCCTCGATGTCGTCGCCGATCAATGCTGTCACACAGGTCGAATAGACGAAAATCGCCGGTGGAGCATAGGCCTCCTTGATCTCGCGGATTGCTTTAAAAAGTTTCCGCTCGCCGTGCCCCATCACCACTTCGGTTTCAGTGAGGTCGGTCGTGAAACTGGTGCGCCAGAGCGTTGGACCTGAGGAAGCCGATCCGCGGTTGTCCCAGGAATTGCCCTCACAGCCGAGAGGCCCATGGATCAGGTGCGCGACGTCGGTGATCGGCTGCAGCACGATCTTGGCGCCATCGAAAGCGCATCCGCCGGCTGCCGCCCCGGGGATCAGCGGCTTCGAACAGCCGTTTTTGCGCGCCTTGGAATCCTTGCTGCGGTTCTTCTCGCAGGCAGGCTCGTCAAAGACATCCTGGACTTTAGCATTGAGCAAGGGCATTGCGGTCTCCAAGTTCAGATGAAGGCGGCCGGCCTCACAAGGCCGACCGCCGCCGCTCCTAGCGGGTCAGGTCGTAAGAATAGTCCGTCACACCCGGCTCGCTCGTCTCGCGATCGAGCTTGTCGAAGATCTTGTCGAGGATCGTCGTCAGGACGCGCAGGCCGCCTTGGTAGCCCATGAGCGGGAAACGGTGGTGATGGTGCCGGTCGAATATCGGAAAGGTCAGCCGGATCAATGGGGTGCCGGTGTCGCGCTCGAGATACTTGCCATAGGAATTGCCGATCATAAGATCAACCGGCTCGGTAAAGAGCAGCGAGCGCAACGCCCACAGGTCCTTGCCCGCCCAGACCTGGGCATCCTTGCCGAAGGGCGAGGATGCGAGCAACGCCTTCATCTCGGCTTCCCAGGCCGACGTGCCGTTGGTAGCAAGGCAGTGGGTCGGCTCACCGCCGGTTTCCAAGACGAACCGGGCAACGGCGTAGACGAAGTCAGGATCGCCGTAGATCGCGTATTTCTTCCCGTGCAGCCAGGCTTGGCTATCTGCCATAGCGTCGACGAGACGGCCGCGTTCCAGGCCGATTGTCGGAGGAATTTCCTTGCCGGTAATCTCCGAGACCTTCATCAGGAATTCGTCGGTCGCCTGAACACCCAGCGGATAATGGAACGAAGCCGTAACCTGACCGACCTCCTTGCAATATTCCAGCGTTTTG
>NZ_JAILYJ010000032.1 GCF_019793465.1 Rhizobium croatiense | reverse complement strand
GCTACACCGTCACCGACGGCAATGGCGGCAGCGTTCCGGCAAGTCAGAGCTTCACGCTGGCGGCAGTCAATGATGCACCCGTCCTCAGCGGCAATGCGGCGACGCTTTCGGCAGGCAGCGAGGACACGCCCTACACGGTCAGCACCGCCGACCTGCTGGCCGGCTTCACCGATGTCGATGGCGACCAGCTGTCGGTCTCCGGCCTCACCGCCGACCATGGCGCCCTGGTCGACAACAATGACGGCACCTGGACCTTCACGCCTGATGCCAACTACAACGGCCCGGTCAGCCTCAGCTACACCGTCACCGACGGCAATGGCGGCAGCGTCCCGGCAAGCCAGAGCTTCACGCTGGCGGCGGTCAACGACGCGCCTGTTCTCAGCGGCAATGCGGCGACGCTTTCGGCAGGCAGCGAGGACACGCCCTACACCTTCAGCACCGCTGACCTGCTTGTCGGCTTCTCCGATGTCGACGGCGATCAGTTGTCGGTCGCCGGCCTCACCGCCGATCATGGCGCCCTGATCGACAACAATGACGGCAGCTGGACCTTCACGCCTGATGCCAACTACAACGGCCCGGTCAGCCTCAGCTACACCGTCACCGACGGCAATGGCGGCAGCGTTCCGGCAACGCAGAGCTTCACGCTGGCGGCGGTCAATGATGCTCCGTCGGCGGTTGGGTTGTCGAACACAGTCACGTCGACACCCGAAAATGGGGGCGTGATCAAAGTTGCCGATATCGCGGTGACGGATGTCGATTCCGGAAACAATGTGTTGTCGCTGTCTGGAAGTGACGTCGCCTCATTCACGATCTTGAATGGCGCGCTGTACTTCAACGGTGGCGCGGACTTCGAAGCGAAGGCCGGCTACGACGTGACCGTTGTTGTGAATGATGCAACGGTTGGCGGCACGCCGGACGCCTCGCATAACTTCCATCTCGGCATCACCGACGTGATCGAAAGCGACAGCGATACGAGCAATGACCACGATACGGACACAGCGACCGCCACAACGACAAATTGGGGCGAAACCAACGGTGTCGATACCAAGGTCGGAAATGCGGCCGACAATACAATCAGCGGCGGCAACTCCGGTGATATCCTCTATGGCCAGGCAGGTAACGACACGCTGAATGGAAATAACGGGGCCGATAAGCTCTACGGCCAGGCAGGTAACGACATACTGATCGGAAGCCAAGGCCTGGACACGTTGTACGGGGGCTCCGGCAACGACACGCTCAATGGCAGCGGCGAGCAGGATGACCTTTGGGGTGGCTCCGGCAATGACACATTTGTGTTTACCTCAGCCGGCGACAGCACGTCCGGCGCCCCGGACACGATCCGTGACTTCCACCATGGGTTTGACAAGATCGATGTGAGCGGGCTCGACGCGTATACGCTCAACCCCAACACCCCAGGCGATCAAGCCTTCGCCTGGAGTGGAACGACGGCCACGACCCACGGTGCCTGGTACACGGAAAGCGGCGGCAACACGATCCTTCACTTCGATACCAACGGAGACGCGAATACCGATGAAACGACGATCGTCTTGACAGGCACAAACCTGGGTTTGACGGATTCGGATTTCCTCCTCTGATCAAAACGGCGGCCAGCTTTCCGGCCATCTCGCCATCGCGGCGGTTTCATCGCGGTGGCGGCCTACAGCCGATCTTTTCGATCGGCACGACGGAAGCACGGGTAAAAGCCGCCTGCGGTACTTGAAAGAAGAAGTATCATGTTTGCTTTCCTCAACCTCAGTGTCTTCGGCGGTCTTGTTGCCGCGAGCTTCGTCATCAACTTGCTGGCGCTGACCTCGCCGCTGTTCATGCTGCAGATCTACGACCGGGTTCTGGCGAGCGGAAGCGTTCCGACGCTGGTCGGCCTCGGTGTTCTCGCGCTTTGGCTTTACGGTTTTCAGGCGGCGCTCGACATCCTTCGTTCGCGCATCCTGCTGCGCATCGGCGAGCGCTTCGACCGGGATCTTTCCGACCGGGTGCATGCGGCGGTGACGCGCCTGCCGCTCATCGCCCGCATGCCCGGCGACGGCCTGCAGCCGCTGCGCGATCTCGATAATGTGCGAGGTTTCCTGTCGGGCGCCGGCCCGACGGCGCTCTTCGACCTTCCGTGGATCCCGCTCTATCTCGCCATCTGCTTCATCTTCCATTTCTGGCTTGGCATGACGGCGCTAGCCGGGGCAATCGTGCTGGTGTCGCTGACGCTGCTGACGAACATGCTTTCGCAGAAGGCAATCCAGGAGGTGACGGCCCACAACATGGCCCGCAACGGGCTGATGGAAGCCGCTCGCCGCAATGCCGAGGTCGTCCACGCGATGGGTCTTTCGCGCCGGATTGGCGCGCGCTGGCAGAAAGCCAATTCCGATTATCTCAAGGCGAACCGCCGGGCGGGCGATGTCACGGGCGGCCTCGGCGGCCTTGCCAAGGCGCTGCGCGCCATCCTGCAATCGACGATGCTCGGCGTTGGCGCATGGCTGGTCATCGATCAGGTCGCGACGCCCGGCGTGATGATCGCCGCTTCGATCATGATGGGCCGTGCGCTTGCCCCGGTCGATCTCGCCATCGCCAACTGGAAGCCCTTCCTTATGGCGCGGCAGAGCTGGGCCCGGCTGCAGGAGATGCTGAAGACGGTGCCGGAACAACCGAACGCCCTGCCGCTGCCGAAGCCGGTGCGGGAACTGCGCGCCGAAGAGCTCACCATCGTTCCTCCGGGCGAACGCAAGCCGAATGTCGCCGGCGTCGGCTTTGTCATGGAGCGCGGAACCGCACTCGGCATCATCGGGCCGTCCGGCTCGGGCAAGTCGAGCCTCGCACGGGTGCTGGTCGGAGCATGGGCGCCGGCGGCCGGGAATGTCCGCCTTGACGGGGCCAGCCTCGACCATTGGGACAAGGAGGCACTTGGCCGTCATATCGGCTATCTGCCGCAGGGCGTCGAACTGTTCGACGGCACGATCGCCGAGAACATCGCCCGATTCGAGGATGATCCCGATCCGGAGGCGATCGTGGCAGCGGCGAAAGCGGCGGGCGCGCACGAATTGATCCTTTCCTTCGGGAAGGGCTATGAGACCCGCATCGGCGAAGGCGGCTCAGCGCTGTCGGCCGGTCAGCGCCAGCGTATCGGCATCGCCCGCGCGCTTTACGGCGATCCCTTCCTCGTGGTGATGGACGAGCCGAACGCCAACCTCGACGCCGAGGGCGAGGCAGCCGTGGTCAGGGCCATCGTCTCGGTGCGCGAGCGCGGCGGCATCGCGATCGTCGTCGCGCACCGACCGAGCGCGATCAGCGTCGTCGACAAGGTGCTGATGATGGAGGGTGGCCGCCAGCGCGCCTTCGGTGCGAAAGACGAGGTGCTGTCAAAGGTTCTGCAGGTGGCTCCTGCTCCGGCAAGGGGCCGTGCAGAGGCGGGTAACAGGCTCCAGACGAATACGGCGCGCAGACAGCTTGGAACGCTTGAAACAAAATGACGATGGGGGGCATCCATGACCGGGATTGACAGGGACGGCGGCCTTTCCGCTTCCATTCGCCGGCACTTGCTCGCCAGCCTCGTGATGTGTGGCGGCCTTGTCGTCGGCGTTGGCGGCTGGGCATCGACGACGAATCTCGCCGGAGCCGCGGTGGCTTCCGGCAGTTTCGTGGTCGACTCCCATGTGAAGAAGGTTCAGCATCCGACCGGCGGCGTGGTTGGCGAAATCCTGGTTCACGAGGGGTCGGAGGTGAAAGCCGGCGACGTGGTGCTCAGGCTCGACGCCACGGCGACGCGCGCCAATCTGGCGATCGTCACGCGACGGCTGGATGAATTCCAGGCGCGCTTCGCGCGGCTCGGAGCCGAACGCGACGACCTGCCGGCGATCGTCTTTCCTGACAGCCTGCTCACTCGGCGCGACGATCCCGAAATCGCCGCGATCCTGCGCGGAGAAGAACGGCTCTTCGCCATCCGCCGCGAGGCGCTGCGAAGCAAGACGGCGCAATTGCGCGAACGCATTCTTCAGTACCAGCACGAGATCGAGGGCGTGAAGGCGCAGGAGATCGCCTATAGCGAGGGCATCGAGGTGCTCGACAAGGAAATCACCTCCCTCACCTCGCTGCGCCTGAAGGGTGCGGTGTCGGACCAGCGGCTCAACAGCCTCAAGACCCAGCGCGCCACCTTCGGCGGTGACCGGGGCGAGCAGATCGCCGCTCAGGCGCAGGCTGCCGGCCGCATCACCGAGACGAACCTCCAGATTCTCCAGGTCGATCAGGATCTGAAGGCCGAGGTCGGACGGGAACTGCGCGATACGCAGGCGCAGATCGGCGAATATGTCGAGCGCAAAATTGCCGCCGAGGACGAGCTGAAGCGCACCGACATCGTCGCTCCGCAGTCCGGCATCGTCCATTCGCTCCAGGCGCATACGATCGGCGGCGTCCTGACGCCGGCCGATCCGATCATGCTGATCGTGCCGGAAAATGACAGCCTGGCGCTGGAAGTGCGGATCGCGCCGAAGGACATCGATCAACTCCAGATCGGCCAGAGGGCGGTGCTGCGCATGTCGGCCTTCAACCAGCGCACGACGCCGGAGCTGAATGGCCATGTCAGCCTCGTCGCCGCCGACCTCACCACCGACCAGCGCAGCGGGCTTTCCTACTACCTCGTGCGCATAGCGGTGCCGCCTGAAGAACTGCAGAAGCTGGATGGCCTGACGCTGCTGCCGGGCATGCCGGCCGAGGCCTTCATCCAGACCAGCGAGCGTACCGCGCTATCCTATTTGGTCAAACCGCTCACCGACCAGCTCAACCGAGCCTTCCGGGATGAATAGGACGTCCTAAGGCGCATCTGTCTTGCGGCCTCACGGCGACCCTCCTGACATGAGCGACCCACTCCGGCACCTGAAGGTTGTCGTCTTCCGATCGTCCACCCCCGCCGGAGCGGATGCAATTCTGATGCAAGGAGCAGCGTTTGAGCGTGTCCTTCGAGGCTCCGGCCTCTGGCCTGCGCACCTCAGGATGAGGGAGGTTGGAGAGTGCCGCGGCCTCTCTCCGACCTCATCCTGAGGTGCCCCGCAGGGGCCTCGAAGGACGAGGTCGGCCACCGGCGGTTGACAAATTGGGAATATTTCCGCAGGCCTATCAGAGACTGACGACCACGCCGCGGTTCCTGTTCTTCTCGGTGGTGAAGGCATGACGATTTGGATGACGGCACTATTGCCGGCCTCGCCCTGTGCACCTCCCGGTCACTTCTTCTCCTCCCAATGGCTTTGCCAGAGGTCGAGCCGGAGCTTCAGCGGATCGGCTCCTACCGTCACGCCGTGATTGGTGAAGTCGATCACCCTGTCGACGGCGGCGTTGTGGTGGGGCCATTTTGGCCGTGAGCCTCCATTGGGGTCACCATTCGCAGCAAACCCCACCCAGTAAGCACTCGCCAATGTGGCCGTGGCCCAGTCGGCTGGCGTCACCTTGTCTTTCACCAGCGCGTTTGGCATGTCGAAAATATAGGGAATTTCGAAGCCGTGCAGAGCGCCTTTCCATGTCGAATCATTGCGTAAGGCCTCGGCGACATAGGAGAAACGATACCACCACGTCGGCTGACCGGTGCGGGCGATCTCGTCAGCGAGGTGGCGGGATGGTTCGATAACCGTTTTGTCGGCCAGAACCTGCTGCTTCAGCTCATCGAGGCTCTGCTGGCCGGTGGGATCGTAGAGGCTGCGGGCTTCGGCGGCACGGCTTCCGAACAGCGCGAAGAGATCGTCTTTCGTCGCTGCCTGACCGAGACCGAGATCGCGATCATTGGCCCCGACAATGATCGGAACCGGCGCCTGACGGCCCGCCGCAAAAGCCGCTTCCGGCGTTTCGAGCAAAAACCGTCCGTCAATCATCGGGCCTGAGATGCCGATGACGGGCTTGCCGGTCGCCATTCCCGCCAGCACGTCCTGCGCCGATGCACCCTCGGTCAGCTTTTCCGCAGGCAGCGCCCGAAGGGCGGTGAGAGCGTCGGCATCGCTGCCGTTGATTCCGAGAGAAGCCGCATAGTCCAAGGCGGTTTTTTCTGCTTCCCTCAAAGATGACAAGGGCGTGACCTCAGCACGCGCGGTCGGCAGACCCGGTGACTGCAGAATGGCGCCCCGGAAAAGCCCCCGTGACAACGGCGATATCATATGCGCCATCACCGAGCCGCCACCGGCCGACTCTCCGAATATCGTCACTTTCTTCGGATCACCGCCGAAGGCATCGATATTTTCCCGGACCCATTTCAGGGCGGCCAGCTGATCCATGTAGCCATAGTTGCCGACCGGCTCGTCAGGGGATTCCTTCATCAGTGCCGGATGGGCAAAATAACCCAATCGCCCCATGCGGTAGTTCATGCTGACGAACACGACTTTCCGGGCGGCCAGCTGGCCACCGGGATACTGAGCGGTGTTTCCATGGACAAGAGCGCCGCCGTAAATCCAAACCATCACCGGCATCGGTGTCGGCGGCCGCTTGGCTGGGGTCCAGACATTGAGGGTCAAACAATCCTCTGACTTCGCCAGGTCGCCGGTCTGCATGCAGGACGGACCAAAATCGCGGGCATCCCTGATGTCACTCCATTCCTCGATCGGTCTCGGATTGCGCCATCTCAGATCACCAACCGGTGGCGCCGCATAGGGTATGCCCTTGAAGCTGACGACTGTGCCCGACCTCTCACCCTTCAGCATTCCGCTGTCGATCGTCACGATATCGTCCGTCGCACCTGATCGTGGCGCGAACACCATCTGACAGGATGCGACGACTAAAAAGAGCAGGAACTTGCGACGGCCGTCCATAAACACCGCCACTCTCCACCGCAAAGTTGAGACAGCTTGAGTGCAAAATACTCTCGTAGATCGGCAACGAAAAGAGTTCGTCCGGCTTCCGTCATTAAAGGCATGTATCACTTCCCGACCGCCAGCTGTAGCCACCGCGGGTTCATCGCGGTGGCGGCCCACTGTCGATCTTTTCGATCACCGCGACGGAAGCACGGTAAAAGCCGCCTGCGGTAGCGACCGATATGCGGCGTGAAGCGGTCGTAAAGGCCGAAGTTGCCGAACGTCAGCCTCGCGCCGTCAGGGGACATCATGCTGTGAACTGTACTGAAGCGTTGCAGGATCCCGCCCGAAAACAGGCGGTGGGCTCTCGATCACCCGGCCTCTCTCGCCTAAAGTGATTACGAAGGAAAGGTTGCGCCTGGGGATGAAGCGGCGCATAACCGCCCTATCGTGGCCAACCTTTCACGGGCGGCTCCGACTGGAAGTGACACAGCTTCCGCCCCAACCTGAAAGGACGAACCATGTTTGGCTACGTCCGAACCCGCCTTCGAAAACCATTGGGACTGTCAATCGTCGAGCGAAACTTCGACGGCTCCGTCGCCAAGCGCGATCACGGCCCAAAATCTCTGTCCAGGCTTCGCTTCAAGATGTACGGCGAGGGAACCGGAAGCGACAGAGATCTTCTCAAAATTGCACGAGCCAACTGAAGACGCAGCGATAGGCTTATCCTGAACAGCCGAGAGTTTCGACGGTGGTCGAAAGCAGCGTGGGCTCTGAGTATGGCTCGCGCTGCAGTACCCCTTTTCATTCGCTGCTCTTTCTCTCGACCAATTCTAGGCGCGGTGCGCGACTTGGCGGCCAGAGATCACGTCGATGGACAGGCTAAAAAAGATCGGGCTGCCGCTATCTCCGTCTTCGCCGGCGCTGAGTTCGAAGGATCCGGGTTCCCACCAGAATGGCCGCTTCTCTAGCAAGGACCATGCATGGAGGCGTTCGTTGCGCCTCGCAGGAATGTCCGGCAGTTCGTCAAAACGGCCCTGAACCAGAACGCTTTTCCACATTCTGTCCTTCTCCATTTCTTCCACCTGAAGACAGGCAAAGGGGATTATTCGAAGCTGGTCTACCTTCTGTCCGGGCATCGAGAACAGGAAGACCTTACGCGAGTCATAGGCGTAGTGGACCGGAACGACATAGGGATATTGCTCACCCATGCTTGCGAGGTGGCCAAACGTGTGGCTTGCCAAGAACGCGATGCAGGCGTCGTCGCTCATTTCCCGCAGTTCCATCTCGACCTCCTGCCCCTGAAAAGATTCTCTAACGTCACGACTTGGCGTCCAGCGCGGCTTCAATCCTGATCACGCGATCGATGATGCGGCGCTTGCGATCGTAAAGTCGCATCAGCAGCTCATTGTCCGCGTCCGCGCACTTGCCGTTGTCGTGCGACCTCCTGACGATCGTTTCCTGCCTGCACAGGAGCTCATCGACCTTCACTGCTTTTCCCCTGGCAAATAGGAGATCTCTTAGGTGGTACCGTGCTCGTTGCATGGACGTTGCTACCAATCATTTTTTGGATGCATTTTGGCATCAGATATCCTGGACGGCGCAGGCAGGGCCAAGGGAGGCATCCTGTCAGCTTGCTATGACAGCCGAGAGATCAACCTGGGTGACGAATGGAGGGCGATTCGGCCTGAGCAGAATCGCGACAGGTCGAGTTCCAGCGGTTGCGCCGCATTTACGCCGGTTGCCCTTACCTCCCAGTGTCGAACCCGAGCTTCAAGCCGTCGCGATCATAGCACGAAACTCTGCCGTTGTGGTCTCTATTCGAATACGCACATGGCAGCTTGAGGGCGACAGTGGAAGTACGATTGCAACCGAAGGGCGCACTCGGCCGCATCCGCCGCCATGCGGCTTCGCCCTGCTGTTCGCGCTCCTCTGTCTAGGCATCAAACGACGTTTCTTTGAACGCCGGAGCGACGGCCGCGGCACGGGACAGCCGCGGCTGGCCGGAATATTATGTCGGCGCGGGAACAAGAAGCTCCGCCGATCGTAAGTATGGTGGGCCGTGCGGAGGTGCTGATAACACAGCCATGCACTTCGATACTCTGTGCGGCCCGCCCCTCTAAACTGGGCAAACCCGATCTCCGCCGCACCTGTCAACCTCGCCGTAGCCATAACAGCTGCTGCGGCATCAGGCGCAGATGTTTGCGTTGGAGCGCCGGAAAGCAGCACGGAAGTTGCCCATCAGCCGCTCGGCCGCCTCTGCCTCACCTCATCGGATGTCAGTCTCTTCCTTGACGCCGACCCGGTGGCGATAGACCATTTCCCAGCCTTTCCAGCCGTTGAACAAAAGCAGCGCAACGGCGAGCAGAGACAGCACCAGCCCGGCTGGAACGATGAAATCGGGACCCTGCACGAGCCGGCGCCAGAGGCTGACGGCTTCGATCAGCACGACGACGACATTGCCGATCATATGAAGCCAGGCATCGCGCAAGGCGCGGATGCGGGCATCCCCCAAAAAGTCGGTCAGCCCGGCGAGTGCCGCCAGTGCCGCCATGACGAGGCCGGCTGCGAGCATCCAGTTCGACGCGGCCGGCCAGAACGGGTTGGCGGATTGGCTGTGAACCATATCGGTGACCAGCGTTCCGGCGAAGAAGGCGACCGGGAACGGGATCAACATCGGATGAATCGGATGGCCGGCAATGCTCAAGGTGCTTTTCGGGTTCATCTGCTGCCTCCGACGTTTTCAGTTGTGCGCTTTCTAACAATCGAATCCGTCTCTCGGTTCCCGGCCTGCCGCGGGTTCGGAGGCGCAGCCTCTTGCCGATCGCCCTTCCCGACCTCCGGCCTCGAGCCTGGAATTCGTGGTCGCAGTCGGCGAGGCCGGCATGGCGCGGGATATCTCGCCTACGGCCTTTCGGTCTTTCTATGGGCGCAAGTCTCCTTCGGCCGGAACTCAACCGCCACGTGGGACGCCTTTATCGACGGCAATCGCACCGTGCGGCCGATCACGCCGGAGGATTTCGAAGCCGCCCTTCGCTTCGTCATCGTCCGCCACTTCTGGCTGATGGGTGAGTATGCCAGCCGGGCACAGGAATGGGGCATCGAGGCTGTCGGTTGGATCGCCCGGGAAGCGAATTTTCTGAAGACTTGGGAGACCGAGCGATTTGTCGATCGCCTCTTTTGAAATCGGCTGTGGTGACGAGGGACTTCAAAGGCAGGGGATACTGCTTCAGAATTAACTGATCGTCGTTGCCTCGTGCCGTGTGGCCCCCTCATCCGACCCTTCGGGCCACCTTCTCCCCGCCGGAGAGAAGAGGGAAATTGCCGCATCGCCATCGACTCCATTGGATCGAGTGCCTCTAGCAGGCGGTTCTTTTGGGCGGTGCCGGCGCGTCTTGTTTCCCTTCTCCCCAGCGGGGAGAAGGTGGCCCGAAGGGTCGGATGAGGGGGCCACACGGCAGGCCCTTCATTCGCGCCCTTCAGCTGCTTCCCGTCATCAACCAGCCCTCGACCCCCGCAGCGCGATCAGCCCGCGGCGCAGCCACAGCAATTGCTGCGGCGGCATGTGGCGCAGATGGTCGTAGTCCATCACCGCGACGTTATAGACGGTGCTTTTCACCTGCGGGCCGTCTTCGCAGGCAAGCAGGATCGCCTGCAGCGCCATCATCCGGTTGCTGGCCTTGCGGGCGCGCTCGGCGAGGCTTTCGGTCACCTCGCCTTCATGTCCTTTGACGGCAAAGAGCGATTGCGCCCTCGGGCTCGGGGCCGGGATGCCCGTTGTCTTGTGGTAGCGGGCCATGGCTTCGGCATAGTCGTCGCCGGCCTGGCGCTGTTCGTCGGTGATGACGCCGTCGAGGAACATGCGGCCGAGGGTATAGCCGGCATAGGGGCTCCTGACCGTCTCGTCATCAACCGTCCTGTTGAAGCCGTGGATGCGGCGGCGGGCGGCGACCGCCACGCTGACATTCTCCTTCTCGGTCTCGAAGGGCTTGATCTTGCCGCAGGGGAAACGCTCGACATTAGCCTTGCGCGGCCGGCCGGCGCCTTTGTTTACCCGCTGTGTCTTCACCTTGGTGGCCTTGCCGCCCATGCTGATTGTCCTTCTATCGAATGATGCCGTTTCGCAGCGCCGCGGCGACCAGGGCGGTCTCCTTGAAGACGCCGAGTTTCGCCTTGGCGTTGGAAATGTGGGTGTTGACGGTGATCGGCGAGATGGCGAGGATGGCGCCGATCTCGGCGGCGGTCTTGCCTGCCGCCATCCAGCCGATGATTTCGCGCTCGCGCGGGGTGACGGCACTCATGGCGCCGGCCCGTCGATGGTCGGCACGCGCGGCATCGTCACATGGGCGCCCGACAGCGTCACCCGCGTCACCCGGTCGGGATGGCGGGTCGGCGCGGACACTTCAGCGTCGGGCGGCCTGGGCGCCAGCTGGCGCGACGGAAACCTGTCGCGGTTGCGGTGCGCCATGTTGATGACGGTGTTCTTCTTCGAGCCGAACAGCTCGGCGATCTCTCGTGCCGAGAAGCCCGCCTGCCAGAACTTCTGCGCCTCGGCGATCTTGTCTTCGGTCCAGAACAGCTCTCTCATCCGATTGTCTCCTGTGCGTCTCGTGCGGCCCTTGCGATGACCGGGTTGTCGGGAAACATCTCTGCGAGCTCTCGCCTGGCGTTCAGGCTGCCGTTCGCCGCCTGTCTCAGCAGCTGCAGCTTGTAAGCCGCGACCTTCGGCTGCGGCGGTTCGGGCCGCACTTCGATCGGCGGGCGGCTTTCCCTGGCCATCACCGCCTGCTGCTGGCGGGCGGCTTCGGCAAAGCTCGCCGCACTCGGGGCGAAGGCGCGGTTATGGTCCCTGACCTTGCCTGACAGGAACAGCTTGGCGGCGCGCCAGACCGCCTCGGCCGGAATGCCGTCGATGGCGACGAGATAGGCGCGGATCTGCATGTCGGGATCAGTGCCGGCGGAGGCCGGAAAGCCCGAAAGCATTCCCGCTATGATCGTCACCGGAGAGGAAATCTCTTGCGGCATCGACCAATGTCCTTCTGCCCGTGTTTGCATCGATCGATCCTGCTTCCCTCGCCTTCTCATTGAAATACCAGTCGGATTTGATCGCCCGCCAGCCGCGCAGGATCTGCATCTCGGCGGCGTCGACCGGATTGCCGGTCTTCAGGTATTCCTTGACCTGGATCTTCGCCGCGTAAGCCGTCAGCGGCTTCTTCAGCGTGCGGCTGCGATGCTCGATGATCGCTGCCGCCAGTTCCTGCCCCAGCACCGGGCTGAGGATCTCCATGATGTCCTTGTCCATCGTTTCCTTTCCATGCGCATCCCTTTCCGCTCGCCCGCTCAAACCGGCAGCCTGTGCCGGCCGCCGGCAAAATTGACCGAGGCGCCCGGCCGGGCGGCGCGGCCGGCAAACCGCCGGACCTTGCCGGCGGCGTAATCCTCCTGGGCGGTGTCGCCCTTCTCGGCGCTGCGCAGCCGGTGGATCTCCGTTTCGACGGCGGGCACCGGCATGCCGAGAATGGCTGATATTTCGATATAGTCCCGGCCCGAGCGGAAGAGCTCGAGGGCGCTGATGTGTGTGCCCTGACAGGCTGGGGCGATGCTCATCGCGTGATCCTCTTTCCCTCGGACGCGGCCGGATGCACCCGGCAAAGCGGGCCTTGGCCGTCCTTCATTTGTTTAATTCGTTGCTGACATCAGGAGCCCGCTCTGTTGCGGAAGCACGGGCTCCGGTCGTCGTCTCAGGGCAGCGCGACGAGTCGCGTCCTGGAGATGCCGGCGTCGCCGAGGGAGGGCGACGACGCCGGCGACCGATAGCCGTCAGGGAGGAGTGCGGCTGTCGGATCTGGTGATCGGCAAGGAAGAGGGCAAGATCGTCGTCCGCCGCAGTTCTTCCGGATTGGTCTGCCGGCCGCAATTTTCGCAATGGCGCTCGATCACCTCGGCGATCGACAGCGCCCTGCCGCAGTTCGGGCAGCCGGTGTAGCGGTCGCCCGGGCGCCGGATGCGGCGCGCGGGCGAAATCTTGCGAATGCCCAGATCATTGGCGAAGCCCGAAAGCCTGGGCCGATTGTTGATGAAATCAGCGTGTGTCATGGCGATAAGGGTACGTAAAATACCTCGCACGTCAAGCGATTTAGGGCATTACATGTACCTTTTTTTAGGGTATAATTTATATCATGTTGAAAGATCAGGAACAATTTGAGCGCGAAGAACGCGCAAAGCGTCTGGTCATGGCCAGGAAGAACGCCGGCTTTGCCGGGCCGAAGGCGATCGTCGATCGTTTCGGCTGGAACGCCAATGTCTACAAGGCGCATGAGTCGGGCCGGAACGGCTTCGGCATCGCCGACGCGAAGAAATATGCCAAGGCGTTCAAGGTCAATCTCAACTGGCTGCAGTTCGGCACCGGCGAGGCGCTCGATCCGGAAGAGCGGCCGGTCTCCGTTGCCGACGTGCCGAAGATCTCCTGGGTGAGCGCCGGTCAGCTGACCGAGCAGGCGCCGATCACCGACTTCTCGGAATTCCCGACCGTCGCCGCGCTCGATCTGCCGGACGGCGACTGGATCGCGCTCGAGGTCGAGGGCAATTCGATGAACAAGATCTCGCCGCCGGGCTCGATCATTTTCGTCAACCGACGCGACAAGCGCCTGGCGCCGAACGCGCTTTACGTCGTTGCCGACGAGACCGGGGCAGTGACCTACAAGCGCTACCGCCCGAACGACAATCCGCCCTTTCAGCCGGCCTCCTACGAGGAGGTGCCGCCGCCGGAATTCCAGGGCGCCGTCACCATCATCGGCCGCGTCCGCCGCTCGGTGATCGAGATGTGAGAGCCCCGGCGCTTCTCGAAAACACGAATCCATTCCAAGACATAGGACTCACCATTCCAGCAAAACGCCAACCTCTTGCGAAAAAGAATCAAGATGGCGCCCTTCCTCACGCGTCGGCAGAATTTGGTTCTATATCGTGAGCCTTGCCGTGCCGCTCATCGCCTTCGGCGCCGCGCCGAGCATGCTGCATTGAGGTGAGCCGCGAAGATCGAAGGGCATCGGACGTCTCGCCGGCGCTCCAACCACCGCGCGCAAAGCTCTGCGGCGCGCTTTGACACGGGCGCGCCTGGAACCCCAGCTTTCGAGCGCAAGCATCGAAACTGAAAGACCGCGACGCGCCTCCGAGCCGATCACCGCCGCCGCCCGCGCGTGGTATCCTGATCTCTCTTCCTCCTTCTCTCTTCCATTTCTTTCCCGTTCCTGAAGGCTGGTGAGGGAGGGTTCCGGCCAAAGCTTCCCCCTACCCCATGAGCAAAGCCCATGAAGCCGGGAGAGCATTGGCCATGTCCTGAAGGCCGGAGCCGGGATGGGACACGTGCCAGAGGGGCCATTCGCTTCGCCCTCGTCCTGATTTTCTGACAGCGCACTTAAGGACTTTCGCTTCCCGCGCCGCTGGGCTTCGTCAGCTCGGGAGTTGCACCCGGTCGCCCAATCACTGCGCTCACTCATACGCCTACGATTCGTACCTCGTCAACGTTTAAGGTATTTTTTATACCCACTCCGATTGACGCGATTAGGTATTATATATACCTTTTGTCGCGTGCCATCAGCCGGCACAAGAGAGGGCAAAGCGATGCAGCATTTCCGCAAGATCGAGACCGAGCAGAGCCTAAGGGACGCCCGCTGGAATGCCACCCGCCGGCTCGAAGACTGCGCCGCTTATATGGCCAACGAAGCCCAGCGCATGGGCGCCCTGGGCTTTGTCTACCTCAGCCGCCCCGAACATCTGCTCCGCGGCCCGTCCTGGCTGCGCGGCGCCACGGCCAGTGTGGCGGCGCATTACCGCTATGCCCGCGAGATCATGGGCATCACCGATCGCGATCAGCTTTACGCCTGAGGGAGAAACGGAGATGTCCGCCGATTGCATTAAGGCCTTTTCCGGCTGCCCCTGCCCGCCCGGTCACTGCGTGGAGAGGCCAATCATCCCGGCCCCGGTCACCTTTATCTCCTGGCGAACCCAGACCCTCGCCTGCATCGCCTTCGGCTTGGTCGCAGCAATCGCCTCGGCCGCCTGGATGGGGTCGCAGCTGAAGCATCATGATCTCGCGAATCAGGAGCAGGTATCATGGAAGTGAGCGAAGACCTTTCCCGACACCGCCAGTCAGGAACTGAACTTGATGTCGCTCGCCTTGGCCGCCGTTATGAAGGCGCGGCGCACCTGCTCGGGACCGGCAGCATCGTTGAAGACGTCGAGCACGAGGAGCTCGGCAGCCTTGGCCGCCGGCGTCTGCTCCGGCCAGTCGCTCAGCAGCATATTGCCGGCCTGGACGACGTTATAAACCGTCCTGGTCTTGCCATTGATGGTGATCTTCACCGGTTTGAAGCTTCGCCGCCTGCTCATGATGCAGCCCCCTCACGCGGAACACGCGACTCAACGAATCACTTCGGGACTCGTTCCGGGCGTCAGATTATTTTCAGCCATGTCAAGTTATAACTCTTCTACGGGAACGTATAGCTGGCGAGAGAGATTGGGCCTCGGCAACCTCCACTGCGGCTTGACCTGACATGACAGCAGCCTCGGCGCGGGCGCGGCGCTTTCCAAGCAGCGAGAAACGAAAAACCCCGCCGAAGCGGGGTTTCTAGCTGGTCGGAGTGGAGTGATTCGAACACTCGACCCCCACGTCCCGAACGTGGTGCGCTACCAGACTGCGCTACACTCCGTGACCAGCGGCGCTTCTATAGAACAGCCTTTCTGGTTGCACAAGCGCCAAAATTCAAAAACCCGAGGGAATTTTTGACGGGTTGATGACAGCGGTCGGAATGGGCCGTTGCTGCAAAAAGACACACCCCGGGCAAATTAAACGGAAGTGCAAAAGGGGCAATTTTCTTTTGCCGGGTTCCGCGCTAAAGGCACGCGGGACAGGCGAAACCGCCGCGACGGCGGCTTCGCAGCCACTGCGCCAGAGATCAGGGACGACACGATGAAACTCCGCACCATCACCGCGGCCGGGCTTGCCATTGCGCTTGCCGGATGCACGACCATTCCTTCCGCCGGCAATCCGATCGAAGCCCGCTGGGTCGGCAAATCGGCCGGCATCTTCTTTGCCGCCTACGGGCCGCCGATCAGCGACCGCGAGCAAGGTTCGAGCACCATTTATACCTGGCGCGGCGGCTACAAGACCGTGCGCATTCCGGCCAAATATGCCGAGGGCGCCGATGGCAAGCGCGGCAAGCAGATCGCCGCCGCCCGCACCGCCTATCTGCGCTGCCAGGCGGAAATCACCACCAATTCCGACTACACGATCCGCGACATCCGCACCGTTGCCGACATTCCTGGCGTCAATGGCCCTTCCTATTGCGCCGAGTTCCTGGCGCCGGAACAGAAGTAACCGGCGACACGAAAACACGAAAACAGGCGGCCGATGTGCCGCCTGTTTTGCTTTGGGCTCCTCTCCGAATCCTCCGGTGCCCGCCGCGTTCGGCCAGCGAAACGTTTCCGCTCAGCAGCTGCACATTTTGTTGGAGATGTGGGGTGATGATTGCGGACAGCCGGGGGTGGGAACCCAAGACCCCTCCCCAACCCCTCCCCACAAGGGGGAGGGGCTAAGCTGCGGTGTCCGGCGACCAGAGGCAAGCTCTTGCTGGCTACGTTCGGCGGATTGGTCCCGTGGAGAGTGACGTGAAGCGGTGCGGCAGGTTAGCCCCTCCCCCTTTTGGGGAGGGGTTGGGGCGGGGTCTTTAGCTTGGCCCGAACCGCGCCGCTGCAGCTCATCCCTCCGCCGGCCCATACAGGCCGAGCTGATCGAGCAGCGCCCGCTGCCGGTCGGCGCTTTCGACCAGCAGGCCGGTATAACGCTCGACGATCCGCGCCTGGTGCCCCCGGTCGGAAACGGCCGAGAGCGCGCCGGTGATGGCGGCGATCTTTTCCGAGACCTGGCGCAGCTCCTCCAGCAGCTCCGCCTTGCCGCCGGCCTCGGCGACGACCTGTTTCGTCACCTTGCCGATGCCGGCCGGGGTGCGGCTGCCGCCCGACACATAGCCTTCCGGCAGGTCGCCCTTGAGATTGACGACCGACTTGAAGCGGATGACGTCGAAGATCTGGTCGACCGCCTGCTTGGCGCCGGTGACCCGCGACGGGTGGTCGGTGTCGGCGGCGGCATGCGGCAAGAGCTCCAGCTTGCCCTTATGGCGCGTTTCGAGCGGCAGGTAGGGCAGCATCGGCCCACTGAGCGTGCCGGTCGCCGCATCCCTGAAGAGGTCGGCGTCGATTGCCGCATGGGCGATCTTGCCGGAGGCAAGTGCCGCATCGAGCGCGCCGGCATCGACGACTTCGCCGCGGTCGTAATTGACCAGCACCGCGCCGTCCTTCATGGCGGAAAGCACCGTCGCATTCACAGTGCCGGCATTGGAATAGGTGCCGGTCGCCGCATCCAGGCGGCCGAGGCCGATATGGACCGAGAGCACGTCGGCGCCGCTTGCCGCTTCCACAGGGCTTGCGGCATAGTCGAAGCCCTCGGCCTCGATCCAGCGTCGGTGATGCTCGCGGGCATAGATCGCCACCTTCATGCCGAAGGCCTTGGCGAGCTTGGCGACTTCACGGCCGATATTGCCGTAGCCGAGGACGGCAAGCTTGCGGCCCTCGAGTTTCGCCGTCGGGAAATCCTTCAGCTGCCGGCCGGTATCGAAATCGCCGCCGGCGACCATGCGGTGCAGCCGGTCGACCGGCAGGTCGGGAACGACCTTCAGGATCGCCTTCATCGCCATCTGGGCGGTCGCCCGGCTGTTGATGCCGGGCGTGTTCATCAGGGGCGCATCGCCGCCCTCGCCGTTGCCGCCGCCCCAGGAGGCCGAGCCCATATTGCCGGTGCCCGCACCAATGCGCACGCCGCCGAGCGGGAAGACGGAGGCCTTCGGGATGAAGGTCGCCGCCGCGATCAGCGCGTCGTACTGGCCCTTGTCAGTCTGCGGCAGGATCTCCGCCTCGGTGCTGAGGTTCGGCTGATAGAAGAAATGGATGCGGCCCTTATCCAGCGCCGAACGATCACTGAGCGGGCCGAGGTGGAAGACGCCGCCCTTCTCCTCGATATAGGCCTTGACCTCGCTGTAATCAGGCTCGCCGTCAGCGCCGAAGCGCAAGCCGACCAGATCAGCGATCAGCACGGTATAGGCGCGGTTCGGATCGTCCTTGCGCACGGCGCCATCGGCCTTGGCCGGCGCCTCGAAGGTGACGCCGTGCTTGGCGAGCTCCTCTTCGAGCACGACGATCTTGGCTCTGAGATAGGCATATTGCAGGTTTTCCAGCAGGGCCACGACATCTTCGGGCTCGCGGATGCCGCCGACCCAGGCGCGGTAATCGCCGGGTGTGCCCGGGAAAGCGTTGACGTAGCGGGCCGCATCGAGGCCCGGCTCATATTCGCCGTTCGGATGGGTGATGCCCTCATAGCCGAGCAGCTGCTTGGAGCGGGCGATGATGCGGGCGTGGATGCCGGCATCGGTAATGCCGTCGTCCTCGACCTTCAGCAGCGTCACGGCCGCGCCGCGACGCTCGGCATCGGTGACGGTCAGCGACAGCAGGGGATGCGACTTGACCCATTCGTCGATCACGGCGCGGTTGGCGGCGGAGCGGCGGTTGAGCTCGACGACGGAGCCGACCCGGGCTTCCGACTGCAGCAGGCCGAAGGTGGTCTCGGCAAAGGCGAGCGCGCTGTAGGTGTTTATGACGCCGCCGAGCATGCGGTCTTCGCCGGCATCGTAGAACGGGCCGGCATCGACCGAGCGCTTGGCCGAAAACGGCTGCCGCGGATCGATCGGCGGGGCGATCTTCAGCTGGCGCGGGATCGCCCAGGCGGGATCCTGCTGGTTCTTTTCGATCAGCGCCAGCGCATGCGGCGTGAAGGAGGCGACGAAATAGCCGGAGATGCCGCCGATCGCCTTCTGGAAGGGCATGAACAGGCAGCATTTGGCCATGACGGCGCTGACGAGCTCAGGCTCCCACGGCATGGCGCCGAGCATCGAGGTGGCGTCGAACACCGCATGGCGATTTGCCGGGTCGCCGTCGAGCCAGTTCAGCAATTCGTGGATTTCGGCGCTGGTATAGGCATTGGCGCCTGTCGTCTCGTGGCCGACGCCGACGAAGATCGAGACGCCGAGGGCCGAAAGCTCGGCCGCCGTCGGGATCACGCCCTCGGAGGCGGCGAAATGGATGCGGCTCTCGCAGCCCTTTTCGGCGAAGCGCTGCATCTCGATCAGCTGTGTCGCCCAGGACTGGCGGAAGAAGCCGGCGGCCTTGGACGGATCGCTCTCCGGCCGCGGCGTATCGACATAGAGGCGCTGGGAAGCGTCATTGGCATTCATCAGGTGCTGGATGCAGACGGTGAAACCGCTATGGCCGCCGCCGAGCCCGACCGCCATGCGGTTCGCCTTGGGGAAGCCGAAATACCGATGGATCGCCCGCATCATGTCGGTCAGGATCTTATCGGCCGGATAGCCGCGATGCATGCTGCGGGAAATCTCGGCCGTGGTGAAGCCGCCGATGTCGTTGCCCCTGTCGTCGAACTTGCGATAGGTCTTCTCGATCCAGGCGTCGAAGGCGATGCGTCTGAGGCGGCTATCGACTTCGTCGGTCGTCGCATCGGTGATCGGCCCGACGCCGAAGAACGGGTTGGACGGCAGCTTCGGCGCGCCCGACGCGGTCTGTCGAAGGGCGTTCAATCGCTGTTCCTGCATCTGCGCGATATCTGTCATAGCCTGCCTGTCTGTTTTTCGGAGCTGAAGTCGTCCCATGGTGAAGCGACTGTTCCGGCGAGACAACCTCATATGCGCCGAAGGAGAGGCGAAACGCGTCATTGGGGGTGCTGGGTCCATGATAGATATCCCCGCGAAGCCTACCCCCATCCACCCATCTCACCCCCGGGGCCGCTGCCGCCGGTCTTTCGATCCCCAGGCGACAGGCACACGATCAGCCCTCATCCTGAGGCGCCCCGCAAGGGGCCTCGAAGGACGAGGGCGGGTGGCTGCGGTGGCCAGCCCCGTGGGCTACGCGTCTCAGGATGAGGCTGGAGAGAGGGCATGCGGTGCCGCGTGCTAGGCGCGTTTACCATCTCGTCTTTTTGATTGTCCGCCCCGTTGATGATGCCCCTAAAAATTGCAATGCTTCAACGTGGCAGGGAAGCGCTTGAGAAGGTTGGTTTGGCCGAGGCAGAAAAGAGACGAACGATTGGGCGGCGCTTGATCTCGCTGGTCAAGATCGTGTGGACAGTTTCGATCGTCACGGCGGCAACAGCCCTGGGGGCCTGTTACGGCTGGGAGAGCCACGGAATTGCCGGGGCGCTGGGGCTCGGCTTCGTTGGCTTGGTGGCGGGAGGTTTTTTGAGCTCACCTTCCATTCTATTGGAGGTCCTTGTCGGTCTCACCTGAAACACGGCAGAGAATTGATCGACGCCAGCAATGGCCGGGCGCCATCGGGCTGTCGGTCGTTGCCGTCTACGCGCTTGCCGTGCCGCTGGTGCTCGGTCTCAGGCTGAAGACGGCGGAGCGGGCGGCGGTGAGTTAGGAGCTTCCAGGGCGAAGCGGGGTTTCCCGACACTCCGTTCCAGGCACGCGGGGAATGAGTCCAAGACCCCGCCCCAACCCCTCCCCACAAGGGGGAGGGGCTAAGTCGCGGCTACCGGCGGTGACCAAAGGAGAGGTGTTGCCGGCTGTTAGCCCTAGAATGATTAGTATGATGGAGGCTTACGTGAAGCGGTGCGGCACGTTAGCCCCTCCCCCTTGTGGGGAGGGGTTGGGGCGGGGTCTTGCCAAACCCCGCCTAAGCCGCCTCCCCCTTCTCAGCCACGCTCTCAGCCAGCTTGCGCGCCGCGACGAAATCGACCTTGCCGGAGCCGAGCACCGGCACCTTGCCGATGGTGACTTCGGCCGGCACCATCATGTCCATCGCCCCCTTGGATTTGGCGAAGGCGAGGAATTCGGCGCGGGTGGCGGTTTCGGCTTCGGTGAGCAGCACCAGGCGTTCGCCCTTCTTGGGGTCGGGCAGCGAGGAGACGACCGACAGCGCGCCCGGCCAGAGTTCGGCGGCCAGCGTTTCGACGGCGGCGAGCGAGATCATTTCGCCGCCGATCTTGGCGAAGCGTTTGGCGCGGCCGCGGATCTTGACGAAACCGTCCTCGTCGATGGTGACGATGTCGCCGGTGTCGTGCCAGCCGTCGGCGAGCGGCTCCAGCACGCCGGGCTTTTCGGCGCGGAGATAACCGGCCATGACATTGGCGCCGCGCACATGCAGCCGGCCGCCCTCATCGATGCCGGGCACCGGTTCGAGCTTCCATTCCATGCCCGGCAGGATTTTGCCGACCGTGCCGGAGCGGTTGTACATCGGCGTGTTGATGGAGATGACCGGCGCGGTCTCGGTGACGCCGTAACCTTCCAGGATGCGCAGGCCGAATTTTTCCATATAGGTCTGGCGGGTCGAGGCCTTCACCGGCTCCGCGCCGGAGAAGATATAGCGGATCGAGCGGAAATCGTAAGGATGCGCGGTCCTGGCATAGCCGTTGAGGAAGGTATCGGTGCCGAAGATGATCGTGGCGTTGGAGGCATAGATCAGCTCCGGCACGATGCGGTAATGCAGCGGCGAGGGATAGAAATAGACCGGCACGCCCGAGATCAGCGGCAGCACCGTGCCGGCCGTCAGCCCGAAGGAATGGAAAACCGGCAGGATGTTGAACACCTTGTCGCCGCTGTGGAAATCGATGCGGGCGGCGGCCTGGGCGGCGTTCGACAGGATGTTGCGGTGGGTGAGCACCACGCCCTTCGGCGTGCCCTCCGAACCCGAGGTGAAGAGGATGACAGCCGGATCGTCCGGCTGGCGCTTGGTGAGCGGCCGCGCCTTCCTGAGATAACCCAGGATCTTGTCCTTGAGTGAGATCTCGGCGCGGAGATCATCGAGCCAGACGATCTTCACCTGCCTTTCCATCTCGGCGATCACGGGGCCGAGCTTGGCCTGAGTGACGAAGGCGCGCGAGGTCAGCACGTGTTTCACCTCGGCCGCCTTGCAGGCGGAGAGGATATTGGCGGCACCGGCGGTAAAATTCAGCATGGCCGGCACCTTGCCAGCCGTCATCACGCCGAGAAGGGTGGCGGCGGCGCCATTGGCATTCGGTAGCATGACGCCGAGGTTCGTCTCCGGGAACATCGTGCGGAATTTTGCGCCGAGCACAGCAGCCCCGGTGAGCAGCTTGCCATAAGTCAGCCGGCCGGTGACCGGATCCTCGACGGCAAGCTTGCCCATGCCGAATTCGTGGCCGGCCTGAATGACGCGGTCGAGCACGGTCGACGAGGTATCGGCGGTCTGGAACAGCAGGTTCGACATTACCTGATAAAGCGCTGCCCCCGCCGCCGTGCGGCGCTTGCGGCCTTTCAGCTCCGGCGCTACTTCGAGCTTCACCGGCTCGAGAATGGTGACCTTGACCTTGGGGAACAGCCGGCGGCGGATCTTGCCGTTATCGAGATAGGAGAGATAGCTCTTCTCCAGCCCGTCGATCTTCACCGGCACCACCATCGAGCCTGTCTTGTCGGCGACCATGGCGGCGCCGTCATAGACCTTCATCAGCGTTCCCGTCACCGTCAGGCGTCCCTCGGGGAAGATGCCGATCGGGTTGCCGTCCTGCACCACCTTGATCAGCGAACGCGTCGCCATCGGCTTTGTCGGGTCGAGCGGCAGGAACTTGCACATTTTCAGGAACGGCCGCACCCACCAGGCTTGGGCGATCTTGTAGTCGACGGCAAAGGTGGGCTCTTCCTCGGTGATGGCAAGCGCCAAGGCGCCATCGAGCAGGCTGACATGGTTGAGGGCGATGATCGGCGCGCGGCCGGCCTTCTTGATATTCTCAAGGCCCTCGACCTCGAGGCGCATGAAGGCGCGGAACAGGATCGAGATGAAATCGCGGAAGGGATTGGTCGGCAGCGTCTTCAGCATCAGCCAGGCAACGGCAAAATTGAGGATGCCAAGGCCGATCAGGATCTGAGGAATGGAGGCGCCCAGCGCCTGGACGACGGCAACGAGGCCGAGGCCGACGGTGATGAACAGGGCGGAGAGCACATTGGCAGCACCGATGACGCGGGCGCGGCGGTCCTCATGCGCCCAGGTCTGCAGGGCGGCGAAGGTGGGCACGGCGATGAAGGCGCCGGCGATCGCCATGCCGGCGAGATCGATGGCGACGCGGATGGTGTTTTCGCCGGCGAAGAAATCGAGGATGGTCGTCGCGTGCGCGGTCGAGGCCAGGCCCCAGAGGTTCCAGGCGAGATCGAGGCTGAAGAGGCCGAGCAGCGCCGTGCCGACCGGGGCCGGCAAGAGCACGATGCGGCCGGACGACATCCAGGCGGCGATGGCCGAGCCGACGGCAACGGCGATGGCGAAGACGGTGAGATAGGCCGGCACGACGAGCTCGGAGCCGCCGAGCAGCTCGGTCACCATGGTCGGCAGGATGGAGAGCACGAAGGCGCCGACCAGCCAGAACCAGCAGTTCATCAGCGCCGAGCGCCACAGCCGCTTGTCCTGCCGGATTTCCCGGACGAGCGTGTAGCTGGAGCGGATGACATTGCGGTCGATCTGAAGATCCGGCGCCTTGGAGCCGGTCGGCGGGATCATCCGGCTAGAAAGCCAGCAGAGCAGCGACAGCCCCATCATCATCGAGCCGAAGAGCAGCACATTGTCGCCGCTGGAAAAGGCGAGTGCGGCGATGATCGTGCCGGCGAGGATGGCGATGAAGGTGCCGCCCTCGATCCAGGCATTGGCCTTCGGCAGGTCACGGCGATCGAGATGATCGGGCAGGATGCCGTATTTGATCGGCCCGAACAGCGCCGAGACGACGCCGAAGCCGAAGAGGGCGACCATCAGCACTGAGATGGATGAGAGCCCGAGGCCGACGACGGCAAGTGCGGCAATGCCGATCTCGCAGCGTTTCAGCAGTTCGGCGATTTTCGCCTTGTCATGCTTGTCGGCAAGCTCGCCGCCGAGCGCCGAAAGCAGCAGGAAGGGCACGATGAGGATGACGCCGGCGAGCGTCACCAGGGCGGCGCCTTCGCTCGCCGACATCTTGAAGAGAATGAGGAACACCAGCGTGTTCTTCAGAAAATTGTCGTTGAAGGCCGTGAGGAACTGGGTCCAGAACAGCGGCGCGAATTTTCTAGACGTCATCAGATTGTGTTGCACGGCGGGAGTCCTTCTTTAGGCCTGCTGAGAAGGCCACAGAGTTGTTACCCATTGGTTGAATGCGGCAACAACTCTGCGCTGTGGTTAAGGAAGATCAATCTTCATCGCTACGATTGAATTTGACGAGCAGTTTTTCCGTGCGGGCATCCTCGACCTTGCGGATCAGCTTCTCGGATTCGGCATTGTCGCGCAGCGTCTTGGTGATGTTCACCGTGGTCTGCACCAGCATCAAAATGCCCATGGCGAGATAGCCTTTGCCCCAGAGATCGAGCGGCATCATGTAGAGGCCGAGCGCCAGCATGAAGGCGGCAGCGCCGAAGGAGATGTAGGAGAAGCTGACCCAGCTGGCGGAATGTTTCTGGAAACTGTCGTTCATAGCAGTGACCCTTCAATTTTTAGGGGTGAATGGTTGGATGGATGAATTCAGGCGGCCGGCGTGATGCGGCTCTTCAGCCGGGCAAGCACGTCATCGGCCGATGAGGCGAGCGGCGCGCCGCAGCCGGCATTGGCGAGCTTTTCGATGATGCCGGCCGGCCGGGTGGCGCTTTCCATGTCCTTCAGTGCCGCCGCCGTCAGTTCGTTCTGGCTCTGGCGCAGGCGAAGCCGCGCCAGCGTCTCCTCAGCCTCATCGAGGGTGGCAAGGCCGGGACCGGCGACGACGACATCGAGCTTCTGCGCCTCTTCAGTCGCCCGGGCCAGCCGCTCGCCGCGCTGCAGCTCCTGCAGCCGCGCCTCCGAGGCACGAACAATGCCCTTCAGCTTGTCGATCGCCCCTGTGAACTGGGCTTGCGCCTTTTCCGATGCATCGCGCTCGGCTTCGAGATAGGCGATCGCCTCGGCCGCCTCGCGGGCCAGGCCCTCATTGCCCTTCGCCAGGGCGGCGGAGGCGCGGGTCTCGAGATCGGCGATACGGGCAACGATCGCCCCATGCTGCACCTTCTCCTGCTCGTTCTGGGCGATGGCGACCGCGACACTGCGGCGCGCCGACTGGATCGATTGGGCGGCATCGCGGATCTGCTGGGAAAGCAGCGGAACCGCGTGGCGATCGGCAAAGGCCTGCTCGGCATCATGCGCCCTGCCCCGCAACAAAATGGAAATCAGTTTGAACATTTCCTTCCTCCGGTTTATGAACGTTGTTCACGAGAGGTGTTATGCCAGAATCATGAACGTCGTTCAAGATAAATTTTGAACGACGTTCAAAAAAATCGAAGTGGAATGGTGAATGGCCGGCAGGCGAGAAGAAAAACGCGAAGACCTGAAGGCCCGGCTGATCGAGGCGGCGCGCGAGCGGATCGCCAAGGACGGCCTGACGAACCTTAGGGCCCGCGACATCACCCAGGATGCCGGCTGCGCGCTCGGCGGCCTCTATACGGTCTTTTCCGATCTCGCCGAGCTGGTCATCCACGTCAACTCCGCGACGCTGAAGGCGCTGGAGGCGAGGCTCACCCTGCCCGAAACCCGCGGCAAGCCGCCGACCGACCGGCTGCGCAACCTGGCGCAGGGATATCTCAGCTTCGCCGTCGAGCACCGGAACCTCTGGAAGGCGCTGTTCGACCACTTCCCGCCGGAAACCAGCCCGACGCCGCAATGGCACCTCGACGAACACCTCTTCCTGATGGACGTGATCGCCGAACCGCTGGCCGAACTGCAGCCCGACATGCCCGCGCAAGACCGCGCCATCCGCGCCCGCACCCTCTTCGGCGCCGTGCATGGCGTCGTCAGCATCAGCCTCGAAGGCCGCTTCGTCGGCTTGCCGCTGGAGCGGCTGGCACGGGAGGTGGATGAGCTGGTGCAGACGATTGCGGCGGGGGCGGAGCGGCGGAGGTGATGGGGG
>NZ_JAILYJ010000031.1 GCF_019793465.1 Rhizobium croatiense | reverse complement strand
AGGGAGAGGAGGGAAGGGGGATTTGTGGCGGGTTAGGAGGCTGGAGAGAGGTTCCGGCCGGCTCGCCACGGAGAAACGACATGGCTCAGGCCATCCAGAAAATCACCCTCAGCGCAGCCCGGGATATTCCCTTCAACAAGCTGGTGCTCAGCCAGCAGAACGTCCGCAAGATTAAGGCGGGCATCTCGATCGAGGATCTGGCGGAAGACATCGCCCATCGCGGCCTGCTGACCAGCCTCAACGTCCGCCCCGAACTCGACGGCGATGGCAACGAGACCGGCATCTACCGCATCCCGGCCGGCGGGCGCCGGTACCGCGCCCTTGAGCGACTGGTCGCGCAGAAGCGCCTTGCCAAAACCGCCGGCGTTCCCTGCATCGTCAGCAAGGGCGAAACCCTCGAGGTCGAGGACTCGCTCGCTGAAAACGTCCAGCGTGTATCCTTGCACCCGCTCGATCAGTTCCGCGCCTTCCAGACCCTGCGCGAGCAGGGGCTTGGCGAGGAGGAGATTGCCGCGCGCTTCTTCGTCTCCGTTGCGACAGTCAAGCAGCGCCTGCGGCTGGCCTCCGTCTCACCGCGGCTTCTCGATCTTTATGCCGAGGACGAGATGACGCTGGAGCAGATCATGGCGTTTTCGATCACCAACGACCATGTTCGCCAGGAGCAGGTCTGGGATACGATCTCGCGCTCGCATAGCCGCGAGCCCTATTACATCCGGCGCCTGCTGACGGAGACCGCGATCCGCGCCAACGACCGCCGTGCCGTCTATGTCGGCATCGAAGCCTACGAGGCCGCTGGCGGTGTAACCATGCGTGATCTGTTCGACCAGGATCAGGGCGGCTGGCTGCAAGATCCGGCACTGCTTGAACAGCTCGTGGTGGAGAAGCTGAAGGCTGACGCCGAGGCGATCCGCGTGAGCGAAGGCTGGAATTGGGTCGAGGCGGCCTTCGACTTTCCCTACGGTCACACATCCGGCCTGCGCCGCTTCTACGGCGAGCAGGCGGAAATGACGGAAGACGAAGTGGCGCGCTATGATGCCACGCGTGCCGAATACGATAAGCTCGACGCAGAATATTCGGAGGCAGATCAGTATTCGGAAGCGACCGAACAAAAGCTGGAGGAACTCGGCAGCGAGCTCGACCGCCTGAACGACCGCCCCTATTTGTTCGATCCGGAGGAGGTCGCCCGCGGCGGTCTCTTCGTCTCGCTCGGCGTCGGTGGCGAGCTCAAGATCGAGCGAGGCTTCGTGCGGCCCGAGGACGAACCGAAGGATGAGAACGATCCCTCGGCTGAAGCCGGCGATGGTGCCGATCATGGCGGTGACCTGGCGGCAACCGGCTCCGTCGGCGGCGAGGAGGCCCAACCGGACGACGAGGACGAAACGATCAAACCGCTTCCTGATCGCCTGGTTCTCGATCTGACGGCGACGCGCACGGTAGCTTTGCGGAATGCACTCGCAAACGATCTCGTCATCGCCTTCATCGCAGTCCTGCATGCCTTCGTCCTGAAGACCTTCTACGTCTACGGATCGGACTCATGCCTGGAGGTGACGCTGCAGAGCGCTCGCTTCGCCCAGACACCCGGCCTCGGCGATACGGTTTGGGCGAAGGAGATCGAGCAGCGGCACGAAGCCTGGGGCCAGGATCTTCCCAAGGATCCGAACGATCTCTGGGATTTTCTCATCACGCTCGACGTGGTCAGCCGACAGGCGTTGTTTGCCCATTGCGCCTCGCTGTCGGTCAACGCGGTGATCGAACCCTGGAACAAACGGACCCGGGCGATTGCTCATGCCGATCAGCTGGCCCGCTCGATCGGCTTCGACATGGTGGAAGTCGGCTGGGCACCGACGGTCGACAATTATCTCGGCCGCGTCACCAAGGCGCGCATCCTGCAGGCGGTTCGAGAAGCCAAGGGTGACCAGGCAGCGGAACTCATCGGCCATCTCAAGAAGACCGACATGGCTCGTGAGGCCGAGCGGCTGATCACAGGCTGCGGCTGGTTACCGGAACCGCTTCGCATGACGGTCGTGGATGGCATCAGCGAAAGCAGCGCTCTAGCCGATGGTGCCTCCATCGGTTCCGATGAGGGCGAGAATGCGCCCGAACGACCCGACCTGCCGGCCTTCCTACTCGACGAGCCGGAAGCATCGAGCGATGACGCCGGCGATACGGAAAGTGGGATCGACGGCGAGCATCTCGCAGCCGCCGAATAGCGTCAAAAGCGTCCCATCAGCCTGACCCGATCGCTGTTGCGGTCGGGTCTTCTTGCAAACAGCCCGGCCATTGCGCCGGGTTTTTCCGTTTCAGGAGGCATCTATGCCTGACTTCACCATCGAGACCACCTACCACCTGCCGGTCTTCCGGCATCGCACCTACGCGGCTGACACCCTGGAGGCGGCGTGCCGTGCCGCCATCGACGACGACAGCTGGGATATCGCCGAGAAGGACTTCGAGTCCTCAGGTCCAGTTCATGTCACCGGCATTTGGACCGGTGCACATGCGGCCTATGCGGGTCCGCCGCTCCAGATCCCCCAGCAATTCGAGGAACCTGTCCAGCGCCGGGCGCGTCATTTCGAGATCCTGCTCGGACTGTTGAAGATGATGTTCGATGACATTCGCGCGGCCCGCCTACCGTCGCCCGATTGGCTCGCACGATCTGCCTGGGCCATCGCCCGAGGTGAAGCCATTCTCGCCGGAGACCCGGATCCCGAAGAGCCGGTCAACTTACCAAAACCTTCCCACGTCCTGGTCCGTCTGCGGGAGGATCGCGTGCATGACGCAATCACCGCCGTGCTCGAAATAGATCCGAGCTTCAAAGCAGTGTCTCCCGCGGCAGTGACCGACGACGAGGTTCATGCCGCGTGCGTCTCCATTGCCACCACGATGGACGTTTCCGATGTGGTCGGAAGCGCCGAATTCCAGGCGGCGCTTTTGGCGATCCGGTCGGCGCAACGCCGGCTGACGTCCGATTGATCCAACTTATTCCCCAGACTTTGCCCAACCTCGCCCGGCCATCGCGCCGGGCTTCTGTTTCATGGAGACAATGCAATGACCTCACTTGCTTCCATTCACCAGCCCGCTTCCTCGGGCTTCAAAGTCGATATCTCTCGCGGCGAGCGGATCGGCCGCGTGTCGTCGGAATGGTTTTCGCGCCCCGACGACGAACGGTTCCTGTCACTGACCGAGCTCCACGATACGGTTCGGTCCCGCGCCGAGCGTGCCCATGCCCGCACCATCGAAAGTGCTGCGATCCGGGTCGAAGCAACCCGCGACAATGCGGAGCGGCTTGAGCTTGTCGTACCGGGTCAGCGCCGAGCGATCGCACCGACCCACTGGAGCTACGGCCAGCTCTGCAGCCTGGTTGGCGCACCCGCCACCTATATGCGGCAACTGCCGGCGCCGCTTGCGGCAATCAATCTACAGCATGGCCTGCTCAATCATCGTGCCGAGCTCGTCAAGACGCTTGAGATGGACGATGGGCGGCTGGAACTGCGCGCGGTGACGGGACCGGAATACGGCCGCATCTGGGATCACGAACTGGTCTCGGCGGTGATGAAGATCGCCGGCAACGGGACCGGCGACACGATGTGGAAAGTGCCGGGCGTGTTGGATTGGGCAACGATGACCCACAACCCGTTCGTCGACATCACGAAGGATACGACGACCCTTTATGCCAGCGACCGCGACGTCTTCCTGTTTCTTGTCGACGATACCCATCCGATCGAAGCCGGACGACTTCCGAACGGCGAGACGGATCTCTACTTCCGCGGCTTCTATGCCTGGAACTCGGAAGTTGGATCCAAGACGCTCGGCATCGCCTCTTTCTATCTGCGGGCAGTTTGCGCCAACAGGAACCTCTGGGGCACCGAGAATTTCGAGGAGATCACCATTCGCCATTCGAAGTTTGCCGCCCAACGCTTCGCGCATGAAGCAGCACCCGCGCTGACCAGCTTTGCCAATTCCTCGCCCGCCCCGTTCATCGCCGGCATCAAGGCGGCGCGCGAGCGGCTCGTCGCGCGCAAGGACGACGACCGCGAAACCTTCCTGCGTCGGCGCGGCTTCTCGAAGGGCGAGACCGGCAAGGTCATCGAGATGGTGCTGTCGGAGGAGGGGAGGCCGCCGGAGAGCATCTTCGATTTCGTGCAGGGCATCACCGCGCTGGCTCGCACCAAGACCAATCAAGACACGCGTCTCGAGCTCGAAGGCAAAGCGAAGAAGCTGCTCGAGAGCGCTACCTGACGTTCTGATGCGCGTCTGGCTCAGACCCGGCCGCATCTTCAACCCCATCGTCATCCCGGAGCCCGGTCAAGCGCCGGGCATCTTTTTGTCTGGAGCACCCAATGGCTATTCCCAATCATGCCCGCACAAACTTCGACACGCTGCTGCGCGCCGCGTCCGATGGCAATCTCGCTCTTATCGAATGCCTCGATGCGTCTACACGCGAGCCGCGGTTCGTGCTGTGCGCCGTCGGCCGCACTGGCGGCGAATATGTCTTCACGCCATTCGGCCATCTCGCCGGCGGCAATCCTTACGACGCCTACCTGCCGCCGGATCCAGAGGATCCCGCTGGCTTCATCGTAAACCCGTCGAGCTAGGCGCCAATAGGCGGCAGTTCAAGCTGCCGATCCCCGACCCTTCCGTGGCCGCCCCGATATCACACCTCCGCACCTTCGGCAGGACGCTGGGCCACGCTGTTCTTCCTCACGCATGGAGCATCCTTCGATGAATATCATTTCGCAGCCTCAAACAGTTTCAACGTCTCTGCATCTTGAGATCAAAAGCCATGCTGAAGCACTTATAGATGCTGCCGGTCGGATCACGTCTCTACTGGACCGAGGTAAAGCCGTCACCCCAGGTGACCTGCGGCAAATCATGACGGAGTTTTTCGGCGGCACCGACGCCGAAGGCCTCTGGCTCTGGAAAGACGCCTATGACGTGACCGAAGCCGCTCAGGTCCTGTTTCTGCGCAAGTTCGGGCCAGCGATCGTTTCCGGCACCCATTCGCGCCGATTGACACTCGCGATGCTGACGAAAGTAGCGAACCTGGTGCCGACCCATACACGCAGATCCGAGGAGAGCCACGCGTTGCAGCAGTTCTCGACACCGATCCCGCTCGCCTACGTCGCATCTCGTGCTGCGGGCATCACGGCCGCTGACGTCGTCCTCGAACCGTCGGCTGGAACCGGCCTCATAGCAATCTTTGCGGAACTGGCAGGAGCCCGCCTGGCGCTCAACGAATATGCAGCTGCTCGGCACTCGTTGTTGCAGCAGCTCTTCTCCGGCGTTCCAGTATCGCAGCACGACGCCGCGCATATCGACGATTACCTCGAGCGTTCCATCCGACCGAGCGTCGTTTTGATGAACCCGCCCTTCTCGGCTGGCGTCCACGTCGAAGGTCGTGTCGCCGACGCCGCCTGGCGGCATCTGACCTCCGCCTTTGCTCGTCTCGCTCCCGGTGGCCGGCTCGTCGCGATCACCGGTGCAAGCCTTTCTGCCGACAATTCGGCATGGCGTGACGGCTTTGTTCGGCTGCAGGGGCAGGGCACGGTGCTGCTCAGCGCAGCGGTAGACGGCGGCATCTATGCGCGTCATGGAACGACGATGGAAACGCGCCTCACCGTGATCGACAAGATTCCGGCGGACGATCCGTCGAAGCTCGCAATGTCGAGGGGCAACGCGTCCGATCTGGAGACGCTTCTCACCTGGATCGCCGACCTACCACCTCGCACCCTGGCGAGGGCGCCAGACTCCATTGGAGCGCCCTCCAACGGCATCCTGCGCGCGGACACGATGCGTCCAGCAGCAGTTGCCGCGCCGCGGCATCGCGCTGCGCCTGTCGACGACGAGATCATCGAACTCTCCTACGAGCTGCGCGACGCTCAGCCGAAGGATGAGGCGAGCGCTGCTGACGACATCTACGAATCCTACCGGCTGCAGTCGGTCCACATTCCCGACGCGAAGCCGCATCCCGACAGACTGGCCGAATCCGTCGCAATGGCCTCGGTGGCACCGCCGAAGCCGAGTTATCGCCCGCACCTGCCGAAGCGCATCGTCGTGAGCGGCGATCTTTCCGACGCCCAACTCGAGAGCGTCATCTATGCCGGCGAAGCTCATTCCGGCTATCTTGCCGGGCACTGGAGCGTCGATACCTCCTTTGACAATCTCAAGGCGGTTGCATCCGACGCGGAAAACGCTGTTCGTTTTCGACGCGGGTGGTTCCTCGGCGACGGAACAGGCGCCGGCAAGGGCCGCCAGGCTGCCGGCATCATTCTCGACAACTGGCTGAAGGGTCGCCGTCGCCATGTCTGGATCTCGAAGTCCGACAAATTGATCGAGGACGCTCAGCGGGACTGGAGCGCGTTGGGTCAAGAGAAGCTGCTGGTAACACCCCTGTCGCGTTTCCGGCAGGGGAAGCCGATCAAGCTTGAGGAGGGCATCCTCTTCACCACCTTTGCGACGCTTCGCACCGATGAGCGTGAGGGCCGACGCTCACGCGTGCAGCAGATAGTCGACTGGCTCGGCGCCGACTTCGATGGCGTTATCATTTTCGATGAAGGCCATGCCATGGCCAACGCCGCCGGCGGCAAAACCGAGCGCGGCGACAAGGCGGCATCGCAGCAGGGCAGGGCAGGGCTGCGTCTGCAGCGCGCCCTTCCGGACGCTCGTGTCGTATATGTCTCGGCGACCGGCGCCTCGGAAGTGGAGTCGCTCGCCTATGCCGAGCGCCTCGGTCTCTGGGGCAGCAGCGACTTTCCCTTTCCGACCCGTTTCGAGTTCATTGCCGCGATCGAAGACGGCGGTGTTGCTGCGATGGAAGTACTGGCCCGCGACCTCAAGGCCATGGGCCTCTACGCATCGCGCTCGCTCTCCTTTGAGGGCGTCGAATACGAAATCCTCGAACACGAGCTGACCGATGAGCAGGTCCGCATCTACGACTCCTATGCGGAAGCGTTCCAGGTCATCCACAATCACCTCGATGCCGCGATGGAGGCCTCGGGCATCACCGGGAAATCGGGCACGCTGAACAAAAACGCCAAGGCCGCCGCGCGCTCAGCCTTCGAAAGCTCGAAGCAGCGTTTCTTCAATCACTTGCTGACATCGATGAAGACGCCGACCCTTCTCGCGGCGATGGCCGCCGATCTGGAGGAGGGGCATGCCGCTATCGTCCAGCTTGTCTCGACGGGGGCGGCACTCACCGAACGCCGGCTGGCCCAGATCCCGACCGAGGAATGGGGCGATCTGCAGGTCGACGTGACGCCGCGGGAATATGTTATCGACTACCTGATGCACTCCTTCCCGGTGCAGCTCTTCGAGGAATTTTCCGACGCCGAGGGCAATCTCAGCTCCCGACCCGTTCATGACGCGAACGGCAACCCTGTCATCTGCCGGGAGGCCGAACGGCGCCGCGACGATCTGGTCGAAACGCTGGGCAGCCTGCCGGCGATCCCGACGGCGCTCGACCAGATCGTCCAGCACTTCGGAACCGAGAAGGTGGCCGAAATCACCGGCCGGTCACGCCGCATCGTTCGCCGCGAGGAAAACAGCGCGATCGCCCGCTATGCCGTGCAGACCCGGCCGGGCAGCGCCAATCTCGATGAAGCGCGCGCCTTCATGGACGACGAGAAAGGCATTCTGGTCTTCAGCGATGCCGGCGGAACGGGCAGATCTTACCATGCGGATCTTGCCGCCAAAAATCAGCGTCTGCGTCTTCATAACCTTCTGGAAGCCGGATGGCGCGCCGACGTGGCGATCCAGGGCCTCGGGCGCAGTCATCGCACCAACCAGAAGCAGCCGCCGCGCTTCCGGATGATCGCCACCAATGTCAAGGCAGAACGGCGCTTCCTCTCGACCATCGCCCGGCGTCTCGACACGCTCGGCGCCATCACACGCGGTCAGCGCCAGACCGGCGGGCAGGGCATGTTCCGGTCCGAGGACAATCTCGAATCGCAATATGCTCGCGACGCGCTGCGGCAATTCTACGGACTGCTGCATGCCGGCAGGATCGGTGGCTGCTCGCTTGAGAAGTTCGAGAGCATCACCGGCCTGGCGCTGACATCCGACGAGGGCGGATTGAAGGATGAGCTTCCGCCGATCCAGACATTCCTCAATCGCATGCTGGCACTGACGATAGCCATGCAGAACGTGCTCTTCGAAGCCTTCGAGCAACTGCTGGCCGCTCGCATCGAGGGAGCGATTGCCGCCGGCATCTATGACAAGGGCCTGGAGACGATCACCGCCGACAGCATGACGGTCACTGAGCGCCGGCTGATCTACACGCATCCGGTCACCGGCGCGCAGTCGCACTTGCTGACGATCGAACGCCGTGATCGAAATGCGCCGATGCAGTTGGAGGAGGTTCAGCGCCTCGTAGAGCAGGATCCACGCGCGAAGCTCATGATCAATGGCAAGTCGGGCCGGCCGGCGGTGATGGTCCCGGCGCGCTCCATCATGCTGGACGACGGCTCCATTCAGCCGCGCGTGTCGCTGATCCGGCCGATGGACGAGCTGCGCTTCGAAGTCCGGCAGCTCGAAGAGACCAATTGGGAGGAGGCTGACGAACAAGCGTTCGCCATCGCGTGGGATACCGAGGTCGCTTCGGTGCCGGAATTCACGACGTCGACGATGCATATCGTCAGCGGGTTGTTGCTGCCGATCTGGAAATTGCTGCCCCAGGACTTTTGCCGCGTGCGGCGGCTGCAGTCCGATGACGGTGAACGGATCGTCGGCCGTGTCATCGCTCCGGATCGGCTCGCCGGCCTTTGCCGCAACTTCGGGATCGATCAGACGCAAGTGCTGAGCGCCGACCAGGCCTGGGCATCGCTGGTCGACGGATCCTCGATCATCGGCCTTACCGGCGACATGACGATCCGCCGCGTGCGCGTGATGAACGAATATCGCGTCGAACTGACAGGCTTCACCGATGGCATGCGCGACTGGCTGCGGTCGATCGGCCTGTTCTCCGAGATGATCAATTGGAAGCTGCGCTTTTTCGTGCCTGTCACAGACGAGGGTGCGGCGATCCTGTCGAAGCTGATCGAGCGCCATCGCCTCGTCGATATCGCGCGCCGGTCTTGAGGGAGGTCTGCCATGCTAGCTGCCTCGGATCTGGCGGATCGTCTCGCGCAGGACGCGGAGGCGGTCTGCCGGCACTATCTCTCCGCCGGTCGTCGAGCCGGCAACTACTGGCTCGTCGGCGATGTCGCCAACAACAAGGGCCGGTCCCTGTATGTGCATCTGACCGGTCCCCGCGCCGGCCGATGGACGGATGCGGCGACCGGCCAATTTGGTGATCTGCTCGATCTGGTCCGGGAGACCTGCGGCCTCGTCGATTTCCCGGACGTTGCAGACGAGGTCCGCCAGTTCCTCAGCCTGCCTCGACCGGAGCCGGTGTCGTCTCTCAGGAGGCACGCCCAAAATTCTGCCGCGGTCGAGCGGCCCACGGCTGAACGCGCCCGGCGTCTGTTTCGGATGACACAGCCATTGGCAGGCACATTGGCCGACGCGTATCTCCGCAAGCGCGGTATCCTGAGGGCATCGACCCACGCGGCGTTGGGGTTCCATCCGTCTTGCTATTATCGCGATCTCGTGACCGCCCGGACCACCAGTTATCCGGCCCTGATCGCAGCCGTGACCGAGCCTGCCGGCGCAATCACCGGCGTTCATCGCAGCTGGTTGGATCCCGACGGCGCCGGCAAGGCCAAGGTCGACGATCCGCGCCGCGCACTTGGCGGACTGCTCGGGAATGGCGTCCGTTTCTGCTTTCCGGTCAATGCGCCTGTGCCGGTCATGGCGGCAGGCGAGGGGCTTGAGACCATGCTGTCGCTCTCACACGTGATGCCAGGAATGCCGATGGTGGCGGCGCTCACGGCCAATCACCTTGCCGCCTTCCGCTTCCCGCCCGGTTGCCGGCGCATCTATATCGCCGCAGACGCGGATGCCGCCGGCCGGCATGGGATCGAGGGCTTGAGCCGCAGGGCACAGGAATGCGGCATCCTGCCGCTGGTGCTGTCGCCGGAGCTCGGCGACTTCAACGAGGATCTGCGCTGGCTGGGGGCGGACCGGCTGACCGCAAGCCTCAGGGCTCAACTCACTCCGGAAGATGCAATGGCCTACCTGCCCGCGTGAAGCGCGTCGGAGGCTTGGGGGAGGGGTGCGGGCGGTACTGGGCGAGGTGCAGTCCATTGGCCTCATTCGGGATGGGCGCGCGCCCGCGGGCCTGCCGAGAGGCGACCCTTACCACGCGGTTCTCCGGGCCTTCAGCGGGTCGGTCAGGTTTCTTCCCCTGTCAGACCGCAGGCGCGGTCCGTCATTCCTCGCGGATCAAGAAACCCTCCCTCCGCCGCCCGGCGCTTCGCTGGGCCGCGGCACTTCGCTTGCGGTTCCGGCCTCGGCCCCGCTTGACCGGGTTCGCCGTCAGGCCGCGAGAGGCGCGGCCCAAACCGACGGAGACCACCATGGACCTGATCCTTCACCCCGATGACAGCTTCGAGCCCCACCACGCATCCTCCCCGACCGACCGCTTCATCTACGAGATGCAGGTCTTCGGCTATCGTCCCTTCCAGGACGAGCCCGATCCGCGGCCATTGCCGGAGGAGCCGCAGGTCCAGACTTCGATCACCACGATCTTTGACGCCCTCGCAGAAATGCTCGGCGACACCCGGCTGGAGCCCGATCTCGAAGACCTGCTCTGGTCGATCCCCAATCTCTTCCACCGGGCCGGCGAGCGCATCCAGCGCGAACTCGACCGCAACGAAGAAGCGCAGCGCACCGGCCAGCGCGAGCAGGACGGCTCGGAGGTGAAGAGTGTCGAGCTCGAACGCCTCATCGCCGAGGGCATCACGCTCCTGGAACGCCGCAATGCTTTCGAGTTCATGCGCGACTTCAGTGCCGACCTGTTCGAGGCGCAGACTGGATCGTCCTGGCGGCCGCGCAGCGGCTCCAAGGTCAACCACGCCAACATGACCGCGGCGATGATCGACAGTCGCGACTTCCTCTCCGCCCGACGTCGCGCCGAGACAGAGGTGCTGATCCCTGCCGGCACCAAGATCGCCTTCTCCGGTGGCATGGATTATAACGATCATGAGCGCATCTGGGCCAAGCTCGATCAGGCGCATGCCAAGCATCCCGACATGGTTCTGCTGCACGGCGGCTCGCCGAAAGGCGCTGAACGCATCGCCGCCTGCTGGGCGGAAGCCCGCAAGGTCACGCAGATCACCTTCAAGCCCAACTGGACCAAGCATGCGAAGGCCGCGCCATTCCGGCGCAACGACGAGATGCTGTCGGTCATGCCAGCCGGACTGATGGTCTTTCCCGGAAACGGCATCACCGGTAATCTTGCCGACAAGGCGCGTCGCCTCGGCATTCCGGTCTGGCAGGCTTCAGGAGACGGCGCGTAAGCGCCGATTTCCTCGAAATTCGTAAAAGATGGAAAACATGGGAAAATTGGATTATATGGAGAACCATACCGGAGACCATAGCGATGAAGCAGTTCACCACAGGCGACCTGAACAAACAGATCGGCGATATTACCGATGCGGCGAGCCGCGAACCGGTCATGCTCACTCGCCACAAGAAGCCTCGCTTTGTGCTGATGAGTTACGAGCACTATGAGCGCATGCGCACGGGCGGCGACCCCCGCCGCGCCTATCATATCTCCGAAATGCCCGCCGAGCATGCGGAGCTGTTCGACGAGGCGCTCGATCGGCTGGCGCGCGGCGAAGGCTACGATGATGAGCCATGAATTCCGCCCCGGCGAGGTCATATCTTATCCGTACCTTTGGGCCTGGCAGCAACAGCGCGGCGAAACCGAGGGCCGCAAGCAGCGCCCGGTCTGCGTCGTCATCGCCATCGGCAGCGCCTCCGATGGGAATACCCATCTGGCCCTCCTCGCCATCACCACGCAACCGCCGCAGACGGGTCGTGCCGCTCTGGAGATCCCGGACATCGAGCGCAAGCGCGCTGGCTTGAGCGATCTGAAGCAGTGCTGGATCATGGCCGACGAATACAATTACGATATCGTCGAACGCTCCTGGTACATCGAGCCCGATCAGGACGTCCTCGGCCGCTTCAGCAAATCCTTCATGGTGAAGATCGCCCGACTGTTTGCCGAGGCGCGGGGCCGATCCGGCAGGGTCAACCGCCTCGATTGAGCAACGATCGAAACGGTCATCATCCCGGACATCTCCGGCGGCTACATCGTCGGCGCCATCAACGTCGGTGGCCGGCCTCACGAGGCAACTCGACGACTGGCGGGTGTTTTCGGCGGGTCTGATTTTCCTGAACATCAACGGGGCGGGAGCGACGCGCGGCAATCAAGCCGGTGTTGTGATCGCGATCCAACCGAGCTGCAGTCGCGCCAGAGCGCACGGCAATTCAAGGGCCACACCGACCGAAGCCATTTCTGACAATGACGATGGGATCGGGAGGGTGCTGATCTCTGGCGTCGCGTCAGATGATTGGCGGCCAGCATCCGTTGACCCCAACACTCACCGACGCAATCGACGAGCGTGGCACTCGGCGGGTACGCAAAGGGGAGCCAAGGCGAGGTCTCCTGCCGACGTCGCAATCAAGGACCATTCCCGTTCTTTATGTCGCCTTTCTAAGGGACCGGCCGCGATCAGCGTCAACCCCGCAAGGGGGTTCCCCTTCGCTTAAGCTTCGGTGACGCCTGCGGCACAGCCCCTTCTTCGGGCGCCATCGGGAATGGTCCCGATGCAACGAAGGAGACAATCCCATGGCTACCACGATCGCAACCCTCACCGAAAAGACCGACGGCTCGCTCGAAGGCGTCTTCGCCACCATCCGGGTCAACGCCCCGATCGCTCTCATCCCGAACGCCAGCAAGGCGAGCGAAGAAGCCCCCGATTACCGCATCATCCATCGCAAGACCGGCTTTGAGATCGGCGCAGGCTGGAACCGCATCTCCCGCCAGACCGGCGAGGAATACATCTCCACGAAGCTCGAAGCGCCCGAGATCGGCGTGATCTTCGGTAACGTCGCCCCCGCGCCCGGTGGCGAGCCCGGCAAGAAGGTCATCCTCTGGAACAGCCCGGCCTGAACCGGACCGCCGGCTCCGAAACAATCGGGGCCGGCGTCCCCCATTCCAAGGAGGCCGCCATGAGTCGCTACACGATTACTGTCACCCGAACCGCATCCCGCCACTCAGACCCGGATGCCATCATCGGCTACGACCGCCCGCTTCAGACGTTCTTTCTCCAGGCATTTCCGGATGCCGAAGGCGAGAATCTTGAACTCTGGCTGGGTACGGACTTCCGGGAGTTCGAAACACTGTCGCAACTGAGGGCCGCGGCGATCACACGCGGGTTTGATTTTATACCCTTGGCATCCGGCATTCTTCACAAGCTGCTCGACGACCATGCCCGCGAAGCCCATCGCGCGGTCAGTGACACGATTATCCAAGATCTTCGCAATGGGACATCCGCCCAATGACGCAAAACGAAAACGAAATAGCCCGGCAGGACGCCGGACTATTTTTTTTGCTTGGCTGGCAATATTACTTGTTCAGCGCATCCTTCAGGGCCTTGGCAGGCGTGAATGCAAGCTTCTTGGCGGCAGCAACCTTGATCGTCGCACCGGTCGCAGGATTGCGGGCCTCGCGCTCCGGCGTTTCCTTGACTTTGAATTTGCCGAAACCGGGGAGGCTCGTTTCGTTGCCGGCTACGGCCGCCTCGGTGATCGAGGCGATCACCGCCTCGACGATGGCCTTGCCCTGAACCTTGGTCAGGCGATGCTCGCTTGCGATCTTGTCGGCGATTTCATTGGTTGTTGTCATATTCACTCTCCGCATCGTGTCAGATGCAGAATCCCTGTCATTACCGGCCCGAGCTGTCATGGACACACTGCGGCAAATGGCGCGGAATGCCCGGGATCTCCACAGTTATTCACGTAATCACGTGTCAGTAACCCGAAGCCGGGCATCGAGCCCGTCCTCGGGTTCCGGTGCGATACGGAGAGGAAATGTCTGCTCAGTCCGTCCGAGGATGCCATGGCGGCATGCCGGCCTCAAGGACGAGCGGTGCCCCCAATTTTGCCTCCGCTCCGGTTCCCTGCGCTCCGACAAAATCGGCACCCCCACTCGCCGCCTCTGGCGGTCGCGTTCCGCGATCCCTGACCCCGCCACGCCCCCATGACCGCGCGCGTCGTCTTTCACAAACGTCAAGGAGACGACGATGCTTCTGGAACAACACATTGAAGAGCTGCGGGCCGAATTGCGAAATGCTGTGTACAGCGACGAACGCCACGAGATCGAAGTCGAGCTGGAGCTCGCCTGCGCCGAGCTGGCGGTGATCATGGCCGAACAGGAGGGTGTCATCGACGCCGAGCCGCCCTTCTGAGGCGGCTTTCGCCATATCGCGCGGCCTGACGCGCCGGATCGACCGGCGCTTCAAACCCAAAGCTTCGCTTCGCATCGGCAGTTACCGGAAGCAGCCGCATTTCCCGCGTGAAGGACCCGGTCGGATTCCCAACTCGTCTTTAATCCCATGCCATCCACCTGAGGATAGGATTGTCCCATGGCGCACCCTTTGCTATCTGTCAGCCGTTTCAGCTTGCCGGACAGGCCGTTTCGGCCTGTATCCGCGCGACCGTCTCTTTCGCAGAACCTGAAGGAATAGCCTGACCGCCTCTTCCTCTCGCGCGAAATGATGCTCCCGCCTTTGGCCTGCAGTACCGATCCGGCCCCATCGCCGGATGAGACAGGCTTCGCCGAACAGGTTGGGTTCGATCGACATGGCATAAAAGCGGGCCATGTTTTTCTTGGCGTCGATGCGTTCGACGTAGAGCTGGTAGGATTGGGTAATCATGGTCCGGAGAATCGGGTAAGGCCGACTCAGCGTCCAACGACATATTTGAATCGGTTGGTTTCGATCGATTCATGCTGATGATGAGTTGTCGGCTGACGATCCGGGCGAGCCGCCTGCGGCGGCCGGTGCTACTCGCCTTGCTCACGGAGCCCGCCAGCGGTCTCCGCCCATCCGGGTCACGCCCCTCTCGCCGTTGCCGCACCGGTGGCGCGAAATTTCCGCGACCGTGGGCGATGATATGCTGCATAGCCGGCTGGGCGCCGGATATGGGCACGGCGCCCGGGCGCCGTGGTCTATCTCTCTCTGACGTCCCATTGTGCACCCGCCACTCCGGCGTCAAGGACAGCGCGGCCCCTCCCATTTTCAGCCGCCGTCCCTTCGGGCCATCGCCAGAAAATCGGTTCCTCCGCTTGCCGCCGCTGGCGGTCGCGATGCGATCCCTGACCCCTCGCGGCTACGGTGCGGGCTCCTTTCGTCAGAGACAGAAAGGAGACACTACAATGTCCGATGACTGGTACTACGTCCATCAGCTCGCAGTGCTTGCGGGCTTCAGGCTCACCGTGCTCGCAAATCGCATCGGTTGCGAGGACGAATTCTTGCTGGAACTGCACAACGAGCTCGCCGAAGGGCTGGCAGCGGCAATTGCGCGGCTGCGATCCATATCGGCGCTGGAGCGCCAACTTGCCAGCGAGCCGGACGAGGAAGGCCTCGCCGCTTTCCAGCTTCACGGCGAGAAGGAATGCTTTGCCCGTTTCCGGATCACTTTGCTCGACGACCTCGAAATCGACTTCGACACGAACGAGTACCGTCTGAACGGCGGCGATTGGCACAATGCGCTCTCGGCCGATTGCGACGGCATCGAGGTCAGCTATCCGAGGCTTGTGGCCCTCACCGATGAGGAGCTGGGCACGCTCGCCCCGATCGTGCGCGCGATCCGCAGCGAGGCGGACATCGCCATCAGCATCGCACGCGTCATCTATGGTTGACCGCTGGCGAGGGGCGGCTTCGGCCGTCTCTGGCCTCTTTTGTTGGCTTGATCGCTTACCGGCATCGAGCCAGCCGCGCGGTCTTGAGGGGAGAGACTTGCCGCCTCAAGACGGAGAGGAGGATCACTTGCGCTACGCCCTCATGCTTCGGGCATTCGCTCCAGATGATCGTCCTCTCCTGCGGCGCGCTCGCCGTCTCATCGTTCGCGTGCCATCGATGTCCGTTCCCTTCAGTCACGGACATCCCGGCACCTCACGACGACGGCTCGCATCAGCATCTCCAACCAAATCGGCCTGGACACCGCGCTGTTCCTCCGGCGCGGATCACAGGCCTGAGCCTATGATCGCTGTTGCTTTGTCTGGCGACTCGCAACAGCATTGGCGCCTCGGGCACGGTGGCCAGGCCGATTTGGTTGGAGATGGCAGGATAGGCTATTGGTATACCAATAGCCGTCGCCCGAGGGGCGAGTCGCCTCAGAGGCGAGCGACGGGTTTCCCGGTCTTTCATTTTTCAGACGTAACAAGGCCATGAGGGAGAGACGTCGGGTCGGCAGAATGGGGAGGCCCCGGAGCGGACTCGGCCGCCGTGAAATGCAGCGGCATCTCGGCGGTCAGGCGTTTTCGCTCATCAGCGAATGGGCGAATCCGCCGATCGGTGGATAGTCGATTCGACGGACCTGCGAATGTGCGAATAGGCGACTGCGCGTATACGCAAGTAGGTGAATCGCCGTTTGAGCGTATCGGGAGGTCGGCGAATGAGTGAACCAGTGAATGAGCAGTTGGGTGAAACGGCAGATCGGTCAGCCAGCAAATAAGTGAAACGGTGCGACACCGATCTGGCGAATGGGAGTTCAGGCGATCCCGTTAATCGGTGTATTGGTGATTGCGCAAATCGCCGAATGGGTGGTTGCGTGCACGCGCGATTGGGCGAATCAGCGAACAGGTCATTCCGGGAACGGGCTATTGAGCGATCCGGCGCATCGGTGAATGAGTGATGCACCCGTCTGGCAAAACGGTGAAAGCGTGACCAGGCGGCCTCCACCTTTGCGGATAAGCCCTCAATTGGCAATTTGTGTTCGCAGTCGTGCTCGCTGCGGTTATCGCAACAAACAAGACTGCGACAAAGCCTCTATCACAACCGTTCGCGTCAGCGGAGCAGCGTGATCACCGAATCCTCTTCGGAATCCCACGCCCGGCTCCCTCGTCTTTTCCCGCTTGAGCAAGCCAATTGCTGCTGATAAATTATACCGGAGTATAAGTTGGTAATTTGGTCTAGGCTGCGGGCCGGGCCGGTACTCCGTCTTTCAAGAATAAGGTTTGGCTCTGATACACAATCGATCCCTCCTGACGAAGGAATGGTACATGGTGCCGTTCACTGCGAACTGCCCTGACTGTGGTGCACAGACACGGTCCGCAGCTGTTGTCGTTGGCCCTTCAAGCCTGGTGGGGGACGCCGGGTCTGAGCCGGAAAGCGATATACTCGCGAAACCGCGCAGAACACTTGATGCCTTCGCAGTCGTCGAGGCGCTAGGCGGTCAGACCGAACATGTCGAGCGATCCGTCGTCAACCGCTTCCATAGCACCTTCGCCTTCGTGAACGGCCAACTGACATCGATCTGCGAACACTGCGCGGAAAATCTTCCACCCGCAGCAATCCGCTCCGCCGTCATGAACGCCTTTGTTCGGCTTGGGAGGAAGCGCCTTCTGGTGAACGAGCGCTTGATGCTCTTTGCCTCTGAGGTGGTGCTGACGGAATTTCGTGGGGACACCTCTATAGAGGAAAGCGCGATGCGCGATCCGGATTACGCGCTCCTGCTCATCTGCGACACGGAAAGCGCAATCGGCGAGACAGGCATAATTGAGATGTGGCACAGCATCGCGCGTGACGACTACGCGATCGTTGTCAAAGGCCACGGTGGCCGCGAGATGTTGCGGGACGCGTTCAACAGAGACTTGAAGGACGTCGTGGCTACCGTTTCCGATCTCGGACTGGTGCTCACCCAGCTTCACCTGGCTCAGGCATCATCACCCTATTGCGCGCTCGCCCGCGATCTTTTTCTCGAAGCCCTCGAACATGCCGGCTATCGGCAGGCAAGCTAGAAGGTAGCACCATGCGGACTTTTACGAAGTTCTTCGGATCTCTGGCAGCAATGTTGGCACTGGCAGGATGTGGTCACCGGATTGAACGCCCGCGACCACAGCCGCCAGTGCCGTACGCGTATCTCAGCCTTGCAGCCTGCAAAGCCTATTCCAGCAACATCATCGAGTGCCAACTTCAATATGGAACCGACTTCGGACGCCAACGTCTTGGCCCCGTCCAAGACAGGGGTTTATCGATCGGACTTGATGGCGGGCGCTACCAGGTCGAGTCCTGTTATCCGGTGGAGAGGATACAGAAGGAGTTGCCTAATTTCGTGTGCCGAATCTCTGTGAGTGCTTCGGGCGCCAACGCCGGTTCGGTATTGGTAAAGGGCGGTACCGCCGTCCGTCTTGCTCGCATTTTGGGAGACCGCGAACAGCTTCAGTATCGGTGGACCCCGGATAAATGGTCACGGCTAAGGGACTGATTCTCTTGAGGAAGCCCGTCTTCTGACGCGGTGCGGCGATGCATCAATTATACTCCAGTTAAAGTTTAGGGTTGATTTCCACGGCTGAATGCGGTTCAAAATCTTATACCGCAGTATAATTTTGCATTGGTTCAGCCATGGATAGCGTTCCGCTTTCGCCTGTGAACAGACCGCACAAGATATCCTCGCGGAGCGTGCTTTGGCTCGCCGGAACGTCGGCTTTTCTGCTCACCGGTTTCGCCTCCGGCCCCGATGACAGCAGCGATTACATCGTCTCGGGAAAGTCGACGCACGTCGGGCACACTGCCAACCGGTTGGAGTTGATGGCCGACGAGGTGGCGGCCGTTCCGCCAAATCCGGAGCTTTCCACCTTTGCTACTTCAACGCGGGATATCCCAACGATCGATTCTGCCAACTTCAACGAGCGATTCAGCGGGCCGGTCAATGAAGCGATTTGGATCAGTGCTCGCTCGTCGGAGTTCACCGAAGGTTTTAGTGACGAGGCGGGGCTATCATCAGGATCAGCGGCGGGGACCACCAATGACCGGCGGGGACGCGCTGTGCATTCGCTGGTCAGCGTCTACCCGTTTGAGCAGGCAACAGCCGTTCCCGAGCTCGCCGAGCCGGCAACCGCACCTCATATCAATGTCAGCGAGCCACCAGTACAGGCCCGACCGGATCTTTTATCCGGTGTCCCCACGGACTATACCGGCCTTGCATTGAAGGTTGCCAGTGAGGAGCAGGTTGATCCGAACTGGGTGCTTTCTGTGATGCGGGCAGAAAATGCCGCGTTCGATCCAGACCTGGTGAGCTCCGCGGGCGCCATCGGTTTGATGCAGGTCATGCCACAGATCGGCGAAGCCTTCGGTGCAACCGATCTATCGGATCCGGAGCAGAACATCCGGGCCGGCACGCGATTTCTCCGCGTCTTGATCGCCAAGTACAGAAATCCTGTATTGGTCGCCGCCGCTTATAATGCCGGCGAGCCGAATGTCGACCTTCGCCATTCCCTGCCATTGATCCGAGAGACCGCCGACTACGTCACCCGTGTCGTCGGATACTATACCGGCACAGCAGCCACCCCGGTTCTCCGGCCCAAAGGTCTAACTTCGGCGCCCCGCAGCACCGGGCGTGCCGACCGGGCCAAATCCCCCATGCTTGTGTTCTCTGTTGCAACTCCGTCCCCGTCAGACGTCCGTCCTCAGCGTGATGAGGCTCAGAATGATGCTGGCGGGCCGGTCAAAATTGTCAAGGAAGAGGTGTCTCAATGAATCCCATCGTGTTGGCAGTCCAGACGGCCGTTCTCTATGGCAGCGTAGCTTGGTCCTCAATGGCCAAAAGGAAATGGGTCGGAAACGCCGCGATCGTGCTTGCCGCGAGCCTGATTATGCTCGTCAGCCAGTACGAGCCGGCGGCGGCGCAGAACCTCGACGCCCTGCAAAACGCCGCCGACCGCCTCGTGCAGTTCTTTACCGGCCCGTTCGGCCGATCGGTCGGAGCGATCGCCTTTATCGGCATGTTCCTCGCCGCAGCCTTCGGCTACTGGTCCTGGGGAGCCCTGCTTCGGGTTGGAGGGAGCCTTGCCGGCATGTTTGCCGCTGCCGAGCTCGTCGACTTTCTTGCTGGCAGCGGGTCTTAAGCCATGGCGGGAGCAGGGAACATCGCCGACGGTGGCGACGAATATATCGAATCCCATCCCGTCATATTGGCTCTCACACGACCGCCGACGGTGATGGGAATTCCGTACACCTACTTCCTGGCGGAATGTTTTGTTTCGCTGATGGTGTTCATGATCCTGGGATCCATTCTCTGGTTTCCCGCCTCATTCATCGTCCTCCACAGCATTCTATACGTGCTCACCGTCAAGCTCGATCTCTGGTTTTTCGACATCGTCGGGCGTCTCAGCATGTGCGGTATCAACCCCCTTGGCCGGAAGCTCGGTGGCGGCGTCAGAACCTACGGAGTGTAAGCGATGAACACGATGGCGAGATCGCTGAGAGGCAGTCTGTCGAAGGGTTGGGAGATCTTTGCAGACCGCAATGTGGCGACGCATGTTCCTTTCTACGTCCCGATCGAAAACGGCATCATCCGCCTGAAGAACGACTGCCTCGTCTCGACGCTGAAGCTCACCGGCTTCTCCTTCGAGACGGCGGATATCGAAACGATCAATATGCTGCAGCGGCAGCGCAATGCCGCCTTCCGTGCGATCTCCTCGATCGGCAGCTTCGCACTTTATACCCACGTGATCAGGCGCAAGGTTGCGCCGTCGTTGCCGTCGGCCTTCGCCGATCCCTTTATGGAGCGCCTCGATCACGTCTATCAGTCGAGCATCTCGAAGAACGAGATGTTCGTGAACGACACTTATGTCTCGCTGGTCGTGCGCCCCATGTTCCGGAAGGGATCCGCGCTCTCACGCCTCATGGGCGCAGGCGGCACGATCGTGCGCAAGGAACAGTTCCGCGCGATGCGCGACAAGCTGGTCGAGGCAACACGAGCGCTGGAGAAGTCGCTTTCCGTCTACGGACCGAAGGTTCTTCGCGACGTGCAACGCGTACAAGCTGACCTCGGCGAGAACAGGAAAGTCTTCCGCGATGTCTCTGAAGATATGGTCGTCGACGAAGCCGCGCGGAAAATTTGGTTCTCCGAACAATGCGAATTTTTCTACACACTGCTGAATGGCGGACGCGTCCGGCCGATCCGGCTTGGAAACATCCCGATCGATGAGATGCTGCCGGCGCGCCGAACGTCGATCGGTAACCGCATCATCCACCTACAGGGCGACGTACTGGACGACGATCGCTACGCGGCGATGGTCTCGCTCAAGGAATATCCGCCAGAGACCGGCGCCGGCATGCTCGACTATATCCTCAAGCTGCCATTTGAGTTGGTGCTGACGCAATCGATGTCCTTTGTCGACGATATGGCGGCGCGCAGCCGGATCGAACGGCTGGACCGGCAGATGTCGAAGGCGGACGAAGGTGGCTCGAGTGTCCAGGCCAATCTCGACATTGCCCGGGACGAACTTGCCCGCAAGCGGGTTGCCTTCACCGAACATCATCTCACGGTGATGCCGGTCGCCAAAACCATCGCCCAGCTTGACGATGCCGTGGCGCTGATCGGCAACGAACTTGGCGCGCTCGGCGCCTCCTATGTCCGCGAAGACCTGAATGCGGAGCCGGCCTACTGGGCGCAACTGCCCGGCAATCAGGCCTATATCGCCCGGCGAGCCCTGATCTCCACGCTGAACTGCGCCGGTTTGAGCAGCTTTCACGCCTATCCATACGGCAAGCCTGACGGCAACCACTGGGGGCCGGCGATCACGATCTTCGAGACGACGTCGGGCACGCCCTTCTTCTTCAACTTCCACCAGGGCGACGTTGGGCACACGACAGTCTTCGGCCCGACCGGTTCGGGCAAGACCGTCATCATGGCCTTCCTGATCCTGCAGGCCTATCGCGTCAGCCCGCGGCTGAAGACGATCGTCTTCGACAAGGACCGTGGTCTCGACATCATGGTGCGCGCGGCAGGCGGAACCTACATGTCGCTGGAGCCCGGCCAGCCGTCGGGATGGAACCCGCTGCTACTCGACGACACCGAGGAGAACCGCGTTTTCCTTTACGGGCTCCTGAGCTTCATGCTGAAACCTTCCAAAGAGGGCGAAAGCCTGACGCCGCAGGAAGAAGCGATCATTCGCAACGCGATCAAGTCGGTCCTCAAGACGAAGGACAGGTCGTATCGCCGTCTTTCGTCGCTGCGGGCGCTTCTCGCTGGCAGCGAGCGGACCGAGGGCAGCCTGATCGCCCGGCTCGACAAATGGGTTGACAAGGGACCCTACGCCTGGCTCTTCGACAACGCTGCCGACGATCTCGATATCTCGCGACCGATGATCGGCTTCGACATGACGTCGATCCTTGATGATCCGACGGTACGCACCGCAGCCCTTCTCTACATGTTCCACCGCTTGGACGCGATCTACGACGGCAAGGCGCCGATCATCAATCTGATGGACGAGGCCTGGAAGCTGCTCGATGACGACGAGTTCAAGCGGACCATGAAGGACTATTTCAAGACCATCCGAAAGCGAAACGGTCTCGTCATCTTCGGGACGCAGTCGGCAGACGATGTAGTACGTTCGAGTGTCAGCCGCACGATCATCGAACAGACGTCGACCAATATCTTCTTCGCCAATCCGAAGGCTGACGAACACTCCTACATGGAGCATTTCGGCCTCTCGCGAGCAGAATTCGACTGGGTCAAGAACGGCGACCCGAGTTCGCGTTTCATGCTGATCAAACAGGCAAAGAGCAGCGTGATCGCTCGCGTCGACATGTCCCACATGCCGGAGTTCATCAAGGTGCTCTCGGGCCGCGAGGAGACGGTGCGCGAAGTCGAAATGTTGCTCGACGAGTACGGCGACGATCCAAAGAACTGGCTCTCAAAATTCTGCGACTGGGATGAGGTGACGGTCGATGACGCACGCAACGCACCTTGAGGGAGCGGCGGCCGGCGTCTTGGCCTTGGCTCTCGTCTTTCCCGTCGGCACAAGCTATGCGCAGGTTCCGGTCATTGACCAGGCGCGCCAGAAGATCCAGCAGGAGACCGAGAACTGGTATCAGTCCTATCAGGCAGATACTCGGAAGGTCAAAGGCGCCTCGGGCGGAACGACCGATAGCGTCGCGCCTGGTCAGGGCTCGGGCGCACCGGCCGATTGCTCGGCCGACGGCATGGCGGGAGACACTGCGCCCGCAGCGCCGTCGTCACGGACACCAAGCCAGCAGGAAGTCGCCAGCATGGTGCAACAGGAGGCAATCCGGCAGGGCGTCGATCCGAACTTCGCGATGGCGATCGCCGAGCAGGAGTCGCGCTTCCGCCAGTCGGCGCGCTCGGCGGTCGGCGCCACCGGTGTCATGCAGCTGATGCCGGGGACCGCCGCGCAGCTCGGCGTCAACCCCTACGACACGCGCGACAATATTCGCGGCGGCGTCAAATACCTCAAGCAGCTCCAGGGAATGTTCGGTGACCGCTATGATCTGATCGCCGCCGGCTACAATGCCGGGCCGTATCGGCAGTCGCTGCAGAACGGTCAGATCCCCAACATCCCCGAGACGCAGGACTACGTCAAAAAGGTCTCCGCCTACTATGCTCGTAACAAGGCCCAGAACGGTGATAACACCCCGTCGGAGGGTACAGCCGAGCCAGAAACCGCGAGCTACGCTAATGGCTGCGGCGAGCAGCTGAAGAAGGCGGTCGACCGAAACACTCAAGCGCAGATCGAACGCGGTTCGGTTTGGAACGAGCTGCTTGGAAAGTCTCTCGCTGCGAACCAGCAGTATCTGCAGCGCCTTCAGTCTGGCCTGCAATCGTCCTCGGCAAGCCTTCGTGGCAGTGGTGGAGGAAATTCGAAAGACCATGACGGCTCACTTGTCATGGCCGAGATCCGGTGCCCGACCAACATCATCGACACCGGCGGCACGCGTTGCTTCGCTGTTCCGTCCAACGCCACCACAGAACAGATCCAGCACTGGCTGTCCGACCTGCAGGAACAGGCATATGCAAATGGGGCGGTCGCGACCTTCACGGCGTTGCAGGATCCCGCACTCGGCCTCGTCACGGTCGTCGATTCCAGGCCGACGTCAAACTGAGAACAGGAGAGGTTAGACACATGAAGACAGCAGTGATCGCAGCGGCGCTCGCCATCGTTTCCGTCCCTCAGGCCTATGCACAAGTCCCCGTTAAGGACTCGGAAAACATCTCGATCAGCGAAGAGATTAAACGGCTTTCTTCGGAGATCCAGCAGGACACGTCAGTCGTCAAGGACAACACGACGAAGACCTTGGCGGCGATCACTGGCGACCGAACGCAGGATGCGAGCCAGTTTGCCAAGCTCGCGACCGGCAATGGCTTCACCATGGGACAGGCGCCGGATTTCAACACGGTGTTGTCGAGCAACGCGGCGGTGTTCGGAGGCATTGGCGGTCAATTCCAGAATACGGCGGCCAAGCTGATCAATGGCCTCAACCTCGTGAAGATGGTGGTCGATACCGTCAAGGGCGGCGAGCTCTCCGGCGCCAACCAGGCCTATTCCCAAGGGATCAACGCGCTGACAACTCTGACTGCGCTGACCGACGCGATGAACAGTGCCACCAAGGACCGGCAGAATTCGTTCATGCAGGCTACCCAACAGATCGGGACGGCGAAGGACCTGAAGGGGGCGTTGGAGCAGAATACCCAAATGGTGCTGCAGGGCAATCAGACCGCCAACGAAGCCGTCGGCTCGCTCAACAACCAGGTCATGCTGCTGAACCAGCAATATAAAGCCGCCCTTGCAACCTCGTCGCAGAACCTCAAGACCTTCGCTCCGCTTCCCGACAGCGTCATGCGAGACGGGGGAACGGCGCCGCAGGGGACGTCTGTTCGCGATCAGCTGAAGGCATTCGAGGATCAGAACCAGTGAGGGCAGTTCTTGTGTTGGGGCTGATCGGTGCGGTGCTCGTCGGTTGCGCCGGAAAATATGAGCAGCTCGCCAAATGCTCGGCCGACGACAATCCAGTCCCGGCCCTCGGCTTCGTATCCGAGCCCACGACCACCGCCGCTGAGAATGCGCTCGCGGGCGCCGTCAAAGACGATTGCGGTCCGATGCGACCGGTCAACAATTTCCAGGATGAGACATGGATCCCGTCAGCTATGCGATAAACTTCTATGGCGATGCGCTTCGATATTTCGACAAGATCAACGAGGCGTCGCTGGAACGGGCCTGGGGGCTGTTTGCCGAAAACAGAAACCTTGTTTCCGCCATCCTGGCGATCTTCCTGATCCTCTACTTCCTTTGGGGCGCGCTCGGGCTATCGAGCGTTTCCCTTCAGGACATGGCGATCACCGCCTTCAAGATCACGCTTGCCTATACTCTCATCATGTCCTGGGCGCTCTTCTACGACAATATCGGACAGTTCGTGCTGTCAGCGCCGCAGGATCTCGGATCGGCGATATCCTCGGCGATGGGCGGTCAATCGGCCGGCGCGGACATCGCCCAGCAAGTCGCGAGCATGGCGCGGAAGGTTTACGACTTTGCCATGCAGCTCTTCAATTCCTACGAGTCCGGATGGCTACCGAATGTGACGGGCGCCGTCGTCGTCTTCATCGTTCTGGTCTTCGGCCTCCTGCCGATGCTGCTGATCCTCACCGGCGTCACGCTGTTTGCCAAGATGATCACTGCCGTCATGCTCGCCATCGGTCCGATCGCCATCCTCTGCTATTTCTTTGGCATCAGCCGCTTTGTCTTCGACGCCTGGGTGAGGGGCGTTGCCTACGGGATGTTCATGCTGCTCTTCACCTATATCATGGCCGGCCTGTCGTTCGGCTTTCTGATCGGCATGATGGACACGATCAACGGTGACATGGCCACCAAGGAGAACGCACTGGCGATCGTGCTCGCCATGGTGCTCTATCTCGCGCTGATCTCCTATTTCATCTTCCAGGTGCCGGATTTCGCGCGGAGCTTTGCCTACGGGGCAGCCTTCTCTGGCGTTCCGGGCGGGGGTGGCGTGGATACCGCCTACAATACCGCACGCCGGCGGCTCTCCTCCAGTGATTCCCGTGCGGGCCAGGCCGCAGCGATAGCGCTCGGCACACTTGCCGGACCGAGGGGCGCCGTCACGGCTGCGGCACTTGCTGGCCGCGGCAGTGTCGCTGGCGTCGGCGCGCTGGGTCGAATGCTCACCAATCGCCGCCGCAACAGCGAATAATGCGGAGGCGGCAAGGATCAGCGATTTTAATCATTGCGACGTCGAGGTTTGAAACTTGGCATTGTTCAAAAGGCAATTGAAAGCGGCGCCAGCCGATCGTGCGCCGGGACCACAAGAGATCTACGATCAGCACCTCTCCTGGGGCGAGAAGAACCGCTCGCTGCGCACTCTGATCGGTCTCATCCTGCTGGTCTTTGCGGTGGCGGGTTGGATCGTCGCCGGCGTTCTGTCCTTTTCTGTCGCGCAGCTCTTTCCACTGGTGCGCACCGAGGTCGTGCCGCTCATTGTCGACAGGAACACCGGCTACATGGAGACGGTGACGACACTCGACAAGGACCGGTCGAACGTTTCGGAAATCCAGGCTGTCCGCGCCTCGTTCGTCGGCAATTATGTCATCCGCCGCGAGACCTATGATCCGCGCTATCTGTCGGAAAACTTCGACATGATTGCTCTCTGGTCGGACCCCGATTCACCAGCCTTCAAGGACTATTCGGAGTGGATGAATCCCTCCAATCCGAGAGGTCCGGTCAAGACCATGGGAACCACGGGGGAGATTCGACCCGAAATCCTGTCCGTCAATCCGCTCAACACCACCACAATGTCGGTGCGCTTCGAGACCCGGGAAAGGCGCCGCGGCGGCGATGTTGTGAACCGCTGGTCGGCGACGATCCGCTACCGCCAGATCAATCTCCCCGCCAGCAACCGGGTCCGGCTTTATAACCCCCTCGGCTTTGTCGTCACCGAATACGTCAAGGTTCCCGAGACAATGCCTTCGGGGCTCATCCCATGAGGCGGGTCAGGATCGGAATAATGCTGTCACTGCTGCTGACGGCATCTTCGGTTCATGCGGAATTGACCGCCCGGCCGGGCAGGCTCGATCCACGCGTGCGGACCTTGCCCTATTCTGCCGAACAGGTCTTCGTCGTCACCGGGACCTACGGGATGGTAACGACCATCCTCTTCGGTGCGGACGAAGAGGTTACCCAGGTGGTCGCGGGGGACACGGTTTCCTGGCAGATCTTGACTTCGGCCGACCGGCGCTCGCTCACCCTGAAGCCGATGGAAAAAGACGCGCCGACAAACCTCTCCGTGGTGACGACGAAACGAACCTACTCGTTTGATCTTGAGGTCAATGACAGCAAGTCCATTCAGAACCAGACCTTCAAGCTGCGCTTCATTTATCCGGAAGACGCCGGGCTGAAAGGCACGGCCGAAATGTGGAAACAGGCGCAGGATGCAGAGCGCAATCCCAACATCAAAAATATCCGCCGCGACAAGGTCAATTACGACTATGGCTTCAAGGGCAGCGATGCCGCCAAGCCCTTGTGGGTGTTCGATGACGGTTTGAAGACCTTCATGAAGTTCACCGGCGACGTGCCGGCGATCTTCATTGTCGATAACAAGCGGCGAGAGAGCCTCGTCAATTACCGCCGTGAGGCCGACTACATCGTCATCGACACGGTCTCGCGACAGTGGACGCTTCGTTACGGTACCGAGAACGAGACCTGCCTATTCAATCTCAGGACCGCGCCCGCCGATGTGCCGGCGCCGATCGAGGGTGCCGTGGCGCCGAAGCGGCTCGGCTCGTCAGATGCTGGCTCACCATCAAAATCACGATAGGGAGGCACGATGTCTGATCCGAACTATCATTCGATAGACAACGACACCGCGATCGGCGGTCAGGTAAGGCGCTCCGGGGTTGGGTTGATGCGGCCAATCGCCGTGGTGGCGGCAATCGCCGGCGTTGCTGTGGTCCTCTATTTCCTTCTATCTGGCGGCGAGCGGGAACCGGCGATCGACAATACGCCGCATGAAGAATTCCGCCCGGTGCAGGCGCCTAGAAACGAAG
>NZ_JAILYJ010000030.1 GCF_019793465.1 Rhizobium croatiense | reverse complement strand
CCAGGCTCTCCCACGGGCTTGGGGTCCCAAAGGTGCAACGGTCTTCCATCCGCCACCGCAACAGGCAGTACTACGCCAATAGCGGGTAAAGGGAAGTTACAAAGGTGCCGGCAGGCGGATGAGGGGGTCACACGCAACCCCGTTTCCAGCGCTCTGAACACAGCCGAGACGATGCCAGCGTGTTCAAAGCCGGCACATATTAAGAGACCGGTTTCGCCGCCCCCTCATCCGCCCTACGGGCACGTTCTCCCCGAGGGGAGAAGGGGAAACCGTCACACGCCAGATCAGAACAACCCCTCAATATAACCCTGGTCGTTCAGGAAAATCCGCTCCGCCGATGGTGATTTCGGCAGGCCGGGCATCGTCATGATCTCGCCGGTGATGGCGACGACAAAACCGGCGCCGGCCGAAAGCCGCACCTCGCGCACGGGAACGATATGTCCTTCCGGCGCGCCGCGCAGGTTCGGATCGGTGGAGAAGGAATATTGCGTCTTAGCCATGCAGACCGGCAGCTTGCCGTAGCCCTGCTCCTCCCATGTCTGCAGCTGATCGCGCACCGCCTTGTCGGCCGTCACCTCGCCGGCATGGTAGATCTTCGAGGCGACGATCTCGATCTTCTCGAACAGCGAAATGTCGTCACCATAGAGCGGCTGGAACTTCGCCTGGCCCGATTCGGCCAGTTCCACCACCTTGTGCGCCAGTTCCTCGATGCCGGCCGAACCCTTCGCCCAGTGCTGGCAGAGGATCGCCTCGGCGCCGAGCCGCGAGACGAATTCCTTCAGCGCCGCGATCTCGGCGTCGGTGTCCGAGACGAAATGGTTGATCGCGACGACCACGGGCACGCCGAAACGGCGCACATTGGCGACGTGCCGGCCGAGATTGGCGCAGCCCTTCTTCAGCGCCGCGACATCCTCCGTGCCGAGCTCCTCTTTTTTCACCCCGCCATTCATCTTCAGCGCCCTGACCGTCGCGACGATGACCGCCGCATCCGGCTTCAGCCCGGCCTTGCGGCATTTGATGTCGAAGAATTTCTCGGCGCCGAGATCCGCCCCGAAACCTGCTTCCGTCACCACGTAGTCGGCAAGCTTCAGCGCCGTCTTCGTCGCCGTGACCGAATTGCAGCCATGGGCAATATTGGCGAAAGGGCCGCCATGCACGAAAGCGGGATTGTTCTCCAGCGTCTGCACGAGGTTCGGCTGCATCGCATCCTTGAGCAGCACCGCCATTGCGCCGTCGGCCTTCAGGTCGCGCGCATGCACCGGCGTCCTGTCGAAGCGATAGCCGATGATGATATCGCCGAGCCGCCGCTCCAGATCTTTCAGGTCGGTGGCGAGACAGAGGATCGCCATCACCTCGGAGGCGACGGTGATGTCGAACCCGCCTTGGCGCGGGAAGCCGTTGGCGACGCCGCCGAGCGAGGAGACCATGCTCCTGAGCGCCCTGTCGTTCATGTCCATGACCCGCCGCCAGGCGATGCGGCGGATGTCGATATTCTCTTCGTTGCCCCAATAGATGTGGTTGTCGATCATTGCCGCCAGCAGATTGTGCGCCGAGGTGATCGCATGGAAATCGCCGGTGAAATGCAGATTGATGTCTTCCATCGGCACGACCTGCGCATAACCGCCGCCGGCCGCCCCGCCCTTGACGCCGAAGCAGGGACCGAGAGAAGCCTCGCGTATGCAGATGATGGCCTTCTTGCCGATCCGGTTCAGCCCGTCGCCGAGCCCGACCGTCGTGGTCGTCTTACCCTCGCCTGCCGGCGTCGGGTTGATCGCCGTGACGAGGATCAGCCTGCCATCTTTCTTGCCCGCCTGCGCCGCGATGAACTCGGCGCTGACCTTGGCCTTGTCGTGGCCGTAAGGAGCGAGCTGATCGGCCGGTATGCCGAGTTTTGCTCCGATCTCGAAGATCGGCTTCTTGGTCGCCGCGCGCGCGATTTCGATATCGGATTTGATTGACGGCATGGATGCTCCCCTCCCGAGCTCCGCAGCATCGGAGCCGACATTTCCTCTTCATCGGGATAGCGAAATATCGGCAGGGTGTGAATAGTGCCGCGCCTCGCGGCTGCCACGCTCGGTGTTTATCTAGCGCATCACGATTGCCGCTACGGCGTGCCTTCACACCTCGATGTCAATTTACCGTGGCTGCGACAGGGCCTGCTTCTGCCTCCGGCTTTCTGGGGCACCGGAGGCTTTCCTTCGCCTCCGGCCCGCAGACATGCAATCCAGGCTCTTCGCTATAGGGAATGATACCATCGATGATGCCAAGCTCGAGGGCCTGAGAAGGAAGTATGATCCTTCCTCGCTCAGTTGATATGGCAGGCATTACCGTCTCGTATGTCTCGGCATTGATGCCCATCTCGTCGAAATAGGCGAGGAATTTCGTATATTCAGCCGTCGTGGGTCTAACGAGGCCCATAGACGAATAGCCGACAATCCGCGGCGTTCCGCTCATCAGGACAAGAGTACAGGTCGAAAGGCAATAGGCACGGGCGGCAAAGACCTCGCCCTTGGTCGGTCCGCTTTTGGCGATACTGGCGTTGCAACGCGGATCCAGCTCTGGACAATTCGGCAACTGCGTTCTGCCAATGGAGGTCTCCAGACCTGCAGTACGGATCATCCGCCCCATTGCGAAAGCCGCGTCCATGTCACCGCCGTTAGACTGAAGGACCACCGGCAGCTTTCTTCCGCCGAGCGTCTTCAGGATCGCTTCCAGCCGAGCCGGCGTATCCGGCGTGATGTCTCCATCCGCAGAAATCCACTGCATGCACTCTTCCTGACAATTGCCATTGTACATCAGGAGAAAGTCCATCGGCCTGGTTTTCGGCAGGCTCTCGCCCGTGGTTGCGGCCGCATCCTGCACAGGCATCTTGGCTACCGGCGTTTCGACCGGGGGATGGCCATGGCAGACGGCCTCGGCCGCCGCATCCCGCCCGCAGGCAGGCATGCCGGGCCATTCGTTGTAGGCCAGCATATCGGTCATGAGGCCCAAGCGTAGGGAATCTGCGGTCGGTACGATGTTGATGCCGTCAGGCGTGGCGCTCATCATCAGGCCGATCAAATCGGCGCTGACGCCCATTTCCTTCAAGTAACCCGTCAGGGCCGCGGTGGCCTTCTTGCCGAGCTTGGTGGAACTGCTCTGCCCTGCTGACTTGCGTCCAACTTCCTTGCGGGAGATTTCCTTCTTCTTGCCGTTCACGATCTTGTATTCGATGCGGTAAGAGACTCGCACCTTATTATAGATTGTCGTGATCTGGTGGACGCCGATCAACGTCCATTGCGAGGCGACACGCTCCGTACCGCCGGCGAATGCCAGCGGACAGGCGGAAAAACAATAAGCACCGGTCGAATAGGTGTTGCCAAGTGCGGTCCCATCCTTTGCGATAGCGGCATTGCAACGCAGATCGTCCGCCGGGCAATCCTTCAGCCGCGTGCCGCCTACCGCCGTTTCCAGACCGGCTTTGCGGATCATCCGGCCGATCGCATAGGCGGCCTCGACATCACCGCCCTCGGACCGGAAGACGATCGGCAATTTCCGGCCGCCGATTTTCTTCAGAATTTTTCGAAATTGGGCTGGCGTATCGGAGGTTATGCGTCCCTCTGCCGATATCCATCCCGGACAGTTTTCCACGCAGAGGGGATGGTGAACGAGGATGAAGCGCATCGGCGGCTGGCCCGCCGGCTGCCTCTGCCCGGCAGCCTGCGAGGTCGCGGCACCGAACGGCAAGCTCAAAAGAAGAAAAACAAGTAATACCGGAAAAAGCAGATACTTCAGATGCAATTTGCTTGCACAGCGCACGATTAAATCGCCTCAGTTATACATGCGAATACGCTTAGCAATTGCATCGGGCGGCAGCAAGCCGGATTTCGGCACCTCGCGCCGCCCCGCCTCTTCCGGCATGATTCTCTTCCTGCCCGGCTTGGGCGAAATCCACCGCTGCCCCGCCGCATGAGAAGTCAAAGATACCACAACGCTATTTGCACCAGCGGCAACTCAACCGAGACGCGCGCGACTGTGACTATTTCTTCACGATTCGGAATAATCGGCTCGAGATAAGGCAATTGGCACTAGCATCCGCCGCTGTTTCTGTATTTGATAGCGTTAACATCGGGGCTGCCGGAGGCGTACAAATGTCTTACATGACCACCTCTGAAAGACAGTCGTTGCTTTCGGCGGAGCTTGCAGTCGCAGGAACGCGCGGCCTGTTTGCGCAGGCTCTCGGCAGAGTATCCGCGGCCTTCGGATTGTCTCATGCGACGCTGATGCACGCCCCTTCCCCGGAAGACATCCTGCTGAAGCCGCTGTTGATCGAAAGCTCGCTTCCCGCCGCCTATGTCCGCGATTTCGACCGCGCAAACATGATGCGTGGTTGTCCTTTCGGCCTGCGGTTGAGGGAGTCGGCCGTACCGCTAGCGTGGCATCTCAACGATGCCGTCAATGGTCAGGCCTTTCCCGCCGAACTGCGCGCCCTGATGCTGCACCATGCGATACCGGCGGGGGTCGCCATGCCGACCATTGCAGTCGACGGCCGCCGCCTGGTCTTCTGGTTTTGCGGCGAACGCGCCGCGCTCGGCCAGAGCGAGGTCAACGAGCTGGCGATCATCATCCTCCACGCCCTCGACGCATATAATACCGTCAGACGTAACGAGGAAAGCGTCCACAATGCGCTGTCGGCGCGCGAACTCGAAGTCGTGCGCTGGACGGCACAGGGCAAGACCTCGATCGAAATCGGCCAGATCCTGGCGCTGTCGGACCATACAGTGAATGCCTACATGACGAACGCGATCAAAAAACTCGATTGCGTCAACCGCACCCAATTAGTAGCAAAAGCAATTCGATTGAAGCTGATCAACTGAGCAATCAGACGAGTGTCAGACCGTCGTCCCGCAAATTGGGGGAATCGTGTCTCTTCGCTTCGAACAGTCCGTCGTCGACAAGATAGTACAGTCCCGCGCCCATATCGGCATCACCAATGCCTAAATCGTCCAGATGCTCGCTGCCTATCGCCTTTCGGCTTCTGGCGTATCGACATCGAAACCGGACATTTCTTCGCAAGCGAGGAGGCGGCATCGTCGGCGTCACCTACGAATTCGTCGAAAAGCTGCGAGTCGTCGGCTTCGAGGATCATACGGCGCGCAGCGCCTAACGATCGAGCACCGAACGGATTTCCACAAGGTTCGAGCGCACCCTCAAAATGTAGAAGCCCATGGTGGCGAGATGGCTCGGCATGATCCAGCCGTCCTCGCGGCCGTTCGAGATGATCGCAGGCTGAATGCGCAGTGCCGCCTGGAACTGCCGCGTCGTGCCGGCCCAGATGGCGCCGAGATTGCGTTCCTGCACGACCTGCGAGAAGTCCGCCTGCGCTGCGGTCAGGATGGCGTAATAGGCATAGAGCTGGCCATAGGCGAACCAGAACCGGTCGTCGGCACGCGTGTCGAACCAGCCGCGATTGTGGTGTTCCGACCGCTCGGCCAGGATGTCGGAGGTGCTGCCGAGATCGTTGGCGATGCGGTCGATGAACTGCATGAGGTTGTCGGCGCGACCGTCGAAAATCGCGTTGCAGGCAGCAAGATCGGTGTTGAACTTACGCAGGTCGCTGATCGCCGTGCGGTAGAAGGAAGGCGTCGGCGTCTTCGGTCCGAAGGGATGAAGCCCGAAATACCAGCTGTACTCGTCGAACTGCAGCTGGCCGCGTGCGCGCTGCAGGTCGTTGTTGACGCCCGATGTGCCGCGCACGCGCCCGAGCGAATCGACGAGCTCAGCCGAAGTCCGACGAACCGCCTGGTTGATGCCGCGCTGGAACGATGCCTTGTTATCGAGGAAGGGCGTGTGATCCCAGTCGATCCCGAAAAAGCCCATCTTGTAGAGCAGCATGGAGGATATCCACGCGTTCTGGTCGACGTTGAAATCGGTCAGGTCGGCCGTGACGTCGACGATGGCCGAGCGCTGGCAGGTCTTGGCGGCGGCAGCGCCGCTCGCCTCGGCGACAGGCAGTTCCTGCCCGGCAGGAACCTTGCGTTCGGAAAGCCGGTATTGGTCGACGAAGGCGGTGTTGAAATTCGTCCAGACCTGCGTCTGCCAAAAGAAATAGCCGTAGAGCACGACGAAGAGCGCTACGAGTGCGATCACCGGCAAGCGGACCATCCAGCTCCGGCGCTGATACCACCCATGCGCGGCGAGAAAGGGCCAGAAGGCCCAGGCGAAAAACAGGCGGGCCCAGCGGCCGATCGTCTGGCCGATCAGCCTGAAGAAACCGGCTATCCGGTCAAGCATCGTCGTCTCCTGTCAGGCGAGGCGAACACTACAGCGCCGCGCGTCTTTTCAGACGCGCTAAGGACGCTGCAGCACTTTGAGGTGCTGCATAATTCCTTAAATCGATTCCGGCTTAAGGAATTATGCAGTGGACATCGCGCCCCCGTTGCATCCACATATGCGCTCGATGGGCCGAGCACAACACGAGCCCCTCGATTTTTACGAATGAAAGCAGCGCGGCCGCGCCTCGGGCTCAGGAACGCAGAAAAGGCAGGCTGAAGCGGAAAGGCCTGCGGGCCGTATCGATGAGCGGCGCTCCCGGTGCTTCGGGCGATGGTTCGGCATAGGCAGGAAGCCGTCTTGCGACTTCGAGATCGGCGCGGCCCTTGCGCCGCTCCAGATCCTGGGCGACCAGCATGCCCTTCTCGAACAAGCTGATCGGCGCGGCGATATTGGGAAAGAACTCCGGCTTGATCCTGACCTTCATGCCTGGCCGGTCGGTATCGACCTGCGCCTGATAGATGATCAGCCGCTCCTCGACATCGATCATCAGCTTGTACAAAAGCACGTTGCAGGCGGCGATCTGGCCGTTCATCGCATCGACGAAGGCCTGAAACAGGCTGATGAAGCGCTCGCGCCGCTGGCTGTCGTCGCGCATCTCGTGCTCCTCGGCGGAGATGCGCTCGGCCTCCGCCTTCAGCGCCCGCCGCTCCGCCTCCATCTGTTCCCAGTGCGCCCTGTTGCCGTAGACGCCGATGCGACCCTGCGTCGTCAGCGCCTTGGCGTTGAGTTCCTTCATCCTGAGACGGGCGATATCGATGGAATCGACCAGCCGGCGGCGGTGCTCGACAATGCTGACGAGATTGTGTTCCGCCGCCTTGTGGCGTTCGATGAGCGCAGCGCGCTGTGTGGTGATCAGCCCCGCAAGCGCGTCCGATTTCACCAAGAGGTCGAGCAGCCGCTCGATAACGGGCGCCTCGCGCACACGCTCGGTATACATCCGCCACATCCGCTGGCGCGACGTCCAGCCGGCCATTTTCTCGCGCATCGTCAATCCCCGGAAACTGTCGAGGTCTGCCGACACTTCCGCCGTCAGTCGGTCGAGGGAGAAGACGAGCTCGGCCAGCAGAGCGTCGAGCGCAGCGCCATCTGCGATATGGTCTTGAAAGCGCACATTCTGTTCGAGGAAGACCTCATCGGCCGAATGCTTTTCGTCGCTGTTGAAGGCACGGATGCAGGCTGCGCAATAGGCTCCATCGGCCGCTATCTTTTCGGCGAAGCCGCCTGCGGCTTCATAACGGCTGTCGAATGGCGGGGCTTTGCGCACCTGACTTCTCCAGGGAATCTCCTGCCCGCAGGCTAGTCGCTTATGGCGCCAAAGAAAACAGGGCTCCTCCTTCAGACCGGCTCTGCGATCCAGGCCCCGTTCATTTCGTCGTCCCAGTGCCTGCGGCAGAGCGAGACATATTTTTCGTTGCCGCCGACATCGATCTGCGCGCCCTCGTGCAGCACCTCGCCTTCGGCGTCGAGGCGCACCACCATCGTCGCCTTACGGCCGCAATGGCAGATCGTGCGCACTTCGCGCATCTCGTCGGCGATCGCCAACAACTCCTGCGAGGCCGGAAACAGTTTGCCCTGGAAGTCGGTCCGGAGCCCATAGACCATAACAGGGATGCCGAGCCGATCGACGACACGGGCAAGCTGCCAGACATGGACGGCCGTCATGAAATGCGCCTCGTCGACGAAGACGCAGGAAATCGGTGCCCCCTCGCCGCGCAGCCCGGCGATGAGCTGGAACAGATCTTCGTGCGGCTCGAAGGGGATGGCACTCGCTTCCAGCCCGATCCTCGAGCCGATGACGCCCCGGCCGGCGCGCTCGTCGAAGGCGGCGATCAGCTGCACCGTACGCATGCCGCGCTCCTGATAATTGTAGGAGGCCTGCAGCAGCAGCGTCGACTTGCCGGCGTTCATCGTCGAATAGTTGAAATAGAGTTTTGCCATCCGATGTCTCCTTGCTCGGCTTATTGAAAGCTCACAACCGCAAAGAAAAGCCCCGCGCCCGCGATAATCACAGGAATCAGCACCTAAAGACCGGCGAAAGCCGCCAAAACGAGACACTGCGAAAAAATCGCCGACGTCGCAATCGCACCCGTCGATACGACGCAATCACACTGAGGTCGCTTGTCAAACTGGGCTATTGGTGATTGGCTTGGGGACCTAAAGACTGGGAGTCTAAAATGAAAACAACAAGCACATTCAAACTTGTCACCGCAACCGCCGTCGCCGCCCTCTCCGTTGCGACCGCTGCCTTCGCCGCAGACCCTGAAAGCTGCTCCACCGTGCGCTTCTCGGACGTCGGCTGGACCGACATCACCGCCACCACTGCCACCGCATCCGTCGTTCTGAAGAGCATCGGCTACCAGACCGACGTCAAGGTTCTCTCGGTGCCGGTCACCTATACCTCGCTGAAGAACAAGGACATCGACGTCTTCCTCGGCAACTGGATGGAAACCCAGGAAAAGGACGTCCGTCCTTATCTCGACGACAAGTCGGTCGAATCCTTCGGCCCGAACCTCGTCGGCGCCAAGTACACGCTCGCCACCAACGCCAAGGGCGCGGAACTCGGCATCAAGGATTTCAAGGATATCGCGGCCCACAAGGACGATCTCGACGGCAAGATCTACGGTATCGAGCCCGGCAATGACGGCAACCGCCTGATCATGGACATGATCGAAAAGGACACTTTCGGCATGAAGGGTATGGAGGTCGTCGAGTCCTCCGAACAGGGTATGCTCGCCCAGGTCGCCCGCGCCGACAAGGCAGGCAAGCCGGTGGTCTTTCTCGGCTGGGAACCCCATCCGATGAACACCAACTTCAAGCTCACCTATCTGAGCGGCGGTGATGCGGTCTTCGGTCCCGACTTCGGCGGCGCCAAGGTCTTCACCAACGTTCGCGCCGGCTATCTCGAAGAATGCCCCAATGTCGGCACCATGCTGAAGAACCTGAAGTTCTCCCTCGACATGGAGAACCAGATCATGAGCAAGATCCTCAACGACGGCGAAGAGCCTGAAGCAGCTGCTTCCGCATGGCTGAAGGCCAACCCCTCGGCCCTCGAGCCCTGGCTCGCCGGCGTCAAGACCCGCGACGGCCAAGGCGACGCGCTCGCAGCCGCCAAGACCGGCCTCGGCCTTTGATATGAATGGGGCGGCTTGCCGCCCTGTTTCATTTTTTGTCCGATTGTTGATTTTTTCTGGATAGGCGCGCACCTTGAATTGGATCACCGACTTTAAGATTCCCATCGGCCCCGGGGCCAAATCCTTCGTGGACTGGCTGACCTCGAACGGAGAGTGGTTCTTCAACCAGCTGGCATTCCTGCTGTCGAGCGCCATAGACGGCCTGCTCTTCGTGTTGCAGAAGCCTCACCCACTGATCGTCATCGCTGCCATCACCGGCATTGCCTTCTGGCTGCGCCGGTCGATCGCGATCGCCGTCTTCACCTGTCTTGGGCTGCTGCTCATCGTAAACCAGGACTATTGGAAGGAGACGACGGAGACGCTCGCCCTCGTGCTCGCCGCCACCTTCGTCTGTATGGTGATCGGCATTCCGCTGGGCATTGCCGCCGCCCGCCGCCCCTGGGTCTATGCCGCCATGCGCCCGGTGCTCGATCTCATGCAGACGATCCCGACATTCGTCTATCTGATCCCTGCGCTGATCCTGTTCGGCCTCGGCATGGTGCCGGGCCTGATCGCAACCGTCATTTTTGCAATTCCCGCCCCCATCCGGCTGACGCGCCTCGGCATCATCTCGACGCCGCCGTCCCTCGTTGAAGCCGCTGTCGCCTTCGGTGCGCGGCCAATGCAGGTGCTGCGCAAGGTCGAGCTTCCCTTCGCCGCGCCGCAGATCATGGCGGGCCTCACCCAGACCATCATGCTGTCGCTGTCGATGGTGGTTATTGCCGCGCTTGTCGGCGCTCCCGGACTTGGCGTGCCTGTGGTGCGCGCGCTGAACACGGTCAACATCGCGAAAGGCTTCGACGCCGGTTTCTGCATCGTCATCCTGGCGATCATTCTCGACCGCATATTCCGCGCAGGCGACGAAGGAGACGGCGCATGACAGCGATAGACTTTAAGAATGTCAGCATCATCTTCGGCGACCGCCCGGAGACCGCGCTTGCGATGGTCGACCAGGGCAAAACACGCGATGAGATCGGCGCCGCAACCGGCCTTGTGCTCGGCGTCGCCGATGCCTCGCTAACCATCGAGGAAGGCGAGATCCTTGTGCTGATGGGCCTTTCCGGCTCCGGCAAGTCGACGCTGCTGCGCGCCGTCAACGGGCTTGCTCCCGTGGTGCGCGGCGATGTTTCGGTCTCGACCTCCACCGGCCCCGTCAACCCTTACCGATGCAATGCCAAGGCGCTGCGCGGCCTGCGCACCCACACCGTCTCCATGGTGTTCCAGCAATTCGCGCTTCTGCCCTGGCGCACAGTCGCGGAAAATGTCGGCTTCGGTCTCGAACTTGCCGGCATGCCGGAGGCCGAACGCAAGCAGCGCGTCGGCGAGCAGCTCGAACTCGTCAACCTGACGAAATGGGCCGACCGCAAGGTCAACGAACTCTCCGGCGGCATGCAGCAGCGTGTCGGCCTTGCCCGCGCCTTTGCCACCGGCGCGCCGATCCTGCTGATGGACGAGCCGTTCTCGGCGCTCGACCCGCTGATCCGCACCCGCCTGCAGGATGAACTCCTGGAGTTCCAGCGGCGGCTGAAAAAGACCATCCTGTTCGTCAGCCACGATCTCGACGAGGCCTTCCGCATCGGCAACCGCATCGCCATCATGGAGGGCGGCCGTATCATTCAGTGTGGAACACCGCATGATATCGTCAAGAACCCCGCCGATCAGTATGTCGCCGATTTCGTGCAGAACCTCAATCCGATTAACATGCTGACCGCCGCCGATGTCATGCAGCCCGGCCTCGGCCAGACGGCCGCCGGCTTGAGCGTCAGCGCCACGGCCCGCGCCGCCACCCCGCTCGTCGATATCCTCGACGTGCTCGCCCGTCAGCCGGGCAGCATCGGCATCGTGGAAAACGGCACGGTCATCGGCACCATCACGGCCCAGGATATTGTCGCCGGCCTTACACGCCATCGCCGCAAGGAGGACGCTTGATGTTTTCAATCTGCTTTGCCACAAAGCGGTTATGAAAGATCAACCCTCGCCCTTACGCGAAACCGACGATGAAGCCCGCAAGCTCGGCCGCGTGCTGTTGCGCTCCGCACGACACGCGGCGATCGCTGTTCTCGATCCCGAGACCGGTTTTCCCTTCGCCAGCCGCGTCCTCCTCGCCACCGATATTGACGGCGTCCCCGTCATCCTCGTTTCGAGGCTTTCGGCTCACACCAAGGCGCTGGCAAGGGACCCACGCGCCTCGCTGCTCACCGGCGAGCCGGGCAAGGGCGATCCCCTCGCCTATGGCCGGCTGACGACCCAATGCGTGGCGGAGCCGGTCGAGCATGGTCATCGCATCCACGAGCGCATCCGCACGCGTTTTCTCGATCGCCATCCTAAGGCAAAACTTTATATCGATTTTCCCGACTTCCTCTTCTTCCGTCTCAAACCGGAGCGGGCGAGCCTCAACGGCGGCTTCGGCCGCGCCTACCATCTCGACGGAAGTGACCTCGTCATCCAATCGCCGGCAACCGAGGCGATCGCCGCCAAAGCGGCCGAAACAGTGCGAGATTTAGTAGAGCGCCATCCCGATGTGGCGGCAACCCTTGCGGTGCGCTTAAATGCCCCGGAATCACCCTCTTGGCGCATCTGCGGCGTCGATCCGGCGGGTTTTGAGATCATTTCCGGGGACTTTTTGATGCGTTACGAATTCGAAACTCTCGCTGCCGATTCCGATCACATTTGTTCAAACATATCTAAAGTAGCATACTCGATACCTTAAATTTAGGTATATACAATCTTCGAACCTAGTTGGTAGTTTTGGCCGCCCGCTCCGCAGACTGTCCCATACAGATGATGTACGTTTCGCATTAGGAAGATAACAATATGGAAACCCCTAATTTGGCTGACCACACGAATGTGGCGGCAGCACTATTGTCAGCCATGGCCAACCCCAAAAGATTGCTGATCCTGTGCAGCCTGGTGAAGGGCGAAGTCGCCGTCGGCGTCCTTGCCACGCAAGTCGGCCTCAGCCAGTCGGCTCTTTCACAGCACCTGTCGAAATTGCGCGCGCAGAAGCTGGTCAAGACCCGCCGCGACGCCCAAACCATCTATTACTCAAGCACATCCGAGCCGGTCATGAAGATCCTGGCAACGCTCGAAGATATCTACCTCGTTCCGAGCAGAAGCAGATCTGCAGCCTGATGATAGCGCTGACATGACCGTCAGCCGTGCCGGTGCCGCTCGGGAATCCTCCCGGAAGCCTCGGCAACGATATTTCAGCACGTGAACCTTAACGACACGACCGGCAAATCTGGCGATTTGCCGGTCGTGTCTTTTGGTGAGTTCTTCTGAGCGGAAGCATGTCGGGACTTTTCTCGTTGACGCGTTGAGAGGCCCTGATAATTTGACCGGGCAGTAAAAATTCGGGCGAGAAGCCCTCGGGAACGGGCCGTCGACGGCCAGGAGAACAGCATGTCCAACCGCCTCAATGCACCGAATGATCTTCGCGCCTTCTGGATGCCGTTTACGGCAAATCGCCAGTTCAAGAAGGAGCCGCGGTTGTTCGTCGGCGCCAAGGACATGTATTATACCACCCATGACGGTCGTCAGGTATTGGACGGCACGGCCGGCCTCTGGTGCGTCAACGCCGGCCACTGCCGTCCGAAGATCACCGAGGCGATCCGCGAGCAGGCGGGCGAACTCGATTACGCCCCGGCCTTCCAGCTCGGCCACCCCAAGGCCTTCGAACTGGCGAACCGTCTGGTCGACATCGCCCCGGAAGGCATGAACCACGTCCTTTATACCAATTCCGGCTCCGAATCCGTCGAGACCGCGCTCAAGGTGGCGCTGGCCTATCATCGCGTGAAGGGCAACGGTTCACGCTTCCGGCTGATCGGCCGCGAGCGCGGCTATCACGGCGTCAATTTCGGCGGCATTTCCGTCGGCGGCATCGTCGCCAACCGCAAGATGTTCGGCACGCTGCTCACCGGTGTCGATCACATGCCGCACACCCACCAGCCCGGCAAGAATAACTTCAGCCGCGGCGAGCCTGAGCATGGCGGCGACATCGCCAGCGAGCTCGAGCGCATCGTCACGCTGCATGATGCCTCCACCATAGCTGCTGTCATCGTCGAGCCGGTCGCCGGTTCGACCGGCGTCCTCATCCCGCCGAAGGGGTACCTGCAGAAGCTGCGTGAAATCTGCACCAGGCACGGCATCCTGCTGATCTTCGACGAAGTCATCACCGGTTTTGGCCGCCTCGGGGCCCCCTTCGCCGCGCAATATTACGACGTCAAGCCCGACATGATCACCACCGCCAAGGGACTGACCAACGGCGTCATCCCGATGGGGGCCGTGTTCGTCACCTCCGAGATTCATGACGCCTTCATGAACGGCCCCGAGCACATGATCGAGTTCTTCCACGGCTACACCTATTCCGGCAACCCGATCGCGTCTGCCGCAGCCCTCGCCACGCTCGACACCTACAAGGAAGAGGGCCTGCTCACCCGCGCTGCCGAACTTTCCGACTATTGGGCCGACGCGCTGCACTCGCTCAAGGACTGCCCCAACGTCATCGATATCAGAAACACCGGCCTGATCGGCGCAATTGAACTCGACCCGATCGCCGGCGAACCCACCAAGCGCGCCTTCACGGCTTTCCTGAAGGCCTATGAGAGCGGACTTCTGATCCGCACCACCGGCGACATCATCGCGCTCTCCCCGCCGCTGATCATCGAAAAGCACCATATCGACGAACTTTTCGGCAAGCTCAGGAGCATCCTTCAGAACAACATCTGAAGAGGTGACCGAAGATCCGCTCAGGACCCGCGATGGACAATGCTCTCGCGGGTCTTTTCGTCTGAAGATACAAGAAACTCAGCTCACAGAAGCGACGGAAAGGCAGAGGGCGAATTTTTTCAGGAGATGGCGATCGAAATGCCCTTCAGCGCCGAGCATCCATTTCAGTGCCTCGCTGGCGCTCCATGGCGCCTTATACGGCCGCACCGAAGTGATGGCGTCGTAGACATCGCAGATCGTCGCAATCCGCGAGTGAAGGCTGACCTCGCTACCGGACAAGCTGCGCGGATAGCCTTTGCCGTCGATGCGCTCGTGATGATTGAGGCAAACGTCGAGGACGATCTCCGACATGCCCTCCTGCCGCGACAGGATCGCATGCCCCTTCTCCGGATGGCCCCGGAGCAAGCTGATCTCATCCCTTTCCAGGGGCCCTGCCTTGTTGAGAACCTCAAGCGGAATTTCAAGCTTGCCGACGTCGTGCAGCAAACCCGCGGTGCCGAGCATCTGGATCGTATGCTCATCGAGTGCGAGATGGCGGCTGAAAAGGATCATCAGCGCGCTCACCGAAATGGAATGCAGGAAGGTCACCTCGTCTTTTGATTTCAGGCGTGTGACGCTGAGGAAAACCGAAGGGTTCTCATCCATCGACTTGGAGACGGAAGAAATGACCGGCGTCAGGTGATCGACGCTGATTCCGTCGCCATTGCGCAGCCGCCCGAAAGCCTCTTCCAGCAGCTGCACAGATTTCTGGATGGTCTCGCGCGCCGCCTGGAAGTCGATCTCGATGTCACGGCCCGGCAGCCCGTTGGTGTCGAGCCCCTTGCTGGTGTTGATGACGACGCTGACAGTGCCGCATTTACGAATTTTTGCGGCATCGACCTCGCGCCGCAGGGCAAATCTGCGCTTGGACAAAAGCGGATCCTGCCATAGGCCCTCGACCGCCTCCACAAACATTCCGATCCGCACCTGACCGGCATCGATACGCTTGAGCATTCAGATCTCTGTTTCCCGATATGTTTATGTAATTCTTTATGTCGTCTCTTTTTCAATGCTGCCGTATTTGGGTATGGTGGGATCCTACTGTCATTGGCCAAACTAACGGTTAATAGGAAAGCTAAAGACAACCCTGTGGAGGTGGTTTTGTCCGAGGGAGCACCCGTGGACTTTGGCGACCTCGCTTCTGAAAAATCCTCGAAAACATAGAAAATGATCCGCTCAAGCGCATTTTCGGTCGGATCGACCGTATTTCTCGTCTATTTTGTTATGAACTTGCGCAATCTCATCAAAATTCCTAGAAATCTCGCATGAGCTTCATCGAGTCAAACATGGCCGGCGGGCTCGCTGATCGCGCCGTTACCGATCGTCCTTGGCACGGCCCCGAAGGGCTGTTGAATGATCGGGAAGGCCGGCGCGGCACCTCATCGCGGGTCGAAGACCCCATCCAAGGAGACAGACAATGACCCTAAAGACCTTGACGGCGACCCTCGTCGCGTCACTCGCCTTTGCACCGCTTGCCTATGCCGATATCACCATCGGCCTGATCGCGCCGCTGACCGGTCCGGTCGCCGCCTATGGCGATCAGGTGAAGAACGGTGCTCAGACCGCTGTCGACGAGATCAACAAGAAGGGCGGAATTCTCGGCGAAAAGGTCGTCCTCGAACTGGCCGACGATGCCGGCGAACCGAAGCAGGGCGTTTCCGCCGCCAACAAGATCGTCGGCGACGGCATCCGCTTCGTCGTCGGCCCGGTGACGTCGGGTGTCGCGATCCCGGTTTCGGACGTGCTGGCTGAAAACGGCGTGCTGATGGTCACTCCGACGGCGACCGCCCCCGACCTGACCAAGCGGGGCCTCGCCAATGTGCTGCGCACTTGCGGTCGCGACGACCAGCAGGCGGAAGTCGCCGCCAAATACGTGCTGCAGAACTTCAAGGACAAGCGCATCGCCATCGTCAACGACAAGGGCGCCTATGGCAAAGGCCTCGCCGATGCCTTCAAGGCGACGCTGAACGCCGGCGGCGTTACCGAAGTCGTCAATGACGCGATCACGCCCGGCGACAAGGATTTCAGCGCGCTCACCACCCGCATCAAGTCCGAGAAGGTCGATATCGTCTATTTCGGCGGCTATCACCCGGAAGGCGGCTTGCTGGCCCGCCAGCTGCATGACCTCTCCGCCAATGCGACGATCATCGGCGGCGACGGCCTCTCCAACACCGAATTTTGGGCCATCGGCACGGATGCAGCGGGAGGCACGCTGTTCACCAACGCCTCCGACGCCACCAAAAACCCCGACTCCAAGTCTGCCGCCGACGCGCTCGCCGCCAAGAACATCCCGGCCGAGGCCTTCACGCTGAACGCCTATGCCGCCGTCGAAGTTCTGAAGGCCGGCATCGAGAAGGCCGGCAGCGCCGAGGATGCCGAAGCCGTCGCGGCCGCGCTGAAAGACGGCAAGGAGATCCCGACCGCCATCGGCAAGGTCACCTACGGCGAAGCCGGCGACCTGACCTCGCAGAGCTTCTCGCTCTACAAGTGGGAAGGCGGCAAGATCGTCGCGGCCGAATAAGCCACGACACGAAAGACTGCGATCGGGCGCGATTCGGCGCCCGGTTTCGTTTGTAGGCATCGCATGTCGCGGCAGATCGGTTATAAGTTTCGGAATCGGTTGCAATGTGAGCGGTGCCATGACCAGCAGACTCGAACGTCTTATCGACCAGGGTGTGGGCCGCGTGCCCGCCGACATCGTGCTGAAGGGCGGCAGCTTCTTCGATCTCGTCACCGGCGAAGTCGTCCGCTCCGACATCGCCATCGGCGGCGACCGCATTGTCGGCACATCAGGCACTTATGTGGGTGAAGCCGAGATCGACATATCCGGCCGAACGGTCGTTCCCGGCTTCATCGACACGCATCTGCACATCGAATCTTCGCTCGTGACGCCGCATGAATTCGACCGCTGCGTCCTGCCCTACGGCGTCACCACGGCGATCTGCGATCCGCACGAGATTGCCAATGTGCTTGGAACCGCCGGCATCGAATTCTTTCTCGACTCCGCGCTGGAGACGATCATGGACATCCGCGTCCAGCTCGCTTCCTGCGTGCCGGCGACCCATCTCGAAACCGCAGGCGCCGACCTGCCCATCGAACGCCTCCTGCCCTTCCGCGACCATCCGAAGGTCATCGGCCTCGCCGAGTTCATGAATTTCCCCGGCGTGATCCACAAGGATCCCGTGTGCATGGCCAAGCTCGGCGCCTTTCAGGGCGGCCATATCGACGGCCACGCACCGCTTTTATCAGGCAACGACCTCAACGGCTATCTCGCAGCCGGCATTCGCACCGAGCACGAATGCACGACCGCCACTGAAGCGCTGGAAAAGATCCGCAAGGGCATGCATATCCTCGTGCGCGAGGGCTCCGTGTCGAAGGATCTCGCCGCGCTGATCCCCATCATCACCGAGCGGCTTTCACCATATCTCGCGCTCTGCACCGACGACCGCAATCCGCTCGACATCGCCGAACAGGGCCATCTCGATCACATGATCCGCACCGCGATCGCCAGCGGCGTCGAGCCCTTGGCGATCTACCGCGCCGCCTCAATCTCGGCCGCCCGCGCCTTCGGCCTCAGCGATCGCGGTCTCGTCGCGCCGGGCTGGCGTGCTGATCTCGTGGTTCTCGACAGCCTGGAAGGTTGCCGCGCCGAAATAGTCTTCTCCGCCGGCCGCCGCATCACCGATGCGCTCTTTTCCACACGCAAGCCGGTCGCTCCGATCGGTCTCGACAGCGTCAAGGCCCGACCGATCAACGCCGCACATTTCGGCGTGCCGGCCAGGGAGGGCGAGACATCGGTTATCGGCGTCATGCCGGGCAAGATCATCACCGAGCATCGCCGCTACCGGCTGCCGGTCAGAGGCAACGAGACGGCCGTCGATCTTGCCAACGACATCATCAAGGTCGCCGTCATCGAACGCCACGGCAAGAACGGCAACCACGCCAATGGCTTCGTCCAGGGCTTCGGCCTGAAAAAGGGCGCAATCGCCTCCACCGTCGGCCATGACAGCCACAATATCTGCGTCGTCGGCGTCAGCGAGGACGACATGGCGCGCGCCGCAAACCGCCTCGGCGAGATCCAGGGCGGCTTTGTCGTCGTGGAGGATGGCAAGGTCACCGGCGAAATCGCCCTGCCCATCGCCGGCTTGATGAGCCTTGAGCCCTACGAAAAGGTCCGCGATACGCTGCACCATCTGCGCAAGGCCGCCTTCGCACTCGGCGCAACCCTGGAAGAACCCTTCCTCCAGCTCGCCTTTCTGCCGCTGCCGGTCATCCCGCACCTGAAAATATCCGACCGCGGCATGGTCGACGTGGACAAGTTCGCGCTGATCGGGTGAGAGTATTGTTGGCAAATTCCGCGGCAGCGCCTATTTTGCGATATCGCTGGAGCAAATCATGACCAAGCTGGAACAGATTGAAAAATCCGTGACCGAACTCGACAAGCATGAGTTCGAAGCCTTTTCCGCTTGGTTTGAAGCCCTTCAGGCCGAACGCTGGGATCGGCAGATGGAAACAGACGCCGCAAGCGGCAAGCTCGATCATTTCGCGGAGGAGGCCTTGGCCGATTTTCGTGCCGGAAAGACAAGGCCGCTTTGAAACACCATGCAACTCCCTCCTTCTGGGAGGCCTATGACGGCTTGCCTGTTCAGATACGGAAGCTGGCCGACGAAAATTTCGATCTGCTCAAACAAGATCCCAGACATCCATCCCTACATTTCAAGCGCGTCGGGCGCTTCTGGTCGGCACGCGTTGGCACATCCTGGAGAGCTTTAGCCGTCAGGGATGGCGACGACGTCATCTGGTTTTGGATCGGCTCGCACGCCGATTACGACAAGCTTCTAAAGTAATCCCTCAACCCGCGCGCAAAACCCATCCAGCGCCGCAAGTTTCACCGTTCCCGCATCGTTCACAGCCTCGTAGCCCGGCATGGCCAACGGCTCCCCGAGCACGATACCGTCAGGCAGGCGGAAATCCGCCGGCTTGCGCGTCAGGTTGAAAACGAACAGCAGTTTTTCCCCGCCCTTTTCGCGGGTGAAGGCGAGCAGGTCCTGGTTGGTGCCGACAAAGGTCATTTCACCGTCGATCAGCGCCGGGTGGCTCTTCCGGAAGGCGAGCGTCCTGCGGTACTGGTGCAGCACCGAGTAGTCGCTGTCCTCTTGCGTATCCACGGAAAGCGCAGCCTGCTCATAAGGCACCGGCAGCCAGCTCTTTTCCGCCGATGTGAAGCCGGCATGCGCCTTGCCAGCCTCCCAGGGCATCGGCGTGCGGCATCCGTCGCGGCCCTTGAACGCCGGCCAGAAGCGGATGCCGTAGGGGTCGCGCAGATCCTCGAAAGCAAGCTCCGCCTCCGGCAGGCCGAGCTCCTCACCCTGGTAGAGGCAGATCGACCCGCGCAGCGCCGCAAGCACCGAGATCGCCAGCTTGGCGATAACAGGGCGCTCATCCGCCGTCAGCGCAAAACGGCTGACATGACGCATGACATCGTGGTTGGAAAAAGCCCAGCAGACCCAGCCGTCGGTCACCACCTTCTGGAAGTCCTCGACGCAACCGCGAATATGCTCGGCGGTGAACTCCGGTCCGAGCAGATCGAATGTGTAGCACATGTGCAGCTTGTCGCCGCCGCTCGTATAGGCGCCAACCGTCTTTAGCGAACGCGCCCCATCGCCGACCTCGCCGACAGTTGTGCGATCCTCGTACTGATCGAGCAGCGCCCGGAAGCGCTTGAGGAAATTGACATTTTCCGGCTGCGTCTTGTCGTAGAGGTGGCTCTGCATGCCGTACGGATTGCTGTCGGGCGCATCGAGGCCTGCGTCATCCTCATCGGGCTCATGCGGCGGATTGCTTCTCAGCTGCTTGTCGCAGAAATAATAGTTCACCGTATCCAGCCGGAAGCCGTCGACGCCGCGGTCGAGCCAGTACTTCACCGTCTCCAGCACCGCATCCTGCACTTCTTCGCAATGGAAATTGAGGTCCGGCTGCGAGGTCAGGAAGTTATGCTGGTAATATTGCCGGCGCACGCCGTCCCACTCCCAGCCCGGCCCGCCGAAGATCGACAGCCAGTTGTTCGGCGCCGTACCGTCCGGCTTCGGATCGGCCCAGACATACCAGTCCGCCTTCGGATTGCTCCGGCTCGCCCGGCTCTCGACAAACCAGGGATGCCGGTCCGATGTGTGCGAGATCACCTGGTCGATGACCACCTTGATGCCGAGCCTGTGCGCCTCGGCCATCATCTCGTCGAAATCGGCGAGCGTGCCGAAGATCGGGTCGACATCGCAATAGTCGGAGACGTCATAGCCCATGTCGGCCATCGGCGACTTGAAGAAGGGCGAGAGCCAGATCGCATCGACACCGAGGCTGGCAATATGCGGCAGCCGGCGGGTGATCCCCTTGAGGTCGCCGAGGCCATCGCTGTTGGTGTCTTGAAACGAGCGCGGGTAGACCTGATAGATTACCGCGCCGCGCCACCAATCCGCATTCCCGCCTGCCTGCAATGCCATCGGCTACATCTCCTGCTTCGTTTGTGCTCGCAACACTAAAGCGGACGAAACAAAAGACAACATGTGAGGCCGTTGTGAAGGTGCAGGGACACCCCGCGCGACGTCGTCGTGATCCGACAAGGAGGTGACGTATATAGGCTTGTCCACAACCCGTTTCCCGCCTCCGCATTTGGGGTTGCAACGCGATTCCTTTGCGATAAGGTGCGCACTGACCTGCACGTAAGAGGTCAAATACCGGGAACAGATGTCTAATAAAGGCGCAAAGCCTAGAAAGGTGGACCCACGATGAACCAGTTCACGAAAAAATTTCTCGCCTCCGCAATGCTTGGCACATTGCTGGCGTTTTCGGCGCATGCGGCCACGCTCAATATTCACAATGGTGGCGATCCGCAGTCGCTCGACCCGCAGAAGCTTTCCGGCGACTGGGAGAACCGTATTGCCGGCGACATTTTCGAAGGCCTTGTCACCGAAGACGCCAAGGACAATCCGATTCCCGGCCAGGCCGAAAGCTGGACCATTTCGCCGGACGGCAAAGTCTACACCTTCAAGCTTCGCGACGGGATCAAGTGGTCCGATGGCCAGCCGGTAACGGCAGGAGACTTCGTCTTCGCCTTCCAGCGCCTCGTCGACCCGAAGAACGCCGCCGATTATGCCTATCTGCAGTTCACCATCAAGAACGCCGAAAAGATCAACAAGGGCGAGATCACCGACCTCAACCAGCTCGGCGTCAAGGCGATCGACGACAAGACGCTCGAAATCACACTGGAAAACCCGACCCCATATTTCATCAATGCGCTGATGCATTACACGGCTTACCCGTTGCCCAAACACGTCGTCGAGGCCAAGGGTCAGGATTGGGTCAAGATCGGCAACATCGTCACCAACGGCCCCTATAAGCCGACCGAATGGGTTCCGGGCTCGCATGTCACCACCGTTAAGAACGACCAGTGGTACGGCACCAAGGACCTGAAGATCGACGGCGCCAAGTTCTTTGTGCTCGAGGATCAGGAAGCCGCACTGAAACGTTACCGCGCCGGCGAATTCGATATCCTCACCGATTTCCCGACCGACCAGTACGAGTGGATGAAGAAGAACCTGCCGGGCCAGGCGCATGTCGCCCCCTTCTCCGGCCTCTATTATTATGTCGTCAACTCGCAGAAGCCGCCCTTCAGCGACAAGCGCGTCCGCCAGGCGCTGTCGATGGCGATCAACCGTGAAGTGATCGGGCCGCAGATCCTCGGCACCGGCGAACTGCCGGCCTATTCCTGGGTTCCGCCGGGCACCGCCAATTACGGCGAGCCGGCCTATGTCAGCTGGAAGGACCTGCCTTATAAGGACAAGGTCGCCGAAGCCAAGAAGCTGCTCACTGAGGCCGGCTTCGGTCCGGACAAGCCGCTCCATGCCGTCCTCAGCTACAACACCAACGACAACCACAAGCGCATCGCGGTGGCGATCGCCTCCATGTGGAAGCCGCTCGGCATCAATGTCGAGCTCGTCAATGCCGAAACCAAGGTGCATTACGACCAGATGCAGCGTGGCCAGGTCGAAATCGGCCGTGCCGGCTGGCTCGCCGATTACAACGATCCGGACAACTTCCTGAACCTCTTGGTAACGGGCGTGCAGATGAATTACGGCCGCTGGTCCAATCCCGATTACGACAAGATGATCAAAGAGGGCAACGCCGAGACCGATCTGAAGAAGCGCGCCGAAATCTTCAAGAAGGCCGAGCAGCTGGCGCTTGATGAATCCGCCGCCCTGCCGATCTATTATTATGTCTCGAAGAATGTCGTTTCGCCGAAGATCGAAGGCTTCGTCGACAACATCCAGGACATCCACCGCACGCGCTGGCTGTCGATGAAAGAGTAAGGGAAAACGGTCCTTCCCGCCTCTTTCGGGAAGGACCGGCCCACGACCATGATCAAGTACGCCCTCCGTCGCCTGCTATCGACGATCCCGGTTCTGTGGATCGCCGTCACAGCCTGTTTTTTCGTCTTGCGCCTTGCTCCCGGCGGCCCCTTCGATGGTGAAAGGCCATTGCCGCCGGTGATCCTGAAAAACCTTGCCGTTCACTACAACCTCGATAAGCCGCTGATCCAGCAGTACCTGATCTATGTCGGCGACCTGCTGCGGGGCGATCTCGGCCCCTCCTTCGCCAGCGAGGATTTCACCGTCGCCCAGCAGATCATGATCGGTCTGCCCTATACCTTCACCATCGGCACGGCTGCCTTTCTGATCGCCATCATCGTCGGCGTGGCCGTCGGCTGTCTTGGCGCGCTCTACCAGAACAAGGCGCCGGATTACATTCTCGGCGCGCTGATCCTGGTTGGCGTCGTATTGCCCAACTTCCTGATCGCGCCGATCCTGCAATTGATCTTCGGCATTCACCTCGCCTGGTTTCCGGTCGGCGGATGGGGTGACGGCTCGATCAAATATCTGATCCTGCCGATCGTCGTTCTGGCTTTGCCGCATGCAGGCCGCATCTCGCGCATCACCCGCGGCTCGATGATCGAGGTGATGAACCAGAACTTCATCCGCACCGCCAAGGCCAAGGGCATCGGCCCGCGCCTGACGGTGATGCGGCATGCGCTGAAACCCGCCATGATGCCCGTCGTTTCCTATCTGGGTCCGGCGGCAAGCTACCTTCTCACCGGCTCGCTGGTCGTCGAAAGCATCTTCGGATTGCCCGGCATCGGCCGCTATTTCGTCAACGCAGCCCTCAACCGCGACTACGGCATGGTTCTCGGCACGGTCATCTTCTACATGGTGCTGATCGTGTTCCTCAATCTTCTCGTCGATATCGCCTATGCCTGGCTCGATCCGAAAGTGAGAAACCGATGATCCTCAACCCCGCGAAACGCGAGCTGCTCGCTCAGGAGCTTCTCGAAGCGGAAGGCCTGGCGCCCGAAGGCCGCTCGCTCACCAGGGACGCGCTGCGCCGGCTCGGACGCAACAAGGCGGCCGTCCTGTCGATCGCCGTCCTGGCGCTGCTGATCGTGGGCGCCTTCCTCGGTCCCTGGTTCATTCCGTTCAATTACGAGGATCCGGACTGGGCGGCCTTCCGCATTCCGCCGTCGATCGAGACCGGCCACTTTTTCGGCACCGACCCGAACGGCCGCGACCTTCTTGCCCGCGTCCTCTACGGCACCCGAGTCTCGCTTGCGGTCGCACTGACGGCAACCGTCGTCTCGGTCGTCATCGGCGTGCTTTACGGCGCGATCTCGGGCTATATCGGCGGCCGGCTGGATGCCATCATGATGCGCTTCGTCGATATCATGTATGCGCTTCCCTACATCCTCTTCGTCATCCTGCTGATGGTGATCTTCGGCCGCAACGTCTATCTGCTCTTTGCCGCAATCGGTGCGCTGGAATGGCTGACAATGGCCCGCATCGTGCGCGGCCAGACGCTGTCGATCAAGCATCGCGAGTTCATCGAGGCGGCGCGCGCCTCCGGGCAGCGGCCGTTCAAGATCATCGTCAAGCACATCATTCCGAACCTCGTCGGCCCGGTGGTCATTTTCGCGGCGCTGACCGTGCCTGAAATCATCGCCACCGAAAGCTTCCTGTCCTATCTCGGCTTCGGCGTGCAGGAACCACTGACCTCGCTCGGGACGCTGATCGCCGAGGGAACCGACGCCATGGAAAGCATGCCCTGGCTGCTGATCTTCCCGGCCGGCTTCCTCGTGGCCCTGCTACTCAGCCTGCTCTTCATCGGCGACGGCCTGCGCGACGCGTTCGACCCGAAGGATCGCTAAGAATGCCCCAAGAAACACAAAAAGACATCCTGCTTGAACTCAACGACTACTCGATCACCTTCGCCACGCCTGACGGCGAGGTGAAGGCGGTCTCGAATATGAACCTCACCGTCCGGCGCGGCGAGCGCGTCGCCATCGTCGGCGAGTCCGGCTCCGGCAAAAGCCAGACCTTCCTCGGCATCATGGGCCTGCTGGCCAAGAACGGCGCCACGACGGGCCAGGCGCTACTCGAAGGCAAGGACGTGCTGTCGCTAAAACCGCGCGAGCTCGATCAGATTCGCGGCAAGGACATGGCCATGGTCTTCCAGGATCCGATGACCGCCTTGAACCCGTCGCTCAGGATTTCCCGGCAGCTGACCGAACAGCTCGAGGTTCATCGCGGCCTGACGGCCCGCGCGGCATCGGACGCTGCCCTCGATATGCTGAAACGCGTCGGCATTCCGGATCCGACCCGGCGGTTCCACCTCTACCCGCACGAGCTCTCCGGCGGCATGCGCCAGCGCATCGTCATTGCCATGGCGCTGCTGACCAAGCCGAAGCTTCTGATCGCCGACGAACCGACGACGGCGCTCGACGTCACGATTCAGGCGCAGATCCTCGACCTCTTCAACGACCTGACGGCGGAGATGAACACGGCGCTGGTGATGATCACCCACGATCTCGGGGTGGTCGCAGGCCTCGCCGACCGCGTCGCCGTCATGTATGCCGGCCGCATCGTCGAGGAGGCCCCCGTCGACGAACTCTTCGACAATCCGGCCCATCCCTATACGGCGGCGTTGCATGCCTCCATCCCGCGGCCTGACCAGGATGTCGACGCCCTCGTCGTCATTCCCGGCCGCCCGCCGAACCTGCAGCACCTGCCGAAGGGCTGCAATTTCTCGCCGCGCTGTTCGCAGGTCCAGAACGATTGCATCGACCATCCGCCGCCGCTCGAGACGCTGGCGCCGCGCCACTGCGCCGCCTGTTACCACCCGTTCCCGCGTCGTGAGGAGTTGCTGAACCATGGCTGAGCGATCGCTGCTGAGGGTCGAAAACCTGACGACCCAATTCGAACTACCGGCAAAAGGCCTCTTCAAGCCGCCGGTCTTCCTCACCGCCGTCAACAATGTCAGCTTTGATCTCGCCGAAGGCCGCACGCTCGGCATCGTCGGCGAATCCGGCTGCGGCAAGTCGACGCTCGGCCGCTCCATCCTGCGGTTGTTGAAATCGCAGAAGGGCCGCATTCTCTGGCAGGGCCGCAATCTGCTCGACCTCAGTGAAGAGGAGATGCGCGCCGCGCGCCGCGACATGCAGATTATCTTCCAGGATCCGATCGCCTCGCTCGACCCGCGCATGACCGTCGGCGACATCATCGCCGAACCGCTGACCGTCTTCGAGCCGAAGCTTTCGAAGGCCGAGCGCACCGACCGGGTCCGCCAGATCATGGCTGCCGTTGGTCTTGTCCCGGAGATGATCAATCGCTATCCGCATGAATTTTCCGGCGGCCAGGCGCAGCGCATCGGTATTGCGCGCGCCGTCATCACCAAACCGAAGCTCATCGTCTGCGACGAGCCGGTTTCGGCCCTCGACGTCTCGATCCAGGGCCAGGTGATCACGCTTCTGCGCAAGCTGCGCAAGGAGTTCGGCCTGACGCTGATCTTCATCAGCCACGACCTGTCCGTCGTGCGGCTGATCTCCGACGATGTGCTGGTGCTCTATCTCGGCAGGGTGGTGGAATCGGGCGACTGCGCCACCGTCTTCGACCATCCGGCCCATCCTTATACGCAGGCGCTCTTTTCGGCCGCACCGATCCCGGATCCGAAGCTCGCGCGCCTGCGTACCCGCATCCGCCTGCAGGGCGATCCGCCCTCGCCGCTCAACCCGCCGAAAGGCTGCGTCTTCTCGCCGCGCTGCTGGAAGGCGACCGACATCTGCCGCACCGAAATGCCGCCGACCGAGGAGGTTCGCCCCGGCCAGAAGGCGGCCTGCTACCACATGGACAGGCCGTGAATGGAACGATGGCTGCATGAAGCGGCCTTCGGTTTGATGACAGATCTCGCCCCTAATATGTCATCCTCGGCCTTGTGCCGAGGATCTGCTGCCCTATCGACGGAGGCAGACGCTCGGCACAAGGCCGAGCATGACGAAGGAGGGCTGGCGAGCTTTCAAGCCGCCTAAAAGCCGCATTCGGCACCTCCACTGATTTCAGAAGTATTACGTTCTCCATATTTGGGGGGAAGTGTTCCGAAAAGGGACTTACATTGGAATCTATAGTCTCCGATAACAAAGATTTAGTTGCGGATATGCTATCCCTTTCTCCGCCTAATCATGGGCGAGGGGAACGCATATATGAAATCAAAAGTCTCTGGATTGATCGCGCTTGCCGCCGCGATCATCGCCGCCTCAGCCGTGCCGTCGCGTGCCGAAGATCTGAAGTTCCAGCTCACCGACGGGACCAATTCCGTCCTGACGCGCTTCTACAGTTCGCCGACCGGCATCAATAGCTGGGAAGAAGACGTCTTCGGCGAGAAGGTCCTCAATCCGGGCGAGACCGTGAACATCACCATCGCCGACGGCCGCACCGTCTGCAAATACGACATGCGCTTCGAATTCGACGAAAACTCGGACCTCGACACGACCGAAGACACCCAGGACCTTTGCGAGCTCGGCAGCTACACCATCCACGAATAATCAACCTGCGCCGGTACCCGCCTTCGCCTCGCCCGAAGGCGGGCTTTTCATTTCCTGTGATACCGGCGCTCACGATATCAATACTTGTCACTCTGCACGGCTCCGCGTATCAGCGGATGAAGCGTCAATTCAAAGCGATAGAGCGGCCTGTTGGACGCTCATGCCGGGAGGACAAGGTGAGCGGAAGACGGTTTCTATCGATCGGTGAATGCATGGTGGAGCTCTCGCAGGCCGGTGACGGCCTGCTGCGCAAAGGCTTTGCCGGCGATACCTTCAATACCGCCTGGTATGCCCGCGCCTGCCTTGGCCCCGACTGGTCGGTCGATTATTTCACCGCCCTCGGCGACGACGCCATGTCGGACGAGATGGTCGCCTTCATCGACAAGGCAGGCATCGGCACGAGCTTGATCCGGCGCGTCAGAGGCAGGACGCCCGGCCTCTATATGATCAGTCTGAAGAACGGCGAGCGCTCCTTCAGCTACTGGCGCGACAGCTCTGCCGCCCGCAGCCTTGCCGCCGATCCCGACCGCCTGCGCGAAGCGGTGGAAAGCGCCGACCTCGTCTATTTCTCCGGCATCACCCTAGCCATTCTGCCGCAAGAGGATGCCACGACACTGCTCGCCGAAATCCGCCGCGCCAAGGCGGCCGGCAAACTCGTGGTCTTCGACCCGAACATCCGTCCCCGCCTCTGGTCGAGTTACGACGTGATGCACACAACGATCAGCGAAGGCGCACGCTCTTCCGTGCTCGTCATGCCGAGTTTCGACGACGAAGCCGCGCATTTCGGCGACGATTCCATCGAGGCGACGATTCATCGCTATCGCGCCCTGGGCGCTGCCAATGTCGTCGTCAAGAACGGCGCGGACGGCGTTCGCTTGAATTTCGCCGGCGACGAGACCTTCGTTCCGGCCGAGACGGTGGAGACAGTGGTTGATACCACCAGCGCCGGCGACAGTTTCAACGGCGCCTTCCTCGCGCGCTATCTCGAAACCCAGGACGCGCCGGCCGCCGCCCGCTTCGCCGCGAGCGTCGCAGCCCGCGTCGTCAGTGAGCATGGCGCCTTGGTCGCCAAGGAAAAGCTCGGATTGAGCGGGCGTTAAGCCCGCGCATGACGACCAACATACGAACGCCATGCGCGGGCGCTCCCCGCCGTATCGGCGTTACCTGCCGCAGGTATCAAGCAATCAGGACTTCGTCGGCCGATCGGACTCGCGAACCGCCTCGTCATGATACCAGCAGCTGTCGAGGGCCGCGTCGCAGACATCGGCTGCCTCGCGCTCCATCAGCCGGGCGCGTTCGAACCGACTGGGGGTCCGCGCCGGCTTGACGGGAAACTGGTAGATCGTTGCGGATTCACGATGGAAACCGGTGGGCATAAGATCGCCTCCATTCCGTTCGGCGCATCAACATTCAACGTCGCGACCTTAGCACAATGCACATAGTTTATGCAAATTGCACAAAATATATGCACGCATATATTGTGATTGATCGATATGCTGTCTCCGCGGCGAGCGTCCGCCTATTTGTTCAACACTTCATCACCTCGGGCTAACGCCGAAATTTTCATCCGGTTCCAAAGCCGAAAATCCGTTTTCACGCCGAAAGCGGGCATTTCGGTCACAGAGAATGCGTGTCGGGCGGCTGATGTGCATATTTTCTTGTCGAGGCGGCCGAACTGGCACGCTACGTGCTTTTAAAAATGCATCCCCTGGCGGTTGGATGCGCTTACGCGCGGAGATCGTCTCCGGATTTGCTCACCTTCGTAGCATTGAGAGAGTCACGATGACAAAATATAAGCTCGAGTATATTTGGCTCGATGGATACACTCCGGTACCGAACCTGCGTGGCAAGACGCAGATCAAGGAATTCGACGTATTCCCGACGCTGGAACAGCTTCCGCTCTGGGGCTTCGACGGTTCGTCGACCATGCAGGCCGAAGGCCGCAGCTCCGATTGCGTGCTGAAGCCCGTCGCCATTTATCCCGATCCGGCCCGCACCAACGGCGCGCTCGTCATGTGCGAAGTCATGATGCCGGATGGCGTCACGCCGCACCCGAGCAACGCCCGCGCAACCATCCTTGACGATGAAGATGCCTGGTTCGGCTTCGAGCAGGAATATTTCTTCTACCAGAACGGCCGTCCGCTCGGCTTCCCCGAGCAGGGCTATCCGGCTCCGCAGGGCCCCTACTACACCGGCGTCGGCTATTCGAACGTCGGCGATGTCGCCCGCGAAATCGTCGAAGAACATCTCGACCTTTGCCTAGCTGCCGGCATCAACCACGAAGGCATCAATGCCGAAGTGGCCAAGGGCCAGTGGGAATTCCAGATTTTCGGCAAGGGCTCCAAGAAGGCCGCCGACCAGATCTGGATGGCACGCTACCTGCTGCAGCGCCTGACCGAAAAATACGGCATCGACATCGAGTATCACTGCAAGCCGCTCGGCGACACCGACTGGAACGGTTCGGGCATGCATTGCAACTTCTCGACCAAGTATATGCGAGAAGTCGGCGGCAAGGCCTATTTCGAAGCGCTGATGGCGCAGTTCGAAAAGAACCTGATGGATCACATCAACGTCTACGGCCCGGACAATGACAAGCGCCTGACCGGCAAGCACGAAACCGCGCCGTGGAACAAGTTCTCCTACGGCGTCGCTGACCGTGGCGCTTCGATCCGCGTGCCGCACTCCTTCGTCAAGAACGACTACAAGGGCTATCTGGAAGATCGCCGCCCGAACTCGCAGGGCTGCCCCTACCAGATCGCGTCGCAGGTTCTGAAGACGATCTCGGAAGTTCCGACCGCAGGTTCGGCCTCCGCTGCCGCTTAACCTCCCAAACGGCGCCGGTCCATGACCGGCGCCGTCATTCCTTCCGCATGAAATTCGCGATCGGCCGCTGACATATTCGCGGGGATCGGGCCGCCAAAAACCCTGCAAATGCTGGCATGCGGCTGTAATATTTCCATCATGGTCATGCCTCAAAATAGGCAGGCGGGAATCGCCGTTCCGGAACCCCGCTATGGGGCTGGGCGTTGGGCATATCACTGCAACGCGGATGGAAATCACGACATGCTGCAACGTCCGGCAAACACTTATAGCGGCGAGAGCTGGGCCAATGCCGCAGCCGCCGGAAATCTGCCGGAACGGCTGGTGATCGTCACCGACGCCTGGCACCCGCAGGTCAACGGCGTCGTGCGCTCGATCGAGAACACCAATCGCGAATTGGCGAAGATGGGCGTTGAGGTTTCGATGGTGACGCCGGAGCGCTTCAACAGCATCCCCTGCCCGACCTACCCGGAGATCCGCCTATCGATCGCCAGTTACCGCCGCGTCGCGCGCGAGATCGAAAAGCATAATCCCACCTATGTGCACATCGCCACCGAAGGTCCGCTGGGGTTGACCGCCCGCCGCTGGTGCCTGCGCAAGGGCATGCCCTTCTCCACCAGCTATCACACCCGCTTTCCCGAATATGTTTCGGCCCGCCTGCCGATCCCGCAGAGCTGGCTCTATGCTTTCATACGCTGGTTCCACAATGGCGGCGCCGGCTGCATGGTTGCGACACCGAGCCTTGCCCGCGAGCTGTCAGCCCGCGGCATCAAGAATTTGATGCCCTGGACGCGCGGTATCGACGCCACGCAATTTCATCCCATGCCGCTCGAAGAGGAGCCTTTCGGCCTGCCGCGTCCGATCTTCATGACGGTTGGCCGCGTCGCGCTGGAAAAGAACCTGCCGGCCTTTCTCGATCTCGACCTGCCCGGCTCAAAGGTGGTCGTTGGCGATGGCCCGGCGCGCGCCGAACTGGAGCAGCGCTATCCGGATGTGCACTTTACCGGCGTGAAATTCGGCGAGGATCTGGCGAAGGCCTATGCTCAGGCCGACGTCTTCGTCTTCCCGTCGCTCACCGACACCTTTGGCAACACCATCCTCGAAGCGCTGGCATCGGGCGTGCCGGTTGCGGCCTACCCGGTCACCGGGCCGCTCGATATTATCGGCGAGGATAGCGAGGTCGGGGCGCTGGATGTGGATCTGCGCACCGCCTGCCTTGCCGCCCTTTCCGCTTCGCGCGAGAAGGCGCGCGCGCTTGCCATGCAATATTCCTGGGAAGCCGCGACGACGCAGTTCATCAACAATATCCGCGCCGCCAATGGCGTGATCACGCCGAAATGGAAGAAGGCCTGGCAGTTCGCCAAATCGCTTCCGAGAAGCAGAAAGCCCGGCGAAACCGCCGGGCCTTTACCGTCCGCAGACTAAAGCCATTCCAGCAAAAGTGTGAAGCGGTTTTGCCGGGAAAAGCGCGAAGCGACTTTCCTAGGGAATTGCGTGAAAACAACAGTTCCGATCGAGCTTACTTGTGCAACGCGCTGCGCAGCGTGTCGTTCGCGACCTTGATCGCGCTGCGGACCGCCGGCGTTTCGGCAATCGCATTCAGCAGCACGAAGTCGTGGATCGTACCGTTGTAGCGGATCGAGGTGACCTTGACGCCGGCCTGGCTGAGCTTGCGGCCATAGGCTTCGCCTTCGTCGCGCAGCACGTCGTTTTCATCGGTGATGATAAGGGCCGGCGGCAGGCCGTTGAGCTGTTCGAGCGATGCCTGCAGCGGCGAAGCCGTCGGCTCCTTGCGCTTGGCCTCATCAGGCAGGTAAGCGTTCCAGAACCACTTCATCGCTTCCTTGGTCAGCCAGGGGCCATTAGCGAACTCATTATAGGAACCATTGTCGAAGTTGGCGTCGGTGACGGGGTAGAACAGCACCTGCTGGTCGATGGCGGGGCCGCCGCGCTCCTTGGCAAGCAGCGTCACCACCGCCGCCATGTTGCCGCCGACGCTGTCGCCTGCGACCGCGAGCCTGCCGGCGTCGACGTTGAATTCCTTGGCATGCTCGGCGACATATTTGGTCGCGGCATAGGCCTGCTCGATGGCCACGGGGTATCGGGCCTCCGGCGAGCGTTCGTAGTCGACGAAGACGACGGCGGCATTGGCGCCATTGGCGATTTCGCGCACCAGCCGGTCATGCGTATCCGCATCGCCGAGCACCCAGCCGCCGCCGTGGAAGTAGAGAACGACCGGCAGCGTGCCCTTGGCATGTTCCGGGCGGACAATGCGCAGCTTGATGCTGCCGGTCGGGCCTGTTTTGATGACCTTATCTTCTTCCTTTGCTGCGAGCTTTTTGACGTCGCCCTTCTGCGCGCCGGACAGAACGTTACGGGCATCGGCCGGCGACAGCGTGTAGATCGGTTTGCCGCCGGCAAGACCGTCGATGAACGTCTGCGTTGTCGGCTCGAGGACCGGATCGGCAAGCGCGCCGACGGCGGAGCCCGCCAGGAGTACTGCTGCGGAAACTGCGGTCTTGATGGTCGACATTGTCATTGTCCTCTCGGTTTTGTTGTTCGTCTCGAACACGTATTTTATATCGCACACGATTATTTATCGGACAATTTAAATTTGCGCATATCAGCCATGCAGAAAAGTCGCTTACGATTATTTATCGCGCGATGTAAATTCGCTCGGTTTTGGAGGTGCCCCCATGCAGGATCAGCTGAAGCTCGACGATTTCATCTGCTTTGCCATCTACACGGCAAGCCACGCGCTGAACCGCGCCTACAAGCCGCTACTCGACACGCTCGGCCTCACCTACCCGCAATATCTTGCCTTGGTCGCGCTATGGGAACAGGACGGCCAGATCGTCGGCGGCCTCGGCGAACGGCTCTTCCTGGAATCGAGCACATTGACACCGCTGCTGAAACGCCTGGAAAGCGCCGGCTATATCAGCCGCGAGCGCCAGCGCGGACGAACGCGTCGTCGTCATCCGGCTCAGCGAGGCGGGTATTCGCCTGAAGGAAAAGGCGATCGGTATCCCCAGCTGCATCGCGGAAGCGAGCGGCCGTGACGCTGGGGATCTCACCCGGCTCCGCGCCGAGATCGTGGCGCTACGTGAGGCGCTGAATGGAAGCCTGAATTAGACGCTAGATAGCTGGAGCAGCTATTGCGGCGCTTGGGGTACCCCTTGTAACTTGACGCCGTCCGCCGGCAGCCTAGCTAGCGCTTGCGGTGACGGAGCTGAGCCCGCAACCCCCTCGGGTTTGAAAGCCCGTGGCAGAGCAAGGGATGGCTCCGTCGTTCCATCGAA
>NZ_JAILYJ010000003.1 GCF_019793465.1 Rhizobium croatiense | reverse complement strand
GAGGTGATGGGGGTGGGTGGGGGCGGACAGCCGATTTTGGTTGGAACACTACCACGCCCTCCGTCATCCTCGGCCTTGAGCCGAGGATCCATGCTCGCTGCCGTTTTCGCGCAGCCCACCCCACCTCTCCGTCATCCTCGGGCTTGACCCGAGGATCCATAGCCAAGCACTCTGCTTGCATGTGTTCTAGGACGAATGCCCCTTGCTCTGCCAGGTACTGACCACCAACACCGCGCTCGCCGCATGGATCCTCGGCTCAAGGCCGAGGATGACGGAGTTTGTGGGAACCAGTCTGCAAAACCGCACCCCCACACTGCTGGAATCGTTCCGGCATCTCGCCTCTTGCCAATCGCGTCTCCCCACCCTCCGTCCTCCTCGGCCTTGAGCCGAGGATCGGGCTTGACCTGAGGACCCATGGCCAAGCACTCTGTGGCAACCACGCTAAAGGAAACCCCATGAGCCGCATTTTCATCACCGGTTCCACCGATGGCCTCGGCCTTGCCGCCGCCCGCACCCTGATGAAGGAGGGCCATGACGTCGTGCTGCACGCCCGCTCCCTGGAGCGCGCCTCCGCCCTCGCCGAGATTTCGCCCACCGCCCTCGGCATCGTCATCGGCGATCTCGCCAGCGCCACGGAAACGCGATCGATTGCCGAGCAGGTCAACGCCATCGGCCGCATGGACGCCGTCATCCACAATGCCGGCATCTACCTCGAGCGGAGCCGGGGCGAAACGCCGGAAGGTCACGCAAAGACGCTGGCGGTGAATGTGCTTGCCCCCTATCTGCTAACCGCCTGGATCACCCGCCCCGATCGCCTGGTCTATCTCAGCAGCGGCATGCACCGCAGCGGCAACAGCGCCCTTGACGATATCGACTGGAAGAAGCGGCCGTGGAACGCCAGCCAGGCCTACTCGGAAAGCAAGCTCTACATCGCCACCCTCGCCGCTGCCATCGCCCGCCACTGGCCGGAAGTTCTGAGCAACGCGGTGGACCCCGGCTGGGTGCCGACAAAGATGGGCGGCGCCGGCGCCCCCGACGACCTCGAAATGGGGCATCTCACGCAGACGTGGCTGGCGGCAAGCGAGGATGAAGCTGCGAAGGTCAGCGGTGGGTATTGGTATCATCGGCAGCGGCGGGAGGCGGCGGCGGAGGTTGGTGATGCGGGGTTTCAGGATGGGCTGGTGGAGAAGCTTGCCGGGTTGACTGGCGTTCGTCTGTTTGCGGAGCACGGGTGACGCGAAACCTCCGCAAGGCGCGGTTCAACCATCCCGTCCGAAACCAGCCCGACGCGGCAATGGCATCTTGACGAGCACCTCTTCCTGATGGACGGGATCGCCGAACCGCTGGCCGAGCTGCAGCCGATATGCCCCCGGAGGACCGCGCCATCTGCGCCCGTACCCTCTTCGGCGCAGTCCACGGCGTCGTCAGCATCAGCCTGGATAGCTGCTTCGGCGGGTTACCGCCGGCGCGGCTTGCACGGGAGGTGGGCTGGCGCAGACATTGCTGTGGGGCAGAGATGGGTGGGTTCACGTCCGCCAGAGAGATTTTAATTTTCTCGCACAGCCCATCAAAGGCCTGGAAATCAAGTTTCCGGCATCGCCGACCGGGCGTGTTGAGCCATTCTTAAGTCCCCGCTCCTGTCCCACCTGATGTGCGGTGTCAACGATTGTCGCTTGCGAGAGATAGGTCCTCGCGATAGCCATGCTATGACTGTTGTAATCATCGCAGATCACTCTGTGTATTATCTGCAATGCGGTGACGACTCATTCTCTCTCCGCTATTCATGATCTCCGAAGAGAAGATTTCAAGAATCTAGTGAATGAGAGTGTCAGAGAATGAATGCGGTCGAAATCGAGGAGGCAGTATCTGAGCTTGCCAATCAGCCTTTCGACGCCACCGAGTTTCCGTTCGCGTTCCTTGCCGCCTTCGGCAATAAGGAAACCACCATCAAGCGACTGCGAACGCCATCGGCGAACGCGTCAGATGTTGCTGGCGGCGTGCTTCAGAGAAGCAATATCCACATTGCCACCTGCCCGGAAGGCAAGGTCGGCGAGGCGCTAGTCGCGCTACGCAACAGCCCAAAGACCACGACGAACAAAGCCAAGTTCATTCTTGCGACCGATGGCGTTTTTTTCGAAGCGGAAGACCTCGCCAGCAGCGAGACCGTCGCCTGCGCCTATCCGAATTTTCCCGATCACTTCGGTTTCTTTCTGCCGCTGGCAGGGATCACTACCGTCAAGCAAATCCGTGAAAGCTCGTTCGACATCCGGGCCACGGGACGGTTGAACAAACTCTACGTTGAGCTTCTCAAAGATAACCCCGGCTGGGCCACCTCAGCGCGCCGCCCGGACATGAACCACTTCATGGCCCGGCTGATCTTCTGCTTTTTCGCGGAAGACACCGATATCTTCAACGGCGAGGGCGTGTTCACCTCCACCATCGATCAGATGAGCGAACGAGATTCTTCGAACACGCATGAGGTCATTAGTACACTATTCCGGGCGATGAATATCAGGATTGAGGATAGACCAAAGGCAAGTCTTCCGCGGTGGGCCAACGGCTTTCCCTATGTGAACGGCGGCCTGTTCTCCGGCAGCACCGAGGCGCCAAGGTTCAGCAAGATTGCCCGGTCCTACCTTCTCCATATCGGTGGGCTGAACTGGAAGCTGATCAACCCCGATATCTTCGGGTCGATGATCCAGGCCGTTGCCGATGACGACGAGCGCGGCGCACTTGGCATGCACTACACCAGCGTTCCGAACATTCTCAAAGTTTTGAATCCGCTCTTTCTGGACGATCTGCGGGCAAGGCTGGAAGAAGCCGGCACGAATTCTCGTATGCTTCTGAACCTTCGACGCCGTATGTCGCGGATCAGGGTCTTCGATCCTGCTTGTGGGTCGGGAAACTTCCTCGTTATCTCCTACAAGCAGATGCGCGAGATTGAGGCGGAGATCAACAAGCGCCGCGGAGAGCACGAGCGGCGTACTGAAATCCCGCTGACGAATTTTCGCGGCATAGAACTTCGGGATTTCCCCGCCGAAATAGCCCGTCTCGCTTTGATCATCGCCGAATATCAGTGCGACGTGCTTTATCGAGGGCAGAAGGAAGCCTTGGCAGAATTCTTACCGCTTGACGCCGACAACTGGATCGTTTGCGGCAATGCGCTTCGGCTTGACTGGATGAGTATCTGCCCGCCAAATGGGGCAGCCGTTAAACTACATGCTGACGATCTTTTTCATACTCCACTTAATCAATCACAGATTGATTTTGACAACGAAGGTGGCGAAATCTACGTCTGCGGAAACCCGCCCTATTTAGGTTCGACTTGGCAATCGAACGAGCAGAAGTCTGATCTGAAGTCGATTTTCGACGGAAGGACGTCGAGCTGGAAATCGCTCGACTACGTAGCGGGTTGGTTCATGAAAGCGGCGGACTATGGCACAAAGACCAACGCCGTCGCTGCATTTGTGTCTACCAACTCTGTTTGCCAGGGACAGCAAGTTCCGATCCTTTGGCCACTCATCTTCGAAACGGGGCATGCCATCAGCTTTGCACATGCCAGTTTCAAGTGGGCAAATCTTGCCAGCTACAATGCGGGCGTTACCGTTATCATTGTCGGCATTTCCAATCATGCAGAAAAGGTTCGGCGTCTTTTCTCGGTTCAGGAAGACGGCACGTTGATCCTCCGAGAGGCGGAATACATAAATGCTTACTTGGTCCCAGGCCAGAATATTGTGGTCGATAAAGCCCAAAAGGCTGTCGGCGGGCTGCCAGAAATGGTCAGGGGCAATATGCCCTATGACGGCGGGCATCTCTTGTTGTCATCTGATGAGCTGAAGGACCTTAATCTGACCACGACGCAGGAGGCTCGGTTCGTCAGACGGATATTCGGCTCCGCAGAATTTATTCGCGGCATCGACCGATATTGCCTCTGGATTGAAGATCGATACCTTGATGAGGCAATGGAGATCGAAAGTATTCGACGTCGCATAGAGGGAGTTCGTGCAATGCGGCTGGCTAGTCGCGATAAAGGTGCCAACGAAATGGCACGTCGCGCCCATCAAATGCGTGAAATGAACATTGGACGAAATCAAACGATTGCTGTTCCGGCAATCACCTCTGAGAACCGTGAGTTCCTCCCGTGCGGCCTCTTGGACAACAACACAACTGTGACCAACAAGGTCTATGCAATATACGATGCTCCGCTTTGGAACATGGCTCTTATCGCCTCAAGACTTCACTGGGTTTGGATCGGCACAGTGTGCGTCCGATTGGAAATGCGCTTTTCATATTCCAATACCCTCGGTTGGAATACCTTCCCGGTGCCCGTGCTGACGGAAAAGAACAAGGCCGACCTGACCCACTGCGCTGAAGGTATCCTGCTTGCGCGCGAAGCGCGCTTCCCGGCAACAATCGCTGATCTTTACGCCCCTGACACAATGCCTGCCGACCTACGAGCCGCCCATGAGCGAAACGACGAAGTCTTGGAGCGCATATACATCGGTCGTAGGTTTCGCAACGACACGGAACGCCTTGAGAAACTCTTCGACTTGTACACCAAAATGAACGCCGAAAAGGCACAGAAGAAACCGACACGAAAAGGCGCGGCCTGACTCATGACCACGACAAAAGCCATTCCATCGGTTTCCATGCGCACCGCCGGGACAGGTGCATCCACCAAGGCCAATGAACTCGGCATGCGCACCATGCAGGAGCGTGCTTATGAGCACCGCGGCGAGCAATACCTGCTGATCAAGTCGCCCCCGGCGTCTGGTAAGTCACGTGCCCTCATGTTCATAGCCCTCGACAAACTCCACAATCAGGGTGTTCGAAAGGCGATCATCGTCGTGCCGGAACGATCTATCGGCAGCAGCTTCGCCGACGAGCCGCTTTCGAATTACGGTTTCTGGGCCGACTGGATCGTGAAGCCCCGGTGGAACCTCTGCAATGTCGCCGGCATTGAGAACACGTCCGTCGCCAAGTCCAAGGTCAAAGCCGTGAGCCAGTTCCTCGAAAGCGAGGACCGGGTTCTGGTATGCACCCACGCCACCTTCCGCTTTGCTGTCGAAGAGATCGGAATTGAAGCCTTTGATGACTGCGTGATAGCCGTGGACGAGTTTCACCACGTGTCCGCCAATCCTGACAACAAGCTCGGTGCGCAGCTCGGGCAGTTTCTTTCCCGAGACAGGGTTCATCTGGTCGCCATGACGGGGTCTTACTTTCGTGGCGATGCCGAGGCCGTGCTCGCACCGCAGGACGAGTCAAAGTTCGTCACAGTGACGTATACCTACTATGAGCAGCTCAACGGCTACGATCATCTGAAGTCGCTGGATATCGGCTATTTCTTCTATTCCGGCCGCTATCTCGACGCCATCACCAAGGTCCTCGACCCAGCACTTAAGACGATAGTTCACATACCAAACGTAAATTCTCGCGAGAGCACCAAGGACAAGGTGAAAGAGGTCAACGAGATCATGGACGCTCTCGGCACATGGGAAGGCGAAGACCCCAAGACTGGGTTCCATCTCGTGCGATTGGCCGATGGACGTGTCATTAAGGTCGCCGATCTCGTTGATGACGAGTCGGTACGTCGAGACAAAGTCGTGTCAGCGCTCAAAGACCCCAATCGCAAGAACGACCGCGATCACGTAGACATCATCATCGCACTCGGTATGGCAAAGGAAGGTTTTGACTGGATTTGGTGCGAGCATGCGTTGACAGTTGGGTACCGCGCCAGTTTAACCGAGATCATTCAGATCATCGGACGCGCCACCCGCGACGCCCCCGGCAAGTCGTCGGCAAAATTCACCAACCTGATCGCCGAACCTGACGCTAGTGAAGAGGCCGTGGTGGATGCCGTCAACGACACGCTAAAGGCGATTGCTGCCAGCCTGTTGATGGAACAGGTACTCGCCCCGCGCTTCAATTTCACGCCGAAGAACGCAGACAGCGGGCCGCTGCCAGACTTTGACTATGGCGAAAAAGGTTACGATCCCAAGGGAACGAATGTCGGCTTTAGCGAGGCGACCGGCCAGTTCCATTTCGAGATCAACGGCCTTGTGACGCCGCAGAGCAATGAAGCAAAGCGTATCTGCCAGGAAGACCTCAACGAGGTGATTACGGCATTCGTTCAGGACAAGCCGGCCTTGGAGAAGGGCTTGTTCGATGACGAGACCGTACCGGAGGAACTAACCCAAGTCCGCATGGGCAAAATCGTCAAGGATCGCTATCCCGAACTCAGTGATGTCGATCAAGAAGCAATTCGGCAGCACGCAATCGCCGCCTTGAACCTGACGCAGAAGGCGAAAGCCATCGCCGCCGAATTGGAAGACTCCGGGCTGTTGAAGGGCGGATCGGCGCTGATCGACGGCGTCCGCAAATTCGCGATGGACGTCCGCAATCTCGACATCGATATGATCGACAGGATCAATCCGTTCGAAGCTGCCTATTCGATCCTGGCTAAATCGATGAGCGAACAGACCCTGAAACAGGTCGCCGCGGTGATCGCGAGCAAGAAGATCAGTATTCCCTACGAGGAAGCCCGGGACTTGGCGTTGCGGGCCAGGAAGTTCATGCAGGAGCGCGGCCGTGCGCCTGACATCACATCTGCCGACGCATGGGAAAAACGGATGGCGGAAGGCGTAGTCGCGTTGAAACGGCATGTAGAGCAGCAGAAGAATGGCTGATATCTCCGACGACGACCTGCTCGCCGAACTCGGTGCAGCACCAGAGGCGAAGAAGCAGAGCACAAGGACTCCACGCGAAGAACGGATCATCGCGGGGTTCGAGGACATCCTCCGGTTCCGCGAGGAACATGGTCGTGTGCCACAGCACGGCGAGGAGCGCGATATCTTCGAGCGCCTCTATGCAATGCGCCTCGACAGGCTGCGCGCGCAGGAGGATTGCCGAACACTGCTTCGGGAATTCGACCGATATGGCTTGCTGCCGACCCCACCTGCCGCCGGCAATGACGAAGAGATGGACGACGACGCTCTGTTGGCAGAACTCGGCGTCGAGCCGATCGGCGACGTAGACCTCACCGAGTTGACTCATGTGAAGCCCCGAACGGAAGTCCGCGCCGCAGAGGAGGTCGCCGACCGGACACCGTGCGTAGACTTCGAAACGTTCAAGCCGTTGTTCGCTCGGGTCAGAGACGACCTAGACAAGGCCACGCGTGAGACCCGACGTTTCGGAGAAGACGCGGACGTCAAGCAGGGTGAGTTCTTTATTTTGGGTGGCCAGATGGCGCTTGTCGCCGCGTTGGGCGACGAATTCAAAACGGACTACGGCAGGCCGGATCGGCGCCTTCGGGTCGTCTTCGACAATGGCACTGAAAGCGACTTACTGCTCCGATCGTTCCAGCGTGCGCTATACAAGGACGACGCCGGACGCCGAATTACAGACCCGAATGCGGGGCCTTTGTTCGGCGGGGCAGCGGACGACGAAGACCTCGCGAGCGGCACCATCTATGTCCTGCGAAGCAAATCCGACCATCCCGACGTCGCCGCGCATCGAGATCTGATTCACAAGGTAGGCGTCACGGGCGGAACGGTGGAGGCGCGGATCGCGCAGGCGGCACTCGACTCCACCTACCTCCTTGCGGATGTCGAAGTCGTCGCGACCTACAAGCTCTTCAACATCAACCGTACAAGGCTGGAAAACGTCTTGCACCGCGTGCTGTCTCCGGCACGCCTTGATCTAACTATTCAGGACCGATTCGGAAATCCAGTGAAGCCGAAGGAATGGTATCTGGTGCCGCTCCACGTCATCGATGAGGTCGTGGCGAAAGTGAAGGATGGGACGATAAGGTCGTACGAATACGATCCGTCAGCGGCAATGCTCCGCCGATTTTCTTAGCGGTAACCTACTGATGTCGCCGATACCGAATATGTGATGTCACATTGTGAATGGCTCTTTCCCAGCGCACCACACCTCAGTCGGCATCACCCCGTTAGACAGAGCGAAACTTCAATCGACCAAGCATTATAGCCCACACCGGTGAATTGGCGTGGGCAAATACGACGACTTCACCGGCTGTAGAGCGAGCATGTGTTCTTGACTTCGGTCAGCCCTCAACCAGGATCTTAATGGCAGAAGGATCAACGCCAAACGTAAGCGCCAAACGGCGCTTTGCTTCGGGGATGGTAAGCGGTTCATCGATGACCGGGGCCGGGGCAGCAAGCATCGGCCCATCGGCATCTGCTAGGTCCTCTTCTTCGACTTCATCGCTGGCTACACCAAACAGCGGCACTCGATCGAAGGGCGGAAACGCCAATCCAATGCCCGCGCCGACGAACGAAGTCGGTTCACGCGCCTCCTTATTATAGAGGGAAATCCAGTTTCCGTGCGAGATATCGATGTTCGGATTTGCGGCGTGCCGTGCCCTATAATTCTTGTTCAGGCGGTCACGGACCTCTGAGGCCGTGAAGTCGTGAACGAGGGCGATCTTTTCCTTCCCCTCCTCGCGGGTATTAAGGGCAACGACAATAACCCGTTGGACATCCACATCATCCATACCCAACCACTTGCCAGTGCTGTCATCGCGGGGGAACGCAAACCACTGGTCCTGCGACGTTCGAATAGCGACGTTGAATTCTTCCTTACCCTTCTTCACGCGGCGCAAGCTCTTTTTCCCGGCGCGCGGAACACGTGAAATCTCATAGCCTTTCCTCTCAAGATATTCGATACCGATTTCAAAAAGTCTCTTGGCGTATTGAACCTTTTCAGGTGTCGCATAAATGTTGGTCATTTCGTTCTCAGTTCTCTTTGATTAACTCCCCATAGTTTGACGATTGCCACATCTAAAATCAAGACAAATCCATAAGAAATGCAAATAAGGAAATATATTCTTCCGTTTGTATAAGGCAACCTCATACTAAATCAATTAGCCGATATTGTTGGTAAAATGTTCTCTTCTGTTTAGTGGCGTGGGGTTAGGCGGAGCCTCGCCTTACAACGATGCGGAAGCCGAAGAGGTGTGTGCGGATCGCTTTCCAACCTGCCTGCACTCGGATAGCCGACGACAGAAGAGGAATTGCAGCGGCGGCCCAGAAAAGCTGGGCGCCTTAGACGGCTCATAAAGATATAAATACAATCCTATAGTTATCTTTATGATGTGATCATAAGGCCAGCGCTGCGTCGTGAGGCGCAAATCAGCAAGAAAGGCATAAAAATCGTGGCTGGGGCGCCTGGATTCGAACCAGGGATGACGGTACCAAAAACCGTTGCCTTACCGCTTGGCGACGCCCCACCAGAGCTTGAGCGGAAACCGCCTGCTCAAATCGACGCCTGATTAGCAAAGCTCTTCGCCTGTCACAATGACTAAGTTTAACCCGGCGCAGATTTATGCGCTGCGCAGCACCCGCCGTCGTGCTAGGAATTGGCGACGTCATCGGCCCGAGATCATTCCTTCATGGACAGTCCCGCATTCGACCTCGCTTTCGAGCCGGCCTATGGGCAGGCCGTGCCGGTTGTTTCGGGTGTCGAGCGGATTACAGTGAACAATCCCGGGCCTTTCACCTTTTTCGGCACCAACAGCTATATCGTCGGCTCCTCTTCGGTCGCGGTCATCGATCCCGGGCCGGAGGACGAGGCGCATTATCAGGCGCTGATGGCGGCCCTTGCCGGCCGCGCGGTGACGCATATCTTCGTCAGCCACACGCATCGCGACCACTCGCCGCTGGCAAAGCGCCTGCAGGCGGCAACGGGGGCGGTGACGGTGGGGCAAGGGCCGCACCGGCCGGCGCGGCCGCTGCGCGATGGCGAGATCAATCCCTTTTCCGAAAGCTCGGATCTATCCTTCGTGCCCGATATGGCGATCGGCGATGGTGAGACGATTGCGGGCGATGGCTGGGCGCTGAGCGCGGTGCTGACGCCGGGGCATACGGCCAATCATGCCGCCTTCGCGCTTGCGGGTCGTGACATCCTATTCTCCGGCGATCACGTCATGGCCTGGTCGACCTCGATCGTCGCGCCGCCGGATGGTTCGATGGCGGATTATATGGAATCGCTCGACCGGCTGATTGAGCGCGAGGACCGTCTGCTGCTGCCCGGCCATGGCGGGCCGGTGACGGAACCCTCGACTTTCCTCCGGGCGCTGAAGGCGCATCGCCTCAAGCGCGAGCAGGCGGTGCTGGCGCGCGTCCAGGCGGGCGACCAGCGGATTGCCGAGATGGTGAAGGTGATCTATCGCGATACCGATCCGAAGCTGCATGGGGCGGCCGCCCTTTCGGTGCTCGCCCATATCGAGGATCTTCTGGAGCGCGGCGAGATTGCGGCGGACGGGCCGCCTTCGCTTGCCGCCCTCTACCGGCCGGCAACAGGGAGATAGGGATGACGCCTCGAGCCGATTACAGCTATCGCAGCGATGCCGATGTGCCCGCCTTTGCCGATGACCGGCCGCTGATCATCTTTGATGGCGAATGCGTGTTCTGCTCCGGCTGGGTGAAATTCGCGCTGAAACATGACAAGCAGCGATACCGGTTCCTCGCGGCGCAGACGCCGCTCGGCGCAGCGCTCTACCGGCATTACGGGCTGCACGCGCGCGACTACGAGACCAATATCCTGATCGAAAATGGCCGAGCCTTCTTCAAGTCCGACGGCTCGATCCGCATGGTGGCCGGCCTCGGCTTTCCCTGGTCGCTGGTGAAGGTTTTCCGGCTGCTGCCGCGCCGCCTTGCCGATGCGCTTTATGAATTCATCGCCCGCAACCGGCTGAAGATCGCCGGCCGGCAGAGCTGCATGGTGCCGACGGCGGAGCAGCGCAGCCGGTTCATCACATGAGCGGCGAGAGGCTCTCGCTGCTGATCATCGGCGGTTACGGCACGTTCGGCGGGCGGCTGGCGCGGCTGCTTGGCGATGAACCCAGGCTCCGGCTGTTGATCGCCGGACGCTCGCTCGAAAAGGCGGATGATTTCGTGGCGGAGCTGCGCTCGCCGAGAGGTTGGGCCGGGCGCCTCGGCGGCAACGATCTCGGCGCATGGCTGCAGGCGGTCGCCTTCGATCGTGACGGCGATCTCATCGAGCAGCTGACGCGGCTGCGGCCGGATCTCGTCGTCGATGCCTCGGGACCGTTCCAGAGTTTCGGGGAAGACCCCTATAAGGTCGTGCGCGCCTGCATCGGGCTCGACATCGATTATGCCGATCTTGCCGACAGCACCGGATTCGTCGCCGGCATCAGCGGGCTCGATGCCGAGGCAAAGGCAAAGGGCGTTTTTGCGCTCTCCGGCCTCAGCAGCCTGCCGGCGCTCTCCTTCGCGGCGCTCGCGGCGATGGCGCCGCAGTTCTCCCGTATCGACAGCGTGGCGGCGGGCATTGCCCCGTCGGCGCATGTGAAGATCGGCCTCAATGTCGTCCGGGCGATATCGAGCTATGCCGGCAAGCCGGTGGCGGTGCTGCGCGAGGGGCGGCCGGCCGCAGGGTCGGGGCTGATCGACGACATGCGGGTGACGATCGCGCCGCCCGGCGTGGCGCCGCTCGCCAGCCGGAAATTCCTGCTGGTCGATGCGCCCGATCTTGCGCTGCTGCCGCAGCACATTGCCGGCCTGCAATCGACCTTCACCGGCGTCGGCACCGAGCCGCAGGCGCTGCAGCGGCTGCTTGGGCTTGCCGCCCGGCTGGTGCGCCTCCGGCTGCTGCCGTCGCTCAAGCCGTTTTCCAGGGTGCTGCAGGAAGCCAGCCACCGCTTCGCCCTCGGCGCTCATCGCGGCGGCATGTTCGTGCGCGCCGGCGGGCTCGATCGCGATGGGCGGCGGATCACATCCAGCTGGGATCTGATTGCCGAAGGCGATGACGGGCCGTTCGTTCCGGTCATCGCCGTGGAGGCGCTGGTGCGCCGGCTGCTTGAAGGCATCCGGCCCGAGAGTGGCGCGCGGCCGGCGGCGGGGGAATTGTCGCTTGCGGATTTCGAAGCGGCCTTCCGGCGGTTCAAGATCACCTCAGGCATCCGGCTGGACTACGAGGAGGAGCCGCTGCCGCTCTACCGGCGCATTCTCGGCAGCGCCTGGCAGCAGCTGCCGCCCGCCCTTGCCGCGATCCATGCCGGCGGCACGCGCCTTGCCTCCGGCCGGGCACGGATCGAGCGCGGCGGCGGGCTGCTCGCCCGGCTCGTCGCCGGCGTGATCGGCTTTCCCCCGGCGGGCGACGATGTGCCGGTCGCGGTGCGCTTTGCCGCCGATGGCGACGGGGAGATCTGGACGCGCACATTCGGGGGCAAGACGTTCCGCAGCTGGCAGGCCGAGGGCAAGGGCAGCGACCGGCACCTGCTCGCCGAGGTCTTCGGTCCGTTCCGGGTGCTCTTGGCGCTGGTGCCGGAGGGCGACAGGCTGCGGCTTGTCGTGCGCGGCTGGCGGTTTTGCGGGGTCCCGCTGCCGCTGTTCCTGGCGCCCGGCGGCGATACTTACGAGGAGGAGCGGGATGGGCGGTTTCATTTTCACGTCGAGATCGGCGGGCGGCTGACCGGGCTGATGGTGCGGTATTCGGGGTGGTTGGTGCTGGAGTGAGCCCTCTCCAGCCTCATCCTGAGGTGCGTAGCCCACAGGGCGAAGCCTCGAAGGACGGGGCTGGCCACTGGTGCCACCCGCCCTCGTCCTTCGAGGCCCCTGCGGGGCACCTCAGGATGAGGGCTGATCGTTGTGCGTGGCACCTGCCAGCCTCTCTGCGGTGTGCCGTGGCAGGCACGGCGCGCCCTCGCTCCAGCCTGATGGCGCGCCCTCTCTCCAGCCACCCTCTCCTCCGTCATTCCTGTGTCCTCGGGGCTTTGCCCGAGGGAATGAGGGAGGTTAGTTGGGTGATATGGCAGGAGCGTCGAGTTTGCGGTGCTGGAAGTGCGTTGAGTTTGCCGCACCCTCTCCCGGCCCTTCGCTTTGGGCTCAGGGCGTTCGCAACTGCAATCGATTCGCCGGATCGATTGCTGGCGCTTTGCGCCACCGTTGCTCACCCACCCGCAAGCCCCAGCAACTCAGCATCGAGCGCCTTCAAATAATCGCCGGCGATTGCGGCGCTGAAGCCGAGGTCGTGTTGGCCGTAGCGGGAGGCAACGCGGATGTCGACGAAGGTGGTTTCGGCCTCTTCGCGCAGCCGGATGAGGATATCGAAGCGCAGGCCGAGGATCAGCGTGCGGTTGGTCGCCTGCAGCGTCACGCCGTTGGCGCCGCGGATCAGCTTGGCGACATCGTCGTCATAGGGGCGCGGCGTCGGCACGGGAACGATGCCGGGCGCATCGGCGACGGCCTCGTCACCGGCTGCGGGTTTTGCCGGTCTGTCCTCCGGCTCGTGATCCGGCTCTGTCGTGCCGGTACTCCTGACGATGACAAAGCCGCTCTGCTTGGCGACCTTGCGCACCGCCTCCAGCACGCGGTCGAGCGCGCCCTCATAACGCCGGCCGGTGAGCTCGGGATAGGCGGCGATCTGCTTTTCGCGATCCTCCGGCGTCACAAGATTGCGCCTCAGCCAGATCTGATCGGCTTTCGGGGTCGACAGCCAGTCCGGGGCCGAGATCGGATCGGTGGAGACGTCGTAGATATCGGGCAGCGTCATGTAACGCTCGGCGGCAAAGGCCCCGATGCCGAGCGGAAAGGCGGCATAGATCAGCGCGGCAAGCGCGGCAAGCCCGCCTTCGGCCCCCGTCATCCAGAGGCTGCGCAGGCCGACGGCTGCCAGCAGCGCGGCGAGCAGCGCGAAGCCGGCGGCGGTGAACAAAAGCAGCACGAGATAGGGGGTGGCAAGCCCGCCGAAGCGATGGGCGATCAGCACCGCCAGCGCCAGAACCAGGGAAAACGCCCCGAGCAGCCGCGAAACGCGGGCGGCGCTGGAAACGGGACGGTCGTAACGGATGGCCATCAAACTTACCGGTTGCTCGTCAGCGCCGCGCCCTCAACCACGCAAATCGCCATATCCCTGTTTAGAGCATGATGCGGAAAGGTGTGAAGCGGTTTTCGGACGACATCATGCTCTATTTCTTTGATTAAGAGCCTTTCCTGGTTAGATTGAAGCATTCTGCCGGAGCAGGTTTTCGTCAGGGCAGAGGCGATTGGCGATGGGCATACCCCAGGTACGCCCGAGCCGATCGCCTCTGATCCTGGCGGAAAGATGCCCGGCCCTTCGGGTTGGCTGAAACGGGCCGACTGATCGACCGGCCGGCTTGGCCGTAGAACTGGGCTACGACGCGCGCCGGCCGGTCGACCATCCGACTCCGTTTGAGCCAACAGAATGCTTCAATCTAACCAGGAAAGGCTCTAGATCCGGATTCAGATTTTTGGCCAGCCCGGCCTAAAATCATCCGGATCCGGGCAAGATTCGGCTGAATTGAATCTGTTGTCTCGGAATATCCGATGGGATTTACCCGAGATGGCCGGGGCGATGGCCGGGCCGATTCATGCGCCCTTGCTGATATGGCAAAAAAAGGTCATTCTGCCGCGGTTTTTATCTCCTCACGGTGAAGACAGGAGAGGCGGGATGATTTCACCCGAGATAGCAGCAAGGCCGCAGGCGTCTGCGCTTGGCGGGATCGACCACAGCGAGCCGATGCTGCCGATGGAGCTCGTCGAGCTCGAACTTTCACTCGAAGGCTATGCCGACGGCGATGCCGGCTTCTGCGAGGCGGTGCGCCAGGCGGCGAACCGGGCGGGCGGCGAATTGCTGTTCGACCTGCCGGCCGGCGGCCTGATTACGGATTGCCGGCGCATCGCCGTGCTGCGCATTCCCGATGGCGAAAGCGAGAGGCGCGTCGTGCTGGCGCTGCTCGATTATGCCGGCACCGAAATCCGCATGCAGGCGCCCGACGAGGAGACCGCGCATCTGGTGCGCTTCGCCGATGCCTTCATCGAAGTGCTGGAGCGGATCTGAACTTCTGAATCAGCGCCGCTCGGCCGCGGCCTCCGCGAGGCTGCGGAAGGGGAACTTGCGGCCGCATTCGCATTTGAGCATGAAGCTTTCCTGGTGGTTGGAAGGGCGCTGCACGCCAAAGCCGCGCGGCAGCTGATCGACCTTGAAATCCGGATGCTTGCGCTTGGGATCGTCGATCTCCGAGGCCTCGGCAAAGCCGGTATTGCCGCATTGCGGGCAGTTCAGTTTCTTCGAAAATCGATCGCGGATGGCCATGCTGGTTTCCATGCTTGAGAGGCTTCCTCATACAGAGGAATGCCGGCTCGTGAAAGTGGAACCATCTCCCGGCGATGCCGTTCCCTTGTCGAAAAGGAGGCGATCATGCCGAACAAAGATCCGATCCCCAATGCCGATCCGCCGCGCGGGCCGACCCCGACACCCGGCATTCCCGACCCCACTCAGGAAAAACCGCCGCTGACGCCGGCCGAGGATCCGGCCGATACGAAGAACCCGCAAGACCGCCCACTCGACCCGGCGCTGCTGCCGATCGGCGATCCGGCCGGGGCGGCGTAGCCTTCCATTCTCCCTCTGGCGGCGCGCTTGGCGCAAACGCAAACCACACTCTCCGTCATCCCAGGCCGTGAGCCTGGGATCCATGCAACTGCTGCCGATGGGTGCGGCGTGGATGCTCGGCTCAAGGCCGATCCTCGGCTCAAGGCCGAGGATTACGGAGGGTGGGGCGGACACTCGCTCGTTCTTGTGCGGAGTCTCCCTACTCTGGCGGCGCGTTTGGCGAAAACCGCCCACCACACTCTCCGTCATCCCAGGCCTTGAGCCTGGGATCCATGCAACTGCTGCCGATGGGTGCGGCGTGGATGCTCGGCTCAAGGCCGAGCATGACGGAGGGTGGGGTGGGCAGAAGAAACCATTTATAGGTCGGCATCCCTGTCAGCCATCCGCCAGCGAAACCAGGGACTCGCCCCGCGCCTACAGCTTGACGCCCGCAGCCGAATGGCCTTTCCTCAGGGAAAAGCAAGGAATAGCCCGATGCGCATCGCTCTCCTCATCACCCTTCTCGCCACCATCGCCGGCCTTTCCGCCTGCCAGACGATGACGCCGGAGGAGCGGCGGGCGGCGGATGAGCGGCAGTGCCTGAGTTATGGTTTCCGCCGCGGCTCAGATGGTTTTGCCACCTGCCTGCAGCGCATCGATCTCGACCGCCGGGCTGAATCACGGGCGCAAAGTGCCGAGATGATGAACCGCATGGCCTGGGATCTGAACGGCCCCTATGTCTACCGCGATCGCTGGCGGTATCGCTACTGACCACCGAAGGCGCCGCCGGCGTCTTTACCTGCCCGCTGAAATCACCGCCTGCGCCGCCGCCAGTCTGGCGATCGGCACGCGGAACGGCGAGCAGGAGACATAATCGAGGCCAATCGTCTCGCAGAAGCGGATCGAGGCCGGGTCGCCGCCATGTTCGCCGCAGATGCCGAGCTTCATGTCGTTGCGGGTGCGCCGGCCGCGTTCGGCGGCGATGCTGATCAATTCGCCGACACCGTCGAAATCGAGCGAGATGAAGGGATCGTGCTCGATGATGCCCTTGCGCTGATAGGTGGGGATGAAGGCGGAGGCATCGTCGCGCGAGATGCCGAAAGTCGTCTGCGTCAGGTCGTTGGTGCCGAAGGAGAAGAATTCGGCGGCTTCGGCGATCACGTGGGCGCGCAGGGCTGCGCGCGGCAGCTCGATCATCGTGCCGACGAGATAATCGATCTTCATGCCGGCCTCGGCCATGACATCGCCGGCAACCTCGTCGATGCGGGCCTTGACGTAATCGAGCTCGGAGCGCAGGCCGACCAGCGGCACCATGATCTCAGGCACGACCGCAGCACCGGTCTCCTGGGCTGCGGCCACCGCCGCCTCGAAGATGGCGCGCGCCTGCATTTCGACGATTTCGGGATAGGAGATCGCCAGCCGGCAGCCGCGATGGCCGAGCATCGGGTTGAACTCGTGCAGCGCATCGACGCGCTGGCGCAAAGCGAGTGGCTCCATGCCCATGGCGAAGGCGACTTCGGCGACCTCGTCATCGGTCTTCGGCAGGAATTCGTGCAGCGGTGGATCGAGCAGGCGAATGGTCACCGGCAGGCCGTGCATGACGGTGAAGAGGCCGGTGAAATCCGTGCGCTGCATCGGTAAGAGCTTGTCGAGCGCCAGCCGCCTGCCCTTCTCGTTTTCGGCGAGAATCATCTCGCGCATGACATGGATGCGCTCGCCCTCGAAGAACATGTGCTCGGTGCGGCAAAGGCCGATGCCCTCGGCACCGAAGGAGCGGGCGGCCATCGCATCGGCCGGCGTATCGGCATTGGTGCGCACGGTCATGCGCCGGGCGCGGTCGGCCCAGCCCATGATGCGGCCGAAATCGCCCGAAAGCTCCGGCTGGATCATCGGCACCTCGCCCTTCAGCACCTGGCCGGCCGAGCCGTCGATGGTGATGATATCGCCCTTCTTCAGGGTGACGCCGATGCCGAGCAGCCGCTCGTTGCGTTGATCGATGCGCATGGTGCCGGCGCCGACGACGCAAGGCGTGCCCATGCCGCGGGCGACGACCGCCGCATGGCTGGTCATGCCGCCGCGCGTCGTCAGGATGCCTTCGGCGGCATGCATGCCGTGAATATCTTCCGGGCTGGTCTCGACGCGCAACAGGATCACCTTGCGGCCTTCCGATTCCGCCTCGACCGCCTCTTCGGCGGTGAAGACGATGGCGCCGGTGGCAGCCCCCGGCGAAGCCGGCAGGCCGGTGCCGATCACCTGGCGGGTGACGCGCGGATCGATCGTCGGGTGCAGCAGCTGGTCGAGGCTTGAGGGTTCGATGCGCAGCACCGCTTCCTCCTCGGTAATCACCTTCTCATCGACCATGTCGACGGCGATCTTCATCGCCGCCCGGGTCGAGCGCTTGCCGGCGCGGGTCTGCAGCATCCACAGCTTGCCGCGCTCGATGGTGAATTCGATATCCTGCATGTCGCGATAATGGATCTCGAGCTCGGAACAGATGCGGCTGAGTTCCTGGAAAGCCTCCGGCATCAGCTTTTCCATCGAGGGCTTTTCCGAGCCGGAGGAAATCCGCCCCTCCTCGGTGATGCTCTGCGGCGTGCGGATGCCGGCAACGACATCCTCGCCCTGCGCATTGACGAGGAATTCGCCGTAAAGCGCCTTCTCGCCGGTCGAGGGATTGCGGGTGAAGGCGACGCCGGTCGCAGACGCATTGCCGAGATTGCCGAAGACCATCGCCTGGATGTTGACGGCGGTGCCCCAGCCTTCGGGAATATTGTGGAGCTGGCGGTAGGTGACGGCGCGCGCGCTCTTCCAGCTGGAAAAGACCGCGCCGACCGCGCCCCAGAGCTGGACTTCCGGATCCTGCGGAAACTGCTGTTCCAGCTCCTCCTCGATCAGCGTCTTGTAGAGGGAGACGATATGCTGCCATTCGCTGGCACTGATCTCGGTATCGAACTCGTGGCCGAGCTTGGCCTTCTCGTCTTCGAGGATCTCCTCGAAGGCATCGTTGCCGAGACCCATGACGACATCGGCATACATCTGGATGAAGCGACGGTAGCTGTCCCAGGCAAAACGCGCGTCGCCGGCATCATGGCCGAGCGCCTGCACGGTCTCGTCGTTGAGGCCGAGATTGAGCACGGTGTCCATCATCCCCGGCATCGAGACGCGGGCGCCGGAGCGCACGGAGAGCAAGAGCGGCTGGCTGACCGAGCCGAAATGGCGGCCGGTGATCGCCTCGATCGCCGCTATGCCGGCGCGAATCTCGGCCTTCAGCCCGTCCTCGATATGGCCGCCATTGTTGTAATAGGTGTTGCAGGCGTGACTGACGATCGTCAGTCCCGGCGGAACGGGAAGGCCGAGCGCGCACATTTCTGCGAGATTGGCGCCCTTGCCGCCCAGAATTTCATGGTCGCGCGCGCCGCCCTCAGCCTGTCCGTCGCCGAACCTATAGACCCACTTGGTCATCTTCCCCCCAACACCACGGAAGGATCAGCGTGATCCTTCAGCTGTCGACTGCCTCGCCCTCCTTCCGGCGTCATCCCAGGCCTTGTCCGGGGGATAACGAAGAGAAACTTGGCCGGCATTGTCAGCAGCCTCCATGATTAGCTTAATGCCTTGGAGTTGAAATGAAAATCGACAAATGCGGCAAAAATGCTGCGCCGCACAATATTTTCGCGGGCAATCCGGTCAAACTATGAACCGCGCCTGATGGGAACAAGGCATAAAAAAAGCTTTGCGGGGCTGCAACATTGCCCCGCAAAGCCTTGTTTCCGTCCGGCCAGGAAAACCGGACGGGGGGTCCCGCAACCCGGAACGGTTCATGGAACCATTCCGATCGTTGTTTTCCGCAATGCCTGGAAAGCCGCCTTACGCCCCCGTCATTGCTCCAAACAGCTCCCCGGATTCTTGCCCTCTACCCGGAAAGCGCATCGCAAATTCGACATCCGCCACGCTGAGCGCCCGCTTTTTTCAGCAAAGTAATCAGGTTGCGTTGAAACAACTTCTAATGCAAGTCAGCGAAAAGAGCATCACCCAAATGGGGTACGGGGCGCAAGACAGCCGACCTTTTTTGGTGTTTATCGCCGAATGCGCGAAAAATGCACGCCGATTGATCGGAACTTGAAGCTCCCAAGGCCGGGACGCCCCTCGGCGCCCGCCATCGGAGGCGGCTCGGCGAGATGCAAGAAGCATTCCGAGCGACCATGACGGAAACGCCCCGCTCCTCCGTCATCCCAGGCCTTCGAGCCTGGGATCCATTCCACCTGGCGACACCATCCCAGGCGTTTCGCAGCGGCGGCAACCATGGTAAGCCAATCGCGCCGTTGAATGAGGACGGCTGTTTCAGAGATCATCGACATGGGCGTCAGAAACTATCTGATTGAAGGCGTTTCCGGCGCCGTCAAGACCGCGGTGGCCGAAGAGCTGCAGCGGCGTGGCTACCATGTCGTCCATGGCGACCGGGAGCTTGCCTATCGCGGCGATCCCACGACCGGAAAACCGGTGGACGCGCCTGCCGACGAGAGCGTGGCGGACCGCACCGCATGGGTGCACGCGCATCACCTCTGGGATGTCGGGAAGGTCAGAGCCATGATCGTCGATCGACGCAGCCTCATCTCGTTCTTCTGCGGTGGCTCTCGCAATCTTCCCCGCTTCGTCGATTGGTTCGACGCGGTTTTCGAGCTCGATGTCGATCTCGACACGCTGAAGCGCCGGCTTGCCGCCAAGCCCGAAGACGAGTTCGGCGGACGACAGGCCGAACAGGCGCTGATCATGCGATTGCATGCGACGAAAGAGGATATTCCCCAGCATGCGCTGCGCATCGACGCCACGGCGCCGCTCGCCGTCGTCGTCGACGAGATTCTGTCGAAATGCGGCGAGGCAGAAGGCTGACGTGCGGCGCCGGCAGGGCGTTCGCCCTATGCGAAGCGGCGGCGAGGACTATCTCGAATATCGATGTCGGAACCCCGTCCGGCCGGACGTCTTCAAGACAGACAGCGATGGAGGAAGCGATGACGATCACCATTACCGCCTTTGAGCGTTCGCCCGATCGCGGCCGCGGCCTGGCGCGCGACATGCGGATTCGCTGGGCGCTCGAGGAAGTGGGGCAGCCCTACGAGGTTCGCCTCGTCTCCTTCAAGGCGATGAAGGAGCCGGCGCATCTGGCGCTCCAGCCTTTCGGGCAGATCCCGACCTATGAGGAAGGCGATCTCACCTTGTTCGAGTCCGGCGCGATCGTGCTGCACATCGCCGAGCGTCACGGCGGCCTGCTGCCGGACGAAACCAATGCTCGGGCGCGGGCGATTTCATGGATGTTTGCCGCGCTCAACACCGTGGAGCCGCCGGTCTTCGATCACAGCCTCACCAGGATCCTCGAACGTGACCAGCCCTGGTACGAGCAGCGCCTGCGCGCGCTCGAGGAGAGCATCCGCAAACGGCTGGACAGCCTTTCCGCCCGCCTCGGCGATGCCGACTGGCTCGATGGCGCCTTCAGCGCCGGCGACCTGCTGATGGTCTCGGTGCTGCTGCGGCTGAAATCATCGAACATCCTGGACGAATACCCGAACCTCGCCGGCTATGTCGCCCGCGCCGAGGCGCGCCCGGCCTACCAGCGCGCCTTCGCCGCACAGCTGGCGGTGTTCCAGGCCGCGTCGGGTGGGTGAGTGGATCAGGCCGGGTCGGTGAACAGTCCCACTGTAGAGAAATAGAAGCCGAGTGGCTTGGTTGTGGATCCCAGGGTCAAGCCCTGGGATGACGGAGAGGTGGTTGGCTTTGCTGCCAGACGCACCGCCGATGCAGCTTTCTCCGTCGCGCTCGGTTGATCGCGCCCGGCGCGGCTCGTGTCTCCTGGCACCACCTCTGCTCCGTCCACTCGGATCTTCTCTCCTCCGTCGAGCGAGCACCACCTCCGCCGTCAACCTGGCACCACCTCTCCTACGCCACCCAGGCACCACCTCTCCTCCGTCATTCTGGCACCACCTGTCCTCCGTCAACCTGGCACCACCTCTCCTCCGTCATCCCAGGGCTTGACCCTGGGATCCATGCGGCTGGCACTGGGTGAATAGCGAAGGCGTCCAACCGCAGAGAAATGGAAGTCCACCTGCTTGGTCGTGGATCCCAGGGTCAAGCCCTGGGATGACGGAGAGTGTGGTTGGCGTTCTCGCCAGACGCACCGGCGATGCAGCGTGCTCCTCAGCGCCGGCCGTAGCTTCATCGCGCCCGGCGCGGCCAGGCACCACCTCTCCTCGGTGATCCCAGGGCTTGACCCTGGGAGCACAGCCGCCACGCAAACCTTACGCGATCTCGCGCAGGCGTTCGGCGGTCTGCAGGTCGACGGAGACCAGGGTGGAGACGCCCTGTTCGGCCATGGTGACGCCGAAGAGGCGGTTCATGCGGGCCATGGTGATCGGGTTGTGGGTGATGATGACGAAGCGGGTTTCGGTGGAGGCCGCCATTTCGTCCATCAGGTTGCAATAGCGCTCGACATTGTGGTCGTCGAGCGGCGCGTCCACCTCGTCGAGCACGCAGATCGGCGCCGGATTGGTGAGGAAGACGGCAAAGATCAGCGCCATTGCCGTCAGCGCCTGTTCGCCGCCTGAGAGCAGCGTCATGGTCTGCGGCTTCTTGCCGGGCGGCCGGGCCAGGATTTCGAGGCCGGCTTCCAGCGGGTCGTCGGATTCGATCAGCTGCAGCTCGGCGGTGCCGCCGCCGAACAGATGGGTGAACAGCCGCTGGAACTGGCCGTTGACGACGTCGAAGGCGGCGATCAGCCGTTCACGCCCTTCGCGGTTCAAACTCTGGATGGCGCCGCGCAGCTTGCGGATCGCATCGATGACGTCGTCGCGCTCCTTGATCAGCGCTTCGAGCTTTTCGCTCAGTTCCTTCTGTTCCTCGTCGGCGCGCAGGTTGACGGCGCCGAGCCGCTCGCGCTCCATCTTCAGCCGCTCCAGATCGCGCTCGACCTCGCGCGGATCGGGCAGCGCCTGCATCGGCTGCAGGCCTGTGAGCCGCAGCGCCTCGTGCGGGGGAACGTTCAGCACCTCGCGGATGCGGCTTTCGCTTTCCTGCCGCTTCTCGCGGGCCGAGACCAGGCGCTCCTCGGCGCGGCCGCGGCGTTCGCGGCATTCGGCAAGTTCGGAAAGCGCCGTTGCCGCCTTGTGGTCGGCCTCGCGCTGGATGCGTTCGGCCTCGGCCAGGAGATCGCCGGCATTGCGGCGCGCCTCCTCGGCCTTCTGCAATTCGGAGAGCAGGGCCCGGCGCTTGTCGTCGAATTCATCAGGCGCCATTTCCAGATCGGCCGCCTCTTCGCGTGCCTCTTCCTCGCGCTCGCGCAGTGTCGCGACATGATTTTCGCCGCTTGCCGCCCGCTGGCGCCAGGTCTCGCGCTCCTGGCCGATCGCCATGATGCGGCGCTGGCGGGCTTCGTTTTCCCTGGCGAGGCTTTCATGGCGGGCGCGGGCCTCGGCCAGCGCGCCGCGGTCGGTCGCCAACTCCGCCTGCTGGAAACGCAGCCGCTCGTCGATCTCCGTCAGATCGGGCGCGTCCTCCAGCTCGATGCGGGCATTTTCCTCCTGGATGCCGATCTCCTCCAGCTGCGCGCCGAGCTGGCTAGCAGCCTCGCTGACGACATCGCGGCGGCGGATCAGATCGCCGGAGGCACGCTCGGCCGCGGCAAGCGCATCGCGCGCTTCGGCCAGATGACGCGCCGACAGCCGGCTCATGTCGCGGGCTTCGGCGAGCTTGCGTTCTTCCACCCGGATCGCCTCGGCGGCGGCCGCCTGCCGTTCCTCGGCTTCGGCAAGCACGTCACGGGCGATCGCCGCCTCGCCTTCGAGCTCGGCCAGGCGGTTTTTCTGGGCAAGGCGCAGGGCGGCAGCGCTCGGAGCATCGGCGCCGGCGACATGGCCGTCCCAGCGATAGACGGCGCCTTCTCTCGTCACCAGGCGCTGGCCGGGCTTCAGCGCCGCCATCAGCGCTTGCGCTTCGGCCTCGTCGACCAGGCCGATCTGGCGCAAGCGGCGGGTGAGCGCGGCGGGGGCGCGGACATGGGTCAACAGCGGTGTGGCGCCTGCGGGAAGCGCGGGATCGCCGGCGCCATCGCCATTCTGCGACCAATGAGCCGGCGCCTCGGCATCGAGCGGCGACTCCAGATCGTCGCCGAGCGCAGCCCCCAGCGCGGTTTCGAAGCCGCGATCGACCTTCAGCTCGTCGGCGACCGGCGGAAACTTGCCGGCGGCCGCACCGGCGGCGAGCATGCGGGAAATGGTGCGGGCCTCGGTTTCGATAGCATTGAGGCCGGCGCGGGCCTGCTCGACCGGGGCGCGGGACAGCGCTTCGGTCTGGCGGGCGGCGGCCAGCGCCTGCTCGATGCCCTGGACGGCGGCTTCGGCATCGGCAAGCGCGATTTCGCCGGCCTCGACGATGGCGCGCTTCTCGTCGGGATCGGGCAGGCCGGCGATCTTTTCACCGATAGCCGCAAGTTCCTGGTTGGCCTCGTTCATCTGCCGTTCGAGGCGCATGCGACGGTCGGCGAGATCGCGGATGGCGCGCTCCAGCTGGTTGCGGCCGGCAGCAGCCTCGGCCCGCTCGGCGGTCAGCTGGGCGAAGATGCGTTCGCTGTCGGCAAGCTTTGCCGCCGCCCCCTCGAAAGCCTCGCGGGTTTCCTCGGCATAACGGCCGGAATCGGCGAGGATTTCCGTTATTTCCGCCTCTTCGGCGTCGAGCTTGGCGAGAATGACGGCATTGTCGGCGACCAGCCGCTCCTCGCGGCGGATATCTTCCGCCAGCTGGGCGAGACGGCGAGTCAACTCGTCGCGGCGGCGCAGGATGCGGCCGGCATCCTCCTCCAGCTGGCTGCGGGCGATCTGCAGGCGCTGCAACGCGGCGGCGGCGCGCGCCTCGCCCTCGCGCAGTTCCGGCAGTTTCAGGCTGGCGATGCCCTGGTTCTTGGCCGCCTCCATCTGGGCTTGCGCCTTTTGGGCGACGATGACGGTTGCCTGGTTCAGCGCGCTGTCGGCCTCGGCTTCCGCCTCCTTGGCCTGCACCCAGCGGATATGCAGCAGCATCGCCTCGCGGCCGCGGATATCGGCCGACAGCGTCTTGAAGCGGTTGGCCTGGCGGGCCTGGCGCTTCAGGCTCTCGATCTGGCTTTCGAGCTGCGAGGTGACGTCGTCGAGGCGTTCGAGATTGGTTTCGGCGGCGCGCAGGCGCAGTTCGGCCTCGTGGCGGCGCGAATGCAGGCCCGAAATGCCGGCCGCCTCTTCCAAGAGCTGGCGGCGGGCCTGCGGCTTTGCCTGGATCAGCTCGCCGATGCGCCCCTGGCCGACCATCGAGGGTGATCGCGCCCCGGTCGAGGCGTCGGCAAACAGCAGCTGCACGTCCTTGGCGCGGCTTTCCTTGCCGTTGATGCGATAGAGCGAGCCCTGTTCCCGCTCGATGCGGCGGGTGACCTGGATCTCGTCGGCATCGTTGAAGGCGGCGGGCGCGGTACGCTCGCCATTGTCTAGATAGAGCGCGACTTCGGCGGTGTTGCGCGCTGGGCGGTTGCCGGAACCGGAAAAGATCACGTCGTCCATGCCCGAGGCGCGCATGTTCTTGTAGGAATTCTCGCCCATCACCCAGCGCAGCGCCTCGACGAGGTTCGACTTGCCGCAGCCGTTCGGGCCGACGACGCCCGTCAGCCCCCGCTCGATGATGAATTCCGTCGGCTCGACGAAGGATTTGAAGCCGACCACGCGCAGCTTGTTGAACTTCATGCGGAAATATCCACGGCAGGAAGCCCCCTCATCCGCCCTACGGGCACCGACCGGGGTTGAGCCACGGGTCTCAACCCGTCCTTCGGACCCCCTCTGGGGAAAAGAGGGAATCGAGACGCTGCGGCAAATCCCCTTCGCCCCAGCGGGGAGAAGGTGCCGGCAGGCGGATGAGGGGGCCACAGCAGCAAACTGCGCCGAAAACGAAAAACGGGCGCACGGCTTTCGCCGTCGCCCGTCATCGTCAAACGGTCCGGTTCAGATGAGGCTGTCGATGAGCTTCGACATGGTGTCAACCGGCATGTCTCCAGAATAGCGCTTGCCATTGATGAGGAACGTTGGCGTGGCATCGACGCCGAAATCCTTGGATCCCCTTTCCCGCGTGGCGTTCACTTCATCCAGAAGCTTCTGGTTCGTCAAGCATTTCGTGAAGCTATCCTCAGTAAATCCGGCCAACTTCGACATCTGCAGCAGTGCGGCGCGGCCATCATCGGCGGCGGCCCAGACCTGCTGCTGCTTGAACAGCATCGAAACCATCGGGAAATACTGCTCCGGCGTGCTCATCTGCCCCGGAGTGGCGGCGCTGCAGCGGGCGAGCATGAAGGCGGCGGCAGCGCGCGGATCGAAGGGGAATTCGCGGATGATGAACTGCACCTTGCCGGTATCGACGTATTTCTGCTTGATCGTGTCGAAGGTGGTGTTGTGGAAATGGGCACAATGCGGGCAGGTCATCGACATGTATTCGACGATCTTGACAGGAGCGTCAGCCTTGCCCAGCGCCATTTCCGGCAGCGCGCCGGGTTTCAGCACCTCGGCCATGTCGACATCGCCGTCTGACTCCGGCATGCCGGTCGCCGACGTCGCCGACGTCTGCATGGTATCGACATTGGCGCCATCGGCCATGGTCTTGCCGGAGGACGAAGCATCGGCAGCGTCCTTGCTGTCGTTGCAGGCGACAAGCGCTGCAGCAGCTGCGGCGATGGCGATCCCACCCAGGAGGCGGCGTTTCGTCAGTTGCATTTCGGACATCTGCATGGGTTCCCCATAGGTATGAGAGTGACGGCGTGACTGTGCGATATAACGGCTGACGGCCGCTCACAAGCCACGGTTCGCCAACTTCCTTCAAAGAATTGTGACCGCGATGGGACCGAGAGCCTGACCTCGCGTCCGAAATGCGCGATTCTCAGTTTCGGTGGAAGGCCGAAGGCGTATTCCTGCCGGCGTAGAACAGCCTCAGCACCTGTACCCGATCCTCGGTGATCCGGTAAGCAATGGTCACACGCCGCTCGAAAACCAAAATGCGAACGCCCGGAGCAAAATCCTCGCGCGGCGATCCCCTTTCCGGCATGTCTTCGAGCTGATGACAAAATTGTCGCAGCCGGCGGATGAATTCGATCGCCGCCGGGCGATTGTCGGCAGCAATGAATTCATAAATTTCAAACAGATCCTTCTCCGCTCTGGGGCGAAACACGACCTTAAACGCCACCACGCCCAGCCTTCATCCGGTCCGCATGCAGACGTTCGAGCCGCTCAAAAACCGTATCAGCATCAACGTCCGAACCCGGATCGTCGATCGCCTCACGAATTTTCTGACGCATGATTTCGTCGATCGCATCTTCTTCCCGGTCGAGTGCGCGCAACGCAGCGCGGATAACCTCGCTTGCTGAGCTATAGGCACCTGATTGTAGCCGCGCGTCCAAGCTTTTCTGCTGGCTGCCGAGCGTGACTGTAATGGGTTTGCTGCTGCGCATCCTGTTAGCTCCGGTCAGATCATTACAGTGTAATACACCTGCGCTGCAGTTCAAGAGAGGTTTAACGTCTCCGCTCAGGCCAGCTTACGTGCAAACTGCGCGCGGATCGCTTGGCGACGTTTTTCAGGCGGCTGATCTTTGGTTTCGGCGAGAAGCTGACGCATACGCGGGCTGAGCACCAGGCCTTCAACCGCACTGATTTTTTCGGCACGGGCTTGAGTCAGGCCGCCTATCTTGGCGTTGCGGGAAAATTTGGGCGTCTTGCTCATCAGCGCCCACTTCCCCGCTTGCCCATCACGGCGGTCCCCAGCCGCTGGATCGCCTGGCGCAGCTTGTCGCCCTCTATCCCCTCCATCATGCCTTCGAGCTTACGGGCGGCTTCGCCTTTCAGCGGCTGCGGGGTGCGGGAGCGGCGGACGGCCTGGGAGACCGGCTTCTGGACGATGCGGATCTGGTGGACGGCGGCGAAGCCGAAGAAGCTGTTGATGCGCTGGATGAGTTCGCCCTGGGCATGGGTGAGGAAAAGCGCGCGCGCGCCTTCGCAGGCGATCGTCAGCACGCCGGGGCGGAAGCCGCCGTCATCGCCGCCGCCGCGGGCCCAGGCGATCTTTTCCGGGCGGGTGCAATCGGCGAAATCCTCGCCGGCGATTTCGCTCCACGAGCCGAGCAGAGCCGTGTTGATGCCGGCGCGGCGCGCCAGGACGGGATCGATCAGCCCGTTCGCCAGCTCGGAAATCTGCTTTACATCTTTGCGTGGATAACTCATCGAAACCCTTGGGCACGGCTGCCAATCGGCGCGGCCGCCTTGATCGCTGGCCATTGCTTCGCCAAGTATAGGCACTTCCCCCGATCCCGGCAAATCATGACGATCACGACACCCGACACGCCCACCGCAAAGCCCCTGCTCGACTGGTACGACCGGCACCACCGCGACCTGCCCTGGCGGGTGTCGCCCGGCATGGCGGCCAGCGGCGTCAAACCCGATCCCTATCGCGTCTGGCTGTCGGAGGTGATGCTGCAGCAGACGACGGTGCAGGCGGTCAAACCCTATTTCGAGCGGTTTCTCACGCGCTGGCCTGAAGTCACCGACCTTGCCGCGGCCGAAAGCGATGCCGTCATGGCCGCCTGGGCCGGCCTCGGCTATTACGCCCGCGCCCGCAACCTGAAGAAATGCGCCGAAGCGGTGGCGAAAGAGCATGGCGGCGTCTTTCCCGATACCGAAGCCGGCCTCAAGTCGCTGCCGGGCATCGGCGATTATACGGCCGCCGCCGTCGCGGCCATCGCCTTCAACCGGCAGGCGGCCGTCATGGACGGCAATGTCGAGCGGGTGATCTCCAGGCTCTATGCGATCGAGGCGCCGCTGCCGGGCGCAAAGCCTGTGATGAAGGACAAGGTGGCGCTGATGACGCCCGCCGATCGGCCCGGCGATTTCGCCCAGGCGATGATGGATCTCGGCGCGACGATCTGCACGCCGAAGCGGCCGGCCTGTTCGCTCTGTCCGTTCCGGGGATCGTGTCAGGCGCTGACGCTTTCCGATCCCGAGCTCTTTCCCGTCAAGGCGGCGAAGAAGGAGAAGCCGGTGCGCCAGGGTGCCGCCTTCATCGCGGTCACGGGCGACGGTGAGATCCTGCTCAGGCGGCGGGCGGAAAGCGGCCTGCTCGGCGGCATGACCGAAGTGCCGACGACGGCCTGGACGGCACGGCTCGACGGTGAGACGTCAGTTGCGGCCGCACCCTTCGATGCGGCCTGGCAGGCCTGCGGCATCGTCATCCATGTCTTCACCCATTTCGAACTCCGGTTGTCGATCTGGCGCACGGCGATCACCGCAAAGCCGAAGCCGAATGGTGGCGTGAATGACGAATGGTGGGAGCCGGTTACAAATCTTGAGGCGCAGGCCTTGCCGACCGTCATGAAAAAAGCGATCGCAGCGGCTATTCCTCTCGCGTTCAAAACATCCAAGGCATAACCATGACCCCTGAGATAAGACATATCGTTTTCGATATCGGCAAAGTCCTTATTCATTACGATCCGCATCTTCCCTTCGCCCGCCTCATTCCCGATGAGACCGAGCGCAACTGGTTCTTCGCCAATATCTGCACCCATGACTGGAACGTCGAGCAGGATCGCGGCCGCACATGGGAAGAAGCCGAAGCGCTGCTGATTGCCGCGCATCCGGCCCGCGAAGAGCATATCCGCGCCTTCCGCAAATACTGGCACGAGATGGTGCCGCACGCCTATGAGGACAGCGTCGCCATCCTGGAGGGGCTGATTGCCGAAGGCCGCGACGTGACGATGCTGACCAATTTCGCCTCCGACACTTTTCGCGAGGCACAGCAGCGCTTTCCCTTCCTCAAGCTGCCGCGCGGCGTCACCGTTTCCGGCGATGTCGGCCTGATCAAGCCGGATATCGCGATCTACGAGAGCCATACGAAAAGCTTCGGCCTCGATCCCAAGGCGACGATCTTCATCGACGACGCGCCGGCCAATGTCGAGGGCGCCAAGGCGTTCGGCTGGAACGCCGTGCTGTTCTCCGGCGCCGAGAAGCTGCGCAGCGATCTTGCCGCCTACGGATTGAAGGTCTGAGCCATGGCTTTCGACCCGGCCGAGGAAATCGAACGCTTCCACGCCGCCATCAACGCCCTCGATTTCCCTGTTATCGAGGGCTATTTCGCCGAGGACGCGACCTATGTCTCGAACGGCGTCGGCAGCCTTGCCGGACGGCACGAAATCATGGCCGCCTTCCGGCGCTATTTCGACGACTATCCCGATCAGACGGCGGAAAACTCGCTGGTCGAGATGCTGACGCCGCTGTCCGGCCGGGCCGTCTGGTCGCTCCGCGCCACCCATAGCAAGACGGGCAAGCCGCTGATCCGCGAGGGCGAGGAGACGATCACCTTCAATGCCGAAGGCCGGATCACCCGCGTCGACGTCACCGATTACAAAGACTTCTGACGATTGGATCTCCAAAATAGAAGACGCCCGGGGTTCGAGCCCCGGGCGCCTTGCCCTTCTTCCGCAACTGGAGGAAACCGGAAGAAGGTATTTCGATCCCGCGAAGGTGGTGCTCACTCCACCTTTGCCAGATCACTGCGGATGACGGACCTCAAATCGTCGATCGGGCGCAGGGACTGCCCATCTTCGAAATGCCAGAAGGTCCATCCGTTGCAAGCATCGAGACCCTGCACCTTGGCGCCGAGACGATGAATGGAGCCGGCCTCGCCGCCTGATGCGACGGTGCCGTCGGCGCGCACGATCGCGCTGTAGCGGCGTTTGGCATCGGTCAGTACCTGGCCGGGCTTGATCAGGCCGCTTTCAACGAGCACGTTGAAGGCGACGCGAACCTCGGCCTTCTTGCCGGTCATGACGGTCAGTTCCGCCTTGCCGAGTGGCTCGACGGCGGCGATGCGGGCGGATGCCGCATCGATATAATCCTGCTCGCGCTCGATGCCGACGAAGTGACGGCCGAGACGCTTGGCGACGGCGCCCGTCGTTCCCGAGCCGAAGAAGGGATCGAGCACAATATCGCCGGGCTTGGTCGAGGCCATGATGACGCGGGCGAGCAGCGCTTCCGGCTTCTGGGTCGGATGCACCTTCTTGCCGTCCTCGCCCTTCAGCCGTTCATTGCCGTTGCAGATCGGGAACAGCCAGTCCGAGCGCATCTGCACGTCGTCATTGGCGGCCTTCATCGCATCGTAATTGAAGGTGTAGCCCTTGGCCTTGGCATTGGGGCTTGCCCAGATCATCGTCTCATGGGCGTTCTGGAAACGGCGGCCCTTGAAATTCGGCATCGGATTGGTCTTGCGCCAGATGATGTCGTTGAGGATCCAGAAGTTCAGATCCTGCAGCGTCGCGCCGACGCGGAAGATATTGTGGTAGGAGCCGATCACCCAGATCGAGCCCGTCGGCTTCAAGACACGGCGGCAGGCGAGCAGCCAGGCGCGGGTGAAGGCGTCATAGGCTTCGAAGGAGGCGAACTGATCCCATTCGTCATCGACGGCATCGACCAGCGACTGATCGGGACGGTGCAGCGTTCCGCCGAGCTGGAGGTTATATGGCGGGTCGGCGAAGATGACGTCGACGGAGTGGGTGGGCAAGGCTTCAAGGGCGCTGACGCAATCGCCCTTGATGATCGTGTCAACCCAAGAATCCGGCCGGGAATCCGACTTGACGGAGGCCTTGAGGTCGGCAAGCGGAAAAACTGATGCCATTCTGATACTCACTCATACGCTTTACGCTTAACTGTCCGTTATGGTTACGCAACTTAGTTACCAAAGCCTGAAGGGGTGGCCGAATTCGGGAATTTATTGCAGAGCTATCCCTCCCCTCGTCACGCCGCGTCATGCACGCTGCGGCTATCGGCCGGCGCCTCGTCGCGTTCGAACATGCCGTAATCGCGCACGACATTGGCGATGCGCAGGCGGTAATCGGCGAAGATGCCGCCGCGGCCGGCATGCTGGGCGGCGCGATGGGCTTCGAGGTTGCGCCAATTTCGCACGGCCTCCTCGTCGCGGAAGAAGGAGAGCGACAGCAGCTTGCCGCGGTTGGTCAGGCTCTCGAAACGCTCGATCGAGATGAAGCCGTCGATCTTTTCGAGCTCCGATCGCAAGTCGCCGGCGAGGTCGAAATATTTGTGGCGTTCGCCCATAAAGGGCACGACTTCGAAGATGACGGCGATCATGGCAGCACCAGCTTGGAGTGAGGGGCGGAGACATTTTTGAGGAAGATGCGATCCTCCTTCAGGATAAAGCCTTCGCGTCGGGCAAATTCATAATTCTCACGGCCGAGCGGGTCGGAAGCCAGCCTGGCGCGATAGGCTTCGTAGGCGGCGAGGCTTTCGATATTATAGACGCCGTAAGCGGTCGTTGCCGATCCCTCATGCGGGCTGTAATAGCCGATCAGGTCGGCGCCGTTTCGCGGAATTGCCTGGCCCCAGTTGCGGGCATATTCGGCAAACGCCTCCTTCTTGAAGGGGTCGATCTGATAACGGATGAAGCAGGTGATCATATCGTTTCTCCTGTGGCTCTTCACCCGTTTTCGCACATTGCCTGACGGCGATGCTTCGGTTACGATCGAACTATGAAGGAAGGTCCAGACATTGCGCAGATCGGCGCGCTGATCGGTGATCCGGCGCGTGCCAACATGCTGGCAGCACTCACCGGCGGCCGGGCGCTGACGGCGACCGAGCTTGCCGGCGTCGGCGGCATCACCGTGCAAACCGCAAGCACGCATCTCGCCAAGCTCGAGGCCGGCGGGCTGCTCATCCAGCGCAAGCAAGGGCGCCATCGCTATTTCACGCTGGCCGACGAGGCCGTCGCCCGGCTGATCGAAAGCATGATGGGCTTTGCCGCCGGACGCGGACATCTGCGCCACCAGCCGGGACCGAAGGAGCCGGCGCTGCGCAAGGCGCGCATCTGCTACGATCATCTTGCCGGCGATTACGGCGTGCGGATGCTCGACAGCCTGATTGCATCAGGCGCGATCGACGCGGTCGGAGACGGTCTGGTGTTGACGGAAAAGGGCGAAAGCGAGCTCAAATGCATCGGTATCGATGTTAGCGACCTCAGATCCTCGCGCCGGCCGCTCTGCCGCTCCTGCCTCGACTGGAGCGAACGGCGGGCCCATCTTGCCGGCAGTCTCGGCAAGGCGCTGCTGTCAAATTTTCTCGACAAGGGCTGGGCCAGGCGCACCGCCGAAAGCCGCTCGATCCTCTTCTCGCCGGAAGGCGACAGGCAGTTCCTGAGGCTGTTTCCGGTCGATGCATAAAGCATAGACCCGAAGTTTTTCGTTGCTCTGCAACCCTCGGGGCGACGGGACCAGACCAAGGTCCGGCACCTATCCGACTGAGGCCCTAGGATAGGAACAGTCACGATGTAATCGAAGTTTGTCTGGCAGCTGTCCATTCTCTTTGAAGGTGACAGCAGCTCAACGACAAATGGAGGAATACACCATGATGAAGGTCACACATCTGGCATTGGCTGCGGCCCTTCTGGCTGGCACGGCGGCTTCCGGCTTCGCCCAATCGTCGAGCACGGTCGGCACCGGCGGTTCGTCGGCCGGCGGCGGAACTGCGAGCAGCACGGTCGGTACTGGTGGCAGCTCTGCCGGAGGCACCTGCCCTGCCGGCGCGACCAATTGCACCCCCGGCTCATCCTCGACTGTGGGCACAGGCGGCTCGTCGGCTGGCGGCGGCACGTCGAGCAGCTCGGTCGGTACCGGCGGCTCGGCCGCGGGATCGGGCTCCGGTTCCGCTTCGACGCTCGGCACGGGCGGCTCGTCGGCCGGTGGCGGCACATCGAGCAGCTCGGTCGGCACAGGCGGCTCCGCCGCAGGCTCGGGCGATGCGAATTCGGCCTCGAGTGTCGGAACCGGCGCCTCGTCGGCTGACGGAGATAAGACGGGCAGCACCGTCGGCACCGGCAGCAGCGCCGCAGGCAGCTCTAACGACAACAAGGGCAAGAAGGGCTGCGCGCCCGGCCAGGTCAAGAAGGATGCCGCCGGCACCAAGGGCTGCTGACGTCGTCGGCCGGCGCCTCCATGGCGTCGGCCACATCCTTGGAGAAAACCAATGACCAAGTTTTCCACAATCGCACTTACCACTTCGCTGGTCCTGATCGCCGGGCAGACAATGTCGGAGGAGATCAAGCTCGACGACGGAACGACCTGCACGATCGTCCAGTCCCAGGCGGGGGGTACATCCACTACCGTGACGGCGGGCAACGGGCACGTCTCGTCATCGACCACGACCGGGAGCGGCTCGGCCGGCTCCTCTTCATCATCCGCTTCCGCCAGCTCCTCGGCCGGATCCGGAAGCGTCGACAGCTTTTCCACCGCAAGCATCACCAGGCCTGACGGCACCGTGATCACGAAACGTTCGGACGGAACCTGTTCCGTCACCAAGCCCACGAAATAGGAGACGGCTATGAAACCTATCAACCTCATCGCAGCCGCGTCCATCGCGCTGCTCGCGGCGAGCCCGGCCGCTTTTGCAGAGGAATGCAATGCCGCCGGAACGGTCGGAACGGGCGGAAGCGCTTCGGCCGGCGGCACATCCGCCAGCTCGGTCGGAACGGCCGGCGCCTGCCAGACCGACGGCGGCACGACATCCTCGATCGGATCGGGCGGAAGTGCGGCCACCACCGACGGCAAGGCGCAGAGCAAGACGCATGTCAACGACAATGGCGACAAGCTCAAGGCGCAGACCAAGGCCCAGGCGGTCGATCAGGGAACGTTCAGCAAGTCCCGCACCAAGACCAGCACCGATGGCGACACGCTGCAGAGCACGACCCGCACCATGTCGCATGTCCCGGGCGAGAAGCCGGTCAAGAGTACCACCAGCAACAAGATCATCCTGCCGGAACAACAGTAGTCAGCCAGGGCTCGCCATGCATGAATGGTGGCGGGCCCTGCCCTTCAGCGATCGCATCACCCGCAAGCGGCCATGCAGCCGGTCGCCTGCCGCATCGCAGCCATGCTGGAGATCAGGTTGAGCTTTGGCCTGCCATCGTGTAAAGCCGCAGCATCCCCTGATAAGACCCAGATTTCCAGCAAGGCGTGAATATATGGACGGCTTCGATCTCATCATCTTCGATTGCGACGGCGTTCTCGTCGATTCCGAAATCATCGCCGCGGAAGTGGAATCCGCGCTGTTGACGGAAGCCGGATATCCGATCGGCGCCGAGGAAATGGGCGAGCGCTTCGCCGGCATGACATGGCACAATATCCTGTTGCAGATCGAGCGCGAGGCGAGCATCCCGCTTTCGGCCTCGCTGCTTGATAAGTCGGAGCAAGTGCTCGACGTCAGGCTGGCGAATGACGTCAAGGCCATACCGGGCGTCGAATTCGCCGTCTCCCGGCTGCCGATGAAGCGCTGCATCTGCTCGAATTCGAGCACGAAGCGGCTCGACATGATGCTCACCAAGGTGGGTCTGAAGCCGCTGTTTGCGCCCAACATCTTCTCCGCCAAGGATCTCGGTCTCGACCGCGTCAAGCCGAAGCCCGACATCTTCCTGCACGGCGCAAGCCGGATGGGTGTCTCGCCCGACAGGACTGTCGTCGTCGAGGATTCCGTGCACGGCGTGCATGCGGCGCGCGCCGCCGGCATGCGCGTCATCGGCTTTACCGGCGCCTCCCACAGCTACCCCGCCCATGCCGACAAGCTGACCGATGCCGGCGCCGAGACGGTGATCTCCCGCATGAACGACCTGCCGGGCGTGGTTGCCGCCCTGGCTGCTTGGGAAGGCGTGCTTTAAGGCCGCAGACCCGCGGCGAGCCATGCTGCGGGCAGCGCCTGAATGGCACGGGACCCACCTGTCAGGGACAGCCGAATGCGTGGCTGGGGATCCCTGGGTCAAGCCCTGGGATGACGGAGTGTGGGGTTGGGGTTCTCGCCAAACGCACCGGTGACGCAGCGTGTGCTCCCTTGTTCGCCGCCGCGCCATTGCACCGGCGGCGCTTATGAGCCAACACCTGTTGTCCATGATCCGGGCACCATCTCGCCACAGTCATCCCGCGCCACTCTTCTCCCCCCGGCACCCACCTCTCCTCCGTCATCCCAGGGCTTGACCCTGGGATCCATGCGGCTGGCACTGAACAGCAATGGCGTCGCACTTCAGAGGAGTGGAAGGCGGGTGCTTGGCTGTGGATCCCAGGGTCAAGCCCTGGGATGACGGAATGTGGGGTGGGGGTTCTCGCCAAACGCACCGGCGGCCGAGCTTGAGCGCCGCCGCTTTTTTTGCCATCGGTCCGTCGCGGCTGCGGAGGCATCGCGCCGGCGCGCCAGACCGCAGGTTGCCGAAATAATCAGCTGCTCTTCTTCGTCTTCGCCGGCTGGGTGTCGAAGCCGATATTGACGCGCACCAGCGCGCCGGCGCCGACCGGCATCTGGATGCCTTCCTTGCGGAAGATGACCTGCGTGCCCGGTGCGCCCGCCGGGATTTCGGTCGGGAACTTGGTGACCTCGGAATAGAGCACGGTCTCGCCATCGAGGATGGTGACGCGGACAGGCAGCGTCACCGGGCCGGGATTGCCGGCCGGGCCGGTGATGAGGCGCAGCTGGGCAACAACCGTCATCGTCAGGGCCGTGTCGTTCAGCGTGCATTGGCGGGTGTAATCGCCGAAGGAGGCCTGGAAGACGATCTGCTGCGGGTCGTCCTTCTTGCCCTTGGCATAGGTGCGGAAGATCGCATCCTGGTCACGCAGGAAGATCTGCGGGCAGGCGCCCTGGACGACGGGGGCGACGGCGCCCTGGGCCGTCGTGGCCGTGCCGATCGAGGGGTTGTTCGAGGAGGGGTTGGCCGGCGCCAGCGGCATGATCTGGGCATTGCCGTTCGGCTGGGTCGGCGCCGCCTCAGGCTTGCTGTCGCCGCCGATGCCGAGCGAGTTGCAGCCGGCAAGCAGGGCAACGAAAGACGTGGAGATGATGAGACGCGAGACCTTGCCGAGCACTATGTTCCACCCTTTGCACAAGCGTTTCTTGGAGGCCCCAGTCTTTTTCGCGAGGCCTTTCACGACGGTTTGCGATGGTCTATATCAGCGGCGCAAACAAAAATCGATTGGGTACGCGCCGTTTTGATGCACTTTTCGCCGCCGGATGCGGGCAACTTCAACAAGATAACGGCAATGGTATGGCCTGAGGGCAGCCCCTTGCCGGTTTCCGGCGGAGCGGGCCACGGCTCGGCCCGGCCAAATTTCTTCCAGCGATAGATCAAGGATGACCAACGTGGACTATATCTCGACCCGCGGCGAGGCCCCTGCCCTCGGTTTTTGCGACGCCCTTTTGACGGGATTGGCGCGCGATGGCGGGCTCTATGTTCCCCGGGAGTGGCCGCAGTTTTCGAAGAAAGAGATCCGCGCGCTGAGAGGCAAGACCTATCAGGAGATCGCCTTCACCATCCTGTCGCCCTTCACCAATGGTGAGATCCCCGCGGCGACCTTCCGGGCGATGATCGACGAGGCCTACGCCACCTTCCGCCATCCGGCGATCGCGCCGCTCGTCCAGACCGGGCCGAACAGCTTCGTCATGGAACTCTTCCACGGCACGACGCTCGCCTTCAAGGACGTGGCGATGCAGCTGCTCGCCCGGCTGATGGATTATGCGCTGGAAAAGCGCGGCGAGCGGGCGACGATCGTCGGCGCCACCTCGGGCGATACCGGCGGTGCGGCGATCGACGCGTTTGCCGGCCGCGAGCGCACCGATATCTTCATCCTCTTCCCGCATGGCAAGGTTTCGCCGGTGCAGCAGCGGCAGATGACGACCTCGACCGCCGCCAACGTGCATGCGCTCGCCGTCGAAGGCAATTTCGACGATTGCCAGAATCTGGTCAAGGCGATGTTCAACGACGCGGCGTTCCGCGACAGGGTCAGCCTGTCGGGCGTCAACTCGATCAACTGGGCGCGCATCATGGCCCAGATCGTCTATTATTTCACCACCGCCGTGGCGCTCGGCGGACCGGACCGGAAGATCTCGTTCACGGTGCCGACCGGCAATTTCGGCGATATCTTCGCCGGCTACTGCGCCAGGCGCATGGGCCTGCCGATCGACCGGCTTGTCATCGCCACCAATGAGAATGACATTCTGACACGCACGCTGAAGACCGGCCGCTACGACATGAAGGCGGTCAAGGCGACGAGCTCGCCGTCGATGGACATCCAGATCTCCTCGAATTTCGAACGGCTGCTGTTCGAAGCCTATGGGCGCGACGCCTCGAAGGTGCGCGCGGCGATGGAAAGCCTCAGGCAATCGGGCGGCTTCGAGATCGGCGGGCAAGCGCTGAAGGCGATCCGTCGCGACTTCCGCGCCGGGCGCGCCAGCGAGAGCCAGGTGGCCGAGACGATCCGCAAGACCCAGGCGGAAACCGGCTATCTCCTCGATCCGCATTCGGCGATCGGCGTCTTCGTCGCCGCCAAGAAGGAGAAGCCGAATACGCCGATGGTGACGCTTTCGACCGCACATCCGGCGAAATTCCCGGCCGCCGTAAAATCGGCCTGCGGTATTGACCCGGCGCTTCCGACGTGGCTTGCTGATCTGATGCACAGGGAGGAGCGTTTCCAGATCATCGAACCGGAGCTGAAAGCCGTACAAACCTTTATCGGCGAACACGCCCGTGGCAAGACGACGGCAGGCGCAGAAAGATAGCCAATGACAGTTGAGTGCACCCGGCTGAAATCCGGGCTGACAGTAGTCACAGAAACCATGCCGCACCTGGAAAGCGTCGCGCTCGGCGTGTGGATCAAATCGGGATCGCGTAACGAGACGGCAGACGAGCACGGCATCGCCCACCTGCTCGAACACATGGCCTTCAAGGGCACGGCGCGCCGCTCGGCCCGTGAGATCGCCGAGGAGATCGAGGATGTCGGCGGCGAGGTCAACGCCGCCACCTCGACCGAAACGACCTCCTATTACGCCCGCGTTCTGAAGGACCATGTGCCGCTCGCCGTCGACATCCTCGCCGACATCCTGACGGAATCGGCCTTCGAGGAGGAGGAGCTGGAGCGCGAGAAGCAGGTGATCCTGCAGGAGATCAACGCCGCCAACGACACGCCCGACGACGTGGTGTTCGACAAGTTCTCGGAGGCCGCCTATCGCGACCAGACGATCGGCAGGGCCATCCTCGGCACGCCGCAGACCGTCGTTTCCTTCACGCCGCAGCAGATCCGCACCTATCTCGGCCGCAACTATACGACCGACCGCATGTTCGTGGTGGCGACCGGCGCCGTCGATCATCAAGAATTTCTGCGCATGGTCGAGGATCGCTTCGCCAGCCTGCCGACTTCGCCATCCGCCCCGCCGGTCATGGAAGCGGCGCGTTATGTCGGCGGCAGCGTGCGCGAACCGCGCGACCTGATGGATGCGCAGATCCTGCTCGGCTTCGAAGGCAAGCCCTATCACGCCCGCGATTTCTACTGCTCGCAGATCCTCGCCAATATCCTCGGCGGCGGCATGTCCTCGCGGCTGTTCCAGGAAGTGCGCGAATTCCGCGGCCTCTGTTATTCGGTCTATGCCTTTCACTGGGGTTTTTCCGACACCGGCATCTTCGGCATTCATGCGGCGACCGGCGGCGAAAATCTGCCGGAGCTGGTGCCTGTGATCATCGACGAACTGCACAAGTCCGCCAATGAGATCCACCAGAAGGAAATCGAGCGCGCCCGCGCCCAGATCCGCGCCCAGCTGCTGATGGGCCAGGAGAGCCCGGCCGCCCGCGCCGGCCAGATCGCAAGGCAGATGATGCTCTACGGCAGGCCGATCTCCAATCCGGAGATGATGGAACGGCTGGAGGGCATCACCATCGAGCGGCTGACCGATCTCGCCGGCCGACTGTTCTTCGACACGGTGCCGACGCTGTCGGCGATCGGGCCGCTGGAACAGCTCGCACCGATGGAAGACATCAAAGCCTCGCTTTCGGTCCCGGCGCCGAAGACGATGCAGGCAAGCCTTTGAGCCGCCGTCCGTCTGCCGGGAGTGATCGATGCCAAAATCGGTGTTTCGGTTCCTGTCGCGGCAGCCGGATGCAGTCGAGCTGGAAAACGACAGATATCTCCTGCGCCTGCCGCGCTATCAGGATTTCAACCAGTGGCACCGGCTGCGCTCCGAAAGCCGCAAGTTCCTCGAACCCTGGGAGCCGACCTGGAGGCGCGACGAGCTGACGGAGGGCGCCTACCGCGCCCGCGTCATCCGCGGCAAGCAGGAATATGCCTCGGGCCAGGCGATCCCGCTGTTCATTTTCCTCAAGCAAAACCGCGCCCTGGTCGGCGGCATCACCATCGGCTATATCAGGCGCGGTGCGGCCCAGAGCTGCATGATCGGCTACTGGATGGGCGAGCGCTACGCCGGCCAGGGGCATATGTTCGCCGCTCTTCAATTGGTTATTCCTTACATCTTCTCCGGGCTTGAGTTGCACCGTATTGAAGCAGCCTGTATTCCAGATAACGCGCGCAGCATACGTCTGCTTGAGAAGGCCGGGTTTCAGCGGGAAGGCTATCTGCGCGGATATTTGAAGATCAACGGTCAGTGGCACGACCACGTGATGTTTTCGCGGCTCGCCACTGATACGGACAAAGGCAGGAAAACCGACAGCCGATGACAAGAAACCGCATGCTGCCCAAGTCACCGTCCGGACGAGTGATCGCGGTGATCGCAGCCCTTTTCCTGGCGGCCTTCGCCCTGATGGCGGGCGTGGCCCACGCGGCCGAACCGGTGAAGATTTCCCGTGACGATACCGCGCTCGATCTCACCGCGACGACCGAGATCTACGCCAACCAGGGCGAGGCCTTCCAGGTGTCGACCGCCGCCGGCGCCGACGGCATCCGTCGGCGCATCGAGGTCCGGGCGAGCTCGGAGAATCACCAGGGCGACTGGGCGGTATTCGCGCTTGCCAACGTCTCGGAGGAACAGTTGGAGCGCGTCATCGTCGCGCCGCATTTCCGCCTGGTCAATTCCAAGCTCTTCTGGCCGGATCTCGGCTCGCAGCGCATCATGGCGATCACGCCGAGCGAAGGCTTTGCGCTCGACCGGCAGCCGAGCGACGAGGCCGACGTCTTTCGCATCACGCTGAACCCCGGCGCCGTCATCACCTTCGTCGCGGAATTGTCGACGCCGGAGCTGCCGCAGATCTATCTCTGGGAGCCGAACGCCTACAAGGATACGATCAACGCCTTCACGCTCTATCGCGGCATCGTGCTCGGCATTGCCGGCCTGCTTGCCGTGTTTCTCACCATCCTCTTCGTCGTCAAGGGCACCTCGATGCTGCCGGCGACGGCAGCGCTGGCCTGGGCGGTGCTCGGCTATATCTGCGTCGACTTCGGCTTTCTCGGCAAGCTGATCAGCGTCGCCTCGGCCGATCAGCGAATATGGCGCGCCTGCGCGGAAGTGGCGCTCGCCTCGAGTTTCGTCATCTTCCTCTTCACCTATCTGAACCTCAATCGCTGGCATGCGCATCTCGGTTACGCCACGCTTGCCTGGGTGCTCGGCCTTGCCCTGCTCTTCGGCGTGGCGATCTACGATCCGTCGATTGCCGCCGGCATCGCCAGGCTGTCCTTCGCGCTGACGGCGGCGACCGGCCTGCTTTTGATCATCTATCTCGGCTTCAACCGCTACGACCGCGCCATCCTCCTGGTGCCGGCCTGGGCGCTGACGCTCGTCTGGCTGTTCGGGGCGTGGCTGACCGTCACCGGCCGGCTCGACAATGACATCATCCAGCCGGCACTCGGCGGCGGCCTGGTGCTGATCGTGCTCCTGATCGGCTTCACCGTCATGCAGCACGCCTTTGCCGGCGGCGCCTTCCAGCAAGGGCTGTTTTCCGATCTCGAGAGGCAATCGCTGGCGCTGACCGGCTCCGGCGACATGGTGTGGGACTGGGACGTGGCGCGCGACCGCGTCGTCACCATTCCCGACGTCTCGGTCAAGCTCGGCCTTTCCCCCGGCGCCATGCATGGGGCGGCGCGCAACTGGCTGCCGCGGCTGCACCCCGATGACCGCGACCGCTTCCGCGCCACGCTCGACGTGCTGCTCGAACACCGGCGCGGCCGGCTCAATCACGAATTCCGCATCCGCGCCGAGGACGGGCATTTCCACTGGCTGCTGATCCGCGCCCGGCCGGTGCTCGGCTCCAATGGCGAGATCATCCGCTGCGTCGGCACGATCGTCGATGTCACCGAGCAGAAGAATTCCGTCGAGCGGCTGCTGCATGATGCGCTGCACGACAATCTCACCGGCCTGCCGAACCGGCAGGTCTTCCTCGACCGGCTGCAATCGGTGCTGGCGCTGGCGCCGGGCGGCGACACGCTGCGCCCGACGGTGATGGTGATCGACATCGACCGCTACAAGCTGGTCAATGATGCGCTCGGCGTTGCGGCCGGCGACAACATCCTCATCGCGCTGACCCGGCGCCTGCGCCGGCTGATGAAGCCGCAGGACACGCTGGCGCGGCTGGCCGGCGACCAGTTCGGCCTCATCCTGGTGTCCGAGCACAATCCGGCCAAGGTCGCCGATTTCGCCGATGCGATCAGCAAGGCGATCATGGTGCCGATCAACTTCTCCAGTCGCGAGATCATCCTGACGGCCTCGATCGGGCTCGCCTCCTGGGTGGACCGGCAGGAGAGCGCCAGCGGCCTGCTCAGCGACGCCGAGCTTGCCATGTACCGGGCAAAACGCGCCGGCGGCAACCGCGTCGAGCCGTTCCAGCCGGCCTTCCGCGACTTCGGCACCGACCGCCTGCAGCTCGAAACCGATCTGCGCCGCGCGATCGAGCGCAAGGAATTGTCGATGGTCTACCAGCCGATCGCCCGGCTGGAGGATGTCGAGATCGCCGGCTTCGAAGCGCTGATGCGCTGGGAGCATCCCAAGCGCGGCAATATCCCGCCCTCCGAATTCATCCCGATCGCCGAGGCCTCCGATCTCATCGGCCCGCTCGGCATGTTCGCGCTGGAACAGGCGACCAACGACCTGATGAGCTGGCAGAACCAGACCGGCGAATTGCCGATCTTCGTGTCGATCAATCTGTCGAGCGTGCAGCTGCTCAACAACGAGCTCTATGACGACGTGCGTTCGGTTCTCGCCAAGACCCATTGCGCACCCTCGCGGCTCAAGCTGGAACTGACGGAATCCATGGTGATGGAAAATCCGGAACAAGCCCGCCTGGTGCTGCAGAAGCTGAAGGAAGCCGGCATTGGCCTGGCGCTCGACGATTTCGGCACCGGCTATTCGTCGCTCGCCTATCTCACCCGCTTCCCCTTCGACACGATCAAGCTCGACAAGGCGCTGGTGCGCGACAACAATGACAAGAAGGCGACCGTGCTCCGCTCGGTCATAGCAATGGCGCGCGAGCTGGAGATGAAGGTGGTGGCCGAAGGCATCGAATCCAACGAGGATGCGATCGAGCTCGCCAAGATGGGCTGCAGCTACGGACAGAGCTATCTGTTCGGGCCGCCGATCCCGTCGGAATCGGTGTTGCGGCTGCTGCGCGACCGGTTTCCGCTGACAAAAAGGGCCTGAGCGCAGGCGAACCGGGCTTAGCCGGTTTTCCCGCCTGCGCGGCGCGCCTCTCACCCACGATTGGTGATTGACCAACGACCGGCGATGTGCGCCTCTTTCCTATCGCATAAGGACAATTCCATGCTCAAATTTCTGCTCGCTCTTTCGGTCGGCGCACTGTTCGTCTCGCCGGCGCAGGCGACCGACCTCTATCCCGCCACCAAGGCCTGCGTGCCGGGCAAGCCCCATTGCGAGCGATGGACGGCGGAGTTCAAGAAATCGCTGGCGCTGGCGCAGAAGGGCGATCACGTCGCCCAGCAGACCGTGGCCTTCTGCCTGTCCACCGGCTGCCACGGTGCTGTCGCCATCGACAGGGTCGCCTCCTGCAGCTGGTACCTCGTCATTGTCAATTCTGGTACAGTGACGGTGCTCGACCGCTCCAACCTCAGAAACACCTGCCGGCCGATGACACCGGCGCAGAAGGATGAAGCCCGCGCTTTGTCCGGCGAGCTCATCCGCAAGCTCTACAATCGCGCACCTGTTGAAAGCGACCAGATGTAACCTCACCGGACGGCAGCGTCCGGGTGACGATAAATCTGATTGCCCTCCCGGCTTTCGCCGCTATTCTGCCGGCAACAACAATCGGGAGGACCACTGATGATCCTGCACTGCGTGTTCCTGCGGCTGAAGACCGCGATGACGATCGACGACAAGCAGGCGCTATTTGCCGCGATCGTCGCGCTGAAACAGGTCATTCCCGGCATCGAGGATATCAAATACGGGCCGAATGTCTCGCCCGAGGGGCTGCATGGCGGCTTCGTCGACGGCTTTGCCGTCACCTTCGAAAGCGCCGAAGCCCGGGATGCCTATCTCATCCATCCCGAACATGTGGCAGTCGGCGAGCGCATCGTCTCCTCGACGGACGGAGGCCTCGCCGGCATCCTGGTCTTCGATCTCAATATTTGAGGCGCATTTGGGACGGCTGGGGCCATGAAACAGGAAATCCGGCTCTTTGGCGCGATCGCGGTCCGACCCGCCGTCCTTGCTCTCATCCCTCAGTTCGAGAGGGCCACAGGTTTGACTGTTGCGGCCAAATGGGAGGTCAATCCCACGGTCAAGAAGCAGATCGAGGCCGGCGAGCCTTTCGACCTCGTCATCATCAACGCTGATATGGTTGAGGCGCTGGCCGCCTCGGGAAAGGTTGAGGCGGGGAGCCAGAGGGCGTTCGGCAGAATCGGGATGGGGGTGGCAGCCAAGGCCGGCAGCCGACCACTCGACATCGGCTCGACAGAAGCGTTCAAGCGAGCATTGAAGGACGCGAAATCGATCGCCTATGCAAGTGACGGAACCAGCGGCGGCTATTTTTCCAGCCTGCTGGATCGGCTGGGAATAGCGGATGAGGTAAAGCCCAGGCTCGTCGCCGCGCCAGGAGGGCAGACGGCATCGGCCGTCGGCCGTGGGGAGGCCGAGTTGGCCGTCGTCCCCGTGACCTCAATTCTCGCTGCCGCGCCCGACGTCATGCTTGTCGGCCGGTTTCCGGCAGAGCTTCAAAGTTACATCGACTTTGACGTGGGCATCGGCGCCGATTCCAGCGACGCGGAAGCCACCAGGCAGCTTTCGGAATTTCTGGTATCGGCAGCCGCGGATGAGGTCCTGGCGGCCAAGGGCGTCGAGCGACGCCACAAGTCTATTTGACAGGGGAGCATGACGCCGAAGCGGATCTCGGCATCATGCTTTCACTATCCGATCGACTGTCAGCTCGATTTCGCCATGGCGGCGGCGAGTTGGTCGACATTGTAGCGGAACATTTTCTCATAGGTCGGCGCCGGTCCCTTGGCGTCGGAGAGGGATTCGACATAGAGCTCGCCGCCGGGTTTCGCACCCGTTGCGTTGGCGACCTGCTTGACCAGGCGCGGATCGTTGGAATTTTCGAAGAAATAGGCCTTCACGTGCTCGCTCCTAATCTGTTCGATCAGCTTGGCGACGGCGGCGGCCGAGGCTTCGCTCTCGGTGGAGAGGCCAAGCGGTGCCAGGAAGCTCACCTTGTATTCGCGGCCGAAATAGCCGAAGGCGTCGTGGCTGGTCAGCACCTTGCGGCGGTCCTCGGCGATCGCGTCGAATTTCGAATGGGCGTAGGCGTTCAGCTCATCCAGCTTCTGGGTATATTTTTCGGCATTGGCCTTGAAGGCGGCGGCGTCGGCGGGATCGGCCGATGACAGCGCCTTTTCGATATTGGCGACCCAGACCTTGACGTTGACGGGGCTGTTCCAGACATGCGGATCGGTGATGGTCTTGCCGTCCTCTTCCATGGTGCGGGTGGCGATGCCATCGGAAACCGTCACCGGCTTGCCCTTGTAGCCCGAGGCGGTGATCAGCCGGTCCATCCAGCCTTCCAGCCCTTCGCCGCTGACGAAAGTGACTTCGGCCGCCTTCAAATTCTTCGCGTCGGCCGGCGACGGCTCGAATTCATGGGGGTCGCCGTTCGGCCCGACGAGGCTTGTCACGTGAACATGGTCGCCGCCGACCTGTTTGACGACATCGGCAAGCACGGTGAAGGACGCCACGACTTTCAGCGTTTCGGCCGAAGCGGGGGCGGCCGACAGCGCCATCAGCGCGGAAAGTGCGGCGGCGGAGAGAAGCAGTCTGCGCGATATCATCGAAGTCTCCTTGAAATCAGCCCTTCAGATGCGGGCGGGGAAAGAAGCGCCGGGCGATGCCGGAGGGCGCGAAGAGGATTGAAAAGGCGTAGATCAGCGCCGCCGTCATGATGATCGTCGGGCCGGAGGCGAGCTCGAGGTGGTAGGAAGCGATCAGCCCGAGATAGCCGGAGGCGGCCGCACTGGCGGTCGCAATCAGCATCATCACGGCCAAGCTGCGCGACCAGAGCTGGGCGATGGCCGCCGGCAGCATCATCAGGCCGACCGCCATCAGCGTGCCGAGCGCCTGGAAGCTGGCGACGAGGTTCAGCACCACGAGCAGCAGGAAGAGGAGGTGATAGACCGGCCCGCGGCCGCCGACGGCGCGCAGGAAGCCGGGATCGAAACATTCGGCCACCAGCGGCCGGTAGATGAAGGCGAGGATGACGAGGGTCAGAGAGGTGATCGCGCCGATGAGATAAAGCGCCGAGGCATCGATCGCCAGGATGGTGCCGAAGAGCACATGCAGCAGATCGATATTCGAGCCGCGCAGCGAGACGATCAGCACGCCGAGCGCCAGCGAGGCGAGATAGAAGCTGGCAAAGCTCGCATCCTCGCGCAGCACCGTCATGCGGCTGACGGCGCCGGACAGCAGCGCCACCGACAGGCCGGCGACAAGGCCGCCGAGCCCCATCGCCGTCAGCGACAGCGAGCCGGCGACGAGATAACCGATCGCCGCCCCCGGCAGCACGGCATGGCTCATGGCGTCGCCCATCAGGCTCATGCGCCGCAGCATCAGGAAGACGCCGATCGGCCCCGAGCCCAGCCCGAGGCAGAGGCAGGCGACAAGAGCGCGGCGCATGAAACCGAAATCGGCAAAGGGCGCCAGGAAGAGATCGTAAGCCGTCATGCCGCCGGCGCCTGTTCGGGGGCGCAGGCCGCCGCATCCTCATCCCAGCGCTCGGCCATGGCGCGAGCCTTCATGAGATTGGCGGACGACATGACGTCAGCGGTCGGGCCCCATCCCACCAGTTCGCGGGCGAGCAGCAGGGTTTCGGGAAAATGCGTCCGGACGAGCTCGAAATCATGCAGCACGGCGATGACGGTACGGCCCTCCCCATGCCAGCGGGAAACGATATCGAGGAGATCCCTGGTCGTGCGGGCATCGATTGCCGTAAACGGCTCGTCGAGCAGGATCACGCCGGCATCCTGCAAGAGCAGGCGGGCAAAGAGCACGCGCTGGAACTGGCCGGCCGAGAGCGAGCCGACATGGCGCCTGCCGAAACCGTCAAGGCCGACAGCGGCAAGTGCCTCGCCCGCCTTTTTGACTTCGGTGGGTGCCACGCGGCCGAAGGCTCCCCTGCTTTTCCAGGCGCCGAGCATGACGGTGTCGATAACCGAGATCGGGAAACGCCGATCGATCTCGGCCGCCTGCGGGAGATAGCCGAATTCCGCCCGCCCCAACCGATGCTCGACCCTGCCCTCGGCGGGACGAAGCTCGCCCATGATCGCCTTCAGCAGCGTCGATTTGCCCGCCCCATTCGGCCCGGCAATCGCCGTCAGACTGCCCGGCGCAAAAGCGCCGGAGACATGATGGACGGCGGGGTGTCTGTCATAGGCCACCGTGAGATCAGCGAGACGGATCAACAGCGTCATGGCAGGAGAACCGCCCAGTGAATGGCAAGCCAGAGCGCGGCAATGACCAGCGAGATGCCGATCACCCGGGATAAGGCCGATTGCCCCATAAGGCTGATGGAGGGGCGATCGGGATTCGGGTGCATGGCTCGTCCTGACAATGTAATAACATTACGTGTTATGTTATAACGATTGCGGCGAGATTGAGGCGGAATGTCAGGCCTTCTTGTCACAGGGTGGTCGGTGGATTCCAGGCTCAAGGCCTGGAATGACGGAGTTTTAGGAGGGCCATTGGCAGGAAGCGGAACGAAACGGCTGTTTCACCATCGCTTGATTTGCCACAGAGTTACCCCCCCTCCGTCGTCCTCGGGCTTGACCCGAGGACCCAGGCTGGCCTCTGTCAGCACCGACCATGGATCCCAGGCTCAGGGCCTGGGATGACGGAGTTTGGGGGCACGGTGTCCGCCAAACTCAGCGTCGGCGCAATGGATCAGGTCGAGTGTCCATCAAGCAGCCCGCATCATTCAGTCATGAAAACTCACAGCAATTCCAGCATCGCCGCCGCGCCCGAGACGGTTGCCTGGCCGGGGCTTTCCTCGACGTTGAGGGCCTTCACGACGCCATCTTCCACCAGCATCGAATAGCGCTTGGAGCGTAGGCCGAGGCCGCCGGCGGAGAGGTCGGCTTCCAGGCCGACGGCCTTGGTGAAACCGGCGTCCCAATCGGCGAGGAAGTGGATCTTGCCGAAGCCGCCGGAGGATTGCGCCCAGGCGCCCATGACGTGCCAATCGTTGACGGCGAGAACGGCGATGTCGTCGACGCCCTTGGCGAGGATGGTGTCGCGGTTTTCGAGGTAACCCGGCAGATGGTTCAGCGAGCAGGTGGGCGTGAAGGCGCCCGGCACGGCAAAGAGCAGGACGCGCTTGCCGGCGAAGAGCTGATCGGTGGTGATTTCGACCGGGCCGTCGCCGGTCTTTTCCTTGAAAGTGGCGGCCGGAAGCTTGTCGCCGATCGCGATGGTCATGGGTTTTCTCCTCGGGGTTCGGGCTTCTTGGGGTTCGGGCCGGCGGCGGGCGCCGCCGGGAATGGGGCGACTATAAGTGCCGGTCAGTCAAAGGCAAGCGTGGTCTCCATCGCCTTGTCCCCATCGATGACAAGCACGCTCCAGCGCTTGCCGGATAGGTCATAATCCTTCGGCAGCTTGCCGATTGCAATATCCGTCTTGAAGGCTGCGCCGTCGCGTTTGCCGCCGACCTGCTTGGTGAAAGCATAGCCGCTCGGGCCGGTGACGATGATATCGGGCGCGCCGCCGCTCCCCCCGCCCGGCAGGGTGAGCGTCAGGGACAGCGCCTTCCTGTCGGACGACATGGCATGCGCCGCGACCTTGAAATCGGCCGAAGGCGGCTTCGGCAAGGCCGCATCGGCGGCCGCGAGGATCGCCTCTTCCTCCGGCTGCGACTGCTTGGCCGGGCCGAGCTTCACCGCCAAATTCGCCTGGAAGGGGATGCAGATGTCCTTGCAGATGCCGATGAAAACAGTCGCGTCGATCGCGACCGGGCCTTTGCCTGATGCCGTCAGCGACAATGGCAGTGTCACCGGCGCGTCATAGGCGATATCCTCGATCCCGCCCTTGAAAAAATGCTTGGGAACGGGATAGCCGATGGCATCGAGCGCCACGCCGCTTTTCGGGGCGATGGTGACGTGAGGCGGGATGCCGCTGCTGCCGGGCTCGCGCCAATAGGTGATCCAGCCGGCTTTCGGCTCGATCTGCAGGCCGGCGCGGATTTTGCCGCCGGCATCGGGCGCCAGCGCCACGAGGCGCATGCGGCCGCCCTCGGCCTCGGCCCAGGCGCTCATTTCCGCCTGCGCGGAACAAAACGGGGCGAAGGCTGCGACCAGCGAAATGGCCGCCATGAAAAGCCGGCGCGGTGCCAAAGAAATAGTCATCATGGAACAAAGGTTTACCGAAAGTGCCCTTTGGCCGCCAGAAGCGCCGGCCACATAATCTTCATTTTCAGTTGATTGATTGGTGACATTGGCCCATCCTTCTCTTGTCGGGGCCTTGGTGCGGTCTGGCAGCAGGAGGAACAATGTCCTTATCGACGCTGAAGAACAGACGGGAACGTGGCTTCTTCGATGGCCAGTTCCTCATCGCCATGCCGGGCATGGAAGACCGCAATTTTGCGCGCACCGTGATTTACATCTGCGCGCATTCGGATGCCGGCGCCATGGGCTTCGTCATCAACCGGCCGCAGAGCCTCACCTTCACCGATGTGCTGCTGCATCTCGACATGATCAAGCAGGAAGAGCCGATCGTGCTGCCGCAGCGCGCCCGCGACTTCCCGATCCAGACCGGCGGTCCGGTGGAAAGCGGCCGCGGCTTCGTGCTGCATTCGGACGATTATTCCAGCGACTCCTCGATCCCGGTCAGCGATGACATCTGCCTGACGGCGACGCTCGACATCGTGCGCGCCATCTCCAAGGGCGCCGGGCCAAAGCGGGCGACGATGCTGCTCGGTTATTCCTCCTGGGGCGCCGGCCAGCTCGAAAACGAGGTCGCCAACAATGGCTGGCTCACCTGCCCGGCCAATGAGGAGCTGATCTTCGACCGCAGCCTCGAGGACAAATACGAGCGGGCGCTCGCCGGCATGGGCGTGACCGCCGCCATGCTTTCGGCCGAGGCCGGACACGCCTGACATCTCGCGGCGGCGGTCTTGACCGCGCGCTGGAACGAATAGCCGCAAGTGACGTTTTCTTCCGGCGCGGACGAGAGGTCCGACGCCGACCAAGGAGACATCACCTATGGGTAGCACCAGCGACAAGATTTCAGGCAAGACCAACGAAATTGCCGGCAAGACTAAACAGGCCGTCGGCAAGGCCACCGGCAATCGCGACATGCAGGCCAAGGGCGCCGTCCAGGAAGCCAAAGGCAAGGGACAGGTCGCAACCGGCAAGGTCAAGGACAAGCTCAAGGGCGCCGTCGACCGGCTCTGAACCACAAGCGCATCCTTGATGAACCATGCCTGCTGCGCTTCGCGCGGCGGGCATTTTTAATCCGCCCCCGCTTTGCCGAGATCAATACGATGAAACTTTTTGCCTGCGACAATTGCGATCAGGTCGTCCATTTCGACAACCGCCACTGCGTGCGCTGCAATCATCGCCTCGGTTTCCGGTCCGGCGATCTCGCCATGCATGCGCTGGAGCCGCGCGGCGAGACGGGCTGGCAGTTCGTTGCCGATCCCGACCGGCAGGTGCGCTTCTGCGCCAATGCCGGCCTCGACATCTGCAACTGGCTGGTGGAGGGCGACGGCGACAGCGAGTTCTGCGCCGCCTGCCGCCACAACCGGCTGGTGCCCAACACCGATACCGAGGACGGGATCGGCCGGTGGCGGCGCATCGGCCAGGCGCAGCGCCATCTGTTCTATTCGCTGTTGCGCTGGAAGCTGCCGCATCCCGACCGGGCGCAAGATCCGCAAGGCGGGCTGGTCTTCGATTTCCTCGAGGATTCGCTGCAGGATAACGGCTATGTCGTGCCGGCTATGACCGGCCACGAGGAAGGCCTGATCACCATCCGGGCGGCGGAAGCCGACGATGCGACGCGCGAACAGGCGCGCAGCTCGATGAACGAGCCCTATCGCACGCTGCTTGGCCATTTCCGCCACGAGGCCGGCCATTTCATCTGGAACAAGCTGGTGCGCGACCGCGACGGCCTTTCGGACTTCCGCGCCGTCTTCGGCGACGAACGGCAGGATTATGCGGCCGCACTGCAACAGCACTATGCCCGCGGCGCGCCTCTGGGATGGCAAAACAATTTCATCAGCGCCTATGCGGCCTCCCACCCCTGGGAGGATTTCGCCGAATGCTTCGCCCATTACCTCCATATCGTCGACACGCTGGAGACGGCGCGCGCCTTCGGCATCGCCATCGATCCGCGCGGCCACGAAGAAATCGCCGGCGAGGTGGATTTCATCCCTTACAGGGCAAAAAGCGCCGAGCAGCTGGTCAGCGCCTGGGTGCCGCTCAGCCTGGCGATCAACGCCATCCAGCGCAGCATGGGCCAGCCCGACGCCTACCCCTTCGTGCTGTCTTCACCCGTGGTGGCCAAGCTCGAATATCTGCACCGGCTGATCCAGGGGGCCGCGGTGACGCGGCAGCAGTGAGATGCAAAGCCTCTCCGATCCACGTTTGTGGACCTCATAGGATGAGGGAGCAAGTGGGTATCCGCCTCCGCTCTTTGTCGGACTTCCGCGACGAATTGGCTGCAACGCCACTACACACTCCGTCATCCTCGGCCTTGAGCCGAGGATCCATGTTCCGGCTGGTGGGTGTCGGCGTGGATGCTCGGGTCAAGCCCGAGCATGACGGAGATTGGGTTGGTCCGACGGGCACATCACGCCGCGAGCGCAATGATAGGGATAGGTGCGCGACGGCAAAACCGCACCCTAAAACGAAACCGCCTTGCCCTTCTTGAACGGCTCCATACCCCGGCGCGCAAGTTCATCGGCGCGTTCGTTTTCCGGGTGACCGGCGTGGCCCTTGACCCAGTGCAGCGTCACCTTGTGGCGGTTGCGAGCTTCCTCCAGCGCCTGCCAGAGTTCGGCGTTCTTCACCGGCTTCTTGTCCGATGTCTTCCAGCCGTTTTTCTTCCAGCCGAAAATCCATTTGGAGATGCCGTCTTTGACGTAGGCGCTGTCGGTATAGAGATCGACCTCGCAAGGGGTCTTCAGCGCCTGCAGGGCGGAGATCGCCGCCAGCAGTTCCATGCGGTTGTTGGTCGTGTCCGCCTCGCCGCCGCAAAGCTCCTTTTCGACGTCGCCATAACGCAGCACGGCGCCCCAGCCGCCGGGGCCGGGATTGCCGGAGCATGCCCCGTCGGTGAAGATATCGACGTGTTTCATAGGCTCAATCCGTATTCGGCGGCCGAGCCGATCTGGCGGTGGAAGCGCAGCTTGCGCAGATATTCGAGCGGGTCCTTCTTGGTGACCATGGCGCCCTCGGGCGTCGTCAGCCAATCATAGAGCCGCGTCAGGAAGAAACGCAGCGCGGACCCACGCGACAGCACCGGCAAAGCGGCGATCTCTTCGCCGCTCAAGGGGCGCACGCTCTGGTAACCCTCGAGCATCGCCGTGCCCTTGGTGATGTTGTAGGCGCCATCCTTTTCGAAGCACCAAGCATTCAGGCAGATCGAAACGTCATAGGCGAGCAGGTCGTTGCAGGCGAAATAGAAATCGATCAGGCCGGAGAGCTCATCGCCGAGGAAGAAGACGTTGTCGGGAAAGAGGTCGGCATGGATGACGCCGGCCGGCAGGTTTTTCGGCCAGGCGGCGGCGAGGAAATCGAGTTCGCCGCGGATCTCATTCTGCAGGCCGGGCTCGACCTCATCGGCGCGCGCCTCGGACTTTTCCCACAGCGTCCGCCAGCCATCGAGCGACAGCGCGTTCGGGCGCTTCAGCTCGAAACCGGCACCCGCCACATGCATTTGGGCGAGCGCCCGGCCGACCTCGCGGCAATGTTTCGCCTCCGGCTTTCGCAGCCACATGCCTTCGAGGAAGGAAATCAGCGCCGCCGGGCGGCCGGAGAGCGAGCCGAGCAGCGCGCCGTCGCGGCGCGGCAGCGGCAGCGGGCAGGAAAGGCCGCGGGCGGCAAGATGCTGCATCAGGCCGAGGAAGAACGGCAGGTCGCTCTTTTCCACGCGCTTCTCATAGAGCGTCAGGATCAGCGGTTCCTTGGAGGTGTGCAGCAGGAAATTGGAATTTTCCACGCCTTCGGCGATGCCCTTGTAGGAGAGCAGGCTTCCCACGTCATATTCGGTCAGGAACCACTTCAGATCGTCTTCGGCGATATCGGTATAGACTGCCAAGTGAGGTCTCGTCTTGTTTATGGATGATGGATGGCCGGGGCCGCGATGACGGCCTAGCCGTTGACGAAGGCCATGTCGGCCGCCGTCAGCTCGATGCTGCGCAATTCGCGGTTGACCAGGAAATTCTCGGTTTCCTGCACCGTTTCGGCGAGTTCGACGCGGGCGTCGAAGCGGGCGCGGAACGCCTCGATGATCTCGTTGACGATGACCTCGGGGGCGGAGGCGCCGGCGGAAAGGCCGAGCGTCGAGATCGCGCCGATCTCGTCCCAGTCGAGTTCGGCGGCGCGCTGCACGAGAATCGATTTCTTCGCCCCTGCACGCAGCGCCACTTCGACGAGGCGCTTGGAATTGGAGGAATTCGGCGCGCCGACGATGATGAAGAGATCGCAGCCGGGGGCCGCCTGCTTCACCACTTCCTGGCGGTTGGTCGTCGCATAACAGATCGAATCGGCGGCCGGCGCGGTCAGATTGGGAAAACGCTCGTGCAGGCGGGCGATGACGCCGGCCGTATCATCGACCGAGAGCGTCGTCTGGGTGACATAGCCGAGATTGTCCGGGTCGGCGGGCGCATAGGCGTCGGCATCCTCGATCGTCTCGATCAGCGAGACCGATCCCTCCGGCAGCTGGCCCATGGTGCCGATCACTTCGGGGTGGCCGGCATGGCCGATCAGGACGACGTGGCGGCCGAGGCGGTTGTGGCGCATCGCCTGCTTGTGGACCTTGGAAACCAGCGGACAGGTGGCGTCGAGATAGAATAGATTGCGGCTTACCGCATCCTCCGGCACGGATTTCGGCACGCCATGGGCGGAGAAGACGACCGGCTGGGCGCGATGCTCGGCCGGGATCTCGTCCAGCTCCTCGACGAAGACGGCGCCCTTGGCCTCCAGCCCCTCGACGACATAACGATTGTGGACGATCTCGTGGCGCACATAGACCGGCGCGCCATAGGATTTCAGCGCCAGCACGACGATCTGGATGGCGCGGTCGACGCCGGCGCAGAAGCCGCGCGGCCCGCAGAGCCTGATCGTCAAGGGAGGTTTCGCCGCAATATTCATGTCTGTTCCGTCACGCATTCCTCATTCCTGTGCCCGTCACAGGAATCCAGCCACGGCGCGTCGGCGCGGTGAATGGCCGTCAACATCCAAGTCCACCTTCGCGCCCAATGACTTGGGCGCATTGGATTCCTGTGACGAGCACAGGAATGAGGGAGAACTTGGCAACGTCCAGCTTCAACAGCGACGTCCCGCGTGCGGGGCAACCGACCTCTAGCCCAATATGGCCAAGAATTGAAGCGATACTATTGCCGCGGCGCCTTCCCTGACTTGCGGAACCAGGAGATCGCCACCACGACGACGAGCACGGCGGCCAGGCCGTACCAGGTCAGGGCATATTGCAGATGGTCGTTCGGCAGATCGACCTGGGTGACGCCGCCGATCGGCAGGCCGGCCGGATTGGGGGTGGAATCGGCATCGACGAAAAAGGGAAGGACGCGCGCCTTGTCCAGCCCGACGCTCTCGGCCATGACGTCGAGGTCCTTCCAGAAGAAGATGTTCTTGGCGACGTCATTGTCGGGCACCAGCGACGAGGGCTTGCCGGGAAGTTTTGCCCGCGCTAGGCCGGTGACGGTCTGCTGATCCGTCAGCTGGCCCTGCATGCGCATTTCCGGCTCCTTGTTCTCATAGGGAACGAAGCCGCGATTGACGAAGAGGATACGCCCGTCGGCAAGCTCGAGCGGGGTATAGACGTAAAAGCCGGTCTGGCCGCGCCAGGTGGCGAAGAAGTGACGCTCCTTGTTGTTGATGTAGCGGCCGGTGGCGGTGACCTTGCGGTATTCGATATCGCCGCTCGCGGCCATCGCCTCGATATCGGCCAGCGGCACCGGGGCGGCAGCCTGGCGCGTGGCAATATCGGCGAGCAGGCCCTCTTTCCAGTGGAGGCGCTCGACCTGCCAGGTGCCTAGCGAAATCAGGAGGGCAAGCGCAATCAGCACCAGGATGCCTGTTATCACAGGCAGCCGGCGGCGCGTCAGTACATGCGCTGCTTCAGTCACTCAGGCGTCCCTCGCGGGCATTGTGGCGGTATTGCATGGCGATCAGGATGCCCTTGAACCAGCGCAGCGTCAGCAGTGACAGGATGATCGTCAGCGGGCCGAACAGCAGGATATGCACCCAGATCGGCGGGCCGTAATTCACCTGCAGCCAGAGCACCATGCCGATGATGATGAAGCCGACGATAAGGATGACGAAGACAGCAGGACCGTCGCCGGAATCGGCGAAGGCATAATCGAGACCGCAGGATGCGCAACGCGGCTTCAGGCCGAGCAGGCCATCGAACAGCTTGCCCTGGCCGCAACGCGGGCAGCAGCCCTTGATACCTGTTTTAACAGGATCGACAGGGGGAAAATGAGCGCTGTCCTCGTTCATGCCATTCCTTCTGACAATTCCATGCTGCCTTAACTCTCCCATAAAGTATTCGCATCCCGAATGGAAATGCCTGCGCGGCCTCCCTCAGCGATTCGCGCCAAACAGAAGAAGAAAACTGATGACCAATGACAGCCATGCCGGACAGATCATTATCCTGAACGGCGCTCCGCGCAGCGGCAAATCCAGCATTGCCCGGGCAATCCAGGAGGAATTCGAGGGGCCGTGGATCAACCTCGGCGTCGATGCCTATAATGCCATGACGCCGAAGCGCTACCTGCCCGGCATCGGGCTGAGGCCCGGCGGCGAACGGCCGGAGCTGGAAGAGCTGATCCCGTTCCTCTATGCCGCCCTTTACGAATCGATTGCCATCCATGCCGGCCTGGGCCTCAATGTGGTCGCCGATCTCGGCCATCACGACAGCTATTCGCGCCCGCTCGGCATACTTGCCGACTGCGCCCGGCGTCTCGATGGATTTTTCGTGCTGTTCGTCGGCGTGCGCTGTCCGATCGAGACGATCATGCAGCGGCGGGAACTTGAACAAGAAGGGCGCGAGACGCTTTATCTCCGCGCCAGCGAAGAGGTGCCGATCCCCGAACCGGTGCAGCGCTGGCAGGACGAGGTGCATCGGCCGGGCATCTACGACATGGAGGTCGATACATCGGTTCTGACAGCACGCGAATGCGCCGAGGCAATCCGCCAGCGCCTCGACCTCGGCATCCCCGAACCTTCGGCTTTCGAACGGATAGCCGGCGGGCGATGATGGCGTTAGAACGTCAGCAGTAGAAAGCGGCGTCTGGCGATCAAGGTCGCATTGCCTCCCGCAGCAATTCAATGGTCTCAGTGACGGATCGCCCTTCAACCTGGGGCGGCTCCGCGCGCTCGCAAGACTCACGCCAGACGAACAGCGTCAGTTCAGCGCCGTCGGTCGGAGTTTCCCCGGTCCGTCCGCAAAATTCTGCGGTGTGCGCTTCTCGCCAATCGCACGCCCCACTCTCCGTCGGAAGCAGACGAGAACATCGACTGCCATTTGCCGACGACGATGCGCCCCGCCCATCCGGGTAATATCAATGTGATCAATCGCGGCGTAGTGTTCTATCTGGCTTTGAGAGGAGGATACTATGCCTACCATATTGGCCTACCACGACGTCAAAGACGTCAAACATTGGCTCACTTCACCGCGTCGCAAAGAGGTTTTCGAACCCCTCGGCTGCACAAACATTCGTACGTTCGTCGATCCACAGGCGTCCAATCGAGTTGGCCTGGTCATGGACGTTCCCGACATGGGCCGCCTGGAGGAATTTATGAAGTCCAAGGAAGCGGCGGATGCGATGGAGTATGACGGAGTATTGCCGGAGACCTTGGTGATTCTCACGCAATCGTAGCGGGAAATCAAGAATCCGCGCCGTGGATCAAGCCCGACAATGACGGAGCGTGGGGCCAAAGACGAAAAAGGGCGGACCCGAGGCCCGCCCTTTTGTTTGAGCTCGCTTGCCGATCAGCCGGCTGCGACGGGTGCGCCCCAGCCGCCCCAGACGTAGATGCAGAAGAACAGGAACAGCCAGACGACGTCGACGAAGTGCCAGTACCAGGCGGCGGCCTCGAAGCCGAAATGCTGCTTCGGGGTGAAGTCGCCACGCAGCGCGCGCAACAGGCAGACAGCCAAGAAGATCGTGCCGACCAGGACGTGGAAACCGTGGAAGCCGGTCGCCATGAAGAAGGTCGCGCCATAGATCGAGTTCTTGAAGGCGAAAGGCGCGTGGGCATATTCGTAGGCCTGGACGGCGGAGAAGAAGATACCGAGCAGCACCGTCAGCGTCAGGCCCTGGACCAGGCCCTTGCGGTCGTTGTGCAGCAGCGCATGGTGCGCCCAGGTGACCGTCGTGCCGGAGAGCAGCAAGATGACGGTGTTGTAGATCGGCAGGTGCCAGGGATCGAGGACCTCGATACCCTTCGGCGGCCAGACGCCGCCGGTGTAGGCAAGCCGCGAGGCCTGGATCGCCTCGTTCGGATAGAGGCTGGCGTCGAAATAGGCCCAGAACCAGGCGACGAAGAACATCACTTCGGAAGCGATGAACATGATCATGCCGTAGCGCAGATGCAGCGAGACGACGCGGGTATGGGCGCCCTCATGAGCTTCCTTCACCGTATCGGCCCACCAGCCGTACATGACGTAGAGGACGACAACGAGGCCGATGTAGAAGAGCCAGGGATTGGCGAGCTCGACGCCGGCAAACTTGAAGGAGCCGCCGTTCAGGTAACGCATGTAGCAGACGCCGCCGAGCGCCATGATGAAGGCGCCGAACGAGGCGAGAATCGGCCACGGGCTCGGATCGATGATGTGGTAGTCGTGATTCTTCTGGTGCGCATCGGCCATGTAGCTATCCCCGGATGTCTTCCTCACTTCGCTCCCGGCATAGCCGGAAACGAGCCTTGATCAAAGTTTCTTTTCAATCTTCACCGCTCTACCCTCATTCGAAGCCAGTGGCTTCGGACCCTCTTTCGGATAGAACGTATATGACAGCGTGACCGTATGGATGTTCTTCGATTCCACGGCCTTGACGATTTCCGGATCGATGTAGAATACCACCGGCATGTCGAGCTTCTCGCCCGGCTTCAGGTCCGTTTCCGTAAAGCAGAAACATTGCACCTTGTTGAAATAGACGCCTGCCTCGCCCGGCGTGACGTTGAAAACCGCCTGGCCGCGCTGGGTCTCGTTCGAGCGATTCACGGCGGTGAAATTAACCTGGATGGTTTCGCCGATCTTCGGATTGACCTCGCGCTCGACCGGCTTGAAATCCCACTGCAGGCCCGGCGCGACATTGGCGTCGAAGGTCACGCGCATCTTGCGGTCGAGCACGACGCTCGACATCTGATCGACGCGCTGCGTCGTGCCGTTATAACCGGTCACCTGGCAGAAGATGCGATAGAGCGGCACGGCGGCATAGCTCATCGCCCCCATGCCGAAGACGAAGCTCAGGCACATCATGACGACGGCGCCGTTGTTGCGGCCCTGCTTCTTGCGTGGGGCGGCGGCTTCGCTCATCCGGCCGTTCCCCCGCCGATCTTCACGATCGTAATCGCATAGAAAAGCACGACGAGGCCGGCAAGCACCAGCCCGAGGGCGATGTTGCGGTTGCGACGCGACTTCATCTGCTTTTCGGTGAGCTTGACCAGATCCATCAGAACGAACCTCCCGCATACGAGACCAGCATGGCGGCCAGCCGGTCGATCATCAGGGCCGAGAACACGGCGAAGAGGTAGAAGATCGAGAAGCCGAACAGCTTCTTCGCCGGGATCATCTTCAGATCGCCGTCGGGCATGCGCCAGACGGCGATGGAACAGTAGATGAAGATCGCGCCAAGCGCGGCGGCGACGAGGCCGTAGCCGAAGCTGGCAAAACCGAGGAATGACGGCAGGACCGCGCAGATCGCGGTCAGCACCGCATAGGCGACGATCTGATGCTTGGTCACCCGCTCGCCGGAAACGTTCGGCAGCATCGGCACGCCGACGGCCTCGTAGTCGTGCATCTTGAACAGAGCGAGCGCCCAGAAATGCGCCGGCGTCCACAGGAAGATGATCAGGAAGAGAACGGTGCTCTCGATCGTCACCGAATTCGTCACGCAGGCCCAGCCGATCATCGGCGGGAAGGCGCCGGCGGCACCGCCGATGACGATGTTCTGCGGCGTCGAGCGCTTCAGCCACATCGTGTAGATGACGGCGTAGAAGAAGATGGTGAAGGCGAGGATGCCGGCCGACAGCCAGTTGACGGCAAGGCCGAGAATGACGACCGAAAAGCCCGACAGCACCAGGCCGAAGGCCAGCGCCTCGGAGGGCGCGATGCGGCCGGCCGGAATCGGACGCCTGGCGGTGCGGCTCATGATGGCGTCGATATCGGCATCGTACCACATGTTGAGCGCACCGGAGGCGCCGGCACCGACGGCGATGCAGAGGATGGCGATCAGGCCGAGGACCGGATTGATATGGCCCGGCGCCAGCACCAGACCGGCAAAAGCGGTGAAGACCACGAGCGACATCACCCGTGGCTTCAAGAGTTCGAAGTAATCGCGTGCGCTCGCTTCCGACAATTCGCCGTCCTCTGCAAGCGCCTCGTGATTGTCGATGACCGTCATCATTCCGTCCTGAATGTCTCAATGCCAGGACGCCGTATCAAGATGAGGCGTCCTGTAATCCGCGCAAATTACTTGATGCGCGGCAGCTGTTCCCACTGGTGATAGGGCGGCGGCGAAGGCAGCTGCCATTCGAGCGTCGTTGCGCCCTCGCCCCAGGGATTGTCGCCGGCCACCCGCTTCTTGGCCAGGGCTTCGAAGACGCAGACGAGGAAGACCACCACGCCGAAGGCCGAGATGTAGGAGCCGATGGAGGAGACGTAGTTCCAGCCTGCAAAGGCATCGGGATAATCGATGTAGCGGCGCGGCATGCCGGCAAGCCCGAGGAAGTGCTGCGGGAAGAACACCAGGTTGACGCCGATGAACATGATCCAGAAGTGCAGCTTGCCCAGGAATTCGCTGTAGAGGTAGCCGGTCATCTTCGGGAACCAGTAGTACCAGCCGGCGAAGATCGCGAAGACGGCGCCGAGCGACAGAACGTAGTGGAAGTGGGCCACGACGTAATAGGTGTCATGCAGCGACCGGTCGAGACCGGCATTGGCGAGCTGGACGCCGGTGACGCCGCCGACCGTGAACAGGAAGATGAAGCCGATCGCCCAGAGCATCGGCGTGGTGAACGAGATCGAGCCGCCCCACATCGTCGCGATCCAGGAGAAGATCTTCACGCCCGTCGGCACGGCGATGACCATCGTGGCGAAGACGAAGTAACGCTGCGCATCGAGCGACAGGCCGACCGTGTACATGTGGTGGGCCCAGACGACGAAGCCGACGGCGCCAATCGCGACCATGGCGTAGGCCATGCCGAGGTAGCCGAAGATCGGCTTCTTCGAGAAGGTCGAGATGATGTGGCTGACCATGCCGAAGCCCGGCAGGATGAGGATGTAGACCTCGGGATGACCGAAGAACCAGAACAGGTGCTGGTAGAGGATCGGGTCGCCGCCGCCTTCCGGCGAGAAGAACGAGGTGCCGAAGTTGCGGTCGGTGAGCAGCATGGTGATGCCGCCGGCCAGAACCGGCAGCGACAAGAGCAGCAGGAAGGCGGTGATCAGCACGGACCAGGCAAACAGCGGCATCTTGTGCAGCGTCATGCCGGGAGCACGCATGTTGAGGATCGTGGTGATGAAATTGATCGCACCGAGGATCGACGAGGCGCCGGCAATGTGCAGCGCGAAGATCGCCAGATCGACCGCCGGTCCCGGCGTGCCGCTTGTGGCCAGCGGCGGATACATCGTCCAGCCGCCGCCGGTGCCATAGGCGCCTGCCGGGCCTTCGACGAACATTGACAGCAGCAGCAGGATAAAGGCAGGAACGATCAGCCAGAAGGAGATGTTGTTGAGGCGCGGGAAGGCCATGTCGGGGGCGCCGATCATGATCGGCACCATCCAGTTGGCGAAACCGCCGATCATCGCCGGCATGACCATGAAGAAGATCATGATCAGCGCGTGCGCGGTCGTGAACATGTTGAACATCTGCTTGGCGCCGTCGATGGCGGCATCGCCCTCGTAGCCGTAGACCATCGAGGCCAGGCCGTGGAAGATCTGGATGCCCGGCTCCTGCAGCTCCATGCGCATGGCCACCGACAGCGCGCCGCCGATGATGCCGGCGATGATCGCGAAGATCAGGTAGAGCGTGCCGATGTCCTTGTGGTTGGTCGAGAACAGCCAGCGGTCGAAAAAGCTCGGCTTGTGCGCGTGATCATGACCATGGTCGTGATCATCATGCGCGTGGTCGTGGTGAGCGTGAGAATGATCGTCGTGAGCGGAAGGTCCAGCCATTGTCCCGATCCCCTTTAATTACTGTGCTTCGGCAACGTCGACGGCCTTTGCGGGACCATCGGTTGCGGCCATGAGTGTCTTGTAGGCGCCGGGCAGGTCGCTGGCGGCTGCGCTCAGCCACTGCTTGTACTTGTCCTCGGAGACAACGCGGATGGCGATCGGCATGTACGCATGGTCCTTGCCGCAGAGCTCGGAACACTGACCGTAGAACAGGCCTTCGCGCTCGGCCTTGAACCAGGTTTCGTTCAGACGACCCGGCACGGCGTCGATCTTGATGCCAAAGGACGGCATGGCGAATGCGTGGATGACGTCGGTCGGCGCTGCGGTCACGAGGACGCGCACCGTCTTGTTGACAGGCAGGACCAGCTCGTTGTCGACGGCGAGAAGCCGGGGATAGACCGACTTGTCTTCCTTGCCGGCAGCGGCGCGGTCCTGATCCTTCAAGAGGTAGGAATCGAAGGCGAGCGGGCTGTCGCCCGAACCCTCATATTCATAGTTCCACTGCCACTGCGTGGCGGTCGCCTTGATCGTCACGTCGGGATTTTCGGGCAGCGTCAGCTGCGCCGTCAGCAGGTTGAAGGAGGGAATGGCGAGAAGGAGCAGCACCAGGACCGGCCCCACGGTCCAGATGACCTCGATCACCGTGTTGTGGCTCGTCCTCGAAGGCACCGGATTGGCGCTGGCGCGGAACTTGAAGCAGACGACGATGAGCAGGATCAGAACGAAGAGCGTGATCGGAACGATAAACCACAGGGTATATTGTTCGAACCAGTGGATTTCCCGCATGATCGGCGTCGCCGCCGGCTGCAGCGTCGCCTGCCACGGCTTCGGCTGGTCGGCATATGTGCCGGAAGCAAAAAGCAGACAGACCAGCGCGGTCAGAGCTGCATAAGCCTTCTTCATCACCTTATTATCTCCCTCGAGCGCTTGACCTGCAAAACCAACGCAGAATCCTTGCCATCTTCAGCGCTTCAAACCACAGTTTGGCATTTGCCGCAACAGGCCAGAGCAATTGTCTATGCGGCATTTTTGCTCAAAGCATAGGCAGGTCCGAAGGGCAAAACATCAGAAGATTTTCATCAGCATATGAAAAATTGGCTTTCCGGCCAATCCGCGCGCTGCACATTATTGCCGAAAGGTCCAATTTCCGCCGCAGTCCCCCGGTTTTCACGGGGTGGGGCTTTTCATTTTTGGTGGGCAGCTTCAACAATAGCCGCAATGATTCGATATCCAGAGGTTTCCATGGGTTTCCGTTCCCTCGTGCAGTCGCTTCTCGTGACTGCCAGCATCGCGGCCGCAGCGACGACGCCCGTTTTCGCACAGCAGCAACCCACCCCGTCGCAGGCCACGCCACCGGCTGCCGCTCCGGCCCCTGCTCCTGCTACGACACCGCAGCAGCCGAGTGCGGCCAATCCGAATATCCAGGTGACACCCGGCCAGACGCAGCCGCAGGCGCCGGGTACGGTGAAATCCAATCATGGCGCCTGGTCCGTTGTCTGCGACAAGCCGGCCGGCGCTTCAGCCGAACAATGCGCGCTGATGCAGAACGTCATCGCCGAGGACCGGCCGGAAGTCGGGCTTTCCGTCGTCGTCCTGAAGACGGCCGACCGCAAGTCGAAGATCCTGCGCGTGCTCGCACCGCTCGGCGTGCTCCTGCCGAATGGCCTCGGCCTCAATGTCGACGGCAAGGATATCGGCCGCGCCTATTTCGTGCGCTGCTTCGCCGACGGCTGCTATGCCGAGGTCGTGCTCGAAGACGAGCTGCTGAAGACCTTCCGCAGCGGCGCCCAGGCAACCTTCATCGTCTTCCAGACCCCCGAAGAAGGCATCGGCATCCCCGTCGACCTCAAGGGTTTTGCCGAGGGTTTCGACGCACTGCCGTAAGGGCTGCTGATATGTGCCGCGACCTCTCGGGTCCCTCTTCTCCCCTCGGGGAGAAGGTGCCCGTAGGGCGGATGAGGGGGCCGCAAAGCGGAGCTTCCAACAAGAAGAACGTCCATCCGGGCTCGGCCGCACTGGCATGGTCTCGGCTGTCTTCAAGTCGCTTGCCGTGAGCGTCGCCGGACAGGGATTACGAGAGGGTGTGCAGCGTGGCCCCCTCATCCGCCTGCCGGCACCTTCTCCCCGGAGGGGAGAAGAGATATGCCGCGCGCTTCCCGCTCTTTGAAGCATTCCCTCTTCTAGATATCTTGCCCAACAAAGAATAATTCGGCCGCAGGGCTTCACTCCTTATAAGGTAGAGCCCTATCTAGGGAGTAAGCGCATTCCCAAACGCATGCCCATTGGAGCCAGACCATGACCATCGATCTCCTGCCGCTTTTCGACGCCGACGAAGCCACCATGCGCGGCCTTGTCGCCAAGGCGCTCGCCGGCGCCGATGACGGCGAGCTCTTTATCGAGCATGCGCAGGCCGAAGCGCTGACCTTCGACAATGGCCGGCTGAAGGGCGGCAGTTTCAATACCGAGCAGGGCTTCGGGCTTCGCGCCGTTGCCGGCGAGGCGGTGGGTTATGCCCATGCCGGCGATCTGTCGGTGGCGGCGCTGAAGCGGGCAGCGGATGCGGTCGGCGCGGTGACGCGCGGCTATTCCGGCTCCTATGCCGCCGCCCCCCAGGGCACCAACAAGAAATTCTACGGCGACCAGAACCCGATCGGCCAACCGAGCTTTGAGGAAAAGGTCAAGGTCCTGCAGGATATCGACGCCTATCTCAGGGGCAAGGACGACAAGGTGCGGCAGGTGACAGCCTCGGTGGCGGCGAGCTGGCAGGTCGTCGATATCCTGCGCGCCGACGGGCATCGGGTGCGCGACATCCGCCCGATGACGCGCATCAACATCTCCGTCGTGGTCGGGCAAGGCGAGCGCCAGGAGAGCGGCTCCTATGGCAGCGGCGGGCGCATCGGCTTCGGCGATTTCATCGCCGAGGGCAGCTGGCAATACGGCGCCGACGAGGCGCTGCGCCAGGCGCTGGTCAATCTCGAGGCGATCGACGCGCCAGCGGGCACGATGGACGTCGTTCTCGGCTCCGGCTGGCCGGGCGTGATGCTGCACGAAGCGGTCGGTCACGGGCTGGAAGGCGATTTCAACCGCAAGAAGACGTCGGCCTTTGCCGGCCTTCTCGGCCAGATGGTGGCAGCGCCCGGTGTCACCGTCGTCGACGACGGCACGATCGACAACCGCCGCGGCTCGATCACCATCGACGACGAGGGCACGCCCTCCGGCTACAACGTGCTGATCGAGAACGGCAAGCTCGTCGGCTATATGCAGGATCGGCAGAATGCCCGGTTGATGGGCATGGCGGCCACCGGCAACGGCCGCCGCCAAGGTTATGCGCATGTGCCGATGCCGCGCATGACCAACACCTATATGCTCGGCGGCGACAAAACGCCTGATGAAATCATCGCCTCGGTGAAGAAGGGCATTTATGCCGTCTCCTTCGGCGGCGGCCAGGTCGACATCACCTCCGGCAAGTTCGTCTTCGGCTGCACCGAGGCCTATCTGATCGAGAACGGCAAGGTCGGCGCGCCGATCAAGGGCGCGATGCTGATCGGCAACGGCCCGGATGCGATGAAGCGGGTCACGATGATCGGCAACGACATGAAGCTCGATACCGGCATCGGCAATTGCGGCAAGGCCGGCCAATGGGTTCCGGTCGGCGTCGGCCAGCCGCATCTGCGCATGGATCAGATCACGGTCGGCGGCACGCAGACCTGAGGCGGGAGGAACCGTTGGCGGAGATCGAGATCAGACCTTTTACCGAAGGCGACGCCGATGACGTGCTGTCGGTAATCCTGCCGATCCAGCGCGAGGAATTCGGCATTGACATCACCGCCGATGCGCAGCCGGATCTGAGGGTCATCCCGGATTTCTATCAGTCCGGCAAAGGCCAGTTCTGGGTCGCCGTCAAGGACGGCGCCATCGTCGGCACACTGGGCTTGAAGGATATCGGTCACAATCAGGCGGCGCTGCGCAAGATGTTCGTCGCCGCCGAGGTTCGCGGCCGCGAACATGGCGTGGCGGCGCTGCTGCTCGAGCGCATGTTCGCCCATGCCAGGGACGCCGGCCTCACCGATATCTTCCTCGGCACGACGGACAAGTTCGTCGCCGCCCATCGCTTCTACGAGAAGAACGGTTTCACCGAGATCGCCAAGAGCGCCCTGCCCCGCGCCTTCCCGCTGATGGCGGTGGACAACAAGTTCTATCGCTACAAGCTCGACTGATTCATGCAGCCGGCATGCCTCAGCTCTTCGGCAGCTCCGCCCGGCTGAAACAGCCACTTGCGTTCGATCGCCGCGGCAAGATCGATATCGTTGCGGCGGGCAAACAGCAGCAGATGGCCGAGCAGGTCGGCAGTCTCGTCGGCCAGATCGCGCCGCATGCCTTCTGGCGAACGGCCTTTGGCACGGCCCCGGCCGGTCAGCCGGTTCCAGGCCTGCGTCAGCTCGCCCATTTCTTCCTGCAGCTTCAGAAGGAACCAGTCGGCATCGCGTTCGATGCCGTTGGCGGCGACATGGGCGGCGGACGAGGTTTCGAACTGATCGGCAAGACGACGCAACATCGGCGTTCTCCTTTTGTTTATGGAAGAGACGCTGATTCCCGATGCTTGTCCAGGGTGAATTGCCTGGGTGCTGCGATCAGCCGTGGTCCGGCAGCAGCATGCAGTCATAGGAGCGCTGCTTCAGCGCATCGCAGGCGGAAACGGCGGCATCCCTGCTGGCGAAGCCGACGAAGCGGGCGCGGTAGATCCTGTTGGCGCCCTCCCCAACCGCCTCGGTATAGGGCGAAGCGGAAACGAGCGGCGCGCCGCCTTCCGATTGCGCCTGGGCGAGAAGCGCACGCGCCGCATCGGCGCTCGGGGCGGCCGAGATCTGGATCTGCCAGTCGCCATCGGCCTTTTTCGCCGAGGTCTTCGAAGCCTTGCCGGCGTTCAGGATCTCGTCCATCGCGACCGGACGGTCCAACGGCACGACGGCGTCGTCGGCATAGGCCAGGCTCTTTGACGCGAGGTCGTCGGCCGGGCGCGGCGCGTTGAGCGGTACCGGAACATCGGAAGCATCAGCGGCGGAAGCGACTTCGACGGCCTCCTTGGCGCCGACGCTCGCCACCAGCCTGGCGCCGCCGGAAGACGAGGCGCGGCCGAGATAGCGGTCGAGCAGCGCCGCCATCTTGGCGTCGCGGCTGCGGGCGGTACGGCCACCGAGCACGACGCCGACGACACGGCGGTTGCCGTCCCTGACGGCGCTGACCAGGTTGAAGCCGGAGGCGTTGGTATAGCCTGTCTTGATGCCGTCCATGCCCTGGTAGCGGTACATGAGATTGTTGTGTCCGCGCACGGTCTTGCCGCGGAAATTGAAGCTTGCCACCGAAAACAGGCGGTATTCATTGGGGTAATTCTTCATCAGCGCCACGGCGAGCGTCGACATGTCGCGCGCCGTCGTCACCTGGCTGCTGTTCGGCAGGCCGGATGCGTTGAGGAAGACGGTGCGGCTCATGCCGAGCTGGCGGGCTTTTGCCGTCATCATCCGGGCAAAACCGCTCTCCGAGCCGCCGAGCGTCTCGGCCATGGCGGCGGCGGCGTCATTGGCGGATTTGACGATCATCCCATAGACCGCCTCGCGCACCGTGATGGTGCCGCCGGCCTTGACGCCGAGCTTGGTCGGCGGCCGGGCGGCGGCATATTTCGACATTTTGATCGGCGTATCCCAGGCGATCTTGCCACGCTTCAAGGCCTCGAAGGTAAGATAAAGCGTCATGATCTTCGTCAGCGAGGCCGGATGGTTCAGCGTGTCGGCGTTTTCGGCGGCAAGGACCTTGCCGGTGCGGGCATCGAGGATCAGCGAGGCGTTGCCGGCAAGAGCCGCAAGCGGCGCCGAAACCGCCAGCGCTACGGTCAAAACAGCCGCCAATAGCTTTCTCATGGAATCCCCCTGATGCGCCGGCTCTCAATGGGCCGGCCCTGTGTCGTAGTGTAACAGAAGCCGTAAGTTTGGCGCGACTTTGCGGCAACGCCTATCATTTTTCTAGTCTTTTCATTGTCTTGGTTAACAAAAAACCAAAGAATCTGTGCGAAATCGGGATTCAGCAAGGCTTAAGCCGCTATTGCTAGATTGCCGCAAAGGGCAATGGGCGGCGCATGACGGGACGATTGAAGCGACTGGCAAAACGCGCGGCGATCGGCGCCGGGCTCGAGGCATCCTGGCTGATCGCCGCGGCCGGGCTGATGCGGCAGGCGCGCGGGCGCGGCGTCATCTTCACGCTGCATCACGTCCGCCCGCACGTCGCCCAATCCTTCGCGCCGAACGCGCATCTCGAAATCACGCCTGACTTTCTCGACGCGGCGCTCGGGCGGCTCAAGAGGGAGGGCTATCGCTTCGTGCCGCTCGACGAGCTGCCGGCACTGTTGGCCGAGCCCGAGGGCGGCAGGCCGTTTGCGGCCTTTACGCTCGACGACGGCTACACCAACAATCTGGAGCATGCGCTGCCGGTGTTCGAGCGGCATCGGGCGCCGTTCACGGTGTTCGTCGCCAAGGGCTTCGCCGAGGGCTCCCACAGCATCTGGTGGGAGACGCTCGCCGTTCTCCTGCGTCAGGCAACCGAAATCCGCTTCGATTTCGGCCGCGGCAGCGAGCGGCTGGCGCTCGAAAGCCCGCAGCAGCAATGGGACGCCTTCGACCGCTTCGCGGCCTATATCCACCGCTCCGACGAGGCGCGCGCCGTTGCCGCCCTCGATATGCTGGCGCGGGACAACGGCATCGAGCCGACCGATATCGTGCGCGAGCTGGTGATGGGGCCGGCGCAACTGCAATGGCTCTCCCAGCGCCCGCTCGCCGCACTCGGCGCTCATACGATCAGCCATCGGGCGCTCGCCCGCCTGCCGGAAGCCGAAGCGCGAATCGAGATGGAAGTGTCGGCCGATTACCTCGAGGCGGTGACCGGCATCCGTCCCGTCACGATCGCCTATCCCTACGGCACGCCGGAGGCAGCGACCGGCCGCGAGGCGGCGATTGCCGGCCGGCTCGGCTTTTCGGTCGCCGTCACCACCCAGCCGGGGCTGCCGGCGGCGGGAAAAACCGGCTATCTCCCGCGCATGTCGCTGAACGGCTTCTACCAGAAGCGACGCTACGTCTCGGCGCTTGCCTCCGGCATTCCGCTGAGGCTGATGGGCAGGTAAGCCGATCACGGATACATCCGCACCTTTTCCCACGCTCCGACCGGCGTGGGCCGGCGGAATTCGATGCGGTCATGCAGGCGGAATGCCTGATCCTTCCAGAATTCGATCGAGGTCGGCCGGATGCGGAAGCCAGACCAGTGGGCCGGGCGCGGAATGTCGCCGAGGGCATAACGGGCGGTATAGTCGGCCACTGCCTTCTCAAGCGCGAAACGGCTTTCGAGCGGGCGGGACTGCCTTGAGGCCCAGGCGCCGATGCGGCTGCCGCGCGCCCGCGTCTTGAAATAGGCGTCGGCTTCGGCGTCGCTCACAATTTCGACAGGACCGCGCAGCCGCACCTGGCGGCGCAGGCTTTTCCAGTGGAAACACATGGCGGCTTTCCTCTGCCCCAAGATTTCCTGACCTTTCCGGCTCTCGAAATTCGTGTAGAAGACGAAGCCGTCATCATCGAATCCCTTCAGGAGAACCATGCGGACATTGGGAAGGCCATCTTCATCGACCGTTGCCAGCGCCACGGCATTCGGGTCGTTCGGCTCCGAGGCCTCCGCCTCCTTCAGCCACTCGGCAAAGAGCTTGAAGGGCTCGCCACTTTCGGTAAAGTCACCGCTTGTTAACTCGTTTGCCGACATATTGGTTCAAATGCCCCGGATTGTTCAAAATTCGCCCAGCTTTTCATAACTGGACAGGATGCAGGGTGGAAGTCATAGCAAAGTCATATCGCCATACAAAGGGTCTGCGGCAACGCAGCAGCGCCTTCCTGATCATCGGCGCCGCAATGCTGTCGCTTTCCGGTTGCGTTGGCGGCGGCATGGATTTCTTGAGCGAAGCCAAGGTCGACCGGTCGGTGGCAACAGGCACGGTGCCGCAGACGCCGCCGAGCACCGACACGCTGTCTGACGAGATGACCGTGCGCAACGCCGTGACTTCGGCCGATGTGAACAGGCTCGAAGGCCAGCCGCTTCCCTGGGCGAATGCATCGACCGGCAGCGCCGGCGTCATCGATACGATCGTCGAAAACAATGAGTCGGGCCAGGTCTGCCGGCAGTTCCGCACCACCCGGCACTCCTATGTCGGCATCGCCAAATTCTACGGCAAGACCTGCCTCGTCGGCGGCGGCAACTGGCAGCTCCTGAGCTTCCAGCCGGAGAGTTGATCCGGCGGGAAGTGATCCTCGCGGGCAATTGATCGCCGGGGATTATCCCCGCGGGAGAACCGATTCGGCGCGCACAGGTTAACGGCCGCCGGCTTTGCGGCGAATGCTTAGCAAAGAGCTAACCATTTGCGGCGAAACACTCCGCATCCCTCCACAGAAATAAGAAGTGATTAGCAACTCGGCCGCACGATCGGCGTTGAGAGTGGCTCCCCCTGCCTTTGCGGCCGGTGGCGCCTCACGGCGTTGATATTGGACTTTGATATTGGGCGGGGATGCCGGGCAAGGACAGGCGCCCGCATCGCAACACCGGCGGTTTTGACATGCGCGATCCTTACAAAATTCTGGGCGTCAAGCGCGACGCGGCGGCGGACGAGATCAAGGCGGCCTGGCGCAACATGGCCAAGGCCGCGCATCCCGATCACAATCAGGACGATCCGACGGCGACGGCCCGGTTCGCCGAGATCGGCCGCGCCTATGAAACGCTGCGGGACCCGCGCAAACGCAGCCTGTTCGACAATGCCGTGCGGATGGCGGAAGCCAAGAAGCACGAACAGACAATCATGCAGCAGCGCCAGGCCGCGCGCGAGGCTGCTGCCCGCGCCAAGGCGGCCCAGGCCAATGCCGAGCGGGTGATGGAAGAGCTTGCCCGGGCTGCCCAGAAGGCCGCGGCCGACGGCTCCAGGCAGCAGGCCGGCACCGGTGAAGGCGCCGAGGAGATGGTGGAGCGCATTTTCGGCGCGCAGGCCCGCGCCGCGGCGGGCGCCCAGGCGCAGGGTCGCGCCCAGCAGGGCCAGAATCAGCAAACCCAGTATCAGCAGACGCACAATCAGCAGACCCATAATCAGCAGACCCAGGGCCAGACACAGGCCGAAGCGGGCAAGCGCGCCGATGGCGACGCCGCCGAAGCCGAGGAGGAAGCCGCCGAGGAATCAAACAATGCCGCCGCCAACCTGTCGCTGCCGCTCAGCATTCTGACATCGCTGGTGCGCCGTTTCACCGGCGCCAAGGATACCGGCCTCGAAAAAGCGCCTGACGAGGTGGCGACGGCGACTGTGACGATCGACGACGTGCTGAAGAGCGGCTGGATCACCGCATCGCTGCCGGAGGGCCGCGAAATCGGCTTCGCCTTGCCGGCGGGCACGACGGATGGTCACGAGATCAGGCTCAAGGGACAGGGCTTCAAGCTGCCGGGCATGCAGCGCGGCGACGCCGTCGTCAATATCCGCATCGCCCCCGATCCGCGCTTCACCGTCGACGGTTTCGACCTGCACGCCGTGCTGCCGCTCAGCATCGAAAACGCCGTGCTCGGCACCGAGGCGCACATCGACGGACCGGCCGGGCCGCTTGATATCACCGTTCCCGCCTGGTCGGGCTCGGACAAGACGATCCGGATTTCCGGCCAGGGATTGCCGCGGGAAGACGGCAGCAGAGGCGATTTCGTCGTCGAATTGCGCATCATCCTGTGGGAAAAACCCGACGACAAGATCACCGATCTCATGCGCAGCATGCGTGAAGGCCTGTTTCTGTGAAATTTTTACGACATTCGCACCCTTTGTTACGATCCCTAACAGTTGATGATCCCGGCCAAGCTTGAACCGATTAACGGCCTATGCCATAGGCAGGATCGATCAGAATCCTAGGGAGCGAAATATGGCTCAAGCATCCGGCCTCATGGCAGGCAAACGCGGCGTCATCATGGGTGTCGCCAACAATCGTTCGATTGCGTGGGGTATTGCCAAGGCCATTCATGCGCAGGGCGGAGAAGTTGCGCTCACCTATCAGGGCGACGCGCTGAAGAAGCGTGTCGAGCCGCTTGCCGCCGAAATCGAAGCGACGCTCGTCGGCCACTGCGACGTCGCCGACGAAGCCACCATCGACGCGGTCTTCGAAAATGTCGAAAAGCTGTGGGGCAAGATCGATTTTCTCGTGCACGCGATCGGCTTTTCCGACAAGGACGAGCTGACCGGCCGTTACATCGACACCTCGCCCGACAATTTCAACAAGACGATGCAGATCTCCGTCTATTCCTTCACCTCGGTCGCACGCCGTGCCGAGAAGCTGATGACGGAAGGCGGCTCGATGCTGACGCTGACCTATTACGGCGCCGAGAAGGTGATGCCGAACTATAACGTCATGGGTGTCGCCAAGGCCGCGCTCGAAGCCAGCGTCAAATATCTCGCCGTCGATCTCGGGCCGCAGAACATCCGTGTCAACGCCGTTTCGGCCGGACCGATCAAGACGCTCGCCGCCTCCGGGATCGGCGATTTCCGCTACATTCTGAAGTGGAACGAATATAACGCCCCGCTGCGGCGTACCGTCACCATCGAAGAAGTCGGCGATGTCGGCCTCTATCTGCTGTCCGACCTGTCGCGCTCCGTCACCGGCGAAGTGCACCACGCCGACAGCGGCTATCATGTCATCGGCATGAAAGCGGTCGACGCGCCCGATATTTCGGTCGTCAAGGACTAAATGCCTCCGGAGTCTGGACCGTGCTTATCTATGTGATCAGACACGGTCAGACGGACTGGAATGCCGAGCGCCGCCTGCAGGGTCAGAAGGACATCGCGATGAACGCCACGGGCCTGGAACAGGCCCGGCGGAACGGTGTGGCGCTGGCTGAGATTCTCGGCGACACGGTCGGCGCGTTCGATTTCGTCGCCAGCCCGCTCGGGCGCACGCGCGCGACCATGGAAATCATGCGCACCGCCATGGGCCTGCCGCCGCTTGCCTATCGCACCGATCCCCGGCTAGTGGAGATTTCCTTCGGCGATTGGGAGGGTTCGACGCTCAAGGAGCTGAAGGCGACGCAGCGCGAACGGGTGGCCGAACGCAATGCCTCGAAATGGGATTTCATCCCGCCCGGCGACGATGCGGAAAGCTATGAGATCCTCTCCTGGCGCACCGGCGCATGGCTGCGCTCCGTCGATCGCCCGACCGTCTGCGTCACCCATGGCGGCGTCATCCGCACGCTCTTCCAGATGATCGCCAACCTGCCGAAGAGCAGCGCGGCCGAAGGCGGCATTCCGCAGGATCAGATCGTCAGGATCGACACCAATGACCGGACGATCGTCTGGCTGTAGGTGTCGTCACCAGCCAGCTTTCGCTCCAGGGTGAGGGGCAGCCACAGGCGCAAACCTCATCCAGCCATTCTTCTGAATCCCGCCTATTTGACGATGTCGAGATCGTTGATGACGCGCTTGCCGTCGACTTCGGTGTAGAAGACGATCACTTTGACGCCGGCTTCGAGGCCGTCGAAGTTGAATTCCTCAGGTGCCTGATAGGTCTTGCCGTCGTCGAGCGTCAGCACGAGATTGGCCGTGTCGACCTTCTTGATCGTCGCCTCGACATCGGCGCTCTCGGCAAAGCCGCTCATCGGCGACAGGAAACTTGCTGTGGCCAAAAGCGTGGCGACGACGAAACGCATGGCAACAATCCCTTTGAAACGCTGCACGAGAACACTGGCCACAGATAAGCTCCTGAATATGGCGAAAATTGCCCGTAAGGATGGCTTTTCCCGCCCAATTGATGAATAGGATTTTAAATATAATCAAGATGCGGAGTTAATCATGGCGGCCGGCGTCGTGGCGGCCATCCCTGGTGCAGCACGGAAACAGGATTTCGGCAGCGGCCGGTTTGACGCAAAGAAAGGCTTTTGCCCCGGCGGCTTTTTGGCCTATGAGTGTCGCGCCTTTTTCAAGCAATGGCGCGGCCGGCGGCGACCGGCCCTGGCGCCACCGTGGGAACACATGTCGCACAATACATTCGGTCACCTCTTCCGCGTAACCACCTGGGGCGAAAGCCATGGTCCGGCGCTCGGCTGCGTCGTCGACGGCTGCCCTCCGGGGCTGCGCTTCAAGCTCGCCGATCTCCAGGTCTGGCTCGACAAGCGCAAGCCGGGCCAATCCCGCTTCGTCACGCAGCGGCGTGAGGACGACCTGGTGAAGGTGCTGTCAGGCGTCATGCTCGATGCCGACGGCGAGACGATGACGACGACAGGCACGCCGATCTCGATGCTGATCGAAAACACCGACCAGCGTTCCAAGGATTATGGCGAGATCGCCCGGCAATACCGCCCCGGCCATGCCGATTATACCTATGACCTGAAATACGGCATCCGCGATTATCGCGGCGGCGGCCGCTCCTCGGCGCGCGAGACCGCCGCGCGGGTTGCAGCCGGCGGCATCGCCCGCCTCGTCGTGCCCGGTGTGACCGTGCGCGGCGCGCTGGTGCAGATCGGCAAACACAAGATCGACCGGCGCAACTGGGATTGGGACCAGGTCGGGCAGAACCCGTTCTTCTCGCCGGATGCGGCGATCGTGCCGGTCTGGGAGGAGTATCTCGACGGCATCCGCAAGGCCGGCTCCTCGATCGGCGCGGTCATCGAAGTGATCGCCGAGGGCGTCCCCGCCGGTCTCGGCGCGCCGATCTATGCCAAGCTCGACCAGGATATCGCCTCGCTGCTGATGTCGATCAACGCCGTCAAAGGGGTGGAGATCGGCAATGGTTTTGCCGCCGCCGAAACGTCAGGCGAAGACAATGCCGACGAGATGCGCATGGGCAATGACGGCACGCCGATCTTTCTTTCCAACAATGCCGGCGGTATTCTTGGCGGGATCTCGACCGGGCAGCCTGTTGTGGCGCGTTTCGCCGTCAAGCCGACCTCCTCGATCCTGACCGAACGCCAGTCGATCGACGCCGACGGCAAGAATGTCGATGTCCGCACCAAGGGCCGGCACGACCCCTGCGTCGGCATTCGCGCCGTGCCGATCGGCGAGGCGATGGTCGCCTGCGCCATCGCCGATCATTATCTTCGCGACCGCGGCCAGACCGGCCGTCTGAAATAGGAGCGTCCATGTCTTACGATCAGAAACGCGTCGTCGACGCCATCAGGGCCTTCGAGGCCGGCGAAATCGTCGTCGTCATGGACGACGATGACCGCGAGAACGAGGGCGATCTGATCGTCGCCGCCGTGCACACCACGCCGGAAAAGATGGCCTTCATCGTGCGCCACACATCCGGCATCGTCTGCGCGCCGATGCCGAAGGAAGAGGCCAAACGCCTCAACCTCAACGCCATGGTGGCGGAAAACGATTCGGCCCACACGACCGCCTTCACCGTCTCGGTCGATTTCAAGCACGGCACGACGACCGGCATTTCCGCCGACGACCGGACGCTGACGGTGCGCAACCTCGCCAATCCGAATGTCGGGGCCGCCGATTTCGTCCGTCCCGGCCATATCTTCCCGCTGGTTTCCCGCGAGGGCGGCGTGCTGATGCGCTCCGGCCATACGGAAGCCGCCGTCGACCTCTGCCGGCTCGCCGGCCTGCCGCCGATCGGCGTCATCTCCGAACTCGTCAACGATGACGGCGCCGTCACGCGCGGGCCGCAGGTGGTCGATTTTGCCGAAAAGCACGGGCTGAAGCTCGTCTCCGTCGCCGATCTCATCGCCTATCGCCAGCGCAAGGAAACGCTGGTCGAGCACGGCGCGAGCTTTGACATCGACACGGCCTTCGGCAAGGCCAAGGCCCATACCTATGCCCTGCCCTGGGACCCGATGCAGCATCTCGCCGTCGTCTTCGGCGACATCCGCGACGGCATCGATATCCCTGTGCGCCTGCATCCGGAAAATGTCGCGGAAGATCTGTTCGGCAAGAAGAGCCCGGTCGATTTCTACATGGAGAAGATCGCTGCCGAAGGGCGCGGCGTCATTGTCTATCTGCGCGAGGGCTCCGTCGGCGTCGGCCATTACGACAACGGCCGCAAGGCCCGCAGCCAGGGCCGCGAGGCCCATGCCGAAGCGCAGAGCCGCGAAAGCGAATGGCTGGAAATCGGCCTCGGCGCCCAAATCCTCAAGGACCTCGGCGTCAGCTCGATCAAGCTGCTGACCAGCCGCGAGCGCCACTATGTCGGCCTGGAAGGGTTCGGCATCAAGATCAGCAAGACGGAGATCTGCTGAGGAGCCGGCAAGCACGAAAAAGGACCCCTCCCCAACTCCTCCCCACAAGGGGGAGGGGCTGCCGTGTGGCGCCCGTCGAGCTTCATTCCTCGCCGTGCAGCATGTGATGGCGTATTTTGGTGGCAGTACCGTGCCGCGTGTTAGTCCCTCCCCCTTGTGGAGGGGTTGGGGAGGGGTTTTCGCACAGGATGCTGCTGCTCCGGCGAAGGCTTTAACCTCTCCACCCCTCCAGCAACACCACCTTCTCCACGCCCGTAAACCGCGCCACGCGCTCCAGCTCCGCTTCCAGCCGCTCCAGCCGCCCTGCCGAAGGCTTGACGCCCGGTTCGAGCCAGAGCCGCTTGACATCGAGCGTCGATTTCTTCCGGTCCGCCTTCATGTCGATGCGGCCGATCAGCCGGTCGCCTTCGAGCAGCGGGAAGACGTAATAGCCATATTCGCGCTTCGGCTCGGGCACGAAGACCTCGATGCGGTAGAAGAAGCCGAAGAGGCGTTCGGTGCGGTTGCGGTCGCGGATCATCGGGTCGAAAGGGCTGAGCACGCGGATGCGCGGCGGCGCGCCGGGGTAATTGTCGAGCGTCGAGAGGAAATCGGCAAACGCCCAGGAGGGCCGCGGCTTGGCCCCGAGTGCGGGCTCGATCAGCACTTCGATCAGCTCGTCGCGATGGGCGGATACCCAGGCCTTGGCTTCGTCAGGCGAGACGAGGTTCCAGAAGGCGGCGATCTCTCCATGGGTGGCGAAGCCGAGGCGGGTGAGCGCGCTGCTGCAGGCCCAGTCGACGAATTCCTCGCGGCTTACCTCCGGCTCGCGGAAATGGCCGGGGACGACGCGCTCGGTGAGATCGTAGATCTTCTGGAAGTTCGAGCGGCCGGCGATGGCGAACTTGCCGGTATGCCAGAAATATTCGAGCGCCGTCTTGTTCGGATGCCAGTTCCACCAGCCGCCGGAAACGTGACCGTCGGCCTTGATGTCGCGCGCCAGGATGGCGCCGTCGCGCCGCACACGCTCATAGGTCTCCTCAAAGGCGGCCTCGAAACCCTCGCCTCGCCATTTGCGCCAGCGCTCGATCAAGACCTTTTCCTGGTGGCGGAACTTGTGCTTCCAATAGACGAAGAAGGCGCTCGGCAGGATGGAGGCGTCGTGCGTCCAGTGCTCGAACAGCGCCCGTTCCTTTTCGAGCAGCGCCGTCAGGTGCTCGCGCCTGTAGGTCTGGTTGCGCGAAAACAGGATCTGGTGATGCGCCCGCTCCACGGTCTGGATGCTGTCCACCTGGACGAATCCCAGATCATGGATGAGCTGCAGCAGACCGGCCTTGGTCAAGGCGCGGTTCGGCGGAGCGCTGAGGCCCTGCTTGGCCAGAAAGACACGGCGGGCGTCGGAATTGGAAAGCAGATTCGTCATGGGCGCATCATATCGCGGAAAATCTTCCTAGCCACCCGATATCGAGATTTGCTCTTCATCACCCTCGATTACCCGTATAGAAGCGCTGCTGTCAGGTTGGCGCGAATGGCTGCCCCTCACCCTAACCCTCTCCCCGCACGCGGGAGAGGGGACGTGCCCTGCGAGGCTTAGCGGGGAACGGAGAGGCTGCGGCATGTTCCCTTCTCCCCGCAAGCGGGGGTCCGAAAGGACGGGTCGAGACGCGTGGCTCGACCCAGGCAGGGTGCCGGCAGGCGGATGAGGGGCTGGTGCGGCAGCACGATCGCATGGATGCGAGGGACTGGTTTGGACATAGAATTCGAAGGCGCCGGGGTCAGTTTCGGAACGCGGGTGGCGCTGGCGCCGCTGACGCTCGGCATCAGCGGCAAACGCATCGGCGTCATCGGGCTCAACGGCTCGGGCAAGACGACGTTCGCAAGGCTGATCAACGGGCTGACCAAGCCGACGGTCGGCCGCGTCACCGTCAACGGCCGCGATACGGCCGATGAGAAGGCGGCCGCAGTCGATGTCGGCTTCATCTTCCAGTCGCCGCAGAACCAGATCATCCTGCCGATCGTCCGCGACGACATCGCCTTCGGGCTGAAACGGCGCGGCCTCAGCAAGGCGGAGATCGAGGCGAAGGTCGCGGGCATTCTCGCCCGTTTCGGCGCCGAGGCGCTCGCCGACCGCCGGGCGCACGAGCTTTCCGGCGGCGAGCTGCAGGTGGCCGCACTCTGCTCGGTGCTGGTGACCGGGCCTGGCATTCTAATCCTCGACGAGCCGACCAACCAGCTCGATCTGAAGAACCGGGCGCTGGTCGAGCGGATTATCGCCGGGCTACCGGAAAGCGCCATCGTCATCACCCATGATCTGGAGCTGATCGCCGGTTTCGAACGGGTGCTGCTGTTTCACGAAGGGCGGCTTGCCGCCGATGCGCCGGCGACTGAGGCGATCGCCCGCTACAGGGAGATCGCCGCCTGATGCAGTCGCTCTATGTCGAAGGCAACAGCCCGATGCACCGGCTTTCGCCGCGGGTCAAGCTGGTATCGCTTGCGGTCTTCGGCGTCGTCCTGTTCGTCAGCCAGAATATCGCCCTGCTTTCCGGCTTCGTGCTGCTGACGGCGTTTGTCTATCGCACGACCGGCCTGCCGCTCGGCGAGGGGCTGCGGCGGCTGCGGCCGGTCCTCCTGACGATCGCGGTCGTGGCGCTCTTCAACCTTTTGTTCAATCCCTGGCAGGCAGCACTCGTGCCGGTGCTGCGGCTGACGGCGCTGATGCTTTTTGCCGCCGCCGTGACGGCGACGACGTCAATCACCGCCTTCATCGACGAGGTGACGGCGCTTGCCCGCCCGCTCGAACGCACCGGCTTCGTGCAGGCCGACGATATCGGCCTGGCGCTGGGGCTGGTGCTGCGCTTCGTGCCCGAGATTGTCGGCCGTTACCAGGCGATCCGCGAGGCGCACAAGGCGCGCGGGCTGAAGGTCCGGCCGACGAGCCTGCTGGCGCCGCTGATCATCCTGACGCTCAGGGATGCGGATAATGTCGCCGCCGCGATTGACGCGCGCCGCATTCGACGGCATGGAAGTTAACCAATTTTAACCACGGAGTTCATGATGAGCACCCGCGACCTCGTCCTTACCGCCCTCTTTGCCGCGATCATCGTGGCGCTCGGCCTGCTGCCGCCGATCTCGCTCGGCTTCATCCCGGTGCCGATCACCGCCCAATCGCTCGGCGTCATGATGGCCGGTGTCGTGCTCGGCGCCCGGCGCGGCGCGATTGCCGTGCTGATCGTGCTGCTGCTCGTCGCCATCGGCCTGCCGGTGCTTTCCGGCGGCCGCGGCGGCCTTGCCATCTTCGCCTCGCCGACGGCCGGCTTCCTCGTCGGCTGGATCTTCGGCGCCTTCGTCACCGGCTATCTCAGCGAGCGCCTGGTCAATCACGGCCAATCCGGCCTGGTGCAGACGGTCAGCTTCTTCCTCACTGCCATGATCGGCGGCATCGTCGTGCTCTACGCCTTCGGCATCACCTATCTCGCGACCGTCGCCGGGCTCGGCTTCACCAAGGCCTTCGTCGGCTCGATGGCCTTCATTCCGGGCGACGTCATCAAGGCTCTCGTCGCCGCCCTGCTCGGCCGCGCCGTCATGGTCGGCTATCCCCTGCTGCCGGCGCGCGCGTAAGGCGCCTCGATCGCAAATACATGCAGTGGCCGTCTTCACCCGAAGGCGGCCATTTGCGTTTGCGGCACGCCAAGACCGCTTGCTGCGGCGCAGGCTCTGCGTCTCGATGCTGATGGATTGAGGAGGGAAAGGCTTGCTGCGAGCAAGGCACGGCCTGGGACACAGGCAACAAAAAACCGCCTTGAGGCGGTCGGGCATTCTATCGATTTCCGTTTGATCTAGTCTCCTCCACCTCCGTCGCCGCCGCCGTCACAGCTGCCGTCGTCCGAGGCATCGAACCAGCCTCCCCCGCCATCGCCGGAGCTTTTTGATCTGCGCCTGCCACTCGCAAATATCAGAGCAAAAACCAGGGCGAAACATGCGAAGAGCATGGCATCCGGAAAAAATGAATTCAATCAGTCTCCTTTCATTTTGCTTCAGGAAATCTTGTTTCCCAATAGAAACTGTAGATTATTTTTCGATTTCCGCAATAGCTTCAATATGAAACTTTCATGACAATCCATGTTTGGTCGGAGCAAACGGTTCGCCACGTGTCGTTCACTTATCCAATGATCTGAGGACTGCAGGAGTTGCATTCCTTCATGAACCATTCCGCAAAACGACGCACCGGCTTCTTCGCCCAGGCGCTGGTGATCAGGTAATATCCCTGGGTCCCGGCTGTCGAGATATCCGAAAGCACGACGAGGTCGCCGCGTTCGATCTCTCGCCGAAACACCTCGACAGGGCATAAAGCGACCCCATGACCGGCAATCGCCGCCGTGGCAAGAATGTTGAAGTCCTGAAATATCGGCCCACGGATCGGCTCGGGTGGCTTTATCTCGGCCTTGCGGAACCATTCTTTCCAGCCGTCCACGGATTCGTCATGCAGCAGGTCGGCCGCGGCAAAGGGAACGTTCTCGATCGTCCAGTTCCGCTTTGCCAGATAATGGACGCTCGCCACCGGCTGGTTGCGCCGGGAGAAAAGCAGACGGCTCTCCCGGCCTCCCGACAGGTCCTCCCCCATGGTGATGAGAACATCGAGACTTTCGTCATCGAAGCGTTCTTCCGCCCTGGCGTAAACGATCCTGACATCGAGATCGGGATCGCTCTCCCGGAACGACGGCAGCGCGGGAACCAGCCAGCGCGACGCGATCGAAGGAATGCAGCCGACGGTGATCGAGCGCATATTGTGGTCTCGGCGCATGTTGCCGGTTGCGTGGGCGATGGCTGCCAATGAGCCGGAGACGGCGAGATAATATTCGGCGCCCGCTGGCGTCAGCGCAACGCCGCGCCCGGATTTCTGCAGCAGCTTGCGTCCCAGCCACGTCTCCAGATGCTTGATCTGGTGACTGATCGCAGCGTGGGTCACATGCAGCTCGTCTCCGGCTTTTGACAGGCTCATCAGCCGGGCGGTCGCTTCGAAGGCCTTCAATGCGTTCAGCGGTGGCAGCTGCATATGTTTGAATTCCTCACATGAGAGCCAGGATCGGCTCCTTCACCCACATCAAATTCGGGAGAAACATGTAAATTATTCTAACAGTTTTCTCAATTTAGATCATTTGAAACAAGCGTGGATTTCAGCGCCTAATGGATCATGGAGATCGAGCCATCTCCGGATTTTCGAGGAGAAAAACATGTTTGTGAGAAGCCTGAAAGACGTGGAGCAGACCGAGCGTTTCGTCGATTGGGGCAATGGCACGAGCCATCGTCTGCTGACGAGGGATGACGGCATGGGGTTTACGGTCTGCCACACTGTCGTTCGCGCCAACACGCAAGCCCTGCTGCAGTACCGCAACCATCTGGAGGCCTGCTACTGCATTCAGGGAGAAGGCGAGGTCGAGGATATGGACGGCAATGTCTTTCCCATCCGCGTCGGCGACATCTACGTTCTCGACCAACATGATCGCCACTATTTGCGGGGCGGCAAGGACGAGGACCTCATTCTCGTCAGCGTCTTCAATCCGCCATTGAAGGGGACGGAACGTCACGACCTGAACAATGGAAGCGGTTCGGAATATTAAGCCAGGCGACCTCGTACGCGCATGAAAACCGGGCTTGCGCCTCCCGAACTCACCGCATCAGCAGCGACACCAGGCCGACCCGGGAATTGACCCCGAGTTTGGCATAGATGTTTCTCAGGTGGGTTCTGACGGTCTCGTAGCTGATATCGTCGGCCATCGCCACTTCTCTCGGCGAATGACCCGATGCGATGCTCGAGGCGATGCGGATTTCCGTCGCGGTCAGCTTGTAAAGCTGCATCAGCAAATCGCGCCGCTCATTGAGCGGCGTCGCCACGATCGGCTCGACGATCACCGCCACGGTCGGCCCCTCCAAAAAATCTGTGAACGTATCGGAGTGCAGCCGGACGAGGGTGATGCGGTAATTGTCCTGGTTCCCGCCCTTGACGATCGCCGTGTGCGGTTTGGTCTGCACGCCGTTTCTGGAGGTCAGGAATTCGAGAACCGCAGTCGTCTTCTCGCATTGAAGTGCGAGCGTGCCGTCGGCGCCGATCCGCACAGGCAAGCCGGCGGCCAGCAAGGCCTCTGCGCTTCTATTCCAGCCGCGGGCTTTGCGTTGCTCCGAGACATAGATCAATCCGACGCCGATGCTGTCGAACAGGGTCTGCGTCGCCTGTTCGTGCGGCGCAAACAGATCGCGCTTGCGAATGAAGTCGAAAGCCCTTCTCAGATGCGGCGCGAGCTGCGTGTAAAGCTTGGCCGCCTCGCTGTTGAGATCGGGGTCCACCGTCGTCGTGCAGGCCGACAGGATGAAGGTGCGGTTTTCCTCGCGAATGATCGAGACGCCGACGCTCGTCTCGCATCCGGTCTGCCGCTTCAGCCAGTCATTGTAAAACTCCGATTTGACCAGCTCCTCGCGCGGAACGATTTCGTCGCCGCACAGGCCCTGGCCAACGGGCACGCGATCCAATCTCGGAATCCAGGGATTGACCGAGGCGAAGTGGCTCATGAACTGATCGATCTCGGACTGCGAAAACCCCGACATGAAGGGAACATGGGCGACGGAAGAGGTCAGGTCGTGATAGTGAAGCGCCGCCTTGCCGCCCGGCGACGTCTGCGCAAGGCGGTCCAGGAAATCCTGCCAGCTGCACTCTCCGAACAGACTTCCATAAATCATATCCGTCAGCAGAGATGAGACGTCAGTCGATTGAATCATGAGTGATTTTCAACGTGAGCGAATGAAGCATCGTCGAATATTGAATAGTGTTGTCTTCGCAAATGCAATGGAATTCGAACATTAACGGCAGCTTCTCTATTCCGTGAAGCAATCAATACTACAACCGCAGCATGTTATTGCTTCACGGGCATTATATCTTGCGGTTGACGCCTTCGACCCCGAGGAAGTTTGGAACTCGGAACGTCCCCACGGCGTGAATGCCTTGACCGCCGCGGGCGATGGCCCGCGGCGGAAGCGGCGGCTTCGCCGGACCGTCGTCAAACCAGCCCCGGCACGACGAATACCAGCCAGGCGACGATCGGGCCGATGATGGCGATCAGCGCGCTATAGACCAGCAACTGCTTGAGGACCTGCTCGCGCCGGTCATCCGGCGCATTGGCGACCACGAGCGCACCATTGGTGGAAAATGGGCTGGTATCGACGATCGTCGTCGAGATCGCGATGGCGGCGACCACGCCGATGGCGCTGACATGTCCCTGCATGAGGAACGGGACGGCCAGCGGGATGATGGCGCCGAGCAGCGCGGTCGAGGATGCGAAGGCCGAAACGATGGCGCCGGTAAAGCAAAGCAGGAGCGCCACCAGCAGCGGCATGCCGAGGCTGGATATGCCGTTTGCCACGTAATCGACCGTACCGGCCTTCTCCATGACGCCGACATAGGTGATGATGCCTGATATCAGCAGCACGGTCGACCAGCTGACCTTGTCGATTGCCGCCTTCTGGGTTTTCGGCGACAGCAGCGCCAGGGCGACGGCGACGGTCATGGCGACGAGGCCGACATTGAACTTGAAAACCAGCGCGCCGATGCCGAGCGCGATCAGGCCGACCAGCGTGGTAATCCGCTCATTGTTCAGACGCAGCGTCGCAGCAGTATCGGCCGCCGTGCCATAGGCATGCTCCCGGATCGGTTTTGCCGGCGTGCCGCCGTGACCTCTGATCGACGCCGACACGCCCTCGGGGTGCAGTTCGGGCAAGGGGCCAAGCGATGCTGCGGGCACTTGCTTGATGACCTTCGCGCCGCCGAAAACGAAGAAGACCAGCACCGCAATCGCAAGATTGAAGAAAAAGCTGGAGAGAAACAGCGACGTCGGCGCGAAAGGCAGGCCCGCCTTGGCAACGATCTGATTGGTGATGCCGCCGTAGATGCTGATCGGCGAAAAGCCGCCCGCTTGTGCGCCGTGGATCACCATCAGCCCCATCATCACAGGGTGGATGCGGTACTGGATGGCAAAGCTCAGCGCGACCGGCGCGAGGATGGCGACGGCAGCCGGTCCAAGAGCGCCGAAACCGGTAATCACGGCGGCGACGAGAAACATCACCCAGGGGATCAGGCCTATGCGCCCGCGCACCATACGGACCGCGCATTCGACCAGCCAGTCGATGGTGCCGTTGATCTGCGCGATGGCGAAGAGGTAGGTGACGGCGACGAGCGTCAGGAACAAGTCACTCGGAAAGCCGGCGAAAATATCGGTGGTTTTCATGCCGATGGTCATGGAGCCGAGCACGAAGGCGCCGGCGAACGCGAGCGCGCCCATGTTGATCGGCTGGATCGTCGCAACGACGAACATGGCGACGAGCATGCCTATGGCCAGTATTTCAATACCCATGATTCCCCTCCCTCCGACGCCTACAGCGCCGTGGTTGCTGTTTGCAAGATTAATGCGGATGCCGCCGACCCTCCTCCCAGAGGGCGGTCGCCTTACGTCCTGGTGTAAAGATCTGCGTATTGCTGCCGCAGGATGTTCTTCTGAACCTTGCCCATCGTGTTGCGCGGCAAGTCGTCGGCGAAGATGATGCGCTTGGGTTGTTTGTAGCGCGCGAGACGATCCTGCAGGGCGCTGACAATGCTCTTTTCATCCAGCACGGCGCCAGGCTTGCGCACGACGACGGCCGTGACGCCCTCTCCGAAGTCCGGATGCGGCACGCCGATCACGGCGCTCTCGACCACACCCTCGATCCGGTCGATCTCGCTCTCGACCTCTTTAGGATAGATGTTGTAGCCACCCGAGATCACCAGGTCCTTGCCGCGGCCGACGATGTGCACATAGCCGTCGCGGTCGATCTTGCCGAGATCGCCGCTGATGAAGAACCCGTCGGCGGTGAATTCGGCCGCGGTTTTTTCCGGCATGCGCCAATAGCCCTTGAAGACGTTCGGCCCCTTGATCTCGATCATGCCGGTCTCTTCCGGCGGCAGCACTTGTCCGGTGGCGGGATCGGTGACACGCACCGTCACACCAGGCAGCGGCAAGCCGACCGTGCCGGCGATGCGTTTGCCGTCATAAGGGTTGGAGGTATTCATATTGGTTTCCGTCATGCCGTAACGCTCGAGAATCGCGTGACCGGTCCGGGCCTGGAACTCGGTATGGGTTTCTGCAAGCAGCGGCGCCGAGCCTGATATAAAGAGGCGGATGTTGGCTGCCGCCTCCTTGCCGAAGCGCGGGCTTTGCAGGAGACGCACATAGAAGGTCGGCACGCCCATCAGCATTGTGGCCTGCGGCATCAGTGAAACGACCTCGTCGGCGTCGAATTTCGACAGCAGGAACATCGAGGCGCCGGCGAGCAGCGTGACGTTGGTGGCGACGAACAGCCCATGCGTATGGAAGATCGGCAAGGCATGGATCAGCCGGTCGTCGGCGGTGACGCGCCAGTAATCCCGCAAGGTCAGGGCGTTCGAGAGCAGGTTGCCATGGGTGAGCATCGCCCCCTTGGAGCGTCCCGTCGTTCCCGAGGTGTAGAGGATCGCGGCCAGATCGTCGGCGGCGCGCGAGGCGTCGACGAAGTCGGCCGGCTCGTCGCGTGCGAGATCCAGCAAAGAGCCGCTGCCATCGGCGTCGAGCGTTTCGACCATCGCGCCGTGACGCTTGGCGATCGTCTCGACGCCTTCGCGAGCGGCCGAGGCAACCACCACCAGACGCGGCTCGGCGTCGCCGATGAAGTAATCGAGCTCGGCCAGCGTATAGGCGGTGTTGAGCGGCAGGTAGACGGCGCCGCTGCGAAGACAGGCGAGATAGAGGATCAATGCCTCGGCGCTTTTCTCCACCTGAACCGCAACCCGGTCGCCGGGGCGGATGCCGAGCGTATCGATCGCGCCGGCAATGCGGCCGGAAAGGGCGAAGGCCTCCTCATAGGTCCATGTGCGGGTGCTATCGATCCGGATGAACGGTGCGTTATCGGGTGCGGCGGCCCGCATGGCGTCGAAAAGATGGTTGCTCACTTTCGCCCTCCTCCAAGCGTGGAATTCATCAGTTGCGCGAATGCTCGAGAGCCTTGCTGGCCATTGCCGCCGCGGCGGCCTTCGTCGCCCTGGTTGAGCAGGCTTTTGACGGCGGGCGAGGCGATCACTTCGCCGCGTTGCGCCAGGGCCTCGTGGTTGGCCACGATGTCATCGAGCTTGTAGAGGTAGTTGACCATCAGACCGTGCGCCTGCTGGAGCGCCTTGGGCGAGCGGTCGCCGAGAAAATTCACCCTTTCGAGCCGGGCGCCATTGCCGAGATGAAAGCGGGCGACGGGATCGACGGGGCGGCCCTCCGGCGTCCGTTCGGTCAGGAAATAGCGGGCCGCCAGCGGCAGCAACACACGCTCCACTTCGGCCGCACTTTTCTCGTTGTCAGGCCAGTTCGGATCGTCGATCAAGGTCAGTGTTCCCAGGGCAGCTTCGGAAATAGACTGATCGCCGGTCGAGGCGCGCGCCTTGGCAAGCCAGCGGGCAAAGCCCGGGACGGGCGACAGCGTCACGAAATTCTTGAGGCCCGGCAGATCCTTGCGCAGATCTTCGACGACCTGCTTGATCAGAAAATTGCCGAAGGAGATGCCGCGCAAGCCATCCTGACAGTTGGAGATCGAATAGAAGACGGCCGTCGTCGCCTCGTCGGCATTGATCTGCTCCCTCCCCTCGTCGAGCACATCTGCGATCGCCTTCGGCACCGATCGGGTGAGCGCCACCTCGACGAAGACCAGCGGCTCGTCGGCCAACCGGGGATGGAAAAAGGCAAAGCATCGGCGGTCGGCCGGCGCCAGACGACGGCGCAACTCCTCCCAGCCGGCAATCTCGTGCACGGCCTCGTATTGGATGATCTTTTCCAGAATATAGGCCGGCGTCGTCCAGTCGATCGGCCGCAGCGTCAGAAAGCCGCGATTGAACCAGGAACCGAACAGATGCGTGAAGTCGGCATCGAGCGCATGATAGGCCTCGGACCGATCCTTGGAAGCAAGCAGCTGCTGACGCATGCGGACGAGCCTGGCGGTGCCATTCGGCGCGTGATTCAACCGGCGCAGGAGCTCCTGGCGCCGCGGCTCCGCGGCCTGATGGAGCGCAATGGCCGCGGCAGAGCTTTTGTCGGTGCGGTAATTTTCCATTGCCTGGTCGAGCCTCACCGTGTCGGGCCCGAACTTTTCGTGCAGCATATGGAAGAATGTCTGCGCGCCCTCGTCATCGAGCGCGCCCCAGCGATCGAGAATCTCGGCGGCAAGGGCCATGCCGGATGCTTCACCGCGGCTCGACAACAGCATCTCACAGAGGGTCTCAAGATCGGCTTTGGCGGCGGCCTGCGTATTGCGTGAGCCGGAAAACAGGAGCTGGCGTCCGTGATCCGTAATGCTTTGCAGCATGTCGGTGAAGAAAGACGCCTCAGGCATGCCATTCTCCTTCTGAAGGTCGGGCGCTGTTTACGCCGGTGGACACCGCTTCCCCTCACAGGGCTTCGTCTGTAGTATGTACATTGGCACTCTTCGTACACGACGTCAACGTTTGTGTATACAAGAACGGCATTTATGTATGAAGGAAGCGAGAGAAATGTCCGAGAATGTCGGCCGGTGGCTCCGAGATGAGATTGAAAATGCGATACTTTCCTACGAGTTCGCCCCCGGCGAGCGGCTGGATGAAACCGTGCTTGCCAATCGCTTCGGTGTCTCGCGGACGCCGGTGCGCGAGGCGCTGATGCAGCTTGATGCCATCGGCCTCATCGAAATCCGTCCGCGCCGCGGCGCCATCGTGATCGATCCAGGCCCGCACCGCATTTACGAGATGTTCGAGGTCATGGCCGAGCTCGAGGGCCTGGCCGGATCGCTCGCCGCGCGCCGGCTGGACAAGGCGTCACGCGAGGCGATCACCGCCACCCACAGCCGCTGCGAACAATCGGCCGCTGCCGGTGACAGCGATGCCTATTATTACGACAATGAGGAATTCCATAAGGCTATCTACGCCGCCAGCCGCAGCGATTTCCTGCAGGAGCATTGCGTGCAGCTGCATCGACGCCTGCGCCCATATCGCCGTCTGCAGCTGCGCGTGCGCAACCGCCTGTCGACGTCCTTCTTAGAACATTGCGCCATCGTCGATGCGATCTTTACAGGAGACGGAGATGAAGCCCGCCGCCTGCTGCGAACCCATGTCGGCATTCAGGGAGAAAGGTTCAGCGATCTGGTCGCGAGCATGGCGACGAGATGAGTGGACGCCAGACGGATCAATCCAAAAACCGATAGAGCCAGTCGCGCGTTTCCTCCGGCAGCGAGGCCGGCTGCTGATCCTCGCTGTTGCGGGCCTGCCAGATGATCTCGACCTCGGCGGCGCGCTCGTCGCCGGTGTCGATCGAAACGAGGAAGCCGATGGAACGCACGCCAATCTTGTCGATGGCGGCGGTGAAGATTGCCGGCTCGTCATGGTGCAGCGGGCGGTGAAGCATGCAGGAGATCTTGCTGGCGCTATAGACCGGTTCGTCGTCTACGTCGGGCCGTGCCGACCAGAAGCTCGCAATGACAGATTCGGCGTAAGAAATGTAGGACGCCAGAAACATCTGGCCGTTCATATCGACATCGCGAAACGGCACGCGTATTTCCGCCACCCCAGGGCGTTTCGACTGACTCATCAACAATACTGCCCTACAACATTCCCCAGAACCGACACTACTTCATATTTCATCGGATCGAAACAGATTTAACAACAAAAGATGCGAGGGTTCAAAGTGTTAGAGCTGCGTTGCAGGTCGGGCAGAGCGCACGACGCCGGTGTGACGATATTCCCGGAGGCAAACGCTGCGAAGAAGGCTTTGCGATCCGATGAGCCTGCGCAAGCGCTGCGGGCAGCGCTTGTTGAAATCGTCTGGCGATGCCCCATCTGCTGTGGAACATGACACAAGCGGCCGATAGAGTGTCTCCATGAGCACCCGTCTTTATGAACACCCGATCTTCTTGGAACATGTGACGCCTTCCGGCCATCCGGAGCGATCGGACCGGATCCGCGCCATCAATGTCGCGCTGGAACATCCGAATTTCGAGCGGCTGGAGCGCCGGCAGGCGCCGCAGGCGAGCGAGGATGCGGTGCTGCTGGCGCATCCGGAGGAACATCTTGCCGCCGTCATGCGGGAGATCCCCGAAGAGGAAGATCGGATCAACCAGCTGGAAGCCGATACCTATGCCAGCGTCAAAAGCCTGCAGGCGGCGCTGACCGGGATCGGCGGCGCGATGGCGGCGGTGGACGACGTCTTTTCCGGCGCCGCCGACAATGTTTTCGTCGCCGCCCGCCCGCCCGGGCACCATGCCGAGAAGACGACGGCGATGGGCTTCTGCTTCTTCAACAATGCGGCGATCGCCGCCCGCCACGCGCAGAAGAGGCATGGCGCCGAGCGTGTCGCCATCGTCGACTGGGACGTCCACCATGGCAACGGCACCCAGGACATCTTCTGGGACGATGCTTCCGTGCTGTTCTGCTCGACACATCAGATGCCGCTCTATCCCGGCAGCGGCGCCAAGGAGGAGAAGGGCAAGCACAATACCATCGTCAACGCACCGCTTTCGCCGAATGTCGGCAGCGACCATTTCCGCGAGGCGTTCAAATCGCGCGTGCTGCCGGCGCTCGACGATTTCCGGCCGGATCTGATCATCATCTCCGCCGGCTTCGACGCGCATCACCGCGATCCCTTGGCGCAGATCAACCTGACGGGCGAGGACTTCGACTGGGCCACCGGCCGCGTCCTGGAACTGGCCGACCGGCACGCGAAGAACCGGGTCGTCAGCCTGCTCGAAGGCGGTTATGATCTCGAGGGACTCGCCGAATCGGCGGGCATGCATATTCTACGAATGATGAAGGGTTGAGAATGACTGACAGCGCCAAGCCGGAGGTGTCCGGCCTTTCCTTCGAAAAGGCGGTCGCCGAACTCGAAAGCATCGTCGCCCGGCTGGAACGCGGCGATGTGGCGCTGGATGAATCCATCGAGATCTATGAGCGCGGCGAAGCGCTGAAGAAACATTGCGAGACGCTGCTTTCGGCCGCCGAAAACCGCATCGAGAAGATCCGGCTCGACCGCGCCGGCAAGCCGCAGGGCGTCGAGCCGCTGGACGGCGCCTGAGGCCTCGCCAAAACTGCCCATCAAGGCGCTTGGCGATCTGCTTGCTGCCGCTCTATGATCCCCTGCCAAAACAACGAGGGGACGCAACATGACGGACAGGTTGAAGGGTAAGGTCGCCATCATCTCGGGCGGCGCCACCGGCATGGGCGGTGCTGCCTCGAAGCTGTTTGCGGCCGAAGGCGCGCGTGTCGCCATCATCGACCGCAACGGCGAAGCGGCTGATGAGACCGTCAAGGCGATCCGCGATGCCGGCGGCGAGGCCGATTGCTGGACGGCCGATGTTTCCGACGAAGCGGCAGTCAATGCCTCCGTCGCCGCCGTCGAGGAGCGCTACGGCGCCGTGACCGTGCTCTTCAATCATGCCGGCACCATCGTCATCAAACCCTTTCTCGAAACGACGCTTCAGGAATGGGACTGGCTGCACGCCGTCAATGTGCGTTCGATGTTCCTGATGACCAAGGCCGTGCTGCCGAAGATGATTGCCGCAGGCGGCGGCTCGATCGTCTGCACCTCGTCGATCTCGGCGGTCGCCGCCACGCCGATGGAGGTGCTTTACGACACGACCAAGGGCGCCGTGCATATGTTTGCCCGGGCGATTGCGGTGGAATTCCGCGACCGCAACATCCGCTGCAACGCCGTCTGCCCCGGCTTCATCCGCACGCCGCATGGGTTGCGCGAGGTGGCCGACCTGCAGGCGCTCGGCGTCGATGTCTCGGATGCCGCCATCGCCGCGCAGCAGGGCCGGATCGGCGAGCCGGAGGATGTGGCGCGGGCCGCCCTTTATCTCGCCAGCGACGAGTCGAACTTCGTCAACGGCGCCCACCTCTTCGTCGACAACGGCTTCACCGCGATTTGAGCGGGTGCCCTGCGAGACGCGTTCCATTGGCGCGCGGACCTCCAGGCACTATCTCTGGCGGATATTTTGAGATCGGAGATCCCCATGTCCTTCTTTCCCGGTAAAGATCCGCTGCCCGGCGATGCCTTCGCCAGTGATGCGATCGAGAATCTGATCATTCCGCGCACCAGCGATATCGGCGGCTTCCAGGTGCGGCGCGCCCTGCCGACGCGGCAGCGGCGGCTGGTCGGGCCGTTCATCTTCTTCGATCGCATGGGGCCGGCGATCCTGAAGCCAAACGAGGCGCTCGACGTCAAGCCGCATCCGCATATCGGCCTGTCGACCGTGACCTATCTCTTCGACGGCGAGATCCGCCACCGCGACAGCCTCGGCACCGAAAAGGTCATCCGACCCGGCGATATCAACCTGATGACGGCCGGCCGCGGCATCGTCCATTCCGAGCGCACACCCGACAATCTGCGCGGCCACCCGCTGCTGATGTCGGGGCTGCAGACCTGGCTGGCGCTGCCCGACGACAAGGAGGAGATCGATCCGTCCTTCGCCCATACGGAAAAGACCGACATGCCGCTGATCGAGACATCAGGCGTGCGCGGGCGGGTCGTCATCGGCTCGTTCGAAGGCATGACATCGCCGGTCGGCACCTTCTCCGACACGCTCTATGTCGATCTCAACCTGCAGCCGGGCGTGCGCTTTCCCTTCGGCGCCGGCCATGAGGAGCGCGCCGTCTATGTGCTCTCCGGCGAGGTCGTGATCTCGGGCGACCGTTTCGCCGCCGATCAACTGCTGGTCTTCCGGCCGGGCGATCCGATCACGCTGGAAGCCGGCAGCGACGGCTGCCATCTGATGCTCTTCGGCGGCGCGGCGCTGAACTCGAAACGTTATATCTGGTGGAATTTCGTCTCCTCGTCGAAGGAACGGATCGAAAAGGCCAAGGAGGAATGGCGCACCGGCCGCTTCGACATCGTCCCCGGCGACGAAGAGGAATTCGTGCCGTTGCCGGAGGGCTGACGGCGGCAGACAATTCAACCCGCCGCGAAATAGCGCATCAGCGCCCCCTTGGTACGGTTCACGTAGCGGTCCTGCCAGCTGTCATCGACGTTCAGAAAGCCCGACCAGCCCTTCTTGCCCTGGCGCTTCAATTCCGCCTCGACGGCGCGGAAACGATAGTGATCATAGACATCGAGGATATGGACGGCATAGGCCTCGGCCAGCGCCCGGTCGCCTTTGACGATCAACATGTTCTCGTCATTGGCGTAGGAGGCCTTGAAGCCGAGATTGTGGCTGCCGAGCACGACGACGCAGTCGTCCGACAGGGGATCGATCACCAGCACCTTGTCATGGATGATGGCGCCGACCTTCTTGGCCGTCAGTTCCTCGGCGCCGAAATCGGCCAGCAGCTGGCGGTCATCGATGCGCGACGCCCGGACGATCGAGACATTAGCCTCGTCGAACGTATGGGGTGAGACGGCCTCGGTATCGTCGTCTTCGTCGTCGGGATCGTTCTTCTTGCCGGCGACATAATTGGGCATGGCCTGAGGGCTGGAAACCGCGCCGGTGACGATCAGCTTCTGATCCTTAAGGCCGATATCGATCACCTCGCCGACGATGCAATCCCTGCCCGACTGACCGGGATAGAAGGCCAGAAACAGCACGGCGTGCTCGGCACGGCGCATCAGGCGGTAGACCTCGCGAAGATCGGGCGGCGTCTCCTTGCCCTTTCTCCGGTTCTGCATGTTCGGCGAGAACCACGTTTCGACCGAAGCGCCGTTCCCGGTCGGGACGAGAGAAGGCGTCTCGTTGGAGCGCCGGAACGCCTTGCTCTGCTGATTGTCCGGCATGCCGTCATCGAATTCGACCGGCGCTTCCAGCGTCCCATTGTCTGCCAGCATCCGCTCCCAATAGGCGACATAGGCGGCGGCAACCGTATCGTTGCGGACGATCAAGGCGTTGTTGGATTGGCCGGCAAGGCCGGTGGCCGTCCAGTTGGTGCTGCCGGTGAAGACGCTGCGCGTCCCATCGGGCGCTATATGCACGACGAATTTGTTGTGACCGATCTGGCTCGAATTGTTGAACATCCGGTGGTGAATGTCGACGCCGGCGGCGATCAGCGCCTCGCGTGCGTGGGCATTGCGCACATCCCACTCGTCTCCGACCTTGCCGGTATTGGCGAGGATGATGCGCAACTTGTCCTTGTTGGCAAGGAGCAGGTCGAGCAGCTCCTTATCCTCGAGCTCGTAGAGGGCGACCAGGAAGCGTCCGGGCGCATTCATGAAATCCCTGAGCATCGGAATGACATCGCCGGCCAGATATTTGCGGATGCCGTTCGCCGGATTGGAAATCATGTCGATCAGCTCGTTCGGCTGCTTCACACCGTCTTCCAGCAGGACGTTTCGCAGCCACTGGGCGGCGAGGATGCCGTTGGTGAAGGTCGATTCGAACTGGCCGCGCTTGCGCGTCACATGGACCGGGTTGGAGGCGACGGCCGGCCCGAGATAACCGAGCGGCCGCGGCGGGCCTTCATAGGCCTTGACCGCGATTTTCTCGTAGGTGCCGTCCGCCTTCTTGATCGGCCTGCCGTTGTCGTCGCGCTTGTTGATCTCGACAAGATCAGGCGTCGGGTCGGGGGCCGCCTGCATGCCCGGCTTCAGATCGCCGAGCGGGCGGATTTCGTAACGCACCCGCACCTCGTCTGGCCGCCGCCGCATCTCGTTGCGCCGCTTGCGCAGCGTCAGGTCGCGCCAGGACAGCTTCTGCACCGGCCAGAGCGACGTCGTTTGCGGCAGCCAATGCGGATTGCGCTGCCCCTTGAAGGCGACCCAGGCGGCGCAGGTCACGCGGTCCTCGCTGCCATCGGACTTTTTCGCCACGTTTCCCTGGTCGTCGAGATAGACGCGCACGACCTCAAAGCCGAGGCAGCCGTCGATCTTGGCGTCGATATCCCAGGCCACATAGGCGACCTCGTTGTTCACATAGGCATGCGCTGCAACAATCGTTCCCATGACCTGATCCCCCCAGTCGGTGCGGCAACAGTGCTACCATTCCGTGTCATATTCAAGCGGCTCGCCGCCCTTTGCGCGTTCGACCGGCGAGGCGGAAAACCGGGGCGGCACCGGGCCAAGATCAGGCGAATGCAACTTACGGAAATAGAATGTGATAACTCCCGAAACCCCTCACACATTTTTCCGCCATGCTCTAAGGTGAAAACCCTCGGTTCCTGAAACCACTTGTTTTGCCTCGTTCTAATCGAATAAAGCGGTACAAGGAAAAGTAAGAAAGAGCGCCCGCCCGTGACACATCCGCCGAAGACCCCTCTGCTCGACCAGGTCACTTACCCCGCCGACCTGCGCAAGCTCGAGGATCGCGACCTGCCGCAGCTCGCCCGCGAGGTCCGCGACGAAATGATCGACGCGGTGTCGCGCACCGGCGGTCATCTCGGCGCCGGTCTCGGCGTGGTCGAGCTGACGATCGCCATTCACAGCGTCTTCGACACGCCTGACGACCGGCTGATCTTCGACGTCGGCCATCAATGTTATCCGCACAAGATTCTGACCGGCCGGCGCGACCGCATCCGGACCTTGCGCCAGGAAAACGGGCTTTCCGGCTTCACCCGCCGGGCCGAAAGCGAATATGATCCCTTCGGCGCGGCGCATTCCTCGACCTCGATTTCGGCCGGCCTCGGCATGGCGATCGCCGCCGATCTCGACAAGAACGACCGCCGCGTCATCGCCGTCATCGGCGACGGGGCGATGTCGGCCGGCATGGCCTATGAGGCGCTGAACAATGCCGGCGCGCTCGATGCCCGCCTCATCGTCATCCTCAACGACAACGACATGTCGATCGCGCCGCCGACAGGGGCAATGAGCGCCTATCTCGCCCGCCTCGCCTCGGGTCGCACCTATATGGGCTTCCGCGATTTCGGCAAGAAGCTGACGGCCTATCTCGGCAAGAACATCGACCGCGCCATCACCCGCGCCGTCGAGCATGCCCGCGGCTACGTCACCGGCGGCACGATGTTCGAGGAGATGGGCTTTTATCACATCGGGCCGATCGACGGGCATTCCTTCGACCATCTGCTGCCGGTGCTGCGCAATGTGCGCGACAACGCCCGCGGACCGGTGCTGATCCATGTCGTCACCCAGAAGGGCAAGGGCTATCCGCCGGCCGAAGCCGCCGCCGACAAATATCACGGCGTCAACAAGTTCGACGTCATCACCGGCGCCCAGGCCCGGGTCAAACCCAACGCGCCGAGCTATACCAGCGTCTTTGCCGAGGCGCTGGTGCAGGAAGCCGCCCTCGACGACAAGATCGTCGGCATCACCGCCGCCATGCCGAATGGCACCGGCCTCGACAAGCTCGCCGAAGCCTTTCCCTCACGCTGCTTCGATGTCGGCATTGCCGAACAGCATGCGGTGACCTTCGCCGCCGGCCTTGCGGCCGAAGGCTACAAGCCGTTCGCGGCGCTCTATTCCACCTTCCTGCAGCGCGCCTACGACCAGGTCGTGCACGACGTGGCGATCCAGGGACTGCCGGTGCGTTTCCCGATCGACCGCGCCGGCTTCGTCGGGGCCGACGGCCCGACCCATGCCGGCTCCTTCGACACCGCCTTCCTCGCCACCCTGCCCGGCTTCGTGGTGATGGCGGCGGCCGACGAGGCCGAACTCAAACATATGGTGCGCACGGCCGCCGCCTATGACGCCGGGCCGATCTCCTTCCGTTATCCCCGCGGCGAAGGCGTCGGCGTCGACATGCCCGCACGCGGCGAGATCCTGCAGATCGGCAAGGGCCGCATCGTCAAGGAAGGCACCAAGGTTGCTCTGCTTTCCTTCGGCACCCGGCTTGCCGACTGTCTGCTTGCCGCCGAAGATCTCGAGGCCGCCGGCCTGTCGACGACGGTCGCCGATGCCCGCTTCGCCAAGCCGCTCGACCACGATCTGATCCGCCAGCTCGCCCGCCACCACGAGATGGTGATCACCGTCGAAGAAGGCTCGGTCGGCGGCTTCGGCAGCCAGGTGATGCAATATCTCTCAAGCGAGGGCCTGCTCGACAACGGCCTGAAAATCCGCTCGCTGGTCATGCCCGACATCTGGATGGAGCAGGCCAAACCGGAAGCGATGAACGCCCATGCCGGGTTGGATCGCGCCGGGATCGTCGCGACGGTGTTCCGGGCCTTGGGGCGCGGGGTTGCGGTTGGGGTTGCGGGATAGGTGACTACGCGAGGGCGCGCCGTGTGGCCCCCTCATCCGCCCTACGGGCACCTTCTCCCCGAGGGGAGAAGAGGGAATCGAGACGTCGCCGCGAATCTCTTCTCCCCTCGGGGAGAAGGTGCCGGCAGGCGGATGAGGGGGCCGCCAAGCAGGCGCCCCAACAAAGAAAGCGGCGCATCTCCTGCGCCCGCCCACCGCTGTACTTGCTCCAGAAGCCACCCCACCCTCCGTCATGCTCGGCCTTGAGCCGAGCATCCACACCGCATCCACCAGTGCGGGTGGCATGGATCCTCGGCTCAAGGCCGAGGATGACGGAGGGTGAGGACATGTCCTAGCCAAACGCGTCGTCGGCGCAGTGGATCGCTGTATGGTTCTCGTGTTTATCTGCGGTCCCTCCAACGAAAAAGGGCGGCGCATTCCTGCACCGCCCTCTGCACTTAACATCCCATCCTGAGTGATCTCAGAACTCCGTCCAGTCTTCCTGCACCGCGACCGCAGCACTCGCCTGTCTTCCGCCGAAGGCCTTGGTGACCTTGCCGGCGAGTGCGCGGGCCGGAGAGGCGACCGGGCGGGAGGCCGGCGTTGCGGCGGCGGTCTTCTGGGCCGGAGCGGCAAGCTGGGTGCCGAGCTTGAACTGACGCAGCAGTTCATCCAGGGCGCTTGCCTCGCTGGCGAGCGCATGGCTTGCCGCGGTCTGTTCCTCGACCATGGCCGCATTCTGCTGCGTGCCCTGATCCATGTTGTTGACGGCGGTGTTGATCTCTTGCAGTCCGATCGACTGTTCTCGCGTGGCGGTGACGATCGCGTTGACGTTGCGGTTGATCTCCTGCACCTCGGCGACGATGGCTTCCAGCGCCTTGCCGGTTTCGCCGACCAGCGACACGCCGGTCTGGACATGTGTGCCTGACGTGGTGATCAGGTCCTTGATCTCCTTGGCAGCCTTGGCGGAACGCTGGGCGAGTTCGCGCACCTCCTGGGCGACGACGGCAAAGCCCTTGCCGGCCTCACCGGCACGCGCCGCCTCGACGCCGGCGTTCAGCGCCAAGAGGTTGGTCTGGAAGGCGATGTCGTCGATGACGCCGATGATGTTGGAGATCTCGCCCGAGGATTTTTCGATCTGCTGCATGGCCGAGACGGCCCTGCGGACGACATCGCCGGATTTTTCGGCGCCGAGACGGGTGCGCTCGACGAGATTGCCGACATCCTCGGCGCGTTTGGCGCTGTCGCGCACCGTCGTCGTCACTTCTTCGAGCGCTGCGGCGGTCTGTTCGACGGCGGCGGCCTGCTGCTCGGTGCGGTGGGCAAGATCGTCGGCGGCCGAGCGGATCTCGCCGGCGCCGGCATTGATCGCCGAAGCGTTGCGGCCGACCGACTGGAGTGCGGCCTGCAGCTTTTCGACGGCATTGTTGAAGTCGTTGCGCAGGCTGTCATATTGCGGCGCGAACGGCGTCTGGATGCGGGCGGCGACATCGCCGACGGCAAGGCCGGCTAGACCGCCGGCCAAGGCGTCGACGGCATAACGCAGCTCGCCTTCCTCGCGCGCCTTCTGCTCGTCGCTTGCCTGGCGTTGGCGCTCGGCGTCACCGCGCATGCGGTCGGTCTCGCCGGCAAGACGCAGCTTCTCGATCGCCGCCTGCTTGAACACCAGGACGGACTGGGCCATGCGGCCGATTTCGTCGCCGCGCTCGACAGCCGGCACCTCGATATCGTTCTGACCGCCGGCGAGGCGATCCATGGCCGCGGTCATGCCGACGACCGGGCGGACGATGGTGCGCGACATCAGCCAGGCAAGCACGGCGGCCGCAAGCGAAGCGACGATGCCACCGGCAATCAGCGTCGTCGTCAGATCTCTGTTGGCATCGGCGCGGATGGCGGCGAGCGCATTCGACTTTTCGCGGGCGGTGGCCTTGATCTTGGCGGACGCCTGGCGGAAACCGTCGAGCTGACCCTTGGTGGCGTTGACGCCGATCTTGACGACCTCTTCGATCGGCATGTCGGTTTCCTTGCGCGCCTTGGTCTGCGGCTCGGCAAGTTCATGGAAATAGAGGTCGGCGGCCTTCTGCATGCCGTCGATCATCTCGACCAGCTGCGGCTCGGCCGCGGCCGTCTGCTTGGCGGCGGCGATCGCCTTCAGCATGCGCTCGCGGTTGGCGAAGACATCGCCGTAAGTGCTGTCGCTGCGAAAGAGGATGAAGCCGCGCAGGTTGACCGCCTGCTCGAGCATTGCCTGCAACGCGTCGTCGATCTGGTTGACGAGCAGCTCCGACTTTTCCTGCTCGGCGGACGCGGCCGCCGACGCCGTTGCCTTGGAATAGACGAAGGCGGAGACGGACATGAAGATCAGAATGAGGGCTGCGAACGTCGCCGCAAGCTTCCCATTCAAGGATATGTTTTTAGCGGACATCGGTGAATTTCTCCTGACGACAGTCGACGCGGCGAGAGACAGGTCGCGCCAATGCGCAACCGCCAAGACTTTTCAATAGGAAACATGATCGGCGTAATGACGCCCTGCGCCTTCATGGCGCCAGAGAGGTTCGAGCGAACCGCTGCAATCGCGACGAAACTATGCGGGCAGGATTTAAATTTGTTTAAATTGTCGATCTCAGGAATTGCCCGCAACAACCGCTTCGGAACAAAATGCTTGCAACCGGCGGCTTTGCCGGTCATTCACAGCCGATGTCCGATCAAAACAGCCAACGCCTCGACCAGCTGCTCGTCTCCCGCGGCCTCTTTGCCAGCCGCTCGCGGGCGCGCGACGCCGTGCAGCGCGGCACCGTCCGCATCGCCGGCCAGCTGGTGACGAAGGCCGGCGCGCTCTTCGGCGCCGACGCCGATATTGCCATCGACGATCCGGCGCAGGATTACGTCTCGCGCGCCGCATTGAAGCTTGCTAGCGCCCTCGACCATTTCCGGCTCGACCCGGCCGGACATCACTGTCTCGATATCGGCGCGTCCACAGGCGGCTTCACCGAGGTGCTGCTGCAGCGGGGCGCCGCGCATGTCACGGCGATCGATGTCGGCCATGGGCAGATGCATCCGCGCATCTCAGGTGACCCGCGGGTGACGAACCGGGAAGGCCTCAACGCCCGCAACCTGACGGCCGAGGATATCGGCCACCCCGCAAGCTTCATCGTCTCCGATGTCTCCTTCATCTCACTGAAGCTGGCGCTGGCGCCGGCTCTTGACATCGCCTCGCCGGGCGCCATCGCCGTGCTGCTGGTCAAGCCGCAGTTCGAGGCCGGACGCGAGGCGATCGGCAAGGGCGGACTGCTGAAGGACCCCGCCTCTGCGCCCGCCGTCGCTGCGGAACTGGAGCGCTGGTTCACCGAGGACATGGGCTGGAACAGCCTCGGCCTCATCCCCTCCCCGGTTGCCGGCGGCGACGGCAATCAGGAATTCCTTCTGGCAGGATTGAAACCGTGAGCACCGAAACCGTCACCATCGAGAAGCTCGGCGCCCAGGGCGACGGCATTGCCGGCAGCGCCGCCGGCCCGGTCTATGTGCCCTTTTCTCTGCCCGGGGAAACGGTTGCGATCGCCCGCGTCAAAAGCCAGGGCACGATCATGTCGATCACGACGCCCTCGCCCGACCGGCAGGAGCCGCCTTGCCGGCATTTCGGTCCCGACGGCGTCAACGGCACCTGCGGCGGCTGCACGCTGCAGCATCTGGCGGATGCCCCCTACCGCGCCTTCAAGCGGCAGCTGGTGGTCGATGCACTCAAATCCAAGGGGCTGACGCCTGATGTCGGCGAGATCGTTCCGGCCCGGCCGGGCGAGCGCCGGCGCGTGGTGTTTGCGGCGCGCAAGACCGAGAAGGATATGCTGATCGGCTTCAACCAGGCCGAAAGCCATCATATCGTCGCCATCGAGGAATGTCCGATCTCGTCGGCAGGGGTCGTCGCCCGGCTGCCGGCGATCAAGGCGATTGCCGCCTCGCTGGCGACCAGCGCCGACCCCTTCCGGGTGGCGGTGCTCGAGACGCTTTCCGGCCTCGATATAGCGGCCGACGACATCAAGAAGCTCTCCGATCCGCAGCGGCGCAAGGCAATCGAGACCGTGCTCGGCCTGCGCGGAATTGCCCGCGTGACGCTGAACGGAGAAATCCTGGTCGAGCCGGCCAAGCCGCTCATCGATTTCGGCGGCGTCGAGGTTTCGCCGCCGCCCGGCGGCTTCGCCCAGGCGACCAAGCCGGCGGAAGAGGCAATGGTGGAGCTGGTGCTTGCCCATGCCGGCAAGGCTAAGCGGATCGCCGATCTCTTCGCCGGCACCGGCACGTTTTCGCTGCGGCTGGCCCGCATCGGCCGCGTGCATGCGGTCGAGGCCGAGGCAACGGCGCTCGCCGCCCTCGACCAGGCCGCCCGCAAGTCGCAGGGGCTGAAGCCGGTGAGCGTCGAAAAACGCGATCTCTTCCGCCGCCCGTTGATGACGCAGGAGTTCAAGCCCTTTGACATGGTCGTCTTCGACCCGCCACGCGCCGGCGCGGAGTTTCAGTGCAAGGAGCTTGCCCGCTCAGGCGTGAAGAAGATCGCAGCCGTCAGCTGCAATCCGCTGACGCTGGCCCGCGACCTTCAGATCCTCGTCGAGGGCGGCTACCGCATTACCGGGGTGACACCGATCGACCAGTTCCTCTGGACCTCGCATGTCGAGGTGGTGGCGACGCTGGAGAAATAAGCGGCGGCCTCACACTTCGCGGCCGAAGCGATCGCGATAACCAGAGCGTCAGGAACATCTTATCGGTCGCCCGGTTCGCTTCCCCGCTGCAAACTCATGCGCATTGGTCGCGTTCCGAGCTTTGCGCCGGTGACCGCATCGACTGCGACCGGCTCGATCTCCGATCCTGACTCGATATCGACATAGCGGGCGAGTTCGCCATCGCAATGGCGGTGTGCCCAAGCCCCGATCATCATCAGCACAGGCAGAAAATCGCGACCCGCTTCCGTGAGGACATATTCTTCGCGCGGCGGCCGTTCGGAATAGAGGCGCTTCTCCAGCAGACCATCCTCCGTCAGCGCCTTGAGACGCTTGGTCAGCATGGTCGGCACGATGCCGAGGCTCTTCCTGAACTGGTCGAAGCGGGTGAGGCCCGCGTGGGCGTCGCGCAGGACGAGAATACTCCACGCATCGCCGACGGATTGAAGGCCGCGGGCGACCGGGCATTGGGGAATCGGATTATTTTTCATTTAGTATCTTTTCGATAGTGACACGATATCGAAAAGATAGTAACAGATCGGCCAACGATGATCCACTCTTTTGGAAGCTGACAATATGACCGACAAAAACAGAAGCGTTGCACTGGTCACCGGTGCGTCCTCAGGCATCGGCCTCGCAACGGCAGAGTCTCTGGTAAAGGCCGGTTACCGCGTCTTCGGGACCAGCCGCAAACCGGTCGCCAACAGACCCGGGATAACAATGCTGATCTGTGATGTGGCGGATGAAGCCTCGGTGCAGGCGGCCGTTGCGGAGGTCGTCCAGCAAACCGGCCGGCTCGACCTCGTCGTCAATAATGCCGGCATCGGCCTCATCGGCGGTGCGGAAGAATCCTCGATCGCCCAGGCCCAGCGGCTTTTCGACGTCAACGTCTTCGGCGTGGCGCGCGTCGCCAATGCCGTGCTGCCGGTCATGCGGAAGCAGAAGAGCGGCCGGATCGTCAACATGAGCTCGATCATCGGCCTCATCCCGGCTCCGTACAACGCCTTCTATGCCTCGACCAAACATGCGCTCGAGGGCTACTCGGAATCGCTCGATCATGAAGTGCGCAACTTCGGCATTCGTGTTGTTCTCGTCCAACCCGGCGTCACCAGAACATCCTTCGAGGAAAATCTGACACGAGCAGACCAACCTCTTCCGGTCTATGCTTCGGAGCGCGCCCGCAGTGAAGCGCTGATGCGCAAATGGGTGGAGACGGGCGATGCGCCTGAGGTCGTCGCCGACATGGTCGTGAAAGCCGCAACCGCGAAGAAGCCGAAGCTGCGCTATTCAGCCGGCAAGCAGTCGCGCCAGGTCCGCTCGCTTCGCCGCTACCTGCCGGAGCGGCTGGTCGACAGCCTGCTGCGTAAGGTCAACGAGTTTCCGGCCTCAGCCTGACGCGTTAATCGAGGATAGGATTCAGATTTCAAGCCAACAGGCTTAAAGTCATCCTATCCTCGGTCAAGGAAACCGATTCCGAATGCGCAAGACCAAAAGACGCAATCCCTACTATGCGGGCCCGGTGTCCGACCACTTCGACGGCACGTACTTCTTCAATCCCGAAGGCATCGAGCCGCTTGGTTTCCGCGAGCTCTTGCGGTGGCAATTCGGCGGCGGCCGTGAGCGCTGGCCGCGGTCGGTCCCAAGTCCATTTGCGGCGGCAAAGCCGGATCCAAGCGTAGACGGCGAAGACCTGCGGGTGACCATGGTTGGGCATGCAACCATGCTGGTGCAGGTCGCCGGGCTCAATATTCTCACCGATCCGGTGTGGTCGGAGCGGGTCAGCCCCTTCACTTTTGCCGGCCCCAGACGCGTCGTTCAACCGGGCATCGCGTTCGATGATTTGCCGCCGATCGATCTCGTGCTGGTATCGCACAATCATTATGATCATCTCGATATCGCGACGCTCAAACGCTTGCATGCGAAGCATCGGCCGCGTGTCGTGACGCCGCTCGGCAACGACACGATCATCCGCCGCGCCGTGCCCGATCTGCAGACGACATCGATGGACTGGGGCGAGCGCATCTCGCACGCCGGAATAAGCATCGATGCGGAGCCTGCCCACCATTGGTCCGCCCGCGGAACCGCCGATCGCCGGATGGCGCTCTGGGCGTCGTTCGTCTTGTCGACGCCAGCCGGCAAGATCTATCACGTCGGCGATACGGGCTTTCACCACGGCATCAATTACAAAACGGCGCAGCGGAAACACGGCGGCTTTCGCCTGGCGATTTTACCCTTCGGCGCCTATGAGCCGCGATGGTTCATGAAAGGCCAGCACCAGAATCCTGAGGAAGCGGTGATGGGGATGAAGCTCGCAAACGCGGCCTATGTGGCCGGGCATCACTTCGCCACGTTCCAACTGACGAATGAAGCGGTCGACGCGCCGGTGAGAGCGTTGCAAGAGGCGATGAAAGAGCATGATATTGCCTCGGACCGGTTCCGGCCGCTCAGGGCCGGTGAGGTGTTCAATGTGCCGATGGTATAATCGGTATCGGTTTGCTCCCGGGACGCCGTTCAGCGGCGCATAAAGGCTTCGAAGGCCGCCCGGGCTTCGGCGCTTTTCAGGCGCGTGGCGAAATGACGGGCCTCGACGTCGATGCGGGCGATGACCTCTTCCCGGGAACCGCAAATGAGATCGCGGGCGATTTTCAAGGCCTCCGGTGGCTTGGCGGCGAGTTTCGCAGCCGCGGCAAGCGCCGCATTCTCCACCTCGTCCGGCGTCGTTACCTTCCAGATGAGGCCGGCCTCGCGGGCTTCTTCGGCGCTGAAGGCCTCGCCGGCGGCCAGCATGGCAAAGGCGCGCTGGTGGCCCATCACGCGCGGCGCAATCAGGCTGGAAGCCGCTTCCGGCACCAAAGCCAGATCGACGAAAGGCGTGCGGAACTGGCTGCGGTCGGAGGCGATCGTCAGGTCGCAATGCAGGTTGAGGGTGGTGCCGATGCCGATCGCCAGGCCGTCGACCCCTGACACCAGCGGCTTTTCGGATCTGGCGAGCGCGTAGAGGAAATCGATCAGCTCGTCTCCCATGCTGCCGCCCATGGCAGTGGCAAGAAAATCGCCGATGTCGTTGCCGGCCGAGAAGCTGCCTTCGGTGCCGAGAAAGACCGTCACTCTGATATTCGCGTCCGCATTGGCGGCGGTGAGCGCATCGGTCATGGTGCGATACATCGCCCGTGTGAAGGCGTTCTTCTTTTCCGGCCGGTTGAAGCGAATGAGCTGAACGCCGGGATGGGCGGAAGGCTGCTCGACGATGATGTGGTCGGTCATAGGATCTCCTCAGAACTCCATGGGGCCTGTCAGGCAAGCAGGATGCGGGCGGCGGCGAGGCTCGCCGCGCCGATAACGACCCGGTCGCGAAGGGCCGCGGTCTCGGCAAGCAGGTTTTCGGCGGCGAAGCGGCAGAGGGCGATGCGGCCCTTGCCTTTGCCGTCGCCGCTTTCGGCCAGAGCACCCTTGGCGAGATAACAGCCGGTGAGCACGAGGCCGAACAGGCGCTGATAGGGAGTGGCGCCGGCAAGCGCCTCGGCGGCCCTCCCATCGGCAAGTGCTGCCAGAAGCCAGGCGGTCGTCTCATCGAGATCTGAAATCGCGGCGCCGAGTCTGGCGGCAGTCTCGCCGAAACCGTCGAGATTGGAGCGGCCGACAGCCTCGGCGATCGCCTTCAATTCGGCGATGAAGCCCATGACCTGATCGCCGTCGGAAAGCGGCAGCTTGCGGGTGACGAGGTCGATTGCCTGGATGCCGTTGGTGCCCTCGTAGATCGGGGCGATGCGGGCATCACGCAGATAACGCGCGGCACCCGTCTCCTCGATGAAGCCCATGCCGCCATGCACCTGAATGCCGAGCGAGGCGACCTCGACGCCGGCATCGGTTGAAAACGACTTGGCGATCGGCGTCAAAAGCGCGGCGCGTTCCTGCCAGTGGCGGCTATCGCCTGCCCGGCGCGACATGTCGAGCGCATGGGCGCAGGCATAGGAGATGGCGCGCGAACCTTGGGTCAGCGCCTTCATGGTGAGAAGCATACGGGCGACGTCGGGATGTTCGACGATCGGGCTCATGCCGGCGCCGGTCGAACCCGGCGCCCTGCCCTGCGTGCGTTCCCTGGCATAGGCGAGCGCCTTCTGGGTGGCCGCCTCTGCGATCGCCACGCCCTGCATGCCGACGGCGAGACGCGCATTGTTCATCATCGTGAACATGCAGGCGAGCCCCTTGTTCTCCTCGCCGACCAGCCAGCCGATCGCACCCTTTTCGCCGCCGAACCGGCCGTCCCCATAGATCATCGTGCAGGTCGGCGAACCGTGGATGCCGAGCTTGTGCTCCAGCGAATGGCAGAAGAGATCGTTGCGGGCGCCAAGCGAACCGTCGTCGTTCACCAGGAATTTCGGCACGAGAAAGAGCGAGATGCCGCGTGTGCCGGCCGGCGCATCCGGCAGCCGGGCCAGCACCAGGTGGATGATATTGTCGGCCGCGTCGTGCTCGCCCCAGGTGATGAAGATCTTCTGGCCAAAGATGCGATAGCTGCCGTCGGCGCGCCGCTCGGCGCGGGCCTTCAGCGCGCCGAGATCGGAGCCGGCATGCGGCTCCGTCAGGTTCATCGTGCCGGTCCATTCGCCGGACACCATCTTTGCCAGATATTTGTCTTTCAGCGCCGCACTGCCATGGGTGCTGACCGCCTCGATCGCGCCCATCGTCAGTGTCGGGGCGAGCGCAAAGGCCATGGAGCCGGAATTCCACATTTCTAGCGCCGCGACATTCAGCATGTCGGGCAGGGCCTGGCCGCCGAAGGCTTCGGGCGCCGTCAGGCCGTTCCAGCCGCCGGCGATCCAGTTGCGGTAGAGATCGCGCCAGCCATCCGGCAACCTGACTTCGCCGTCGATGAGGCGGGCACCCTGGCGGTCGCCGATGTCGGCGAGCGGCGCCACCTCCTCTGTGGCAAAACGTCCCGCCTCGGAGAGAATAGCGTCGACCAGATCTTCGCCGAGGTCGCCGAAAAGACCGTTCGACAGCGCCTCCCCCATATCCGCTACATGCTTCAACGTGAACGCGATTTCCTCGACAGGCGCCTTATACATGCTTTCTCCTCCATGGGACCGGCCTGCACTTCGTGCAAAACCCCTCCGAGGCCAGGGCTAATTGATTTTTACGTAAACGTCAATTTCGATTTCCCGGCCTGCCGTGCGATAGTTTACCCGACCTGGCGGTTTGCTCTTGCACAGTTGCACAAATGGACGTCATGGAGAATTTCTAGAATGACATCGCCTTCGCAAAGGACCGGCGAACAATGGATACATTGCCCGTCAACATCCCCGGTTTCGTCTGGGCCTATCGTTTCTCGCCGGATGACAAGACCGCGGTGCGGCTGAACAACAGCGCGACGGTGGCGGAGCTGACCGCCGACAACTGTTTCTACTGGCTGCATCTCAACCTGGTCGACGCCCGCGTGCCGGCCTTGCTCGAGACGCTCGACGGGCTGACCGAGGACGCCAAATCGGCGCTGACGACGCATGACACGCATGCGGCGATCACCGTCGACGAGCAGATGCTCTACGGCACGCTCGTCGACTGCCAGCGCGATTTCGCCCAGGACACCAACAATCTCGGCTGGCTGCATTTCGCCATGTCCGACCGCTTCATCATCACCACGCGGCTGCAGCCGCTGCGCAGCGTCGAGCGGGCGCGCGGGCTGATCGAGAAGAATCCGGGCAAATTCGCGCGGCCGGTCGATCTCTTCGAACTGCTGGTGATCGAGTTTCAGCGCACGCTGATCGCCATCGTCATCGAACTCACCGAAGAGCTGAACCAGATCGAGGATATCGTCTACGACAACGCCCCGCGCGACGAGCGCCGCCGGCTGGCGCCGGTCAGGCGAACCGTGGTGCGGCTGCATCGCCATCTGCGCACGGTGTTGGCGCTGATGCGCCGGGCGGCGGCGGCCGATGAGGACGAGATGCCCTTCGGCTTCGACGACGTGGCGCGGCGGCTGACGAGCCGGCTGGAGACGGTCGACCACGATATCTATGCGCTGCAGGACCGGGCGCGCCTGCTGCACGAAGAAATCGATTCGAAACAATCCTCCGAAACCAACCGCCACCTCTATCTGCTGTCGATCATGACCGCCTTCCTGCTGCCGCCGACGCTGGTGACCGGCTTTTTCGGCATGAACACCGCCAACCTGCCCTTCGCCGTCGGCGATTACGGCACGGAATACGCCGTCATCCTCATCGTCGGCTCCGTCGCGCTTGCCTGGTGGCTGCTGCGGCGGGTGAATATTCTTTGAATGTGTGAGAGGCGGCGCCTTTCGCCTTTCTCTGCTACAGATTGCAACACCTATAACAGGGCTCATCCATTCTCCGTCATCCTCGGGCTTGACCCGAGGATCCATGCCCGCTGCGGTGGAGGCCAATGGATCCTCGGCTCAAGGCCGAGGATGACGGAGGATGGGGTGACGTTCCGGCCAAACTCACCTTCGGCACACCGCAATTGCGCGACGCTGCGCGCGCCGCCACCTCGCCCGGAATAGTTCTTGCACGGTTACTAATATATTTACCGTGGGGAGACCTAATGTCATGAAATGGTGCACATCCGGAGAATTTGCCCCTCTGATGCTCGTTGTGAGTGGGCCGGAAAAATACAAGCTCGTCGCAACTCTCGTGCAAGCCGCGGAGATGCTGACCGTTGGCTGGCCAATCGACGATGGAGAAGAATATCTCACGGCGATTATGGCTTGCCGGGACGCAATACATGGGGAGATTCCGGCTCAGGCTGCGCGAGCAGCGCTTATCCGTGCCGCCGACGAAGCTGGCATTTCGGTAATCACTGTCGTTCACTGAGCTTCGCAGCCGACGATGAAACGGGCTCACGGGCTCTTGCATGCCGCCCTCTCTTTCCCCTGCATGCGCAGGTCCATGAGCGGCTGCTGGTACCGTCCGGCGTGGTGACTCGGGCTTGGTCAGCCGAGCCGATAGTCATGTTTCAAAACGAAAGCCGACGGACGGAAGCCGTCCAACACAGTCGCTGCGCAATCGTGTCTCCCGCTACGGGCGCTTCTGACCCCGATATCTCAGGGAATTAGGCGCAGAGCTTCCCCCACCCTCCGTCATACTCGGGCTTGACCCGAGGATCCACCTTGGCCTCCATCAGCAGCGGGCATGGATCCTCGGCTCGAGGCCGAGGATGACGGAGGGTAGGGTAACCAACTCACGTCGCGCGTCCCCTACCTCACCTCAATAAGGCGAATAGCACTGCTGGCGCGGGCCGTTATAGGGCTGGAACGTGTTGTCATAGGCCCGATAGGAGCGGTAGCGGTTGGCGCACCAGGCGACGTGCGCCGAGCCATAGCGCGGCGCGGGCGCAACGTAGCGCGGGGCGGCAATGACTGCACCAGCGCCGAAGGCGGCGAGCGGGTACCAGTAGCCGTTATAGCGGCGATAGCCCGGGCGGTAATAGCTGTAGCCGCGATAGCCGCCATACCAGCCGGGGCGGTAATAGGCGCCGGGGCGATAGCCGGGCCGGTAATAGTCGCGGCGATAATAGCGGCGGTATTGGACCTCCTCGACGGCGGAGGATTTCTCCACCTGCGGGGCGGTGGGCATCTGAATTGCCTGCGACGGGGCAAAGCCCGTCAGCACGACGGCGGCAGTAAGAATTGCGGTCGCGATTTTGTTTTTCAGCCCGATCATTCTTCTCTCCCATTCAACGGCGATCACCGCCTGCCACGCAACGCGTTCGTGGCTGAATGGTTCCGAAGGCAGCCGGGGACCGGCTGTTTTCTGTTTTAGATCGGCGGACCTGAGCCGGCCTTAATTGCAGGCGACATGCATCAGGCGACGGCGGAGATCTTCGCCTGGTCGCCCTGCAGCCGGTTCACCATGAAGTTCGAATACCATTCGAGGAACTGCATGACGCCGCCCTCGTGCAGGGAGGAATAGGGGCCGGGCTCGTAGGCGGGCGAGTGGATGCCGAAGGCATTCTCTTCGACGATGCGGCGATCCTGATCGTTGGTCTCGGTCCAGACGTGCGTCAGCTCCTCGAGATTGTAATCCACGCCCTCGACCGCGTCCTTATGGACGAGCCACTTGGTCGTCACCGCCGTCTCGTTGGCGCTGAGCGGCAGCACGCGGAAGGAGATGGCATGGTCGCCGAGCAGGTGGTTCCAGGTCGTCGGATAGTGGAAGAGCAGCATGGTGCCGATATGGCTGATCGAGATATCGTCGGCGATCCGGCGCTTGACGGCCGGCTTGCCGGACATGGTGTAGCTCTCGGCATCTTCGATCAACGGCATGCGGGCGGTACGGAACTGACCGTCCGGGGAAATCTGGAACTTGCTCGGCAGGCCGGCGGCCTCGCAGCGCGCCCAATGGCCGGCGATTTCGGGATCGTCGGCGCCGCCATCGGTGCCGGTGACGCTCGGCGCTTCAGGATAGGTGCGGCAGAGTTCCGGGTGATTGGCGGCGCAGTGATAGCACTCGCGGTTGTTTTCCCAGACGAGTTTCCAGTTGCCCTTCTCGATGATCGTGCTCTGGAAGGCGACCTTGGTCTCGCCGATCCGATGCGGCGCCATGTAGGGCTCGACCTTGTCGCGCACCGTCTGGAAATCCGGGGCGGTGTCGGCGAGGCAGATGAAGATATAGCCGGCCACGCTCTCGCAATGGACGGGCTTCAGGTTGAAGCCGGTCTTGTCGAAATCATCCCCCATATGGCGGGCGAAGGCGAGCTTGCCGTCGAGATCATAGGTCCACTGATGATAGGGGCAGACGAGACGCACGGAGGAGCCGTGCTCCTTGGTGCAGACGCGCGAGCCGCGATGGCGACAGCTATTGTGGAAAGCGCGGATGACATTGTCGCGGCCGCGCACGATGACGACGGGATAGCGGCCGATCTGGACGGTGAAATAAGCGCCCGGCTTCGGCAGTTCGCAATCATGGCCCATGAACAGCCAGTCGCGATAATAGATCATCTCCATGTCGAGCTGGAAATAATCCTCGTCGATATAGAACGGCTGCTCGAGGCTGAAGCCCTCACGGCGGTTCTTGAGCTGACGCAAAACGTTGCTGCGAATATCCATCTTCATATCCTCGTGCATCCGGCTGCCGCCGTTAAGCGGGAAAAACCGCTGAAGCGCGCCCGCTTCCTTCTCCTCTTGGAGAATTGTTCATGGCGTCATTTAATCACCGAGCCCGCCTGCTGCTTGGTTGCAATGCGACATCGGCTTCGAAATTGACGACAGGATGCGGCAAGGCCGTGACGGCCCGCCCGCTCGATCGCATCGCCGACTCTCCAGGCAATTATCGTCAATTGCGACATGGCGTAAAGTCCCGTTTCGCAAAGAGGTCGGCTGCCGGATGCCGATCACCGTCGCATTTGCGACATCTGCCGGCAGCCGTGGCGCAGCCGGAACCGCGTTAACAGCGCCTTAAGCATAGGACCCTATCCTTGCGATGAATCAGACCGACCGAAGAACGCGAACCATGGCCAGACTCCGCTATTTCGATGCGAAGGACACCAGCAGATTGCGGGAGCGGCAGCCGATTGCCGCCCATTCCGAATTCCTGCGCACCGGCCGCATCCCGCGCGAACGGCGGCACTGGCTGGCAGAGGAAAAGCGCTACCTCACCCATGACGAGGTCGCGGCAAAGACCGGCCGCAAGCTGCAGGTCGCCGGCGAAAAAACGCATCAGCACATCAACGGCTTTCATCACTCGATCCAGTTTCCGAAGATGGTCTTCCACCGGACGCTGGAGGACAGCCCGCATCTCGGCTATTGCCATGTCACCGCCGCGCGCACGAAGTTTGCCCATTATGACGAGGTGAGCTGGGCCTTTTATATTGCGAATTTCTATTCCGACATCGGCGACAACGACAATTTCTTCCAGCGCATCGACGTCGGCTATTCCCGCATGTATTTCGCCGTCGCGATAAAACCGGGCGAGGATTCCTCCGAAAGGATGACCATCGACCGCTCGGTACGCGGCAATGGGTTGCTCTTCCGCACCCACGACCCACAGGCGGCGATCCGCAACGTCCTGCTGCTCGGTGCCCGCAACGAACAGCTGCGCGAAATCATCCGGCAGCTATAACAGCGATTGATCGGTGGCGATGGAAAGCCTAATGACTGCCGGGATCAATCCGGGCAGCACATGGCACGCATCATCGACATAGAGACAGACAGGCAGGCGGCGCTCGAAGCGGCCTCAGCCGCTCTTGCCGACGGCTTTGCCATCGCCATGCCGACCGAGACGGTCTACGGCCTTGCGGCCGACGCCACCAACCCCGCCGCCATCACCCGCATCTACGAGACGAAGGGCCGGCCGCGCTTCAATCCGCTGATCTGTCACATGGCCGACCTTGCCATGGCCGAACATCATGCCGAGTTCGATCCGGTGTCGCGGGCGCTCGCCGAAGCCTTCTGGCCCGGTCCGCTGACGCTTGTGCTGCCGCTCAAGGCCGAAAGCCCGATCCATTCGCTGGCGACCGCCGGTCTCGACAGCGTCGGCGTGCGCGTTCCGAAGGGGTTCGCCGGCGCCCTGATCGGCGCCTTCGGCCGGCCGCTCGCAGCCCCGAGCGCCAATACCTCGGGCGCCATCAGCGCGACGAGTGCTGCCCATGTCGAGGCCGATCTCGGCGCGAAGATTCCGTTGATCCTCGATGCAGGCCCGAGCACGGTCGGCGTCGAATCGACGATCGTCAAGGTGGAAGGCGACCGGGTGAGGCTGCTTCGGCCCGGCGGCCTGGCGGCGCGCGAGATCGAGCGTGTCGCCGGCAGGCCGCTGCTGCGCGCCAAAAAGGCATCGGCGGCCATCGAGGCGCCGGGCATGCTCGCCTCGCATTATGCGCCGGGCGCCAGCGTGCGTCTCAATGCGACCGCGGTGGAACCCGGCGAGGCGCTGATCGCCTTCGGCGGTGCGGCAGTCGAAGGCGCGCGCGACGCACGCATCGTTCTCGACCTCAGCCCGCGCGGCGATCTTGCGGAAGCGGCGGCCAACCTTTTCGACTACATGAAGCGGGCCGATGCCAGCGGCGTTTCGAGCATCGCCTTTTCGCCCATTCCCGACGACGGCCTGGGCGAAGCGATCAACGACCGTCTGCAAAGGGCTGCCGCCCCGCGCGACTGACAAAGCTGATAGAAGCGACAGAGGATCGACCCGATGAGCAGCCCCGGCATTTCCACCGATCTTCTCGACCGCTTCGCCGCCATCGTCGGCGACAAATACGCGCTGCGTGGCGAGGCCGACCTGGCGCCGCATCTGATCGAAAACCGCGGGCTCTATCACGGTTCCTCCCCTCTCCTCTTAAAGCCCGGCACGGTCGAGGAGGTCTCTGATATCATGAAGCTCGCCAGCGAGACCGGAACCGCAATCGTGCCGCAGACCGGCAATACCGGCCTCGTCGGCGGCCAGACGCCGCGCCCGGGCCAGTCCGATATCATCCTGTCGCTCGAGCGCATGAACAGGATTCGCGACATCGATCCGGTGGCCAACGTGCTGGTCGCCGACGGCGGCGCCATTCTTGCCGATGTGCAGAAAGCGGCCGAGGCGCATGGGCGGCTGTTTCCGCTGTCGCTCGGCTCGGAGGGCTCCTGCCGCATCGGCGGCAATCTCTCCACCAATGCCGGCGGCACGGCGGTGCTGGCCTACGGCAATATGCGCCAGCTTTGCCTCGGCCTCGAAGTGGTGCTGCCGACCGGCGAGATCTGGGATGGCCTGCGCCGGCTGAAGAAGGACAATACCGGCTACGACCTGCGCGATCTCTTCATCGGTGCCGAAGGCACGCTCGGCATCATCACCGGCGCGGTGCTGAAGCTGTTTCCCCAGCCGCTCGGCCATCAGGTGGCATTCGCCGGCCTCAATTCGGTCGAGGACGCGCTTGGTCTCTTCAACCTTGCCGCCAGCCTCTGCGGCACCTCGCTCACCGGGTTCGAGTTGATGCCGCGTTTCGGCGTCGAGATCACCACGCGCCATATCGACGGGGTGCGCGATCCGCTGGACGCGGCCTATCCCTGGTACGTGCTGATCGATATTTCGACATCGGATTCGGCCGAGACGGCGGAGCGGATGATGAACGGCGTCCTCGAACAGGGTTTTGAGGCCGGCCTGGTGCTTGATGCGGCGATCGCCTCATCCGTCGCCCAGCAGAAGGCCATCTGGCACATGCGCGAGAGCATGTCGGATGCCCAGAAGCCGGAAGGCGGATCGATCAAGCACGACGTGTCCGTGCCGGTGTCGAGGATCCCGCATTTCATCGCCGAGGCGGAACAGGCCGTCATGGTGGCCATGCCCGGAGCCCGCATCTGCGCCTTCGGCCATATGGGCGACGGCAATATCCATTACAATATTTCCCAGCCGGTCGGCGCCGACAAGGCCGCCTTCATCGCCCGCTGGCGCGAAATGAACCACATCGTCCACGGTCTGGTGCTCGCCCATGGCGGTTCGATCTCGGCCGAACACGGCATCGGCCAGCTGAAACGCGACGAACTGGCGGCGATCCGCCCGGCGATCGAGATCGAGCTGATGCGCCGCATCAAACGCGCTTTCGATCCGGCTGGTATCATGAACCCTGGGAAGGTGGTCAGCCTCGACGTTTGAGGTCGGCGGTCGGGGGACAGCCCCTCATCCGCCCGCCGGCACCGACCGGGGTCGAGCCACGGGTCTCGACCCGTCCTTCGGACCCCCGCCTGCGGGGAGAAGGGGGATAGCCGCAACCTCTCCGTCCCTCGCCAACCTCTCGCAGGGCACGTCCCCTCGCCCCGTTGTTACGGGGAGAGGGTTAAGGTGAGGGGCAAATCATTGAAACTGAAGAGAGATTAGAACTTCTATCAGCCGCCGCCGGTCAGGATCTGCAGCGCTGGCGATTGCTGGGCGCTGTTCTGGACGTCGTACATCGCGGTGAAGCGGCGCAGCAGCTTGTCGACCTTCTTCGGATCCTGGAGATCCTCGAGCTTGACAAAGCGGTTGATCAGATCGGCCTGCTTGGCGACGTCCATGCTCGATATCTGAGCCGGCAGGCTGTAGGCCGTCGTGATCACCTGATAGAGCGCCTTGTCGCCGAGGATCGAGTAGATCGAGGTGATGCTGGGAGCCTTGCGGCTGAAATAGAGCGCCAGGCGGACGCCGTCGTTGGTTTCGCCTTGCTGGGCTTCCAGCATCTGCCTGACAAAGAGCTCCTGGGTGTTCTCCTCGGCCGCCTTGTTCTGGATCGTGCCGATCTTGGCGCGGGTCAGGTTGCCGTCCTTGTCGAAGTTGAAGGCGGCGACGATGTCTTTGAAGCGCGCATCGGCTTTGGCGTTCAGGTAGCTCTTCTTGTCGTCGGGATCGGAGGTGAAAATCTTCTTCAGCGTCGCCTTGTCGTAATCTTTCGGGTCGAGGCTGTTCGCCTTCAGCACCAGATCGGTCAGGCGGCTGTCGTCGAGGAAATCGTCGAGTGACTTCACCTTGGCCATGCCCTTGGCAAAGTAATCGACTTCGGCGGTCGCATCCTTCGACGCCTTGTCCTTTACCGGTCCAGCCTTCAGCAGCATGGTCATATGCGCCTTGTAGTCGGTGGCGTATTTGGCCAGGGTCGCGTCGGGCAGCGCCTGGAAGGGTGACGCCGCCTTGCCGTCCGGGCCGAAGTTGAAGGCGCGAGCGAGATTGGTGATGCGTTCGTCCTTCAGCGAGGCGATATAGCCATCCGGGTCATAAGCATCGCTCGTCAGGATCTTGCGCATCATCGAGCGCGGCACATCCTGGTCGGTCAGGCCGAAGGCCTGCAGCGCCACATGATAGGGATCCGGCAGATTGTCGTTGCTCTTCTTGAAATCGGCCGCGGCATTGGTGCGCAGGAAGTCGTTGACGCTCTTGATCTCGGCAGTATCGAGCAGGCTCGAACTGTCGGCCATCATGCTCGAGTAATTGTCGGCGACTTCATCGATCGCCTCGTCGCGCTCGTCGTCATAACGCGCCATATAGTTGTCATTGGTGGTCTGCGCCTGATCGGCCGTCTGCACCGAGCTGACGGCCGGGAGCGATCCATCGGCAGCGAAATTGAAATCGGCGTTGAGATCGGCATGGCCGGCGGCGGCGGCAGCCGTCGCATCGGTCAGGATGCTCTTCAGATCGGCGTCCGAGATGTTGAACGGCAGATTGTAGGTGCTCTTCAGGAAATTGGTGATGGCGGGATCGGCGATGAGCTCATCGACATTGGCGATCGTCGCCATCCGGGAAGAATAGTCGTCAGTGCGCGCTCCGGCGGCAATTTTGGTGTTGGTGATCTGGCTGGACGTCTGCGCGGCCAAGCCATCCTCGAGCGATCCGTCGGCCTTGAAATTGAAGGCGGCGGCGACATCCGCATAGGTGCCGGTGCCGCTCTGATCGGTCAGGATGTTGCGAAGATCGACGTCGGTTACGGTAGACGGGATGCCGTAGGCATTGCGCACGAAGTTGTTGAGCTTCTGGTCCGCCAGCAACTGATCGACGTTCGAGATTCCGGCGATGGTCGACTGGTAATAGACGGCCGCATTGTCGGCCTTGCTTGTCGTGTTGGCGCTTTGGGTGGCGGTCTGCGAGGCATAAAGGGTGGCGACGGACCCGTCCGTCTTGAAATTGAAGAGATCGTGAACGTCGCTATAGCCCTGGGCGCTGGCCGCCGCCGGATCGACGAGAAAAGTCCTCAGCGTCGCATCGGAAACACTGTCGGCGATCTGCATGCTTGTTCTGAGATAGCTGACCGCAACGGGATCGGACATGAGGTCGTCGACATTGGTGACATTGTCGATCATGGCGTTGAAGTGGGCGGCATTCGCCGCCGACTTGTCGGTCGTCGATTTCCGCTGCGTGTCGGTCTGGATCACCGAACCGTTGATCGAACCGTCCGCCTGGAAGTTGAAATCGGCATTGATATCGGCATGGCCCTGCGCGGCGGCATAGGCCGGATCGGTCAGGATGTTCTTCAGATCGGCATTGCTGAAATCTGTGCCGAGCCCATAGGCATCCTTGATGTAGCGCGCCATGATGCCGTCGGCCAGCAGGTCGTCGACATTGGTGATGCCGCTCGATTGCGAGGTCACGCGATAATAGTTGGCCGTGCTCGACGCCGCCGACGACAGCTTGTTCGCCTGCTCGATGGTCCGCACACGCGCCGTGTTCGAGGTCGAACCATCCGCCTTGAAATTGAAGGCGTTGTAGACATTGGTAAAGCCCATCAGCTGGGCATAGCTGGTGTCGGTCAGGACCTTGCGCAGTGCTGACGCAGTGAAGTCGGCGCCCATGCTGTAGGCGGTCTTGATATAGGAGGTCAGGCGGCTGTCGGCGACCAGATCGTCGACATTGGTGATCGTGCCGATCTTGGCGGTATAATAGGCCTTGTTGTATTCGGCCGCCGTCTTGCTGACATAGACAACGTCCGAACCGACCGAATTGTCGATGATGACGGACTGGGAATTCAGCGTGTAGGTCTCGATGACCGAGGCCTTCTGCGCCGCGGTCTGCGCCGTGCCGTTGACGGTGCCGTCGGCATTGAAGCTGAACTGGGCGGCAAGCGCCTTGTACTTGTCGCCGCCCTGCGTGTTGACGACGCTTGCGGGGTCGCTGAGATCGCTCGTCAGTACCTGGCGCAGAAAATCCTTCGACGCATAGGTCGGATCGATCTTGAAGGTCTTCAGCACATAGGTGCGCAGCCTTGTGTTATTGACCAGATCGTCGACGGTCTGCACGCTGTCGATATTGTTGCTGTAATAGGTGCTCTCGGCGGCCGACGCCTTGTCGGCGTCAACAAAGGACTGCTTGTACAGGCCGATGAGCTCGTCCTCCTGAGCATCCGTCTGCACGTCCTTTTCGGGCGCGTTGAAATTGAAGGCGGCGGCGAATTCGCGGTAGCGCGCATCGGAGAGCTTGTTGGCGTAGCTGTTGGGATCGGTCAGATCACTCTCCAGCACCTTCTTCATGAACGCCTTGGCGTAGGTCATATCCTCGAGACCATAGGCCTTCATCGCATAGCTGTAGAGCTTGTAATCGCCGAGGAAGTCGTCGACCGAGGTGACCTTGTTGATATGGTCGGCGTAGTACTGCGCATCCTTCTTGACCGTCGCCTGCGACGCAACCTTGTTGAGGCTCGACGTCATATCCTTCGACAGGATCGAATAAGCGAGGGAAGCCGTAATCATCAAAAGCGCCCTTTTGGCAAAATCTCTAAAAAAACGACGAACTGCCGGTAAGCCCATTTTGCCACGCAAAACTTACCCGAGACTTACGTCCGGGCTGCGTCATTTCGGGACGGCACACCGTTCACCTTCCGGAAACCCTGCCGGATTCGGTTTTGATAACCATCAGGGGAGGCAAAGTTTTCTTAACCGCAATTTTTAAGCTGTACGGAAGGGCGCCCGCCTATTGTCGGCCATAGAGGACGAAAAGTCCCGAGGAGAAGACCGCAAACCGGCTCTCAGGTAAGACAAGGGTAGAATGAAATGAACAATCCCGTTTTGAAGCCCGCTTGGGCTGGCACGACGCTGCGTCTCGATCCGTCCCGCTTCCCGCAGCAGGTCAGTTACGCCATCCATGATTGTTCGGATGACGTCAGCATCACCTTGGACGAACGCGGCGCAGTCCTGCGTAAAATCCTCCCCTCCAGCGGCCTGCCGCTATCGATCGCCCTGCCGAAGCGCGTCTTCAAGGGTGTCGCCGCCCGCGCCATCGACCATGGCGACGGCGAGGTGACCGTCACGCTGGAACTCCATCACGCCGACCCGGAGCTCTGCATTCCGCTGCTGGTCGCCCATGATCTCAGCGATATCGCCGCCGACTGGCGCAGTTGGTCCGAGGCCTTCCGAATTCCGATGCTGATGGTCGAGGCCGACGGCGTCGCGCGGCCGCTCGAAGATCATATCGGAGCGCTCCGCACCGGCGATCTGAAGCCGCGCCGCCGCCATTCCTACTTCGCCAATCGCCGTCCGCGCTTCCTGGTGCGCCGTACCACCGGCCAGCTCGGCGTCGCCATGCGGATCGAAGGCAAGGAAATCATCGCCCGCAACTGAGCGATATGGCGACACTTCGCTTTCGCAAGCATTTGAAACCCGGCGCCCGCGCCGGGTTTCGTCGTTTTTCGCGTCGCCCCATTCAGGGAATGGCGAAGAGCAGCGAGACGAAGAGGCCGAAGAAGATGATCAGGCCGACGCGGTTGTTCGACTTGAAGAGCGCCAGGCATTGGGCGGCATCCTCGATATCGAGCCGGACGATCTGCCAGGCGAACATGCCGGCCGCGCCGAGCAGCGCCAGAAACGCGATGAGATTGGCGCCGGCAAGCGCGAAGGCCGCAAACATTAGCACCAGCGTCAGCCCGTAAAGGCCGATCAGCCACGCCCTTGTCCTGTCGCCGAACAGCCGGGCGGTGGAGCGGACGCCGATCAGCTCGTCATCCTCCTTGTCCTGATGGGCGTAGATCGTGTCGTAACCGATCGTCCAGGCGACCGAGGCGGCATAAAGCAGGACGGAGGCGACCGAAATTCCGCCGAGAATGCCGGCCCAGCCCATCAGCGCGCCCCAGGAAAAGGCAAGGCCGAGGTAAAATTGCGGCCAGTCGGTGAAGCGTTTGGCATAGGGATAAAGCGCGACGATGCCAAGCGAGAGCAGGCCCAGGAAGACGGTGAACCAGTTGAACTGCAAGAGCACGAAAAGCCCGACCAGCGCCTGCAGGCCGATGAAGATTTTCGCGTGGGCGCGGGTGACGCGGCCGGAGGGAAGCGGGCGCGAACGGGTGCGCGCCACCTGCATGTCGATCTCGTGATCGACGAGATCGTTATAGGTGCAGCCGGCGCCGCGCATGGCGACGGCGCCGATGAAATAGAGGAAAAGGTGGGAAACCAGCAGGCTGCCGGAATAGAGCCCCTCGTCGATCGCCGCATTGGCGGCAAGGGTCGCCGACCAGAAACACGGCCACATCAGCAGCTGCCAGCCGATGGGGCGGTCCCAGCGGGCGAGCTGCGCATAGGGCCAGAGCCATGGCGGCAGGATCCGGTAGACCCAGTTGTCGGAAGGCGCGTCGGAAACGCGGTCGTTGAAGTCGCCAGTATCTTGCATGCCGCCATCTAGCGACCGGCCGGCGATCCGGTCAAGAAGCGATCGCCGCCTGCCACGTGGATGCTTTTTGGATCGGACGCGATTCAGGGATTAAAGTTACGCGGCGATTCAAGATCCTACAGCGTCCGCGCACCTGAAGAGACGGGCGGGCGCCGGCAATCACTGCAGCGAAAAATTGAACTTGTAGGTCGCCGAAACGCCGATCAGAAGCTGGTTCTTCGAGCCGCGCTCGCGCACCAGGCTGCTGTCGGCGGCGGGACCGGCCAGCCGCTTATACTCAAGGAAGGAGCTTGCCGACAGGTTCTCGGTCGCCTTCCATGTCAGCGCCGCGCCGGCGCCATAGGATTGAATGCCCGAGGAGGGTTTGTAGGGATCGAGGCCGCTTGCTGCGGCGTGCTTGGCGCTGACGCCGTAATAGGCGTCGTAATAGCCGCTTGTCGCAAATGTCGCGCGCGGGCCGCCCGACAGCTGCAGGTCGGGTGCAATATCGGTGAAGGCATCGACGGCAAGATCGGCGACGACGCCGTCATGGGAGCGGATGCCCTGGCGGACTTCGGCACGGGCGCGGATGAAATCGGTCGGATAGACCTCGACGAAGCCGCCGGCCTCGGCACCCCACTTGACCTTCCTCAAGCCCTTGAGCTCATGGCCATCGCCGTCATCGCGCGACGGCACGAACCTGCCGACGATGCCGGCGCGGAAGGCGCCCTTGTCGATCAGGGCGAAAGAAGGATTATCATTGCGCGAGGAAAAACGCGGGCCGGCGCCCTGCCGGCCGACCGAGATCAGCGGGCTGAACTTGAATTCGTTGCGCGAGGCGCCTTCGAATTTCGGGGCGGAAAAGCCGGCGACGCCGACATTCAGATACCAGTCACCCGACCAGAAATGCTGACCGCTGTCCTGTGCGGCCGCGGGAGCGATGGATGAAAAGGCAATAATGAATGAGATCGATACGACTGATCGATGAAACACGTCCGCACTCCAGAAAACGCAAAAACAAAGCCGCGGAGGGCGGCGGTGGCTACATTTATCGTGAGGTCGTTACGCCAATGTTAACCACGGTGAACAAAGGGCGCTAATAAATGTCCTGCCGTGTGGCCCCCTCATCTGCCTGTCGGCATCTTCTCCCCGAGGGGAGAAGGGAGTCGCAGCAGCGTCTCGCTCCCCAGGACCTTGGCTGGGAGTGACGGCGGTGCCGCTCGCTCCCTCTTCTCCCCTCGGGGATGCGTAGGACGGGTCGAGACCCGTGGCTCGGCCCAGGCAAAGGTGGCCCGAAGGGTCGGATGAGGGGGCCACAGGCACGGCGCCAACGAACCGACCTCACCGCAGTCCCGCTCCGCAGCCGCTCTATCTCTGGTTCCACCGGCGAATAACCGGTTCCGTCAGATCGTGTTCGTAACCGAGCACGCTGATGCTGGCCGTGTCCAGCACGAAATGCGCGCCGCCTTCAGGTGGCAGGCCGAGCCAGCGGGCGGCGAGCACGCGCAGGAAATGCGAGCTCGAGAAAATCAGGATGGGGGCGGCCGCCTGGCGAAGCGCCTCGACGACGGCGTCGGCGCGGGCGCCGACATCGACGGGTGTTTCGCCATTCGGGCAGCCGTCGCGAAAGAGCTGCCAGCCGGGGCGGCCCGCCAGGATTTCCTTGGTGGTGATGCCTTCATAAGCGCCGTAGTCCCATTCGGCGAGATCCTCGCGGATCACCGCGCCCGATCCGACGCCGGCAAGCGCGCAGGTTTTACGGGCGCGCGCGGAGGGGCTTGACCAGACGGCAGCGAAGGAGTGGTCCGAGAGCCGCTCGGCAAGTTTGCGGGCGGCGGCCTCGCCCACCTCCGTCAGCGGAATGTCGCTGCGTCCGGTGTGGCGCCCCGACCGGCTCCATTCGGTCTCGCCGTGGCGGACGAGGTAAATCTCGGGAAACGCACTGCTCATCGGCATGCCCTTTCATCATGGCCGTCACCACCGGCAACGGCTGCCGGTGCCAAAACACGCATATCGTTGCCGCAAGATCGCGGCACGGTCTTGCGGCAACATGTTTTAGAACGTTACTTTTTCCAGCGGAGGGCGCCGCGCCTCGAATTCCTTCAGCCTGGCTTCGTTCTCGGCGATGTAATTGCGATTGTCGGGAACGGCGAACTGGTTCTTGGCGATCTGGATCTGCAGGATGAAGAGCTCGTCCCAGCGGAAGCCCATCTCGGAACCGGCGAGATAAAATTCCCACATGCGGAAGAACTGCTCGTCGTAGAGCGCCACCGCTTCGGCCTTGCGCGCCACGAAACGCTCGCGCCAATGGCGAAGCGTATACGCATAATGCATGGGCAGGATTTCGATATCCTTGACCAGCAGCCCGGCCTTTTCGAGCGGCGGCACGACTTCGCCGACGGACGGGATATAGCCGCCGGGGAAAATATACTTCTCGATGAAGGCATTGGTGCCGAAACTCGGCTTCGGACGGCCGATCGAATGCAGCACCATGACGCCATTGTAATCGAGGAGATCAGAGACCTTGCGGAAGAAATTGGCGTAATTGCCGATGCCGACATGTTCGAACATGCCGACGGAGACGATGCGGTCGAACTTTTGGCCGGTCATGCTGCGATAGTCCTGCAGCTCGAAACGCACGCGGTCGGCAAGGCCGCGTTTTTCGGCGCGGGCTCGAGAGACCTTCAGCTGTTCTTCGCTGAGCGTAATGCCGGTGAACTCGGCGCCCTGCGTCGCCTCCGTCAGATACATGCCCATGCCGCCCCAGCCGGAGCCGATCTCCAGGATACGCTGGTTGGGCTTGAGCAGGAGCTTGGCGGCGATGTGGCGTTTCTTGGCGAGCTGCGCCTCGTCGAGACTGATGCCCGGCGGTTCGAAATAGGCGCAGGAATATTGCCAGTCCTCATCGAGGAAGAGATCGAAAAGCTTGGCCGACAGGTCGTAGTGATGGGCGACGTTGTGCTTGTTGCGATTGACCGGCAGGCGGCTCTTCAACTGCTGCCAGGCAATGCGGCCGACGAGCAGTGCTGCCATCTTGAAATCGAAGATCTCGTTGGTGGTATTCTGTTTCACCAGCGACAGGAAATCATAGATGTTGCCCTGTTCGAGAATGAACCGGCCCTGCATGTACATTTCGCCGAGCTTCATCGTCGGGTCGCGCCGGATGGCGTCCTCCGCCTCCTGGTCGGCAAGGCGGGCGACAACGGTCTCACCCGTGCCGTCGCCGATATCATGGGTCTCGCCATTGGCAAGGGTAAGCTTCAACGAACCCTTGCGGATGATTTGCTGGACGATCGATAAGAAAGCCGACGCCATGGACGCCTCGCAAATGTGACAGGATGGTCACATCAACTTAAGCGATCTCTTTCGCCTTACAAGCGCCGGATTTAGCACTCCCTTCAGAACGCTGCCAAATTGTTGCATTTTTGCCGAAATTCCGGCTAAACCCTTATTTTCGCTTCATCGCTTCGGCCAATGCAGCGCCGAAGGCTCCCTGGCTCTCCTGTTTCGGCGCGGCCGGCCGTCTTTCGTTCTGCGGTCGCGAGCCCTGGTTGCCGCGAGAATCACCGCGCGGCGGCGGTGCTGCAGAACCGTCATCGCGTTTCATCGACAGAGCGATGCGCTTGCGCTTGGCGTCGACTCCGACGACCCGCACCTTGACGACGTCGCCAGCCTTGACGACCTCATGCGGATCCTTGACGAAGCGATCAGCGAGCTGGGACACATGCACCAGGCCATCCTGGTGCACACCGATATCGACGAAGGCGCCGAAGGCGGCGACATTGGTCACCGTCCCCTCGAGCACCATGCCCGGCTTCAGGTCGGAAATTTCGTTGACGCCCTCGGCGAAGGTCGCAGTCTTGAAGCTCGGGCGCGGGTCGCGGCCCGGCTTCTCCAGCTCGGCGATGATGTCGCGAACCGTCGGCAGGCCGAATTTCTCGTCGATGAACTGGCGCGGGTCGACCGCTTTCAGGACGGCGCTGTCGCCCATCAGCGCGCGCAGATCCCGGCCGCAGGCGGCGACGATCTTTTTGGCGACACCATAGGCCTCCGGATGGACGGAGGAGGCATCGAGCGGTTCCTTGCCGTTCGGGATGCGCAGGAAGCCGGCGCATTGCTCGAAGGTGCGGCCACCGAGGCGGGCAACCTTCAACAGATCGCGGCGCGTCTCGAAACGGCCCTCGCTGTCGCGGTGGCGGACGATGGCGTCGGCGATCGAGGGCCCGAGACCGGAGACGCGCGAGAGCAGCGGCGCCGAGGCGGTGTTAAGATCGACACCGACGGCATTCACCGCGTCTTCGACCACGGCATCGAGCGAACGCGACAGCTTCTGCTGGTCGACATCGTGCTGATACTGGCCGACGCCGATCGACTTCGGCTCGATCTTGACGAGTTCGGCCAAGGGATCCTGCAGGCGCCGGGCAATGGAGACGGCGCCGCGCAGCGACACGTCGAGATCGGGGAATTCGGCCGCGGCGGTCGCCGAGGCGGAATAGACCGAGGCGCCGGCTTCCGAGACGATGACCTTGGTCGGCTTCGGCGCCGGCAGTTCGGCCAGCATGTCAGCCACCAGCTTTTCCGTCTCGCGGCTGCCGGTGCCGTTGCCGATCGAGATCAGCTCGACATTGTGCTTGCGGATCAGCGATGCGATCTCGACCTGGGCGCGGCGCACATCGTTTCGTGGCTGGAAGGGATAGACGGTCGAGGTCGCAACCACCTTGCCGGTGCCGTCGACGACGGCGACCTTGACGCCGGTGCGGATGCCGGGATCGAGACCCATCGTGGCGCGCGAGCCGGCGGGTGCGGCGAGCAGCAGATCCTTGAGATTGCGGGCGAAGACATGGATCGCCTCCTCCTCGGCCCTCTCGCGCAGTTCACGCATCAGGTCGAGCGACAGCGACATGGAAAGCTTGACGCGCCAGGTCCAGCTGGCGACCTCCATCAGCCAGCGGTCGCCCGGGCGGCTCGCGCCGATCTCGTAAGCGGCAGCGATCATGCGTTCGACCGGCTTCATCGGCGAGGGTGTGTCGGCGTCGGCCTCGATCGTCAGCGTCAACACCTCCTCGTTCCAGCCGCGCAGCATGGCGAGCGCCCGGTGGCCAGGCGCCGTCGCCCAGCGTTCGGAATGGTCGAAATAGTCGGAAAACTTCTCGCCCGCCGCCTGCTTGCCGTCGACGACCTTGGCCTTCAGCAGCGCGGCCTGGCGCATATGGGCGCGCAGTCTGCCGAGCAGATCGGCGTTTTCGGCAATGCCTTCGGCGATGATGTCGCGCGCGCCTTCGAGCGCCGTCTTCACATCGGGCACGTCAGCCGTGACGAAGGCTTCGGCGAGCACCGCCGGTTCCCGGCCGCGGTCGGCAAGAATTTTCTCGGCAAGCGGGCCGAGGCCGCGTTCGCGGGCGATTTCGGCGCGGGTGCGGCGCTTCGGCTTGTAGGGCAGATAGAGATCCTCGAGCTCGGCCTTGGTTTCGGCGCCGGCGACTTTCCCCATCAGCTCGTCGGTCATCTTGCCCTGGCCGGTGATCGATTCGACAATCGCAGCGCGCCGGGCTTCGAGTTCGCGCAGATAGACCAGCCGCTCGGCGAGATTGCGCAGCTGCGTGTCGTCGAGCCCGCCGGTCACTTCCTTGCGGTAGCGGGCGATGAAGGGCACGGTGGCTCCCTCGTCGAGCAGCTCGATGGCGGCCTTGGCCTGATCCGGCCGGGCGTTGATTTCGGCCGCGATGCGGGCTGCGAGAAAACGGAGGTCAGCGGCCATGGGATTTCCTGTGTCGACGAAAGTTGCGGGACCATAGCGGCGAAAAGCGGCAAGGCAATGCCCGACTGTGGTTTCCACAGCGGAAGTTGAGGGATGGGGATCATCGGCGTTGTGCAGTTGTAGCCCCCTCATCTGCCTGCCGGCATCAACCGGGGTCGAGCCGCAGGTCTCGACCCGTCCTTCGGACCCCCGAGGGGAGAAGCGGACTCGTAGCAGCGTCCCGCCCTCCTGGAGGTACTGTTTGTGGAGCCGAGGGCAAGCGGCCTACTCCTCTCTTCTCCCCAGCGGGGAGAAGGTGGCCCGAAGGGTCGGATGAGGGGGCCACACGGCACAACACCTCCAACCATCCACCCATCGCTCTCTTCCGTTTTTGCGGTTGTGCAGATGCGGCATTCTTTGATAGCAGAAGCAAAGTTTTGGATCGCCCTGCCCGCGGGCGCAAGGAAAAGTGTGACATGCCAAACCTTCTTCTCGAACTCCGCTCCGAAGAGATTCCTGCCCGCATGCAGCGCAAGGCTGCCGGCGACCTGAAGAAGCTCGTCACCGATGCACTCGTCGAAGCGGGTCTGTCCTATGAGGGCGCGCGTGAATATTGGACGCCGCGGCGGCTGGCGCTCGACATTCACGGCCTGACGGCGCGCTCGGCCGATGTGCGCGAGGAGCGCAAGGGGCCGCGCACCGACGCCAACGAGAAGGCGATCGAAGGTTTCTTGCGCGGCGCCGGCCTTGCGTCGGTTTCCGAGGCGCAGGTGGTCAGCGATCCGAAGAAGGGCGATTTTTACGTCGCGGTCATCTCCAAGCCCGGCCGCGCGGCGGAAGAAATCGTCGCCGATGTGATGCCCGGCATCATCCGCGATTTCCCCTGGCCGAAGTCGATGCGCTGGGGCAAGGCCTCCTCCAAGTCCGGCGCGCTGCGCTGGGTGCGGCCGCTGCAGTCGATCGTCTGCACCTTCGGACCCGAGCATGAGGAGACAGTCGTCATCCCCTTCGAGATCGACGGCATCACCGCCTCCAACGTCACCTACGGCCATCGATTCCATGCGCCCGAGGCGATCACCGTCCGGCGCTTCGACGATTATGCGGCGAGCCTGGAAAAGGCGAAGGTCATCCTCGATGCCGAGCGGCGCAAGGACATCATCCTGCACGACGCGCGCGACATCGCCTTTGCCAACGGGCTCGAACTGGTGGAAGACGAAGGCTTGCTGGAGGAAGTCTCCGGCCTCGTCGAATGGCCGCAGGTGCTGATGGGCTCCTTCGAGGAGGATTACCTCTCCATCCCCTCGGAAATCATCCGGCTGACGATCAAGACCAATCAGAAGTGCTTCGTCACCCGCAAGCAGGGCGAGGAGACGCTGTCGAACCGGTTCATCCTCGTCTCCAACATCCAGGCGCATGACGGCGGCAAGGAAATCGTCCATGGCAATGGCAAGGTGGTGCGGGCCCGGCTTTCGGACGCGCTGCATTTCTGGAAGCGCGACCAGGGCAACCTGCCGGATCTCGAGACGCTCGCAGCTTCGGCGACAAAGTTCGGCCTCGACCTCAAGAAGCCGCTCGATCAGCGCATGGCCAAGCTCGACGCGCTCGACGTGACCTTCCATGCCAAGCTCGGCACGCAGGGTGCGCGCGTCGCCCGCATCCGGGCGCTGGCCAAGGAATTGGCTGCTGTCACCGGCGCCGATACGGCGCTCACCGATCGCGCCGCCGTGCTCGCCAAGGCCGATCTGCGCACCGAAGCCGTCGGCGAATTTCCGGAGCTGCAAGGGTTGATGGGCCGCAAATATGCGGTGTTGCAGGGCGAAAACGCCTCGGTTGCCGCGGCCGTCGAAGATCACTACAAGCCGCAAGGCCCGTCCGACCGGGTGCCGGAAGACAAGGTGGCGATCACGCTGGCGCTTGCCGACAAGCTCGACACGCTGACCGGCTTCTGGGCGATCGACGAAAAGCCGACGGGATCGAAGGATCCCTTTGCGCTGCGGCGGGCAGCCCTCGGTGTCGTCCGCATCCTGCTGGAGCGAAGGGTCCGCCTGTCGCTGTTGGCGACAACAAGGGATGGCGATCTGCTCTCCTTCTTCCACGACCGGCTCAAGGTCTATCTGCGCGATCAGGGCGCCCGCCACGATCTCATCGACGCCGTGCTGACGCCCGATGCCGACGACCTCTTGATGGTGGCGCGCCGCGTCGAAGCGCTGACAGACTTCATCACCTCGGAAGACGGCAAGAACCTGCTTGCCGGCACCAAGCGTGCGACGCAGCTGCTCGCCGCCGAGGAAAAGAAGGGCACCGTCATTGCCGACGGCGTATCCCCGGCACTTCTGAAGCTCGACGCCGAGAAGGAGCTGTTTGCCGCCATATCAGCTGCCTCGAAGGATGCGGCGGATGCCGTGGCCGGGGAGGATTTCCGCTCGGCGATGGAAGCCCTGTCCAAGCTGCGCGGCCCGGTCGACCGCTTCTTCGAAGAGGTGCTGGTCAACGACGAGGACGCCGCCATCCGCGCCAACCGCCTCGCCCTCTTGCGGCTGATCCGCGAAGCAACGGGAACGGTTGCGGATTTCTCGAAGATTTCGGGGTGAGAGCCGGGTTTCGGCTGGAATTTTCAGGCGAACGCAGGCTGGCATTGTAGCAGCAGTGGCGTTATCCAAAAGGCATGCAAGACAAGATTCTCGTCAGCGCCTGTCTTATGGGCCACGCCGTCCGCTATGACGGGCGGGCGAAGCCGTTGCTGCATCCGGCGATCGAGGCATGGCGGGCCGAGGGGCGGCTGGTGACGATCTGTCCGGAAATGTCGGCAGGCATGAAGGTGCCGCGATCGCCGGCGGAGATAGCAGGGGCGGCAACCGGCGAAGAGGTGCTGGCTGGCACGGCGCGGGTTGTCGAGGTCACCGGCGGCGACGTGACGGCAGTGTTCCTGCTGGCGGCGGAAAATGCCGTGGCGCTCGCAAAGCAGACCGGCTGCCGCTATGCGCTGCTCATCGACGGCAGTCCGTCCTGCGGCTCGGCCTTCATCTATGATGGCAGCTTTTCCGGCCGCAAGCAGGCCGGCAATGGCGTGACGGCGGCAGCGCTGAAAGCGGTCGGTATCGAAGTGTTTTCCGATCGCGACATCGAGCGGCTGATCGCACGCGTGGCACACGACACCTGAACGCAGGGCGGCCGCCGGAAACCGGCGGCCGCTAAGCTCTGGTAACGCAATCCCCAAAGCGGATTACGCGGCGCGGCGACCTCGATGCATGGCAGGAGCAACCCTTTCGCCACTGACGCGGAAGCCGCGGATGAGGTCGATCAGTTCGTCGGTATCGCTGGCCAGCGTTTCGGCCGATGCCGTGGTCTCCTCGGCCATGGCGGCATTCTGCTGGGTGGCGGCGTCGAGCTGGTTCATCGACGAGGAGATCGAGCGCAGCGTCGTATCCTGTTCGGAGGCGCTGTGGGCGATCTTGGCGACGATCTCGTTGGCCGCCTTGATCTGGTCGGAGATGCGCTTCAGCGCCTCGCCGGCCTCGCCGACCAGACGGACGCCCTGATCCACCTGGCTGGAGGAGCGGGCGATCTGATCCTTGATCTCCTTGGCGGCGGCAGCCGAGCGCTGGGCAAGCTCGCGGACTTCCTGGGCGACGACCGCAAAACCCTTGCCGCTTTCACCGGCACGGGCCGCCTCGACGCCGGCATTCAGCGCCAACAGGTTGGTCTGGAAGGCGATCTCGTCGATGACGCCGATGATCTTGGTGATCTCCGATGATGACTTCTCGATGCCGCTCATCGCCTCGATCGCCTGGCCGACGATCGCATCGCTACGGGTGGCCTCGGTGCTGACGGAGTGGACGCGCTTGCTCGCCTCATGGGCGCCATCGGCGGTCTGGCGAACGGCAACGGTGAGTTCGTCGAGGGCGGCCGAGGTTTCCTCCAGGCTGGCGGCCTGGCGTTCGGTGCGCTGCGACAGCTCGTTGGAGGCGCGGCGGATCTCTTCCTTGCTGGTGCCGATATCGGTGCCCTTGGCGCTGACCTTGGCCATGGCGGCTTCGAGATGCGACAGTGCATCGTTGAAGTTGTCTCGCAGGGCGGCGTATTTCTGACCGAGATCGGCGCAGCGGACGGTGAGATCACCGCGGGCGATCATCTCCAGCGCCTGACCAATCGTCGCCACCACGCGGGCCTGGAGCGCCGCCTCGCCCTGCTGCTGACGCAGATTGTTTTCACGCTCGTTTTCCAGCGCCAACTGCTGGGCCGCCTCGCGATCCGACATTTGATGGCGCTCCCTGATTTTTTCCTGCAGCGACAACGTCGCCTTGGCCATCATGCCGACCTCATTGTTCATGGCCGTGTGCGGGATGGTGATGGAAACGTCCTCCTCGGCCACTGCCTTCAGGGCGGCATGGACGTTGTTGAGGGGGCCCGATATGCCGCGGATGACGATGTAGGCGGCCGTCATGGCAAGAAAGAACAGGACGATGCTGCCGGACAGTGCGGTCAGGATCGTGCTGTTTACCTGAGCATCGAGATCGTCCATGTAGACGCCGGTGACGACGACGACCTTCCAGGGATCGAAGGCCTGCCCATAGGCCGTCTTGCGGAAATCGCCGGCGGGCTCTCCCGGTTTGCTGGTGGAATAAAATTCGACGAGACCGCCGCCCTGCTGCCCGAGCTTCACCAGCTCTTCGCGATAGAGCTTGCCCTTGCTGTCCGGCTGGCCCTTCAGGTTCTGCCCGACTTTCGCGGCGTCGTAGTGGAACATCATCTGGACGTCGTAGCTATAACCGAAGAAATAGCCGTCCGGGTCGTATTTCATCCCGTTGACGGTGGTGTAGGCCTGCTTCTGGGCATCCTCGAGCGTCATTTCGCCTGACGTGACCTTGGCCTGGTAAAGCTTGAGAACGGAGACCGCCGACTGAACCTCGGCGCGCAGCATGTCATAACGCTCCTTGTAGATCGCATCGACCGAGGAGCAGATCTGCAGGGAGGTGGCGATCGCAAAGGCCGCCATCAGCCCAACGACCAGTAATATGAGCTGCTTCGATATTTTCAGATTTTTCACGACGCCTCGCAACGGGAATGGTGGGTGCCTTCCGGTGCGGTCTTCTACCGCCTGTGCGAGCGCGCCAAACAAGACGACGCGTCTACCGCTGCTAAAAACAACATGCTGCGACCGGGTAAATAACCATTGACGCTCACCCTATAAGAAAGCTTTAATTTTACTGTTCGCGACGCAAATTCCCTAAAAATCCGGGGGTAGCTTGCAAAGCAAAACCGCCGGATTTTCATGCCGCTTTCTGGCCCCGGACACCGCGCTATTTCCAGCATATGCTCCAAAACGTGAATGCACCCTCGCTGCTCATCGAGGGTGCATTCGGTCCACCGGTGGTGGAGCCCCAAGCGATCGAAACCTTGATCAGGCAGGGGCAGGGAACTTTGTCTTCAAGCAATTCCGGGCGCAAAACGGGAATTGCTTCAGAACCGCAGCTTGAAATCGGAAACGTTGAGGGTCGCCGGCTGTTGCGCCACGCCGGCGGCAACCGGCCGGGCGTCGCTGCCGATGACGGCGGCGGTGGTGGCGTTCATATCGATCCCGTCGGCAGGCGGGGCCAAAGGCGCGGCGGCAATCATCGCTTCCGGGGTCGCTTTGCTGACGAAGACCACGGGCGAGCCGCCCATCCAGGCTTCAGTGCGATAGATCTTCTTTTCGCCGCCGACATCACGGACCTCGGTCGCCTGCACGGCGCCGGCCTTCAGTTCCGGCACTGTATAATCCTTCTTGGTGATCTCGGCCTGCAGCGGCGGGCAATCGGCGCAACTTTCGGTGACGATGCTGCCCTCGGCGGCGCGCGGCGCGGCCTTGCCGATCACCTCGATTGAGGAGGCCATTGCCGAATCCGCCATCAGCAGGATTGCCGCACCGAGGAAAATCTGACGCATAAAGCCGCTCCGTCTCACTATGAGAGCGGTATAACGCAGCTTTGTTTCCATCCCGTCAGGGGAAAGGGTAAAAATTTAACGAAGGCGCCGGTTTACACCTGATATCAGGCCTTTTCGCGCTCGATCGCCCGCCAGCCGATGTCGCGGCGGCAGAAGCCGTTTTCCCAGCGGACCTTGTCGAGCAGGGCGTAGGCGCGTGTACTCGCTTCGGCGACCGTGCCGCCTGATGCGGTGACGTTCAGCACGCGGCCGCCGGTTGCAACCAGCGCGCCGTCCTTGAGGCCCGTGCCGGCATGAAACACTTTCTCGCCGTCGCCCGCCTGCGGCAGGGAGAGGATCGGCGTGTTCTTTTCATAGGCGCCGGGATAGCCCTTCGAGGCCATGACGACAGTCAGTGCCGGATCGTCACTCCAGTCGGCGCTGACCTGGTCGAGGGTGCCGTTGGCGGCGGCCAGAAGCAGCGGCAGCAGATCGCTCTTCAGCCGCATCATCAGCACCTGGCATTCGGGATCACCGAAGCGGACATTGTATTCGATCAGTTCCGGCCCTTTCTCGGTGATCATCAATCCGGCGAAAAACACGCCAGAGAAGGGATGGCCGCTCTCGGCCATGCCGCGGATCGTCGGCTCGATGATCTCCTTCATGGTGCGCTCGACCATTTCGGCGGTCATGACGGGCGCCGGCGAATAGGCGCCCATGCCGCCGGTATTGACGCCGGTATCGCCCTCGCCCACCCGCTTGTGATCCTGGGCGGTTGCGAGCGGCAGCGCATGTCTGCCGTCGCAGAGGCAGAAGAAGCTCGCCTCCTCGCCATCGAGATAGGCTTCGACCACGACTTCGGCGCCGGCGGCACCAAAAGCACCCTCGAAACAGTCGTCGACGGCAGCAAACGCCTCGTCCAGCGTCATCGCGACGGTCACGCCCTTGCCGGCGGCCAGGCCGTCAGCCTTGACGACGATCGGTGCGCCCTGGGCGCGGATATAGGCCTTGGCCTTCGGCGCATTGTTGAAGCGCTGATAGGCGCCGGTGGGAATACCGTAGCGGGCGCAGATATCCTTGGTGAAGCCCTTGGAGCCCTCGAGCTGGGCGGCGGCGGCGGAGGGACCGAAGACCGCCAGGCCATCGGCGCGCAGCCGGTCGGCAAGGCCGGCAACGAGCGGCGCTTCCGGGCCGACGACGACGAAATCGATCGCCTTCTCCCGGCAGAAAGCGGCGACCGCTTCATGATCGTCGATATTCACGGGTACGAGGGTGGCGTGTTCGGCAATGCCGGGATTGCCGGGTGCGGCATAGAACTCGCTCAGCAACGGCGATTGCGCCAGCTTCCAGGCGAGTGCGTGCTCGCGTCCGCCCGATCCGATCAACAGAACCTTCATGCGCCACCCTTTCCTTTTGTCCCTGGCGGTTAAGGGCCAAGCGCCGAAAGGTCAAGCGGGAAAGCTTACCAGCCCCCGCCTCCGCCACCGCCGCCACCCCCGCCGGAGGAGCCGCCGCCGGAAAAGCCGGAGGACGAGCTCGACGGCGGCGGCGACGGGATCGTCGAGGCGATGGTCGAGGCCATCGACGAGGAGAACCCGCCGACGCGGTCGGAAAAGCGGCCGCTGTCGAAATCGCCGGAATACCAGGAGGGGTCATAGGCCGCCGCACCGGCGGCGGCAGCCGCAAGCCAGGTCTCAAAAGTGCGCGACCAAGGCTTTTCGACGCCCAAAGCCACGGCGTAGGGGAGCAGCGTCTCGAAATGTTGCGGCGACATTTCAGGCGCGCCCGCCATGTTCATGCGGTCCTTCTCGGCCAGCGTCAAATATTGCCGCAGGCCGTCTATGCCGTCCATCATCCTGGCGCCGAGCGGCGTCGGCGCCCCCATGATGAAGACATAGAGGATGTTGAGCAGCACGATTCCGCCAACGGCGAAGAGCATCGGCGTCTCGTGCAGTTCCATCAGCGATGAGGCAAGCGCCAGGACGACGACCGCAAGGATGCTGATGCCGACGAAAACCCCGATCGCCGCGGCGATGATGGCGATGATCTTGCCGAACAGCGAGCTGCCCCGATGCAGCGACTTGACCAAGCCGGCGACGAAGACCGCAACGAAGACCGAGATGGCGATCGGGATCAGCATCAGCGCGATGGTGTCGGGCTCCAGCGAACCGTAGACGAACAATATCACCAACGCCGCAGCGCTGAGCGCGACGCCGCCTGCGGTATAACCGACGTTGGAATTGTAATATCTGCCGCGGTGCTCCTTCTCGATCGCCGAACGGAAGGCCTGGCCGACCGTTTTCACCCGCTCGCCATTGGCCCTGTCGATCGTCAGCGTCCCGCCGGCGCCGCCCGCAACCCTCAGCAGTTCGGTCTCGCCGGCCTGGAATTTCTCCTTGCCGAGCGGCTTTCCGGTGCCGCGGACGACGATCGAATTCTTCAGGTCTTCGAGTTTGACGTAGCCGCGCACCGCAAGATTGAGCGCGGTGGCGGCAAGCGCCGTCCAGCCCCCACCGGAGAAACCCTTATTGTCGATATAGTTGACCAGCGCCGGCGAGATGCCGTCGGGCGCATCCCAACGCGGCACGACGACGCCGCGGGCAGGATCGCGACCGACTTTCAGCCAGGATCTGAGGTAATAGGCAAAGACCAGGACCAGGCCGCCGAAGCCGATGAAATAGTTGCGGTTGTCCTTCAGCCACCAGCTGCTTTCCATGTCCGCGCTCGGCGGATCGATCGAGCCTTTCGGCATGCGGATCGCGAAGGTCAGGCCTTCGCCTGCGCCGAGCGGCGTGGTGGTGGAAAAGACGAGGCCGGCCGCGGTTTCACTGACCCGTGCGTTCTTTCCCGTCGCGCCCTGCGGGCCGGTGAAAAAGATCGTCTCGGTTGCGCCGACTCCCGGCGGCAGCGTCACCGTCGCAGTGACCGAACGGATCGGAAAGATCCAGCCATTGCCGGTGACGTTCCAGTAGAGCTCGTCATGGTCGTCGAAATAGCGAATCTGCCGGTTCGTCTTGTAGGTGAAGACGTAGCGATGACGGCCAGGCGTCACGGTTACGTCGGCCGAGCCGGCATAGATGCGGATGCCGCCCGATATCGACTCGGTATGCCAGGGCTCGTCCTCGCCGTCCCGCTGCACCGAGACCATATCGAAATCAACGCTGCGCCGGCGGTCTGCTGCATCGGTGAAATAGAGCGGGAAATCACGAAAGATGCCGTGATTGATCTGGTTGCCCTCGGCATTGACGGTAATCGTTTCCGTCACCGTCATCGCGCCGCTTTTTTCGAGCGCAATGTCTGAGACGAAACTGTCGATCAGCTCCGTGGCGAAGGCCGCCGGGGCGGCCACCCACAAGAGCAGCGCCAAGCAAAAACCGAAAAACCGACGCCCCATCCCCGTCTCCCCGCCGTCAGCCTCGACTGCGCCTGTCCGTCAATCCTTGTCCCGATAGGTCACACCAAGTGCAGCAAGCGTCCGCCAATAGGCAGGGAAGGTCTTGCCGACGCAATCGGGATCGAGAATGGTGATGCCATCGATCTTGAGGCCGGCGAGCGCAAAGCTCATCGCAATACGGTGATCGGCAAACGTGTCGATCTCGGCCGGCAGCGTCTGACCGGCGAGAGCAGGATCGGAATGGACGATCAGGTCGTCACCCTCCTCGACGGCCAGGCCTTCGCGAATATTGTTGAGCCCCGTGGACAGGGCGCGGATGCGGTCGCATTCCTTGACGCGCAGATTGGCGATTCCAACGAAGCGCACCGGCGTCTCGTTGAAGGCGGCAAGCACGGCGATCGTCGGAACGGCATCCTGCATCTGCGAGCCATCGATTTCAGCCGGCAGATGCGGGAACCTGGCAATCGTCTCGTAGGCCTTGGCATCCGGCTGGGTGAAGGCATCGTTCGGCACCCCGAGATCGATCTTGCCATCGCTCAGCACCTCGGCCGCCCAGAGATAGGTGGCGGCGGATGCATCCGGCTCGATGACGAAGTCGGCTGCGCGATAACCGGTCGGCTCGACGCGCCAGGTGACGGGGCTGGTCTTTTCGACCTTGGCGCCGAAGGCCGTCATCGCCGCCGTGGTGAGATCGATATAGCCAAGCGCGCCGATATCCTCGCCGACGAGTTCGATGTCAACAGGACGGTCGCCTCCGGCGGCCATCATCAGCAGCGCCGAAACATATTGGCTGGACAGCCCGCCATCGATCAGGATGCGGTCGGCCTCAAAGCGGCCGGTACCCCTGACGGTGACCGGCGGGCAGCCGGTTTCGGCGCTCACATCGATGCCGAGTGTGCGCATCGCCTCGACCAGCGGGCCGATCGGGCGCTTGCGCATGTGCTCGTCGCCATCGACGATGACGGTGCCGTCGACGAGCGCGGCGGCCGCTGTCAGGAAGCGTGTGGCCGTACCGGCATTGCCGAGGAAGAGCGGCGCTTTCGGCGGCAGGAGCCGGCCGCTGCCGGTGACGACGAAGGTGGTCTCATCGGGCTCATCGATCGCAACGCCCATGGCGCGCAGCGCATCGGCCATATAACGCGTATCGTCGCTCTTCAGCGCGCCGGTCAGCCGGCTCGTGCCCTTTGCAAGGCCGGCGAGCAGCAGTGCCCGATTGGTGATCGACTTCGAACCCGGCGGCATGGCGCGGCCCGAAAGCGGCCCGGCAGGCGGGATGATCGTGAGTTTGGCTGTGCGTGTCATGTTGTTTCTTCCATGGAGCGACCATTGCCGGTCGCAATCTGCCCTTGCTCTTAATCGCTTTCTGGCAAAGGCAAAATGCCGGACCGTCAGAATTTCACGCTGGGGACGGCACGATCGGCCTCATTGGTGATTTCGAAATATTCCCGCTTGGCAAAACCGAACTGGCCGGCAACGAGATTGGAGGGGAAGCTTTCGACCTTGACGTTCAGATCGCGGGCCGCACCATTGTAATAACGCCGCGACATCTGCAGCTCGCCTTCCATGGTTTCCAGCGAATCCTGCAGCTCGGCAAAATTCTGGTTGGCCTTGAGATCCGGATAGGCTTCGGCGAGCGCGATGACGCGGCCGAGCGCCTGGCCGAGCAGCCCTTCCACCTGTGCCCTGCCGGCGACATCGCCTGATGGCACGGCCTGCGCCTTGTTGCGGAGCGAAACCACCTCTTCGAGCGTCGACTTCTCATGGGCGGCATAACCCTTGACGGTCTCGATCAGGTTCGGGATCAGATCGGCGCGGCGCTTCAACTGCACATCGATGCCCGACCAGGCCTCTTGCGCCATCTGCCGGGAGCGAACCAGGCCGTTATAGATGAAGACGATGTAAAGCGCGATAACGGCTACAACAGCGAGTATGACATACATGCAGATGGGCTCCCCGATTTGATGACCGCACGTTAGTGATTCCGCTGTGGAAAGTCATCGTGGCGAAACAATTCCTCAGCCGGTTTCGATGAGACTTTGATGGATACTCTGCTGACTAAGAGGCTATCAGCCAATCCGGAGCATAGGCATCCATCTTTTCGCGTTCCCGCCACAGATTGAAGCGTTCGGTCCAGCGTTGCTCGACATCAAGCGCAACAGCGAATGGCAGATAGTGCTCGTAACATTCGACCGACATTGCCGGGCCGTTTATCTCGCCGCGAAAATACCGATTCAAATCGAGGATGTTGTTGCGGATCTGCCGCTGCTTCGGCGTTGGCATGCGCAGCATCGCCACAATGGCGATAATGCCGACAATGTGCAGCAAGATCGCCATCAGATATGGCCGCTGTTCGCTGATCACCTCGGTCGTGCCGATATAGGAAAGTGCAGCAATAACAATCGCCGGAAGCCCTACAAACAAAAATGCCGCCTGGCTGAATTGCTCGGAGGTGCCGGCGGCCACGGGAAACCGCTCCGGATGGCGGAACATCGTTACAACGATCAACAGAACCAACAATATCCCGCAGATGGCCGTGGAGAAGATCAAAAGGCCGGAAAAAGAGGCGACGACAATGCCGAGAGCCAAAATTGATACTGCAGCCGCCAAGCTCCATCGATCTTTGCCTCTGATCTTCTGATATTCCTCAGTGACTGTTCTGTGCAATTCATCTCTCACATCAGGCCGGGCATTTTTAACTCTGCGCCGATCGCCGGCAGGCCGCTCTCCTTCAATTTGGCCGAATACCAAGCGCGTCGGGGCCGGAAGAGCATACCACCTGGAGCGACCCGGCTTGCCCTTCTTGCGCTCTTGCTTTGTGATTAAGTTCGAAGCCTCCGCATCCTCATCCAGGCTGGAAATGCGAAGCATTCGCTTTACTGCGAGTTGGCAGACGGACGCCAGGAAGGCCGCTTTTGCCGCATCTGCCTTCCAATTCCGGAACAAATAGGCCGCCAGAGCGGGGGATATGTTTTGCGTTATTTTGGTGTCGACAGTTATCAATGGTGCAGGCACAAGCCAGGACGGTCGAAATTTGAGGATAGCGACCAGAGCGACGATCAGCGGCCCTAAAATGCTTATGAAGGGGAGAAAATGATCGGAAAGCCACCACTGTATCCGCTTCCCGCTTGTTACAATCACAAAGGTCCCTGCGGGATATTCGATCTCGATATCAGGCAGGACTCTATCCCCCTTGCCTGCTGGAATCGACACCAAGAGCTCATTCGGCGCGCTGCGCGTGACGTCATAGGCCGCCGCCCGATCCTGTTGCGAAGGGCGTAACGTTCCGCCCGGCGGCAGCTTCAGGGTCAGCGTTTTTTTCGCTCCCTGGCCGTGCACGCGACCCATATAGGCTGGCAGGAAGAGAACCTCGCGGTTGCCTTCCTGACGAACCAGGCGTCCGAGCCAGTAAGCGATCTGGATCTTTGTAGGAACCTTGGGCAGATCTGCAGAGCAACTTTTGCAGTGCTCCATTCCTATATAAATCGAATAGCCCGGCACATTGTTTTCTATGGAAAAATATTCATCGAGTCCGCCGCGCCGAGCTGCGGCCAGTTGGAAATCGCGCCAGTGAACACCACCTGACGCATCCGTGAAACGTTGAGGGATATCAACGTAAACGCCGCCGTAATTTTCCGCCCTTTTGACCGCGATGTCGAAGAACTCCGACACAAAGGCGGTGCCGTCGGTGTAGACCTCAACCGTGCTGTTTGCCGATTGGACGGTGAACTCTTGGTCGAAATTGCTGCACGACGTCAGTGCGAGCAGCATGGCGCATAAGATGGGCCATGATAAAAGGCGCAACATACTGGAGGGCAAATTCTCATATAAAAGTCTAAAGTAAAAAATATTGCTCTTCAAAGAGATACCAAAGCTTACGTTATCGTAACACCAGAGATGACAACGTAGTGATGGTTTACGCAATACAAAAGAAGCCTGACCCCTGGAGCGACGGATTTTTTTAGACGACATGGAGTGTAGGAGCGGGCTATCGTCAGACACCGATATGCGCGAGGATCCGGGCCGCCGTCAACTCCGGCGAAAGCTCCGTCGTATCAATTACGACTGTGTGCTCCGCCAGTCCGCGCAACAGTTTATAGTTTGCCCTGAGCTGTTGCAGCTTCGCCGCATCCGTCAGCTTGAGCGCCTCGGACCGGCCCGCTGAGATGAGGCGCCTGGCATTCTCCTCCGGCGCGCAATCGAGGAGAACCGCGACCAGATCCGCGCCTCTGGCGGCCGCCAGATCGAGATACCAGGAAAACATCGCACTATCGTCCGCGTCATCCGAAAGAGCATCGGTGAAGACGAAGCTTTCCGCCGGATCGGCGCGCGCAGCATGGTCGAAGACCGCTCGGCGAATCTGCTCACGCAGCGATGCATGCAGAGGGTTGCTGCGGGCAAAAAGAGCCTCGGCTGGATTAAGCAGCGTATGATTGTCGATGAGCCGTGCGCCGAGCCTTTTCGCCAGCAAGCGGCCGACCGTCAGCTTCCCGGTGCCTGGCCAGCCGTTGATATGGATTATACGGCTGGCAGGCTTTTGCGTCACGCCGCCTCGCTGGTCAGATTGACGCCGCCGGCATCGGTCAGCAGGAAGGCTTCGCCGCAGGCTTTGGCGAGCGTGCGCACCCGCAAGATATAGCTCTGGCGCTCGGTGACCGAGATGACGCCGCGGGCATCCAGAAGGTTGAAGACGTGGCTGGCCTTGATGCACTGGTCATAGGCCGGGAAGACGCATTTGTGCAGGCGCTGGTTGGCGCTGTCGTCAGGCGCGCCGGCATCGAGCAGCGCCCGGCATTCCTTCTCGGCATCGACAAAGTGACGATGCAGCATCTCGATATTGGCGAATTCGAAATTGTGACGCGAATATTCCTGCTCGGCCTGCAGGAAGACGTCGCCATAGCTGATCTTCTCGTCGCCCTCGCGGCCGTTGAAGTTCAGATCGTAGACATTGTCGACGCCCTGGACATACATGGCGAGGCGCTCGAGACCATAGGTCAGTTCACCGGCGACCGGCGCGCATTCGATGCCGCAGACCTGCTGGAAATAGGTGAACTGCGAGACTTCCATGCCGTCGCACCAGCATTCCCAGCCGAGACCCCAGGCGCCGAGCGTCGGGCTTTCCCAATCATCCTCGACGAAGCGGATGTCGTGCAGCAGCGGGTCGAGGCCGATCGCCGCCAGCGAGCCGAGATAAAGCTCCTGCAAATTGGGCGGGTTCGGCTTCAGGATGACCTGATACTGGTAATAATGCTGCAGCCGGTTCGGGTTTTCGCCATAGCGGCCGTCGGACGGACGCCGCGACGGCTGAACATAGGCCGCCTTCCATGGTTTCGGCCCGAGGGAGCGCAGCGTCGTGGCCGGGTGGAAGGTGCCGGCACCGACTTCCATGTCGTAGGGCTGCAGCACCGCGCAACCCTTGTCCGCCCAGTAGTTATGCAGGGTCAGGATCAGCGCCTGGAACGAGCGCTTGGGGTTCATATGGTCTGGGATAGCTGACATCGACGGCACCGATTGCTTTGGGATTATCGACGCGACAGGTGCCATGGAGGGCGGCGGGGGTCAAGACGTTTACGGCGGACAGCCGGCGAAAGCCGATATGGAAGAGGACTTAGCCGCCCCTCACCCTAACCCTTGTGGCGGCGTGCAGCGGGGAATACCCCGGAATTATGCAGCAAATGCCACCAGCGACCGCTTTCGGCCTGGCCCTCAGCGGTCGCTTCTCTCGATAGTCGAGCGTCTACATTGGGGGATAGCAGTCACTTGCTGAAGCCCGTCACCTTCACGTCCACCCTTGACGTCATTAGGACAATCGTCCTAAAGAACTTTGTAGGGCAATTGCCCTACGCGACGAGCGATGGCGATGGAGAACCGGGCACTTGGGGGCAGCGACCACACGACTGCAGATTGTTGAGGCTGCAGACAGGCTTTTTTATGAGCGGGGATTCGAGGCGACGTCCTTCGCCGACATTGCGGCAGTCGTCGGACTTTCGCGAGGCAACTTCTACTATCACTTCAAGACGAAAGACGAGATTCTCGATGCGGTGATCGCCCATCGTCTTTCAAAGACCAAGGCGATGCTAGATGCGTGGGAGGCTGGGGCTGAAGCCCCCGGCGAACGGATCAGAAGCTTCATCCACATGCTCATCATGAACCAGACAAAGATCATGGCCTTTGGCTGCCCAGTCGGCACGCTTTGCAACGAACTCGCCAAACTCGACCACTCTGCCAAGGACGAGGCGACCAAGCTTTTCACTCTGTTTCGCAATTGGCTTTCGCGCCAGTTTGCCGCACTTGGCCGTGAGACCGATGCCGACGCGCTTGCCATGCACATCCTGATGCGAAGCCAGGGTGTCGCCGCACTCGCGACCGCCTTCCGCGACGAAGCCTTCGTCCGCCGTGAAGTCGACGATATGTGCCTATGGTTGGCAGTGCAGCGACCCAATCTATCCGATCATCCCGAATCCGTTTCCATCCAGAATTCCTAAAGGGGGGCCTGTATGTTCGTCGTTACACTTAAATTCTCCGCCAACAAGGCCCGAGCCTCCGCCCTTATGGAAGGGCATAATGCCTGGATCAAACAGGGCTTTGACGATGGTATCTTCCTCCTTACCGGAAGCCTACAGCAAAGTGCGGGCGGAGCGGTTCTCGCCCACAACACATCCCGCGCCGATCTCGAAATGCGTCTCCAGCAAGATCCTTTCGTTGTGGGGGGTGTCGTAAGCGCAGACATTCTTGAAATTGCACCGGGCCGCACCGACGACCGCTTGGCCTTTCTTAGGGCGTGAGAAAATGAGCGCGACGATCTTCGGCCCGGATGGGCAGCCGCGTTGCCGCTGGTGCGCAGCCGCTCCGGAGTTCCTGCCCTATCACGACACCGAGTGGGGCTTCCCGGTAGATGATGATCACCGTTTATTTGAGAAGCTTTGCCTCGAAGGCTTCCAGTCAGGTTTGAGCTGGCGCACTATCCTGTCCAAGCGCGAGAATTTTCGGGCTGCCTTTCTCGGTTTCGACTTTGACCGCATCGCGCAATTCACGGAGGCCGACATTATGCGCCTGCTCCGGGACGATGGCATCGTGCGCCATCGCGGTAAGATCGCGGCGGTCATAAACAACGCGCAGCGTGCCCAGGAACTGGTGAAGCAGGAGGGTTCGCTCGCCGCCTATGTCTGGCGCTTCGAACCGAAGGCGACAGAGCTTGCTGCTCCGCAGACCGCATCCACCTCAGCCGGGTCCATCGCCATGTCGAAAGACCTGAAGAAGCGCGGCTGGTCATTTGTCGGCCCCACCACAGTCTATGCTTTCATGCAGGCAATGGGACTGTTCAATGATCACGCCGAAGACTGCGTATTCCGAGACAGGGCCGAGGCGGCTAGAGCTGCATTCCAGCGTTCCAGGGCCGCCAACCGGACTTAAACCTCGCCGGTGTATTCACCTCGTGCCGAGTAGTCGTTTTTGATGACGAAATCCAAAGCTTGCACCATCTCGACGAAATTTGGTCGTGCGAATGGCATGGATTGCACCGAGAGCCAATAGACCGTTTGATCCGGCTTGATCAGGAAGACCCCCGGCTCGGAAAACAGTTCGGGCTCCTCGATGCCGATTGAGGTCTTTCCGCGCGAGGATGAAATGTAGAGGCCCCATTGCCGTGCCACGCTTAAAGGCAGACCGAAGCCGATACGCAAGTGCTCAGCACCAATCTTATCGGCCATTTGCCGGGCGCGGTCTTCCCCATCAGAGCTTATGGCGATTGTACTGACTCCGCGCTCGTCGAAGGATAGCGTCATCCGCTCCAGCTCTTTGAGATAGATTCCGCAGACCGGGCAGTGGAGACCACGGTAAAAGCACACGAGCGTCATAAGCGATGGCTTTTCGCGGGTGAGATCGAACTCTCCGTGCTGGAGGGTTTTGACGGTCAAATGAGGGGCCAGTGTTCTCGGGACTAACATCGATCAACTCCGATTGCATGACGCTTCCGACGCCCAAGTTGACGTTGGTGCTTCAATATTCCATAGTCAGGGCCGTTAATGATCCTCAAAATATGATCAAGAATCCGAAAATCCTTTCGAAACTGGATCGCCTCTCAGCCTTCTTTGACACGTTCGAGCTGAAAGCCTCGCTAGAACCGACGCGGGCCAACGACAGACAAGCGAGGCTATTTGTAATCGGCGAACCGGGGGGACGTGCGGAAAAGATCATCCTTTGCCTGCGCGGCGACACGATTCCTGAACCGCCAGCTTTGGTAACAGCAGCGGTCGATTTCGAGGGGGTACACAACCCGCTCTTGAACGCGCTGCCGGATCAAGTTCTGGTCGAAATCAACGACATTCCAACCCTTCGGGACACGACAGCCGCTTTCCTGGCGGAGGCCTTGGAACCCCGTTGCGGGCGCAGCGCGGCCCTCAACCGCCTCTGCGAAGTGATGGTTTTGCTTATTCTGCGTACAGCGATCGACCGCGGTGCAACCGGACCTGGCTTACTGGCAGGCCTGTCCCACCCCTCATTACACCGGACATTGGTAGCTATGCATGATGCTCCGACTCGCGCTTGGAACATCGAAGACCTTGCTGCGGAGGCCGGGATGTCACGAAGCCATTTTATGGCTCTTTTTCGCGACGTGGTTGGCACAACGCCCCAGGCTTACCTGACGGGATGGCGCTTGGTCATTGGCCGACGGAAGCTGTCCAAAGGGGCGACGGTGAAGACCGTGGCACGGCAAGTCGGCTTCGGCAGTGCCGCAGCATTCTCCCGCGCCTACTTTCGGAAATTTGGGGACTGGCCATCTCTCGGGAGGCAGGTTTCGATGCAGGCCACAGAACATGGATCGTAGTCTCCTCGAGCGACTGCTTTGGATCATTCCAGCCGCTGATCGGAAATCTTCAACCGTCCGCTTCTGGGGCGCAAAGCTGCCAACACCGCATCGTTATCGGTTGGTGGCATCTGCCCCATAATTCCGGAATACCCTCTGCCCTGCCTCCCCCGAGTGGGGGAGATGTCCGGCAGGACAGAGGAGGGTTCCAAGCCCGCCCTACGCTGCGCACTGCGGAGCGGCAGCCTGATGAGAGGCAGATGAGTTACGAGGCCTCTTATTCTCCCTCGCGCTTCAGCCGGTATTCCCCGGTCACGGGATCCTTGACCAGCGTGCCGATCGCGCCGGTCTGGCGCTCCTTTTCGGCGCGGCGTGATTTTTCAGCGAGCTTGCGGGCATCGGAGACGAAGCGGCGGTAGAGCCACCAGGCCGAAAAGACCAGGACCAGGATGGTGATAAGCTGTGCCATGCCCCTCTCTTGCTCCTCTCAAAGCCCGAAGCGGGTCCACAATGCTCTCTCTTCCGCTGCTTCGACAAGCCCCGTCGCGAGTCCCGATGCGGCGCCCTCGAGCGAGACCGGCGACACGCCGGGGATGCGGCGGCCGAGCAGGCCGCGGCCGGCGGTGACGAGCTCAAGCTTGGTCTTCTGGCCGTAGCGTCGCTTCAATTCCTGGCGCATGTCGCCGAGGCCGTCGACGAGGCCGAGTTCGAGGCCGCGGGTGCCGCTCCAGAACAGGCCGGAAAAGACGGTGGCGTCATCCTTCAGCTTGCCGGCGCGGCGCTCGCGCACCATCGAGATGAAGACCTGATGGATCTCGAGCTGCAGGCTCTTCAGATATTCGATGTCCTTTTCTTTTTCCGGCTGGAACGGATCGAGGATCACCTTGTTTTCGCCCGCCGTATAGACGCGGCGCTCGACGCCGATCTTCTTCAGAAGTTCGGGAAAGCCGAAACCGCCGGAGACGACGCCGATCGAGCCGACGATCGAGGTGGCGTCGGCGATGATCTCATCGCCGGCAAGCGCGATCATATAGCCGCCGGAGGCGGCGACGTCCTCGACGAAGACCAGGACCTTCTTCTGCTTCTCGCGGGCAAGCTCGCGGATGCGGGTGAAGATCAGCCGGGACTGGACGGGCGAGCCGCCCGGCGAGTTGATCGCGATGGCAACCGCCGGCGAGCCCTTCATGGCAAAGGCCTTTTCCAGGACCGGAGCGACATTGGCGAGATTGAGGGTCGGCCGGAATTGGCCGCCGCCGCTGATGATCGCGCCCTGCAATCTGACGACCGGGATGGTGACGCCCTCCTTGCGGAACCGTTTCGGCAGCAATTTTTTCCAGAATCCGGCCATTTCCCATCCTTCGCTTCGGGTCGCCCGATCGTCAATCTACGATCGGCATCCATGTATGCGTTGGAACGACAAACGCAATGGCCGCGTTTGCAAAACATCGAGAATGGTCTTTCTTGTTGCGAATGACTTGCATTGTCATTCTGATTCGTCATAGTGCGCTCACGATAAACAGGTGGAAATGGCATGGACGCCCTCAACCCAAAGGTAACAAGCGGCTGGCGGCACGAACGCGGCGAGGCGTCGCTGTCGGATGTCTACCGCACCGTCGGAACCGGGCGTCACAGCTCGAGGTGGCGCAGGGCGGCGGCCTTTGCCGGGCCGGGCTATATGGTCGCCGTCGGCTATATGGACCCCGGCAATTGGGCGACCTCGCTCGCCGGCGGCTCGAAATTCGGCTATGCGCTGCTCACCGTCGCACTGCTTTCCAACCTGATGGCGATCGTCCTGCAATCGCTCTGCGCGCGTCTCGCGATCGCCTCGGGCCGCGACCTTGCGCAGGCTTGCCGCGACGCCTATCCGAAATGGGTTTCGGTGCCGCTCTGGGCCTTTGCCGAAATTGCCATCATCGCCACCGACATCGCCGAGGTGATCGGCACGGCGATCGGCCTCAACCTCTTGATGGGCATTCCGCTCGAACTCGGCGTGCTGATCACCGCGCTCGACGTCTTCGTCATCCTCTTCCTGCAGAAGCTCGGCTTCCGCTGGGTGGAGGCCTTCATCATCACGCTGCTCGGCGTCATCGCGCTCTGCTTCGGCGTACAGATACTGCTTGCGGACCCGCAATGGGGCTCCGTCATCACCGGCTTCTTCCCGACCACCGAGATCGTCACCAATCCTGAGATGCTTTATCTCGCGCTCGGCATTCTCGGCGCGACCGTCATGCCGCACAATCTCTACCTCCACTCCGGCATCGTGCAGACGCGGGCCTACGGCCATACGGTTCCCGAAAAGAAGGAGGCGCTGACCTATGCGACGATCGACTCGACGGTCGCGCTCTGTTTCGCGCTGCTGATCAACGCCTCGATCCTGATCCTGGCCGCTGCCGCCTTCAATGCGCATGGCAGGACCGACATCGTCGAACTCGGCGAGGCGCATTCGCTGCTGTCGCCGCTGCTGGGTCTCGCCATCGCGCCGACGCTGTTCGGCATTGCGCTGCTCTGCTGCGGCCTCAACTCGACGGTGACGGCGACGCTTGCCGGCCAGATCGTCATGGAAGGCTTCCTGAAGATCCGGCTGCAGCCGTGGATGCGCCGGCTGATTACCCGCGCCATCGCCATCGTGCCGGCGGCGATCGTCACCATCTGGTACGGCGACCAGGGCACGGCGGAGCTTTTGATCCTCACGCAGGTGGTGCTCAGCCTGCAGCTTTCCTTCGCCGTCTTCCCGCTCGTCATGTTCACCGCCAGCAAGGCCAAGATGGGCGAACTTGTGGCTCCCCGCTGGCTGAGCGGCATCGCCTATGTGATCGCCGTCGTCATCGCCGGGCTGAACGTCAAGCTGTTGCTCGATTTCGTCACCGGCTAGCTGCCGAGGATCGAAGCCTGGCATAGGCCGCCCGGCCATTGTTGAAATCATCGATGAGAGGGGAGAATTTGTGGCTCCCCTCTTCGTGCATGATGAGCGGTGCGCGCAGTGACAGCCGCGCCCGCGACCCCTTGATTGCAGTCACCAGGATACGCACGGCGTTTTCACGCTCGCGCGGATGGATGGCTGTCATTTCGATGCCGCCGAAACGCCGGCCGCAGGCGTCGACGATCTCGGCGATCGATTCGGGCCTTGCGATCAGCGACAATTGTCCGCCGGGGATCATGATCGCGCCGGCCGTGCGGATCCAGCTTTCGAACAGGCCGTCGGTCATCGCATGGGCTTCAGCCTTCAGCGCATCCGGCGTGCGCCGGTCGCCGGCATCGTTGAAGGGCGGGTTCATGATGACGTGGTGGAAGCTCTCATCGATGAGGCCGGCATCGTTGCGCGCCTTGGCAGTCAGCGCCACATCCGCCTCGACGACGCTGACGCGGGCGGCGAGATGGGCATTTTCGGGCAGGAGAATGCTGCGACGGGCATAATCGGCCATTTCGGCCGACCGTTCGAAGAGCACCACCTCGGCATCGGCAAGGCGCGAGGCGACGGCAAGGCCGGCCGCGCCGGCGCCGGCGCCGAGATCGGCCACCTTGACCGGGCGATCGTCGGCAACGAGGGCGGCAAGCAGCATCGCATCCATGCCGGCGCGATGGCCCCTCCCCTTCGGCTGCACCAGATGAAAGGCGCCGCGATGAAAGGCGTCGATGGTTTGGGCAGGCTCCCCGGTCATCCCACCCTCACCTCCTGTCGCGCAATTCGCCGCCGAGACCGGCGTCGATGAGGATGCGGCGGGCCTGGTCGGCCATCTCCTCATCCACCAGCAGCCGGCGCTGCAGCATGCCGAGGGAGCCTTCGAGCACGCTCATGCCCTGATCGGCGATGAAGCAATGAATGCCCGCATCCTTCATCAAACTCTCCGCAAAGGAGAGCAGAACGGGGTCGTTGGCGCGGATAAGTTCATGCATTTGCCGTCATTTTCCTTCCAATTTCGCCGTGCGCGACAATTCACCTCTTGCCGCGTCCATCGCCCCTTTCTATTGTCAGCTGCAATGAATGAACAGGAGTCCGGGTCGTTGGGCGTGGTCATACCGCTTGAAGAAAGCAAAAACAAACTGGCATCCATAAAGCCGTTGGTCGATCTCACCAGGGCGGATATGGAGCGGGTGAACCAGCTCATTCTGTCCAAGGCCGGCTCCGACGTGCAGATGATCCCCGAAGTGGCGAACCATCTGATCTCGTCCGGCGGCAAGCGGCTGCGGCCGATGCTGACGCTGGCGGCCGCCTCGCTGTTCGATTACCGCGGCGAAAATCACGTCAAGCTCGCCACATCGGTCGAGTTCATGCACACGGCGACGCTGCTGCATGACGACGTCGTCGACGAAAGCGACCTGCGCCGCGGCAAATCGACAGCGCGGATGATCTGGGGCAACCAGGCAAGCGTGCTGGTCGGCGACTTCCTGCTCGGCCAGGCCTTTCGCATGATGGTCGATGTCGGCTCGCTGGATGCGCTCGACGTGCTGTCTTCCGCCGCCTGCGTGATCGCCGAGGGCGAGGTGCTGCAGCTTTCCGTCGCCAAGAACATGGAGACGACCGAGGACGATTACCTCGCCGTCATCCGCGCCAAGACGGCGGCGCTCTTTGCGGCCGCCGCCGAAGTCGGGCCGATCGTCGCCGAGGCCGGCCGGTCCGGCCGCAACGCGCTGAAATCCTACGGCATGAATCTGGGGCTCGCCTTCCAGCTCGTCGACGACGCGCTGGATTACGGCGGCAAGGCGGCCGACCTCGGCAAGAATGTCGGCGACGATTTCCGCGAAGGCAAAATCACGCTTCCCGTCATCCTCGCCTATCGCCGCGGCACGCAGGACGAGCGCGCCTTCTGGCGCGATGCGATCGAGGCCGGCAACAGCAGCGACGCCAATCTGGAAAAAGCCCTCGGGCTGATCACCAAATACGGCACGCTCAGCGACACGATCGGCCGGGCGGTCCATTACGGCACGATCGCCCGCGATGCGCTGGCGCCGCTTCCCGATACGGTGTGGAAATCCGCCCTGATGGAAGTGATCGACTTCTGCATCGAGCGCGTCAACTGACCAAACGTTCTCGATTGCAGGCTGATTTTCTTGCGGCGCCGCTTCAAAAAAGCCATCCTGTTATGAATCAGTGATCACAACTGATTTGCGACCGGCATCATGGCCGGGCGCTCTCGAAGAAAGGTTTCCTCATGCGGCAGAGAATTGCCATCCGTCTTCTTACGAGCGCAGCATTGGCGGCTGTTCTTTCGCTCGGCGTCGTCGCCGGCGTGAACGCCGAGGATGCGGCCAAGACGGCGGGCGATGCCGGCAAAACCGAGACCTTCGATGCCGATAGCGTCACCACCTTCTCCGGCGCCTTCCTCGCCGCACGCACGGCCGATGTCGATCATGATTACGAAACGGCGATCGCGCTCTACAAGAAGGCGTTGCTGATCGAGCCCGGCAATCCGGAGATCCGCCAGCGGCTGATGATTTCGCTGCTGCTCAACGGCGACATCAAAGAAGGCGTCAAATATGCCAACGACTTGAAGGGCGACCCCTCCGTCGAGCGCATCACCACGATCGTGCGCGGCATGGATGCCGTGCGCCGTGACGACTACAAGACCGCCGAAGTCATCCTGAAATACAAGGGCCCGAACGATCTCGACCGGATGATGAACGACCTGCTGCTTGCCTGGGCCCGCGTCGGCGCTGGCCGCGGCAAGGAAGCACTCACCATGGTCGAGAAGATGAAGGGGCCGGACTGGTTCCGCATCTTCCAGAATTACAATGCCGGCGCGATCGCCATCGCCATCGGCGACGTGAAATCCGCCCGAAAGCATCTGAACGACGCCGTGCTCGACAAGGAGGGGGGCGCGACGGCGCCCGATACCTTCATGCGGGCGGTCATGGCGCTTGCTCGCCTCGAAGCGACACAGGGCAACAAGCAGAAGGCGCTCGACGCCGTTTCCGTCGGCGACAACCTGCTGCCGAATTACGCGCCGCTGAACGCGCTGCGCGACAGTATCGAGAAGGGCGAGAAGCAGGAACAGCAGGTCAAGACCGCAGAAGAAGGGGCCGCCGGCGTGCTGTTTTCGGTCGGCGGTGCGCTGAACCGCGACGGCGCCGAGGACATCGTCTCGCTCTACCTGCAGACGGCCAAAGCACTCGACCCGAACAGCGCCGATACGCTGGTGCTGCTCGGCGGCATCGCCGAGAAGCAGAACCAGATGGACCGCGCCATCGCGCTCTACAAGAAGGTGCCGGAAAATTCGCCGATGCGCCGCATCTCCGAGCTGCAGCTCGGCCTTGCCCTTGCCCAGGGCGGCAAGGTGGAAGAGGCGCGCAAGCACCTGCAGGCGCTGATCGCCTCCGACCCGAAGGACATCCGCAGCTACCTCGCCTATGGCAGCGTGCTCTCCGACGCCAAGGACTATGAGGCGATGGCCGCCAATTACGACAAGGCGGTCGAAGCGATCGGCCCAATTGCCGGCCGCGCCAACTGGAGCGTCTTCTTCCAGCGCGGCATTGCCTATGAGCGGTTGAAGAAGTGGGACCAGGCCGAACCCAACTTCCGCAAGGCCCTGGAGCTTAATCCCGACCAGCCGCAGGTGCTGAACTATCTCGGCTATTCCTGGATCGACATGAACCGGAACCTCGACGAAGGCCTCGGCATGATCAAGAAGGCCGTCGAGCTTCGCCCTGACGACGGCTACATCATCGATTCGCTCGGCTGGGCCTATTTCCGCCTCAACCGCTTCGACGATGCTGTCGACGAGTTGGAGCGGGCCGCACAGATCAAGGCCGGCGACGCGACGATCAACGACCATCTGGGCGACGCCTACTGGCGCGTCGGCCGCAAGCTCGAGGCCGTCTATCAGTGGAACCGGGCGCTCGCCTCCGAGCCGGAAGCCGCCGAAATTCCGAAGATCAAGGACAAGGTCGCCAACGGCCTGCCTCCTGCCAGCGACGATGCCAAGGCGGCCGACAAGAAGCAGCCGGATCCGGCGCCCGTCACCCCGCCGCCGGTCGACAAGAAATCCTGACGGGCGGCAAGCATGCCTGAAGAAGGCCTGGCCGACGCTTTCGGCGTCACCGAAGAGGCGCGCGCGAAGATCAATCTCGCCTTGCATGTGACCGGCCAGCGGGCGGATGGCTACCATCTGCTCGACATGTTGGTGACGTTCGCCGATTGCGGCGACCGGCTGGGCTTTCTGCCTGCACAGGCCGACGCTTTCACGCTGTCGGGCCCTTTCGGCGAGACGCTTGCCGGCGACGGCGGCGCCAACCTGGTGCTGCGAGCCCGCGATCTCCTGCGCGAGACGGTCGGCGCCCTCGCCTTCCCTGTGCATATCCACCTGCAAAAGAACCTGCCGATCGCCTCCGGCATCGGCGGCGGCTCAGCCGATGCGGCCGCGACGCTGCGCGGACTGATGCGGCTCTGGGGCATGGACTTGCCGGTGGAGACGCTTGCCAGCCTCGCGCTGAAGCTCGGCGCCGATGTGCCGATGTGCCTTGAAAGCAGGCCGCTGATTGCCCGCGGCATCGGCGAAAGGATCGAAGCCGTGCCTGAGCTGCCGGCCTTTGCCATGGTGCTCGCCAATCCGCTGAAGGGCGTGTCGACGCCCGAAGTCTTCCGCCGGCTGGCGGCAAAGAACAATCCGGCTCTGCACCTTGCGCCCGGTCTGTCCGGGACTTCCGGCTGGCTGACGGCGATCGGCTCGGCCCGCAACGATCTGGAGGCGCCGGCGCGCGAACTGGTGCAGGAGATTGCCGTGATCTCGCAGATGCTGCAGGCCCATGGCGCGCTCATCACCCGCATGTCCGGCTCCGGCGCCACCTGCTTCGGCATTTTTACGAGCATGGCGGCGGCGCACGAGGCAGCGTCAGCTCTTCACGGCGAGCGCCCCGACTGGTATGTCCAGGCGACGGAAACGGTTTCGGGAGGCATGTAATGGCAGGTCTGGACGAAAAGCGGCCGTTTATCGCCGTCGGCATCGCTGTCCTCACCGTTTCGGATACCCGCACGCCGGAAACCGACAAATCCGGCGATACGCTGGCGGCGCGGATCACCGAAGCGGGTCACCGGCTGGTCGACCGGGCGATCGTGCCTGACGACCGCGACAAAATCGCCGCGCAGGTCAAGGCCTGGACCGAGCGGGACGACATCGATGTCGTCATCACGTCTGGCGGCACCGGCTTTACCGGCCGTGACGTGACGCCGGAAGCGCTGGAGCCCTTGTTCGAAAAGCGCATGGACGGCTTTTCAGCCGTCTTTCACCGCATCTCCTACGAGAAGATCGGCACGGCGACGATCCAGTCGCGCGCCACGGCAGGTGTCGCCAATGCCACCTTCATCTTCGCCCTGCCAGGCTCGCCCGGCGCCTGCCGGGATGCCTGGGACGGCATCCTGAAGGGGCAGCTCGACTACCGCAGCACGCCGTGCAACTTCGTCGAGATCATGCCGCGTCTCGACGAGCATCTGAAACGCGGCGCACAGAAATAGAATTTCGCGAGAAGCCAATCCGAACGATCGCGGCGCGCTTTAGCTCTTTGTTTTAATGCATGTCGTTGTCCCTGAACCGCTGCACACTCCCGGGCGACATGCATTAGGTCGCAAGGCCCGGCAGAGACGGCATCGTTTCCCAGCTGTTACCCGACAGCAGGATGCAGCTTATGCCGTGAACATCCGTGACGACGAGCGTCCAGGTGCCGCTTTCGGCGGTGTAGACCTCCAGCACGGCGTTCTGATTGACCAGCCCGACCGCCGTCAGCTTCTCAGCAAAATTCTTGTCCAGGAATTTGACGACGTCGGATCGGCCTGCGCAACTGAGCATCGCCTGCGATGCTGCCGAATGCGGATGCGCGATCATCAACGTCGCCGATATGACGGCCACAAGACCGTAAAGCATATGGCGGATCATGACGCACCTCCTTTCGCCGGAACCCGGCAGAAGAGGAGATTTCGCCGACCTGTTCTGCCGTCCACCGGCATTCATGGCCACCCGTTGCGAAGCGCGGCGCTTCGGCGGCGCCATGGGCGAATTATAGCGCGAAATCTGATTGAGCGCCATTTTTTGCGCGCGATGTGGGGACGGTTGTGATGCTGCTCCGGTGCGGGCGAGTGAAAATGCTTACCGGGCCGAGCGCGCCACCCAGGAAGGAATCAATTCGCTTGCGAGTTTACGCGGCTTCCGGCCCTTGGCGAATTCGGCAAGGCGCATGCCGCTCCTAGCGGCGGCCAGCGCCTGGCTCTTCGGCATCAGCAGACCGAGCTCCAGCGGCGGCGCGGCGCGGCCGATGCGCTCGAAAAATGGGCGCCGGTAGCCGCGCGAGGCGGTGAAGCGCGCCGGCGCCTTGTTGAGCGCGATATATTCGGCAATCTCGTCGATCCAGCCCGCCTGCGGACGTGCACCCGGCTCGACGAAAAGCAGCCAGTCGCCCCGGGCGGAAGCGACGATGTCCTTGATATCCCACTGCGAATGAAACCGGCAGCCGGCCGCGTCGGCGACCCGCGAGCTGCCGTCGCGCGAGCCGTGATCGAGCACGACCACATCGCCGACGAGACCCTCCACGGCGCCTGCCACCAAGACCGATAAGGTCTGGGCCAGCTCAGATTCCTGATCCTGACATTCGAGAACAACCGTCAACATTTCCTAGTCATAATGCGCCGCACAAATTTTTGCCAGCGGCGTTTTCCGCATTTTGTTCTTGCATTGTTCTCAATTTGCCGATAGGAATTTAATCATCAAAACGGGCGGAGGCGATCGCTTTCCGCTGCGGGAGAATCCGATGAGAGAGCAGTCCCTGGCAGGGCAGGCCGCATTCGCGCCTGCCAATACGGCAGATATTGCCGATGCGATGATCGTCTCCTCCGGGCTGAGGGTCGAGGTCGACCGTCGGCGCGGGCGCGGCGCCGGACTGAACCCGACGGGCAGGTTCGAGGCGCTGCAGCGGGAGAACTTCGACGACGGCTGGCAGACGCTGGAAGAGCTTCCGCCGTTCAAGACCGAGGTGCAGATCGAAAAGCCGCGCACGGCCATCACCCGCAACGAATCGCCCGACGTCGCCTTCGACCGCTCGATCAATCCCTATCGCGGCTGCGAGCATGGCTGCATTTATTGTTTCGCCCGGCCGACACACGCCTATATGGGGCTTTCGGCGGGGCTCGATTTCGAGACGAAGCTGTTCGCCAAGCCGGATGCGGCTAAGCTGCTGGAGCGGGAGCTCGCCAAGCCGGGCTACAAGGTGCGGGCGATCGCAATCGGCACCAATACCGACCCCTATCAGCCGGTCGAGAAGGAATGGCGCATCATGCGCGGCATTCTCGAGGTTTTGAACAAGGCGAACCACCCGGTCTCGATCGTCACCAAGTCGGCGATGATCTTGCGGGATCTCGACATTCTGCAGGAGATGGGGGCGAAGAACCTGGTGCGCGTCGGCATCTCCGTGACCACGCTCGACCGCAAGCTTGCCCGGACGATGGAGCCGCGTGCCGCCACGCCGCCGCGTCGGCTGGAGACCATTCACACGCTGTCGGAAGCAGGGATCCAAACGGCCGTGATGGCCGCGCCGCTGATCCCGGCGCTGAACGATCACGAGCTGGAGCGCATCCTCGAATCGGCCAAGGCGGCCGGCGCCGTCGAGGCGAGCTATGTCATCCTGCGGCTGCCGCTCGAGGTCAGCCCGCTCTTCCGCGACTGGCTGTTGCAGCATTATCCCGATCGTTACCGGCATGTGATGTCGCTGGTGCGCTCGATGCGCGGCGGCAAGGATTACGATGCTGAATTCGGCAAGCGCATGAAGGGCGCCGGTCCCTATGCGTGGCAGATCGCCCGCCGCTTTGAAATGGCGGCGAGGCGCTTCGGCCTGACGCGGCGCGGTCTGCCGCTGCGCGACGATCTGTTCGTGCCGCCTGATGGCAGCGGCGTCCAGCTGTCGCTGCTCTGATTTATAGATTTGCGCATCGGCCCATCGAGAAACCGCCCTGTTTTCGAGCCCGAGCGCAATTCCCGCGGATGGCCCTGACCGCCACCATCCGCCGGACCGTCCCCGGCCGCCGCCCTGATCCGGGGACTTGCGGGAAATCGGGTTGGCGTGCGAGGTTCAGCCGCATGAAACCTCGCACGCCACCCGATTCTCCCCTGCTTTTCGACACGGCTCCGCTCGTGCCGGATTTCCGCCTGGAACTCAAAGCCCGCAAGGCCGGCCACTGGCCGGTCGCCGGCGCCGACGAGGCCGGCCGCGGGCCGCTCGCCGGGCCGGTCGTCGCCGCCGCCGTTATCCTCGACCCGAAGCGCATCCCCGAGGGCCTCAACGATTCCAAGCAGCTTTCGGCGCAGCGGCGCGAGGAACTGTTCGTGCAGATTCTCGCGACCGCGACCGTCTCGATCGCCTCATCCAGCTCGACGCGCATCGACGAGACGGATATCCGCAAGGCAAGCCTCGACGCCATGCGCCGCGCCATCTGCAGCCTTGCCGTTCCGGCAAGCTACGTTCTGACGGACGGGCTCGACGTGCCGCCCGGCCTCGAATGCCCCGGCCAGGCCGTGGTCAAGGGTGACGCCCGCTCGGTCTCGATCGCCGCCGCCTCGATCGTCGCCAAGGTGACGCGCGACCGGATGATGGCGCGCGCCCACAATGTCTTTCCAGATTACGGCTTTGCCGCGCATGCCGGCTACGGCACGGCACAGCACCGCGCCGGCATCGAGAAGCATGGCCCCTGCTCCCTGCACCGGATGAGTTTTCGGCCGTTGCGCAAGGGCGAGGACGGGCCTGAGACGGACGAGTTGATACCGGAATAGGTCACCCAAAGAAAACCGGGCAATGAGAAGCCGGACGAGCGCTGTAAGAGGCGCGCGAGGAAAAGAGAGGCCGCGGCATATCCTCTTCTCCCCGGTGGGGAGAAGAGGGAATCGAGAGGAGCGGCATGCCCTCGACCGAGATTGAGTATTCATCAACAAGAAAAGGCCGGGACATGCCCGGCCTTCTTCATTCCATTCGATACCGCTCAGTTGAGCCGTGTCTTGACCTGGCCGACGGCATTGCCGAAGAGTTCGGACTGGACCTTGCCATCCGCCTTCTTGGCGAGCACCGTTTCGGCGGCCGCGATCGCCAGATCGACGGCGGCGGAACGAACCGCCTTCATCGCTTCGGCCTCGGCCTGCAAGATCTTCTGCTCGGAGAGCGCCGTGCGATTGGCGACGAATTCTTCCGTCTTCTTCTTCGCTTCGGCAGTCAGCATCTCGGCTTCGCGCTCGGCGGCGGCAACGATGTGCGCCGCTTCCGCTTCCGCTTCCTTGCGCTTGCGCTGGTATTCGGCGAGCAGGTGCTGGGCCTCCTCGCGAAGGCGCTTGGCTTCGGCCAGCTCGTTGCGGATCTGGTCGGCGCGGTCGTCAAGCGACCGTGCCATCATGCCGGGGACCTTCAAGTAGACAACCAGCGCCAGGAAGAGAACGAGGCCGACAAAGGCGAAGAAAGTCGCGTCAAAAGCAAATTCCATCGATCAAGCCTCCTTCTTGGCGGCCGCGACGGCGGCGGCGACATCAGCCTGGGCGGCATTGCCGCCAATCAGCTGTTCGACGACGGCAGCCGCCGTTTCTTCGGCAATGGTGCCGACATCGGCGAAAGCCTTCGCCTTGATGTCGGCGATGCGGGCTTCGGCAGCCTTGATCTTTTCCGACAGGCTCGTCTCGACAGCGCGGCGTTCCTCTTCGGCCTTGCCCTTGGCGGCGTCGCGGGCGGCGGAGCCGATCGCATTCGACTTGGCACGGGCAGCGGCCAGTTCGCCTTCATAGGTCTGGACGGCAGCGTCAGCTTCCGCCTTCAGGCGGCCTGCTTCTTCCAGGTCCTGGGAGATGCGCGTGTGGCGCTGATCGAGAATGGCCCCGATGCGCGGCGCGATGACCTTTTGCATAAGGAGGTAGAAGACGCCGAACGTAATCACCAGCCAGAGCAGCTGGGACGCGAAGGTCGTCGAATCGAAGGGCGGGAACGGGCCACGGGCGTGTTCGCCTTCGGCTACGCCGGTCTCGGTATGGACCTCGCCTGCGGCCGGAGCGCCATGCGCATCCGTGCCGGTCGCTGCCGCCGGTGCTTCCTCAGCGTAAGCCGGGGTCACAAAAAACATGCTCACCTCCAGGTGGACTGCAAATGCAAAGGATCACGGCTTGCGGTCGCAGGCCGTGATCCATCTATCCGCCAATATCAGACGGCGAAGAGGAGGAGGAGAGCGACGAGCAGCGAGAAGATGCCCAGAGCTTCCGTAACGGCGAAGCCGAATACCAGACGGCCGAACTGGCTGTCAGCGGCAGACGGATTGCGCAGAGCGCCGGAGAGGTAGTTGCCGAAGATGTTGCCGAGGCCGAGAGCCGTACCGGCCATACCAAAGCAAGCCAGACCTGCACCGATGAACTTTGCTGCTTCCGCTTCCATGTTGAACTCCTTTGAAATGGTTGTTGCGGCGAATGACTGACGCCCTTTGACGTCGATGTCGTTATCCTTAGTGCCCGCCCGGATGGATCGCGTCGTTGAGGTACATGCAAGTCAGCACCGCAAAGACGTAAGCCTGGAGGAAGGCAACGAGGAACTCGAGACCGGTCAGGGCGACGGTCATGATGAGGGGAAGAACGGCTCCGCCGATACCGACTGCACCGAGGGCTCCAAGCGAGGCAACGAAGCCTGCGAACACCTTCAGCGTGATGTGACCGGCGAGCATGTTTGCGAAAAGACGAACGGAGAGCGAAATCGGACGGGACAGGAAGGAAATGATTTCGATCAGGACGACCAGCGGCAGCAGAAGGCCCGGCACGCCCGAGGGCACGAAGACGTTCAGGAAGTGAAAGCCGTGCTTATAGAAGCCGTAGACCAGGACCGTGCCGATGACGAGGATCGCCAGCGCGAAGGTGACGACGATCTGGCTCGTCACCGTGAAGAAATAGGGGAACATGCCGAGCAGGTTCGCCGTCAGGACGAACATGAAAAGCGAGAAGACCAGCGGGAAGAACTTCATTCCCTGCTTGCCCGCGCCTTCCTTCAGCATATTGGCGATGAATTCATAGGACATTTCCGCGACCGACTGCGAACGGCCCGGCACGATGGCGCGGTTCGAGGTCGCGAAATAGAGGAAGCCTGCGGCAACGGCAGCCGAAGCGGCCATGAAGAGCGATGCGTTGGTGAACGAAAAATCAATTCCGCCGATTTCGATCGGGACAATCTTCTGGATCAGGAACTGATGAGTCGGATCGTTAGACACCGCTTGTTCTCTCTCTTTGGCCCGCAGGACGCGGGGTCATTGCACTGGACCGGGACCGGTCCTTATTTCTTGTCGTCCTTGTCGTCCAGGGGATGGGCCACCACCCCCGCAGAACGCAACACGTTCAGAACGCCGGCACAGAATCCGAGAAGCAGAAGAACAATCAACCCCCAAGGCGCCGTGCCAACAAAACGGTCGAGGAGATAGCCAAGGACGGCACCGACGACGATGGCGGCAATGAACTCGCTGGAAAGCTTCATCGCCTGGGCATAACCTTTGCGGCTTACCTCGGCGCGAGCTTCGTTTGCCTCGTCCACTTTTGCCTCGACGCGCTTGGTCGCGAGTTCCGCTCCCAGCTGCGCACGGCGCTTCTCAAGACTTTCCTCGCGGTCGTCCGTCATTGCTCTCTCCTCGCCTGCCCGTCGCCCGCACTCCCGCTACCCCGGTCATTCGGACCCCGGACGCGAAGGTTGAGACCCTTCCGGCCCGTTCTGAAGTCGCGCGCAACATAGTTTTAGGGATTGGTATAGTCAAGGCGTAGACAGCTTCTGTCCAGCGAGAAAATAATCACGTCGAATCAAAGGGATAAAGCGATCATGGGTCGATCGGGCAAATTCGACGGAAAGAATCCGCTTTTCGGGGCCGGAAATCGGCCGGCCCGGACGATTTATCTCAGCTCCAGCCGCCGCCATAGGTGCGGTAGAAGACGTGGAGGCCGATGCGGCCGACCTTTTCCATGGTCTTTGCCCATTTCGGGCGGACGTAGACGGCGTGGTAGTGCGTCGCCGAGCCTACCTGCGGCAGCCAGATCTTGCCTGATGTCACCGCCATCGCCACGTCGCGGGCGACCCGCCAGTGATATTCCGAATTCACCCTGTCCTTGATGGCGTCGCAAGCGAAGGAAAACTGGCAGCGGTTGCGCCAATCCTCGTTCTGATAGACGACGCCGCAGATGCTCTTGGGATAGGCGGGGTTGCGGACGCGGTTGAGGATGACCTGGGCGACGGCCGCCTGCCCCTTCACCGATTCTCCGCGCGCCTCGAAATAGATGCCGGAGGCAAGACATTGCTGCTCGCGGGCGGAAAAGACGCTCGGCGGCAGCACACTTGCGGCCCAGGCGTGATCACGCGGGCCGATCTCGGGGACGAAGCGGCCGCTGTCCGGCTCGGTCAGGATCGAATCGAACGGCGACTGGCGGGCATAGTCGGGTGCTGCCGGCGCATAGGCCGTCGCCAGCACATCGGCCTTGTTGCTGGTGACGAGGTTTGCGAGCATCGCCGGCACGCCACTCTCCTCGATCACCGGCTGCTTCTTATAGAAGGACGTGGCGATCTCGATTTCCTTGCCCTGGATCTTCGGCTTGACGAAGGCCGATCGGTCCTTGAGGTCGAAGCTCGGAGTGAAGAGCATCCTTGTGCGCTCAAGAATGGAGCCGGCGGAAAAATCCTTCGGCGGCTGCATCTTTTCCACCGCGACGATTCGGCTCTTCTTCATGCCGCGGTTGACGCGATCCTCGTCCGGCGTGTCCTCGTGGCCCTTCTCCTTGGCGGTGCCCTTGTCCTTGGCGGTGCCCTTGTCCTCGGCAGAGAAAGCGACCTTGCGGCCATCGGGCAGCACCATGCCGGCGCCCGACGAGATCGAGCCCGTCACTTCAGGATCGGCAAAGGCGAGTTCGGCCTGATGAATGGAGCCGGCCGGAGAATTGGTCAGAACCATGCGCCAGCTCTCGCCCTCACGATCGAGACCGGCGAGCATGGTGGCGAGATCGGCGTGGGAGGCAACGCTCGGGAAGATCAGCCAGCCGGCGAGCCCGAAGATGACAGGTGACACCCAGTTCTCGGGAAGAAGAGGCAGCTTGCTACGGGAAGGGCTCTTTCGACGCAACACGAACTCCGGGCATGGAACGCGGGAACATTCCATCGAAAATCCCTTATTAACCTTGACGTCCGGTTAACGAGCCGTGCCGGAATGTGGCCATCCGAAGTTCCGGATATTCTAAGGTGGCTGCTAATTTCGTCCCTCTGGAGCCGCTGCGCTCCTCATGGACCTCTGCCTGTTGACCTATCTCTGTACGGTGATTTAACGGGAACGCATCACCGGTCTCCGTCATCCTCGGCCTTGAGCCGAGGATCCATGCCACACCTGCTGGTGGCCCCGGTGTGGATGCTCGGCTCAAGACCGAGCATGACGGAGGATGAGGTGGCGGAAGAAGTCAAAGCGCGGACACCCGCGTCCGGAATGTCGCCCAGCCCCCCTCAAATAATAACGTGCGACCCCAATTCCACCACGCGGTTTGCCGGCAGGCGGAAGTAGTCCGAGGGGTTGGTGGCGGCGTTGGCGAGCGCGATGTAGAGCCGGTCCTGCCAGTAGGGCATGCCGGACTTGGCGTCCGGCACCAGCTTGCGGCGGCCGAGATAGAAGGAGGTCGACATGATGTCGAACTTCAGCCCGGTCTTGCGCAGCGTCGCCAGGGCCTGCGAAACGTTCTGCGATTCCATGAAGCCGAACAGCAGTTCGACGCGCGAGAAGCGCTCGGAGATCGGTTCGACCTTGTAACGGTCGTGGCTCGGCACGCGCGGCTTGTTGACCGTGCGGATCGTCAGGATGACGTTGCGGTCGTGCAGCACGTGATTGTGCTTGAGATTGTGCAAGAGGGCGGCGGGTGCGGATTCCGGATCGCTGGTCAGGAAGATCGCCGTGCCGGGAACCTGGGCCGGCGAATGCTCGCTCTTGCGCTCGATGGAACTGACGAAGGAGGCGAGCGGGATATCGGTGTGGCGGGTCTTTTCCAGCAGGATCGCAGTGCCGCGGCGCCAGGTCCACATGACGACGGTAAAGGCGGTGGCGATCAGGATCGGGATATAACCGCCGTCGTGAATCTTCAACAGGTTGGCGCCAAGGAAGATCAATTCGAGCACGACCAGCGGCGCGAGCGCGATTACCGCGAGGGGCAGCGACCAGTTCCAGCGGGCGCGGACGAATTCGAAGGCCATGATCGAGGTGACGACCATGGCGCCGGTGACCGAGATGCCGTAGGCGGTCGCCAGCGCGTCCGAGGTCTTGAAGCCCAAGACCAGGAAGATGACACCGAAGAACAGCACGGCATTGACCGACGGCACGAAGATCTGCCCGGTATTGGTTTCCGAGGTGAAGAGAATTTCCATGCGTGGCAGGAAACCGAGATTGATGCCCTGACGCACCATCGAGAAAGCGCCGGTGATGACCGCCTGACTGGCGATGATCGTCGCGGCGGTGGCCAGGATGACGACCGGCAGCAGCGCCCATTTCGGATACATCAGATAGAAGGGATCGGACATCGTCATCGGATTGCCGAGAACGAGGGCGCCCTGGCCAAGATAGTTCAGCGTCAACGCCGGGAATACCAGCAGGAACCAGGCCCACTGGATCGGGCGGCGGCCGAAATGGCCGAGATCGGCATAAAGCGCCTCGGCGCCCGTCACCGTCAGGAAGACGGCGCCGAGCACGACGACGCCGTAAAAGCCCTCATGCAGCAGAAAGGCGACGGCATAATAGGGATTGAAGGCGGCGAGGATGCCGTAGTCATCGGAGATATGGGAAATGCCGGCGGCGGCCATGACCAGAAACCAGACGGCGGTGATCGGGCCGAAGAACTTGGCGACGGCGCCGGTGCCGCGCGATTGCACGACGAAGAGCAGCGCCAGGATCACCACCGAAATCGGCACGATATATTCCGACAGCCTTGGTGTGACGAGCTTCAGGCCTTCGACCGCCGACAGCACCGACAGAGCCGGCGTGATCATCGCATCGCCGAGGAAGAGGGCAGCCCCCATTAGGCCGAGCAGCATCAGTATGGCGGTATGGCCGTTGGCAGTCTTCATCAGAAGGGCAAGCAGCGACAGCGTGCCGCCCTCCCCTTCGTTATCGGCGCGCAGCAGGAAGAGCACATATTTGATGGTGACGATGATCGTCAGCGCCCAGATCATTAGCGAAATCAGGCTGATGATCTCAAAACGGGTGACGCCGTCGTGGGCGACGGGCTTCAGCGCCTCGCGAAAAGCATAGAGCGGGCTGGTGCCGATATCGCCGTAGACGACGCCGACGGAACCGAGCGCGAGATAAAAAAGCTTGCGCGGCGTCATTTGGCGTTCGTGCGGATGGCTCTCTTCGGACATGAAATTTCAACAGGCTTCTCAGAGCCAGCCTTTCCAGCGAAAAAAGAAAAAGGGGATCACGGCTGATATCACCATCAAAGCCAGCGAGAAGGGGTAACCCGCCGTCCAGGCCAGCTCCGGCATGACCTGAAAGTTCATGCCATAGACGGAGGCGACCAATGTCGGCGGCAAGAACACGACCGAGGCGATCGAGAAGATCTTGATGATCGAGTTCTGCTCGATGTTGATCAGGCCGAGCGAGGCGTCGAGCAGGAAGGTGATGTTGGCGGCGACAAAGGAGGCATGCTCCGACAGCGACTGGATATCGCGCGAGATGGTGCGGCAGAGCTCCTTCGCCTCGTGGTCCTGCTGGATCGCCGGGATCGTGTGAAAGAACGTCAGAAGCCGGGAAAGCGAGCCGAGACTATCGCGCAGCTTGCTGATCATGCGGTGATGACCGGCGATATCGCGCAATTTTTGCTCGAGGTAGTTCGACGGCTTGCGCACCCTTTTCGCCCGGCCGAAGACATGCGTCGACAAAATGTCGATGCGCGAGACGGAGGTTTCGAGGATTTCGGCGGTGCGGTCGACGATCGTCTCCAACAGCCTGGCAAGGAGGGCCGCGCCGCTGCGCCAGTTTTCCGGCAGCCGGTGAAGGGCGGCGATGAACAGCGCAAAGGATTTTGGATGGGCGTAACGGATGGTGACCAGACGGTTTCCGGCCAGAATGAAGGCGACATCGGTGAGCGTCGGCGCGTCGGTCTCCGCCTTCCAGACGAGCGAAGCGGTCATGAAGACGGCGTCGTTTTCGATGTAGAGGCGAGCCGAAGGTTCGATGTCCTTGAGATCCTCGCGGGTCGGAACCTCGATGCCGAGAACCTTCTCGACATAAAGCTCCTCCTCGCGGCTCGGCTCGACCATGTCGATCCAGACGACATCCTCGGGAAAGGATGCCGGCTGCGAGAGATCGCGAATCTCGACCGATTTGCAATTGGAGCAGTAAGCGGTGATCACCGGCAGTGTCTCCGATGCTCACGACGCTTGGTGGCCATCGCCATTTTCATCGAAAGCCTTTCCATGCGGCCGCCATCGCGGCGCCGCGAAGGTCGCTCGTCCCAGGTCCAAACGGAAGCGGATCAAGAAAGTTCATAAGACTCCGGCTGCATCCGGCCTTCAAGGCCAGCATGCGCATTGTGCTCCACCGCATCGCAGTTACCAATCCTTCGATCTTGCAGGCGGGCCAGAACCTTCGAAACGAAGGCGGCCGTCATTGAGCATCTGCAGCAACGCCATCATGGCGCCGCGGCATATGCAGCAAAGCCGTGAAATAATCAAGACATCTTCCGTGAAGCGCGGCTTTTCACCACGTTTCCCCCACAATTGGGGTGATCGCAGCGGTGATTCGGCGCTTGGCCTTCCGGTATGTCCTTACGCCGGCGCCGCCGTGCGGTTCCGGCAGGCCAGCGCTATTCGAAGACGATCGCCGGCGCCGGACGCCGGGACTGGCCGGCGAGCTGCTCCCAGACCTTGGCGGCGATGCCGCGATAGATGCCGGCGACGACGCCGTTCGGGTCGGAGGCGACGAGCGGGGTGCCGGCATCGGAGGTTTCACGGATATTCATCGTCAGCGGCACTTCGCCGAGGAAGGGCACGCCGATGCGCTCGGCCTCCCTGCGGGCGCCACCGTGACCGAAAATGTCGTAACGGGTGCCAGTGTCGGGCGCGATGAAATAGCTCATGTTCTCGACGATGCCGAGCACCGGCACCTCGACCTTGCGGAACATGTTGAGGCCCTTGCGGGCATCGATCAAGGCGAGATCCTGCGGCGTGGAGACAATGACGGCGCCGGCAAGCGGCACCTGCTGGGCCATGGTCAATTGCGCATCGCCGGTGCCGGGCGGCATGTCGACGACAAGGACGTCGAGCTCGCCCCAGGCGACTTCGCGCAGCATCTGCAGCAGCGCCGACTGAACCATCGGCCCGCGCCAGATCATCGCCGTCTCCTCGTCGACGAGGAAGCCCATCGACATGACCTTGAGGCCGTAATTCTCCATCGGATTGATGATACGGCCGTCGATCTGCGTCGGGCGGCCGGATATCTTCAGGAGCCGCGGCATGGACGGCCCGTAGATATCGGCATCGAGAATGCCGACGCGAAGGCCGTTGGCGAGCAGGCCGAGCGCCAGATTGACGGCGGTGGTGGACTTGCCGACACCGCCCTTGCCGGAGGCGACGGCGATGATGGCGCCGATGCCGGGAACGCCGATCTTGCCGGCCCGCGGCGGCTGTTGCTGGGGCGCATGGGCTTGATGCTGGTGATCGTGGCCGCCATGATCATGACCGGCATGGCCGTGCGGCGGGTTCGCCGCCGGGCGGGCAGCAGGTGCTGCGGCCGCCGCCTTCCTGTCCGCCGTCAGCGTGACGAGCGCACCCTTGACGCCCGGCATTTCCTTGATGACGCGCTCGGCGGCGAGCCGCATCGGCTCCAGCTCCCTGGCGCGCTCGGCCGGGACGGTGATGGAGAAATAGACCTTGCCGTCGGAGATGAAGACATCGGAGACCATGCCGAGCGCGACGATGTCGTGCTCGAGATCCGGTCCGCGCACGGTCTTCAGCGTTTCGAGAACCTGTTCCTTGGTGACGTCGGTCATTCCACCCTCACTGCTTCTTCTTGGATCACAGATAGTGGAGGCGCACGTCTTCGCCAAACAAAATCATCGGGAGGAAAATCGATTTGCCGGCTTTGAAAAACGCCGGCCGGAATTCGAAATCCGTTGCGGCCATCAAGTCCGCCGGGCTTTCGCCCTGATGGCCGCAACGGTCTCTCTCCCCGAGAACCGGCGCAATGCGGGGCGAACTAGCGCAAGCCGAAAAAAAGGCCAGAAAAAAAGTGATCGGCAGCAGGAAATCGTGAACAGCTGCGCAAGAAGCGGTGCCGAAAGGCAACAACCGCCGCCGACGCCGAGAGCCGGGAGAGAGAAGCGGCATCGGCGTCGCGCGGTGGTGTGTCGGCCGCGCCATTTGCTGGCGCTGGTCATTAAAGTCCCCTCCGGACCTCTGGCAGAAGAGATGCAGAAAGCGTGCCAGATGGAAAATGCGGGAAACGCGGTCGAATGCGCCGGGACGACGCTCCGATCTGCCTACATGCTGGGCGGCCGGCTAGAGCGGATCGGCGTCTTTGCAACTTATTTGATCAGGCCGATCCGCAGCGCCTTGGCGACAGCCTGGGTGCGGTTGACGGTGTCGAGCTTCTTGGTGGCGCGGTTGAGGTAATGATTGACCGTATGCTCGGACAGCGCCAGGATTTCGGCGATCTCGGCGCTGGTCTTTCCGGCCGCCGTCCAGTTCAGGCAATCGATCTCGCGGTCGGTGAGCGCATCGGTTATGCGGGTATCGAGGTTGCGGATCTCGGCAAGCCTGTCGAAGACATGGATGGCGATATAACAAAGCTCGCGCATCTCGGCCGGGCTAAAGGGTTCGCGATCGCCGGCGAAGGAGACGGCGCCGCGCAGGCCGGAGGGCTCATGCGTCGGGAAATAGGCGCAACGCGTCATCCTGAAACGTTCGAACAGCCCGACGACGAGGGCGGACTTGCCGTCGTCGCGCGGCCAGTTCTGTCGCGACATGTCGTAAAAGAAGGGCCGCGCCGATGTTCTCAGCCGCCGCAGAACCGGGCTGTTCACCATCAGCCCCTCCTGGTCGTAGAGCGCCAGAAGCTCAGCCGGCCAGCTGGTGATGACGGTGTTGCCCTGAAGATCGAGGGATGTGATCGGCGGCAGATTGAGAACCATGAAGGCGCGGCAGCGATAGGCTTCGGTCACGCGTTTCATGAACCGGAAAATGTCGAACTGGGTCTTCAGGCCCGCAATTTCCTTGATGTAATCGTCTTCTTCTTCCGTGGATGTTTGCGACAAGGGTTCCATCACATTTCTTCATCTTCGGCGCCGCGGCCGTTCGCTTGCATCGGGGGAATGACGATTGCCATGGGTCAATACAATCGGCCGCGGCGTTTACGCATTCGGCCGGTAGTGTTGTCGATTTCGCGGACTATTTCCAGTTGTCGTGATTCGCCGGCAAATCTCAATTTTTTCCGTTTCAGTCTTTTGTCTTATACACGCGTTGTCCCCGGACCGCTGCTCGTCGCCTCAGGCTAGCGACGCGGGCCGAGGCGGATGCGCATGCCTTCCATGATCCTTCCGGCTGCGCGCTGAACCGGAACGACCCATTGGGCGAGAAGTTCCATCGACAGGCGGTAGGCCGGGCCGGTGATCGAGACGCCGCCGAGAAAAGTCCGATCGTCCGACCAGATGGGTGCGGCGACGCAGCGGATGCCGGCCTCGTGCTCCTCACGATCGAAAGCATAGCCCTGATCGGCGATCTCACGGATTTCGGCGAGCAGACTTGCTGGCGAAGCGTGGGTGGCGGCGGTAAAGCGGGTAAAATTCACGCCGGCGAGGAGATCGACCAGGCTTTCGGCCGGAAGCAGCGAAAGGGCGGCCTTGCCGACGCCGGTGCAGTAACAGGGCGAGGCATTGCCGATCTGCGAATACATGCGCACCGGCTGGCGGCCCTCGACCTTGTCGAGGTAGATGATCGACTGCCCCCTGAGAACGCCGAGATGCACGGTCTCGCCGGTCGCCTGCTGCAGATCGACAAGATGCGGTTCGGCGATCAGGCGGAATTCGTTGCGCGCCCAGCTGCGGGCGGCGAAATCGAGCAGGCGCAGGCCCGGCGCATAGCGGCCGTCGCCGTCGAATTCGAGCAGCCCCTCCTCGACCAGGTGGCTGAGCTGGCGGTGCAGGGTGCCGCGCGGCTGGCCGGCAAGCGACAGGATATCGGTGAAACGCAGCGGCGCATCCGCATGGGTGACGAGATCGAGCAGCACCATCAGCTTGCCGAGTGTGCCGGTCTCGCGGGCCTGCGCCATGCCGTCGCCGTTTGCATTCATCGTCTCATCCGCCCTTGACAGAAAGGGCAGCATAATCCGATAATTCCATATAGTCAAATTCAGTTCCAAATAATGGAACAATACCTCTTCGGGAGAAGACGATGACCGCGACGTCAGCCCAGTTTCCGGAGTTCAAAGACCGAACCGTGCTCGTAACCGGCGGCGGATCGGGCATCGGTGCGGCGATCGTCGAAGGTTTTGCGCGTCAGGGCGCCAAGGTGTCCTTCATCGACATCGCCGAGGCCGCCGGCCGTGCACTTGTCGAGAGGCTGTCGCTTGAGACGGCGCATCCGGTTTCCTTTTATCATGCCGACCTGCGCGACATCGAGGCGATCCGGCGCACCGTCGATACCGTCGTTGCCGCTTCAGGGCCGATCCGCGTGCTCGTCAACAATGCCGCCTGGGACGACCGCCACGAATTCGACGCGGTCACCGAGGCCTATTGGGACAACAACCAGGCGGTCAATCTGCGGCATGTGTTTTTCACCTCGCAGGCTGTGGCGCCATCGATGCGGGCCGCCGGCGGCGGCGCGATCATCAATATGTCGTCGATCGCCTTCAAGCTCAACATGGGCGGTTTTCCCTCCTATGCGGCGGCGAAGGCCGCGGTCGTCGGATTGACGAAGAGCATGGCCGGCAGGCTCGGCCCGGAAAATATCCGGGTCAACTGCGTCCTGCCCGGCATGGTCGTCACCGAACGGCAGATGCAGCTCTGGCTGACCGAAGAGAGCATCGCCCACTCGGTCGAGCAGCAATGCCTGAAGGTCGCGCTCAAAGCCGATGCGATCGTCGGTCCCTGCCTGTTTCTTGCATCCGACTGCGCGGCCGGAATGACCGCCCAGTCCCTGATTGTCGATGGAGGCATTCTGTAATGACGAATCCCGCTTATGTCGCGGTGGACTGGGGCACCAGCAGCTTCCGGCTGTGGCTGATCGGCCGGGACGGCAGCGTCCTTGCCGAGCGCCGCAGCGGCGAAGGCATGACGAGCGCTGCAAAAACCGGCTTTTCCGCCGTGCTTGCCAGCCATCTCGCCGCTGTCGAGGCACCGGAAAACCTGCCGGTGATCGTCTGCGGCATGGCCGGCGCCAGGCAGGGCTGGATCGAGGCCGGTTATATCGACGTGCCCACGCCGCTTGCGGCCATCCTCACCGGCGCGGTTTCCGTGCCCGGCGAAAGCCGCGATATCCGCATTCTGCCGGGCCTTGCCCAGCGGCAGGCGGCGACACCCGACGTCATGCGCGGCGAGGAAACCCAGCTTCTCGGCGCGCTCGGCAGCACGAGTGCCGGCGCCCAGGCGGTCTGCATGCCCGGTACGCATTCGAAATGGGTGCATGTCAGCGACGGCAAGGTCAGCGGCTTTTCCACCTTCATGACCGGCGAGCTCTTCGACGCAATCAGCAAACACACGATCCTTGCGCATGCCGTTGCCGGAGCCGAGGCGCAGCCGGCCGATGCGGCCGCCTTCGAGGCGGCGGTCTCGGCCGCTTTCGCCCGGCCGGCCCTTGCTTCCAACCTGCTGTTTACCGCCCGCTCCGGCCAGCTGCTGCACGGGATCTCCGCCGCTGCCGCGCAAGCCCGGCTCTCCGGCACGCTGATCGGCCTCGAAATCGCCGGAGCGTTGCACGATGCCGCCAACTCAGGCATCACCCTCGTCGCCTCCGGACGCCTGCAGACGCTCTACGAACAGGCCTTCAAAACCCTTTCCCTTGCCTTCACCGCCATCGATGCGGATGCCGCCGTGCGCCGCGGGCTGTCGGCCGCCGCCGAAGCCATCTGGCCGAATTGAGAAAGCTGACATGATGAACCGTATCCCCTTCCCCGACATGAAGCGCCCGCTGATCGCCATCCTGCGCGGCATCCGGCCGGACGAGACCGAAAGCGTCGTCGGCGCGCTGATCGACAACGGCCTGACGGCGATCGAAATTCCGCTCAACTCGCCGGAGCCGTTCAAATCGATCGAGATCGCCGCCAAAATGGCGCCGCCCGAGGTGCTGATCGGCGCCGGCACGGTGCTGACGGTCGAGGCGGTCGACAGCCTGAATGCGGCCGGCGGCAAGCTGCTGGTGACGCCGAATGTCGAGCCAGAGGTAATCATCCGGGCGCGCCAATACGGCATGGTGACGATGCCAGGCGTCTTCACGCCGACCGAGGCGCTGGCCGCAGCGCGGGCCGGGGCCACCGGGCTCAAATTCTTTCCGGCGAGCGTGCTCGGTCCTTCCGGGATCACGGCGATCCGCGCGATCCTGCCGCCGGAACTGACGATTGCCGCCGTCGGCGGCGTATCGGACAAGAATTTCGCCGATTACACCAAGGCCGGCATCCTCGCCTTCGGCCTCGGCACCAGCCTCTACAAGCCGGGAATGACCGCGGCAGAGGTTGCCGAGCGTGCCAAGACGACCATTTACGCCTATGATGCAGCCATGGGAGCGTGAGCGTATGACCGACATCTACGAGTTCGAAGGCAAGACCCTTTGCAACACCAATTCCGTCCTCGGCGAAGGGCCGACCTATGATCCGGACAGCAATACGGTCTGGTGGTTCAACATCCTCGGCAAGGAGCTGCACGAACTCAGACTGGCGACGGGGGAGAAAAAGGTGCACCCGCTGCCGGTGATGGCAAGCGTGCTGGCCCGCATCGACGCCGGACGGCAGCTGATCGCGACGGAAGAAGGGCTTTTCGTGCGCGATCTCGCAAGCGGCAACCTCACCTTCTACGCCGCGCTCGAAAACGACAGGCCGGAAAACCGCTCGAACGACGGCCGCACCCACCCTTGCGGTGCGCTCTGGATCGGCACGATGAGCAAGCGGGCGGAAAACCAGGCCGGCGCCATCTATCATGTCGCGAGCGGCAAGGTGACGAAGATCTTCAACGGTATCAGCATTCCGAATTCGATCTGCTTCTCGCCCGACGGCACGATCGGCTATTATACGGACTCCCGCATCAACCGGCTGATGCGCGTCATGGTCGATCCGCATACCGGCCTGCCGGCGGGCGAGCCGATCGTGCTCGTCGACAGCATGAACGAGCCCGGCGACATCGACGGCTCGGTGGTCGATGCCGACGGTTATATCTGGAACGCCCGCTGGGGCGCCGGCGTCGTCGATCGTTACAATCCCGACGGTCTGCGCATCTCGCGCTACAAGGTTCCCGCCGTCCAGCCATCCTGCCCCGCCTTCATCGGCGTCAATGCCGACCGGCTGGCGGTGACGACAGCCTGGGAAGGGCTCGACGAGGACGCCCGTTCGGCCCAGCCCTCAGCCGGGGCGCTGCTCGAACTCGGCATCGGGGTCAAGGGTGTGTTCGATCCCGTCTACGTCATCTGAAGACGGCGTCTGACGACGGCCATGCAAGGCGCTCCCGAGCGGGGGCGCTTTCTCGTTTCGGCGGCCATGCCTGGATAAAAGTTCCGTGAGAATCGAGAAATTTTCCGTGTTTTCAACCGGAACCAATCGGCGCACCGCTCATTTTCCCTACGAACCGGCGCGGCAAGGAATACGCATTGCCGGGTCAGCGCTCACTCTAGGGAAATGAAAGTAGGTTCGAAATGACACGCAAACTTTTGACGACCGTTGCCGTTGGCGCGCTGTTTGCCACGGCTTTCGCACCGGCGGCCTTCTCGCAGACCGCGCCGCAGCCTGCGGATCCCGCTGCTCCGACCCAGACAGCGCCGGCTGATCCGGCTGCCCCCAAGCCGGTAACCCCTGACGTCACCAAACCCGCGGGCGATGCCGCACAGGCTCCGGCCGCAGCACCGAGCACGGATGTGGCTGAGGGCAGCTATCTGACGGAGCAGGCTCCGGATCAGATCAGCGCTAACACCTATATCGGCCAGTCGGTCTATAACCCCAACAATGAAAGCATCGGCAGCATCAACGACCTCATCCTCAAGAAGGACGGCGGCATCGTTGCTGCGATCGTCGGCGTCGGCGGCTTCCTGGGCATCGGCGAAAAGAACGTCGCGGTGCCGATGGATAAGATTGCCATCGCTCAGAACACCCAGGACGGCAGCCTCAAGCTGACGACCACCGAGACGGCTGAATCGCTGAAGGCTGCGCCTGAGTTCAAGACGCTGGCAATGCAGTCTGCAGAAAAGGCCCCGGCCGCACCCGGTACCGATACAACGGCAACCGGCTCGACCACGCCTAAGTAAACCGCGCGCGGTAGTATAGCGTAGGCGATGGCGCTCCTAGGGGCGCCATCGCTTTGTTGGCGGTTTCATTGAACGCAATTGCAAGCGGAATGGCTTATGCGCTGACGCGCTCGCCAATCGCCATGTCGTAGTAGTTCTCGTGCAGGAAACGCAGCGTGGCGATGCCATCGGCCGGGCGGCCGAAATGATAGCCCTGGCCCATGCCGCAGCCGAGCGTGCGCAGTTTCACCGCCTCGGCGTAATCCTCGATTCCCTCGGCCACGACTTCCAGTTCCAGGCCGTCGCACATGGCAAGGATCGCCTTGATGATGTGTTCGGAGGCGCGGTCGGAATTGATGCGCGAGACGAAGGCACGGTCGATCTTGATCTTGTCGAAGATGAAGTCGCGCAGGCGCCCGAGGCTCGACTGGCCGGTGCCGAAATCGTCGAGCGAGATGCGCACGCCTGCGGCGCGCAGATCTGCTATGATGCGGTGGGCGGTGTCGGCCGACCCCATCACCGCCGTTTCGGTGATTTCCAGTTCCAGACGATGCGGATCGAAACCGACCCTGCCGAGGATCGACAGGATGCTGCCGCTCGTGCCGGGATCCATCAGCTGCGCCGAAGAAAGATTGAACGACAGGAAGAGTTCGCGCGGCCAGGAAAGCGCTGCTTCCGCGGCCTTGCGCAGCAGCGTTTCCGACAGGGCGTCAATGAAACCGCGCTCTTCGGCGAGCGGCACGAAGACGCCGGGCGAAACGAAGCCGAGATCGGTATCGTTCCAACGCGCCAGCGCCTCGAAGCCGACGACCTGGTTGTTTGATAACGAGACGATCGGCTGGAAATGCACGTCGATCGCGTCCGATATGATGGCGTTTCTCAGCGCCTGCTCCAGCTGCGTGGCGCGCTTCATCTCCTGGGCGATCTCACGCGAATAGACGGTGATCTGGCCGCGGCCGCGGCGCTTGGACCGATAGAGCGCCGTTTCGGCGCTCTTCAGCAGCTCCTCGCAGTCCTCTCCGGCAAAGGGGTAGATGGCAAAGCCGAAGGAGGCGGAGAGACGGACGTTGCGGTCGCCGAGATCATAAGGCGCCGACAGCACCTCGCGGATCATCTGGCCGAATTTCTCCGCGCTCGCCCGCTCGAAAATCAGCGGCAGCACGAAGGCGAATTCGTCGCCGTCGTGACGGGTGACCAGCGCACCGTCCGGAATGCAGGCCTTGAGGCGATGGGCGACCTGGCAGAGGATTTCATCACCGGCCGAGGAGCCGAAAAGATCGTTGATCGGTTTGAAGCTGTCGAGATTGGCAATGCCGATGGTGAAGGGAGCCGGATCGCTGGCGCGCTCGGCGGAAATCTGCAGGACCTTCTCGCGCATGCGATTGCGGTTTCCCAATCCGGTGAGCGGATCGGTATAGGCCATCGCCTGAAGCTCATTGTGACTCACGGTCAAGGAAGCCATGTCCGCCGATTTCATCATCCAAACCCGAGCTTTCCTCCGCAGCCGAGCAAAGAATGACCGGCATTTATTAACAATTCGCTAGTAAATCAGCCGCCCTGACAGCCCGATTCGTCCCAAATTTAAGGGGTTGACGCTATCGGCGAGAGCAGGGTGCCGTCACGAGAAGACGGCCATATTTTTCAGTATCACGCGCTCGTTCGAACCCGAACGCCCTCTTCCACCAGATATTTCTGAAATACCGCCTCGAGCATGTCGGGGCTGACGGGTTTCATGATGACGTCGTCCATGCCCGATTTGGCGCATTCGGCGCGATCGCGCTCGAAGGCCTGGGTGAGCACGCCGATGATCGGGGTGCGGGCTGCGACCCCGGCTTCCTCCATCTGCCGGATCAGGCGCGCGGCTTCGAAGCCGTTGAAGCCCGGCAGGGAAATATCCATCAGCACCACCTGCGGCCTGTGTTCGGCCCAGAGGCGCACGACCTCGTCGCCGGTCGCAGCGATCATATGGCGATAACCGAGGCCCTCGAGGATCTGTGTGAAGACGATCTGGTTGATATCATTGTCTTCGGCGACGAGAACCTGCAGGCCGACCGCGTCGTCGGAGATGCTGATTTCCCAATCGGCATCCGTGCCGGCGCCGTTGTTGCGGCTGTTGCGATTGAAATGGCGGGCGATCTGAAAGGTGAGCTCATTGGCGATCTGGAAGCCGTCCATGACGAGCGCCGGTATGCCGTATTGCTCCGAGAGCTCGAGGCAGCGCATGCCCATCTGATTGTCGATGATCAAGAGATCGAGCGAGATGCCGGAGGAGGTGGCGATTTCCAGGAAGCGCTCCTCCTCGTCCTCGCCGCGCACCGAACAGGATTCGAAACCGTATTTCGACAGCGTGCGCAAAGCCGCGGCCTCGGCGGCGAGGTCGGCGGTGACGACGAGGATCTTGCGGCCGGAGAAATTCTCCGGAACGATCGCTTCCATCGCCGCCGGCTCGCGACGCTCCACCGCGCTCTTCACCGGCACATAGGCGCGGCGATAGCTCTGGTTGGCGGAGGTGGTGATCGCCGAGGCGCGGTCGAACTCCTCGAGATCGGCGCCGTCGCGCGGCAGGTCCTGCGTCGTCGACACCAGGAAATAGAGACCGGGCTTGCCGATTCGGTGCTTGCGGCTGACGATGTCGCGCTCGATGCCGTCTCGGGAGATCTGTCGCTGGCGGGAGATCGACATTTCGCCGGTCTCCAGCACGTGACGGTCGCTCTCTTCGAAGCGTTTGGCGATCTCGGGGGAAAAAAGGTCGCCGCTCTTGCGCCCGAGCACCTCGTCGGCGGTGGTCTGGTATTTCTCGCAGAAGGCGAGATTGACCGCGACATAGATAAGGTTGCGGTCCTTGACGAAAAGCGGAAACGGCAGGTTGTCGAGAATGTCCTCGGTGAGCTGCACGCGCTCCAGATCCGAGCGCCACTGCTCCTCGCGCTTCTTGTCCTCGGAAATGTCGGAGACGATGGTGACGCCGTAACCGCCCGGCAGCCGGCGCTTGACGAAGCGGACCCAGCTGTCGGCGCCATGGCGCTCGACGGCGTCGAATCGCTCGCGCCAATGCGAGGCGATCTTCTGCGACAGCCAGTCCTCGCGGCTGAGCGAGCCGCCCTGCCTGACGTCATATTGCTGGCGAACGCCGGTATCGTAGATCGCGCCCAGGAAATCGCGCAGCCGCGTGCCCGGCTTCAGCATCTCGGCCGGCAGCGGGAAGAATTCGAGGATCTGGCGGCTTGCGAAGATCAGGTGATCGTTCTTGTCGTAGATGATGAACGCTGCCGAAAGACCGTCGCACACGACATCGAAAAGCGCCGTCTGCAGATCGGCCTCGGCGGGAGTCCCGTCGATTTCCGATGACGTGTCCGCCTTTTCGAAGCCGGCACTCATTCTATTGCGTCCCACATCTGTTCGATTTTCGCAGCTTCCGGAGGTATATGAATAAAAATGCCATTTTTCTGTTAAAACCGGCTTAACACTGCCGACCGTCGAAACGGGGGAGCCGCAGATCACGCTTCTGTAAAGCCTATGGAATCCCCTTCCCTCCACCCCGCGAATCCCCGAAAATAGCCCATGGCCATCAGACAGCTTTCCGAAACGCTCATCAACCAGATTGCCGCCGGCGAGGTCATCGAACGGCCGGCGAGCGCTGCCAAGGAACTGATCGAAAATGCGCTCGACGCCGGGGCGACGCGCATCGAGATCGCCACGGCAGGCGGCGGCAAGGCGCTGCTGCGGGTGAGCGACAACGGCTCCGGCATGGAGGCGGCCGATCTGGAACTGGCGGTCCGGCGCCACTGCACCTCGAAGATCTCCGAGACGCTCGAGGATATCCGCACGCTCGGCTTCCGCGGCGAGGCGCTGCCGTCGATCGGTTCCGTCGCCAGGCTCAGCATCGCCAGCCGCAGGCGCGACAGCGCCGGCGGGCACGAGATCACCGTTGCCGGCGGCAAGATCGTGCATCTCCGGCCAGCCGCCGCCAATCCCGGCACCATTGTCGAAGTGCGCGACCTGTTCTTCGCCACGCCGGCGCGGCTGAAATTTCTGAAGAGCGAAAAGGCCGAGGCCGGCGCCATTACCGAGATCGTCAAGCGCATGGCGATCGCTTTTCCCGCCGTGCGCTTCGTGCTGTCGGGTTCGGACCGCACGACGCTGGAATTTCCGGCGACCGGCGACGATCATCTGGCGCGCATGGCGCAGGTGCTCGGCAAGGAATTCCGCGATAACGCCATTCTCCTGGACGCCGTGCGCGAGGACATCGCGCTGACCGGCTTTGCCGGGGTGCCGACCTTCAACCGCGGCAACTCCGCTCATCAATATGCCTTCGTCAACGGCCGGCCGGTGCAGGACAAGCTGATCCTCTCGGCGATCCGCGGCGCCTATGCCGAGACGATCCCTTCAGGACGCTATCCGGTGGCGGTGCTGTCGATCACGCTTGATCCGGCTCTCGTCGACGTCAACGTGCATCCGGCAAAATCCGACGTGCGCTTCCGCGACCCGGGCCTGGTGCGCGGCCTGATCGTCGGCGCCATCCGCGAGGCCCTGGCGCGCGACGGCAGCCGGGCGGCGACAACAGGAGCGAGCGACATGCTGCGCGCCTTCCGCCCCGGCTTCCAATCCCATGCGCAACGGCCACAGGCGCCATGGTCGGCCGAAACCTCGCCCTTTCGGCCCTACCAGCCGGCAAGCGGTCTCAGTGAACGGCCGCAGGCGTCCTTCGACGGGCTATCGATGCCGACGGCGCGGGCCGAGCCGCCGCCTTCGGCCCAGCCAGGCGCACCCGAACCGGCCTCTCCCGAAGCAACCGGGCGCTATCCGCTCGGCGCCGCACGCGCCCAGATCCACGCCAACTACATCGTCGCCCAGACCGAGGACGGGCTCGTCATCGTCGATCAGCATGCCGCGCATGAGCGGCTAGTGTTCGAGGCGATGCGCAAGGCGCTGCATTCGAAGCGGCTCGCCTCGCAGGTGCTGCTCATCCCTGAGATCATCGACCTTACCGAGGAGGATTGCGACCGGCTGATGCAGCATGCGGCCGAGCTTTCGGAACTGGGACTGGCGATCGAGCGCTTCGGTCCCGGGGCGATTGCCGTGCGCGAAACGCCGGCGATGCTCGGCGAGGTCGACGCGCACGGCCTCATCCGTCAGCTTGCCGACGAGATCGCCGAATGGGACACGGCGTCCGGCCTGTCGGCCAAGCTCGAATATGTGGCGGCGACCATGGCCTGCCATGGATCGGTTCGCTCCGGACGGCGGCTGCGCCCGGAGGAAATGAACGCGCTGCTGAGAGAAATGGAAGTGACGCCCGGCTCCGGCCAGTGCAATCACGGCCGGCCGACCTATATCGAATTGAAGCTCAGCGATATCGAGCGGCTTTTCGGCAGAAGCTAAAAAAGCTGGCAAAGCCGCTGTTGCGGGAGTATGGCAGACGCATGACAGGTAGCAGGGAACGGAGCGCATGAATTTGTTCGAAGGGCACGGAAACCGCGAGGCGAAGATCCGCTATCTCGACGGCGATTTCCAGATTCTCTCGCCCGGCTCCTACGTCGTCTGCGCGATGACCGGAAAACAAATCCCGCTCGACGAGCTGCGCTACTGGAGCGTCGCCCGCCAGGAGCCCTATGCCGACGTGATCTCGGCGATCGAAGCCGACAAACGCGCCGGCGTGCTGCCGAACCAGCGGCGTTAGAGCAATTCTCGCCGTTCTCCTGTAATTGGCGTGACCCCAAACGGCCTTTGGCTGTTCTGCGACCCGTGACAAAACCGCAAGATCGGTCGAGCGCTCATGTCCGCCAACGTTTAGCTGGTGCCTCCACGGAGAACGGGATGATGAAGGCGGCGCTTCAAAACTACCATGCCCGCATGCAGCGGGTGTTGAATCACATAGACCGGCATCTGGACGATGATCTGGACCTGGATGCGCTGAGCAATGTCGCAGCCTACTCGAAATATCATTTCCATCGGCAGTTCACGGCGACCTTCGGTCTATCCGTGCATCGCTATATCCAGCTCGTCAGGATGAAGCGCGCTTCATACCAGCTAGCCTACAGGGATGCCCAAAGCGTCACCGATATAGCGATGGAAGCCGGCTACGACGGCCCTGACGGCTTCGCCCGCGCCTTTCGGCAACGGTTCGGCCAATCGCCTTCGTCTTTCCGGAAGTCTCCCGACTGGGAGCCGTGGCTTGTGGCCTTCGGGCCTCTCGACAACGCCAGGAGCAAGCTCATGCAGAAGACTTTTACGATTGACGACGTGACGATCCGCGATGTGCCTCCCACGCCGGTGGCGATCATCGAGCATCGGGGCGATCCCGCAACGCTCGGCGCCACCATCCAGCGCTTCATCGCCTGGCGCCAGGGGGCCGGTCTGCACCCCAAGACAAATCCGACCTTCAATATCTGGCGCTCCGAGCGGCGTCCCGCGTCGCCCGCCGATTTTAGCGTGGACCTTTGTGTCGGGGTGGACAAAGCAATCGAGGCGGACGGCGGTGAGATCAAAGCCGGCGAGATTCCCGGCGGACGATGCGCGGTGCTGCGCGTCGTCGGCAACACCGACAACCTGGAGCCCGCCGCGCTCTACCTTTATCGCGACTGGCTGCCGGCCAGCGGCGAGGAAGCGCGCGACTTCCCGATCTATTGCCAGCGGCTGCGCTTCTTCCCTGAAGTGGCGGAGCATGAGACAGTCGCGGAACTGTTTTTGCCGCTGAAATAGCGCCCTTCGACGGCGGCCTGCCGCTTCCGCGCGCAGGAGACGGACAGGCCGCTATCCGCCCAATCCCGGTTTAATGCATGTCGCCCGGAAGTGATGCAGCGGTTCCGGGATAACGACATGCATCAAAATAAAGGGCTAAAGCGCGTCGCATGAATCATGATTGACGCGACGCGCTTTACGGGTTTCCGGCCTTCATCTCCCGCAGGCGCCGCTCGCGGCAGGCGACGATCGCCCGGTCGATGATCAGACTTGGGGCGAGGTGATCGTCGAAGACCATGTCGACCTCGATCACCCGGCACTTTTGCGCCAACTCTGCCGCCTTGCCGTGATGGCCAGCGAGGCGGACGAAATCCTTCGAGGTGGTGACGATCAGAAGATCCTGGCGCTCGGCGGTCGTCAGGATGTCGCCGATCTCCTCCTCGGTCAGGTGCTCGTGGTCGCCGAAGGTCTTGGCGACTGTGATTTCGGCGCCGCGCGATTCGACGGTACGGAAGAATTTGCCGGGATCGGCGATGCCGGCAAAGGCCAGCACCCTGATGCCGGCGAGCCTATCGTCGCCGCGTACCTTGAGCGATGCAGTGAAATAGGGTTTTGCGGCGCGCGCCGCCATGCGGACGATCCTGTCGGCGGCATGGCCGCCGCCGACCTTCAGCAAAGCTGTCGCCGAGCGCAGCTGCTGGCGGATCGGGGCGCGGACGGGGCCGGCCGGCACGATATGGCCGTTGCCGAGGCCGCGCGTCGCGTCGATGACGAGCAGAGCATAGTCGATCGCCAGCCGGGCGCTCTGGAAACCGTCATCCATAATGATGAGGTCGGCGCCTTCCGCCACCAGACGCTTCGCGCCGTCGACGCGCCTGCGGGAAATCACCGTCAGCGCCTCCTGGGCAAGCAGCAGCGGCTCGTCGCCGACGGCGACGGCCCGGTGATGATGAGGATCGACCACCGTCGTCACGTCGAGGGAGCCGCCGTAGCCCCGGCTGAGAAAGCCGGGTTTCAGGCCTTTCGCCTTGGCGGCGCGGGCGATCGTCAGCGCCGTCGGCGTCTTGCCGGCGCCGCCGACGGTGAAATTGCCGACGCAGATGACGGGAACGGAAACGGAGGCGCGGCGCGCGTGGGCCATGCGGTAGCCGGCGACGCGGCCGTAGAGAAAGGAAAGCGGCGCCAGCATCCAGGCCCGCCAATCGGCTTTCCTCCACCAGAACGGCGGCGCTTCGGATATCATCTTGCCGTCCCGCTCCCCTGCCCGGCTTCAGAACCGGCCCCTTGCTTTTCGACCCGGCCGGATTGAGAAGCCAAAACCGGTGAAAATGCAAGTCCTTGCCAAGACGGCGACGCGTTAGGCCGGCTGCAGGTCCGGCAGCAATGTCTCGATGGCGGTGATATCGTCGAGCACATGATCGGCAGCGGCGGCAAGCGAGGCCCGCGAGCCGGTGCCGGTCAGCACCGCGATCCTGAGCCCCGTCCCGGCATTCAGGCCCATGTGCAGATCATGATTGTTGTCGCCGACGATCGCGACCTCTTCCGGCAAAAGACCGGTCGCGGCGCAGAAGCCGAGCACCATGCCGGGTTCCGGCTTGACGCCGAAGCCGCTGTCATAGCCGGCGATGTAATCGACATAACCGGCAAAACCGAAGCGTTCGGCGGTCTGGCGGATCGAGCGTTCATTGTCGCTGGAGGCGACGCCGAGCTTGAAGCCGCGCTGGTGCAGCCTGGCGAAGAAGCCAGCGAGGTCGGTCACCGGCACGGAAAATTCGGCAGCGCCGGAAAAGAGATCGTCGAGGCGGGTCGTCAATTCGCCGACATCGACCATCGAGCCGGCGGCGACGAGCCCCTCGGCAATCTGGCGGGTGTTGCCGGCAGCGAGCAGGCTGTCGGGAACGATATGGCCGGTCTGAGGATCCATGCCGCAAGCCAAAAGCAACCGGTCTGCGAGAAGCGGATCGCCCTCGGCGGCGATGCGGGCAAGCTCGCGATTGACCGGCAACCAGCTCTCGTCATAATCGAGCAACGTGCCGTCCTTGTCGAAGAGGATGCCTTTGATACGCGCCGGGCCCGACATCGCGCCTCCTCAGAGCTGGGCGACGGCTTTGGGCAGCAGGCGCGCCTTGACCGTCAGCGGATTGATATAGGGTTCCAGCCCCCTCACCGTCGCCGTGAGCGCGCCGCGCATCTCGTGCACGGTGGCGATGCCGGCTTCGATCATCTTGCGGCGGGCGTCGTCGTTGATCAAAAGGTAATGCACGCCCTTGGCCAGCATTTCGGTATCGCGCACCATGCGGGCGCTGCCGCTGCGGGCGAGCTTCTGATAGGCCTCGCGGAAATTCTGCACATTGCCGCCGGAGAGGATGGCGCAGCCAAGCATGGCCGGCTCCAGCGGGTTCTGGCCGCCTTCGGCAAACAGCGAACGGCCGACGAAGGCGATCTCCGTCAGGCGAAGATAAAGGCCCATTTCACCGATCGTATCGCCGAGGAAAATATCGATATCGGCGGACAGCACGTCGTCGCGGGTGCGGCGGGCGACCTTGAGGCCCTGCTTGACCAGAGCCGCCTCGATCTCGTCGCTGCGTTCGGGATGGCGCGGCACGATGATCGTCAACTGGCGATCACGTTCCTTCAGGGCGCGATGGACGATGCCGGCGGCATTCTCCTCGCCGTCGAAGGTCGAAATCGCCGCCCAGGTCTTGCGATCGCCGATCTGCTTCTTGTAGCGGGCGAGGACGGCGCTGTCATAGGGCGGAGCGTCGGTATCGACCTTGAGATTGCCCGAGGTGATGACGGGAACGGCGCCGAGATCGCGGAAACGTTCGGCATCGATATCCGACTGGGCGATGACGAGGGCGAGATTTTCGAACAGGGCTTCGGCAATCGATGGGCGGCGGCGCCAGCGGGCAAAGGAGCGGTCCGACATGCGGGCATTGATCAGGATCTGCGGAATGCGGCGGCGGCCGAGCTCCAGCACGGTTGCCGGCCAGATCTCGGATTCGGCGATGATGGCGCAATCGGGCTGCCAATAATCGAGAAAGCGGCTGACCGACGGTTTCAGGTCGAGCGGGACATATTGATGGATCGCTTCATCGCCGAGGCGCTCGGCGGCGAGCCTGGCCGAGGTGATAGTGCCGGTCGTCAGAATGACGTGGATATCGCGGCGGCGGATTTCGCGGATCAGCGGAATGACGGCATTGGTTTCGCCCACACTTGCGGCATGAAACCAGACGAGCGGGCCCTGCGGCCGGTTGGCGCTCGGATAGCCGAAGCGTTCCAGGCGGCGCGCGCGGTCTTCCTTGCCCTTGGCCGTGCGGTAGGTGATATAAAGGCCGACGACAGGAGAGGCTACGGTTCCCGCCAGACGATATGCGCTCAGACCGAACCGCGCCATCCGGGAGCTCATTGCGCCAGCCTCCGATCCAAGACGATCGACATCAAACCCATTCCCTGATTATCGTTGCGGCCGAAATGGCCGATTAATTTGTTCAGAATGCGTCAAACGATCCGGATCGACGGACGGCCGATGCACGAAGCCCGGCGCGACCGATGGCGGCCGCCGGCACTTGGCGCAGAACGATGGCCGAGGTCAGTGGCCGCCGGCCTTTTCCTGCGGATCGAGCAAACGATGCATGTGGACAATGAAATAGCGCATATGCGCATTGTCGACCGTCTGCTGCGCCTTCGCCTTCCAGGCCGTCAGCGCCGTGGCATAATCGGGAAAGATGCCGACGATATCGAGACCCTTCAGGTCACGGAACTGGACGTCATCGAGGCTTTCCAGTTCGCCGCCAAAAACGAGATGCAAAAGCTGCTTCTTGTCACCGGACTCAGTCATTTTCTTGTTCTCTTTCTGCCCATTCTCCTCCGCCACCCCATCTGCGGGATTTTGACGGAAACGTCAACTGTCTCGTCGCCCGGCAAAGGCCGCGAGGAACTCTTCGATGCGCGGCGCCGGCGCCGCACACAGCACCTTGTGGGTGACTTCGGCGCGATTGTAGACGAGCGGATTTCCGTCGAGATCGACGAGGCGGCCGCCGGCGCAAGCCAGGATCAGATCGGCGGCGGCAAGGTCCCAATCATGCGAATTGCCCTTGACGAACGTGCCGTCGAGCCGTCCGTCCGCCACCATGGCAATGCGATAGGCAAGCGAGGGAATGTATTTCTCGCGCCTCACTTGTTCGCGAAACGCCGGGGGAAAGGTCTTCAACAGATCTTCGCCGATCGCCAGCCGGCGCATCTCCTCCGGCAGGGCGGCCGAAACGGTGATGGGTACGCCGTTCTTCAGCGCCGGGCCGCCCTCGACGGCTTCGTAAAGCTCTTCGAGCGCCGGGGCGTAGAGCACGCCGGCGACCGGGCGGCCGCGATGCACGACCGCGACGCTGACGCACCAGACCTTCTGCCCGCCGAGGAAGGCGCGTGTGCCGTCGATCGGATCGATGATGAACAGCGTCTCGCGCCCCAGGCGGTCGGCATCGTCGTCGGTTTCTTCAGACAGCCAGCCATAATCCGGTCGCGCCTTGCGCAGGATCGATTCCAGCGTCTTGTTGGCGGCGAAATCGGCGGCGCTGACGGGAGAGCGATCGTCATTCTTCCACCAGACCTCGGGAGACTGGTTGAAGAAGCCGAAGGCGACCGCGCCGGCCTCCCTCGCAGCCTCGGTGATCAAGGCGAGATCGCCCTGCCAGCGGAGCTTTTCCCTATCGCTCATCGCGTCAATCGTTTCCTTCTGCCCTATTTCACTGTCCTGCGAGCGTCATGCCTTCGATGGCGAAGGTCGGTGCGGCGACGCCGAACTTGCGGTCGATGTCGTTTGCCGGCGTCAGGCGCATGAACATGTCCTTGAGGTTCGAGGCGATCGTCACCTCCGACACCGGGAAGGTCAGTTCGCCGTTCTCGATCCAGAAGCCGGTGGCGCCGCGGCTGTATTCGCCGGTGATCATGTTGACGCCGTGGCCGATCAATTCGGTGACGTAAAAGCCGTTGCCGACGCTGCGGATCAGTTCCTCCGGCGAGATGTCGCCGGGTTCGAGGGCGAGGTTGGTGGAGGACGGCGAAACGGCGGTGCCGCCGCGCACGCCGCGGCCATTCGTTTCAAGTCCGAGCTCGCGGCCGGTCGAGGTCGAAAGGAACCAGTGCTTCAGAACACCGTCCTCGATCATCACCAGCCGCTCGCCGGATACACCTTCGCCGTCGAAGGGCCGCGAGGCGGGGCCGCGCACGATCAGCGGATCGTCGGTGATCGACAGGCCCGACTTCAGCACCTGCTGACCCATCCTGTCGCGCAGGAAGCTGGTCTTGCGGGCGACGGCGGCGCCATTGATCGCGCCGGCGATATGGCCGACGAAGCCGCGGGCGATACGCGGGTCGAAGATGACGGTGACGTTCTTGCCGGTCGGCACCTGGCGCGGATTGATACGCTTCACCACCCGTTCGCCGGCACGGCGGCCGATGTCGGCGGGGTCGTCGAGCTCGGCATAATAGAGGCGGGTGTCGAAATCATAGTCGCGTTCCATGCCGGTGCCTTCGCCGGCGATGACGCTGACGGAATGGCCGAAACGGGAACCCATATAGCTGCCCGCAAAACCGTGCGAGGTGGCGAGGACAAGGCCGCCCATGCCGGCGGATGCGGCGGCGCCGGAGGAATTGGTCACACCCTTGACCGCAAGAGCCGCCGCCTCGGCGGCAAGGGCTGCCTCGCGCAGCATCTCGGAGGACACCTCGGTGGCATCGAACAATTGCAGGTCGGGATAGGATTTCGCAAGGCTCGCCTCATCGGCGAGGCAGGCGAAGGGATCCTCCGGGGAAACCCTGGCCATGGCGACGGCGCGTTCGGCAAGCGCCTGCAGATGGAAGCCCGGATTGGCCGAAACGCTGGCGACGCGTTTGCCGATGAAGACGCGCAGAGAAAAATCATCGCTTTCGGAGGATTCCGTTCCCTCGACCTTGCCAAGACGGACGCTGACCGATTGCGACCGCGAGCGAACGACGACGGCGTCGGCGGCGTCGGCCCCTGCCTTCCTTGCCAGATCGATCAATTGACTTGCGCGGGAAAGAAGTGTCGAGGAGTCGATTTCAGAGGACATGATTTGGCCTTTCCTTCGGCTTCCATTTATTGTGCACTCTCCCAAGCATCAAGGCCGCCGCCGCCGATTCTTTATCAGGGCTGCCGGATGTTTCCCGCCACCTGAAAGAAATCGCCAGCATGTCAGCACCCAATGACCTTTTTTCCGAAACGATCCTGCTGCTCGGCGGCGCGGTGGTCGCCGCTCCGATCTTCAAGAAGCTCGGGCTCGGCACCGTCCTCGGCTATCTCGCTGCCGGCATCGTCATCGGTCCTGTTTTCCACGGCATCACCGACGGCGAACAGATTCTCGGCGTCGCCGAGCTCGGCGTCGTCTTCCTGCTGTTCATCATCGGGCTGGAATTGAAGCCCAGCCGCCTCTGGCAGATGCGGCGCGACATTTTCGGCCTCGGCACGGCGCAGGTGGTGGTGACGGGGCTGGCGCTGACCGCGCTTGCCTGGTTTTCTGAAGTGCTCGACTGGCGCGGCAGCATCGTCGCCGGCTTCGGCCTGGCGCTGTCTTCGACCGCCTTCGCCATGCAGATCCTCGAGGGCGATGGCGACGTCAATACGAGATACGGGCAGCGTTCGTTCTCGATGCTCTTGTTCCAGGACCTGGCGATCGTGCCGCTGTTGGCGCTGATCACGGTTCTCGACGGCAGCGACAAAGGCAGCAACGCACCGCTGACCGATTTCGCGGTGGCCGTCGGCGCGGTCGCGGCGATGGTCGTCGCCGGGCGCTACCTGCTGACGCCGCTCTTCCAGGTCATCGCCCGCACCGGCGCGCGCGAGGCAATGATCGCAGCCGCCCTCTTCGTCGTCATGGGATCGGCAAGCCTGATGCAGCTTGCCGGACTTTCAATGGCGATGGGCGCCTTTCTCTCCGGCGTGATGCTGGCCGAATCTTCCTACCGGCACGAGCTGGAGGCCGATATCGAGCCGTTCCGCGGCGTACTGCTCGCCATCTTCTTCATCGCCGTCGGTCTGTCGCTGGAGCTTGACGTTCTCTTCGACAACGCGCTCTTCGTCGTCGTCGCCGTGCCGATCGTCATGGCCGTCAAGGCCACCATCATCTACGGGCTCTGCCGGATCTCCGGCTCGCCGCACGATGACGCGATCCGCATCGCCTTCCTGCTGCCGCAGGGCGGCGAATTCGGCTTCGTGCTGTTTACAACGGCGGGTGCGGCCGGGCTGATGTCGACGAGCACGGCATCGCTACTGGTGGCGATCGTCACGCTCTCCATGGCGCTGACACCGATCGGAGCGGCACTTTCGAAGCGGCTGCTCAGCGGCGACGCCCGGGAGGAGCTCGACGAGGATTTCGATGGTGCGGGCGCCGACGTGCTGATGGTCGGCTTCTCGCGTTTCGGCCAGATCGCCGCCCAGATCCTGCTTGCCGGCGGGCGCAGCGTCACCGTCATCGATTTTTCCGCCGACCGCATCCGCCAGGCCTCCTCCTTCGGCTTCCGCATCTATTTCGGCGACGGCATGCGCAAGGACGTGCTGCGCTCGGCCGGCATCGATCGGGCAAAGATCGTGCTCGTCTGCACGCAGAAGAAGGAGATCACCGACAAGGTGGTGGAACTGGTGCAGGCCGACTATCCGCACACCAGGCTCTATGTGCGCTCCTACGACCGCATCCATTCGATCGAGCTGCGCAACAAGGGCGTCGATTTCGAACTGCGCGAAACGCTGGAATCGGGCCTGCTCTTCGGACGGCGGACGCTGGAAGCGCTTGGCGTCGCCGAGGTCGACGCCTATGAGATCGGCGAGGATATCCGCAAGCGCGACGAGGCGCGGCTTGCCCTGCAGGTCTCCGAAGGACTGCAGGCCGGACGCGACATGCTGTTTTCCCACCCGGTGCGTCCGGAACCGCTGGTCAAACCGAAACGCGCCGCCGATCCCTTCGAGGACGATCCGCTGGCGGACACCGCGGACGCTACGGCCGACGCCTGACCCCGTCTTGTCGCCCCCGGACCGGCCGACGAGCGGCCCCGCAAAAGTGACGCATTGATTGTCAGCGGGCCGGCGTTTATCAAGCGGGCAATCGGCGCGATCCGAGAGGGAAATTTGATCAGGCGGGCGAAACACATCGAACAATGGGCACTGCGCATCCTGTGCGCCGTCGCGCTTGTCTTCGTCGGGTTCGCCCATCAAACTCCCGCCTCAGCCGCCGGCACGTTCGATCCGGCCGAGCTCGCTCAATACATCCTTCCGGACGGGAGCCTGCCGACGCTTTGCGTGACCGTCACGGATGAGTCAGGCACCGACAAATCCGGCACCGGCAAGCACGACAAGACGCATTCGCATGGCTGCGAAGCCTGCCGGATCGGCGCCGCCACGCTGCTGCCGGCGCCGGCGGATGTGGCCGGCGCGCCGATCGGCTTTGCGGTTGCGGTCGAATTGCCGATCCGGGCCGAAGCCTTCCATCGTCAGCTCTTTCCGCCGAATACCGGCCCGCGCGCTCCCCCTTCCGATCCGATCCCTGCCTGAACTCCGTGTTGCGGCAGATACCGCGACACGCCTTTCAACGCCGGCCGAGCTGCGCTCCAGCAGTCGCCCGTGGATACGGATCCATTCTCATGTCGACCATTACTGCCGCCGAACCGGCGCAGCACGCCGCCAGCGGCGCTTCGCTCTACCGCGCCATCTGGCGCTGGCATTTCTTTGCCGGGCTTCTCGTCATTCCCTTCATGCTCAATCTGGCCGTGACCGGATCGCTTTATCTCTTCAAGGACGAGATCAACAGCACCGTCTTCGCCCACCGCTACATTGTCGAGCCGGCAGGCGACACGCTGCCGGCGGAACGGCTCGCCGAGATTGCGGCCGCCGCCGAGCCGGGCTCGACGGCGACCTCCTACAAGAACCCGGCCGGACCCGAACGATCGGCCATCGTCACCGTCGCCGGCAATGCCGGCGCGATGCTTGTCTTCGTCAATCCCTATGACGGCAAGGTGCTCGATGTGGTCGGATCGACCGACGAGTTCAATTATGTCGTCAAGCGCATCCACAGCCTTGCCTATTTTGGCAAGGCGGCGAACCGGCTGATCGAGATTGCCGGCGGCTTTGCCATGGTGCTGGTCGCGACCGGCATCTATCTCTGGTGGCCGCGCCGCCAAACGGGTGGCGTCGTCAGCGTGCGGGGAACGCCGGGCCGCCGGGTTTTCTGGCGTGACCTGCATGCGGTGACAGGGGCTTTTGCCGGCCTGCTGATCTTCTTCCTGGCGATCACAGGCATGCCATGGTCGGGCTATTGGGGCGCAAACGCCAATGCCTGGCTGACCGAACACGGGCTCGGCTATCCCGTCCAGCTCTGGGACGACGTGCCGAAGTCGCAGAAAGTCACCGAGGACATCCTGCCGAAGAGCGGCTGGATCGTCGAGAAAGCGCCGGTTCCGCTTTCTGATATAGCCATAGCGCAATCGGCCAAACCGATCGGCCTCGACAGGGCCGTGGAGATCGCCGAGCAGCTGGGCATGGCGCCGGGTTTCGACATGGCGATCCCCTCCGACGCGACCGGCGTCTATACCGCCTCGCTCTATCCCGACGATCTCGCCGACGAACGGACCATCCATATCGACCAGTATTCCGGCAAACCGCTGATCGATATCGGCTTCAACCAATATCCGTTGCTCGGCAAGGCGATCGAATGGGGTATCAATGTCCACCAGGGACAGGAATGGGGGCGTTTCAACCAGTTGCTGATGCTCGCAACCTGCCAGGCCATTGTGCTCAGCTGCGTGACAGCAGTCGTCATGTGGTGGAAACGGCGACCGGTGGGCCGGCTCGGCGTGCCACCCATGCCGCCAAGGCGCTCGGTCTACTACGGCCTGTGGGTGATTACCGCAATCTTCGCCGTCGCCTTCCCGATGAGCGGGCTTGCCATTGTCGTCATGATCGCCTTCGACCAGATCGTCGTGCGCTTCGTGCCCGTGTTGAAACGCGTTCTCGCCTGAAGGAGACCAAGAGATGAAGACGATCATTGCTCTCCTTGCCTGCATGCTGCTCGCATCCATGGCATCTGCAGACGACGATCCGCAGCAGGTCATCCCGGCAAGACTGAAGCTGATGTTCGAAACGGTGGACAAGCCCCTGGAGCTCACGCCGGTCGTCGCCGTTCAGGCCGATTGGGCGATCGTCGGCTGGCGGCAGGACGGACGCGGCGGACGCGCCCTGTTGAAAAAGACGCATCACGGCTGGAGCATCTATCTCTGCAGCGGCGACAGCCTGAAGGATGCCGGTACGCTGCAGAAGATCGGGCTCCCGGCGAATGACGCGAACGGACTGGCTGCGAAACTGCGCGATGCCGAGGCGAACATCGATCCCCCCACGCTTGCACTGCTCTCAAGCTTCGAGGGCACGGTCATGATGATGAACGAAGCATCGGATGGCGCGGGCGGCGGCCATGAAGGCCACGCCCAATAATGCTTCAGCGCTTCAGCCGCGCTTCGATTTCCCGGTCAAGGGCGAATTTCAGCTCGTCCTTGACGCCGACCGACATGGCCAGCACGTCGCGAGCCTTCAAAAAATCCATGACGCCGGTGCGGCCGACCGTCGGGCGCAGGAAGATGTGCGGCTGGCAGAGCTTCAGCTTCAGCGAGATCGCCGTCTGCATCATCAGCTGGCCGGAGCCGAAGATGCTCTCCATGCGGTTTGGAATATGGGTGCCGTCGCCTTCCGGCGCGCCGACGACATCGATGCCGACGACGATATCGGCAAGATCCATCAGGGGTTCATAGGGCACCGGATTGCTGATGCCGCCGTCGATCATCACCCGACCGCGCAGGCGCACCGGCATGAAGACGGCGGGGATGGCGGATGAGGCGGCGAGCGCCGGAAACAGCTCGCCGTCTTCGATGATGACCTCGTTCTGCCCGTAATAATCCGTGGTGATGACCTTCATCGGCACCAGCAGATCTTCGAAGCGGGCCGGTAGCTCGGCCGGCAGAAAGGCCCTGAGGATCCGCTCCAGATTGAACTGGCCGATGCGGATACCCTTGGCCACCGCATCGCGCACCGTCGCCGGCCTCAGGCCCCAGATGCGGGCGACGACCGCCGTCTTGTTGCCGACGGTCGTCAGCGCATGTTCGCGGATTTCGGCCCCCGACATGCCGGCGGCCATGCCGGCCCCCATGATCGCCCCCATCGACGAGCCCGATATCGCCACCGGGCGGATGCCGAGTTCGTCGAGCGTCTCGATGATATGGATGTGGGCAAGTCCGCGCGCACCGCCGCCGCCGAAAGCGACCGCGACCGTCGGAAGGTCGCTGATCGCAGGCAGTTTCGGGCTGATGAATTCTGCCTGCTGCACGCCCCGCCCCCGCTTATTGCGGCTGATACCGGAAGAAATGCACCCTCGTGTCGCCAAAGACGCGGTCTTCGAGGAAAACATAGGAAGGATGCACGGAAACGACAATATCGGCGCGTTCTTCGAGCACCGCAATCGCGCCTGGCCTGAGCCAACCGCCCTGGGCCGCCGCCGCCATCGCCTTTTCGCCGAGCCCCTTGCCATAGGGCGGATCGGCAAACAGCACGTCGAAGACTTCGAGATTGCCGACGCTGCCGAGATCGGTCGCATCGCGGCGCAGGATGCGCGTGCGGCCGTGCAGGCCGAGCGCGTCGATGTTTTCCCAGAGCAGCGCCCTGCCCTCGACGCTGTTTTCGACGAAGAGCGCATGGCGACAGCCGCGCGACACGGCTTCGAGGCCGACGGCGCCGGTTCCGGCAAAAAGGTCGAGGATCCGGGTGCCGTCAACGCATTCCGGATAGGCATGGCTCAATATGTTGAACAGGCTCTCGCGCGTCCGGTCGGCAGTCGGCCGGATCTCGTTGGATTTTGGCACGGCGAGAGGCCGTCCGCGAAACTCACCGCCGACGATCCGCACCGCGCGTCATTCCCTTTCCTCTAGCACCACCTCTGGACGGGCCGCCAGCAGGTCTGTCGCCGCCCGGCCTGTCGCTGCCCGGCTTGGCGCCCTTCGGCTTGCCGGAAAAATTCTTAGGCCCACCCGGCTTGGCGCCAAAGCCCTTGCCGCGCGGCTTGTCGCCCGAAGGCCGGCCGCCTGGGGACTTATCGCCGAACGATCTTTCGCCGCGCGGACGCTCGGAGCGACCCTCACCGGCAAAACTTCTGGCTGCCCGCGGGCGCTCATAACCATCCTCGCGCGGCCGGCGATCACCGCGCGGCTTGTCGCCGAAGGGACGATCGCCACGCGAGGGACGATCGCTGAAAGGCCGCTCGCCGCGCGGACGCTCCGAACGGGCCTCGCCGGTGGAGGCTCTGGCAGCACGCGGGCGCTCGTCACCAACCGCACGCGGCTTACGGTCACCGCGCGGCTTGTCGCCGAAAGGCCGGTCGCCACGCGGGGGACGATCGCCGAAAGGCCGCTCGCCGCGCGGACGCTCCGGCCGGCCTTCGCCGGCAGAGCTTCTGGCACGCGGGCGTTCGTCACCCCCTTCGCGGGGGCGGCGTTCGCCGCGGGCCGGGCGGTCGCCGAAGCCGCGGTCTTCGCGCGGCGGGCGATCCCCGAAAGAGCGCTTGCGGCCGGAGCCCTCACCCTCATCCTTGCGATGGGGCTGCTCGCTCGAGCGGATCCATTCGCCGTCCTCCTCGCGCACGCGATTGATCTGGGTGCGCGGACGATCCTCGATGCGATCGAAGCCAGTGCCCTTTGCCGGCCGCTCTTCGCCGCGCCGGCGCGCCGTCTGCGCGTTCTTGGCGGCTTTCGCCGCCGCCTTTTCGCCAAGCGGCCGAGCGCCCGGCGCCATCCAGACATTGGCGCTGCGGCGCTGGCCGAGCGGCTGGGGCCGCTTCGGCTTGTCGTCGTCCCTGCTGCGGCCGCCGTCGCGGCGATCGTCATCTCTGCGCCCGCCGCCGTGGCGGTCGTCACGCTTGGTGTCGAGGCGGCTCAGCGCCCGTTCGCGCTTGTCCTCGTCGCGGCGCGGACGCTCGCGCCTTTCCGGTACTGGAGCTTCAGTCTCTTCCTCGGCGGCGACTGCCGGCGCATTGTAGATCGGCGCGTCGAAATTCGCCTTGGCTTCCTCGATCAGGCGCGGGCCGAGCTGGTCTCGCAGCGTGCGGCCGCGCACTTCGATGACATGGCCTTCCGGCAAATCGCCGAGCTGGAACGGGCCGTAGGAGATGCGGATCAGGCGATTGACGTCGAGACCGAGCGCGCCGAGCACGTTCTTGATTTCGCGGTTCTTGCCTTCGCGTAGGCCCATGGTGATCCAGACGTTCGAGCCTTGCGTGCGGTCGAGCGTCGCCTCGATCGAGCCATAAAGCACGCCGTCGACGGCAATACCGTCCTTCAGTCTGTCGAGCGCCTCCTGATCGATCTCGCCATGGGCGCGCACGCGGTAACGCCTCAACCAACCGGTCGCCGGCAGTTCGAGCGCCCGGGCAAGACCGCCGTCATTGGTCAGCAGCAGCAGGCCTTCGGTGTTGATGTCGAGACGGCCGATCGACATGACGCGCGGCAGTTCTTCCGGCAGGTTGTCGAAGACGGTCGGGCGGCCTTCCGGATCGGCATTGGTGGTCACGAGACCGGCCGGCTTGTGATAGAGCCAGAGCCTGGTGCGTTCGATGCCGCGGATCGGCACGCCGTCGACCTCGATCCGGTCGGCAAGCGTGACGTTGACGACGGGGGTTTCGAGAACCCTGCCGTTCAGGGTCACGCGGCCTTCCATGATCATCCGTTCGATGTCGCGGCGGGAGGCGACGCCGGCGCGCGCCATCACCTTGGAAATGCGTTCGGCCTTGGCCTCGCCGTCGGTTTCGGCCGCGGCCGGGCGCGCGGCTGCAGCCTTTGCCGGCTTCGCGCCGCCCGCTTTCGGGCCGGCCTTGGCCCCGGCGTCGCGTGAAAAGGGCTTTGCGCCCGGGCGTTTTGGCTTGTCTTTGGGTGTCATTTGTTGTTTGCCTGCCTTTTGGGCCTGTCTATCAGGTCACGCATCTGCGGTTAAGTGGAAATTCTTGCGATCGTGAAGACAAATCGTTTCATGGAGATGGCGCTGGAAGAGGCGCGCGCCGCCGGCGAACGCGGCGAAGTGCCTATCGGCGCGGTGGTCGTCATCGACGATATTGCCGTTTCACGCTCGGGAAACCGCACGCGCGAGCGCAATGATGTGACCGCCCATGCCGAAATCGCCGCGATCCGGCTCGCCTGCGAAGCGCTCGGACAAGAGCGCCTTGCCGGCGCCGATCTCTATGTGACGCTGGAGCCTTGCACCATGTGCGCGGCAGCCATCTCGTTTGCGCGTGTCCGCAGGCTCTACTACGGCGCCGAGGACCCGAAGGGCGGCGCGGTCGACAATGGCGTGCGATTCTATGCGCAGCCGACCTGCCACCACGCCCCGGAAGTCTATTCCGGCCTCAACGAGGTTCAGTCGGCCGAGATTTTACGGACGTTCTTTTCGCAAAAGAGAGAGACGCCGTAGGCTCCAGGGCGCGATGCGGTCATCTTCAGCCGCGTGCCGCGAGTGCGGTTGGTGCGAATGGCTGCCCTCACCCTAACCCTTACCGGGGTCGAGCCACTGGTCTCGACCCGTCCTGCGGACCCCCGCTTGCGGGGCTAGGGGACGTGCCCTGCGAGGGGTTAATGGGGGACGGAGAGGTTGCGGCATATTCCCTTCGCCCCGTTTACGGGGAGAAGGTGGCGGCAGGCGGATGAGGGGCCGCTATCGACGATCTCCGGGGCAGTCGCATGAACGCGTACCAGCCGGACAAACAGTCCTACGCCCTGGGACAAACTGCTATTGCAGGAAGTTCCACCACTGCTTGCCGCTGTTGGCGATCGCCGCTTCCTTTTTGCGCTTCTTCTGCTTCTTGAGCTCGGGCTCGCCGACATCTTCGAGCTTTGCCGGGTCGTCGACGGTGCGGTAACCGGGCGGCGGGTCGGAAATATAGCGGCGCTGATCGACGTAGGAGCCCTTCTGCAGGGCGCGGGCCTCGCGATAGGCCTGGGTCTGGGCTTCCGTTGTGCGCCGGCCGCCTTCGATGGCGGAGCTGGCGAGCGGCGAGCGGTAGTTCGGATTGTCGGAGTTCGCGTCGGCCTCGGAAACGAGGCGGGCGCGGGTTTCCTCCGGCGATTCAAGCCATTGCGGATTGTCCTTGTTGGCAACCGTCTGCTGCGGTTGAACGAGGGTCTCCCTCTGCCCCTCAGCCGGCAGCACCAGCGTCGGGCGCGGCGTGTACTTGACGCCCTTGTTCTTCGGATCAGGCCCGGTCAGCGACACGGACTGGCCGAGGTCGTCGGTCAGCTGCTCCATGGCGGTCTTGTCGGTGCCGTAGGTCGGGCTGCTGGCGCAGCTGGAGACCAGGGAGCATCCCGCCACTACAACAGACAGGCAGGCGCCCATACGGAACCAATGCGTTGCGAACATGAAAACCCTTCCAGCCACCGGTGCAATCGTTGCCCAACCGGACAACCGTCCCCCTGACGCAAAAATCCGGCCATTTTCAGGCAGCTTTTACCGGATGAACGCCATAAAGGCAATTCACCCGGCAAATATCTTCAGGCGCGGATGCCGAGTTCGCGCAACGCCGCAGCGTCGCGCGCCGAGACGTCGGGATAATCAGGATCGGAGCCGACATCGCTGGTGATGCGCCAGGAACGCGCGCATTTGACACCCTCGGCGAGCTTCGGCACGACGGCGACATCAGGCACTTCGGCCAGGCGGAAGGCTTCCGCCGGACCGGCGTCCGCCTTGATGGTGATGCCCGAGGTGATGCAGACTTCACTGAAGTCCTGACCCTCGAGTGCCTTGCGAAGCTCGGCATCGGCGATATGGACGACGGGCGCCGCTTCCAGCGAAGAGCCGATGCGCTTGTCCTTGCGCTCGATTTCCAGCGCGCCGGTTACCACCGAACGCACGGCGCGGATTTTCTTCCACTTCTCGGCCAGGGCATCGTTGCGCCATTCCTTTGCAACAGGGGCGAACTGCTCCAGATGCACGGAAACGGCGGACGGATTGCGCGACAGCCAGGCCTCCTCGGTGGTGAAGGGCAGCATCGGGGCAAGCCAGGTCACCATACAATCGAAGATCTGGCGGATGACGTGCAGGCTGGCGCGCCGGCGCAGGCTCGACGGCGCGTCGCAATAGAGCGCATCCTTGCGGACATCGAAATAGAAGGCCGAAAGCTCGACATTGGCGAAATCGATCAACGCGCGGGCGATCTTCTTGAAATCGAACGCGTCGTAGTTTTCGCGCACCAGCTGATCGAGCTCGGCAAGCCGATGCAGCATCAGCTGCTCCAGCTCCGGCAGGTCGGCAAGCGCGATCTCCTCGCCCGTGTCATGCGCCAGCGTGCCGAGCATCCAGCGGATGGTGTTGCGCAGCTTGCGATAGGCATCGACATTGGTCTGGATGATCGTCTTGCCGACGCGCAGGTCGTCGGCATAGTCCGAGGTCATCACCCAGAGGCGCAGGATATCGGCGCCGGCATCCTTCATCACCTCCTGCGGTGCGGTGACGTTGCCCTTCGACTTCGACATCTTCTCGCCCTTCTCGTCCATGGTGAAGCCATGGGTTAGGACGGCGTCGTAAGGCGCGCGGCCGCGGGTGGCAGCCGATTCCAGGAGCGAGGAATGAAACCAGCCGCGGTGCTGGTCGGAGCCCTCGAGATAGAGATCGGCCGGCCACTTCAGGTCCGGGCGGTCCTCCAGCGTGAAGGTGTGCGTCGAACCCGAATCGAACCAGACGTCGAGGATATCCATGACCTGCGACCACTTGGCCGGGTCATGCTCATTGCCGAGGAAGCGCTCCTTGGCGCCTTCTGCAAACCAGGCGTCGGCACCTTCGGCGTCGAAGGCATCGAGGATGCGCCGGTTGACGGCCTCGTCCTGCAGCACGGCGCCGTGCTCATCGACGAAGACGCAGATCGGCACGCCCCAGGCGCGCTGACGGGAAAGCACCCAGTCCGGGCGCTGCTCGATCATGGCGCGCAGGCGGTTCTGGCCGGCAGCCGGCACGAAGCGGGTGTCGTCGATCGCGGTGAGCGCACGGCTGCGCAGCGTCGTTCCATCCGGCAGCGTCTTGTCCATATAGACGAACCACTGCGGCGTGTTGCGGAATATGACCGGCTTCTTGGAGCGCCAGGAATGCGGATACTGGTGCTTCAGGCGGCCGCGGGCAAAGAGCGCAGTGCATTCGATCAGCGCCTTGATGACGCGGTCGTTGGCATCGCCCTTCTTGCCGTTGTCGTCGATGACGCGCGCACCTTCGAGGCCGGGGGCATCCGATGTGTAAAAGCCGCCATCGTCGACCGGGAACGGGATCTTGGTGTCGATGCCGCGCGCCTCGATCTCGCGGGCATGCGCCATCCAGACGTCGAAGTCTTCGCGGCCGTGGCTGGGCGCAGTATGAACGAAGCCCGTGCCGGCGTCATCAGTGACATGGTCGCCTTCGAGCAGCGGCACGGCAAATGCATAGCCGCCGCCGAGACCCTTGAGCGGGTGCGCGCAGGTGAGGCCGGCGAGATCGGCAGCCGCAACGTCGGCAAGACGCTTGTACTGCAGCCTCGCCTTGGCAAAGGATTCCTCGGCCAGCTTATCGGCAAAGATCAGCTTCTCGCCCGGGCGCGGGCCAAAATCATTTTCGGCAGCCGTGACTTCGTAAAGACCGTAGGCAACGCGCGAGGAATAGGCGATCGCCCGGTTGCCGGGGATCGTCCAGGGCGTGGTGGTCCAGATGACGACGGAGGCATCCTTGACGCCGTCGGGACCTTTGCCGACCGGGAACTTCACCCAGATCGTGTCGCTCTCGTAGTCGTGGTACTCGACTTCGGCTTCGGCGAGCGCGGTGCGCTCGACCACCGACCACATGATCGGCTTGGAGCCGCGATAGAGCTGGCCGCTTGAGGCGATCTTCAACAGCTCGCCGGCGATGCGGCTCTCCGCGTGAAAATTCATCGTCAGATACGGGTTGTCGAAATCACCGACGATGCCGAGACGCTGGAACTCGTCGCCCTGAACCTTGATCCATTTTTCGGCATAGGCGCGGCACTCGCGGCGGAACTCGATCATCGCCGCCGGCTCCTTGAGATCCGGCTTGGCCTTGCCCTTGGCGCGGTAGTTCTCCTCCTCGATCTTCCATTCGATCGGCAGGCCGTGGCAATCCCAGCCGGGCACGTAGTTGGCGTCATAACCGCGCATCTGGAACGAACGGTTGATGACGTCCTTGAGGATCTTGTTCAGCGCGTGGCCGATATGGATGTTGCCGTTGGCATAGGGCGGGCCGTCATGCAGGACGAATTTCTCGCGGCCGGCGGCAGAGGCGCGCAATTTCTTGTAGAGATCCATCTCCTGCCAGCGCTTGACGAGCTCCGGCTCCTTCTGCGGCAGGCCGGCGCGCATCGGGAAATCGGTTTCGGGCAGATAGAGGGTCTTCGAGTAATCGATCTTTTCGGCTGTGTCGGTCATATTGGGACAATCGTTTCTGGCGGCCCAGAAAGGGGCGCAACGGGTATGAAAAAGCTGGTGACGGAAGCGCTCGTATCCAAGCGCCGAAAACCCGGACCTCCCGGCCGCTTAGCGCGCGCGGAAGGCCGGGCCGATAATTCGCATCGTGATCGCCAGCCGAAATTTTCTCATCGGGCCGGTTCATAGGCGTTTTTCGGCGGAAAAGGAAGAGAAGAATTCTGCGATGCGATCGCCGGGGCGCCGAGGTTTTTGCGCACGAAAGACGCCGCGCTGACCACGACCTCAGGAAAAGCAAAGCTTCCGGTCGAGTTCGCCGAGCGGCTTGACACCCGCCAGCAGCGCCCGCGCCTCCTCCTCGTCGCGCTTGATCTGGGCGACGAGCGGATCGAGACCGTCGAATTTCAGCTCAGGTCTAATATAGCCGAAGAAGGAGACGGCGCAGAGCTGGCCGTAGAGATCGCCGCTGAAATCGAAGACATAGGTTTCGAGCAGCGGCGCGCCGTTTTCCGTCACCGTCGGGCGGCGGCCGTAGCTTGCGACCGCATCGTGGAGCGTTCCGTCCTGGCGGCGGAAGCGGACGGCGTAGATGCCGGCGGCAAGCTCGGCCTCCGGCGGCAGGCGCATGTTGGCGGTGGGAAAACCAAGCTGCCGGCCGAGTTTTTCGCCGTCGATCACCTCGGCTTCCACCGTATAGCGGTAACCCAGCATGCCGGCCACTTCGCTGACATCGCCCTCCTTCAACAGCATGCGGATATGGCTCGACGAGACGACATCGGCGTTTTCGTCGCGGAAGGCATCGATCAGGGTGACGCCGAAGCCGTAGGTCTGGCCGGCATTCATCAGGAAGGCCGGACCGCCTTCGCGGCCTCGGCCGAAATGGAAATCGAAGCCGGTGACGACTTCGGAGGCGCCGAGCCAATCCTTCAGGATCGAATGGATGAAGTCATCGGCGGAGCGCTGCGAGAATTCGTAATCGAAAGGATATTCGATGACGGCGTTGAACCCCAGCGTCTCCAGGATGCGGGCCTTGAGCGGCGCGGGTGTCAGGCGAAACACCGGCGTCTGCGGCCGGAAGACCGTGCGCGGATGCGGCTCGAAGGTCAGCACTAAGGCGGGGATGCCGCGCGCCCTTGCGATCTCAAGCGCGCGGTTCAGCACCGATTGATGACCGCGATGCACACCGTCGAAATTGCCGATGGCGATCACCCCGCCCTTGAGATGGGCGGGCAAGGGATCGCGGGTTTCATTGCGGTGGAAGACGGTCATCGGCTGGCTTCTCTTTATGCAAGGCGCGGCATCCACCACTTCGGCGCGGCGTTTTCCCGTTCGAGATAGGCGTTGAGGATTGCCTCGTCGGTTTGGCCGTTCAAGGTGTATTCCTTGGCGTGTATCCCGCCGCTGATGTAGAGAAGGTCGAGGCCAAAATTCAAGGCGCCGCGGACATCGGTCGGCATGCCGTCGCCGATCGCCAGCACGCGCTCGGCGGGGACATCACCGCGAAGTTCGCGGGCAGCGGCCAGCGTCGCCTCGTAAATCGGCCGGTGCGGTTTGCCGGCGATGCGGGTTTTGCCGCCGAGCTGCTCGTAGTAGGCGGCCATGGCGCCGGCGCAGGGAATGATGCGATGGCCGCGCTCGACGACGAGGTCGGGATTGGCGCAGATCATCGGCACCTCGCGTGCCTGAAAATCCAGCAGCATGTCGGTGTAATCTTCCGGCTTCTCGGTCTCATCGTCGAAAAAGCCGGTGCAGACGAGCGATTGCGCTTCGCCGGCCGGCACCCGCTCGACGCCGATGCCTTCAAGCAGCGCCTTGTCGCGCTCGGGGCCGAGCAGAAAGACCGTCTTCGGCCCCTCGGAAATCAACCCGCGCGTGACGTCGCCCGAGGTGACGATCCTGTCATAGGCGCTGTCGGGCACGCCGATATGACGCAGCTGCTCGACGACCTGCCACGAAAGCCGCGGCGAGTTGGTAATGAGGACGACGGCGAGGCCGCTCTCGCGGGCGGCCTGAAGGGCAGCGGCAGCCTTGGGGAACGGATCGACGCCATTGTGAACGACGCCCCAGACATCACAGAGCACCACATCATAGCGATCGGTGATCTCAGAGAAGGTTTCTATCCGCTTGGCCATTCCAATATCCCGAGTTGCTGCAGTCACCGGTGACATTGCAAAGGCGCAGGACGATGGCAAGGCATTTTCTTCGCTATCGGCCACCGCAAAGCCCTGTCGCGACAATCCGGCGCGTGATCGGCAGGGCTCGGCCGCGGCAGAGGGTTCGGCGGAAATCTCCGGCATTTCTCCGGTCTCTTCACAATTCCGGCACAAAAATTCGTGATTGCTCTCATTGACTCCTTTCGGAGCCATCCCTAAATGCACGTCGCTAGCACTCACCGCAAGGGAGTGCTAACACCTATCCATGTGGGCCGCTCCGGCCCGCGAATGTCATTCGATCGAGGGATTAGACAATGGCAAGCACCAATTTCCGTCCGCTTCACGACCGCGTCGTCGTTCGTCGCGTCGAGTCCGAAGAGAAGACCAAGGGCGGGATCATCATTCCCGACACCGCCAAGGAAAAGCCGCAGGAAGGCGAAATCGTCGCCGTCGGTTCCGGCGCTCGTGACGAGTCCGGCAAGGTCGTCGCACTCGACGTCAAGGCTGGCGACCGCGTACTGTTCGGCAAGTGGTCCGGCACCGAAGTCAAGATCAACGGCGAAGACCTTCTGATCATGAAGGAAGCCGACATCATGGGCATCATCGGCTGATTGGCCGATCCGCTTTCCCGAAATGACTGACGGGCTTTTGCCCGAACAAATCGAATTCAGGAGTCACAAACATGGCAGCTAAAGAAATCAAGTTTGGCCGCACCGCGCGCGAAAAGATGCTGCGCGGCGTCGACATTCTCGCCGATGCAGTCAAGGTCACGCTCGGCCCGAAGGGTCGTAACGTCATCATCGACAAGTCCTTCGGCGCGCCGCGCATCACCAAGGACGGCGTTTCGGTCGCCAAGGAAATCGAACTCGAAGACAAGTTCGAAAACATGGGCGCCCAGATGGTCCGCGAAGTTGCTTCGAAGACCAACGACATCGCCGGCGACGGCACGACGACTGCAACCGTTCTTGCCCAGGCGATCGTTCGCGAAGGCGCCAAGGCTGTTGCCGCCGGCATGAACCCGATGGACCTGAAGCGCGGCATCGATCTCGCCGTCGCCGAAGTCGTCAAGGATCTCCAGGCCAAGGCCAAGAAGATCAACACCTCGGAAGAAGTCGCACAGGTCGGCACGATCTCTGCAAACGGCGAGCGCCAGGTTGGTCTCGACATTGCCGAAGCCATGCAGAAGGTCGGCAACGAAGGCGTCATCACGGTTGAAGAAGCCAAGACCGCCGAGACCGAACTCGAAGTCGTCGAAGGCATGCAGTTCGACCGCGGCTACCTCAGCCCCTACTTCGTGACCAACCCGGAAAAGATGATCGCCGACCTCGAAGACGTCTTCATTCTCCTTCACGAGAAGAAGCTCTCGAACCTGCAGTCGATGCTCCCGGTTCTCGAAGCTGTCGTCCAGACCGGCAAGCCGCTCCTGATCATCGCTGAAGACGTCGAAGGCGAAGCTCTTGCTACGCTCGTCGTCAACAAGCTGCGCGGCGGCCTGAAGATCGCTGCCGTCAAGGCTCCTGGCTTCGGCGACCGCCGCAAGGCCATGCTCGAAGACATCGCCATCCTGACCGGCGGCACCGTGATCTCCGAAGACCTCGGCATCAAGCTCGAGAGCGTCACGCTCGACATGCTCGGCCGTGCCAAGAAGGTTTCGATCTCCAAGGAAAACACCACGATCGTCGACGGTTCGGGCGCCAAGTCCGACATCGAAGGCCGTGTTGCCCAGATCAAGGCCCAGATCGAAGAAACCACCTCCGATTACGACCGCGAGAAGCTGCAGGAACGCCTTGCCAAGCTCGCCGGCGGCGTTGCCGTCATCCGCGTCGGCGGCTCGACGGAAGTCGAAGTCAAGGAAAAGAAGGACCGCATCGACGACGCCCTCAACGCGACGCGCGCTGCCGTTCAGGAAGGCATCGTACCGGGCGGCGGCGTTGCCCTGCTGCGCTCCTCCGTCAAGATCACCTCCAAGGGTATCAACGACGACCAGGAAGCCGGCGTCAACATCGTTCGCCGCGCGCTGCAGGCTCCGGCCCGCCAGATCGCTGAGAACGCAGGCGACGAAGCCTCGATCGTTGTCGGCAAGATCCTCGACAAGGATCAGGACAACTGGGGTTACAACGCCCAGACCGGCGAATATGGCGACATGATCGGCATGGGCATCATCGACCCGGTCAAGGTCGTTCGCACCGCCCTGCAGGATGCCGCTTCCGTCGCATCGCTGCTGATCACCACCGAAGCCATGATCGCCGAGCTGCCGAAGAAGGACGCTCCGGCAATGCCGGGCGGCATGGGCGGAATGGGTGGCATGGATATGATGTGATAGGCGAAAGCCTGCACTCATTCCGGCATCCGGAACAGGAAGGGCGGCCCTCGGGTCGCCCTTTTTCTTTGCCGCGAGCTTGCTCGAAACGATTCGATCCGTTGCGCGCGATTTTGTGCCGTGCATCGCATTTGCCGGCGGGCCAAGCTTTCCCGAGGCTTGCGCCCCTGCTTGTTTTTCTCTCCACGCAACCTGCGGGAGATCGTCGTCTTGCTGCGATATATCTCCCGCCAAGTGGGGTGAAACGGGGGAAAAGCGCTGAAAATTGGCCTCCATTCTCGCCAACAGCGCGCAGATCCGACATCTTCGGCAAAGGATCTCGATGCGAACGCCCCTTAAAAAGCCGTTGCCGTTTGTGCAAAAGCCCCTATAAATCCGCGCTGCAATTGAAGCGCGCCCGGCGATCATTTTCGCTGTCAGACGAGCGCGGGAAGGCGATGCCAGAATAGTCGGTTTCGAAGGGCTCCGGTTCGGAGGCTCGGATGGCCGCTGGCAATGATCGCCGGTATGGGCGCGGGCATTATGCCCGCTGCTGCCTAAGCCTGTGTCTAGTGTTTGCCGAGCCTGCGGCGGAGGAGCCGCATGCGAACGAGGGAACGCCCGTGTTCAAGATTGCCAAAGCCAATGCAGCCGTGCCGTTGCTGCCCGGCTCGATGAACGACAACAATCAACTGCACGAGATGCTGGCGCAGTTTTCCGTTTCCGAAAGCTGGACCGGGGATCTGTCGAGCGGCGTGCTCCGTCTCGGCAAGTGGAGCGCCATGTTGCACGGCCTCTCTGCAGAGGAATGCGGACTGCTCAACCTGATACGATGCTATGATTCCGGAGATCGCAGTCATGTGCTGGAACTGTTCGAACAGGCGGCAACACATTGCTCCTCCTTCTGCTTTTCGACGACGATCATCATGCCAAACGGCTTGCGCCAGCCGCTGTTCTGCATGGGCGAGTCAAACGGGCTCGAGGAGAAATACAGCGGCAGCCTGGCCGGCGTCTTCGTCTTTCCGCGCTTCAAGCTTGAAGGCGCAAGGCAGATCACCAACCGGCAATAGAGGCCGGCGGGCGAAATAACGGTCTCCGCTGAAAGTGGTCAGACTGCTGAAAAAGCCGGCCAACTTCTCTTTCGTCATACTCGGGCTTGTCCCGAGTATCTGCCTCGGGCCGATAGGGCAGCAGATCCTCGGCACAAGGCCGAAGATGACGTTGGCGGGGGGAAGCCGCGTTGGCATATAGTTTGAGGCCGCTCCCGAGAGCGGCCTCTGCGCTTTCCGGAACCGTCAGCTACTCCGGCTTGACCGGAATATTGAGGCCCCTGGCGCTGGCCGGACGGGCGATGCAGCGTTCCAGCCAATCGGAAACGGCCGGGAAACTCGCATAGTCGAGGACCTCGCGGCCGCCATAGAAGATATCGGCGCCGCGGACCCAGGTGAAGGTGGTGATGTCGGCGATCGTATACTGATCGCCCATGATCCACTGCCGCCCCTTCAGCCGGCCTTCGAGCACGCCGAGCAACCGTTTGGATTCGTCGCGATAGCGTTCCACCGGATAGGAATTATTGGCGACCTTGTCGGCGGCGAATTTGTAGAAATGGCCGAACTGGCCGAACATCGGGCCGATGCCGGCCATCTGGAAAAACACCCACTGAATGCATTCGTAGCGGCCGACGGCATCCGCGGGGATGAGCTTGCCGGTCTTCTCCGCGAGATAGAGCAGGATGGCGCCGGATTCGAAAAGGCCGATCGGCTTGCCGCCCGGCCCGTTCGGATCGATGATCGCCGGAATGCGGCCGTTCGGATTGAGAGATTCAAATTCCGGTGACTTCTGTTCGTTGGCGTCGAAGGAAATATAATGCGGCTCATAGTCGAGACCGAGCTCTTCGAGGGCGACGGATACCTTCACGCCGTTCGGCGTCTGCAGCGAATAGAGCTGGATAATGTCGGGGTTTTGCGCCGGCCAGCGGGTCGTGATCGGAAATGCGGACAGATCTGCCATCGGAGTCTCCATGTGGGGGCCGACCATAGGAGACGAGGCTCTGGAAAAGCAAGCGAGGCATCGTTTCATATTATTGAACGAAGTGTCCCCTTCCGTCTACCTTTGCATAACGAAGGAAATAGGCGAGATAGGGATATCAGAGATCCACAGCGTGCCCGGGGGCACCAAGATCTCCAGAGCCATTCAACGGAGCAACATCCATGTCGAACGCCTTTATCCTGATTGCCCGCATTCTTCTGTCTTTCATGTTCGTCCTTTCCGGCTTCATGAAGCTAACCGATCCTGCCGGTACTGCGGGCATGATCGCCGGTGCCGGCCTGCCGGCAGCAACTCTGCTGGCCTATGTCGCAGGCCTTTTCGAACTGCTCGCCGGCCTTGCGGTTCTCACAGGCTTCCAGGTCCGCATTGCCGGCTGGCTGCTCGCAGTCTTCTGTGTCTTCACGGCCGTTGCCTTCCATCTGCCCTACGCAAGTGGCGCGGAACTCGTGAATATTCTCAACCAGATCATGGTCATGAAGAACATCACGCTTGCCGGTGCGTATATATTGCTCGCAACCGTCGGTGCCGGTGCCTATTCGATTGACGCCCGCCGCGGCGCCTATGCGGCTGCCTGATCCAGCAGACATCCTCCCAGACATGCAGAACCCGCCGTCATTGAATTGACGGCGGGTTTTCTTGTGCATTGCTGGCGGAGATCAGAGGGCGGCGCGCACCGCTTCGATAATCGCCTGCACGACTGGTTCGTCGGCATGGCTTTCCTTGCGGGCGCGCACAAGGCAGGCCTGCGAATGCAGGATGACGCCGTCCTGAAGCACCTTCAGATGGTTGGCGCGCAGGGTCGAGCCGGTGGAGGTGATATCGACGATGATATCGGCCGAGCCGGCGGCCGGAGCGCCCTCGGTGGCGCCGAGGCTCTCGACGATGCGATAAAGCTGGATGCCGTGCTGGCTCGAAAAGAACTGCTGGGTCAGGCGCCAATATTTGGTGGCGATGGCAAGGCGACGGCCGTGGCGGGCGCGGAAATCGGCGGCGACGTCGCCGAGATCGGCCATGGTCTCGACATCCAGCCAGATCTCCGGCACCGCGACGACGACATCGGCATGGCCGAAGCCGAGGCGGGCGCAGAACTCGACGCGTTTGTCGACCTCGGCAAAACCTTCCCGCATCAGGTCCTCGCCGGTGACGCCGAAATCGACGGTGCCGTTGCCAAGCTCGCGGGAGATTTCGGAGGCCGAGAGGAAGGCGACCTCCACATCGTCCCAGCCCTCGACCCGGCCGCGGTAGGAGCGGTCGTTGCCGACGGCCGTAATCGTCATGCCGGCACGTTCGAAGATCGCCGAAGCGTCGTCCTTCATCCGGCCCTTGGAGGGAAGCGCGATGGTAATGGTCATGCGGCTGCCCTTTCGGTTTCGATGCGGTCGAGCCAGAAGGAGAAGCCGACGGCCGGAATGCGGTCCGTCGCGCCGAGGAAGGTCAGGAGCTTATCGAAGCGGCCGCCGCCCGCCAGAACTGCGCTCGAGCCTTCAACCGTCACCTCGAAGACGAGACCGGTGTAGTAATCGAGCGGCCGTCCGAAGGCGGCGCGATAATCCAGGCAGGACAGATCGACGCCGGCATCCGCAAGGGCGCCGACGCGACCGTTGAAACGGGACAGTGCATTGCCAAGCTTCAAGCCGGCGGCATCGGCAAAGCCGGCCAGCGCCGCGGAAGCATTGACGAGCGGGACGTCGAGCGACAAAAACTCTTCCAGCACATGGAAGGCAGCATCGTCGAGGCGCGTCTCCGACAGAATGAGCTTTTCCTTGAGCCGCCGGGCAATCTCCAGCGGCGAGCGGCTGTCTTTGGTCGAATAGCCCGTCGCCTGCATTTCCTGCTCGAGATGGGCGACCAGCGCCTGCTCGTCGCCTGATGCGACAAGCCTTGCGATATCGTCGTCGAGGCCGGTGACGAATTGCGGGCTGACGAGACCGCCCAGCAGCGCTTCCAGCTGCGTCATGTTGCCGAAGGCATGGATCAGCCGCTTCTGCCAGCCGAGCGGCAGGCCGAGCGCCTGAACGACCGCCTCGAATACCGCCTGGTCGCCTAATGTCACCGACAGGCGCCGGCCCGGCAGCAGGCGGGCAAGAATGCCGGTGGCATCGCCGATGGCGCGGGCGTCAGCGCTCGGTATGTTGATATCGCCGAGATCCTCGATGCCGGCCTGGTAGAATTCATTGGCGCCGTCGCGGCGCTGGCGGAAGACCTCGCCGAGATAGGCGTAACGCTTCGGCGTGCCGGTCGCCGTCTCGATGTGGCGCAGACAGACGGGGATGGTGAATTCGGGACGCAGGCAAAGGCTGGCGCCGGTCTCACTCTCGGTCATGAAGATGCGGCGGCGCAGATCCTCGCCGGCGATATCGAGGAAAGGCTCGGCCGGCTGAATGACAGGCGTATCGACGCGCTCGGCCTTGCGGGCGTCGAACTCGGCAAGCAGCTCGGCGGAGAATTCGGGGAGGTTGATCAGGGGCATGGTGTAGCTCCTGGGAAAAGTCCCCTCCCCAACCCCTCCCCACAAGGGGGAGGGACTAACCGGCGGCCAGCGTCGATATAAATCGAGAGCGGCGTCGGCGAAGCGAACCTCGAGCTGGGCACAGGGGCGCCACTTGAAGCCCCTCCCCCCTGTGGGGAGGGGTTGGGGAAGGGTTTATTGCGCATCGCCCGCCCTCTTCCGATCTTCCGCCTGCGCCGCAAGAATCTCCCTCACCTTGGCGACGAGGTCGGCCTCCAGGACCGTTTCCTGCGCCACGCGGGCTTCGCGCCAGCTGGCATTGTCCTCGATCTCGCCGGAAAGCCGTTTGCCCTCGATCAGATCCTTGATCTGGACGACCCCGGTTGCGCGTTCGTCGCCGCCCTGGATGATGGCGACGGGGCAGCCGCGGCGATCGGCGTATTTCAGCTGGTTGCCGAATTTCTTCCAGTTGCCCTGAAACATCTCGGCGCGGATGCCGGCGGCGCGCAGTTTCTGGGTCATCTTCTGATAGCGGCCCATCGCCTCGACATCCCCGTCCATGACGGTCACCAGCACCGGCTCGATCACTTCGCTGGCGCCGAGCTTGCCGAGGTTCTTCAGCGCCGTCATCAGCCTGGAGACGCCGATCGAAAAGCCCGTCGCCGGAACCGGCTGGCCCATGAAACGCGAGACCAGGCCGTCATAACGGCCGCCGCCGCCGACCGAACCGAAGACGACCTTCTCGCCCTTCTCGTTGGTGACGTCGAAGCTCAGCTCGGCCTCATAGACCGGGCCGGTATAATATTCGAGGCCGCGCACGACCGAGGGATCGATCTTGATGCGGTCGGACTGATAGCCGGCGCTCTTAACCAGCGCGCCGATGAAATTCAGTTCTTCAACGCCTTCGCCGCCCTTCGACGTTCCGGCAACGAGATCGGCGAGGCGCGCGGCGCTTTCGGCATAGTCCTTGATGCCGACGAAGAACAGCACCTTGTCGATCTGCGCCTGGTCGAGGCCGGCGCCCTTGGTGAAGTCGCCGGATTCATCCTTGCGGCCGGGGCCGAGCAGCAGGGCCACACCTTGCGGGCCGAACTTGTCGAGCTTGTCGATGGCGCGCAGCACGTTCAGCCGCTGGCCCGCTTTGTCGTCGCCGCCGAGGCCGATCGCCTCGAGCACGCCGTCCAAGACCTTGCGGTTGTTGACGCGGATGACGTAGTCGCCGCGCTTGATGCCGAGGGCTTCAAGCGTATCGGCCATCATCATGCACATTTCGGCATCGGCCTGAACGCCCGGCGCGCCGACGGTATCGGCATCAAACTGCATGAACTGGCGGAAGCGGCCGGGGCCTGGCTTCTCGTTGCGGAAGACGTAGCCGGCGCGATAGGTGCGATAGGGAAGCTGGATCTCGTTGAAATTCTCGGCGACATGGCGGGCAAGCGGCGCCGTCAGGTCGTAACGCAGCGACATCCACTGCTCGTCGTCGTCCTGCAGCGAGAAGACGCCCTCGTTCGGCCGGTCGCTGTCGGGCAGGAACTTGCCGAGCGCATCGGTATATTCGAACAGCGGCGTTTCCACGGGGTCGAAACCATAATGCTCATAGACTTCCCGGATCTTTGCCGTCATCTCGTTGACGGCGCGGATATCGCCGGCCGCCCGGTCGACGAAGCCGCGCGGCAGGCGGGCCTTGAGCTTTTGCGGTTTCTTCTGCTTGTCGTTCATTTCCGGGAATTCCGCTGACTGTGACAGTGGCGGTGTCCTAACCGATCGGGCGGGGAGCGGCAAGGGCGCAGGGGTCTTGATGTCGCTGCCAGAATCGATTGAACGAGGGTATCCATCCGAAACGCGGGATATGCATCATGATCGCTGAAGCGCTTCTCTATGCCGCGACATGGCCGCTGACCGGCAAGGCGCATCGAAAGTTCATCCGCTATTCCGTCAATCTCTGGTCGCGGGCCGGGCGTTGCGCTCGCGACTGGGCCGAACATGAAGAGATGAGCCGCAATGCGATCCGTGCGGCGACGGCCGATCTCAGGCAGAAGCGGACCGCCGTCGTGCTCGGCTCCGGCCTGCTGCGCGACGTGCCGATCGAGGCACTGGCCCGCGATTTCGACACCGTCGTTCTGGTCGACCTCGTTCACCTCGCCTCGGTGCGGCTATCGGCCAAGGCCTATCGCAATATCCGGCTGATCGAGCGCGATCTTTCCGGCTATGACGCGCTCGCCGCCGGCAGAGAGCCCGAACCGCTCGGCTTCCTGCGCTCGGTGCCCTATCTCGATTTCGTGGTTTCGGCCAATCTCCTGTCGCAGATCGGCCGGGGCGTGAAACGGCGCTACGAGGCCGAGGCCGCCGGAATGCCTGCCGACACGGTGGAAAGGCTGATCGGAGCGCATCTGGCCGGGCTTTCGGGACTTACCTGCCGCAGTTGCCTGGTGACCGACATCGCCTATGCCGTCATCGACCGCAACGGCAAGACGCATGAGGAGGCCGACCTGCTGCACGGCGTCTCGCCGCCGCCGGCGAAAGCCACCTGGACATGGCCGGTCGCGCCGCTCGGCGAGGAGAGCCGGGATTACAGGATCGAGCATAAGGTCATTGCCGCATGGTGAGACACCAGACCGCGACAAGCCAATGGATATGAGCAAGCCGATGGACAGTCACGACGCGGCAAGCCACGCCTTCATTGAGGCGAATGCCAAGATGCATAAGGATATGATGATCGAATATAGCGGCGACGCCGATGTGGATTTCGTCCGCGGCATGCACCATCAGGGCGCGGTCGACATGGCGAAGATCGAGCTTCAATACGGCAAGGATCCGGAAATCCGCAAGCTCGCCGAAGCCGTGATCAAGGCGCAGGAGGCCGAGATCGCCGAAATGAATGCCTGGTTGAAGGCCCGCGGCAAGTAGTCGATCGCTCGCGAAAGGGGAACGCGGAGCTGGCGTTCCCAGACTGCTGATAAAGTCGGCCACTCCTCTTTCGTCATGCTCGGGGCTTGTCCCGAGCATCTGCAACAGGGGTAGCAGATCCTCGGCACAAGGCCGAAGGATGACGAAAGAGGAGGGAGCAAGGTTTCCAAACAAACTGAGAACGCCGGGGATACCCGGCGTCTGCAACAATTTTGCTCAGCCCTTCGGCTCGAAGTCAGCCGGGCGGCGGCCGGCGGCCTGTCGCGACAGCATCCAGCCCGGATATTCGGGGGCAAGGGCGCTCGCCTCGTCGAGCCGCTTCATATCCTCGTCGTCGAGCTTCAGCCTGACGGCGGCGAGGTTCTGGTCGAGCTGATCGACACGCTTGGCGCCGATGATGACAGTAGTGACGAAAGGCTTGGCGAGAATATAGGCGAGCGCGACGGTGGCGACGCCGGCGCCATGCTTTTCGGCGATCTCGCGCATAGCGGCGACGCAGGCCCAGGCCCTGTCCCTGTCGACCGGCGGAAAATCGAAACTGGCGCGGCGGCCCTCGCCGTTGCCGGGCGCGCCGGGGCCATATTTACCGGACAAGAGACCGCCGGCGAGCGGCGACCAGACCATCAGGCCGAGCTTTTCCTCCTGTATCATCGGCACGATGTCGCGTTCGAGATCGCGGCCGGCGATGGAATAATAGGCCTGCACCGTTTCGAAGCGGGCGAAGCCGCGCCGTTCGGAGAGACCTAGCGCCTTGGAAATACGCCAAGCCTGCCAGTTAGAGACGCCGATATAGCGGACAAGGCCACGCGAAACGAGATCATCGAGGGCACGCAGCGTCTCCTCGATCGGCGTCACCGTATCGGTCGCATGGATCTGGTAGAGATCGATATGGTCCGTCTGCAGCCGCTTGAGGCTCGCCTCGACGGAATCCATGATATGGCCCCGCGAGGCGCCGCGGTCGTTCGGCTTGTCGCCCATGACGCCATAGACCTTGGTGGCGATGACGACGTCCTTGCGCGGTACGTCGAGGTTCTTCAGCGCCTGGCCGAGCAGCCTTTCGGATTCGCCGGATGAATAAACGTCGGCCGTGTCGATGAAATTGACGCCTGACGCCAGCGAGCGCTCGACGATCCGGTCGGCGGCATTCTGGTCGACATCGGCGATGGCGCCCCACATGCTGCCCTGTTGGGCCTCGCCGAAGGTCATCGTGCCCAGGCAGATTTCCGAGACGAAAAGTCCCGTATTTCCGAGTTGATTGTAACGCATGGTCGAAAAAATCCTTTGTGTCTGCCGCAAGAGGGGCTTGCGAACTTCAGAACTTCATTTTTTGATTATTGGCCTGCGCGCGACAGGCACAGCCGCGGCTGGCTGCAGGGTGAGGCCAATTCGATGTAGTGCGACGGCGGCGCTTTTCAACGCCACAGCTTGCGCACCAGCAGCGAACGCCCTTGCCCCGACGCAGCCCGTCGTGACACAGCCCTTGTCTCGACACAGGCGGCCGATAGATTGCCGGCCATAGTTCAAGAGGTGTGCATGTGACGACGCGAGGACTGACAACGATCGGCTTCGATGCCGACGACACGCTTTGGCAGAACGAACAATATTACCGACTGACGGAAGCGCAATTTACCGAGCTTCTTGCCGATTTCGCCGAAGGGCCGAAGATTTCGGAGCGGCTGCTGGAGGCCGAGAAGCGCAACCTTCGCCATTACGGCTTCGGCATCAAGGGCTTTACGCTGTCGATGATCGAGACGGCGATCGAGATCACCGAGGGCAAGGTTCCCTCGAGCGTCATCGCCAAGATCCTCGATACCGGCCGCGACCTGCTGTCCCATCCTGTCGAGACCATGCCGCATGCGCGCGACACGCTGGAGGCGCTTGCCGGCAAATATCTGCTCGTCATGATCACCAAGGGCGATCTTTTCGACCAGGAGCGCAAGCTTGCCCAATCCGGCCTCGGCGACTTCTTCGATGCGGTCGAGATCGTTTCCGACAAGACCGCCGTCACCTATCGCCGCATCTTCGCCAAGGTCGGTGACGGACCGGAGCGGGCGATGATGGTCGGTAATTCACTGAAATCGGATATCGTGCCGGCGATCGCGGCCGGCAGCTACGGCGTCTTCGTGCCGCACGAACTCACCTGGGTGCTGGAACATGTGGACGAACCGACGGAAGCGCCGCGCTTCCGCAAGATCGGCCATCTCGGCGAATTGCGCGAGCTGATCGACCGGCTGGCATAGGCCGAGCGGCCGATCGATGCCGGCCGTTCCGCCCTGCCCTATTGCGGCTTGGGCGGCGCCTTCGGAAACAGCGACGGCTGCTCCGGCTCGGCCGGCGGTTTCGGCTGCGGCGGGGCGGCCGTCAGCGGTTCGATCAGGATGCTGAAGGGCGCGCCAAGGCCGCGGCGCGGCGAGACCTTGGAATAATAGGGGCGCAGCAGCCAGGTGGTGTTTTCCTTCGCCGTCGTCTGAAAATTCATGCCGTCTTCGTCGGTGCCGAAGAAAGCCTCGTCATCGGGCTTCGACAGGTCGAAAATCGCCAGGAAGGCGAACTTGCTCTTGGTGGCAAAGCTGATCTTGACGTGCTGGCCGGCGCGCACCGGCAGCATGTAGACATGGCTGTTGCCGAATTTCGTCCAGCCCTTGAGCTGCATGGTGACAGCGGGGAATTGCAGCTTCTCCAGCTTCTCGCCGGGATCGAGCTGCGGCGTCTGCGCCATGGCCGAGATCGGCAGGAAGAACAGGGCGAGGGCAGCAATCGATGTTTTCACGGACAGATCTTTCATGGTCGAACCAGGACGGCGCGCATCGCCTCCACCTCGGGCCGGCAAAAGCAGCCCTCCAGATGATCGTTGACGAGGCCCATCGCCTGCATGAAAGCATAAACTGTGGTCGGGCCGACAAAGGTCCAGCCGCGCTTCTTCAGATCCTTCGAAATGATGACCGAGGTCGGTGTCGTCGGATTGGCGAGGATATGGCCGCGATCGACCACGGCCGGCCGCTCGTTGTGGCCGGGTTCGTAACCCCAGAAATAATGGGCGAGCGAGCCGAATTCGTCCCGGAGTGCGATGGCGCGCCTGGCATTGTTGATGGTCGAGACGATCTTGCCGCGATGGCGGATGATGCCGGCATCGGCAAGGCAGCGATCGACATCCGCTTCGCCGAAATGCGCCACCTTGTCGAAATCGAAGCCGGCAAAGGCGGCGCGGAAATTCTCCCGCTTGCGCAGGATGGTCAGCCAGGACAGGCCGGATTGGAAGCCTTCGAGACAGATCTTTTCGAAGAGGCGGATGTCGTTGGTAACAGGGCGGCCCCATTCCTCGTCATGATATTTGAGATAATCGGGCAGATTGGCGTGCCAGTGGCAACGGCTCCTGCCGTCCTCGCCGATGATGATGCCTGTCTCGCTCATGATCCTTCATTCTGCCGGGGTCCGTTTCGTTTTCCGGTCATGATTCCGGCTTTACCATTTGCAAACCGTCTTTCCAAACCGAACGGTAACCCTGACGAAAAGTTTATCCGATCGGTCGGCTTTTCAGAAATCGATCTTTACCATTCGCTGGCGGATCAGGTGGCAGCGTCCTTGCTGGCGGACCTGTCCCGCCAAACCATTTTCGGCCATTTGTAGAGAGTTCGTCCGATGATGAAACAGCTTGTTCTTGCCGCAGCCCTCTTCGGCACCTTCTCCACGGCCGCCCTTGCCGACGACCGCTACGCCACCCGCCCGCCTGTCGTGCTCAGCCCTGATCTGACGGCACCATGGATCAACCAGCTCGGTGGCAAGGTTCGCCCCGTGGTCTACCAGCGGCCGGTCGTCCAGCCGCGGCAGCGCGGCCTTTTCCAGCGCCGCGTCATCCGCCAGGCGCCGCGGCCGGCACCGCAGACCGTCTCGGTGATCAACCCCGGCGTTCCGGCGGTCCGCCATCCGATCGAGCCGCAATTCCTGCCGCAGATGGTCGACTACGACACCCAGGAAAAGCCCGGCACGATCGTCATCGATACCAACAATCGCTTTCTCTATCTGGTGATGGAGGGCGGCAAGGCGCGGCGCTACGGCGTCGGCGTCGGCAAGCCCGGCTTCGAATGGGCCGGCGCCCACAAAATCACCCGCAAGCAGGAATGGCCGGACTGGACGCCGCCTTCCGAGATGATCAGCCGCGAAGCCGCCAAGGGTCATTACCTGCCGGCGCGCATGGACGGCGGCCCGGAAAATCCGCTCGGCGCCCGCGCCATGTATCTCGGCTCGACGCTCTACCGCATCCACGGCACCAATGCGCCCTGGTCGATCGGCAGCGCCGTCTCCTCCGGTTGCATCCGGCTGCGCAACGAAGATGTCGTCGATCTCTATGACCGCGTCAGCGTCGGAACCCGCGTCATCGTCATGTAACGGCACATACATTATCTTGGAAGCCGCAAGAACAGGCGGTTTCCTTTGCCGAAATTGCTTTATCCGGCCGGGCCGATCTTGAATCAGGCAGAAGTTCATGTAGTTTCGGGCGAATTTGCTTGAGGGGAATCGATCATGATCAAATTGATGCCAGGTCTGGCCGCGGCCGGACTTGTTCTGTCCTTGATGTCCACGTCCGCCTTTGCAGCGCCGGCCGGCTCCGACAACACACAGCGCCCGGCTCAGGTCGTGCGCGTTGCGCAGATGCCGAAATATGTGAAGCCGCAGTTCAAGCGCAAGAAAGTGCGCCTGGTGACGACGGAAGCAGCCGGCACCGTCATCATCGATACCAACAACAAATATCTCTATCTCGTCGAAGGCAACAACCGCGCCACCCGCTATGGTATCGGCGTCGGCCGTGACGGCTTCGGCTGGTCGGGTATCGTCAAGATCGGCCGCAAGGCCGAATGGCCGGCATGGACGCCGCCGGCCGAAATGCGCCGCCGCGAAGCCGCCAAGGGTCACATCATCCCCGCCTACCAGGAAGGCGGCGAGGACAATCCGCTCGGCGCCCGCGCCATGTATCTCTATCAGGGCGGCCGCGACACCATCTTCCGCATCCACGGCACCAATCAGCCCTGGACGATCGGCCTCAACATGTCCTCCGGCTGCATCCGTATGATGAACGCCGACGTGATGCATCTTTATGATCGCGCCGCCGTTGGCACCAAGGTGATCGTCATCGGTCCCGGCAACAAGCAGGGCAAGGTGGCGTTCGAGGACAGGGGCATCGACGTGCTGCGCACCATGTTCGGCGGCTGAGCAACACCTGCTAAAAAACGAAGGCGCTTTTTAGAAGCGCCTTTTATTTCTCTTGGACTTTGCGGCGGAAAGCTGGCAGAGGTGCCTAAGAGTCGACATATTTGCAATATCGGGGCTATTCAATGACATATGCGCTGCGTTCTTCCGCCTCCCTCCTTGCGGGCATCGCGTTTTTCACATTCTGTTCGGCAGCTTCCGCCTCGGCGGAAGACCTGGAATTTTCCATTTACGGCGGTTATCAGACCGCGCCGCACAGCGGCGTCGACGTCTCCGACGGCACGAGTTTCACCGCCGGCTGGGAAGGCAAATCCTTCGGCGCGCCGCCCTATTACGGCGCTCGCGTCACCTGGTGGCTCGAGGATTTCAACAAGCCGAACTGGGGTATCTCGCTCGATTTTACCCATGACAAGGTTTATGCCGACGACGACACGCTCGCCAAGGCCGGCTGGTCGCATTTCGAATTCACCGACGGTCTGAACCTGCTCACTGTGAACGGTCTCTATCGCTTCCAGGATCCGGCTCGCCGCTGGACGCCCTATCTCGGCGCGGGTATCGGCGTGAACATTCCGCATGTCGAAGTGATTCGCCCCGAAGGCAAGACATGGGCTTATGAATTCGGCGGCGTGACGCTGCAGGCCCAGGCTGGCGTCGACTTCAAGGTTACCGAGCGCTGGTCGACCTTCGTCGAATATAAGGGCACCTATTCGCGCGTCGACGTTCCGATCGACAGCGGCGACCGGCTGAAGACCAACATCTTCACGAATGCCGTCAACGTCGGCGTCTCGTTCCACTGGTAATGAATTGAATTTCGGCTGCGGCGCTCGCTATTTCGTGCCGCAGCTGACCTTGCCCTCGGCGGCGTAAGGTTTGCTGCCGCCCTCGATCGTCAGGGAATAGGTGCCGCCGAAATTTGCCGAAGGCTTGCCGCGCACGCCAGCGACCACCACCAGATCGAGCGTTGCCCCTTCGGTATCGTCACCGCCGCCATCAAAGACTTCCAGGAGCAGCTCGCCATCGCGCGCCCAGTGGTTGCTCAGATGCTGCGATTCGAACACGCGTTTTGCGAAGGCCGGCGCTTGCGCGGAATCCTTGACAATAAGCGCGCCGCGGAAATGGTTGAGCCTGTGGCCGGCATCGCTTGCGAAACCGCTTTCGAGGGTAAAACGCGCTTGCGCGTCATCGGCGGAACAGAATAAGCGGCTGTCGGCATGGGCCGCGCCTGCCGCCGCGAGTAGTCCCGCAAGTATAATCATTCCCCGCCACATCGCCCGACCTCCCGAGAGCGGCCCGAATGGGCCGGCTGCATTCCCTTCAGCCTAATGGCAAACCTGTTAATTTTTCCGGCATAGCGCCGCCATAGGCCCAATCGAGCAGCTCGACCGTATGTAGTATCGGAATAGCAGTGCCGGTGGCGATCTGGGTTATGCAGCCGATATTGCCGGTGGCGATGATATCGGCCTTGGTCGCTTCGATATTCCTGACCTTGCGCTCCTTCAGCGCCGCCGAGATCTCCGGCTGCATGATGTTGTAGGTGCCGGCCGAGCCGCAGCAGAGATGACCTTCGGCCGGATCGCGCACCGTAAAGCCCGCCGCTTTCAGCAATTGCTTCGGCGCAAGGGTGATGCGCTGGCCGTGCTGCATCGAACAGGCGGAATGATAGGCGACTGTAATGCCCCTCGGCATATGGGCCGGCAGCTCGATCGTTGCCAGATATTCGGTGATATCCTTTGCCAGCGCCGAGACCCTGGCCGCCTTTGCCGCATAGGCGGGGTCGAGGCGCAGCATGTGGCCGTAATCCTTGATCGTCGTGCCGCAGCCCGAAGCGGTGATGATGATCGCGTCGAGCCCCTGCGTCTCGATTTCGCGCGTCCATATGTTGACGTTGATCCGCGCGCTTTCGAGCGCCTGTTCGGCGCGGCCCATGTGGTGGACCAGCGAGCCGCAGCAGACCTCGCCTTCCGGCGCCACGACCTCGATACCGAGCCGCGTCAGGAGCCGGATCGCCGCCGCGTTGATGCCAGGATCAAGCACCGGCTGGGCGCAGCCGGTCAGGATCGCCACTCGGCCGCGCCGCGCCGTCTCGGGCCGGTAGCTGCCGGGTTTTGAAAGATCCGAGGCGGGCGGCAGGCGCCGCGGCGCCAGCGCCAGCATGGCGGCAAAGGGTTTGAGTGCCGCCCCGCGCATCAGGCCGGCGAAGGGGCGGCCAAGACGGGCGAGACGGAGCGCCAGGCGGAAACGGCCGGGATAGGGCAGCACGGCCGCCAGGAGCGCGCGCGTCAGCCGGTTCATCAGCGGGCGCCTGTAGGTCTTTTCGATATGGGCGCGGGCGTGATCGACCAGATGCATATAGTCGACACCCGAGGGACAGGTTGTGACGCAGGCAAGGCAGGAGAGACAGCGGTCGATATGGGTGACGACCTCGGCATCGGCGGGCCGGCCGTTTTCCAGCATGTCCTTGATCAGATAGATGCGGCCGCGCGGACTGTCGAGCTCGTTGCCGAGCGTCACATAGGTGGGACAGGTGGCGGTGCAGAAGCCGCAATGGACGCATTTGCGCAGGATCTGCTCGGATTCGGCGACATGGGGGTCGAGGAGCTGGGCGGGGGTGAAGTTGGTCTGCATCTACGCGGCCTCCCGTGCCCCGTTCGCCCCAGCGGGGAGAAGGTGCCCGAAGGGCGGATGAGGGGGCCGCACCCGGGACAAAAGCGAGAAGACAACAGACTGCATGCCGTGTGGCCCCCTCATCCGACCCTTCGGGCCACCTTCTCCCCGTTGGGGCGAAGGGGGAGCAAGAGGCACCCTCGTGCAATCCATCAAGCGTGGGCAGTCGGCAACAAGCATCTTCACCACCCCATCTTCCCCGGATTCAATATCCCCGCCGGATCGAACTTCTCCTTCACCCGCCGCGACAACATCGCCACCGGCTCGGGCTCCGGGTGAAAGGCGGCGGTCGCCGCCCTCGCCTGCGCCGGCGCCCGGATCAGCGTCGCATGACCACCGCCGAGCCCTTTGACGAAGCGGCGGATCAGTTCGGCCTCCGGCTCCGCTTCCATGCGCATCCAGACGAGGCCGCCTTGCCAATCATAAAAGGCATCGACGCCGGCTTCGAGACGGAGCGCTGCGACCAGCCGATGGCCGGTGCCGGGGGCGACCGAGACGCGCCAGACCGGCCGCCCCGTGCCGTCGGCATAAGGCAGCACATCGCGGATTTCCCGCCAAAGCCTCTGGCTTTCCCTCTCATCCAGCTGCGTGACCGTGGCCAAGGCGGACATTGCCGCCGCAAGCTTTTCGACGCGCACGTCGACAGAGCCAGCCAAGCCCTCGATGCGCAGAACTGTCGCCTCGCCCTCGGGCAATTTGCCGGCGAGGAATTTCCACGTCACCGTCAAAGGCAGATGGGCCGCACCCGAGACTTCGACCGGCAGCGCCATCGCCGTCGCCATGGCGCTGGCCGCTTCGGCATCGTTGAGGCCCGAGAGAACCACCGTCCGTTCCGTCTTCGGGCGCGGCGGCACGCGGAAGGTGACTTCGGTCAGAAAACCCAGCGTGCCGTGCGAACCGGCGATCAGCTTGACGAGATCGAGGCCGGTGACATTCTTCATCACCCGACCGCCGGCCTTGATGATCTCGCCGCTGCCGTTGACGAAGCGCACACCGAGCAAACTGTCGCGGGCAGCGCCCGCAATGAGGCGGCGCGGGCCGGAGACATTGGCGGCAAAGACGCCGCCGATGGTCGGCTCGCCCGACCTCGCCATAATGGGGCGATGATCCATCGGCTCGAAGGCAAGCATCTGGCTATTTTCGGACAGCGCCGCCTCGACCTCGGCAAGCGGCGTACCCGAACGCGCTGTCATGACCATCTCGCCGGGATTGTAGGCGACGATGCCGGAAAGCCTGGTCGATCGCAGCCGGTCTTCGGCTGCGACGGCATTGCCGAAACCCGAGCGCGTATCGCCGCCGCAGATCGCGAGTGGCCGGTTCATCTCCTGATGTGCGCGGACGATCGCCGCCGCCTGTTCCTCGCTCGTCGGCATCAGATCGATCATGCGGCGGGGCGCCCTTCCAGCGGAAAGACCTTCGACGGGTTGAGCAGCCAGCCCGGATCGAAGGCGGCGCGCACCGCCATCTGCTGGGCCAGATCGGCCTCCGAATACTGGTGCCGCATCAGGTCACGCTTTTCGATGCCGACACCATGCTCGCCGGTCAGGCAGCCGCCGGCATCGACGCAGAGCCTGAGGATATCGTTGCCGGCGGCTTCGGCACGGGCGGCATCCTGCGGATCGTTGGCGTTGAAGAGGATCAGCGGATGCATGTTGCCGTCACCGGCATGGAAGACATTGGCGACCCGCAGGCCGTAGTGATCGACGATTTCCGCGGTTTTCTTCAGCACGTGCGACAGCTGGCTGAGCGGCACGGTGCCGTCCATGCAGATATAATCGGCGATGCGGCCGGTGGCCCCGAAGGCGGATTTGCGGCCCTTCCAGATCAGCGCCGCTTCGGTGGCCGACTGGCATTCGCGCACGGTCTTGACGCCGTGGTTGCGGGCGATGTCGACCACGTCCTTCAGCATCGCGTCCATCTCAGCCTCCGATCCCTCGACCTCGACGATCAGCAGCGCGCCGACATCGAGGGGATAGCCGGCATGGGCGAAGGCCTCGCAGATTTCGATCGCCGGCTTGTCCATGAATTCGATCGCAACGGGGATGATGCCGGCGGCAATGACATCGGCGACGCAGGCGCCGGCCTCTTCCGAACTCTCGAAGCCGAAGAGCACCGGGCGCGCGCCTTCCGGCTTGGCGATCAGCCGCACCGTCGCCTCGGTGACGATACCGAGCTGGCCTTCATGGCCGCAGACGAGACCGAGCAGGTCATAACCGGCTGCATCGAGCGCCTTGCCGCCGAGCTCGATCACCGTGCCGTCGACCAGCACCATCCTGACGCCGAGCAGATTGTTGGTGGTGACCCCGTATTTCAGACAGTGGGCGCCGCCGGAATTCATGCCGATATTGCCGCCGATGGTGCAGGCAAGCTGCGAACTCGGATCGGGCGCATAGAAAAACCCGTCGGCTGCGACGGCGTCGGAAATACTGAGATTGGTCACGCCCGCCTGCACCACTGCGACGCGGTTCGGCAGATCGATCTCGAGGATGCGGTTCATCTTCGACAGGCCGAGCACCACGGCATCCTCCTGCGGAATGGCGCCGCCGGAAAGCGAGGTGCCGGCGCCGCGCGGCACGACGGGAACGCCGTAGCGATGGCAATAACGCATGACGGCCGCAACCTCGGCGGTGGTGCGCGGCAGGGCGACGGCGAGCGGCAGGCGGCGATAGGATACGAAGGCATCGGTCTCGAAGGGCACCAGTTCGCGCGCCTCATGAACCAGGCATTCCGGCGGCAGCAGATCGGTGAGATCGGCGACGATCTGAGAGCGCCGGGCCAGGACATCGGCGCGGGGCGCAAGAAACGGAATGGCGTCGGACATGGCCTTCTCCCTGGCCTCCCGGAAAGATGACGACGGCAGGAACGGGTGTCAGATCTTGCCTGCCGCCGTGAGATCGGCTTAGCACTTTCCCAATAGGGGCGCAAATGCTAAGCACTTATGCCAAAAGGGGAAAAGTCACAAAAGCTTATGACCAATCTGGGCGATCTCGAAATCTTTGCCAAGGTCGTTTCGACGGGAAGCATGTCGCTTGCCGGGCGCATGCTCGGCTTTTCTCCCGCCGTCGTTTCCAAGCGCATCAAGCGGCTGGAGGACCGGCTCGGCACCCGGCTTTTGCAGCGCACGACGCGGCAGATCTCGCTGACGGAGGCCGGCCAGGGTTTCTACGACCGCGTTCTCGGCATCCTGGCCGGGCTGGAAGAGGCCGAATTTTATATTTCCGGCCGCGCGGCGCAGATGCACGGGACGCTGAAGATCTCGGCACCGACCTCCTTCGGCCGCATGCATATCGCGCCGCACCTGAAAGCGTTCATGCAGGCGCATCCGGAGCTGGCGATCAACCTGGTTCTGACCGACGAATTCAGCGACATCGTCGGTGGCGGCTTTGATCTGGCGATCCGTATCGCGGAACTCACCGATTCCAGCCTCGTCGCCCGGCGGCTGGCACCGGTGCGCCGGCTGCTCTGCGCCTCGCCGGATTATCTCTCGGCACATGGCGAGCCGCGTGATATCGACGATTTGAAACACCATCGCTGCCTGCCGGCACACAATGGCGACACCTGGCGGCTGAACGGGCCGAATGGGGCGCTCAGCCTGCGGCCGGAAGGCATGCTGGTCACCAATTCCAGCGAAGTGATCCGCGAGGCCGTCATCGCCGGCCTCGGGATCGCACTGCGCTCCACCTGGGATATCGGCGAAGAACTCAAAGCCGGCCGTCTGGTGCAGGTGCTGCCGGCCTATGAGGGCTCGCACAATGTCACGCTGTCGGCCGTCTATCCCAGCCGGCAGTTCCTGCCGGCCAAAGTGCGGCTGTTCATCGACTATCTCACCGAACTTTACGGGCCAGTCCCCTATTGGGAGCGCTGACACTTCGGCACGGCATTCGCCACCATGCCCACGCACGAGACCACGTTCAGCTCTTCGGCGACTTTGCTGCCATGACGGCCTGAAAGGCACGGACGGCGTTGAGAGGCATAGTTACCACATTTACAAAAATCCTAGTGGAACAATGGATGCCGCCATTGATTAGGAGTCGGGACGAAGCCATATTGTACACCTGTGCAACGTGACGCATTCAAGACAGGACGTGACGGATTTCTGAGCCTGCCCCGGCTCGATTTCCCTTAATGAAACAGCGATCAAATCGCGTTTCGGATCGTCTGAGGCTTTGGATTGCGTAAGCTTTTCGTGATACACGTATATGAGTGATTCCTAACAACCACTGAGAAGGTGACCCGACAATTGACTCTTCTCGCCCGATTGGCATCCGATGTGCAACTGATGTTTCGGCGGCCGCCGCGACAGCAATATGGTGCGATCTGTTACCGGGTGAAAAAGAAGAGCGGTGAGGTCGAGGTGCTCTTGCTGACGAGCCGCGACACCGGCCGCTGGGTCATCCCCAAAGGCTGGCCGATGAGCGGGAAATGCGCTCATGAGGTCGCCGCGCAAGAAGCCTTCGAGGAAGCCGGTGTCCGCGGCGTCGCCGAAACGGAGACGCTCGGCGCCTACACCTATCCGAAGGTGTTGCGCGACGGGGTGCAGGTGGTCTGCAAGGTGCAGGTCTATGCGCTCGAAGTCACCGACATGGCGAAGAACTTCAAGGAAAAAGGCGAGCGCCGCATCGAATGGGTCTCGCTCGACGAAGCGGCCGGGCGGGTGCGCGAGCCGGAGCTACGCGGCCTTTTCCTCGCCTTCAAGCGCAAGATGACCGAGCGGCTTTCGGCCAAAGCGGCAAAGCAAATTCCGGCGGAATGAATCCTGCCATCTTGCGCTGCTAAAAAGGCAGCGTAAAAGCAGATTCATAGTTGGAAGAAAGAATGCCACCCCGTCCCGCCGTTCTCACCAAACGCACGCTCGACAAGGATCTCGACAAGATCACCCATGCCGAGGATGCGGCAAAGCACGTCTTGCGGCGGCTGGTGGCGCCCGGCCTCGGGCTGATCTTCGTCGGCCTGACGATGATCTTTGCCGGTGTCTATGTGTTCGACCGCCCGGGAGCGATGCTCGTCGTGGCGGCGGCGGCCCTTGCCGGCTACATGGCGATGAATATCGGCGCCAACGACGTGACCAACAATGTCGGTGCGGCCGTCGGTGCGCGCGCCATGACGATGGGCCAGGCACTCATCATCGCCGCGATTTTCGAGGTCCTCGGCGCCACGATCGCCGGCGGCGAGGTCGTCAAGACGATTTCCTCCAACATCGTCGACGCCATCCAGGTGCCGCAGGCGATACTTGGCTGGATCATGATGGCGGCGCTGATGGCGGCGGCCCTCTGGATCAACCTCGCCACCTGGATGAACGCGCCGGTTTCCACCACCCATGCGATCGTCGGCGCCGTGATCGGCGCCGGCATCTCGGCCGTCGGGACGGAGCCGGTGAACTGGCGGGTCATGCTGGAGATCACCTCGAGCTGGATCACCTCGCCGCTGATCGGCGGGCTGATCGCGGCCGGCCTGCTCTACCTCGTCAAGACCCTGATCATCTATCGCGACGACAAGATCGCGGCGGCTCAGCGCTGGGTGCCGGTGCTGGTCGCGGTGATGGCCGGCGGCTTCATGGCCTATATGGTGCTGCAGCTGTCGCCGCCCGGCCGGTTTCCGTCTTTCACCGTCATCCTCATCGGCATCGGCATCGGGCTGGTCAGCTGGCTTGCCGCCCGGCCGCTCGTTCTCGCCCAGGCGCGGGATCTCGAAAACCGCAACAGCTCGCTGCGGGTGCTGTTCCGGCTGCCGCTGATCGGCTCGGCGGCGCTGCTTTCCTTCGCGCATGGCGCAAACGACGTTTCGAACGCCGTCGGGCCGCTTTCGGCAATCGTCCACTCGGTCGGCATCGGCGGCGTCGACGGCGTCGACGGCGTCGGGCATCCGCCGCTCTGGGTGATGCTGATCGGCGCCTTCGGCATCTCCGTCGGCCTGCTGCTGTTCGGACCGCGCCTCATTCGCCTGGTCGGCGAGGAGATCACCAAGCTCAATCCGATGCGGGCCTATTGCGTCGCATTGTCGACCGCGTTCACCGTCATCGTCGCCTCCTGGCTCGGCCTGCCGGTCAGCACCACGCATATCGCTGTCGGCGCCGTCTTCGGCGTCGGCTTCTTCCGCGAATGGTATACGCGCCATTCGAAGCGCCGCATCGCCTATATCAGGCGCAAGGCCGAGAGCTTCGATATCGACGAGCCGGAGGAGCCGAACATCCATGAGCAGCGCCGGCGCTATCTCGTGCGCCGCTCGCATTTCATGACGATCGTCGCCGCCTGGATCGTCACCGTGCCGGTCTCGGCAGCGCTTGCCGCCGTGATTTATTGGGCTATGTTCGCGCTCTTCGTCTAGAACAGGATGATTTTAGGCCCGCTGGGCCTAAAGTCCGAATCCTGTTCTAAAATTAAAGCGTTAGAGCATGATGTCGCCCGAAAACCGCTCACACTTTTCGGCAACATGCTCTGAACCCCGTGGGTTTTTTCAATGCGCGCTAATTTTCGCATGCAACGGCTTTTCGTCGACGCGCCGCTTTCTGCCGGCGCCGTCGTGGAGGCGAGCGCCGAGCAGTTCAACTATCTCGCCAACGTGCTGAGGATGGAGGCCGATGCCGAGATTCTGCTTTTCAACGGCCGTGACGGTGAGTGGAAAGCCAGCCTGACCTTTCCCACGCGCAAACGCATCCTGCTGACGGCAATCGAAGAGACGCGGCCGCAGCCCTCTCCCTGCGATCTGCACTATCTCTTTGCGCCGCTCAAAGTCGGCCGCATGGATTATCTCGTGCAGAAGGCGGTCGAAATGGGCGCCGGCCTGCTGCAGCCGGTCATGACCCAGCACGTCCAGGGCAAGATCACCAATCTGGACAAGTTGCGTGCCAATGTCGTCGAGGCGGCCGAGCAATGCGGCGTTCTCGGCATTCCCGAGGTGGCCGACCCAGTGAAGCTCTCCGACCTGCTCGACCGCTGGCCGAAGGAGCGCCGCATCATCTATTGCGACGAGGGCGAGGCCGGCCAGAACCCGCTGCCGGTGCTGTCGGCGATCCGGGAAAAGCATCTTGCACTGCTCGTCGGGCCGGAGGGCGGCTTTTCGGAAGAGGAGCGCGCACGGCTTCGCAGCCTTGATTTCGTTACCGCCATCCCGCTTGGACCGCGCATCCTGCGGGCCGACACGGCAGCGGTTGCCGCACTCGCCGTGGTGCAGGCGGCAATCGGCGACTGGAACTAATGCTGAAAACGGGTTGACATGGAAATCGCTGCTATTTTTTTGATGCACCGTTGAAAGAATTTCACTTGCAACATGGGTGGCTTGGGTCCTAATCAGCCTTCCAGCTGCCCGGCCCCCTGGGCGCCTTTTTGAATACAGGTATCCCGCATGGCCCGCGACACTACCGACCAGACGCCGCTCTCTTCGGTTCAGGATCTGACCGATTACATCGCCGCGGGCAACAAGCCGCGGAAGCGCTTCCGGATCGGCACCGAACACGAGAAATTCGCCTTCTTCCGCGCCGACAACAGCCCGGTTCCCTATTTCGGCGATGCCAGCATTTCGGCCCTGCTCACCGGCCTGCAGGAAAAGAGCGGCTGGGAACCGATTATGGACGCCGGCAACATCATTGGCCTCGCCGAACAGAGCGGCATGGGCGCCATCTCGATCGAGCCCGGCGGCCAGTTCGAACTCTCCGGCGCGCCGCTGGAGACGCTCCATGAAACCTGCAGGGAATCGAACCAGCACCTGGCGACGCTGCGCGAAATCGCCGAACCGATGGGCATCCGCTTCCTCGGCATCGGCGGCAGTCCGAAATGGACCTATGCGCAAACGCCGCACATGCCGAAATCGCGCTACGAGATCATGACCCGCTATATGCCGAAGGTCGGCAGCAAGGGTCTCGACATGATGTACCGCACCTGCACGATCCAGGTGAATCTCGACTTCTCCTCGGAAGCCGACATGCGCCAGAAGATGCGCGTCTCGATGAAGCTGCAATCGCTGGCGACCGCGCTCTTTGCATCCTCGCCCTTCACCGAGGGCAAGCCGAACGGGCTGCTCTCCTGGCGCGGCGATATCTGGCGCGATACCGACAATCGGCGCTCGGGCCTGCTCGATTTCACCTTCCGCGACGATTTCGGCTTCCGCGACTATGCCGAATGGGCGCTCGACGTGCCGATGTATTTCATCGTCCGCGACGGCCGCTATCACGATTGCACCCATGTCACCTTCCGCCAGTTCATGAACGGGGTGCTGAAGGGCGAGGTCGCCGACCCGGCGCCGACGATGGGCGACTGGACGAACCATCTTTCGACGCTCTTCCCCGACGTGCGGCTGAAGCGTTTCCTCGAAATGCGCGGCGCCGATGGCGGTCCGTGGCGGCGCATCTGTGCATTGCCGGCCTTCTGGGTCGGCCTGCTCTATGATGATGCGGCGCTTCAGGCTGCGGACGAACTGACCAGGAATTGGAGCTTTGCCGAGGTCGCCGCGCTGCGCGACGCCGTCCCCGCCGAAGGGCTGAAGGCTGAGTTTCGCGGGCATGCATTGCTCGATGTGGCGCGCGAGGTGGTCGCCATTTCGAGGACCGGTCTCAAGACGCGCGGCAAGCTCAACCGCGAAGGTCAGGACGAAAGCATCTTCCTGGCGCCGCTCGACGAGGTACTCGCCAAAAAAGCGACGCTCGCCGAGGATCTGCTGTCGCTCTATCACGGCCGCTGGAACGGCTCGGTGGAACCGGTCTTCGAGGACTATCAGTACTAGGACGTGGACTCACCAACGCCAGCCAGAGCCGTATGGCCGCCAGCTTGACGAAAGAGAGGCAGTTGGCAGCGCGCTTGCCGTAGCAGGTCGCAATGCTGTCAGTAGGCGCCGAAGCTTGATCGTCTTGGAAGAGCCTATGTCTACCGGCTGCCAGCGTGCTAAGCTTGTCAAATGACGGCCGCCACCCAATACAGTTTTCGCAGAGCGACGTTGGATGATCTCCCGTTGCTTGCAGCATGGCAATCGACCCCGCATGTCCGCGCATGGTGGGACTCAGATGAGCCGTACGATGCAGAAGACCTGGCTGATCCCAGGGTAGCGCGTTGGATTGTTTCAACCGCCGAACGCCCCTTTGCGTTCATGCAGGACTATACCGTCCACGGCTGGGAAGATCACCATTTCGCCAAGCTTCCCACGGGATCGCGGGGAATCGATCAATATATAGGAGACCCCGAAATGATCGGCGTTGGGCACGGATCAGCATTTATCGGGGCGAGAATGAGGGCGCTCTTCGATGCGGGTGTACCCGTTATAGCGACCGATCCTCACCCTGCCAATGAACGGGCGATTGCCGTCTACAGGAAAGTGGGTTTCGAGCCGTCCGGATCACCTCAAGAGACGCGGTGGGGCTTGATTTTGCCAATGCTTGCGAGGCGGTAAGCGGCATACCATCATTCGCAGCTTCGTCCGCATCTCCGGGCTTCTCCAACTTGGAAAACTCGCTCCGGTTCTTTGCTGGAACGGCTTTAAGGTCTTATGGCAAAAAGCGGTTTGCACATTACCTTTTCCGGATATAGTGGCGTTACAAGCGTCACGACTCGGGGAAAGGGACCTCCATGCTGCCACTCTTCGACATGATGATGCAGGCGCAGAACGGTGCGGCGATGGAAGCAGTCGCCCGGCAGTTCAACCTGGCGCAGGAACAGGCGACCAAAGCCATGGCGGCGCTGATGCCGGCCTTTTCCGCCGGTCTGAAGCGCAGCACCAGCAATCCTTATGATTTCGTCGGGCTGATGCAGGCCGTCGCCTCCGGCAATTATGCACGCTATTTCGAGGATATGAGCCGCGCCTTCACGCCGGAGGGAATTTCCGACGGCAACAACATCCTTGCCCAGCTCTTCGGCTCGAAAGAGGTTTCGCGGGCGGTCGCCGCCCAGGCGGCGCAGATGACCGGGATCGGCCAGGATATCTACAAGCAGATGCTGCCCGTCTTGGCCGATACGCTGATGGGCGGTCTGTTCAAGCAGACGACCGGCCAGATGGCCTCGCCGGTCAACCCCTTTGTCAACACGGCGATGGGTGAGACCATTCAGAAATGGCTCGAAAGCACCGGCTTTGCGCCGAAACCGAAGGCCCCGGAACCCAACATCTTCGATAATCCCTTCACCCAGGCGATGCAGCTGATGTTTTCGATGCCGAGGCAGGAACCGGCGCCGCAGCCGAACCCCTTCCTCGACAATCCCTTCGCCAAGGCCTTTCAGGAAATGATGGCCGGGCTCGGCCAGCAGCCAGCAGGCAAACAACCGCCAGCAAAACAACCAGCGGGCAAACAACCGGCGGCCAAGTCGCCGGAGACGCAGAAGGATGATGCGAAAGCCAATGCCGAGAGCTATAGCGACGTGCTGAACGCCATGTTCGACAGTGGGCTTGAGGTGCAGAAGAGCTACCAGCGAAATCTCGAAGCGATCTTCGAAACCTACCGGCCGAAGCCCCCCGAAACCAAGGCATAAAAAAACCCGGCGATGGCTTGGGAAAAGCCGATCGCCGGGTCAAGCGGCAGGGCTATTGGCTATCACCCTGCGGGGAAACTCGACACTCCTACTCCTCGTGGGAGCGGAAGAGCTGCAGGCGCCAGCGATTGCGCGCCGAGCGCGTCAGATGTTCCGACGGGTCCTCGAAAAAGGTCGAGGCCAGGAAGGCGGAGGTCAGGTCGGCCCTGGTGAGGCCGATATCCCTCAGCTGACTGTCGTTCAGATCATGCAGCCCGTTGACCTCCATTCGATTGCGAAACCCGCGAAAGAGGGAGACCAGTGGAGCGAGGCCTGCCACCAGACGCTGGAAAAGCGTCGGGGTCAGCTTGCTGCAGTCGAGTTCTAGTGTTCGGTCTGTCGTGTGCATCGAACTCTCCTTTCTCGGGCACGCAACAACCCACCCCTCCCGCGAGGTCGTGCGAGAGGGGATAAGGCTGAATTCTGCTTGGACAGGCAGGGTGTCTGTCCTTCACTTTGCTTGATTTGCATCCCGAAGATGCCAAAGACCTATTGATCAGTCCAACGAATGTTTCTAATGATTATCATCAGCTATCTTTATGGGTGACACCATGTCCGCGCCTCTTGATCTCGACCAATTGCAGACTTTCATCGCCATCGTCGATTCCGGCAGCTTCACCAAGGCGGCCGACAAGGTCTACAAGACTCAATCGGCCGTCTCCATGCAGATGCGTCGCCTCGAAGAGCGCATCGGCAAGCAGCTCTTCATCAAGGACGGCCGCGGCAACCGGCTGACGGTCGAGGGCGAGAAGCTGCTCAACTACGCCCGGCGCATCATCCGCCTCAACAATGAAGCAATCGCCGCTTTTGACGACAACAGGCTGGAGGGTATGTTGCGCATCGGCACGCCGGACGACTATGCCGACCGCTATATGCCCGAGATCATCGGCCGCTTTGCCAAGACGCATCCGAACGTCGAGCTCTACATCGTCTGCGAGCCGTCGATGGACCTTGCCGAGCGCATGCACAAGGGTGAGCTCGATATCGCGCTTGTCACCCACAATCCGCGCGAGCGCATGTCCGACGTGGTGCGAACCGAACCGCTCTGCTGGGTCGGCTCGGCCAATCATCCGATCCGCGACGACGCGCCGGTGCCGCTTGCCGTCGGCCGCCGCGACTGCCAGTGGCGCCAGCTCGCCTGCTCGGCGCTCGATGCCGTGGGCCGTGAACACCAGATCCTGTTCACCAGCTGGTCCTGCACCGTCGTCGCCGCGGCCGTGCTTGCCGGCATGGCGGTCTCGGTGATGCCGGAATCGGCGCTGCGGACCGGCATGAAGGTGCTGAGCCAGGCGGACGGCTTTCCGGCGCTGCCGCCGGTGCAGATCGGCATCATGAAACGGCCGGGCGTTTCGATCTCGCTGATGAACGCGATCACCGCGCATATCACGGCCTGCCTCGACAACATCACGCCTGCTGTCATCGACGACGGTCTGGATGCGGACGTCAAATCCGCGCAGGCGCGCCTTTATCCGCGGCTGAAGGCCGCCAATATGGTGCCGAGCTGGTAGAGGCTCTCAGGCGGCGCGCGGCGCGGCCTCGGTAAAAAGGGAGGCGCGGATGACGCGTTTCCACTCGCCGAGCATGCGCCGCGCTATGGTCTCTTCGCTGATGGCGGCAAGCCGGATGACAGCGCCGATCAGATGGCTGAAAAGGTAAGTGCGGGCGAACATTTCCTCGTCGCAAAGGTCGGGGGCCAGCCTGCGCACGGCGTCGTGAAAAATGCCGGCGACACGGCCGCTATGCTCTATATTCAGCCGCAGCAGATCCTGATCGGTCTCCGTCCCCATCCAGACGCCGAGATAGACGGGATCGTCATGGTATGAATCATAGTACCAATCGATGATATCGCAGACGAGATCGAGCGCCTGGTCGAGCGACTGCACGTCGGAGAACATCGCCGCCGTCTTCGTCTGGATCGCTGAAGCGTGCTGATCGAACAGGGCTTTGACGATCGCCGCTTTCTCCGGGAAATACTGGTAAACGGAGCCGATCGGCACTTTGGCGGCGATCGCGAGCTCGGTCATCCGCATGGCGCTGACGCCCTTCTCGGCGATAATCCTGGCAGCGGCGGCGAGAATAAGATCCAGCCTCTGAATGCTGCGCTCCTGCTTCGGCTTCCTTCGCAAGCCGATGCGATCCATGCTTTCCACGCCCATGTCGTTCCCATTCTTATTGTTGCGCGCGGAAGCTTCTGCCACCAGCGCATCGAGCGGATATGACATGCAGGTCTTCATCAGGCGTAAACGGAAAGGCTCGCATTTTAACGACCGGCAAACGCGTCTGAAAATCGGGAGTGCAGCAGTTCCCACCGGTTGCGCCTCGCTAGAGAACCCTTGAAATAGTTGCGAAAATTCTCTTCGACGGGAAAACGCTGATGTCGCCACTCTTCGTTGCGGGGGGAATGACCGTCCAGAGATTTTAGAACTTCGCAGACAGCGTCGCCTTAACACCATGCTGCTGGGCGGCTTCCGCGATCTGGCCGGAATAGGCAATCCCGAGCGCAGCACCATCGTTGAGGGCGACGTCAAGGCCGGCGTCGAGAACGAAGGCGTTCTGCGCCAGCGGCACGCCGGCCACGGTGAAGGCATCGCCTCCTGCGAAAGCCTGCGTCGACAAGGGGACGATGTCGCCGGCGGCATGGCGCCAGCCTGACATGCCGTGCAGGGTGGCACTCGTCCCGCCGAGGCGAACCTCCATTTCGGCACGCAGGCCGAGCGTGGTGATGGTGGTGTTGGTCGTGCGGCCGGAGACGTCGAGTGCGGCCGCTCCGCCCTCTTCGGAAAAGCCCGCCGTTCGAATGCCCACATGGGCGAGATTGACGAAGGGCTCGAAGGAGGCCGCCGCCCTCTCGAACCGGTAGCCGAGCTCCGCAAAGCCCTGCAGCGTGCCGCCCCCATAGTTCGCGTCCAGCCTGTCCTCGAAGCTGCCGATCGCGACACGGCGGCTGGTTTCGATGTCATGCCACGCATAGGCGAGGCCGGAACGGAAGGCGAGGCCGCCCCAGTGCGTGCCGGCATAGAGGCCGAGATGATAATCGTCGCTCGAATCCGACGAAGCCCGGTGACGGGGATCGAACCGGGAATTGCCGTAGCCGGCCATCAGGCCGAACCTGACCTCGTCGAAACTGCTGTCGACACCGGCGAGAAACCCGCCCGTCTGATGGCGGAACGTGGCGGCATTGCCATCCGTGAATGCCTCGCTCAGCCCGCCAAAGGCCGTGCTCCAGAAAACCGGCCCGTCCGCAGTCTCGGCGGCGGTCGCTGCCGGAGCGCCGGGCCAGAAGGCTTGTATCGGAACCGCGCTCGCGACGGGATCGCCGAAAGCGGAGCGCAGACGTTCGTTGGCGGCCTCGCGAACAAACAGGCTCTGGGTGATCAACGCCGTCTTGATCGACGCATGGATTTCGCCGGAAAGCGCATCGAAGCTCGCCTGAACTTGCGACTCGTCGTCAGGCAGGGTGACGATCGCATCGTAGATGTCGTTGCCGGAGCCGAGGTTCTCGGCAGCCGCCGCCGTGGCAATCTGGTTGCTCGTCGCAGCCATGTCGGCGAAGCTCACATCATTGCGGGCAATTTCCAGGTAGACATTGTTCAAATCATAGGAGAGGTCGGCGGCCAGAAAGGCATAATTGGAGGTAACGGCGCCGAAGGTTCCGCTCACCCCGCCGCTCGCGGTCAGGATCGTATAGGTGGAGAACGGCCTGTACTCGCCATTCATTCCGATATGGGAAACGGTCGCGCCGTTGAGAAAGGCGGTGCCGGTAACCGAGATCAAATCGCTCGCGGTGCCGGCGGGATCGACCTCGACCTCATAAGTAGCGCCCGGATCGAAAGTGAGATTGCCGCCAACGGTCAAGGTTCCGATCGAATTGCCCGGCGCGATGGTGACGCCCGCCCCGGCGGTCAGCGCGCCGATATCGCCCGAGCCGCCCAGTCTGCCGCCCGTCATCGTCAGGATGCCGCCAAGGCTGCCATTGACGATCAGGCGGCCGTCCGAAACCGTGGCCGTCCCGGCAAAAGCCGAACTGTCGCCGGTCAGGCGCAAGGTGCCGCTGCCGGCCATCGTGAAGTCGCCGCTGCCGGAGAGTACGCCGCCATAGGTGCTGTCGCTCGCCTGATCGAGCGTGAGGTCGGCGCTGCCGAGCGCGATCTCGCCGCCGCTTCCCGAAAGCTCCCCCATGGTCAGGTCGAAGCCGCCGAGATCGAGTATGCCGCCATTGATGGCGTAACCGCCGTTCTGCACGAAAGCACCGGCACTGCCCGCCAGCAGCGTGCCCGCCTCGACCGTCGTCACGCCGGTATAGATGTTGGTGCCGGACAGCGTCAGCGTGCCCGTACCCTGCTTGGTCAGGCCGCCGACGCCTTGCAGATCCGTGGTTATGCCGACAGCAAAGCCGTTGGTGTCGATAAAGGCACCGCCCGAATTGGTCGTCACTTCGCCGGCGCTGAAGCCGCGCAGGAAATTCGCCTCGTTGCCCGTTGCCCTCAGAATGCCGCCGTCGAAAACGAGGCTCGCACTGCCGCCGCCTCTCTCGACATAGCCGGTCTCCAGGACGCCGCGCCCGCTCCCGGCGCTTCCGGCAAGTTCGACAGTGCCGGTCGCGCCGGAATCATCAGCGATAACGACCTCGGACGCCGATACCACGCCGGCATCGTCGATGGTCACGCTGCCTGAACCGAATTGGCCGACGAACAGCGTTCCGGAACTGATCCAGCTCGAGCCTGCGCCGGTCACGCTGACCACACCGCTGCCGTTCGAACTGAAGCCGACATAACCGAAGCTGCCGGTGACAGAGCCACCATTGGAAATGGTCAGCGTTCCCGCGCCGGCCGCGCCGACCGAGACCTCGATGGAATTGCTCCACAGCGAGTTGGCGCCCGTAACGATGACCTCGCCAATGGCGCTGGAATCATTGCTGATATAGCCGGATGCACTGTTGACCGTTCCGCCATTCGAAATGATCAAAGTGCCGGTGCCGCTGTCGCCGATGGTGAGATCCTGGAAGTTCGTCCAGGTCGAACCTGTGCCGGTGACCGTTACCGTGCCGCTGGCGCCGGAGAAATAGCCGATATGGCCGAACTGATTGTCGACCACAGCGCCGTCCTCGATGGTCAGCGCGCCGGTGCCCTGATGGCCGACATAAAGGTCGTCGGAATTGCTCCAGCTCGAGCCTGAACCGGTGACCGTCACCGTACCGCCGGCGCCGGGATCGACGCCGAGCACGCCGGTATCATTGCTGACTGCGCCGCCGTTGCGGATGATGAGGGTCGCATCGTCGCCATTCTGATCGCCAATCACGAGATCGGTATTGATGGTCCAGGGACTCGGCTGCGTGCCCGGGCCGGTGCCGCCCGGATCGTTGCCGTCGACGATCTCCGTGTCGTTGCCGGTAACGACCTGCTGCGCCCATCCGGGCTCCGCTGCCAGCATCAGCGCCAGCGCCGCAGTGCTCGCCGAGCCCGCAAGTCGCAGCATGGCCATGCGATGGATCGCCGCCCCGCCTGTCCTCTCGTCCATCTTCGCTCGCAAACCGTCCCCGCCATCACTCGCTCGCGCAGAAATAGACGAATCAATTTAAATATTAGTAACCATGTTCCCGAAGTTATTCTTCGACGAGCGCCCGTGTCTTTCCGCACGCGCGAGGGATGCTGCAACATTTTGAATTTATGCATAATTTTGTTCTTGAATCGATTCCGATTCAGGGAGTTATGCCGTTGGTCACAGCGCGTTATCCGATTGCCATCCACCCGGCCAGCCAGACCCACATGGCGGCGAGCACGAGGTAACCGGCGGCGAAGATCGGGCTGCGGTAGCGCAGATCATTGCTGGTGACATGGATGACCGCATGCGCATAACGCAGGGCGACGAAGACCCAGGCGAGCGTGACGGCGACAAGATTGTCGGCCTCGGTGACATAGAGAAGAATGCAGCAGGCATAGAAGAGCACAGGCAGTTCGAACTGGTTGGCGAGACAGTTCTTGACGGCGAGACTTTCGGCCGGCTCGTCACGATTTTCGCGATAATCCGATTTCGCGATCCTGCCGGCGCGGACCATTTTCGCGCGCCGCTGCCCAAGAAGCGCATAGAGACCATAGACCAGGGCCACATGGGCAAGCAGTGGCCAGAAGATTTGATAGCCGGTCATATGCTCCCTCAAGTCCTTTCCGTTTCCGCATTCGTTGCGAGGAGTAGCCGAAAGGGAAGCAGGATGCCAGCGGCTGAGGCCGCGTCTCAGTCCTGGCGCGGCGACAGCCTGCGGACGATGGCAAGCCGGGCGAGGAGGACGAAGCAGATGGCGAGGCTTGCGAATTTCAGCCGCGTCATCCACGGCAGCAGATGCGCCGCAAGACCTGCGTTTCCGCCATCGCCGAAGGCGATCAGACTTGAGATATTCTCGCCGTAGTCGGCGATGCCGTAGAGGAGTGGCAGCAGATAGACCGCTCGGCCGACGAGCGGATGCAGCGATCGTCCGAACCAGGCGCCGACAGGGCCGAGCCTGAGGAAGGAAAGAAGCAAGAGCGCCGTCAGCAATGCCGGAAAGACCAGCTCCGGCCCGAAATACATGGCGCTGAGAAGCCTTGCCGCCGTCTCGTTGTCATCGAGCAGCGCCTGCATGTGAAAGACGGCGGACTCGTCGTAACCGGCGAAATAGGTGTCGAGCACCGCCTGGCCGGTTTCATGCTTGAAGGGAACGACGAAGCCGAAGGTCGTCCAGGCGAGCACGGCAAGGCAAAGAGCCGCGAGCAGCGCGATGATCCAGAGCGGAATCCCGCTGCCCGCCTTCATGGTCAGAGACCGGCGCCCGGATAGTTCGGGCTTTCCCGGGTGATCGTCACGTCATGTGCATGGCTTTCGCGAAGCCCGGCGCCGGAGATGCGCACGAAGGTGGCCCGCTCCTGGAAGTCCTTCAGATCCTTGCCGCCGACATAGCCCATGGCCGCCTTGAGGCCGCCGGCGAGCTGGTGGACGACGGCCGAGACCGGGCCCTTGTAGGGAACCTGGCCCTCGATGCCCTCAGGCACGAGCTTCAGTGTGTCGCGCACCTCCGCCTGGAAATAACGGTCGGCCGAGCCGCGGGCCATGGCGCCAACGGAGCCCATGCCGCGATAGGCCTTGAAGGAACGGCCCTGGTAGAGATAGACCTCGCCCGGGCTCTCATCGGTGCCGGCAAGCAGCGAGCCGATCATGACGGCGGAAGCGCCGGCGGCGATCGCCTTGGCAAGGTCGCCGGAAAATTTGATGCCGCCATCGGCGATGACGGGCACATCCTGATCCTGGGCGGCCTGAACCGCCGACATGATGGCGGCGAGCTGGGGAACGCCGACGCCGGCGACGATGCGCGTCGTGCAGATCGAGCCCGGGCCGATGCCGACCTTGACGGCATCCGCACCCGCATCGATCAGCGCTCTGGTGCCGTCATAGGTGGCGACGTTGCCGGCCATGATGCGTATCGAGTTGGACAGCTTCTTGACGCGGGTGACGGCATCCAGCACGCGCTGCGAGTGGCCGTGAGCGGTATCGACGACCAAGAGGTCGACGCCGGCCTCGATCAGCCGCTCGGCGCGCTCGAAGCCGTCATCGCCGACGCTGATGGCGGCGGCGGCGCGAAGCCTGCCTTGGGCATCCTTGGAGGCATTCGGGTTCAGCTGCGACTTCTCGATATCCTTGACGGTGATGAGGCCGACGCAGCGGCCTTCGGTGTCGACGACCAGCAGCTTTTCGATGCGATGCGAGTGAAGCAGGCGCTTGGCTTCCTGCTGATCGACGTTTTCCTTGACGGTGACCAGATTGTCCTTGGTCATCAGCTCGTGGATCTTCTGCTCCGGATCGGAGGCGAAGCGAACGTCGCGATTGGTCAGGATGCCGACGAGGCGGCCGGACTTCTCGACGACCGGGATGCCGGAGATGCCGTGCGACTTCATCAGGCCGAGCGCCTCGGCAAGCTTTGCATCCGGCCCGATGGTGACCGGATTGACGACCATGCCGCTTTCGAACTTCTTCACCTGGCGGACTTCTTCGGCCTGCTCGACCGGCGTCAGGTTGCGGTGGATGACGCCGAGGCCACCGGCCTGGGCCATGGCGATCGCCAGCCGGCTCTCGGTGACCGTGTCCATGGCCGAAGAGAGGATCGGGATGTTGAGATCGAAGTCGCGGGCGATGCGGGTCGCGATGTTCGTCTGCCCCGGCATGACTTCGGAGTGGCCGGGCTGCAGCAGCACGTCGTCGAAGGTGAGCGCGTCCGCGCCGGTTGCCGTTTCAATGATGCGGGCCATGGCCAAATTCCTTCAGTTAAGAAAATGCAACCCGTCCCGGAAACGAATCGTCCGCCCCGGCGGTGTGCATGAGTTGCTTGGAAGTTGGCGAGGGCTGGTAACACGTCTATGACAGGAAGGAAATAGCAAAAAGCCCGGCGTGTTCGCCGGGCTCGTCATGGGTGCCATGCACGAAGAGCAATTCCCGCGAAAAGCGGAACCGCTTGCGATCAGATATCGAACTGATAGGTCTTCGGCACGAAGCGATAGCCGCCTTCCTGCCGCTCGGCGAAACCGACCGCCGGGAACGGCATGTGATAGCCGAGGAAGGCGATCTTCTCGGCCGCGATCATGTCGAAAACCTTGCGGCGGGCGGCGGCCGCCTGCGCCTTGTCCATATCGAAGCGCACCTCCCAATCCGGCCGCAGCAGCGACAGGATATAGTGGTTGGCCGTATCGCCGGTCAGCACCAGGCGCTTTCCTTCCGATTCGACGTGGAACACCATGTGCCCAGGGCTGTGGCCGGCTGCCAGCATCGCGGTCATGCCCGGCGCGACGCTGGCGCCGTCCTTGATGAAGGTGGCTTTTTCGACGAGCGGCGTCACATTGGCAAGCACCGCCTTGTGGCCGCCCTCGGCCGGTGTGCCCTCGCGCGCGGTGTTCGACCAGAAATCATATTCGGCCTTACCGATGACATAACGGGCGTTCTTGAAGGCGGGCGCGCCGTCTTCCATCAGCCCGCCGATGTGATCGCCGTGCAGATGGGTCAGAGCCACCAGGGTCACGTCCTCGGGCGAATATCCCGCCAGCTTCAGGCCCTCGGCGAGCTTTCCGAGCCCGCGGGCGCGGCCGCCCGCGCCAAAGCCGGTGTCGACGAGAATGAGATCGGAACCGGTGTCGATAAGAACAGGCGCATAGCCGTTCAGGAGCTTGTCGGCCGGCAGGAAGTTGGCGGTCAGCAACGCCTGGACGGTTTCGGGATCCTGATTGGTGCCGTAGGTCTCATAAGGTTTTTCGGAGATATTGATCCCGTCCCTGACGACGGTGAACTTATAGGAACCGAGCTTGAACTGATTGATTTCGGGTAAAGGCGCTATATCCATACGACTGCTTGCTCCAGTGGCGGCCGCTTCGGCCTTCTCTCTCAAAATTGCCGGCGCCGCCAGCAGGCCGAGGCTTGCTGCAAAAAGCGTGCGCCGTGTCATTCGCGTTGAAATTGCCATATATCCATCCCCCATGACGCGTGCTTTGTCGCTGCGCGGCCGATGATACCCGCCGGATTTCTTGCCCCGGCCAGTAAAACATATGTCAATCTTGGTAGCGGACCTTGTCGGACAAGCCGTCTCACGCAGACGTGAAGCAAACATCGCATCGAACCGGATTTGAGCATTGGCAGCTCCCGGAACTCGGACTAAACAGCACGGGCCTTCCAGCTTCCATCCGCGCCCATCAAGGCTCCCGCCTATGAACCGCATCGTCCCGCTGATCCTCGCCGTCGCTCTCTTCATGGAACAGATGGACTCCACCGTGATCTCGACGGCGCTGCCGGCGATCGCCGCAGACCTCCATGTCGGGCCGATCACGCTGAAGCTGGCGCTGACCTCCTACATGGTGGCGCTTGCGGTGTTCATTCCGGTCAGCGGCTGGATGGCCGACAGGTTCGGCGCCAAGAAGATCTTTCGCCTCGCCATCTCCGTCTTCGTCATCGGCTCGATCTTCTGCGCCATCTCCTCCAACCTCGTCGAATTCGTCTTTGCCCGCTTCCTGCAGGGGATGGGCGGCGCGATGATGACGCCGGTCGGCCGTCTCGTGCTGGTGCGCACGACGCAGCGAAGCGATCTGGTCTCGGCCATGGCGCTGCTCACCATCCCGGCCCTTGTCGGCCCGCTCACCGGCCCGCCGCTCGGCGGCTTCATCACCACCTATTTCAGCTGGCACTGGATCTTCCTGATCAACGTGCCGGTCGGCATCATCGGCATCTGGCTGGCGACGATCTTCCTGCCGGAGGTGGAGGCGACAGCCCCGCCGAAGCTCGATTTCACCGGTTTCGTGCTGACCTCGCTTTCGGCCGCGGGCGTCGTCTTCGGCCTGTCGGTGGTCAGCCTGCCGGCCCTGCCGCCGATCATCGGCATCGCCGCCACCGGCATCGGCCTCCTCTGCGGCTTCCTCTATATCAGCCATGCGAAGCGCCATCCGGCGCCGATCCTCAACCTCGGCCTTTTCAAGAACCCGACATTCCGGGTCTCGACCACGGGAGGCAACCTCTTTCGCATCTGCGTCGGCGCCATGCCGTTCCTGACGCCGCTGATGCTGCAGCTCGGTTTCGGTCTGACGCCGTTCCAATCCGGCCTTATCACCTTTGCCGGCGCGATCGGCGCGATCACCACCAAGTTCATGGCAAAGCGCGTCTTCGCAGCCATAGGCTTCCGCACGACGCTGCTCGGCGCCGCCATGGTGACGACTGTCGTCACCGTCATTACCGGCCTGTTCACACCAGCAACGCCGCATCTCGTCATCATCGGCGTGCTGCTCATCGGCGGCTTCTCCCGCTCCTTCATGTTCACCGGCGTCAATGCGCTGGCCTTTGCCGATATCGACGATGCGCAAGCCAGCCAGGCGACCTCGATGAGCTCGGTGATGCAGCAGATCAGCCTGGCGCTCGGCGTCGCGGTCGCGGCCGCGATCCTGGAAAGCTCGATCTATATCAGGGGCGAGGCGCTGCAGGTGGCCGATTTCCACCTTGCCTTCTACATCATCGCCGGACTGACGGTGATTGCGACCATTCCCTTCATCAGGATGGACCGCAACGCCGGCGCGCTGGTTTCCGGTCACCGCTCAAGGCGCCTGACGGGACCGATCGATGCCGAACAGCAGGCCGTGAAATAAGCTTTCTATTCAGGGCTCTCGCAGACGGCAGAGAGCTTGTTGCCATCGAGATCGCGGACATAGGCGGCATAAAAATGGGCATGGTAGGGGCGCAGACCCGGCCCGCCTTCATCGGCAGCACCTGCCGCAATTGCCGCCGCATGGAAGGCATCGACGGCCGCCCGCGTTTCGGCCGTGAACGCGACCATGGCGCCATTGCCCGCAGTCGCCCGGCGGCGATTGAAGGGCGTCACCACCCAGAAGCGGCAGCGCGTATCGCCCGCGGCGGAATAGCCGATCTCCTCCTGCGAATAATGCTGGCGGCGATAGCCGAGCACGGGCAGAACGGCATCGTAAAAATGCCCTGCGCGGTCTAGGTCGTTGGTTCCGAGCGTGACGTAAAGAAGCATGGGATCGTCATCATCGGCCGGGATCGGCCCGAGATCAAGCTTGCTCTGCGTCAGCTTCCGCCTTGCGGCCTTTGAAGCCCTTGGCGAGCAGGAACATCTCGACCGATTCGGCGCGCGACGAGTTGGGCTTGACGTGGACGACCTGACGGAAATTCTGCTTCAACATGGCGAGCAGATCACGCTCGGTGCCGCCCTGGAAGGTCTTGGTGAGGAAATGCCCGCCCTCCCCCAGCACCTCGATGGCGAAATGGGCCGCTACCTCGCACAGATGCATGGTGCGCAGGTGGTCGGTGCGGTGGTGGCCGGTGGTCGGCGCTGCCATATCGGAGATGACGAGATCGGGCGTGCCGCCGACGGCCTCCATCAGCTTTTCCGGCGCGCTCGGATCAAGGAAGTCGAGCTGCAGGATCTTGACGCCGGGAAGCTGGGCCATTTCGAGGAAATCGATCGCCGCCACGCGGACATCCTCATCGGTCGAGCCGGTGACCTTGGCGGCGATTTGCGACCAGCTGCCGGGCGCCGCACCCAGATCGATGATCCGCTTGGCGCCGCGCAGGATGTGGTATTTCTCGTCGATCTCCAACAGCTTGAAGGCGGCGCGGGCGCGATAGCCTTCGAGCTGGGCGCGCTGCACATAGGGATCGTTGATGTGCCGCTGCAGCCACTGGCGGGAGGAGGCCTTCATCTTCTTGTTCTTGACGCGCTGGCCGAGCTTGCGGCCGGTGCGATTTCCCGCGATCGGTGCCTTGGTCATGCCCTTCCCCTCATTTCGTGCGCTGGCCGCGGCGATTGCGATTGCGCCGCCACACGCCGTCATCAGCCATCATGTCGGTGAGCAGCCCTTCCCTCAAGCCGCGATCGGCAACACGCATGCGCGGGCTCGGCCAGCGGCGGCGGATCGCCTCGAGGATGGCGCAGCCGGCGAGCACCAGATCGGCCCGGTCCGGCCCGATGCAGGGATTGGCCGCACGGCTGTCAAAATCCCAGGAGAGAAGTTTTGCCTGCATGGCGGAGACCTCATCATCCGACAGCCAGATGCCATCGACCTTGCGCCGGTCATAACGCGGCAGGTCGAGATGGACGCCGGCAAGCGTCGTCACCGTGCCCGACGTGCCGATCAGGTGGAAATCTCCGGTCTGGACAATTTCGATCTCCGGGCAATCGAAGCTCCCGAGCATGCCTTCGACCTCGCGCACCATGCCTTCGAAAAGCTCCGGCGTGACATCGCGCCCGCCGTGACGCTCCGACAGCGTCACGACGCCGACCGGCAACGACGTCCAATGGGTGATGTGATTGGCGAGCCGGCTGAAGCGATTGTCGCCGATGCGGATGACGGCGATCTCCGACGAGCCGCCGCCGATATCGAAGAGCACGACGGAGCGTGTCTCGCGGCCGACCAGCGAAGAGCAGCCGGAGACGGCAAGCCGCGCCTCGGTCTCCCGATCGATGATCTCAAGCTCGAGACCGGTTTCGGCAACGACGCGGCCAAGAAATTCCTCGCCATTGACCGCCTGGCGGCAAGCTTCGGTGGCGATCAGCCGCATGCGGCGGATTTCCCGATTCTTGAGCTTGGAGGCGCAGACCCTCAGCGCCTCGATCGCCCTTTCCATCGCCTCATCGGACAGACGGCCGCTCGCCGCCAGGCCTTCGCCGAGGCGGACGATGCGGGAAAAGGCATCGACGACGCGGAACTGGCCCGGACGGGTCGGCTGGGCAATGAGCAGACGGCAATTGTTGGTGCCGAGATCGAGAGCGGCATAAAGCTCTTCCGGCAAGGCATGCTCGGCTGCCGGGCGATCCCCCTGGTGCGCGTGGTTCTCCGGGCGGCCCTTGCGGCCGGCGCCGTTCTGCAACTCGCGCGGCACGGCGGCACGCGCCGTCTCCTCAGCCCGGTTTTCCTGCGGCTGGATATGGGAAGGCTTGGCCGATGTCAGCGGCCGCCCCTGCAGGCCGCGCTTGCCACGATGCTTGCGGCGGTTACGCCGGCTCGACGGCGAATCGCCGCTGTCCCGGGCGGCATTGGCTGCGACGCCCGTTTGTTCCATCGGCTGGGGTTGAAGCAAGCCCTCCTGCGAAGCGCCGTGGCCGCCGCGACGGCGCCGCTTTCGCTTGCGGGCCGGATGTCCGGCGGCATCTTCCATTGGGCGCGCTGGCTGCCCGGCATTGCCGGAGAGCTCATGCGAAGCGGGATGAGCGGCGCTGCGGGTTTGCCCGCCGCGCTTGCCCTTGCGACGCCTGGACTTCTTGCCGTCCTTGCGCCCTGCCGCCGACGCCCCGTCAAATTGCGGCTTCACGCCGCCTTCGGGGTCTTCCACGTTGTTTTTCCACCGCGCCGCGCAACTCCCTGAGGTATGCAGCAGGCGCTCATTCGATTTTTGCGTTGTCGCAAGAATATCAGCGCCCGCCAAAATCACCAAATTCTTTTTTGGCAGAGGGATTTGCGGAATAGTTTCAGCCCCGGCTGAGACGGCCGATTTTTTTCAAAACAGGTATTTGCAATCGGCGGGCTTTTGTTTATAAGCGCCGCACACCAGCCGAACCGCCTGCCGGTTCCTGCTGGGGAATAGTTCAATGGTAGAACAGCGGACTCTGACTCCGTCGATCTTGGTTCGAATCCAGGTTCCCCAGCCAATTCCCCCTAAATGCCCTTAATTCATTGATTTTCCAGTCGTGCCGGATCCCGTTTTGGCATCACTGGCGACCTGATGCCCAGAACAGCAATACAAGCCGAAGCCGGATGATATTGCTCCGATTTTTTCAAGTCCGATCTATACGGCCTTGCAGGATCATCTGCGCGGAAAAAGGCGCTAACCCGGCAAGCATGTCTTCCACGATTCTCTCTGCTATCTGACGATCCTGTTCGCCTATCTTGGGGCCGGACGTAAAGAGTTTGCGGGGTTGGCAGCTGACGACATTGCAGAGGACGATAAGGGCTACATCATCATCCTTTCGCACCAACGGGCTTCGACGGTTGAAAAACGTACAGTCACGGAGACTGCTGGCTGTGCCCGAAGAAATGGTTCGATTGAGCTTCATCGACTATTATCATGCCGTCAAGAAGTTGGGGTACGCGCCGCATCGTTCCGCGGCGTCGTGTGGGCCCGCTTTGCCGAGCTTCTCAGCCGATTAGGCCCATTTTTCGCAGCCGGTATTCTAGTTTGGCGCGGGTCAAGCCGAGACTTCGCGCGGCAGCCGAGACGTTGCCCCCGGCGCGCAGGAGGGCGTCTTCGTAAAGAGCGCTCTCGGCTGTAGCGAGATCCCCCGCAGAGGAAATCCGCGCCGGGATTGTGGCTGGGTCGGAAGTAGTCGGGCGTGACGGCTTTGCCGTCACCTTTCCTTCCCGACTAAGTGCTTGTGGGAAAACGGGCGAGACCTCGCCGGCTATGAAGAGATGCTGAACGTCGATCTGACCGCCTCGCTCCGCGCAAATAACACCCCGCTCCATCAGGTTCTGCAATTCCCGGATGTTGCCGGGGAAATCATAAGCCAGGAGCGCGTCCATCGCCCGGCGGGACAGGCCGGCGACATCTCGGCGATGGCGTTCACGGAACAGGCGTAGAAAGTGGTCGACGAGCAGCGGGATATCGTCACGCCGCTCTTTCAGCGGCGGAATGACGATCGGAAAGACGCAGAGACGGAAATAGAGGTCCTGACGGAAGCGACCGGCGCGCACCTCGTCGGCAAGATCGACGTTGGATGCGGCGATGACGCGGACATCGGCGGGGATGGTGCGCGTACCCCCGACCCGCTCGATCTGGCGCTCCTGGATCGCCCGCAGCAGCTTGCCCTGGGCGGCATAGCCGAGTGAAGCGATCTCATCGAGAAAGATGGTGCCGCCGGCGGCTCGCTCGAAGTAACCCGGCCGCGAAGCGACCGCTCCGGTGAAGGCGCCCTTTTCGACGCCGAACAGCTCCGACTCCACCAGACCCTCGGGTATCGCGGCGCAGTTGATCGGCACGAACGGTCCTCCGGTGCGGGCGCTCAGCCGATGGAGCTGTTGAGAGAAGATCTCCTTGCCGACGCCGGACTCGCCGATCAGCAGAACCGTCGCCTCAGTGTCGGCGACCTTCTCCACCATCAGCTTGGCGCGCAGAAAGCTGGCAGAAACGCCGACGATCTGGTCGTGGACGCGCCGCGTTTCGTCCTTGCCTGTCGGAGGGCACTCCGCCGCCGATTGGACGGGCTCGACCTTTAGCCGCGGGGGGCGCCGTGTACGCTTCCATTCGAGCCCGAGATAGGCCCGCTCCGGTGCATCTTCGCCCCACTCTTCGGCATTCCGGCCGACCACCACGCAGCGCGGCGCCCCCATCGCGACGCACTCGGTCTCCCGGAAAATGACCGGCCGTCCGAACAAGGTGCTGGTATAGCCGGTCGGATAGCCGCTCTGCATCCAGCATACCGGTTCGCTCGCAAGGCCATGATGGGCGATATGCTCGGCGGCTTCGGAGGAATCGTCCCACTGGAATTCGCCGAGATAGGTGCCTTTGACGCTGTCGAACTCGAAGTGCCTGGTCGTGACCTTCACGAAGCCCTCGAGTGTATGGACGCGCGGCCCTGCCGCCAATGCATGCGTCAGATCCTGGTTGGGGAAGCGCTTGCGAACGAGCTCGGCGTCGCGGACGCCCTGCATGTAGCCGACACGCATGAAGATGCCCTTGGCCGTCTCCACGCCAAAAGCCTCGATGATCTCCTGTCGCAGCCGACCAAGCACCTGCGACTGCATCAGCACCATGCGCTGGTCGTTGAGCCAGATACGGCCGTCGCCGAGGGCGAAATGCAGGGCTTCGGTGAGTTCGGTCAGGGTGGGCGACGCACCGGTCTCGAGCTCGCTGAAGGCGCCCTTCGAGAGCATCTTGCCCGTCGTCTTCGACACGTCGGCGAGGGAGATGAGCTGCGGGGGACGTTCGCTGTTGTGCATCCACGCGCCTTCATGAAAATCTGAAAATGATGAAATCTTGCATTATTTCCTGAAGAGGGCAAGTCCTCCTGGCGCCAGTGCCGGCCCACCATGCAAGCTGCAAAAATGCAATTGTTTCAGGGTCATCGACGGAAAATGACGGTGATGCAAGGATGGGCGCTGAAACTGGCACGCTCCTTGCGGTGCCTTGGCAGGCCGCCGGAGGATGCGGCCCGGAGGATTGCACCAGCGACAGCCCGGAAACGGGGCGAAATCACCCTCGCCTCGGGAGCGGCGAAGCCAGGTCTTCTTCCATCCAACTAGGCCGAGGAGGACTTCGACCAATGAACATGCATAACCGGAACTTTCTCGATGCGGGCCGCTGGACCGGCCGCGCCTTCATATCCGAATGGGCTGAAACACGCGGCGGCACGATCGACGTGACCAATCCCGCCAACGGCACTGTACTCGCCTCGGTCGGCTACGGCGGCCCGGAGGACGTCGCGCAAGCGGCAGGCGAAGCCCGTGCCGCCCAGAAGAGCTGGGCCAAGACGCTTCCGGTCGAACGCGCCAGGATCCTGAACAAAGCGGCCGATCTGCTCGAGGAAAACGGCGGCGAGCTCGCCCAGTGGATCATGAAGGAGTCTGGCTCCATCCACCCCAAGGCGATGATCGAGATTGAACACGGCGTCCTCTTCATCCGTCATGCGGCAATGCTCGCCATCACGCCGACGGGCATGTTCCTGCCCGGGATGGACGCGCGCGCCAACTATGCGCGTCGCGTACCGCACGGCGTCGTCGGCGTGATCTCGCCCTTCAACTTCCCGCTGGTGCTTTCGGTCCGATCGATTGCGGCAGCGCTGGCGCTCGGCAACGCCGTCGTCCATAAACCCGATCCGCGCACGCCGATCTCCGGCGGCATCATCATCGCCCGGATCTTCGAGGAAGCCGGTCTGCCAAAGGGCGTTCTCAACATCGTGCCTGGCGGCGCCGATGCTGGTGAGGCGCTGTGCAGCGACCCGAACGTGGCGATGATCTCCTTTACCGGGTCTGCCCGCGGCGGCGCCCGGGTCGGCGAGGTGTGCGGCCGTCACTTGAAGCGCGTCCAACTCGAACTCGGCGGCAAGAATGCGCTGATCATCCTCGACGATGCCGACCTCGACATCGCCGCCTCCAACGCCGCCTGGGGCGCCTTCCTGCACCAGGGCCAGATCTGCATGGCTACCGGCCTAGTGCTGGTCGATGAGAAGATCGAGCAGGCAATTACAGAGCGTCTCGTCGCGAAAGCGCTGCATCTGCCAGCGGGCGATCCCTCAAGCGACCAGGTCGCTCTCGGCCCGATCATTTCTGATGCGCAGGTCGCGAACATCCAGAGGATCGTTGACGATGCCGTCGCCAAGGGAGCCAGACTGCTCGCAGGCGGCACGCATGACGGCCGCTTTTATGCCGCGACCGTGCTTGCCGGCGTCCAGCCGGGCATGGTCGCCTTCGAAGAGGAAATCTTCGGACCCGTCGCCTGCATCGTCTCGTTCAAGACTGATGAGGGAGCGATAGAACTCGCCAACAGCTCCGAATACGGGCTGGCGGCCGGCGTGATTTCCGCCAATCTCGGTCGCGCCATGGCCGTCGGCGACCAGCTCAACGTCGGCCAGTTGCACATCAACGACCAGACGGTGAACGGCGGACCCTACGCCCCCTTCGGTGGCCGCGGCAAGTCGGGCAACGGCACGCGCGTCGGCGGCCCCGCCGACATCGAGGAATTCACCCAGTGGCAATGGGTGTCGGTGAAGGACAAGGCGACGCCCTATCCGTTTTGACCGAGCCCGAACGAACGCAGAATTAGAACACGCAAAGCCGTCCGCTCGGCACGCGTTGACTCTACATGGACAGGAACAAGGCATGACCCTTAACGGAAAAATCATCGTCATCACCGGCGCCTCTTCAGGGATTGGCGCCGAAGTCGCCCGCCTCGCCCGCTTCCACGGCGCCCGCGTCGTCGGCATCGACCGCAACGACCCGATGCTGACCCTCGACGGTTTCGTCAAGGCCGATCTCAGCGGTCCGGAGGCAATCGACGCGGCCGTGGCCCAACTGCCGGAGCAGATCGACGCTCTGGTCAATGCCGTAGGCGTTCCGGGGACTGTCGACCGCGACATCGTCGCCAAAGTCAACTATCTCGGCTTGCGCCACTTGACGGAAGCCATGGTGCATCGCATGCCGCGGGGCGCCTCGATCGTCAATTTCGCCTCCATTCTCGGCGCCGAATGGCCAAAGCGCGCCGAAGCCCACAAGGCCTTGGCAGCTACCGCCAGCTTCGCCGAAGGCCTGGCCTGGATCGAGGAGAATCCGGTCCAACAGGAAACCTGCTACCAGTATTTCAAAGAGGCGTTGATCGTCTGGTCGCACAAGCGCAGCTTCGAGCTCTTCATGCGCCACGACATTCGCATGAACTCTGTAGCCCCAGGCCCCGTGTTCACGCCGATCCTCGGGGATTTCATCACCATGCTCGGCCAGGAGCGCGTCGAACAGGACGCGGATCTGATGAAGCGTCCGGCTTTCGCCGACGAGATCGCGGGTCCTGTCCTCTTCCTCTGCTCGGACGACGCCCGTTGGGTCGTGGGCATTAACTTACCGATCGATGGCGGGCTTGCTGCCGTCTACAGTTGAACCGAAGACCGACGTGCAAGCAGGCATTTGAGAAGGCCACCTCGGTGGCCTCCTCATTGCTGTTCCTGCGCTGATCCCCGCGTCAGGCCGCCTGCAAGGCACGTTCCCGTCGCGCCAGCAGCAGAACGGTGGTCAACCCCGCCAGAAGCGTGATCGGAACAAGCGCGAAGATCACGTCAGACGGGCTGCTGCCGCCGGCGACGAGAAAACCCGCCAGCAATGGTCCCGCGATGGAACCGAGCCGCCCGACGGCCACCGCCACGCCGACACCGGTGCCACGGATTTCGAAGGGATAGCATTGAGGCGCCACGCCGTAGAGGATTGCCTGCACGCAAAGGATAGCACCGCCCACCAGCGCTCCAGCCATGAGGGTGAGCCCGAGATGTGCGGGCAGCAGGCTGAGCATAAGCAAAGCTGCGGCCGCGGCCGCGAAGCCGAGCGCGACCGGCATCACCGGGTTCCTCTGGTCGAGCATCCGACCGCCGACGAGGCTACCTGCCGCGCCGCCCAGGTTGAACAGGATCTGGACGAAAGAGGCCTCCTCACGGGCAAGGCCGCGGGAGACGAGAAGCTGCGGCATCCAGTTCAAGAGCAGATAGACGACGAGCAGCCCGAGAAAGAACGACACCCAGAGAGCCACCGTGGTAAGCAGCGTCTGCGGCGCCAGAATGCGCGAAAGAGCTCCCGAGGTGGATTTCGCCTCGCTCTTCACCACGCCGAGCGGCGGCAGCAGGATGTGGATGGCCGGCGCGACCAGCAACGGCATGATGCCGCCCACGAGGAAGATCGAGTGCCAGTCGCCGCCGTGCAGGCCGAGAATGGCGACGCCACTTGCCACGGCCCCGCCCAGGGGGACGCCGGCATACATGATGGAGACAGCGCGCCCCCGGCGGCTAGGATCTGTCGATTCCGCGGCGATGTTGACGAGGTTCGGCAAGGCGCCGCCGAGACCGACCCCGGTCAGGAAGCGCATGACGACGAGCTGTTCGAAGCTGGTGACATAGGCGGTGGCGGCCGAGAATATCCCGAAGGTCACCAGCGAAAGCACGAGTCCGGAGCGCCTACCCCAAGCATCGGCAACCCGTCCGCCGGCGAGCGCCCCGAAGATCAGGCCGACCGTCGCCGACGAGAAGAAAAGTCCGATCTGTTGGGGCGTGAGCCCAAACGCCGGCGCCAACTTGGGCACCGCGACGCCAGCCGCCTGCAGGTCGAAGCCTTCGATGACGGCTGCCATGAATGCGAGCAAGAGCGCTCGCCGCCCGCCGGAGCGGTGGTCGATGGTAATCTGCATTTCGTCCTCCCAGAAAGCGGGTTCCTACCTCCCCGCTGGTTGCAGGCCTAGCCCTGCTTCGGCCCATCCTCCTGCCAGATCTTCGCCAATAGCCGACGAAGCTCCGTCTGTTCCTCCGCCGTCAGGCGACGGAGCATGCTACGTTCATGTTCGGAAACGAGTGCCAGCCACGCCGCCGCCTCCTCCTCGCCCCGACGGGTCGGGAAGAGTCGCTGGATGCGCTGGTCGGACTCGTCCGCCTCGCGCAGAAAAAGCCCCCGTTCCTCGAGCTCCGCCAGGATCGGTACGATGTTTGCCCTCTGCATGCCGAGCGCACGGCAGATCTCCGCCGAGCTGATGCCGGGTGTCTCGATGATACTGAGCAACACGCTCATCGGCACAGGCCGTGTGTTCGCAGGCTCGAGCGCCGAAACGGCCCCTTGCAGGTCGAAAACCGAGGCACGGCGTAGATGGTAGCCCACCAGGTCTTGCAGCCGGCAAATCTTTGCGTCTTCGGGATCCTGCTCGGGCTGCGTCTTTTCCAAAGGCATGACGACGTCTCTCATTGGCACTTGCATTCTTCATAATGCTATGTCACATAACAGTCAATCCGCTATATGACATAGCGGTTCTTTCGCCGGCAGCTTTCGAGCGTCGCCGACCGTCTTTGGGAGGAGACAAATGACTTTCGTGTCAATGCGTATTGCCGGGGCGGAACATGCCGCCTCTACCGGCCGGACATTCCGACGACAGAATCCGGTAACCGGCGAGGTGGCGACCGAAGCCGCCGCGGCCACCGTTGCCGATGCCGTCGCTGCAGTCGACGCGGCGGCGACCGCCTTCCCCTCCTGGGCCGGGCTCGGGCCCAATGCTCGCCGCGCCGTGCTCCTGAAAGCAGCAGACGCGCTCGCCGCTAAGGGGGACGCCTTCGTCGCCGCAATGGCCTCCGAGATTGGCGCAACCGAGGCCTGGGCTCGCTTCAACGTCATGCTCGCCTCGTCCATGCTGCGCGAGGCGGCCGCGCTCACGACGCAGGTCGCCGGCGAAGTGATTCCCTCTGATAAGCCGGGCTGCCTCGCCATGGCGACCCGCGAGCCGGCCGGCGTCGTGCTCGGCATCGCGCCTTGGAATGCGCCGGTTATTCTCGGCGTCCGCGCTCTCGCAACCCCGCTTGCTTGCGGCAACAGCGTCGTCTTCAAGGCGTCGGAGATCTGCCCTCGCACCCACGCGCTGATCGTAGAGGCGCTCGAGGAGGGCGGCTTGCCCGGCGGGGTGGTCAGCCTCGTAACCAACGCGCCGGAGGATGCGGGTGACGTCGTCGGGGCGCTGATCGACCATCCGGCCGTCCGTCGCATCAACTTCACCGGCTCCACCGAGGTCGGCCGCATCATCGCCGAACGTGCGGCCCGACAGTTGAAGCCGGTGCTCCTGGAACTCGGCGGTAAGGCGCCGCTCCTCGTCTTAAAGGACGCCGACGTTGACGAGGCGGTGAAGGCCGCGATCTTCGGCGCCTTCTTCAACCAGGGCCAGATCTGCATGTCGACCGAACGGATCATCGTCGTTCCCGACGTAGCGGAAGAATTCGTGGCAAAGTTCACCGAACGCGCCAGGGCCTTGAAGGCTGGCGACCCGCGCAAGGGAGCGACCCCGCTCGGCGCCGTCGTCGATGTGCGCACGGTCGAGAAGGTCGAAGCGCTGATCGCAGACGCCGTGGCCAAGGGCGCAACGGTGACCGGGGCCGGCGTTGCGGAAGGGGTGCTCATGCCGGCCCAGGTGGTCGACAAAGTGACCTCCGACATGCGCCTCTATTCCGAGGAAAGCTTCGGCCCGGTCGTCGCCATCCTGCGCGCGAAAGACGAGGAGGACGCAGTCAGCCTCGCAAATGACAGTGAGTACGGCCTGTCCGCGGCGGTGTTCAGCCGCGACGCGGCGCGGGCACTGTCGGTGGCGCGTCGCATCCGTTCCGGCATCTGCCATATCAATGGCCCGACGGTTCACGACGAGGCGCAGATGCCCTTCGGCGGCACCAAGGCCTCGGGTTACGGGCGCTTCGGCGGCAAAGCCGGCATCGCCGAGTTCACCGAGTTGCGCTGGATCACCATCGAGACCGAGCCCGGTCGCTTTCCGCTCTGAACGGCCGAACAGATTCGTAGAAACCGTTCCGGCCGACCGGCCGAGGCTGTGCACATGCAAGGAGGGCCCTATGGCCAACGATATAGACACCGTCGCCTATGATGTCGTCGACCGCATCGCCTGGGTGCGCTTCAACCGGCCCGACAAGCGCAACGCAATGAGCCCGACGCTCAATCGCGCGATGATGGAGGTGCTCGACGAACTCGAGTTCCGGGAAGATGTGGGAGTCCTGGTACTCACCGGCGAAGGCGCCGCCTGGACGGCCGGCATGGACCTCAAGGAATATTTCCGCGAGACGGAGGCGGAGGGTCTCAAGGGCGTCCGCAAGTCGCAGCGCGAGAGTTACGGCTGGTGGCGCCGGCTGCGCTGGTACCAGAAGCCGACCATCGCCATGATCAATGGCTGGTGCTTCGGCGGCGGTTACGGTCCGCTCTTCGCCTGCGATCTCGCCTTCGCGGCGCATGAAGCAAAGTTCGGCCTTTCGGAAATCAACTGGGGTATCCTGCCGGGCGGCGGCGCGACCAAGGTCGCGGTCGAGCTACTGTCCTTCCGCAAGGCCATGTACCATGCGCTCACGGGCGAGCCGATCGACGGGAGAACCGCGGCGGATTGGGGTCTCGTCAACGAGAGCTTGCCGCTCGCGGCGCTCAAGAGCCGGGTTACCGAGGTCGCGAAGGTGCTGCTCGAAAAGAACCCTGTGGCGCTGAAAGCCACCAAGGACGCCGTGCGCCGCGTCGGCGTGATGACCTACGATGAGGCGGAGGACTACCTCGTCCGCGCCCAGGAGGCGGCCAACTCGTTCGACGATGAAGGGCGCAAGGAGGGCATTCGTCAGTTCATCGACGAGAAGTCCTACAGGCCGGGTCTTGGCGCTTACGACAAGGATCGCCAGCCCCGCTGACGCCCTGAGGAGGGCAGGAGGAGGAGAAAGATGCAGGAGTTTTTTTGCCCCGATCCGGCAGCGCTGCACGTGCGCCTTCGACCGGATTCGCTTGCCTGCACTGACCTTGCAAGCGATCGCCGTTGGAACTACCGCGAACTCGATGCGGATATCCAACGTGCAGTCGCCCTGTTGCATCACGAGGGCATCGGTAAAGGCGACCGGATCGCCGTCCTTGCGCGCAACAGCGTATACCAGATCATCCTGCAACAGGCGTTGATGCGGCTCGGCGCGATTTTCGTGCCACTGAATTGGCGGCTGTCGCAGCAGGAATTGGCGCTCCTGCTGGAGGACTGCACCCCAGCCATTCTCTATACCGACGATGAGATTCCCCCCCTGCCACCGGGTTGCCGGAGCTACAGCTTCTCCTCCTTCGCTTCCGAAATGTCTGCCTTCGATCCAGCGCCGCGCTGTCCCCTGCGTTCGGGCTGCGACACCTGCATCATTCTCTACACCTCCGGCACTTCAGGGGTTCCGAAGGGAGCGCTGATCACTGCCCGATTTCTTCTGGCCACGGCGATAAATTTCAACGTGCTCGGGGAGGTCGATACCGGCTGCATATTTCTGTGCGACACCCCGATGTTCCATGTGATCGGCATCGTCGCACAGATCTGGCCGCCCTTGCTGCGCGGCGGCACGTTCATTGTCTCTCCCGGTTTCGACGCGGAAAAGACCAACGACCGGCTCGGCAACCCTGACTTCGGCGTCACGCACTATTTCTGCGTGCCGCAAATGGCCGAGGCGCTGCGCCAGACGCCAAACTTCGCACCCGAACGCTGGACGAAGCTCAAGGCGCTGTTCACCGGCGGCGCGCCCAATCCGGCGGCGCACATCCGCTGGTGGCTCGACCGTGGCGTGCGGGTGGTGGATGGCTACGGCATGACCGAAACCGGCACCACGCTTGGCATGCCGCTCTCACGCGACCTGCTGCGCAGCAAAGCGGGAGCCGCGGGCGTTCCTGGGCCACTGACGGCGGTGCGGCTGGTGGACGAGGATGACCGAGACGTGACTGACGGCACGCCGGGCGAGATTCTGGTCTTCGGTCCGAACGTGATCGGCGGATACTGGAACCGGCCGGAGGAACGTGAACGCAGCTTCACCGAGGACGGCTGGATCCGCACCGGAGACGTTGGGCGGCGCGACGAAGACGGCTACATCACGATTGTCGACCGCCGCAAGGACATGTTCATTTCCGGCGGCGAGAACGTCTATCCCGTCGAGGTTGAGGCCGCGCTTTCGGAACATCCCGGTGTGCGCGAGGTAGCTGTGGTCGGCATTCCCGACGAGCGATGGGGCGAGGTCGGTCGCGCCTACGTCGTTGCCGCGCCGGGGCAGGACCTCGACAGTGACCAACTCGCCCATCACTGCCAGTCGTTGATTGCCCGCTACAAGGTTCCAAAAGAGTTCCGCTTTGTCGACGAGCTTCCAAGAACCGGATCCGGAAAAGTGATCAAACATATATTGCGCAAGGAGGCGCTGGAGGAGTGCCGCTCGAAGCCCGGCAGTGATTTCAGGCGGTAGGCGTCCGCGGCATCACAATTACGATGGATTGAATGATTGGCGTGAGGCAGAGCGTCATCGCGTGCTTCGATCAACAGCGCCGCTTACGGCGAGACATCGGACCTGCGCCGCGCCATGACGGCAGCTGATCTTGCCGCTCCAACGGATCTGCGACGCAATTGTTATCGATGCGATTCTAAACGGCTGGATCGCTACTGTCGCACCGTGGCGCCGTTGCCTTCGACCTGCAGAAACCATTCATATACGGCGCGAACCCCCTCCTCCAGCGAGATGCCCGGCTTCCAGCCCATGTTCTTCAGCTTGTCGTTGCTCATGAGCTTGCGCGGGGTACCGTCCGGCTTGGAGAGGTCGTGGGCGATTTTTCCTTCATAACCGACAACGCGGCAAACCAAGCGCGCGAGTTCAACGATTTCGATATCCTCTCCCGAACCGACATTGACGTGCTCAGCGTCGGAATAATTTCTCAACAGGAAAACGAGCGCATCGGCACAATCATTGACGTGAAGAAATTCCCGCCGCGGCGTTCCGGTTCCCCAGATGGTAATTTCGGGCGCCTCCGTCACCTTTGCCAGGTGGGCTTTGCGAATGAGCGCCGGCAGGACGTGACTGGATTGCAGATCGAAATTATCGCCCGGACCATAAAGATTGGTGGGCATGGCAGAAATATAATCGCGCCCGTGCTGCTTGCGGTAGGCTTCCGCCAGCTTGATGCCGGCAATCTTGGCGACGGCATACCATTCGTTGGTCGGCTCGAGCGGGCCGGTCAGAAGCGCATCTTCAGGAATCGGCTGCGGCGCAAATTTGGGATAAATGCAACTCGACCCCAGAAACAGAAGCCTGTCGACGCCACTGCGATGCGCGGCTTCGAAGATATTGGCCTCGATGATCAGGTTGTCGTAGAGAAAATCGGCCGGAAGCGTGTCGTTCGCCAGAATCCCGCCAACCTTGGCAGCCGCGAGGATGATCGCATCCGGTCTGTTGGTCTGGACGAATCTTTCGACTTCGTCCTGCCGCTTCAGATCGAGCTCCTGCCGTGTTGCCGTGATGACCGTGCAATTTTCTGAGTGAAGCCTGCGCACAAGAGCGCTGCCCACCATACCCCGATGGCCAGCCACCCAGATTTTCTTGTTGGACAAGTCGGACACTCAGATCTCTTTCCTACTGTTCTGTGTCTTCCAGTGCTTGATATCTTCACGCACCATTTCGGCGGCGAGTTCGCGAACCGGCGTCTTGTGGTGCCAGCCCAAATTCTGACGTGCTTTGGTCGGATCGCCAAGCAAAAGGTCGACTTCCGTCGGGCGAAAATACCGAGGATCGATTTCGACAAGGCATCGGCCGGAGGCAGCATCATAGCCCTTCTCATCAACGCCGGATCCCTTCCATTCCAAAGTAATGCCCACGTCGGCAAAGGCCCACTGGACGAACTGGCGCACGCTGGTCGTCTCGCCCGTCGCCAATACGTAGTCCTCCGGCTTGTCCTGCTGCAGCATCAGCCACATGCCTTCGACATATTCGCGCGCGTGGCCCCAGTCGCGCTTGGCGTCGAGATTGCCGAGGAAGAGCTTATCCTGGAGGCCGAGATGGATGGCAGCCACCGCCATCGTGATCTTGCGGGTGACGAAGGTTTCGCCGCGAAGCGGGCTTTCGTGGTTGAATAAAATGCCATTGGACGCATGCATGCCGTAGGCCTCGCGATAATTCACGACGATCCAATAGGCATAGAGCTTGGCGGCGGCATAGGGAGAGCGCGGATAAAACGGCGTCTTCTCGTTCTGCGGCACTTGCTGCACAAGGCCGTAGAGTTCCGATGTCGATGCCTGGTAGAATCGGGTCCTTTTCTCAAGACCCAGGATACGAATTGCCTCAAGCAGCCTCAGCGTCCCAATGCCATCGGCATCCGCCGTATATTCAGGCGTTTCGAAACTGACGCCAACATGGCTTTGTGCGGCAAGGTTGTAAATTTCGTCAGGCTGCGTCTGCTGCACGATTCGCAGGAGATTGGTCGAGTCGATCATATCGCCATAATGGAGGATGAACCGCGGATGAGCTTCATGCGGATCCTGATAGATGTGTTCGATACGGCCGGTGTTGAAAGACGAGGATCGCCGCTTGATGCCATGCACCGTGTAGCCTTTGCTCAGAAGCAATTCGGCCAGATAGGCACCATCCTGACCAGTCACCCCGGTGATAAGCGCAGTTTTTGTCATTTTTCACGTCGTCTTTCGATGCAATCCTTGGGATGTGTTTATGGAAACGACGAAACGAGCGCAACCTTTATATAACCGCGCGCGCCCAAGCGAAATCAGCATTTTGGATCTCCGCGGTTGACCTGAGGCCGGGGCAATGAGACTAGAGCATCACAAACTGTCTGATCTCCAAGGAGGAAATATGATCCTAGTGACGGGAGGAGCTGGTTTCATCGGCGCGAACTTCGTGCTCGATTGGCTTGCGCTTCAGGATGAACCGGTCGTCAATTTAGATGTGCTGACCTATGCCGGCAATCTGGAAAATCTCGCTTCCGTCTGGAACGATCCGCGCCATCTCTTTGTCAAAGGCAGCATCGCGGACCATGATCTCGTCGAGGAACTGCTCCGATTCCATCGTCCGCGGGCAATCCTGAACTTCGCCGCCGAAAGCCACGTCGACCGATCGATTTACGGTCCCGAAGAATTTATCCAGACGAATATCGTCGGCACGTTTCGCCTGCTGGAGGCGACCCGCGGATTTCTTGCCGCACAGAATGAAGCCTTCCGCGCCGGCTTTCGTTTTCTCCATGTATCGACGGACGAAGTCTACGGCTCTCTGGCTCCGACGGAGGCCGCTTTCAGCGAACAGCGCAAATACGAGCCGAACAGCCCCTATTCCGCCAGCAAGGCGGCCAGCGATCATCTGGTGCGCGCCTATCATCACACCTATGGCCTGCCTGTTCTGACGACGAACTGTTCGAACAACTACGGCCCCTATCACTTTCCCGAAAAGCTTATTCCCCTGGTCATTCATAATGCCCTCTCAGGCAAACAGATCCCGATCTACGGTGACGGAATGCAGGTGCGCGACTGGCTGTTCGTCAAGGATCATTGCAGCGCGATCCGACGCGTTCTGGAGAATGGAAAAGTCGGCGAAACCTACAATGTAGGCGGCAGGAACGAACTGACGAACCTGTCGGTCGTCAATACGCTCTGCGAGATCCTCGACGAATTGAGACCGCTGCCGGATGCGGCAAGCTACCAGTCCCAGATCGCCTTTGTGCGGGACCGGCCCGGTCATGATCGCCGGTATGCCATCGATGCTGATAAAATCGAGCGCGACCTGGACTGGCGCCCGAGCGAGACGTTCGAGACAGGCATTCGCAAGACTGTCCAATGGTATCTCGCCAACGAAGCCTGGGTAAAAAACGTCACAAGCGGCAGCTACCGCCAGTGGATCGACCGCCAGTACCGATAAGAATACTGACCCATTTCATAATAGCTCGTGCCTCGAAGCTGCGCTGGGTCAATAGCGCAGCAGGCGGTGCAGAACGCGCTTAACGCCGAACGGGATGTAGCGTTGTGCCCATCTACGCCTCGCGACAGCACCAGCCTCGCGAAGGCCGCCGGAAAATCCTGGTGAGATCGTTCTTATCTCCGAAAGCGCTCGCATGAGCGCAGCTTCATATGCTGCGTAGACAGGGTCGGGTTCCCTGCAGACAGAAGTGTAGAAAGCGGACAGTCTGTCGAAATCGCCGTCAGCCAGCAGCTGAAACTGATGGAAATGGTAGAAGATCAACGGCGCGCCGTCGACGAATATCTGGCCTGAGCTATCCTCCGTGAAGCGCAGCTTCTCGTAATTCCAAGGCGCAATCCCTGCTCCCGGGTGAGCGATAATATGGCACTTTGGGTAGAGGACGGGCCACTCGTCCAAATATTTCTGATCACCCATTTTGCCGTCTTCGAGGCGATAGTAGCACCATTCGATGCACTGCTCACGCCAACGGGAAAGGCAACGCATCCCCTCCTCGTCGCGCCGGAAGCTCACCCATTCCACACAGAAACGGCCGTTCACTTCCCTGTCCTGCAGCCGGGGCGCAAAACGATGCTCGATAATTGCGATGGAACGATCACCGATTTCGTCGAGGATGGGACGGATCGGCGAATAGAACAGCAGGTCGGAGTCGAGATAGGTAATAAAATCGATTTCCGGATGATGCTGCAGCACGTAGGTCGGGAGACACGGTGACAGGGTCCAGCAATATTCGGCAACGCCACGCGATTTCTTCGCTTCTAAGAGCTCCGGCGTCTCGATATCCGCAAGTGCAATACAAGTGATGTAGGACCTGTTGAAAGCGGTTAATATCTCCTGCGTCTTCTGATCCATGCAGAGCACGAAAATATGCGCGTCAGGGCACCACTCGACGAGGCTTTCCATCATGGCCATCCCCTTGATGAGATAACCGCTGTCAAAAAGGGTGCAGAAGTAGTTCGTCATGATTGAAATGGCTTCCTGCATACATAGGTGCGGCTTGCATTGCCCTTGCTGCTGTCACGCTGGTCCACGTTCTCACTCAGCGTGAAGGTCGCCAGGACTTCCAGGCCATGAACACGAAACATATCCAGTAGCTGCGACTCTGAAAAATGAATCTCTATGGTCTCGACGCCATAAGCTTGCTTGCGGAAATACTTTGTCGGCTCGCCATAAACAACCGGCGTGCGGTGAAAAATAACGTAGTCCTTGGCGACACGGGCGCTCTCGGCGATCGCCGCTTCATAATTGGGAATATGCAGCAGGCAGCATCCCGAGACCACGACATCGAATGTATCATCCTGATAGCTGAGCCGAGTCGCATCCTCAACGTCGAATGCCAGCCCCGGATAGATGCTGCGCGCCATATCAATAAACGCATCTGAATAATCGCAGCCGCGATAGCGCAGCGGCAAGCCATTCACCTCAAGCACTTCGGAGTAATATCCGCTGGAACAGCCGATTTCGAGCAGCGAGCCATCGGCCGGCAGATTGTCAATTTTACGCAAGGCGGCGGTGAAAACATCGAACACGTCTACCGAGACGCCGCTGCGGTATTCCTTTAGTTGGCGCTCGACGAGTGTCCTCTGACGTGCGGGCAGGTCGGCCGTTTTCCAGGACGCGGCAAGGCGTGAACTTTCGCTGTCACGACGAGCCTCATCTATCTCGACATAGCGGGACGATACCGATGTCGCAGGCAACAGCCGTTCCCGCAACCGCTTCAACTGGCTCTTCACTGCTGGAAAGCGATTGAGACTTGCGCGCAGAAAGGACATCAGCCCTGTGTCTCCAGATATCGCTTAAGGATCGGCATCAGTTCTTCCATCCTGGTCTTGTAGGTGTGGTCCTTCAGCGTCCTTGCCTGACCGGCCTTTGCGATGGCATCGGCCTCGTTGGGATGATCTATATAGTAGCGGATAAGTTCTGCGGCTTCCTGAGGGCTGGAGTAAGCAACCACCTCTTTGCCGACGTCGAAAATTTCCCCGAGGTTGTCTTTTTTGTCGGTAATCAGCAGCGATCCGACACCCGTTGCCTCGTAGAGCCGCATGTTGTTGGCATTGTTCTCGGCAACATTGATATGCCGGTTGACAGTAATTCGGCTGCGAGCCAGCGCGCGGTACATATCCGGACCCCAGACTTCGCCATTGTGACGTTGTCGAATCGGAGATGATCGCGGAAGCGTCCTGGCGCCATAGCCGAAAAACTGTATCGGCGTCGTGTTGGCAAGATATTCGAGCAAGGGTATGGCTTTGCCGTGATGACGACTTATGCCGCCGACGAAGCTCACCGGCACATCGCGTGGAACGTCGCCTAAGATATCGAGCACCCGGGTGTCGAAGCCGATCCGGAAATATTCGGATTTTATCCCCATCTGATGAAAACGAGGCACGAAATGCGGGAAGGATGTGAGGATGAGGTCGTAGGGCCGCAGAAAACTGTCCGGCGGTAGCGGACAAGCGATCTGGCCAACGATCAACCGCACCGTCTTTTTCAACTCAATTAGCGCATGTGGCGGGAAAAAGCTGAGATCCTGACAATAGAGAACATCCGGCTTGAACGCTCGGACCCGCGCCATGGCGACTTCGAGCAGGCCGGGGAGTGCCGCGAGACGCGCGCCGATGTAAGGCAATCTGAAAAACCGGTGCGGCAGTTTCATCGCCCACGGACTGAACGGTTCGTTATTCTCTTGTGCCCAGGCCGATTGCAACGGAACACAATTGCCGACGATATCAATGACCTCGCAACCGAGCTCTTTCAGGTGGCGCGAATAGAAGTCGGATGTGCCGAACGCAGCCTCAAGCAGAGCGTCCGTCTGCTTTTGGGACGGGGCCGACCTCAAAGCCCGATTGCGGCGATAATGCATCGTCAGAAATCGGGAATAGTAGGTGTCGAATACGGCAATCCGCATGACGCTAGATCCTAGTTCCTTGACGCGGAGAGCCGGAGTTCTACCAAGAGACTATCGCCCTGCCCCATGACATCAAGAGTACGGTTTACGAACCCCATCATGACGCCGGCAAGCCGTGCGCTGCGCGAAGCTGCGGCGTTACGGAGCTTTCGGACAAAACTCGGGGGCGTCTGAGAACTGCCGCTTTCCGACCAGGTATTGGAGGCTTTGCCCTCTTGCCGCTGCTCCTGCGACGTTCTTATTTGCAGCACCGACCACAAATTGGGGGTGATCGTTCTGATGCGCTCGACGTCGTAACCGGATTTTCGCGCAAGCAACGCAAAGGACGTTCGGTTGAAATGGTTCTGATGGTACGGAATGTGCCAGTTTATCCAACGCAACTTCCAGAGCTTGCGATGAAAGGAGCCGGTATTCGGGAAAGCCAACACGACGCGTCCGTCTTGATTGAGACGGGCCTTGAGGGCCGCCAGCATGGCAAGCGGATCGGGAACATGTTCGATGACTTGATTGAGCACGATCAGATCGAATTTCTGATCTGCGAAAGGCACGTCATAGATGTTGCCGATATGAACGCGCAGAGCATATTTTTCGGCTATCGTACGAACGTTCGGATCAGCCTCGATACCCCAGCATTCCACGCCAAGCTTGCGCATCTCCAGAAGAGAGAGACACGAACCGCAGCCGATATCCAGGACCTTCTGCCCCGGCTTGGCGAGATAATGTCCTTGGTTGTCGGTTCCGGCCATCCACCGGCGGAATCCGGCAAGAGGCTTCTCGACCAAAGCAGCCTCTCTTTCCAGCGCATCGAAATCGATCTCCCGGCGTGGATAGTAGTTGCTATAGAGCGCGGGGAGATCCTCTTCCGTCAGCCGCGGCGTCGTCGACATGTGACCACAGGAAACACACCGGTCTATCGAGTAGACGCCCGGGCAGCCATATCGGTCATCGCTGATGCGCTCGATAAAGGTTCGCATCTTCGATCCACATGCGATGCACTGCTGATGCTGGCCGCCGCTCATATCGTTCCTTCCTTTCGTTTCGCCAGTAACCTCCACGTCGAAAACGTGCGACTGCACGAGAAATACGCCATGCGAAGTGGCGCAGTAATGCGTTGTAGCGGCGACCCGACAAGCGAGTAAAAAATAAGACGCTGAAACACGTTGTGCGCCGAACGCCTGCCAAACAAACGCTTCCGCCAGGAAAGGCTGGACGCGTCGTTTCCATATACCGGAGGCGAATAAACGATTGCCTCGCTGCTGACAACCAGTGGTACGCCCGCACGTGCGAAGCGCATGGCAATTTCATAGTCAGCCATGTAGTGCGGCAGCAGGGACGGACGCATGCCGCCATATTTCTTGAACAGGCCGGCAGGGTAGAGCGTTCCTCGACCACTCAGTGCGTCAACGCGATACTGCCTGTTGGGCGACCGCTTTTCCGTCTCACTCAACTCCGAGAGTAAGTCCCACACGGCAAGCCTGTTGACGTTGACCTTGGCCCCGATGCTGACAAGAGGCGGGTCCCGGCCCTCCTCATGGATAACGCTTCCGACTGCGGCCTCGCCATTTTCCTTGGACGTTTGCACCAAAGTTTCTATATAATGATCGCCAAACCACGTATCATTATTCAGAAACAGGATATAATCCTCCGCCCCACAGGACGGCAGTACGTGTTTCAGTCCTTGCTCGATCGCGCCGCCCCACCAAAGGTTGCCGTCGCCTCGTATTTCGACGACGTCATGCTGCGACTGCAGGTATTCCGCCGTTCCATCGGTCGAGCCGTCGTTGACGACTATGATTCTCAATTTGTCTGCTATGCTCTGAGCACGCAGGGAAGCGATCACACGCCTTGTGTGTTCGAGACGATTGAAAACCGGTATCAGGACAAATACGATCATTGCAGTGCGGGCACCTATTGCTTCTGAAGCAAGACAAGATGCGTTTGACCGACCAGTTTGTCTTTGGCGTTTTGAAAAGACGTTGCCATTTGCATTTCCACAATCTTCCCCCCAAGCCTCTTTAGCTCGACGTCACGCTCATTCTGGTAGCCGAACAATCGATAAAGCACGCGATCGAGAAAGCTCGGCTTCCTCGGCGGAGGCGGAGGAGCAAGGAAATTACCCAAATAGGATCTGTAGTGGGCGAAGCGAAGAGGCTCTTGATGGACCTGTTCCAACTTAAGAGAGAACAAAGCCTCCATGTTTTTGAACGCTTTCTTGGAAAAGCCCATTACATGGTGGGGAGGCATATCAAGAAGGACTTTTTCTGCTTCCGTGAAATATCCTTCCGGATCAGGCACTGCGAACAATAGGTAGCCGCCGGGTCGCAAAAGCCTCAAGGACTGTTCGATGAATTCACGTGGCGCAGGCAAATGCTCCAGCACCTCGAACGCCGAAACGATGTCGAAACTACCTTCGCCCAGCGTCGCCATCTCGTCGCTCGTGACATCGAGGCCAATGGCTTTACAATCGGCAATCGCCTGAGGATTGAATTCCAGGCCCTTCACCTCGTAACGATTCTTGATTCGAACGAGGAAATGGCCCTGGCCGCAGCCAACCTCCAACACCTTCTTTATCCCATCGAGGCCGGCGAGAATTTCCGCCGCGACGTCGAATTCCCACTTGTCCTTCTCGTAGTACCAGGAAAAACGGCTCGAAAGTTCGTTGTAGAACTGCCCGTCCCCAGCCAGCTCGGTTGCCGGATCAAAAAATCTCAGGTCACAGTCGAAACACCGAAACTGATGCGCTACGCCCGCGATGCCAAGCCGGCTGAAGGGTTCGAAGCCAAACCCCTTCTGCCAATCGGCTTTCAATGCGTCCACATCGAACCAGCGATGCAATCCGATTTGCCTTCCCGCACACAAAGGGCAGGATTGGGGGTGCTTTTCCAAAGAGCTCATTGTAAATTCTCGCTGATTACGGGCGACTGCAGCGCGCTATCGTATTCCGATCCGTTCAGCACGAACAAATAACCGGATTCTTGCAGGTTCCGATTTTCTCGATCATTTTCGACCGTGGAACAGGACGCTGGAAATTTGGAAACGAGCGTGTAGCTCGACGCCATAAAATTGAGAAATTTGGCTTCGCTGAAAATCCAGGTCGGGATGACGGCCGAAAATATATCAGCCGATACATATTGGCGCGTGAGAACGTCTTGTGGGCGGCTCGAAAACAACGTTCTGTCAAACACGACCATCGGAACCTTTGAGGCTTTCACGGCCTCCAGCATATCGTAAGGCCTCTCGACATATTGGAGGGAACTAGAGAAAAGGACTATGTCCGGGCTCTCCTTCGCCAAGCCTTCGCGCATATCAGAATAGAAGCTGACTTGGCTATCTCGGAATAGATGTTTTCCCTGTTCAACAAATGTCTGTTGCTCGATGATCACCCAGTTCACGCGAGGGACAGCCTGTAGGAATGGTCTGTTCTGGAAATAGGTCGTCCCAAGCCCTCCTCCGAAATCAAGGACATTGAGCGCCCCCCGCGCATGTGAAGCCCATAAAAGAGCAGTTGCGATCGGGAAGGCATATTGCCTTGTCTCGAACGTAATCGAATCCCGCTCGTAGGCCTTGCGTCCATTCAGGACTTCGATCGTGCCATAAGCCACTCTTTGAGCGATGTCCGGGTCTGAATAGCCAGGCGAACCCGCCTTTGCCTCTTCCCAGGTGATAAATTCGCCGATGTAGCCGGTCTGGGTTTGCGAGCCAATCGGTTTCTGGGGCTTGAGAAAGCGGCGCACCAGCGAAAAAAGACGAGCGCGCATATCACCGCACCTTGTCTTGCGAGAGCAGCAGGTTCAGAGGAATCCTTTCGAACTCGTCGAGCTCACCCCCGACGCCTCCATTTATTATCCGGACGCCATTGGCGGATGCGATCATTCCTAGCCGCCGATATTGACGCCAGAGGCGCGCAAGGCTTTGAAATGTATCGTAGTTCGGAGACAGGATCCTCCCATCGGACGTTACCGAGAAATCCGTGCCGGCTTGCGTCTTCAAATCGAAGGCATATGTATAATATCCGCTCCGCCAGCTGTCGTGATCGGCGCCGAGCAGGACGATACTCTTGAAGCCCATATGCATGGCGATCATCAAGGCCAAGACCGGCACGGAATCGACGCGCGGTATCGGCTTTGCGACATCGATGATCGAAGTATCGCCGATTTCGTCGAAATTCGTCCGAAGGGCCACGTAACGCACTTTCCGGCCGGCAAACAGCTTACGCTCCGCGACAATCTGAGCTTCCGTTTCGTTTAGAAACAGCTCTGCCTCGCCCAGATTTTCGTGCATCTCGGCGAACCAGCGTGCAACCTGATCCTCGGTCATCGTGCCATAGGTAATCTGCGGAACTACGTGATACTTCGGTGCGAAGCGCATAAAGTCGGCATGAAGATAGCCATTCGACACGCTTATTACCGTTTCTCCCTCAAGCGCCGTCAGATCCAGAGCCTTCACGCTCGGCCCGTTGGCCAAGACAAAGCAGCGCTGGCCTCGGTGGCATCCCGCCAGTTCCCGATTGGCCTTCAAAGCCCGCAATATGGGTTCCGAGAGTTCGATACGCTGTCGGTGCCTGCGCCTCAACTCATGCACACCATATGGAAGCAGCATGGAGGCGAAGGTGATGACCTTTCTCAAGGCTGCAGCCACTTCACCACCTCGAAGACTTCGGCATATTTTACACCGATGCGCTGGCCGGCGTTCTCGGCTTCATTGCGGAAGAAGCTCACCCATTTCCGTCCTGTGCGCTCCATTTCGGATTCATGGGCAAGGATCGCCTTTTCCTTCTGCTCCCAGTGAGAGGTGATGTCGACGTAGAAATTCCCCCGGAAATCGACCGTCGAATGATACCAGTTGCTGCGATACATCAGAAGGCGCGGCACATGGCGGCAGCTGTGCAGCGATGCCCGCGACAAGGCAAGATGGTCGTGGTGAATGTCTCCGACCCAGTGGGTGTAGACCATGTCGATCTTCAGGTCCTGCACTAGCTTGAGGATCTCGATATTCAGCGGATCGACGAATTCGATCTGCAGCGTCTTGAACTCGCCGCAAAACATCTTGTGGACGCCGAGAATTTCCATCGCGGCATCCGCTTCGGCTCTGGCGACCTGGCTGCTGCGGACGGACTGGTCATACTGATTGGAAAAACCGGATACGGTTGCAACATAGACGTAAACCGTGTCGCCGTTTGCCGCATGGCGTGCCAATGCACCGCCACAGCCTAGTTCCACGTCGTCAAAATGGGCACCGATCGCGAGAATATTCATTTGCAACTCCAGAGCAGGTCACGCGTGCCTGCAATACCACAATTCAGCAGTGTGTCGAGGATACTGAGATAGGGCATGAATTCGCCGAACGGCTGTGGATAAACTGGATGGACGAAATGCTGCCATTCTATTTCGATTCCGGCTGCCTCGAATAGTTCCGGCTGCATATAGCCGCGCGCGCCGAGTCCCGAGAGATAACGTGTTGCTCCCACCTTGCGCAGCAGTTCGATAAGCAATTCGTTCTTATGCCCCTCCGGGCTTAAGGTGCTCGACCGCACTGTCGGCATCGTGATTTGAAGCATATCCAGGATGCCGTCGAGGAAATGCATGTTGAAATCGGCCAGCAGATCGAACCGCTTGCCGTAGAGAGCCTCGATGCGCGGAAACACCTCGCTCCAACCGGCGGACTTCCGATAGTTTTCCCGAAGCAGGGAAAGGTTCTGGTCGATCCAACCGCTGCCCGGCGCCAATTCCACCTCGTTGATCGGCGTGCCGAAAGTCGGCTTCCTGATTCCGACGGTGAGCCAGCGGTCGCCTTGTGCCGTCTTTATCTTGTCACGATGCGTCCAGCTCTTGCTCGTGCCATGGACGAACTGAACGTGATCCAGAACGATGTAGAGGTCGGCGTTGAGGAAACGCTGAAAAAAGCCGAGATATGAAGCGAAATCCGGCTGATGAATAACCGCTGTCATGGTCATGCAGCCAGTCTTTCCAGCAAATCGGCAACGCGGCCGACCCCGCCGAGGTCGACCTTGGTCATGGCCGTCTGGCTCATGGTCCTGATGGGGATCGGCTTTTCCAGGATGCCGAGATCGAATGCGGAGTGATGTCCGGCAAAGAATGCTGCCCCCAATTGTTCAAGAGCCCGGCCGACCGGGATTTCGAAAGGTTCATTGGCGATCACCACGCAGGGCAGGCCGGCCGCACAGGCTTCGAAGGGCGTAACGCCGCCACCGGTAATCGCCAGGTCGTGCCGATACATCTCTGCCGCAAGCGAGGGCACCTGGCTCAGCAGTTTGAACCGGTCCGGCGCGGATGTCGAGACGACCTCTTCAAGCTCCCCCATGTGCTGGAAGCTTGGGCCCGTGACGATGGTGACCGGAAAAGGCTTGCTGCTCAGCCATTTGGCGACGCGGACCGTGACGCCATAGGTATCGGCGCCCCCGAGCGTGACGAGTATCGATGCAAGGCCTTGCCGCACTCTGCGATATCTCTCTATTTCAGGGTTGAGTATCATGTACTCCACCCCCGGCCTCACATCCTTGCCCCTTAGATCCTCCGTCTTTTCGAAAAGGAGAGCGCAGATGTTGACGTCGGCGAGTTCCGCGCCGTCGCCGCGATCATCAAAAGTGACGAGTTTGGCGCCCAAACCCTTGATCGTTTCGCTGTGAGATCGCCGCGTATTCAGACGGTCATTGATCCAGATCGGTGACGGACCGGCGGGGTCGACGAAAGCATCCTCCCATCCTGTGACGGCGGCGAGATCGTAAAGCGCGACATCAAAGCCGCGCTCCCGAATGATTCTCAGCGAATTCGGATGATCATTCGCCAGGAAACGCACCAAATGACCGCGCGAACGCAGTTCGGTGGCGAGCGTCAACGACCGAAACAAATGCCCCATGCCGCGTGCATGCGAACTCTCTATGCAGAAGACGAACATAGTCTGATCGCTTCCTCTGTCCCAAGCCAGGTACCCCCCGCCTGCGCGGCGAGCGCACAAGCACGTCTCCAGTCTTCCTCGGTATCCACCGTCAGGCGCAGGTTCGGAGAGACTTTGGCCGAGGGAATATCGAGCTGGCCGATCTTGAAGAGCTCGGGCCGATCGGTGAAGTATTCGTTCACATGTTCGCGATGGTGCGGCAGCTTTCCCTCGCGATGACTGCGCGACAGGGCTTCGAACGTAAATATCTCGGCGCCGACGCCAATCGGCAACTGGCCGAACGCGTGCGTGTAGTCGAATCCCTGCTTCTGGTGCAGGTCGATCAGCCTCTCCAGTTCCTCGATATCAGTGAACGGATTATCGGCGGTCAATCGCACGATATCAGACATTCCAAGCGACCTTGCACATTGGAAATAGCGATCGAGAACATCGGCTTCGTCGCCGCGAAAGCAGCTTACGCCGTGCTCGAGGCACCAGGCTTCGATAACATCGTTCTCGCCGGCCGATGATGTCGCAACGACGACTTTGGCCGGCCGCTTCAACATCTGAAGCCTGCCAAGAGCATGCCCGAGCAGGGGCTTGCCGGAAATGTCGCGAAGGACTTTTCCAGGTAGCCGCGTCGATCCCATCCGCGCCTGGATGATGATCCCAAGCGTCACGCCAGATCGCTCCACTGCAGGACGGCGTCGCCGTCGAGATCCCTGATCACCCGTCGCCCGGCGAGAGTTTCGAGATGTTTGGGCTCGATCCCCGTCCCCGGCCGCTTCACCGAGATGTCACCGGCGGAGATGACATCACCGGCTTTGAGCGGTCGATTGAGAACGACGCTCTTGCGGTTGTTCAGCCTGGTGGTCGCCTCGCTTGCAGCCGGCTCCTTGCGGCCACTGCCTTTCATGATCTCGAACGCGCGTATCGCATCCACAAGCCATTTCATCTCCGCTGGATCAGCCGAAAGCATATGATCAGGACCGTCGGCGGCCTTGTCGTAGGTGAAATGCCGCTCGATGACGCGGGCCCCCATTGCGACCGCACAAAGGCTTGCGACAGGGTTCAATGTATGGTCGGAATAGCCAACGTCGAGATCCGGAAAGACCTCCATCATCGTTTGCATTGCGCCCAGGTTCACATTTTCCGGATGCGTGGGATAGCTTGTAATCGCATGCAGCAGAATGAGCTTGTCGTTGCCGGCTTCCTTGATTGCTGCGACGGATTCCCGAACTTCTTCGAGCGTCGACATCCCCGTCGACAGGATAATGGGCTTACCCGTTTTTGCCAGATAGCGGAGAAAGGGGATGTTGACCGCATCGTCCGAACCGACCTTGTGGGCGCCAACTCCACACTTCTCGAGCAGGTCGACATCGGTTTCGTGGGACGGTGACGAAAACCAGTCCAGCCCATGCTCCTCCGCATAGCGGAAAACCGCTTCATGAAGCTCGTGTCCGATTTCATATTTACGGAAAAGCTCGAATTGCGAGGTAACGCCGGTGTTTTCCATATCGAACATGGCATTCCGGCTCGACAATGTTTCGGCCCGATAGGTCTGGAGTTTGACGGCATCCACCCCTGACGCCTTTGCCTCGTCGATCAGGCGCTTTGCCTGATCAAACGTCGTAAAGTTGCCGCCGATCTCGGCTATGATATAGCAGCGATCAGGCCGGTAGTTGCGGAACATTCGTCACTCCCTGTAATTCACGAGCGGCAAAATTACCTGGCGTCCTGGTGGATGCCGCGGCCCAATCTGCCGTCTATCGCCCGATTTCCTGGTTCCGGTCGACGTAATTCCGGACAATGACCTGTCTGCCGCAAATCTGTGCGGTTTCGTCGTTGGTCTCTCTCGGCAGGTAGCACCTGCGGCAGACATCGCTCTTCAGGAAGCCCTGCGGTTCCTTGTGCAGAGCACGGACGGCGTTCATTTTTTCCCCGTGCCATATCTGATGCACGGTTTCGGTGTTCGCGTCGCCGATAACCTCGCGATTTTCTTCGTCGTTCGAGCACTTCATGACCAATCCGTCGGCACCGATCACCAGGCGCTGGTATTGCTGCGGGCAGGTGAAGTTGTCGAGATAGGCGATGTCTGAATCGTTGCCGAGGTAATCGATCAGCGGATTGAAGGCGACCAGATCCACGTGGGGCGCAAAGGTATCGTAATAGAGATCGGGGTTTTCGCGGATCGCCGGCCAGATGCCCTGTACCTTGATAACAGGACGGTGGAGACCGCGCTCGTCTTTGTATTTCTTTATGTCTTTGATCTTGTCGAGCAGGGCTTCGAACTTGATCGGCTTGCGTATCTTCTCGTAGGTCTCACCGGTGCCGTCGATCGAAACGGTGATCCAGTCGATCCCGGCATCGACAAGCTGGGCGAAATAGTCTCTGTTGAGCTTGAAGCCGTGCGTGAGTGTCGAGACTTCCTTGATGCCGTGGTCTTTGGCATAGCGCACGCAGTCGGCGAAGCGCTTGTGCAGGGTGGCTTCGCCGCGCAGCGACAGGCGGATCGCCGGAACCTTGCCGCCAATCTCGTCGATAATGCGGCAGTAGAGGTCCCAGTCCATCCGGGTGGTGTTGACGCTCTTCTTGAACTCGTCGCTGATCGTATAGCACATCGGGCAGCGCAGATTGCAGATCGAGGCCAGCTCGAGATCAACCAGCAGCGGATAATCCGAAACCTGCTGGTTCAGGGCATATTCCGACCACTTGCGACGGTAATCCGCGTATTCGGCTTCCCAACCCTCGCCACGGTATCTGTCGAACGCGGCTTCGCGCTCGTCCGTGTCCATCGAGTAGTTGCCTTTGTTGATCGGAACGTAACGCTCGTTCAATTTACGACTCCTTCATCAGTTCGCGGATGCCGGCCGGCAGATCCCATTCCGGCCGCCATCCAAGAACAGCGCGAGCCCTTGTAATATCGGCCCGCACGTCAGGTATTTCATTCCGCCGAACGGCGCAAGATGACACTACAGGTAGAGCAGTGCCGGCGGCCTCTTGCAAGATATCGATTATTTCCTGCACCGAATACGACCTGCCGGAGCCGATATTGATGCAGTGGTAACCTTCCGGAACGTCCATGGCCTTGGCGAAGGCACTCAGGACATCGTCAACGAAGACGTAGTCCCGCCGCGGACTGAGGTCCATGACCTGTATGTCCTGCTTCGCCCGTATCCGGTTCAGAAGTGTCGGTATCAGGAACTCCGGGCGCTGCCCAGCCCCATATATATTGAAAAGGCGCAATACCACGACCGGTATTTGCTCATGTGTGGCAGCGAACTCACAGAGTTGTTCGGCAAGATGCTTGGAAAGCGCATAAGGGTTATTCGGCCTGACCGGATCGCTTTCCTGGATCGGCAGTCGCTCCGGCACTCCATACACATAGGCGCTTGCGAATACGAGCTTGGCCTTGTGCCGCTTGCACCAGTTCAGAGCATGCTGCGTACCGAGAACATTGGCGGCCATGAAGCTCGGGCCTTGCGTCCAACTGTCGGGAACGAATGTCCTGCCTGCCAGATGAAACAGCGTGCCGGCAGCGGGAAGCTCCTGCCACATCCCCTCTCCGCTTATATCACCATGCGTTCGGTCAACCGCAAGCACATCGACGCCGGCCTGTTTAAGCCGCTCAACCAGACGCTTCCCGAGAAAGCCGCCAGCACCGGTGACGATGGCATCAACCATTCAAGAACCTGGACTGCATGGTTTCGAACTGCTCGATCGCCAAGGCATAATCGTCAGGGCGTCCGATATCGAGCCAATAGCCCGCAAAATCGCGAACAGTGGCCGGCTTTCCTACCGCTAGAAGATCGAGCATCAACTGGTCAAAGCCGTAGGCGCCGCGTTGCGGTATGTGTTCGACGGCTCCCGACGACACCATATAGACGCCCATGCTGACCTTGTATTCAGCCGTCGGCTTCTCGCGAAACCCGGTCAGCAGCCCACTCTCGCTGGTGTCGAGAACGCCGTAATCGATGCGATGCTGGCGTGTCTTGGACGAAATCGTGAATATATTCCCGTCGCGGACATGCGCGTCATGAAAATCGGCATAGTTCAGGTCGGTGAGAATATCCCCGTTCATGACAAGGAAATTCTCCGGCAGATCCTTGATCAGCCGCAGCGGTCCCATGGTGCCAAGCGGTTCGTCCTCGAGCGAATAATCGATGCGCACGCCCCATTTGTCGCCATCCTGGAAAAACGCCTTGATCAGCTCGGCCTGGTGGTTGACGGCAAGCGTTATGTGCTGAAAGCCACCTGCTATCAGCTGACGGATGATGACCTCGAGAATGGGATAGTCGCCGATCGGCATCAGCGGCTTTGGAAGCACGACGGTGTAAGGCCGCAGCCGCGTTCCCATTCCGCCCGCCAGAATGACCGCGCGTCTAGACATTGAAGATATCCGCCTTGTATCTCGCCAGATTCTGCGGCTGACGCAGCCATTCGACGGTCGCCTTCAGACCTTCTTCCAAGCTATAGCGGGACGAAAATCCCGTCAGAGACTTGATCAGGCTGTTGTCGCAGCACAAACGTTCCACTTCGCTGTTTACAGGACGCAACCGCTGTTCGTCGCATTCGATCTCCACGCTGACGCCGATGATGTCTGCGATCAGCCGAACGGTATCGCCGATCGATATCTCGCTGCCGGAGCCGATATTGACCGTCTGGCCGACGGCTTCGTCGCAGGCCGCGAGGGCGAGAAAACCGTCACACGTATCCTGAACGAAGTTGAAATCCCGCGTGGGTGAGAGCGCCCCAAGTTTCAGCGTCGTCCGTCCGCTGAGAAGCTGTGAGATCACCGTCGGAATAACTGCTCTCGCCGATTGTCTCGGTCCGTACGTGTTGAAAGGCCGTGCGATCGTCACCGGCAGATCGAAGCTCGAATGATAGCTGTAGGCAATCGCGTCGGCGCCGATTTTGGACGCCGAATAGGGCGACTGCGCCTGCAGGGGATGGCTTTCGCTGATCGGCACAAAACGCGCCGTGCCGTAGACTTCGCTCGTCGAGGTCTGGATCACTCTTCCGACGCCGGCGTCGAGGGCTCCTTGCAGGACGTTCAGCGTCCCATGCACATTGGTGTCAACGTAGCTTGAGGGAGCCTGATAGGAATAGGGAATCGCGATCAGAGCTGCGAGGTGAAAGATCGTGTCGACGCCTTTGGCGACGGAGCGCATCTGCGAGGGATCGCGGACGTCTCCGAGGATCACCTCGAATTTGCCGCGGTATTCGGACTGATCGAGCCAGCCCCAGCTGGAAAACGAGTTGTACTGGCAGAGCGCGCGGACTTCGACGCCCGATCTGACCAGCGTCTCGACAAGATGAGAGCCGATGAACCCATCTGCTCCGGTGACAAGCGCCTTCTTCATTTCAAAACACCTTCAGAATCGCGCTGGAAGACCTTCTCAACCTCCCAAGGCAACTGTATCGCCGAAATCGACGGCTTCCGCTGTTGACCGAGCATCTGGATAATTCCGACATTGTCCTCCACGTCAAACCGAATACCCTCGGCGACGGAATATATCGAGAAGCGACTCGATATGCCGAGTCGCAGGTAGAAGGTGCCTGTGTTGAGGAGAAGCCCGGGAAACCTGACACGGGCTCGATAGTAGCCGGCCGGCCGGGTCTCCAAGCGCCCAATGTCGAGCTCGGGATCGGAAAGGCTGACGAGGGGAGTATAGCCATCCTCCATCATGACCTGCATCCCGACCGAGAGGCCGGAAAGAGGCTCCCTCAACTCGTACTCGACCTCGACGGAGAATCCCTTCGACAGTTCCAGCGTTCCCGAAACCTCGTCCTTCTCGTTCAGGACTGCGACACGGCATATGACCGCCTTCCCGTCGACGTCCTCGGGATTGACCGCGTAAGTCGCCGTGCCGCCGAATTCAGGGCGATCGAGATAGGCTTTTATCACATCTGCAGTATCGCCCATTGCCGCGACCTTGCCATCGGCCATCAAAATCGACTTCGGGCAGATGCTGCTTATCGCGGTCATATTGTGGCTGACGAAGATGATCGTTCGGCCAGCCTTCGTCACCTCCTGCATGCGGCCCATACATTTGTTCTGGAAGTTGACGTCGCCGACGGCCAGGACCTCGTCGACCAGGAGAATTTCCGGCTCAAGATGCGCCGCCACGGAGAAAGCCAGACGAACGTACATTCCAGAGGAATATCGCTTCACCGGCGTGTCGATAAATTCACCGATTTCGGCAAATTCGACGATCTCCTCGAATTTAGATCTGACCTCCGCACGACTCATGCCAAGGATGGCGCCGTTGAGATAGACGTTCTCTCGACCGGTGAGCTCTGGATGAAATCCGGTGCCAACCTCAAGCAGGCTGGCAATTCTGCCCCGAATACCGATGAAACCCGAATTGGGCATGGTGATACGTGACATTACTTTTAGCAGCGTGGATTTTCCGGCTCCGTTCCTGCCGATAATTCCGACGATCTCGCCATGCCCGACCTCGAAGGAAACATCATCAAGTGCATAGAAGATGTCGCCCTTCAGCCGCGCCTGTCTGCCCCGGTCAGACGTAAAGTCTGATACCGAAACATTCGGGTCGGGGAGATTGCGCCACTTCGCCCACCAACTCTGAAGATCACGATAAAGGGTGCCGTGGTTGATCACGCCGAGACGATATAGCTTGCTGACATGCTCAGCTCGAATAACGACATCGTTCATCAGACGGTATCCATCGCGTTGGCTTCCGCACGCGAGAAAAGTGCCAGGCCGCATAGGGTGATCGCAACGGTCACTGCCAGATTGGCAAGATAGAGACCGACAGGCAAAGCAGAAACGTCAAATAGCGCCCAGCGGAAGGTCTGAACCGGCATCGTCATTGGATTGAGATAATAGAACCAATGATATTGCTCAGGGATTTGGCTGAATGGATATACGATCGGAGTCGCATACATCCAGAGCTGCGTCATAAATCCGACGGCGTAGACGAGATCGCGGAAACGAACCGTGAGGGCAGATACGACGAGCCCGGCGCCCACACCCAGCACCGCAATGTAGAGCAATATCAGTGGCGTCAAAAACAGAAACCGATAGCTCAATGCCAGGTCTGGATACGCGAACTTGATGCCGAAGGCGACTATCAGCAACAGCAGGAACTGGATCGCAAACGCGACAAGGCCGCTCATCGCGACGGATAGCGGCACCACAAGCCTGGGGAAATAAACCTTTCCGAAAAGATTGGCATTCTTGGAGAAGACTTCGGAATTATTGGTCAGGCACGCAGCAAAGTAACTCCAGATGATCGTGCCCGACATGTAGAACAAGAAAGGCGGAAGGCCATCCGTGGAAAGATTGGCTATCTTTCCGAACACGACATAATAGGTCATGGCCGTCAATGACGGTTGAATGATGTACCAGACCGGCCCCAAAACGGTTTGCTTGTAAAATGTCGTGAAATCCCGCTTGAAGAACATCCAGATGAGATCGCGATAGCGCCAGACGAGCCTAAGATCCGGTGCGCTGCCCTTTGATGGCTTGATAATGATATCCCAATCTTCCTCGTGTGCGGAGGCCGATCCCTTCAGGTGCTCTGTCATGCCGCCAACTTCAGCTTTTCCGGGAGCGTGGCAAGCAATCTGCAGACGCGCTCGATTTCGTCGTTGCTATGCCCCGCCGATATAGGCAGGCTGAGCTCGGTGGCATGCAGTTCATCGGCAATGGGGTAATCGCCGGAAAGAATGCCTTGCATCGCCTTCTGCCGATGCGGCGGTATCGGATAATGCACCTCGGTCTTGACCCCGTTATCGAGCAGCCATTGGCGCAACTCGTCGCGGGCCGGGTGACGTATCCCGAAGATATGAAATACGTCATACTCGGCAGATCGACGAAGCGGTTGCGCGAGCCATTTGGGCAGGTTGGCAAAATAGATATCGGCCAATGCCCGCTTATGTGCAGTCACCTGCTCGAGGTGACGCAGTTTGACCCGCAGGAATGCCGCCTGCATTTCATCAAGCCTGGAATTCACGCCGACATAGACGTTTTCGTACTTTTTCTTCGAACCATAATTGCGCATATGCCTGAGGCGATCGGCGAACGCATCATCGTCCGTGACGATCGCGCCAGCATCTCCCAGGGCGCCGAGGTTCTTGGTCGGATAGAAGCTGAAGCAGCCGGCAATTCCAAAGGTTCCCGTCAGCTTGCCGTCATAGCGCGCGCCGTGAGACTGGGCGCAATCCTCGATCACCTGCAAGCCATGCTCGCGCGCAAATGCTGTGATCTCCGTCATCCGGCAGGCCTTGCCGAAAAGATGCGTCACACATATTGCCCGCGTGTTGCGTGTCAGCGCCGCGGGAAGTCGCTCCGGATCAATATTGAACGTTTCGCGTTCCGGCTCCACCAGAACGGGTTTGTGGCCGGCGCGAAGAATTGCCAGTATGGTGGCTATATAGGTGTTGGAGGCAACCATTATTTCGCTGCCCTTCGCCAGGTCGAGCGCTTCGATCGACAGGATCAGCGCATCCAGGCCATTGGCCACGCCGATGCAATGTTTGCTTTCCGCAAAGGCGGCGAATTCGGCTTCGAATGAGGAGACCTCATTCCCAAGTATGTACCAACCGGAGCGAATGACGCGGGATGCAACCGCCTCCAACTCTTCCATTAGCGCGCGGTTGGCCTGCGCAAGACTTTCATACTCAATCATCTCAGGGCCGTTCATAGGGGGTGTCGATGTAGTCGTCCTTATCATACCCGTGAGAGGCAAAAACGAGCAGGATCGAACCGGGACCGAAGGTCATTTCGTGCCAGTCCCTTGGCTCTACCAGGAGGCACTGGTCCGGTGACGACAAGGTGATCTCTTCCCTGGCTTTTCCATCGTCCATCAAAACCATCACGCTTCCCGAAATCGCCACCAACGCCTGCCGGGTCCGGTGATGACGATGGCCGCCGCGTGTATATCCGTCGGCACCATAGATCCAGAAGCTCCGGACGACCGGAAATGGCAATATTCCGTCCATGACGGTCAGCGCGCCTCGTCCGTCGGACATCGTCTTTAACGTAAGCAGGGTAAAAGCAGACAATATTGGTTTTCCAGTTTTGCGGGTTCAGCCGGGCGGGAAATGCGGAGCTGGTTCCCTCACCAGGCTGATGAGGTATCGACCGTAAGAGCTCTTTTCAAGTGGAGCGGCCAGCCTTAGCAACTGCTCGGCATCTATGTATTCCAAATGAAAGGCGATTTCTTCGGGGCAAGCAATCTTCAGTCCCTGGCGCCGCTCGATGGTGGCAATGAACTGGCTGGCTTCAAGGAGCGAATCGTGCGTGCCCGTATCGAGCCAGGCGTGCCCTCTCCCCAGAACGGCAACGTTCAGCCTGCCGGCCGACAAATAATGCCGATTGATATCGGTAATTTCGGTTTCACCGCGCGGCGATGGCTTCAAACCGGCAGCAATGTCAACCACGTCATTGTCGTAGAAATATAAACCCGTCACCGCATAAGAAGAGCGGGGCCTGGATGGCTTTTCTTCCAGGCTGAGGACTTTGCCCTGACCGTCAAACTCCACCACCCCATACCGTTCGGGATCGTGGACTTTATACGCAAAGATCGTCGCTTCGTCCGATCTCGCACAAGCCGCGGATAAATCGTGGGTCAGGAGGTTTCCGTAAAAGATATTGTCTCCCAGCACGAGGGCGGTTGCCTCTCGCCCGATGAATTCCCTGCCGATCGAGAATGCCTGGGGAATTCCGTCCGGCGCGGCCTGCACGGCATATTGAAGATTCAATCCCCATTGGGCGCCGTCACCCAGCAGCTGTTCAAACCGTGGGGTGTCCTGCGGCGTCGAGATAATCAGGATATCCCGGATACCTGCAAGCATCAGCGTTGACAGCGGATAGTAGATCATCGGCTTGTCAAAAACCGGAAGAAGTTGCTTCGAAATGGCGAGGGTCGCGGGATGGAGCCGAGTGCCTGAGCCACCGGCGAGCAATATACCTTTGCGCAGCTTATTCTTCGAAGACAAGAGACCTCCTGCAACTCGTAAATCCGCGCGCACCCACGAGCCTCGTGATGATGATCGCTGTTTGACACTGCTCACTACAGATAGATCGATCGGCATGCAATGCACTTACCGAGACGGGAAACAGTCTAATCGCGCATCAATCCAGCATTGATCAAGGATAATCCGCAGTACTGGATTGCGACGCCGCCTTTCCGTCTGCTACGGGTTGGCCAGATTTCGCCCCCTTGAATATGAGCAAGACACCCGTCAAAATGGCTGCAGACACTGTCGATCCACACCCTCCCCGGATAAGCCTCATCACTGTTTGCTGGAACGCCGAGCAGACCATTGCCGATACGTTGCGATCGATCGACGCTCAGACCTACCGCAATTTCGAGCACATCATCATTGACGGCGGCTCGAGCGATTCCACACTCGCGATCATTGCTTGGGCGCCGGCGGAGAACCGCCGCGTACTTTCGGGACGAGACGGTGGCATCTATGAGGCCATGAACAAGGGGATTGGTCTTGCGAGCGGTGACATTATCGGATTCTTGAATGCGGATGACACCTTCGAGAGCAGCGACTCTCTCGAAACCGTGGCCGCCGCGCTGGAAGACGAGGCATATGACGGCTGCTACGGCGATCTCATCTATGTTTCCAACCAGAATACCGACCGCAAAGTCCGTTATTGGAAATCCTGTGCGTTCGAACCCGGTTCCTTTGGACGCGGCTGGTGTCCGCCGCATCCGACATTCTACGTCCGGCGTCGTATCTATGACCGGTTTGGCACGTTCGATCTGCGTTATCGACTGGCAGCCGACGTCGAGCTTATGATGCGATTTCTGGAAGTCGCGCGCATCAGAACCATCTATATCCCCCGCGTGTTGGTCAGGATGCGCCTGGGGGGCGCCACAAACAAAAACGTCCAGAACATATCGCGTCAGAACAAGGAAGTGCTGCGCGCGCTTGCCGACCACGGCTTCAGGGTCTCGACCCCTCTATTCTGGGCATCGAAGCTTGTGAACCGCCTCGGCCAGTTCCTCACACGAAATCGATAGCAGGGCGCATCACGTCAGATTTCACGCAGGGCTAATCGCTGGTCAGGCAGCCACCCTCCCGCGCACCCCATCGGCAATCGCTGCCATCCTGTCGGCCGGCGCATGGCCGATCAGCATGAAGGCGTGTCTCCCGTTCGACCAGTAGACGACGTTCATGCCTTTGCGGCTTTCGAGGTCCGGCGCTTTGGGGCCGGCATCGGACCGGACGATGCAAAGCGCCATCGGCCCGGTTTCAGGATCGAGATAGGCGATCTGGGCGAGCGGCTTGCCGTCATATTGCAGCAGCAGAGCGCGTTTGAAATCGACGCCTGGAAGCGAAACGGCTTCGGGAGAGAGCGACAGGCCGAGTTTTTCGTCGAAGGGGGCAAGCTGGGCGGCCTGAGACTCCCAGGCGGGCGACGGGCCGGCCAGCGTTTCCGCGGTATAGAGCGAGATATAATCGGCGACCACGGCGCGCCATTCGCTGCTTTCGTCCTTTGCCGAAAAGCGTCCGCCGAGGCCGAGGACGGCGCGATCGATGGCGATGCCGGCGACGAGCGACGCGGCGAGCGCGGCGAGGAAGCGGCGGCGGCTGGCAGCGGGCACCGAGACAGCTTTTGCATCCTCCCGCGCAGGGATGGCTTCGAGCATTCTCTCCAGTTTTTCGCGCGGCGCTTCCTGGAGCAGCGGGGCAAAGGCCTGCTCGAACGGCAGGCTGGCGCGCGCCAGGAACTCCAGCCGCTCGGCGACGCGCTCGTCTTCCTTCACAATGGCCACGATCCGGGCGGCATCTTCGGCCGTCAGTTCGCCGTCGATGAAGGCGGTCAGGTCCTCGTCGGAGGGAGTGGTGTATTTCGTCGTCATTGCCGTCCCCCTTCCCGCTCGTCGCCGGAGAGCTTGGCGCGGGCTGCCGCCAGCCGGCTCATCACGGTGCCGATCGGGATATCCAGTATGCCTGCAACCTCGCGATAGGAAAGTCCTTCGACATAGGCGAGGAAAACCACCGTCCTCTGCGCCTCGGGCAGCGCACTCACCCGTTTCAGCACCTGGCTCGCCATCACATGGGTTTCTGTGTCGTGGGCGCCATCGAAGGTCAGCACCTCGCCAGCATCGACGAAGCCCTGGCCCTGGCGCACCCTGCGCGAGCGGATCTCGTTCAGCCAGATCGAATGCAAGATCGAAAACAGCCAGCGGTCGAGCCGGGTGCCGGGGACGAATTGATCGGCGCGCTCCAGCGCGCGAAGGCAGGTCGCCTGCACCAGATCGTCGGCGACATCGCGCTGATGCGAGAGAACAAGACCATAACGCCAGAGCCTTGCCAGATTTTCCGTCAGGCCGCTCCTGATATCCGCTGCGCTGGCGATGGCCGCCTCCGACGATCCTGCGTTTTTCGGAACCGCCGGATGTACCGGCGATTCCGTTCTCGCGCGACTATAGGCAGGAAATGAGGCGCGCGCGACCGACATTCTCACATGCCTTTCTGGTTCCGTCTTCCCGCCCATGCCGGCAATCAGATCTTCGACGGATCGAGGATAGCCGCGTTCAGATCCTGATACTCCTCGCAGGCCGTGCCGCAGATCGCCTTGATGGTCGTCAACTGCTCCTTGGCGAGATCGAGCCGGCCCTTGATGACATAGGCTTCGCCGAGATATTCGCGCACCTTGGCATATTGCGGGTCTAGCTTCACCGATTGGAGGTAATAGGAGATGCCTTCGTCGGTGCGGCCGAGCTTACGGGTGGCATAACCGCGATAATTCAGCACTTCGGCGCTGTTCTGGTCCTTGACCGTGTCGAGCATGGCAAGCGCCTCCTCATAACGGCCGGCTTTGGCCAGCGAATAGGCATAGTCGGTGCGGTTCTCGTCCGAGACGTTGGCGCTCTGCTGCTTGACGCATTTCTTGGTCTTCTGGTCGTAGATCTCGCCCTTCTTGCAGGTCGGCATCGTGCTGTTGTCATCGCCGACCGCAAAGACAGGGCCGGAGAAGAGGGAAGCGGCAAGGCAGCCGCCGAGAAGGATGGAAGCGAAACGGGCTGTCATGATCGTCATGGGAAACTCCTCGAAAGTGACGTTGCGAGGAGAAAACACCGCTGCCCCGGACTTTATTCGCCGGCCTCCTATTTTCTCCATGACGGCTTCGTGAAGCCACCGAAGCCGAATAAATCATCGGGACCGGGTGTTCTCAGCGTTGCGCCGGGAACGACAAGGAGAATTCCGTGACCGATACCGTAAAACTCGTCAGCCTCGCCGTCGCCGCACCCGAACATGTCATTTTCCAGAAGCAAGCGCTCGAAGCCTCCGCCCGGCTGTTTGCCGACCGTTTCGAGGATTTCCGCCATCTTGCCCGCGTCTTCGACAGTGCCGGCATTCAAAAGCGCCATGCCGCGCGGCCGCTTGCCTGGTTCGACGAAGCGCATGGCTGGCAGGACCGGATGCAGGCCTATGCGGAGGTGGCAGGCGGGCTTTTTGTCGAGACCGCGAGCTCGGCCCTTCAGCAGGCCGGGCTTAAGGCCGGCGATGTCGACTGTGTGGTGACGGTCTCCTCCACCGGTTTCACGACGCCAAGCCTCGATGCGCAGATGGCCCGCCGGATGGGGTTCAGGGCCGATATCGAGCGGGTGCCGGTGTTCGGGCTCGGCTGTGCGGCCGGCGTGTCGGGTTTTGCCATCGCCGCGCGACTGGCGCGAAGCCGGCCGGGCGCCGTCGTGCTCTTCGTCTCGATCGAGCTTTGCACGCTGGCCTTCCGCCTCGACGAGCTGACGCGGCCGAACATCATCGCGACGGCGCTTTTCGGCGACGGCGCCGCCGCCTGCGTGTTGCGATCGGGCGACGGCGGGCTGGCGGAAGTGGAATCGACCGGCGAGCATCTCTTTCCCGATACCCTCGATATCATGGGCTGGAAAATCGACGATGGCGGCTTCGGCATTGTGCTGGCGCAAGCCCTGCCGCCCTTTGCCGAGCAGGAGCTCGGCCCGGCGGTGACGGCCATTCTGGCGCGGAGCGGACTGGCACCAGACGATATCGACCGCTTCATCTGCCATCCCGGCGGCACGAAAGTGCTGGCCGCGATGGAGAGCGCGCTGTCGCTGACGCCGGGCGCTCTCGATCACGAGCGTGGCGTGCTTGCCGACTACGGCAATATGTCGTCGCCGACCGTTCTCTTCGTGCTGGAGCGGGCGATCCGCGCCGGATTGCCGGAGCGCTCGGCGATGATCGCCATGGGGCCTGGCTTTTCGGCGAGCTGCGTGACGCTCAAGAGGCCGGCATGATGTGGCCGTCGATCGCGCTGCTTACCTTCGTGACGCTGCAGCGGCTTGGCGAACTTGCGCTCGCCCGGCGCAACACCGCCGCCCTTCTCGCCAGAGGCGGCAAGGAGGTGGCGCCGGAGCACTATCCCGTCATGGTGGCGCTGCATGCCGGCTGGATCATCGGCCTCTGGCTGCTGGCGCCGGGCAAGCCGGTCGATCTCTTCTGGTTTGCGGTGTTCATGGGGCTGCAGGCGCTGCGGCTCTGGGTGCTGGCGACCTTGAAAGACCGCTGGACGACGCGCATTATCATCCTGCCCGGCACGCCGCTCGTCACATCGGGCCCCTATCGCTTCCTGCGGCATCCAAACTACGCAATCGTTGTCGGCGAGATCTTCGCCCTTCCTCTCGTCTTCGGGCTGACGCTTTACGCGATCGGCTTTTCGCTTCTCAACGCTTGCGTCCTCCTTGTCCGCATGAAGGCCGAAAATGCCGCACTGAAAAGCGTAATGATTGTGAAATGAATGCGATTTTTCGTTTGCGCAGCAATATCGGCGGGAGCATTTTCACCCCGACAACAAAGCGGAATGCAGGGGAATGACGAAAAACGCGATTGTGCTCGGCGCCGGTATCGTCGGGGTCTCGGTGGCCATCCATCTTCAGCGGCGCGGCCGGCAGGTGACGCTGATCGACCGCAAGGATCCGGGCAACGAAACCTCCTTCGGCAATGCCGGACTGATTCAGCGCGAAGGTGTCGCGCCCTACGGCTTTCCGCAGCAGCTCAGCCTGTTGCTGCGCTATGCACTCAACAACCGCATCGATGCGCATTATCACCTCAGCACGCTGCCGAGCCAGCTCGCCTTTCTCGCCCGTTACTGGTGGAATTCCAATGCCCGGCGCCACGCGATCATCACCCGGGCCTACGCGCCGCTGATCGAACATTCGATCGCCGAGCACAAGGATCTGATCGAGGCGTCGGAGGCGCAAGCGCTGATCCGCAGGGATGGCTGGATGAAGATCTTCCGGACCGAGGGCAAACGCGATCAGGCCTTAGCGGAGGCCGCACTCTGGCAAAGTGAATTCGGGGTGGACTATGACAGCCTGACCTCGGCCGACATCGCCCGCATGGAGCCTGACATGACAGGCGATTTCGCCGGCGGTATCCGCTGGCGCGATCCCTGGTCGGTGCTCGACCCGCATGCGCTGACCTCAGCCTATCGCCGTTATTTCGAAAGCCTCGGCGGCCGCTTCGTCACAGGCGACGCCGCCTCCTTCGGCCCGTTCGGCTCGGGCTGGAAGGTCATGACGGGGGAAGGCGCGCTCGAAGCCGACGATGCGGTGATTGCGCTCGGCCCCTGGTCGGCGCTCGCAACACGCCGGCTCGGCTATTTCTTGCCCCTCGGCGTCAAGCGCGGTTATCACATGCATTATGCCGCCAAGGGCAATGCCGTGCTCAACAACTGGGTGCTCGATGCCGAACGCGGCTATCTCCTGGCGCCGATGCGCCGCGGCATCCGGCTGACGACCGGAGCGGAGTTCGCAACGCTCGACGCGCCGAAGACGCCGGTCCAACTCGACCGGGCCGAAGCCGTTGCCCGCACGATCTTCCCGCTCGGCGACAGGCTCGATCCCGAACCATGGATGGGCGCGCGGCCGTGCACGCCCGACATGATGCCTGTTATCGGCAAGGCGCCGCGCCATCAGGGCCTGTGGTTCGCCTTCGGCCATGCCCATCACGGGCTGACGCTCGGGCCGGTGACCGGGCGCGTGCTGGCCGAGCTCATCACCGGCGAAAAACCGTTCATCGATATTGCGGCCTATTCGCCGCAGCGTTTCAACCCGTGACGCCGAGAGCGGCAAGCGCTTTCAGGGCCGTCGCCGCGATGCCTTCCACCGTCTCGTCAATATCGACGGTGACGACGCCCGCCTCGGCTGTCGGCACCTCCAGCGTCGCCAGCTGGCTTTCGAGCAGCGAGACCGGCATGAAATGGCCCTTGCGCTCGCCCATCCGTTTGGTCAGCAGCGCCTTGGAGCCTTCGAGGTAAACGAAAAACAGGTTGCCGCCGGCCGCAGCCCGCAGCCTGTCGCGATAGATGCGCTTCAGCGCCGAGCAGGAGACGATGATGCCCTCGCCTTTCTCCAGCGAGGCCTTGATGTCTTCGCCGATGCGGTCGAGCCAGGGCATCCTGTCCTCATCGGTCAGCGGAATGCCCTTCGACATCTTCTCGACATTGGCGGTCGGATGCAGCGCATCGCCTTCGACGAAGGCGAGGTGCAGGGCTTCCGCCAGCTTTTCGCCGACCGAGGATTTGCCACAGCCGCTGACCCCCATGACGATGATCGCATGGGGTCTTTCCCTCCGCTCACCCGGCATGATCCCTCCGAGACTCCGGCTTCCCGCTCAATCGAGTGGGAAGTGACAGGCATATTTTTGCGCACCTTCTCCACTTAGTTCGGGAGAAACCTGACGGCAATAGTCCTGCGCCTTCCAGCAGCGCGGGTTGAAGTGACAGCCGGACGGCGGCTTCAGCGGCGACGGCAGCTCGCCTTGCAGCCGGATGCGGTTCTTGGCGCGTTCCGGATCGGCAATCGGTGTCGCCGACAGCAAGGCTGCCGTATAGGGATGGCGCGGCCGGGCGAAGACCTCGGCGGCCGGACCGGTTTCGACCGGGCGGCCGAGATACATCACCATCACCTCGTCGGCGATGTGGTGGACGACGGAGAGGCCGTGCGAGATGAAGAGATAGGCAAGGCCCATCTCCTTCTGCAGGTCCATCAACAGGTTCAGCACCTGCGCCTGGATCGACAGGTCGAGAGCCGAAACCGGTTCGTCGAGCACCAGCACCTTCGGCCGCAGCATCAGGGCGCGGGCGATGGCGATGCGCTGGCGCTGGCCGCCGGAGAACATATGGGGATAGCGGCCATAGTGTTCCGGACGCAGGCCGACACGGGCCATCATCTCCTCCACCTTGCGGCGGCGGGCGGCGGCATTGAGATCGGTGTTGATCTTCAGCGGCTCTTCGAGGATCGAACCGACCTTCTGGCGCGGGTTGAGCGAGCCGTAGGGGTTCTGGAAGACGATCTGCACCTGGCTGCGCAGGCTGCGGTCGCCGATGCGCGCAGGCTTGCCGTCGATCAGCAGTTCCCCGGCCGTCGGATCCTCGATCATGGTGACCAGGCGGGCGAGTGTCGACTTGCCGCAACCGGATTCGCCGACGACGGCGAGCGTCTTGCCGGAATGGAGGCTGAAGCTGACGCCGTTCAACGCCTTGACGGTGGCATCGGCTTTGAAGAGACCGCGGTTGACGGTGTAGAAGCGGGCGAGATCCCTGCCCTCGAGAACAGCGCCCGTCATACCAGGTCTCCTGCAGTTTCAGTGGCCATGACGCCGGGATGCCCGAGCGGCTTGCCGTCCTTCAAAGGATAGTTGCACAGTGCCAACCCGAGCTCCGGCCCCTGGCGCACGACACCGCGATCGCATTCGACCGTGGCGTAGCCACAGCGCGGCGCGAACAGACAGCCTGTCGGGCGGCCATGCTGGCCGGGCACGACGCCGGCGATCGAGGGAAGACGCTGGCCGACTTTGGCCCGCTCCGGCAGGGCGGCGAGCAGGGCAGCGGTATAGGGATGGTGCGGATCGCGGAACAGCGCCTTCACCGGCTGTTCCTCGACCTTCTGGCCGGCATATTGCACCTGCACGCGCTCGGCGGTTTCGGCAACGACACCCATATCATGGGTGATCAGCACCAGCGCCATGCCGTGCTCCTTCTGCAGACGCACAAGCAGATCGAGGATCTGCGCCTGGATCGTCACGTCGAGCGCGGTGGTCGGCTCGTCGGCGATCAAGAGCTTCGGATTGCAGGCGAGCGCCATGGCGATCATCACGCGCTGGCTCATGCCGCCCGACATCTGGTGCGGGAAGTTTGACAGCCGATCCTCCGGCGCCGGAATTCCGACCAGGTTCAAGAGCTCGATCGAGCGTTGGCGACGCTCCTTCCTATTGAGGCCCATGTGGAAGCGCAGGGTCTCGCCGAGCTGGAAGCCGACCGTGAAGCACGGGTTAAGGCTCGACATCGGCTCCTGGAAGATCATCGCCATGTCCTTGCCGACGATCCTGCGACGCTGGCGGCCGGAAATGCCGCGCAGATCCTGGCCGTCGAACTGCATACGGTCGGCGGTGATCTTTGCCGTCCAGGGCAAAAGCCCCATCAGGGCCAGCATGGCAACGGATTTGCCCGAGCCGGATTCGCCAACGACGGAGAGGATTTCACCCTTGTCGCAGGCGAGCGAGACGCGGTCGACGGCGCGGAAGAGACCGGAGGAGGTCTGGAATTCGACAGTCAGGTTTTCGATTTCGAGAAGTGGCATCACGACCTCTTCAGCTTGGGGTCAAGCGCATCGCGCAGGCCGTCACCCATCAGGTTGATGGCAAGAACGGTGATGAGGATTGCAAGACCCGGGAATGTTACGACCCACCAGGCGCGCGAGATGAACTCGCGGGATTCGGCGAGCATCGTGCCCCATTCGGGCGTCGGCGGCTGGGCGCCCATGCCGAGGAAGCCGAGGGCCGCGGCATCGAGGATCGCCGCCGAGAAGGCGAGCGTCGCCTGGACGATCAGCGGCCCAAGACAGTTCGGCAGGATCGTCTTGAACATCAAGCGCAGGGTGCCCGCACCGGCGACACGCGAGGCGATCACATATTCCTTCTCACGCTCCGTGATGACCGAGGCGCGCGTCAACCGCACGAAATGCGGCTGGTTGACCAGCGAAATCGCAATCATCGCGTTGGTCAGGCCAGGCCCCAGCACGGCGACCAGTACGAGAGCAAGCAGCAACGACGGGAAGGCCAGGATGATATCCATCAGGCGCATGATCGCCGTATCGATCTTGCCGCGGAAATAGCCGGCGACCAGGCCGATCAAAACACCGCAAACCACCGAAATTGTCACGACCACGACGCCGATGAACAGCGAGAACCGTGCGCCATAGATCAGCCGCGAGAGGATGTCGCGGCCGACGGCATCCGTTCCGAGTGGAAAGGAGGCACGGCCGGCCTCCATCCAGGCAGGCACAGCGAGCAGCACCTCACGGTTCTGCTCGTTCGGCGCATGCGGCGCGAAGACCGGAGCGAAAATCGCAACGACGAGAATGATGACGAAAACAACGAGGCCGATGACGGCGCCCTTGTTGCGGGAGAAGTAATGCCAGAACTCCGCAAGAGCGGATGGCTGGCCGGTTTTGACGGTGACCGTGCTCATGGACCGCTCCTAGTGACGAATACGCGGATTGATGAAGCCGTAGAGAACATCAACAATCAGATTGACCAGCATGATGACGCCGGCGATCAGCAGAAGACCGCCCTGAACCACGGCGTAATCGCGCTTGAACACCGAATCGACCATCCATTTGCCGATGCCCGGCCAGGAGAAGATCGTCTCGGTGAGGATGGCGCCGGCAAGAAGAACGCCGATCTGCAGGCCGATCGTGGTGATGACGGGGATCATCGCGTTGCGCAGCGCATGCACGCCGACGACGCGCAACGGCTTTAAACCTTTCGAGCGAGCCGTGCGGACGTAGTCCTCGCCCAGAACCTCGAGCATCGCCGAGCGCGTCTGGCGGGCGATGACGGCAAGCGGGATGGTGGCCAGCACGATTGTCGGAAGGATGAGATAGCTGACAGCCGAGGAAAACGCCCCCTTCTGGCCCGACAGCAGGCTGTCGATCAGCATGAAGCCGGTGACCGGTTTGAAGAAATACATCAGCGAGATGCGGCCCGAAACAGGCGTCCAGCCGAGGTAGCCGGAGAAGAAAATGATCAGCAGTAGGCCCCACCAGAAAATCGGCATGGAATAGCCGATCAGGGCAATACCCATCACGCTCTGATCGAACCAGGTGCCTCGCTTGACGGCGGCAAAGATGCCGGCGGGCACGCCAAGACAGACGGCGAGCATGATGGCACAGAAGGAAAGTTCGAGTGTCGCCGGAAACAGCGTCAGGAATTCGCCGAGAACGGGCCGCTTGGTGACGATCGAGGTTCCGAGATCGCCTTGCAACACCTTTCCGAGATAATCGAAATACTGCACATACATGGGCCGGTCGAAACCGAGATCGTGCATGATCTGGGCGTGCCGTTCCGGCGCCATGACACGTTCACCGGACAGAAGCATGACGGGATCGCCGGGGAGCATGCGGATGAACGAGAAGGCAATGAGGGAAACGCCGAGGAATGTCGGGATCAGCACCGCAAGGCGGCCGATGAAAAAACGCAACATGGCAGATGTCCAATAGTTTCCGGCGGTCAGGGGGTGCCTGACCGCCGGCTGCGCCCAGCTCTGCCGGGCATTCTTACATTATTCTTGCTATTCGGATACGTCGACGCCGTCGAAGCGGTGAATGCCTAGCGGGTCCATGTGGAAGCCGGATACCTTCTTGCTCATCGGAACGAAGACGAGCGAGTGATCGAGGGTCGCCCACGGGGCTTCCTTCTTGAAGATCAGCTGGGCCTGCTCATAGGCCTTGGTGCGCTCGCCGACATCGGCAGTCAGCTTGGCCTTGGTCATCAGGTCGTCATATTCCTTGTTGCACCACTGGGCGCGATTGTTGCCGCCGACGGCATCGCAACCGAGCAGCGTATCCATGAAGTTGTCAGGGTCGCCGTTGTCGCCGGTCCAGCCGAGGATGACGGCGCCGTCGCGCTTCACGTCGGAAGAGAGCTTCAAATATTCGGCCCATTCATGGGTAACGATCTCGACCTTGACGCCGATCTTGGCGAAATCGGCCTGGATCAGTTCAGCGGCACGGCGCGCGTTCAGCATGTAGGGACGCGACACCGGCATCGCCCAGACTTTCATGCTGAGATCCTTGACGCCAGCATCGGCAAGAGCCTTCTTGGCTGCATCAGGATCGTATTTTTCGTCCTGAACGGCGTCGTTATAGGACCACATGGTCGGCGGGATTGGGTTCTTGGCAACGGTGGCCGCACCCTGGAAGACGGCGTCGACGATCGCCTGCTTGTTGATCGCCATATTGAGTGCGCGGCGAACCTCCGGCTTATCGAAGGGAGCCATCTGCGTGTTGTAGGCGAGGTAGCTGACGTTGAGGCCGGGCTGCTCGAGGACCGTCAGGTTCTCATCCTTCTTCAGTTCCGGAACATCGGCTGCGTTCGGATAGGGGATCAGGTGGCACTCACCGGCCTTCAGCTTCTGCGCGCGCACCGCAGCGTCGGAGGTGATAGCGAACACCAGATCGTCGATCTTTTCCTTGCCCTTGAAGTAGGTTTCGTTCGCCTTGTAACGGATGACGGCATCCGGCTGGTAGGCGACGAAAGTGAACGGCCCGGTGCCGAGCGGCTGCTGGTTCAGCTGCGCCATCTTGCCGTCGGCGGCAAGCTTGTCGGCATATTCCTTGGAGACGATCGAGGCGAAGTCCATGGCGAGGTCGGCCAGGAACGGCGCTTCCGGGTGGTTGAGCGTGAACTTGACGGTGAGATCATCGACCTTCTCGACCGACTTGATCAGCTCAGGGAAGCCCATGCCAGCGGCATATTCGTAGGAGCCGCCCTCGACATACTTGTTCCACGGATTGTCGGACTTCAACTGGCGCTCGAAGGAAAATACGACATCGTCGGCATTGAAATCGCGCGTCGGGGTGAAGAAGTCGGTGGTCTGGAACTTGACGCCGGGATGAAGCTTGAAGGTGTATTCCTTGCCATCGTCCGAAACGCTCCAGCTGTCGGCCAGACCGGGTTCGATCTCGGTGCCGCCGTGCTTGAATTCGACGAGGCGGCTGTAGACGGTGCGCGACGACGCGTCGAAGGTCGTCCCTGCCGTGTAGAGGCTCGGGTCGAAGCCTTCCGGCGAGCCCTCGGAGCAATAAACAAGGGTCTTGGACCAGGCCGACGTCGCCATGACCGAAATCAGGGCCGTCGCTGCCAGCATGACAGAGATCTTTTTCATAGTATTGTTTCCCGGTTGTTCTTTTTTGATGTCTGGAGACCGCAGATAGGCATCCCGATCGACGGTCGATGGAACGACATTTATCTACTGAAAGCAACGGGCTACGGAGAAAATTTTTCCAGTTGGACAATTTTAGAAATTTTCGGTCAAAAATCAGCCTCAATTGGAAATATTTGGATAAAAACCAGCGGAATTTCGTCGCATTTTGGATATTGCACCCCCTCAGCTGCGCATAATGACCGTTTCCCGCGTCCGCGAGCCCGGCGAAAACGCCGCAAACAAAAACCGCGGCTGCCGGGGCAACCGCGGTTTTACAAGTCTGTTCTGCTGTGAATTCAGGCGGCCGGGACGACGATCGCGGGCTTGCGATAGTCCTGCTCGCCGGTCAGTCCAAGAAGGAAATTGATCTGCGGACGCGCCTTGACGAGATCGTCGATGGTATATTCCGAAAGCACGGCGAAGAAGGCGTTGAGCGCCTTGCGCAGCGCCGAATTCAGGCCGCAGCTGTCGACCAGCGGGCATTCGACCACGCCGTCATCCTCGAAGCATTCGGCCATGGCGAAACTGTCTTCCGTGACCCGCACCACGTCGAAGAGCGTGATGTCGGCCGCCGGCTTGCCCAAGCGCACGCCGCCGTTGCGGCCGCGCACGGTCTCGACCAGACCTGCCTTGTTCAGGGGCTGAAGGATCTTGAAAAGAAAGAGCTCGGAAACGCCGTAAGCCTTGGCGATTTCCGGAATCCGGCTGAGGTGCCCGTCGTTGGCAGCACAATACATCAACATGCGAACCGCATAGTTGGTCTGCTTCGTCAACCGCATGCCATTCTCCTGACTCGTGCCTGTTCAGACCTATATAGGCGGTTTGGTAGTTTTGAACAATTCCAAAATATGAAATTCGCATTCAGCTTATGAGGTCAAATGCCGCGACGTCAATTCCGCTGCAGGGTCTCATTATAGTCGAGGATGGCCTGCTTGCGATCCGGGGTGCCTGGATGGGTCGAGAGCATGCTGGTTCCGGAATGATCCCCTAGTTTCGTTTCCAGGAGATCAAAAAAACGAGCGATCGCAACTGGATCCAAGCCGGCCTTGCGCATCAGTTCCACCGAGCGCCGGTCGGCCTCGGCCTCTGCACTGCGTGAATAGGACAATGCAAGCAGGCCGCCGCCCTGCGTCAGGATATCCTCGACACCGGAGCCGACATCGCCGGCAATCAGCATGACGAGGCCGGCCACACCTGCGGCGCGATAGAGCTGCCTGAGGCTGTGCTTATATTCGACATGACCGAGCTCGTGAGCGAGAACGCCGGTTATCATCTCGTCATCGCCATCCGCCAGTTCGATCAACTGGTCGGTAATGACGATATTGCCATCGGGAAGCGCGAAAGCATTGGGACCGATCAGACCGCCATCACGGAAATTCAGCACATAACGGTTAGCACCACCGTCGGCACTGGCAGCCACTTGGTTAAAGCGGCCGGCGATTTCGGCCTGCCGGGCGACCGTCAGATGGCTGGGGGACAGCGCCGTCGCATCCAGCGTATTGAGAGCGCCACGGGACATCGCTTCGGAGACCACAGGCGGTGTCACGAAGATGGCGACTTCGACGAGCGCCGGCAGCGCGTAACGATAAATTGCGACGGCAAGCAGAACAACCGCGACCGCGAAGACGAAGATGCGGGGATGAAATTCCTCCAGCCGATGCACCCAGCCGCTTCTTCCGCCGCCGCCAAGAAAGGCGTCGATGGCATCATTCTCGCCACTCTCGAAGATCGAGCCGTCGGCAAAGATGGCGCGTCGGGGGATCGACCCGACGCGCGGAGTGAAGGAGACCCCTCCGGCCGCGCTATCCGAAAGAGCGACATCCTCTTCGGTTACGGCGAGCAGGCGCCCCCCGCGCGACAGCAGGCGGGCGGGAACGGAGCCGCTCGAGTGCGGCGGATACCATTCCCCTCTCGCGATGATGTCTGCATCAGAAACCAAAATCGATCCCTTCCATGCTCATATATTCCGCACCGACGGCGGCGCCAGCCGTTTGAAACTGCGTAAAGACCTCGCCGATTTCGCCGTCGATGCGAATCGCCGTGTGCTCGGCGACATAACGCGCCAGGCGAACCGCCGCCCAGGGGCGCATCAGGCCGAGGGTGAGCATCGTCACCACAACGTTCGATATGGCGATCCAGGCATAACGCGCCCGGGAAAGATCGCTTCTCAGGAGATGCCGGCCGTCGATGCGGGTCGACGACCAGACGATGTTATGGACGGCTGCCCGATAGATGAGGCCTGCAAGGCCATAGACGATGATGAGGCCGAAAACGACAAGATACATTCCCGACACTATCATTAACATAGCGGCGTCATGCTCGATTACGCCGGGGTCATTGGCCTGAATCCCGACGACCGCGATCGCAACCAAGCCGGCGAGAACGACCAGGCCCAGCACGACCATCAGGGCCGGGATGAGAAGCGCGCGGTAGAGCGCGCCGATCTTGGGATCGGTCTCGAAAGGCCGATTGCCGTAGCGGAGATTGTTGAAAACATAGCGGTTGAGCCACCGGCTGGCGAAGGGTGCAAGCAATCCCAGCGACAGGAAAGCGACGAGGCTTCCGAGCATCACGCAGACGAAGGCGCCGCCAGCGGTGCCGGTGAAATCAAATCGCACGTTGCGGTAGCTGGTCACGCGGGCATTGAAGCGAAGGCCTCTGACGATCAACCAGGGGAGCGTGATCAGCACAAGGATCGTGGTCACGACCGAGAACAGCGGATGAATCGCCGCCAGAATGTTGGCCACCACGATGAAGGCGAACACGATCAGGCGGCCGATGAATATCTGCATGCCGCTTGCGTGATATTCGAAAGCGCGGCCGAGTACGACGGTGTTGCCGTAGAAATAACGATTGCGCCGCACTTTCGCCCAGGCTGAATAGATGCCGAGCGTTACGATCGTCAAAAGGACGTTGACGATCCAGATGCCGAAATATTCCGAAGCCGTGCCGGTGAACCGGGCACGCTCGAACGCATTTGCCGCGGCGCCCGCGGACACTCTGTTGTCCATGATCTTTGTTCCCCCAGCACATTGCCCAACACATCATGATGAGAATCACGTGTCGGGCGCACCAACAGAAAAGCAAAGAGCGAAGAAATCAACAACCTGAAATCGAAAACGGGGGCCGAAAGGCCCCCGAATTGCAGTTCGATCTATCGCGCGGATCACTTCATCGTCGGCATGACGAATTCGGCGCCGCTCTTGATGCCGGAGGGCCAGCGGGCGGTGACGGTCTTGGTCTTGGTCCAGAACTTGATCGAGTCGGTGCCGTGCTGGTTGAGGTCGCCGAAGCTCGATGCCTTCCAGCCGCCGAAGGAGTGGTAGGCGAGCGGAACCGGGATCGGAACGTTGATGCCGATCATGCCGATATTGACGCGCGAGGCGAAATCGCGGGCGGCATCGCCGTCACGGGTGTAGATGGCGACGCCGTTGCCGTATTCATGCTTCATCGGCAGCGACAGCGCTTCCTCGTAGTTCTGGGCGCGAACGACGGAGAGGACAGGTCCGAAGATTTCGGTCTTGTAGATATCCATCTCGGGCGTGACGTGATCGAACAGGCAGCCGCCGACGAAATAGCCGTCTTCATAACCCTGGAGCTTGAAATTGCGGCCGTCGACGACGAGCTTGGCGCCTTCCTCGACGCCGCGGTCGATCAGGCCGCGAACGCGGGTATAGGCGTCCTTGGTGACGAGCGGGCCCATGTCGGCCTTGTCGTCGGTGTAGGGGCCGATGCGCAGCGATTCGATCTTCGGCGTCAGCTTCTCGACGAGCCGGTTGGCGGTTTCCTCGCCGACCGGGACGGCCACCGAAATCGCCATGCAGCGTTCGCCGGCCGAACCGTAACCTGCACCCATCAGCGCGTTGACGGCCTGATCCATATCGGCGTCCGGCATGATGATCATGTGGTTCTTGGCGCCGCCGAAGCACTGGGCGCGCTTGCCGTTCATCGCTGCCGTGCCGTAGACGTAGCGGGCGATCGGCGTCGAGCCGACGAAGGAGACGGCGCCGATATCGGGATCGGTGAGGATCGCGTCGACCGCACCCTTGTCGCCGTTGACGACATTGAGGATGCCGGCCGGCAGTCCGGCCTCGATCATCAGTTCGGCGAGACGGATCGGCAAGGAGGGATCACGCTCGGATGGCTTCAGGATGAAGGCGTTGCCGCAGGCGATCGCCGGCGCGAACATCCACATCGGGATCATGCCGGGGAAGTTGAAGGGGGTGATGCCGGCGCCGATGCCGACCGGCTGGCGGATCGAATACATGTCGATCGCCGGACCCGCACCCTCGGTGAACTCGCCCTTGGCGAGATGCGGAATGCCGCAGACGAATTCGCAGACTTCGAGGCCGCGGATGACGTCGCCCTTGGCGTCCTCGATCGTCTTGCCGTGCTCCTTGGAGAGCATTTCGGCCAGTTCATCCATGTGCTTGTTCAAGAGTTCGACGAACTTGAAGAAGACGCGGGCGCGGCGCTGGGGATTGGTGGCAGCCCATTTCGGCTGCGCGGCCTTGGCGTTTTCGACGGCGGCGCGCAATTCCTCAACGCTTGCAAGTGCGACGGTCGCCTGCACTTCGCCGGTTGCCGGATTGTAGACGTTGCTGACACGGCCGCTGGTGCCGGCGACCTGCTGGCCGCCGATGAAATGTCCGATCTCACGCATGGATGTTCCTCCTGTTTCGATGGCCTACAATCGCACTTCAATTTGCACAAATCAATGCGCTGATATAAGCAACCGTTGTGCGCATATTATAGCTCGATTGTTGCATCGGGTGCTGATATTTTCAAACTTGGCACCCCATTTGAACAAGTCAAACCCAAGGAGAGGTCGAGCCGATGAGCCGGGAACCTGTCGTCAGAATGGCGGAGCTGGAGATTGATCCGGCCAAGCTGGAAGCCTACCGCGCTTTGCTTACAGAAGAAATCGAGGCGTCGCTCGCTCTGGAAGACGGCGTTCTCTCGCTCAGCGCCGTTTCGCTCCGGAACAATCCAAACCTGATCCGTATCCTCGAGGTCTACGCCGACCAGGAAGCCTATGAGGCCCATCTGCGGACACCGCATTTCCTCAAATACAAGAGTGAGACGGCCGGCATGGTGACATCGCTCTTGCTGATCGATGTCGATCCGATAGTCATGCGTGCCAAGCCATGAACTGGGACGATGTCCGCATTTTCCTCGCCGTCGCCCGCACCGGGCAGATCCTTGCCGCTTCGAAGCGGCTGGGGCTCAATCACGCCACGCTTTCACGGCGGCTGACGTCGCTCGAAGAGGCGTTGAAGACGCGGCTTTTCATCCGCCGCACGAATGGCTGCGAGCTGACGGCCGAAGGCGGGGTCTTCCTGCACGCCGCCGAGCGCATGGAAACTGAAATGCTGGCAGTGCAGGCCAATCTCGGCCACACCGACACGGCAATCGCCGGTACCGTACGTGTCGGCGCGCCCGATGGCTTCGGTGTCTCGTTTCTGGCGCCGCGCATGGGCAGGCTGATCGAGCGCCATCCGGCGTTGAAAATCCAGCTGGTGCCCGTGCCGCGCTCCTTCTCGCTGTCGCAGCGCGAGGCGGATATCGCCATCACGCTGGAGCGTCCCGAACAGGGCCGTCTGGTTTCCTCCAAGCTCACGGACTATACGCTCGGCCTCTATGCCTCGCGCGACTATCTCGCCCGCCACGGCAGGCCTGGCGATGTCGAGGCGCTGAAGGCGCATCCGCGCATCGGCTATGTCGAGGACCTGCTCTTCACCGCCTCGCTGAATTTCTCCGGCGAAGTGATGCGCAGTTGGGACGCCGGATTCGAAATCTCGACGGCGATCGGCCAGACCGAGGCGGTGCGATCCGGCGCCGGCATCGGCATCCTGCACGATTATATCGCCCGGCAATATCCGGAACTTCAGCGCATCCTGCCTGAGGTTTCGATCCGCCGCGCCTATTGGACCACCTATCACGAAACGGCGCGCGATCTCGTGCGCGTCCGCAGTGTCGTCGACTTCCTGCAAGAGCTCGTCAGCGCCGAGCGGCAAATCTTCCTTTAACTCCCGGAAACGTGTTTGGCTGGCTCATCGTTCTCATCCGGATTGGGAACCGGCGCTTCATCCGGAAGCCGGTCCGGCTCCGGTTCGGTGATCGGCGGCACCGGCTTCCAGCCGGGTGCCGGCATCGGTGGCTGATCGGGAATGGGTTCGTTGGGCACGGACATGACCGCCTCCCTTCATGTTTGCGATGTTCCGGGCTATTTGTCCGCCTTCAGCGTCTCGGCAGCGCGCATCGGCATGCTGTCGATAATGGCGAAGAGCTCGCCGTTGGTGATCGGCTCGCTGACCTTGAGCTTCACAGTGCCGTCCTTCCCAAGAAGGAAAGCGGCGAATTCTCCCGCCTCCGGCCCCTCGAGATCACGGCGGATCGCTTCGCCGTCGAGGTCATCGGCAGCGCCGAAAAGCGGCCGGACATTACCGGCGGACACCTTCAATATCACCATATCGCGCTCGTCGAGCGCCGCGCGATCAGAAAGCAGCTGGTTTTCCTGGCGCGCCGCGCGGGCATTGTCCTTGTCGGCGAAAAGAATGAAGACGCGGTTCTTCCATTGGAAGGCAGCAAGGCTTTCGATCGGCGCATAGGCGCTGTTCGTCTCGTCGATCTTGGTCGCGCCGTAGAGAAGGGTTTTCGACATGCATATTCTCCCGTTAACCCGGAGAACGGTGCGGATATGGCATGGGTTCCATTGAAACGGTGGGAACCGGATTTTCACTCTGAAGGGGGAGATGGTACGGTTGGGGGGTCTCGAACCTCCGACCTCAGGTGCCACAAACCTGCGCTCTAACCAACTGAGCTACAACCGCATAAACCGCGCCGGGCGCGATGGGGGTCACATACGAGGACTTGGCGATGAATTCAAGCCCCATTCCTCGTCAATATACAAAAAGGCTGGACGCGGGGTCCAGCCTTTTTGTTTGCAATCGGCAAAGACCGATCAGGCAACCTTGAAGGAGGCCATGGCCTTTTCGGCGGCTTCCTTGGAAGGCTTTGCGAGCTTTTCGGCAACCTGCTTGGTGGTTTCCTGCATCGACTTCGCCTGGTCGACGGCGAGTTCGGCCTGCTTGCGCAGGAACGAAGTCTGCAGCTCGACGAATTCGGCGACCGACTTGACGCCGAGCAGTGCTTCCATGTGCGAGAGCGAGCTCTCGGCATTGACCCGCAGGACGTCGATTGCCTTCAGGCCGATCTCGACGGTGCCGGCCTGGGCCGTCTGGACGGTGGCTTCGAGCGTCTTGCCGGCTTCTTCGCCGGCGGTCTTCAGCTTGGCATAGGCGTCTTTCGACTGCTGTGCGCCCTTTTCAGCGAATTCGCGGAAGGATTCCGTGAGCTTGGACGGGTCGAAAGAAGCGATTGAAAAAACGTCATCGGTCTTTATGGTAGCCATGTCGCATTCCTTTGGGTTGAGGCAGTCGCTGCCTGTGATCATCGAATGACGTCTATATAGGGCATTTCATTGTGCATTGCAACAATTATTGTGCACTGCACAAGTCGTTAACCCTGTGGGCCGAAACTACCCCGCTGTTCTGGACCGGCATGCGACCTGCAGTTATTAATAAGCCGTTAATTTAGAAGGCCGACAGCGACAAGGTTCGATCATGCCCGCAGTCCAATATCCGTTCATCGATATCGCCGTGCATGCGCGGGTGCGGGAGCGCTTTTCACGCGGCGAGGCGATGGTGCTGTTTTCGGCCGATCTTGCCCGGCTGCTCTGGGCGAACGGCGCGGGTGCGGAGCTTTTCGGTCATTCGGCGGTCTATGATCTGCTCGATCAGGGCGTCGATCGCACCGATATCACCTTTCGCCAGCTGGAAACGGCAGCGCGCCAGCTCGCCGATATCGGTGACTTCAGAAGCCTGATGATCCGCGTCGCCAAAGGCTTCCAGCGCGCGCAGGTGCAGGCGGCGGCCGAACTTATCCGGCTTTCCCAGGGCGAAAAGGCCATCTTGTTTTCGGTGCCGGTCTCGGCAAGGCCGCTTGCATCGGACGCCTCGGCCGCCCAGATGCTGCAGGGGCTCGACGATCCCGACACGCATATGGCCGTCATCGGCGCCAATGGCGAGGTCATCGCCGCCTCGCCGGGCTTTGCCTCGCTTGCCATCTCCGGCGAGACCGCCAAGACCCTGATCAATCTTGCCGGCGCGCATCCCGACCGATTGGTGAAGCGTCCGGTTGCCACCGGCAGGGGTTATCTCCCGGCCGCGGTCGGCAAGCTTAGCGACGAGCCGCCGCTCAATCTGCTGTTTGCCGTGGAGACCGCGATCGGTCATCTCGACCCGGTCGATGCGCCCGTGCTCGACTCAGTCGATGCAGCTGTGCTCGACGCTGTCGATGCACCGCCGCAGGCGGCTGACGCGCCCGCGGGGGAAGCAAGCGCGCCGCCGGCCGAACTTCCCCCGGAAGAGCCGGTCGCAGCAACCAGCTTCACCGAGATCGTCGACGCGGTGTCTGATATCGAAGAGGTCGAGGAGACCTTCGAAGAGATCGCCGTCGAAAGCGAACAGCCGGCAGAGGCGGCCGCCGCATCCGCCGACGAAACGATTGCGGAGATGCACCAAGGTGAAGAAGCGGCGCTGGAAAACGACGACGGCGTAATCGACGGCAGTGCGGATGAGGCCGACGCGCCTGCCGCGCTTGTCGACGGCGACGCGGCCCATTCCGCTGGTGAGACCGCGGAAACGAACGGGACGGCAGAACCGGCCGATGCCAATCCAATGCCCGCTGAAGAGGCGCCAGCGATGGCCGGTGAAGCGCCGGCCGCTACGGCGCCCTTGATTTCCGACGCGCCCCCTGCCCCGGCACTTGCGCGGGAATCCGGCTTCGTCTTCCGGCCGAACAGCCGCGCCACGCGCTTCGTCTGGAAGATCGATGCGGAAGGCCGGTTCAACGAGGTCAGCCACGAGTTTGCCGAGGCCGTCGGTCCGCATGCATCCGCCATCATCGGCTCGGCCTTCAGCGATATCGCCGCTCTTTTCAACCTTGATCCGGACGGCAAGCTGTCCGAGGCGCTCGCGCGCCGCGACACATGGTCGGGCAAGACGATCCTCTGGCCGGTCGAAGGCACCAGCCTCGTCGTTCCGGTCGATCTCGCGGCACTGCCGACCTATACCCGCAACCGCGACTTCGACGGTTTTCGCGGCTTCGGCGTCGTCAGGCTCTCCGACGCGCAGGAGGATCCGCTGGCGCTTGGCTTGACGCTCGGCCCGGATGGCGTCGGCCATGATACGGCAAGCCTCGGCCCGATCGCCGAGCCTGTCGCCGAACCGGCGCCTGACATGGAAGCCACGTCCGAGGAGACCACGGCGGAACCGCTCGTGGCGGACGAGAACGGGCTTGAGACGCCGGCAGCAGCCGCGCCGCAGGCCGAAGAGACGGCCCCGGAAGCGGCGACCGATGTAGAGACAAGCTCCGAGACACCTGCCCGGGAAGATTCTGCAGATGAACCGCCGGCGCTTCGCATCGTCGAAACACCCAATCGCCGTTTCACCGACAAGGTCGTTCAGCTCCACAGCACAGGCGCCGCACTGACGGCCGCCGAACAGGCGAATTTCCGCGAAATCGCCAAGCGCCTGGAAGCCTTCGGCGCCCGCAACGAAGATCCTGCCGCTTCGGCGCCGAGCGACGCCGGCGCCACGGAAACGGCGGCCTTCGAAGAGATCTCGAAACCGGAAACCTTCAAGGACGAAACGCCTGTCGCCGGTACGGCCGACATTGCTTCGGCCGAGGAAATGGCGCCGCAGGAAGCAATCTTCGAGAACGCGGCCGAAGTGGTGCAAGAAGACGCCGAAGAGCCCGCCGCCATAGAAGAGGACCAGGCGACGGAAGGGCTCGAGGAGACGGTGAGCCAGATCGAGGTTCTCACAAGCTTCATCCCGCCGCGGGTCAAGATGACCGACGGGCTGTCGGCCGGAACGGTCGACCAGCTGCCTGTCGCTGTGCTCATCCATGTCGGCGACGCGCTGATGCATGCCAATCCCGAATTCATGCGGCTGACGGGCTATTCGTCGCTCGATGCGCTGCGCGACGTCGGCGGCATCGAAGCGCTGCTGCAGCGCCGCGAACTCGAGGAGAATGCCACGGGCTCCGGCACCATGATGCTGGTCAAGGCCGACGACACGTTGACGCCGGTCACCGCGCGGCTGCAATCGGTGCGCTGGGAAGATGCCAACGCCCTGATGCTGGCGCTGATGCCGGTGGAAGGCAAGGAAGACGCCCGCGCTGACGCCGGCCGATCCGAAGCCCGCCCCGAGCGGATGGTGGAGAAGGTGGCCAAGCTTCAGGTGGAAGTGGAGGAATTGCGCTCGATCCTGGAAACGGCGACCGACGGCGTCGTCGTCATCGGCACGGAGGGCGATATCCGCTCGATGAACCGCTCGGCCAGCGCGCTTTTCAATTATGACGAACAGGAGACGCGCGGCAAACCCTTCGTCATGCTGTTTGCCCATGAGAGCCAGAAAGCCGTTCTCGACTATCTGAACGGCCTCTCCGGCCATGGCGTCGCCAGCGTCTTGAACGACGGGCGCGAGGTGATCGGCCGCGAAGCCGCCGGCGGCTTCGTGCCGCTGTTCATGACGATGGGCCGGCTCACCTCCTCGAATGGCTATTGCGCCGTCATCCGCGATATCACCCAGTGGAAGCGCACCGAGGACGAGCTGCGCAACGCCAAGGGGGCGGCCGAAACCGCCAATGCCCACAAGACCGATTTCCTCGCCCGCGTCAGCCACGAAATCCGCACTCCGCTCAACGCCATTATCGGCTTTTCCGATATGATGGCCGGCGAGCGTTTCGGCCCGATCGGCCATCCCCGTTATATCGAATATGCCAACGATATCGGCCGCTCCGGCCGGCACGTCCTCGACATCGTCAACGACCTGCTCGACATTTCGAAGATCGAGGCGGGCGAGATGGATCTCGACTTTGCCGCCGTCGGCCTCAACGAGGCGGTCTCGGAGGCGGTGGCGCTGGTCCAGCCGCAGGCGAATGGCCAGCGCGTCATCATCCGCACGGCGCTGTCGCATGCGGTGCCCGATGTCGTGGCCGATCTGCGCTCGATCAAGCAGATCGCGCTCAACATCCTGTCGAACGCCATCCGCTTTACCCCGTCGGGCGGGCAGATCGTCGTCTCTACCTCCTACGAGGCGAATGGCAGCGTGGTGTTGCGGGTCCGCGATACCGGCATTGGCATGACGCGCGCCGAACTCGACCATGCGATGAAACCGTTCCGGCAGGTCTCCTCGACCCAGTCGCGCCATCGCGGCGACGGCACCGGGCTCGGCCTGCCGCTGACCAAGGCGATGGTCGACGCCAACCGGGCGACATTCTCCATCAATTCGGCTCCGAACGAAGGCACACTGGTTGAGATCACCTTCCCGTCGCAACGCGTGCTGGCCGGCTGATTCTTAATCTCTGGCGCAACGTAAAAAAAAGGCAGCCAGAGGCTGCCTTGAATTTGGTGCTGTTCAACAAGAGCTCAGTCGATCAACGTCATGTTTCGTAAGCCCGCCTGCATGATTCCTAAATGGGAATCGATTTAGGAATCATGCAGCAACTTAAAGTGCTACAGCGTCCTTTGCGCGTCTGAGACGCGCGGCGCTGTAGGGCTTCAGGCCGCCTCGTTCATGTGCGGCCCCCAAGTTGCTCCAACCTTTGCCTAACCTTTCTTAACGAAAGGTTTCCATGACAGGGGATTGCTGAATGGTGAAAGCTTGTGGTTTACGATTCCTTATCAATCCTTCAGTTCGCTCAAGCCCGCAAAGAGCCGCAGCGCCTCGGGATTGGCGAGCGCTTCCTGGTTTTTCACCGGCCGGCCATGCACAACCTCGCGCACCGCAAGCTCGACGATCTTGCCTGACTTGGTGCGGGGAATATCGGCAACCGCGATGACCTTGGCCGGCACGTGGCGCGGCGAGGCGCCGGTGCGTATCCGTGTCTTGATCGCCTTGACCAGATCCTCGGTCAGCGTCACGCCCGCTGCCAGGCGAACGAAAAGGATGACGCGCACGTCGTCGTCCCATTCCTGCCCGATGCACAGCGCCTCGACCACCTCCGCCATCTGCTCGACCTGATTATAGATCTCGGCCGTGCCGATGCGCACGCCGCCGGGATTGAGCGTCGCATCCGAACGGCCGTGGATGATCAAGCCGCCATGCTCCGTCCATTCGGCGAAATCGCCGTGGCACCAGACATTGTCGAACCGGTCGAAATAGGCGGCGCGATATTTGGCGCCGTCGGGGTCGTTCCAGAACATGACCGGCATCGAGGGGAAGGCCTTGGTGCAGACGAGTTCGCCCTTCTCGCCGCGCACTGGCTTGCCGTCATCGTTCCAGACGTCGACGGCAAGGCCGAGGCCCGGCCCCTGGATCTCGCCACGCCAGACCGGCTGCAGCGGATTGCCGAGCACGAAACAGGAGACGATATCGGTGCCGCCGGAGATCGAGGCGAGCTGCACATCTGCCTTGATACCCTCATAAACGAAGGTGAATCCTTCGGGCGACAGCGGCGAGCCGGTCGAGGTTATCAGGCGCAGACTGGAGAGATCGTGGCTTTGGCGCGGCGTCAGACCGCTTTTGCGCACCGCATCGATATATTTCGCCGAAGTGCCGAAGATCGCGAATTTCTCGGCCTCGGCATAGTCGAACAGCACATTGCCGTCGGGCGCAAAGGGCGATCCGTCGAACAGGCAGAGCGTGGCGCCGCTGGCAAGACCGCTGACCAGCCAGTTCCACATCATCCAGCCGCAGGTTGTGAAGTAGAAGAGCCTCTCGCCGGCCTCGAGGCCGCAATGCAGCCGCTGCTCCTTGAGGTGCTGCAACAGCGTGCCGCCGGCCGAATGAACGATGCATTTCGGAACGCCCGTCGTGCCGGAGGAAAACAGGATGTAGAGCGGATGGGCGAAGGCGAGTTGGGTGAATTCGATCTCGCTCGCCTCATAGGGCGCAATGAAGGTTTCCAGCGTCGAAGCGCCAGGCGTTGCGCGCGCCACTGCGTCCGCGTCGCCGGCATAGTGGACGACGATCGTCGGCACGCCCAGGCTTTTCGCCACCGCGGCGACCTTGGCACCGACATCCTGCAGCTTGCCCGAATACCAATAGGCATCGCAGGCGATGAACAGCTTCGGGCCGATCTGGCCGAAACGGTCGAGCACGCCCTGTTCGCCGAAATCGGGCGAGCAGGACGACCAGATGGCGCCGATCGAGGCGGCCGCCAGCATGGCGGCGACGGTCTCCGGCATGTTCGGCATCATCGCGGCGATGCGGTCGCCTTCGCCGATACCCTGCGCCTTGAAGGCCTGCTGCAGCCTCGAGACCAGCGCGCGCAGCCGATCCCACGACCAGCGATCCTCAACCTTATCCTCGCCGCGAAAGAGGATGGCGTCGCCCTCGCCGCGGCCGGGCAGCAGGTTTTCGGCGAAGTTCAGCGTCGCGTCGGGAAAGAAGCGGGCGCCGAGCATGCTGTCTCCGTCGGTCAGCACTTCCGCGCCACGTCTTCCCTTCACGCCGCAGAAACCCCAGACGGTCGACCAGAATTTCTCCCGCTCGGCGACAGACCATGCATGCAGGTCCTCAAAGCCTGAAAGCGACAGCCCGAAGTCGGCATTGCATCGCGCCATGAAGGCATGGATCGGGCTTTTTGCGACGGTTTCGTCCGATGGCACCCAAAGTGGTCTGTTGTCCTGCATTCAATCCTCCTCCCCAATCTCGCCTTTATATCATGCTGCATTGCATTATAAAGGGCGGAACCCGAGCGCATCCGACGTCCGGCGAACAGGGCGGAAAGCGCAACCGATCTCAGCGATCAAAATACCCGCGCACACGCCGGTGCTGGAGGGATTTGCATCTGCCCGATATTTCCTATATCCGGCGAAATCAGCGCTTAACGGCTTAACCGGCTGAATGACCGGCGGAGATCATGGGTACGTCAAGACATCGCAGGTGGCGTAGGAAGATCGGACCCGTTTCGCGCTGGCTGCCGGCCTTCGCGCGTGTTTCGACCGTGCTGCTGCTGATTGCGCTTGGGCTTTTCGTGGCGCTGAGGGTGGCCGCGCCCTATCTCATCACGACCGGTTTCGTGCGCTCCGGCATCGAGGACGCGCTGTCGAAATGGACGGGGTATCAGGCCGAGATCGAAGGCAATCCGGTTCTCGAATTCTGGCCGACGCCACGCATCACGCTGAACGAGGTCACGATCCGCCAGCCGCGCGAAAGCGGCGACAAGCTGCTCGGCAGCATCGAAAGCCTGTCGGCCGAATTCAGCCTCATCGATGCGCTGAGAGGCCGGACCAGTTTCCACGAATTCCATCTGCTGCGCCCCAACCTGGCGCTGACGCGTGACGAAAAGGGCCTGATCGACTGGAGTTATGCCGGCCTGCTTGCCCGTGCGATCAGCGGCGTGCGCTACGAAAACGGAGCCGAGGTGCTCGATCCGGCTCTCGATGCCGAGATCGGCGCGGTGACCGTCGAGGACGGCACGCTTGCCGTCACCGACATCGGGAGCGCCAAGACCTACAATTTCGACAGTGTCACGGCCGACATCGCCTGGCCGCGGCTCTCAGGCGCGATCTCGGCCGTCGTCATCGCCCGCATCAACGGCGAGGACCTGAAGGTCGATTTCGCCTCGCGCCAGCCGCTGCTCGTTTTTGCCGGCAAGAGCGCCGAGACGCGGACATCGCTGACGTCAAACCTGCTGACGGCGCGTTTCCAGGGAATTGCCAGCATCGCCCGCCTTTCGGCCGTTTCCGGCAATATCGCCGCCAGCATTCCCGATGTGCCGGCGCTTCTCACATGGTCGGGCAAATCGATCCCCGGCATCGGGACGCTGAAGAGCGCATCGCTGGAATCCGACATCATGTCGTCGGGCAGCGGGCTGCGCTTCAACGATCTCAGCCTGTCGCTGAACGAGGCAAGCGCCACCGGCGTGATGGACCTTTCGACCGTGCCCGGCAGACGGCCGAAGATCGGCGGCACGCTTGCCTTCGACCAGATGAACCTCAAACCTTTCCTCGATGCCTTCGCGCTGAGGCTCGCCGCCGGCGAGGCAGAGGATATCTCCAAAGGCATGCGCGAACCGCTGCAACTGCTTGACATCGACGTCAGGCTTTCGGCGCGCCGCGCGCAGATGGGCCTCTTCGAGCTTTCCGATGTCGGCGCCAGCATGATCGTGACCGGCGGCGAGGCGAAATTCGATATCGGCGACAGCGCCTTCGAAGGCGGCGAGCTGACCGCGCATCTGGAAGCGACGCAGCGTGATTTCGACGGCGGCGGCAAACTGCAGCTGTCGATTCGCGATGCCGACTTCGCCGCTCTTGCCGAGCGCCTGCAGCTCAAAGGGCCGCTGCCGCTTGCGACGGGATCGCTCGATCTCGACCTGCAGTCGCCAAAAGCGATCTGGACGACCGGCCTTGCCGACGTCACCGGCAGGCTGCACTTCTGGACGAAGGAGGGCATAATCCCCGGCATCGACGCCACAGCGCTGCGGACCCAGGCCGCTGAAAAGCCGTTCTTTCCGTTGAGCGCGGCGGCGAACGGCGCCTTTGCCTTCAGCCGGCTGGATCTTCAGGCCGATTTCGCCAATGGTTCGGCCGAGATCCACGACGCCGATATCGCCGGGCCTGCACAGACGCTGACACTTTCCGGCGTCATCACCTACCAATCGAGCGGGCTGGCGCTTTCCGGGTCACTGGAGGCCACCGATCCGGCCAAGGCGGCCGAGCTGCCGCTTCTGCCGTTCTTCATCGGCGGTTCATGGCCAAACCCTGTCATTTCGCCGATCCCGCTTTTCGGCAACACACCTCACGCGCAGTAAATCAGGCTCCGGCAGCCGCCGCGCGCTCGTCCCGATCACGCTGGATTTCGCGGCGCTTGGTGATGATCGAGGCGCAGATGACGCCGATCGCGACGATGCCGATCAGGATGGTGCAGACCGCATTGATCTCCGGCGTCACGCCGAGGCGCACCTGGCTGTAGATCTTCATTGGCAGCGTGGTTGCGCCCGGGCCCGAGGTGAAGCTTGCGATCACCAGGTCATCCAGCGACAGCGTGAACGCCAGGATCCACCCCGAAAACACGGCCGGCGAGATGATCGGCAGGGTAATTTCGAAGAAGGTGCGCACCGGCGGCGCCCCCAGATCCTGCGCCGCTTCCTCGATCGACTGATCGAAGCTCAGGAGCCGTGACTGCACGACGACGGCGACGAAGCACATGGTCAGCGTCGTATGCGCCAGCGTGATCGTCCAGAAGCCGCGGTCGAAACCGATTGCCACGAAAAGCAGCAGCAGCGACAGGCCGGTGATGACCTCGGGCATGACGAGCGGCGCATAGACCATGCCTGAGAAAAGCATGCGGCCGCGAAAGCGGGTGTAACGCACCAGCGTCAGCGCCGCCATCGTGCCGAGGACGGTGGCGAAGGTGGCCGACAGCAGACCGACGCGGATCGTCACCCAGGCGGCGTCGAGCAGGGCCTGGTTCGACAGCAGCGAGACGTACCATTTGGTCGAGAAGCCGCCCCAGACGGTAACGAGCTTCGACTCGTTGAAGGAAAAGATCACCAGCAGCACGATCGGCAGATAGAGGAAGGCAAAGCCGAGCACGACGGAGATGACGTTGAAACGGGTCCACCGCAGCATGGTCTATCTCCCCCGCTCTTCGGCCTTGGCCTGTGCATTCTGAAAGAAGACGATCGGGATCACCAGGATCATCAGCAGGATGGTTGCGACCGCCGAGGAGACCGGCCAGTCGCGATTGGCATTGAACTCGTTCCACAGCGTCTTGCCGATCATCAGCGTCTGCGACCCGCCGAGAAGATCGGGGATGACGAACTCGCCGACGGCGGGGATGAAGACCAGCATGCAGCCTGCTACCACGCCTGGGATCGACAGCGGGAACGTGACGCGCCAGAAGGCCCGGATCGGAGTGCAGCCGAGATCCTGGGCCGCCTCGATCAGCGTGCCGTCCATCTTTTCGAGCGACGAATAGAGCGGCAGCACCATGAAGGGCAGGTAGGAATAGACGATACCGATATAGACGGCCGTCGGGGTGTTGAGAATGATCAGCGGCGTGTCGATGATATGCAGCGACAAGAGGAGCTGGTTCAGCAATCCCTCGGGCTTCAGGATGGCAATCCACGCATAGACGCGGATCAGGAAGCTCGTCCAGAACGGCAGGATGACGAGCATCAGCAGCGTCGGGCGGATGGTGCGCGGCGCCTGCGCCATGCCATAGGCGATCGGATAGGCGATCAGCAACATCAGCAGGGTCGAGATACCGGCGATGGTGACGCTCGACAGATATGCATTGAAGTAGAGAGGATCGTCGGTGAGATAGCCGTAATTGTCGAAGGAGAAGGTCGCGACCTTGCTCCAGAAACCGCTCCAGCCGTCGGCAAAAGAGAAGACCGGCTCATAGGGCGGTATGGCGATCGCCGTCGTCGACAGCGAGATGCGGAAGACGATGAAGAACGGCGCCAGAAAGAAGAGCAGCAGCCAGGCATAGGGAATGACGATGACGAGGCGGTTATAGAAGCGTGATGCCAGCGTTCCCATGTTCTCAATCCTTCAGCAGCACGCCGCCGTCTTCATCGAAGGAGACCCAGACGTCCTGATCATAGGTGAAGGGGTCTTCGACGAAGCGTTGCGCGTTGAGGGAAGAGGCTCTGACGAATTTGCCGCTCGGCAGCTTGATGTGGAAGACGGTCATGTCGCCGAGATAGCCGATATCCCAGATCTCGCCCTTGGCCGCGTTGACCGAGGCGTTCGCCGGCGCCGCGCGGCTGACGCGGATCTTCTCGGGGCGGATGGCAAAACCGGCCGTGCTGCCGATCGCGGGGGAACCTGCGGCGGCGGTGCGGATGGTGAAACCGCTGTCGACGGCGATCTCGGTTGGCCCGCTCCCCGATGTCGTCACCTTGCCGTCGAAGATATTCACGTCGCCGATGAAATCCGCCACGAAACGGGAATTCGGCGCCTCGTAGATTTCGGCCGGCGTTGCCACCTGCACCACCTTGCCATGGCTCATGACGGCGATGCGGTCGGCGATGGTCATCGCCTCTTCCTGGTCGTGGGTGACGACGACGAAGGTGAGGCCGAGGCTTTGCTGCAGGTCCATCAGCTCGAACTGGGTTTCCTCGCGCAGCTTCTTGTCGAGCGCGCCGAGCGGTTCGTCGAGCAGCAGCACTTTCGGGCGCTTGGCGAGCGAACGGGCGAGCGCCACGCGCTGACGCTGGCCGCCGGAGAGCTGGTTCGGCTTGCGGGAGGCAAATTGCTCGAGCTTGGCGAGTTTCAGCATCTGCGCGACGCGCTCGGCCATTTCGTCCTTCGGCATGCCGTCCTGCTTCAGGCCGAAGGCGATGTTCTTCTCGACGGTCATGTGCGGGAAAAGCGCGTAGGACTGGAACATCATATTGACCGGCCGCCTGTAGGGCGGCGTGCCAGCGAGATCGGTGCCATCGAGAACGATTTCGCCGGATGTCGGCTGCTCGAAGCCGGCGAGCATGCGCAGAAGCGTCGACTTGCCGCACCCGGACGCGCCGAGCAGCGCGAAGAACTCGCGGTGATAGATGTTCAGCGACAGGTCGTTGACAGCGGTAAAATCGCCGAAGCGCTTGGTGACATTCTTGAAGGCAATGAAAGGTTTTGCGGACGGATCGGTCCAAGGCGCGAAAGTGCGGCGGATATTGCCTAAGGATTTCATATTATTCCCCGAAAAATATGCGTATTCGGCCGGCCTCCACCTAGAGCATGATGCCGAAAAGTGTGAGCGGTTTTCGGACGACATCATGCTCTAACTCTTCAATTTAGAACAGGATTCAGATTTTAGGCCGACCGGCCTAAAATCATCCTGTTCTAGGCCGCCAATTGAAAGGCCCGGACGTTGCCGTCCGGGCCTGGCATTGACTTACTGGCCGGTGACGACCTTCGTCCAGATCCGCGTCGCCGTGCGCTGGGTCTTCGGGTCCCACGGCTTGACGGTGAACAGGTTCTTCATCACTTCTTCGGTCGGATAGATAGCCGGATCGTTCAGCACGTCCTTGCTGACGAACTGCTGCGAGGCCTTGTTGCCGTTGGCATAGAAGGTGTGATCGCTCGCCTTGGCGATGACCTCGGGCTTCATCATGTAGTTCAGGAACTCATGCGCTTCGGCCACATGCTTGGCATCGGCGGGGATCGCCATCATATCGAACCACATCTGGGCGCCCTGTACGGGGATCGAGTAGTTGACCTCGACGCCGTTCTTGGCTTCGGCCGCACGGTCGCGGGCCTGCAACATGTCGCCGGAATAGCCGAAGGCGATGCAGATATCGCCGTTGGCAAGGGCGTTGATATATTCGGACGAATGGAACTTGCGGATATACGGGCGAACCGCCGTCAGAAGTTCCTCGACTTTCTTGAAATCCTCGGCCTTGGTCGAGTTCGGATCGAGGCCGAGATAGCGCAGCGCCGTGGTCATGACGTCCTTCGGCGTGTCGAGCACGTAGATGCCGCAGTCCTTGAATTTTTCGGCGACCTTCGGATCGAAGATCACTTCGAGGCCGGGCTTGGCATCGGGACCCAGGATTTCAGCGACCTTCTTGACGTTGTAGCCGATGCCGTCGGTGCCCCACATGTAATCGACGGCATATTCATTGCCCGGATCGTATGCAGCGGTGCGCTGCTGGATCACGTCCCACATGTTGGAAAGGTTCGGCAGCTTCGACTTGTCGAGCTTCTGGAAGACGCCGGCCTGGATCTGGCGCTGCAGGAAGTCGGCGGTGGGAACGACGACGTCATAACCGGTGCCGCCGGCAAGCAGCTTGGTTTCGACGGTCTCGTTCGAATCGAAGGTGTCGTAGACGACCTTGATGCCGGTTTCCTTGGTGAAGTCGGTCAGGATACTGTCGTCGATATAATCCGACCAGTTGTAGACATTGACCACGCGCTCCTGGGCAAAGGCCGGAGCGGCGGCAAAGAGCGCGGCGATGGCGGCGGCCGTCACACTTGCGATGGTTGACCTCATGACTTCTCCTGTTTGTTCAAAGCGTCCGCATCCCCGGACGTCTTTTCCCTCTGGTTTGCCCGCAGACTAAGAAGGAATTTCTAAGCCCACAAGCGCAAAAACTGCGCTGTCGACGATTTCACAATCACTGGAAGTCGAAGGCGCTGAGCCCCGCCACCATCTCGTCGAGCCCGAGTGGTCTCGTCACCGGCGGCTCGGCGCGGGAAAGGCAGCCGCGCCGCTCGCAGAGGCGACAGGCCGGGCCGATCGCGACCGGATCGACCGCCGTCATCTGCCCGTAGGCCAGGCCGTCTGCAAGGGCGGCATCGCAGCCGATCAGCATCGCCGTGCGCCTGACCCTTTCGCCGAATTCGACGCTCGGCCCCTCGAGCGTGCGGGCGACCGTCAGGAAGGATGCTCCATCCGGCATGACCACCGTCTCGGCAAGAATCTGGCCCGGCTGCAGGAAGGCGGCGTGGATATTGAGCTTCGGACAACCGCCGCCGAAACGGGCCTGCGGAAAGCCTTGGGCGCCGCCTCGCCGCAGCCGGTGGCCGGCGGCATCGATCTCCATCATGAAGAAGGGGATGGCTGCCGCCCCCGGCCGCTGCAGCATGATCAGACGCGTCGCGGCATGGCCGAAAGAGACGCCGAAGCGAGCGCGCAGAATGTCGATATCGTAGCGCGTCGCCTTGGCCGCCGCCAGGAAGGACTCATAGGGCATGGCGAGCGCCAGGGCCGCGATGCGGGCCAGCTCGAAGCGGGCAATGCGGCGCGCCTCGGCGGAAGAGAGCGAGAGATCGTCGAGCTCGGCATCGATCGCCGACAGCAAAGCGAGGTTCGCGGCCTCGATAGCGATCTCATGCGCACGGTCGGCCGGCGACAGGCGCTCGGAAATGAAAAGCCGCATCGAATGCCGATCGAAACGGCGGCGCAGATCCGGCATGACGTGCACCGGCAGGACACGCACCGCAATGCCGCGCTCGGCGCGCAGCCAGTCCTTCAGCCCGGCGGCAAGGTCGGCGCCGCCGGGAAGCGTCGCGGCAAAGGCTTCCGCCGCCGTCTCGATCCGTCCGAAATAGGCCGATCTGCGCTCCAGCGTCTCGCGCAGCTCGTCGAGCGGCAACCGGCCGACGGCGACGGGTGCGTGCCCTTCGGCCGCCATCAGCGCCGTCAGGTCCGACAGCCGGGCGGCCTGTTCGCGATAGGCGCGATAGAGCTTGATCATGCCGGCCGCAGCATTGGGTGCGGCCTCGGCCACTTCCACCAGTTCCTGGTCGCCGGGCAATTCGCCGGCAAGCAGCGGATCGGCAAAGACCTCCTTGAGCTGGCCGAGGCTGCCGCCGGTCTGTCCGCGCAGTTCCTCCAGATCGACCCTGTAGACGGCCGCGAGCTTCAACAGCAGCTGCACCGTCAACGGCCGCTGGTTGCGCTCGATCAGGTTCAGGTAAGAGGGTGATATTTCGAGCGCCTCGGCCATGGCGGTCTGCGTCAGCGCCAGCGCATTGCGGATGCGCCGCAATTTCGGGCCTGCGAATATCTTCCGTTCCGCCATTGTCATACCCTTTGACAGGCAAGCGGCGCTAACATTTACAAAACTTTACAAATTCACAGCGCCACTCTGTCAATCCTCGTCATCTTAACCTCTTTCCGCCACAGAAATCAAAGGTTTTTCTGGCCATTACGTGCGATATTGTCAATCTTGTCATCAACGCCCCTGATATCGGTTTTTATTGAGGAGATCAGCATGACCGATTTTTACAAACTCGTTCCCAATGCACCGGCGGGCCGCTTCGACGGCATCGAAAGGCCCTATTCGGCCGCCGACGTGCAGCGGCTCAGAGGCTCGGTGGCGCTGACCCACACGCTGGCCGAAATGGGGGCGGACCGGTTGTGGCGGCTGCTGCGCCAGGAGGATTTCGTCAATGCGCTCGGCGCACTCTCCGGCAACCAGGCCATGCAGATGGTGCGCGCCGGGCTGAAGGCGATCTACCTCTCCGGCTGGCAGGTGGCGGCCGACGCCAATACGGCATCGGCGATGTATCCCGACCAATCGCTCTATCCCGCCAATGCCGGGCCGGAGCTTGCCAAGCGCATCAACCGCACGCTGCAGCGCGCCGATCAGATCGAAACCTCGGAGGGCCAGGGGCTTTCCGTCGAGACCTGGTTCGCGCCGATCGTCGCCGATGCGGAAGCCGGTTTCGGCGGGCCGCTCAACGCCTTCGAGATCATGAAGGCCTATATCGAGGCAGGTGCTGCCGGCGTCCATTTCGAGGACCAGCTCGCTTCGGAAAAGAAATGCGGCCATCTCGGCGGCAAGGTGCTGATCCCGACGGCCGCCCATATCCGCAATCTCGACGCCGCACGGCTTGCCGCCGACGTCATGGGCGTGGCGACGCTGGTGATCGCCCGCACCGACGCGGAAGCGGCAAAGCTGCTGACCTCCGACATCGACGAGCGCGACCAGCCCTTTGTCGATTACGATGCCGGGCGAACGGTCGAAGGCTTCTACCAGGTCAAGAACGGCATCGAGCCGTGCATCGCCCGGGCTGTCGCCTATGCGCCGCATTGCGATCTGATCTGGTGCGAGACTTCCAAACCGGATCTCGAGCAGGCGCGCCGCTTTGCCGAGGGCGTGCACAAGGTTCATCCCGGCAAGCTGCTCGCCTATAATTGCTCGCCTTCGTTCAATTGGAAGAAGAACCTCGACGAGGCGACGATTGCCAAGTTCCAGCGCGAACTCGGCGCGATGGGCTACAAGTTCCAGTTCATCACGCTCGCCGGCTTCCACCAGCTGAACTACGGCATGTACGAACTGGCGCGCGGCTACCGGCAGCGGCAGATGTCGGCCTATTCCGAGCTGCAGCAGGCGGAATTCGCCGCAGAGGACTACGGCTATACCGCCACCAAACATCAGCGCGAGGTCGGCACCGGCTATTTCGACGCCGTATCGCTCGCCATCACCGGCGGCCGGTCATCGACCACGGCGATGCACGATTCGACCGAACATGCGCAGTTCAAACCGGCTGCGGAATAACCCGAACAGGAGGACAGAACCATGGCATCCATTTCACGCGTCCGGGAACGGGCCGAAGAGCAGACGTCCAGCATGAGCGAGGATCAGCAGACGACGATCCGTATGCTCGCCAATGACCTGCACCGGTTGAACCAGTCGGTCATGAAAGCCGTCGAGGCCGGCGTCTCGGTCGAACTGGTGCGCTCGGCCCGTCATCACGGCGGCGACGGCAACTGGGGCGACCTGCTCATTCCGGTCGTCGTCACCAACCGGCATTGACAAGCATAGCCTGGCGACCTCGGGTCGCCGCCCTTCATCTGAACGCCCGCGTGTCCCGGAGATGCGCGGGCGCTTCATCGTAAACTTCAACCGCGGCTCGGCCGTTTTCCGGCGAAGAGATCGGCATAGCTTCGGATGAGCTTGGTCATTCGGTCGGCGACCGTGCGGATTTCGGGGCGATGGCGGTCCTCGGCATTCATGACGATCCATTGGCGGTGACGCAGTTCCGGCAGTTCGCCGCCCTGGCGCTGCAATTCCGGATGAAGATCGCCGACGAAACATGGAAGCACGCCCTTGCCGGCGCCGGCGCGCACCATGTCCGGTAGCGAGCGCGGCCGATTGACGGTGGCGACGATCCCGGATGCGGCATGGGCGTGCGGCCAGCGCAGATAGGCCGAGATCGCCTCCTCCTCGCCGACGGCAATCCAGCGCTCGTCGGTCTCGGCGGCGTTGCGTCTGGCATAGACGGCATAGGCCACCTCCCCGAGCAGGCGTGCGGCCAGGTTGGCTTCCTCCGGCTCGAAGGCGCGAATGCCGATGTCGCTCTCACGATAGGCAAGGCTCGCCCGCGCCTCGCCGATGGAGAGAGCAATGGCGAAGCCATCGCTCGGCATGCGGATTGCGGCGAAATTTTCGGTCAGCAGCCAGGCGAGCCAGGTGCCGGCGGTGATCCTGACGGTCGTGCCGCCCTCACCGGATTGCCGCCAGGCCTCCACCTTGCGGGCGGCGGCTTCCATTTCCTGCAGATGGTCGAGCAGCGCCTGGCCATCCTGCGTCAGGCGGTAACCGGTCTGGCTGCGCGAAAACAAGGCGCGGCCGACCTCCTGCTCAAGATCGAGCATGCGCCGGCCGACGGTCGCGGGACTGAGCCCGCTGGCAGCGCTTGCTCCCGTCAGGCCGCCGAGCCGGGCGACCTGCAGGAAAAGCTGATAGGAATCCCAATTCGCGTTTTTCATTGATGAAAAACATAGCGGGATTTTCCCTGTTTATGAAGAGGATTTTGACGCCTAGATGAAGTGATGTCTAACGGAAAGGACATCGCCATGTTCGACATGATCACCATTGCTGGCGTTCACGGATACCGGCATTCCTGCAAGCCAAGCGGCTCAAAGGCGGATGAAGAGCGGTTCTATGCCGAGTTCGGAGACAGCAGCATCATTCGCTTCGCCGCCTGGCTGACTTCGATCGACCTCATTTTAAAGCGGGTCGCAGCGAACGGAAAACGCCGCAGCGTTGCGGCGCAATCCTGCGGCCGTCACGGCCGTGCTCCTCAGGCGACTTTCCTTGCGCCGAGGTGAGCGGCCGCCGGTTCTGCGCCGATGCGGAAACGCTCGATGAGCGCCATCAGCGTATCGGCTTCGCCGGCAAGCAGACGGCTTGCCTGCGTCGTCTCGGCAACCATCGAGGCGTTCTTCTGGGTCATCTGGTCCATGGCGTTCACGGAACCGTTGACCTCATGCAGCGCCGCCGACTGATCCCGGCTGGCGGTGGCGATGGTCTCGACATGGCCGCTGATCGCGATGATCTCGTGGCTGATCGAGGCAAGGACGCGGCCGGTCCTCTGGACGAGTTCGGAGCCCGCCGTCACTTCGCGGCTCGATGTCTCGATCAGCGACTTGATCTCGCGCGCCGCATCGGCCGAACGCTGGGCGAGCTCGCGGACCTCCTGGGCGACGACGGCAAAACCCTTGCCCGCCTCGCCCGCCCGCGCCGCCTCGATGCCGGCATTGAGCGCCAGAAGATTGGTCTGGAAGGCGATATCGTCGATCACCTCGATGATCTGCTCGATCCGCTGCGAGGCCTCTTCGATCCGTTCCATGGCAGCGACGGCATCGCCGACGACGGCGCCGGAATTGTCGGCGGTCTTCTTGGTGGCGGCGACGACGCTGTTGGCTTCACGGGCGCGCTCGGCGGAAGAGCGAACCGTGACGGTGATCTCCTCGACCGCGGCGGCGGTCTCCTCGAGGTTTGCCGCCTGCGCTTCCGTGCGTTTCGAAAGCTCATCGGCGGAAGCCGAGACGGCGCCGCTATTGCGCTGGATCGTCGAGGCGCTGTCGCGGATGCCGGAGAGCGTATCCTGCAGCCGCAGAAGCGAGGCGTTGAAATCGACGCGCAGCTGCTCCAGCCGGCCGACGAAGGGCGTGCCGATCGTCTGCGAGACGTCGCCCTGGGACAGGCGGCCGAGGCCGGCCGCAAGCTGGTTGACGGCAAAATCGATCTGGCCGTCGAGCGAGCGCTTGTCGGCATCGTTCCTGGCGCGTTCGGCATCGCTCAAGGCGCGCTGTTCGGCCGCCTCGGATTCCAGGTCGCGGCGGGCGCGGGCGCTGTCGCGGAATAGCGAAAGGGCGCGGCCGATCTCGCCGAACTCGTTTTTCTTCTCAAGACAGGGGATTGCCTCGTCGAGATCGCCCGAGGAGATCGAGTGGACGCTGGCGGTCAGCGCCTGCAAAGGCTTCACCGACTGGCGGATCGCATAGAAGGCGAGAACACCGACGAGCAGCATGACGACGGCGCCGATGCCGAGAACCAGGATCAGCAGTTCGTTCATGCGCTGATAATAGAACTCCATCGGAATGCCGATGAAGAGAATGCCGACATTGGCGTTCGATGCGTTCTTGATCGGGAAATAACCGGTCATGAACTTGCGGCCGAACAGCTCGGCCGGGCCGAAATAGGCCTCGCCACGGGCGAGAACCGGCTGGGCCGGGTGCTCGGCTGCAAGCTTGGTGCCGACGGCGCGGTCGCCGTTTTCCTTCTTGACGTTGGTGGATATGCGGACGTAGTCGCCGCCCTGCTTCTGGAAGATCGTCGCAACGCCGCCAATCGACTGGGCGGTGCGGTCGACCAACGAATGATCGGCAAGGGCCGGAATGGCCTCTTCGGTGACGGCAGAGAGCTTGTTGTCCTTGACCTCGACCTTGGCGGCCTGATCGGCCGCGCCGTAGAGGACGGCCATGGCGCGGGCGGCGTCCCTCGCGTCGGAGACGGCGCCATCCATCACATGGCGGCTCAGATTGTAATAGGTCACGCCGACAATGGCCGCCGTGCTGATCGCCAGCAGAAATAGCGTGATCGCAACGATCTGGCGGACGATGGATGTAGAGAAAAGGCGCGGCATCAAAACCCCCGGCGGCACAACAAGGGCTAAATTAGAGGAAAAGCGTTAAGGAAAATTTTCCGTAAATCTGGATTGGCCAGGATAATCAACCGCCCCGTTTTCGGACATTCCATTTGGCCTGCCAAGGCGGCCGATCGCGCCTTACCAATACGCAAACGGCCCCGGAAAACCGGGGCCGTCGAAACAATGGAAATCAAGCGCTGATCAGGCGGCGCGGTAGACCGACGCTTCGCCCACCCCGTCGATCTTGAACTGCTGGATGAGGCGGCGTAGCGCATCGGCCTCGTCGGCCAGTTCGCGGCTGGCGGCGGTCGTCTCCTCCACCATGGCGGCGTTCTGCTGCGTCATCTGATCCATCTGGTTGACCGTCGCATTGACGCTCTGCAGCGCATTGGACTGGTCGTGGCTGGCGCGGGCGATCATCTCGACATGCTGGCTGATCGTGACGATCTGGGCGCTGATCTTGGCGAGCACCGTGCCGGTCTCCTGCACGAATTGCGAGCCGGAGCTGACCTCGTTGGTCGACTTGTTGATCAATCCCTTGATCTCCTGCGCCGCGGCGGCGGAGCGCTGGGCGAGTTCGCGGACTTCCATGGCGACGACGGCAAAACCCTTGCCGGCCTCGCCGGCGCGCGCCGCCTCGATGCCGGCGTTGAGCGCCAGCAAGTTGGTCTGGAAGGCGATCTCGTCGATGACGCCGATGATCTGCTCGATCTGGTGCGCGGCATCCTCGATGCGGCCCATAGCGTCGATCGCATTGTTGACGACGACGGCGGAATCATCGGCGCTGCGCTTGGCCTGACGGACGATCTGGTCGGCATCCTTGGCGCGTTCGGCCGACGAGCGCACCGTGACGGTGATCTGATCGACGGCAGCCGCCGTCTCTTCGAGCGAAGCGGCCTGCTGTTCGGTGCGCTTGGAGAGATCCTCGGCCGACTGGGCCATCTGGTTACCGTTGCCCTGGATCAGTTCGACATTGTCGCGGATCTGGCTCATCGTCGCCTGCAGGCGCAGCATCGAACCGTTGAAATCCTGACGCAGCTGTTCGAGGCGGCCGATGAAGGGTGTTTCGATCGTCGTCGAGATATCGCCCTGCGACATGCGTTCGAGGCCGGCGGCAAGCGCGTTGACCGCAAATTCGATCTGCCGGTCCATCTCGCGCTTTTCGGCGTCGTTGCGCTGGCGCTCGTGTTCTGCGGCGGCGCGTTCCTCGTCGCTCTGCTCCTCGATGCGGATCTTCGAGATGGCATTCTCCTTGAAGATGCCGAGGGCGCGGGCCATGTCGCCGATTTCGTCGTACCGCTGCTCGCCTGAAATGCTGGTTTCCAGCGACCCTTCGGCGATACGGCGCATGGCGGCCGTGATCTGGCTGATCGGGCGCTGCAGCGTCAGCACCAAGGCGATGCCGCCGAGGATCGACAGCAGGATGCCGAGACCGGTGGTGAGCACCGAGATGCTGTTTGCCTGGGTGCGCTCGGTGCCGGCCGTCTGTTTCTGCAGCTCGGCGAAATCGGTCAGCTTCGTCCAGATCTGGTCGAGTTCCTGGCGGGCGGCGGCATAGGCCGTGACGCGCTCACCGATCGTATCGACGATCTTCGAGCCACCGCCGGAAATGGCGTCGAGGGCCGGCTGGATCGCGCCGGAAATGCCTTCGGCAAAGCCCATGCCCTTGGCGCTGGTGGTCAGAACCTGCATGTCCTTGCCGAGCGTGCCGGCCTGCTGCTGCAGGCGCACGAGATTGTCCTTGCTCGAATTGGAGAGGAAGTCTGACAGGACGATCTGCAGCGCATAGACGGAATTTTCCAGACGACGCGTATCCTGCAGGACGGAGTTGGTCTGGGCGATGCGGCCTTCGAGCTCGGCAAACCGCTGGGTCGCCTCGCGCATCTTCTGCGTCGCGGTCAGCTGCGTATAGGTCGAGGTCTGGCGGAAGCGAGACACCAGGCGGCCCAGTTCGGCGACGTTCTCGTCGGTCGGCGCGGGCATCTGGGCGATCGCCTTGATGCTGTCGATGGTCGCCGCCAGGGCGTCGATGACGTTTTTCTGATTGGTCGGAACCGAAATGGCGATCAGGCGCTGGGCCTTGACGATCTCCGGCATCTGTTCGTTGATGAAGGCGATCTTGTCCTGTGGCGTCTGCGGCTTGCTGAAGCCGCTGGCGACGGTGCCGAGGAAATCGCCGCCCTTCAGCAGGCGGTCGGCGGTGCGAAGGGTGACGGTGGCAGCACTCTCGTCGCGCTGCAGCGCGGTCTGCAATTCCTCGGCCTGGTAGGAGACGGTGAAGCGGGTGCTGATCAGGCTCTTCTGCGCAGCGTCGATCTGCTCGTGCAGCACGACTTCCTGCTCATGCAGCGCCCAGAGCTTGTCGACGACGCCTGAAATGTCCTTGGTGCGGCTTGAGGCTTCCGCAAGGCTGTCACGGCCGGCCGCCTGTTCGCCTACCTGGTTCAGCGTCTGGTCGAGCACGCCCTGCTGGGTCTTCAGATCGGTGAGCAGCTTGTCGCGCGCCGACTGACTGGTGATGCGCAGGAAGTCGTCCATCGAACCGTAGAGATCCTTGAACCCGCTCAACGACTGCAGCACGCTGTTGGAGATTTCCATGCGGCCCTGCAGAAGTCCGGAAGCATAAAGGCCCGTCAGACCCACCGCCGAAATGGTCACAACGAAGGGCAGAACGAAGATCAGAACCTTCGTCTTGATCCTGAAGCGGGAAAGAATCTTGTCAATCAACATGGCGTTCCGGGCCTTTCATACACAACTCCTCCCGCGGGCAGCCATCAGGCGCGCCAGCCGAGTGCACATCAAACTATTCTCTTTACATCGGGGAACCCGGAAGCCAGGCGGCAGTCATTGCCGGTTCATGTCCAAGCAAGTTGGAGATGCCCAAATAATCGCGGGCAATTGTGTCAGATTAGATATTAATTTTCGGATAAGCGGTGATGGCGGTTAAAAGCCAAGGCGGTGAAATAGTTGCAATATATGCCCCACAGGACCGCGATGTCGCGATCGGAAGGCGGCAAGGTTACTTTCGGATGAAAGGACAGGTCAGAGGACGTGCGCGAGCAACAGGGCCAGGCTGGCGGCTGTGGCGCCGGCTGCGAGCATCAAATATCGCAGGACTGCCATCCTGATGTCAGGCTTTGCCTGGGTGATTGCGATGGCGCGGGCGCGTCGTGCGTGTCTGGTCATGCTCGAAACCTCACTCTTCTGACACAACAATCCAACAAAACGGCTTGCCGGTAAAGCTTAATCTAGGAAGAGCTCTGCAAACCGCCAATTGAGACAGGATGGCGCACCTCTCTTAAGAAGTCTTGAATCGGCATTTCTAATATACGGGTTCCACCGATATGCAGAAAGCGAAAGCTTCAGGCGCATTCGCCCGCGGCAAATCCCGAGGCCCACGCCCATTGGAAATTATAGCCGCCGAGCCAGCCGGTGACGTCGACGCATTCGCCGATGAAATAGAGGCCGGGCACGGCCTTGGCCTCCATGCTGCGTGAATCGAGCGCGGCCGTGTCGATGCCGCCGAGCGTCACTTCGGCGGTGCGATAGCCTTCAGAGCCGGAAGGCTTGATTGCAAGGTTCTGGGCGCTCGCGGCAAGGCTGAGCAGCGCCTTGTCAGGTAGGTCCGCCATATTGCCGGAGATCTTTTCGCGCTCGACGAGAAACTGCGCCAGCCGCTTCGGCAGGACCTCGCCAAGCGCGGTCTGGGCCGACTGGCGTCCGTTCAGCTGCTTTGCCGCCTTCAGCTGCGCGGCGATGTCGATATCCGGTTCGATGGCAAGGACGATTTCGTCGCCTTCGCGCCAATAGGAGGAGATCTGCAGGATGGCAGGTCCGCTGAGGCCCCGATGGGTAAACAGCAGCGCTTCGCGGAAGGCGGTCTTGCCATGGCGGATTTCGGCCGGAGCGGAAATGCCGGCAAGCGGCGCAATGCTTGCGAGCAGGCCAGGATCGAGCGTCAACGGCACCAGGGCCGGGCGGGTTTCGAGCACGGCCAGGCCGAACTGCTCGGCGAGGCGATAGGCAAAGCCGGTGGCGCCCATCTTCGGGATCGATTTGCCGCCGGTCGCGACGATCAGCGATGAGGCTTCATAGGCGCCCTGCCCGGTCGAGACGCGGAAGCCCGCATCGGTCCTTTCGACGCCTGTTATTTCGGTAGACAGATCGAGTGCCGCGCCGGCGGCGCGCATCTCGTCCAAGAGCATGCGGATGATGTCCTTGGCGCTGTCGTCGCAGAACAGCTGGCCGAGCGTCTTTTCATGCCAGGCAATGCCGTGCCGCTCGACCATGGCGATGAAATCGGTGGGCGTGAAACGGGCAAGCGCCGACTTGCAGAAATGCGGATTGGCGGACAGAAAATTCTTCGGTCCGGCATGGATATTGGTGAAATTGCAGCGGCCGCCGCCGGAGATGCGGATCTTCTCGCCGGGCGCTCGCGAATGGTCGAGAACGACGACCGAGCGACCGCGTTTTCCCGCGCGGATGGCCGCCATCATGCCCGCCGCCCCGGCGCCGATGACGATGACGTCGCTTTTGCGCTGCAAACCCGTTTCCCCAATCAAATCGGCGTCTTCTTTTTCCATCGAAGGGCGAAAGTCAACGTTCTCGACCCCTCGCCAATTGGCAAAGTCCGGCTATGATGGCGCCACGATCAACCAAACCGGTGTGTCATGTCCCCAAAAAAGACGACGCTGAAGCCTGCCAGAACCGTACCCGCCTCGACGAAAACTCCCCCGGACCCCGGATCCCTGCGCGGCGTTGCGAACTGGAAGGAAGCGGCGCAGTGGCTGAGAGCCAGGGGCATAGAAGACATCGAATGCATCACGCCCGACCTTGCCGGCGTGCCGCGCGGCAAGATGATGCCGAGCTCGAAATTCACCTCCAACACCTCGCTGGCGCTGCCTTCGGCGATCTACCGGCACACGATTTCCGGCGAATATCCCGAGGAGACGGAGAGCTTCCGCTACGAGCCGCGCGACAGCGACCTGAAGCTGATGCCCGATCTTTCGACGCTGTCGGTCGTGCCCTGGGAGAGCGATCCGACGGCGCAGGTGATCTGCGACATCGTCGATTCGGACGGCGGCGAAGTGCCCTATACGCCGCGCAACGTGCTGAAGCGGATCATGAGCCTCTATCATGAGCGCGGCTGGAAACCGATCGTGGCGCCCGAGATCGAATTCTATCTCGTCGCCAAGAACGACGATCCCGACTATCCGCTGCACCCGCCCAAAGGCCGGTCCGGCCGCTCGATCCTCGGCGGCCAGGGCTATTCGATCGCCGGCATCAACGAGTTCGACGAGCTGATCGATGACGTCTATCATTTCTCGGAGAAGCAGGGGCTGGAGATCGATACACTGATCCATGAAGAGGGACCGGCGCAGCTCGAAATCAACCTGCGCCACGGCAATCCGATCGAGCTTGCCGACCAGGTGTTCCTGTTCAAGCGCACGATCCGCGAGGCGGCGCTGAAACACGACATCTACGCAACCTTCATGGCCAAGCCGATGCAGGGCCAGCCGGGTTCGGCGATGCATATCCACCAGTCGGTAGTGAATATCGAGACCGGCAAGAACATCTTCTCCAACCCCGATGGCTCGGCTTCGAAGGAATTCTTCCATTTCATCGGCGGCATGCAGAAATTCGTGCCGAGCGCGATGGCGATGCTGGCGCCCTATGTGAATTCCTACCGCCGCCTGCAGCCGGACATGTCCTGCCCTGTCAACAATGCCTGGGGCTACGACAACAGGACCACCGCTTTCCGCGTCCCGGTGTCCGATCCGCAGGCGCGGCGCGTGGAAAACCGGCTGCCGAGTTCGGACGCCAATCCCTATCTGGCGCTTGCCGCCTCGCTCGCTTCCGGCCTGCTCGGCATCATGAAGGAGATCGAGCCGACGGCGCCGACGGAGGATTCGGCCAATGAGGGCTCAATCGACCTGCCGCGCGGCCTCTTGGAAGCCGTGGCGCTGATGGAGGACGAGCCCGCCTTCGAAGAGGTGTTCGGCACGCAGTTCATCGGCCTTTATGCCGGCGTCAAGCGCGGCGAGTTCGAGACCTTCATGCAGGTGATCAGCCCCTGGGAGCGGGAATTCCTTCTGCTCAACGTGTGAGGGGATCGTCATGGCACGAAATGAGATGTGGCAGAGCCCGATCTGCCCGGGCCTATCCTGGTATCAGGCAACCGTCGGCGAGCGGCCCACCTATGCCGCTCTCGACGGTCCGAGAGCATGCGACGTCGCCATCATCGGCGGTGGCTATACCGGCCTGCAGGCCGCCTATCACCTCGCCAAGTCAGGCGTTTCGGTCGTCCTGATCGAGGCCTGCCGCTTCGGCGACGGAGCGTCCGGGCGCAATGGCGGCCAGCTCGGCACCGGCCAGCGATGGTGGCCGGAAGAGCTCGAGGAAAAAATCGGCTATCAACGCTCGAAGGCGCTGTTCGACGTTGCCGAGGCGGCCAAGCGCCATCTCCTCGATTTTGCAAGCGAGCACCAGATCGAGATCGACTTCGTGCCCGGCCAGCTCAATGTCGCCCACAAGGCGAGCTACGAACGCGACTATCGCGAGAATGCCGAGATCGCCGCGCAGCGCTATGACTATCCGCACATCAGCTTTATGGACAAGAAAGAGACGCAGGAAAGGCTCGGCTCGAAGCGTTTCCACTGCGGCGTGCGCGATGTCGGCACAGGCCATATCCATCCGCTGAAGCTGCTCATCGGGCTCGCCCGTGTCGCCGCCAACGCGGGTGCTGATATCTTCGAGATGACCAAGGCGACGGCGATCCGCCAGGGCGGCGGCAAGGTGACGATCGAAACTGAGCGGGGCACGATCACCGCCGACCGGGCGCTGATCGCCTGCGACGGGCATATCGATGGCCTCGAACCGGTGACGGCAAGCCATGTCATGCCGATCCGCTCCTTCATCGGCGCCACCGCCCCGCTCGATAAGCATCCCGAAGTGCTGCCGGGCGGCGAGGCCGTCGCCGATTCGCGCTTCGTCGTGCGTTATTTCCGCCGATTCGAAGGCCGTCTGCTGTTCGGCGGACGCGAGGCCTATACAGCCGACAATCCGCGAGACATTTCGCAGCATATCCGCCGGCAGATCGGCGAAATCTATCCCGATCTGAAAGACATCGAGATCACCCATGCCTGGGGCGGCAGCGTCGGCATCACCATGCCGCGCCAGCCCTTCGTGCGCGAGGTAATGCCGGGCGTCACCTCGATCGGCGGTTATTCCGGCCATGGCGTCATGCTGTCAAACTACTGTGGCAGGCTCTATGCGGAAACGGTGCTTGGGAAATCCGGCGATCTGGATCTGTTCAAATCGCTCGACATCCCCGCCTTTCCCGGCGGGGCCTGGATGCGGGCGCCGTTGCTTTTCCTCGCCTTGTCGTGGTTTGCGCTTCGCGACAAGTTTTAGTCCGCTTGCGGATTTCATCTCATGGAAATTCGCTCTAAAACCGGTGCCCGACAGATTCATTGCACTGCACACTGGCTTTTTTAAATCGATTAGATTAAAAGGGCCGTCAACCAAGCCTGATTGAGAGACAAGCTCATGAGCAGCCAGATCATTCCCGTTGAGCCTTTTGATTACGTCGTCTTCGGCGGCAGCGGCGACCTTGCCGAACGCAAGTTGCTGCCGGCCCTCTATCATCGCCAGATCGAAGGCCAGTTCGGCGAACCGACCCGGGTGATCGGCGCTTCGCGCAGCCCGCTGACGCACGAGGAATACCGCAAATTCGCCCGCGATGCGCTGAAGGAACACCTGAAGAAGGGCGAATATGACGAGAACGAAGTCGAGAAGTTCTGCGCCCGCCTCTATTACGTCTCGGTCGATGCCCGCTCCGACAGCGGCTGGGATCAGCTGAAGAGGCTGCTCGACGAGAGCAAGGATCGGGTGCGCGCCTTCTATCTGGCGGTCGCACCCGGCATCTTCGGCGACATTTCGCAGAAGATCCACGACCATAAGCTGATCACCAAATCGACCCGCATCGTCGTCGAGAAGCCGATCGGCCGCGACCTCGCCTCGGCGCTGCAGCTCAACGACATGATCGGCCGCGCCTTCAAGGAAGAGCAGATTTTCCGCATCGACCACTATCTCGGCAAGGAAACAGTGCAGAACCTGATGGCGCTGCGCTTTGCCAATGCGCTCTATGAGCCGCTGTGGAACGCCAACTACATCGATCACGTGCAGATCACCGTGGCCGAAGCGGTCGGCCTCGAAGGCCGCGCCGGCTATTACGATACGGCCGGCGCATTGCGCGACATGGTGCAGAACCACATCCTGCAGCTGCTCTGCCTGACGGCGATGGAAGTGCCTTCGTCGATGGATTCGGAAGCCGTTCGCGACGAGAAGCTGAAGGTGCTTCGCGCGCTGAAGCCGCTCGATGCCTCCAATGTCGAGCAGGCGACGGTGCGCGGCCAGTATCGCGCCGGCGCATCCGGCAGCGGTCCGGTCAAGGGCTATCTCGAAGAGCTCGAAGGCGGCGTCTCCAACACCGAGACCTTCGTCGCCATCAAGGCGGAGATCAACAACTGGCGCTGGGCTGGCGTTCCCTTCTATATCAGAACCGGCAAGCGCCTGACCGGGCGCATGTCCGAGATCGTCATCACCTTCAAGCCGATCCCGCATGCGATCTTCGACCAGGCGGCCGGCCGCATCGTCGCCAACCAGCTGATCATCCGCCTGCAGCCGGATGAGGGCGTCAAGCAGTCGCTGATGATCAAGGATCCGGGTCCGGGCGGCATGCGCCTGCGCAACGTCTCGCTCGACATGAGTTTTGCCCAGGCCTTCAACGTCCGCAATCCCGACGCCTACGAACGCCTGCTGATGGACGTGATCCGCTCCAACCAGACATTGTTCATGCGCCGCGATGAAGTCGAAGCCGCATGGAAATGGGTCGACCCGATCCTGAAAGGTTGGGAAACCACCGGCCAGCAGGTGCAGGGCTATACGGCCGGCACCTGGGGCCCGAGCCAGGCCATCGCGCTGATCGAGCGCGACGGCCGCACCTGGCATGACGATATCTAGGACGACATCGATGGCATCGACCCTGCATTCCTTCGCCAGCCCCGCAGATCTCGCCGGCAGCCTCGCCGACAAGGTCGCCGATACGCTTTCGGCAGCAATCGCCGCCCGCGGCGCCGCCTCCATCGCCGTTTCCGGCGGCTCGACGCCAAAGGCCTTCTTCCAGGCCCTGTCGACACGCGATATCGCCTGGGACAAGGTGACGATCACGCTGGTTGACGAACGCTTCGTGCCGGCCGACAATACCCGCTCGAACCATCTGCTGGTCGATGCCAATCTCTTGCAGGACAAGGCAAAGGCGGCGCGGTTCGTGCCGCTTTACCAGCCGGCAGCCTCGGTCGAGGAGGCCGCAAGGCTGGCGACGGAAAAAAGCGCCGAGATCGGCATCCCCTTCGACGTCGTCATCCTCGGCATGGGCGGCGATGGCCACACGGCCTCGTTCTTTCCCGGCGGCAGCAATCTTGCCGAGGCGCTCGATGCCTCGACGCCGCGCGGCGTCATCACCATGGAGGCAGAAGGAGCCGGCGAACCACGCCTGACTTTCACCTTCTCCAGTCTTCAGGATGCCGCACTGCTGGTTCTCCATATCGAGGGCGAAGGCAAAAAAGACGTTCTCGCCAAGGCGGAAGGCAGCGGTGACGAGGCAGACATGCCGATCCGCGCCGTTCTGCGCCGGGCCACTTCCCCGGTCGAGATCTACTGGGCTCCCTGATACGGCCTGACGGCCGCCGGAGCCGGCGAACACATTGAGACGAACCAGAACAAGGCAGGGATCTTCCATGTCCGCTCACGCACGCATTGCTGCGATCACCAACCGCATCGTCGAACGCTCGAAGCCGACCCGCGAGCGCTATCTGGAACGGCTGCGCGCCGCCGCCTCCCAGGGCGTGCACCGCTCGGTGCTCGGCTGCGCCAACCTCGCCCATGGCTTTGCAGTCTGTTCCCCCGCCGACAAGGACGCGCTTGCCGGCGACCGCATCCCCAATCTCGGCATCATCACTGCCTATAACGACATGCTCTCGGCTCACCAGCCGTTCGAGACCTATCCGGCAATCATCCGTGAGGCGGCCGCCGAAGCAGGCGGCGTCGCCCAGGTGGCCGGCGGCGTGCCTGCCATGTGCGACGGCGTCACCCAGGGGCAGCCGGGCATGGAGCTGTCGCTCTTTTCACGCGACCTGATCGCCATGGCCGCGGGCGTCGGCCTGTCGCACAATATGTTCGATGCCGCCCTCTTCCTCGGCGTCTGCGACAAGATCGTTCCCGGCCTCGTCATTGCGGCGCTCTCCTTCGGGCATCTGCCGTCGATCTTCGTTCCGGCCGGGCCGATGACGACGGGACTGCCCAACGACGAGAAGTCGCGGGTGCGTCAGCTCTTTGCCGAGGGCAAGGTCGGCCGCGCCGAGCTCCTGGAGGCGGAATCGAAATCCTATCATGGTCCCGGCACCTGCACCTTCTACGGCACGGCCAACTCCAACCAGATGCTGATGGAGATCATGGGCTTCCATATGCCCGGCTCCTCCTTCATCAATCCCGGCACGCCGCTGCGCGAAGCGCTGACGCGCGAAGCGGCCAAGCGGGCGCTGGCGATCACCGCGCTCGGCAACGAATTCACGCCGGCCGGCGAGATGATCGACGAACGTTCGGTCGTCAACGGCGTCGTCGGCCTGCATGCGACTGGCGGCTCGACCAACCACACGCTGCACCTCGTCGCCATGGCGCGCGCAGCCGGCATCCAGCTCACCTGGCAGGACATCGCCGAGCTTTCGGAAGTCGTGCCGCTGCTTGCCCGCGTCTATCCGAACGGGCTTGCCGACGTGAACCATTTCCAGGCGGCCGGCGGCATGGGCTTCCTGATCAAGGAACTCCTGAAGCACGGCCTGGTGCATGACGACGTGCGCACCGTCTTCGGCCAGGGTCTCCAGGCCTATACGGTCGATGCCCGCCTCGGCGAAAACAGCACCGTCCTGCGCGAGCCGTCGCCGGAAAAGAGCCATGATCCGAAGGTGCTCTCCAGCATCGAGACGCCGTTCCAGGCCAATGGCGGGCTGAAGATGCTGCGCGGCAATCTCGGCAAGGCAGTCATCAAGATCTCCGCCGTCAAGCCGGAGCGCCACATCATCGAGGCGCCGGCGATCGTCTTCCACAGCCAGCAGGAACTGCAGGACGCCTTCAAGGAAGGCAAGCTCAACCGCGATTTCGTCGCCGTCGTGCGCTTCCAGGGGCCGAAGGCGAACGGCATGCCGGAACTGCACAAGCTGACGCCGCCACTTGGCGTGCTGCAGGATCGTGGCTTCCACGTGGCGCTTCTGACCGACGGGCGCATGTCCGGCGCGTCCGGCAAGGTGCCGGCGGCGATCCACGTCACGCCGGAAGCGGTCGACGGCGGCCCGATCGCCCGCATCAAGAACGGCGACATCATTCGCCTGGACGCGATCAAGGGCACGCTGGAAGTGCTCGTCGATGCCGCCGACATGGCCGAGCGCGAACCGGTAACCGTCGATCTCGCCGATAATGAATTCGGCATGGGCCGCGAGCTCTTCGCGCCCTTCCGCCGCGCCGTCGGCGCTTCGGACCAAGGGGCGAGCGTTCTCTTCCACTGAACATAACCAACGCAGATAAGCAAAAACCCGCGAGGCGCACGCAGCGTCCCGCGGGTTTTGCTATTGGCGGTCCCGATCTATCCGTCAGGCGCGGATGTCGAGAACGTAATCCTTGTGCGCCGGGTGCGTGCTGTAGACGAAGATCTTGTTCAGCTCCTTCTGCGTCAGCAGGCGCAGGAAGCGGACTTCGATCGTGTTGTTGGCATTGACCTTCATCAGCAGGCAGCCGACCTTGGTGATGCGGGCATCCGGAATGTCCAGATAGAACTGCTTCGGCAGGCTGAACTGGGTCAGAATTGCGAGCGTCGCGCTGCTCATCGAGATCCGGACGATGTCGCAGCGGCGCGAAGCCGCGTGCATGACGCCCTTTTCCGTATATTCGATGCGCGCGGCATTCATCGTGTCCTCCATTTTGAACCGCGCTTCGCGGTCATACATGAAGGATTCTTCCTTGCTCAGGAAATGAGATCTTGGCTGTGACGGATTGGAAGCGGCCACTTGCTTATCCCCCTCATAAATTGACGAGGAAAAAGTAGCAGCCGATCTTTAACAGAAAGTGAGAATTCGGTCCGCCAAGTATAATTCTCGGGATGATTACCCCAAAAATGGCGATCTCATTTCCGGTAGGTATGGCCGCTCGCATCGAAGAGATGCAGCTTCTGCCGGTCGGCGGCAAAGCGCATCCTCTGGCCCTTATGGACATCGTAAATGCCGGGCAGTTTGACGACGATCGGCTCGCCGGGGACCAGGCCTTCGATATAAAGCAGCGTCACTTCGCCGAGCGCTTCGACGATCGAGACCTCGCCCTCGAAAACATAGTCGGCACCGTCGGCGATCCTCAGATCCTCAGGACGAACACCGAAGCTCGCCTCCTTGCCCTTCTCGGACGCGTCGGTCGCCACATCGAGCGTGACCGACATGCCGCCGGTCAGCGTCACGGTCGTCTGGCTGCCGGTGCCTGATATCGTCGCGGGGATGATGTTCATGGCCGGCGAGCCGATGAATTTGGCGACGAAGAGGTTGGCGGGGCGCTCGTAAAGCTCCAGCGGCGCGCCGACCTGCTCGATATTGCCGGCGGAAAGCACGACGATGCGGTCGGCAAGCGTCATCGCCTCAACCTGGTCGTGGGTGACGTAGATCATCGTCGTATCGGCCATCTGCTCGTTGAGGCGGGCGATCTCGATGCGGGTCGCGACGCGCAGCGCAGCATCGAGGTTGGACAGCGGCTCGTCGAACAGGAAGACCTTGGGGTCGCGGCAGATGGCGCGGCCGATCGCCACGCGCTGGCGCTGGCCGCCGGAAAGCGCCTTCGGCAGGCGGTCGAGATATTTGCCCAGTTGCAGGCTGTCGGCCGCCGCCCGCACGCGACGGTCGATCTCCTGCTTGCTTTCGCCGGCGATCTTCATGCCGAAGGCCATGTTGTCGTAGACCGTCATATGGGGATAGAGCGCGTAGGACTGAAAGACCATGGCAATGCCGCGCTTCGACGGCGGCACGTCGTTGACCAGCTGGCCGTCAATATACATCTCGCCGCCGGTAATCGCCTCGAGACCGGCGATCATGCGCAGAAGCGTGGACTTGCCGCAGCCGGACGGACCGACAAAGACGATGAATTCGCCCTGCTTGATATCGAGGTCGATGCCGTGGAGAACGTCCACGGAACCGTAGGATTTGCGGATATCCTTCAGCGTCAGTCCAGTCATGTCTCTCTCCCCTCCTGATCCTTAAGCGAGACGGGCGAAATACGCCCCCCAGGCCGGAATATCGATCTTGTCGCCATAGTTGTTGCTGATAAAGCCGTGCCCCGTCAACGCCTGCCATTCTCCCGCAGGCAGGGTAACGCCTGTTTCGGCCGGGCTCATGTTGAAAATGCAGAGCAGCTTCTCGTCACTGTATTCGCGGGTGAAGACCAGGGTATCGCCCTCGGTCTCCTCGAATTCGATCTCGCCCTTGGCAAAGGCCGGGTGCAGCTTGCGGAAGGCGATGAAGCGTCGATAGTGCTCGAGCACCGACGTCTCGTCGCCCTGCTGGACGTTGACGGCGCGCAGAATATGTTCGACCGGCACCGGCAGCCAGGGCTTGACTGTCGAAAAGCCGCCCTGGGTGACGTGGCTGTCCCAGACCATCGGCGTGCGGCAGCCGTCACGGCCTTTGAACTCCGGCCAGAACTGGATGCCATAGGGATCCTGCAGATCCTGATAGGCGAGATCGGCTTCGGTCAGCGCCAGTTCTTCGCCCTGATAGAGGCAGACGGAACCGCGCAGCGTCATCAGCAGCGAAGCATAGAGCTTGGCGAAGGCGTCGTGATCGGCGACCAGCCCGCCCCAGCGGCTGACATGGCGCATGACGTCGTGATTGGAGAAGGCCCAGCAGGCCCAACCATCGGGGGCTGCGGCTTCGAAATCCTCCATCACCTCCTCGACGCGCTCCGGCGTCAGCGGATCGGGCGCCAGGAACTCGAAGGCGTAGCACATGTGCATCTTGTCGTTGCCGGAGGTGTATTCGCCGACGATTTCGAGGCCGCGCTGGCTGTCCCCGACCTCGCCGACGGCGGCGATTGCCGGATATTCCTCGAGAACGGCGCGGAACCGCTTCAGGAAGGCGAGGTTCTCCGGCCGGTTCTTGTCGTAGACATGCTCCTGGAAGTTATAGGGATTGACCGCCGGCGCCGTCGAGGCGTTGCGGCGCTCAGGCGCCAATGCCGGATTGTCGCGCAACAGCGGGTCGTGGAAATAGAAGTTGATGGTGTCGAGGCGGAAGCCGTCGACGCCGCGATTGAGCCAGAAGCGCACGACATCGAGCAGACGGTCCTGCACTTCCGGGTTATGCAGGTTCATGTCCGGCTGCGAGGTCAGGAAATTGTGCAGGTAATATTGCATGCGCGTCGGATCCCACGCCCATGCCGAGCCGCCGAAGATCGACAGCCAGTTGTTCGGCGGCGTGCCGTCCGGCTTGGCGTCGGCCCAGACATACCAGTCGGCCTTGGCGTTGGTCTTGCTGGAGCGGCTCTGCACGAACCAGGGATGCTGATCGGAGCTGTGCGAGATGACCAGGTCGATCATCACGCGGATGCCGAGGCGATGCGCCTCGGCGATCATCGTGTCAAAGTCCACCAGCGTGCCGAAGATCGAGTCGACATTTTCGTAATCGGAAACGTCGTAACCGAAATCGCGCATCGGCGAGGTAAAGAAGGGCGAGATCCAGATCGCATCGACGCCGAGGCTTGCCACATGCGGCAGCCGGGCGGTGATGCCCTTGAGGTCGCCGATACCGTCGCCGTTGGAATCCTGGTAGGAGCGCGGATAGATCTGATAGATCACCGCGCCGCGCCACCAGTCCTTATCGGCGGTCAAGATCGATTGGGGAGCCACGTTCATGGAATATCCTGTCTGAAGTCACGTTCGAAAATGGTCAGCCGCCCTTGACCGAGCCCGCCAGCAGACCACGCACCAGATAGCGCTGCAGCCCGAAGAAGACGAGCAGCGGCACGATAATGGTGACGAAGGCCGACGCCGTCAAAATCTCCCAATTGCCGCCGCGCGAGCCGAGCAGCGCGTTCAGGCTGCCGGTCAGCACGATGTGGTCCTTGTCGGTGCCGAGGAAGACCATGGCGACGAGCAGGTCGTTCCACACCCACAGGAACTGGAAGATGGCGAAGGAGGCGAGTGCCGGGAAGGACAGAGGCAAAACGATGCGGGTAAAGATCTCGAAGTCGCTCGCACCGTCGACACGGGCGGATTCGATGATCTCCTTCGGCAGGCCGGCAATATAGGCCCGCAGCAGAAAGATGGCGAGCGGCATGCCGAAGGCGGTATGGGCAAGCCAGATGCCGGGATAGGTCTTCGACGGCTGGCCGAGCATGTTGCCCACTTCGTTATAGAGGCGCAGAAGCGGGATCAGCGACATCTGCAGCGGCACGACGATGAGGCCGACGACGAGCGCAATCAGCAGCGCGCGGCCGGGAAAGTCCATCCAGCTCAGGGCATAGGCGGCGAAAGCGGCAATCAGGATCGGGATGATCGTCGCCGGGATCGTCACCGTCAACGAATTGATGAAGGACTGGCCGATACCCTCGCCGGTCAGAACCGTGTTGTAGTTCTGCAGCGTGAATTCCGGCGGCGCCGAGACGGAGACATAGATACGCCGCGGCCGCTCGTCGGGCGAGAAGGCGGCGTTCTTCATGTAGCGGTAGCTGCCGTCGCTGTTGATCAGCAGGCTTTCGCCGTCGCCGAGATCGGCCGTCTGGCCGGCCTCGAAGGCCGCCGGCTGCTGCACGCGGTTGCCGAAGGCCTTGACCGAGCGGCCGGTCTGTCCTTCCAGCACATTGCCCGAAATGACGTAGGTAGCGCCTTCCTGCTTTTGCTGGTCCGGCGTGCCCAGGCGCACGGCGACCGTCTGCGTCGAGCCGACGAAGGACGTCCACCAGCCGGACACAACGATCTGGTCCTTGTCGCGCAGGGCGCTGACGAAGATACCGAGCGTTGGGATGAGCCAGATGATGACGATCAGGAGAACCGCAAGGTGGACGAAGAGGCGGGCGGGACCGATCTTGAAGTAGCTTCCGACAGCGATCATCTCAATGGCCCTTCAGTTCGCGGTTGGCGCGGCGCACGTTCCAAACCATGATCGGCGTGACGGCGAGCATGATGATGATGGCGATGACGGCACTTCGGCCGGAATCGCCGCCGCCGCGGAACATCCAGTCGAACATCAGGTTCGCCAGGACCATCGTCTGCCACTGGCCGTTGGTCATGGTCAGCACGATATCGAAGACCTTGAGGACGAGGATGGTGATCGTCGTCCAGACGACGGCGATGGTACCCCAGACCTGAGGCACCATGATGCGCCAGAAGATCTGCCAGCCGTTGGCGCCATCGATGACGGCGGCCTCGATCGTCTCCTCGGGGATGCCGCGCAGTGCCGCCGACAGGATGACCATGGCAAAACCGGTCTGGATCCAGATCAGGATGACCATCAGGAAGAAATTGTTCCAGAAGGGAACCGAGATCCACACCTCCGGCGTGCCGCCGAAGAGCTGGACGATGGCGTTCAGGAGGCCGATCTGGACATCGTTGCCGCCGCGATATTCATAGATGAATTTCCAGATGACCGAGGCGCCGACGAAAGAGATCGCCATCGGCATGAAGACGATGCTCTTGGCGATATTGCCCCACCAGATGCGATCGGTCATGACAGCGATGACCAGGCCGAAGAAGGTGCAGGCGGCCGGCACGACGGCGAGCCAGAGGATGTTATTGAAGATCGACTGGCGGAATTCGCGGTCGCCGATCGCCCATTTGTAGTTAGCGAGGCCGACGAACTGCAGGCCGGTTCGGTCATAGAAGGAGAGGATGAAGGTCGCAACGACCGGATAGACGAGGTAGACGAAGAGCAGGAAGAGCGCCGGCCCGAGGAACAGCCACGGCCTGATGACCGCGCGGCGATTGAGATTGCGCGATGCGGCGCGAATGTCGCCATCCTTCACCGGCAGGGCCAGATCCAGAAGCTTGTTGGAAAAATAGAAATAGGCCGAGCACGCAAAAACGGCGAATACCACGACGCCCAAAGCGGACACTATCTGCGACAGCATTACGTCCCTCCCCTGCTTCCCCTGATCTTATTCCGACCGGCTTTCATTCTGACGGGGCAACGCCGGTCACCGTCAATCCACTTGTATTGTCCAATCACAATATATCCTGCGATGGCCGGGCTGCGCATGAGCCCGGCCACTCAGGCAGGTCATGCCGCCGGCAAGCCGGCGGCATAATTTTGGAAGATTACTTGATGCCGTCCCAGGCGCTCTGGATTTCGCCGGCAGCTTCCTCGGCGGACTTGCCGCCGACGAAATCGACCATGCCGGTCCAGAAGGCGCCGGCACCGATCTTGCCCGGCATCAGGTCGGAACCGTCGAAGCGGAAGGTGGTGGCGGAGGTCAGAATCTCGCCTTCCTTCTTCATCTGCGGATTGGCGTAGGCGTCGACGCTGACGCCCTTGTACGGTGTCAGGAAGCTCGACTGCGCCATCCAGACTTCATGCGCGATCGGGGTCTTCAGGAAGTCGATGAAAGCGCGGGCCGTCTTCGAGTCCTTGGCGATCGAGACGAGTGTGCCGGCGCCGAGAACCGGCTTGCCGAGTTCTGGATGCGAAGCATAGGTCGGCATGTAGAAGAAGTCGGCATCCTGGCCGAGCTTCGTGCCCTCGGGGAAGAAGGACGGAATGAACGAGGCCTGATGGTGCATGTAGCACTTCGGCGGAACGGAGAAGAGGCCCTTCGGGCTGTCGCGGAAGTCGGTCGAGGCCACGGCCGCGACGCCGCCATTGACGTATTTCTCGTTCTTGGCGAACTTGCCGAATTCGTCGATCGCGGCAACGACGGCCGGATCGGTGAACTTCAGCTCGTTGGTCGTCCACTTGTCATAGGCTTCCGGCGGCTGCATACGCAGCATGATGTCCTCGACCCAGTCGGTCGCCGGCCAACCGGTGGCGCCGCCGGAACCGAGACCGATGCACCAGGGAACGCCGCCATCCTTGACGATCTGGTCGGTCAGGGCATGCAGCTCTTCCATGGTCGTCGGGATCTTGTAGCCGGCTTCCTCGAAATTCTCCGGAACGTACCAGACCAGCGATTTCACGTCAGCCTTGTAAGGAAAGGCGTAGAAGGCTTCCTTGCCGTCCTTGCCCTTGTAGGTCCCGTAACCGACCCAGCTGTCGCCGGCACCGTAATTGTCCTTGAGCCACTTGGAGTTGTCATCGCCGAGCGGCGTCAGGAATCCCTTGCCGGCGAGGTCGGCGAGGAGGCCCGGCTGCGGCAGAATGGCGATGTTCGGCGGCGAGCCCGCCTGCGTGTCGATGACGATCTGCTGCTCGTAGTTTTCGGAAGAGGAATATTTCGCCTCGATGCCGGTCGCTTCGGTGAAATAGGCAAGAACGCTCATGAAGAACGCCTCGTCTTCGCCGCGCCACGGCCCGAAGATGGTCAGCGGCTGACCCTTCAAATCGGCATGCGCGGCCTTGAATTCGTCATAGCTTTTCCAGTTGAACTTGGAATCCTGTCCCGGGGCAAATTTCAGATCGGCCGCGGACGCAGCACCGGCAAAAAGCGCCGCAACGGCAACGCCCACCAAAAATGACTTTTTCATGTGATCAACCTCCCATCACAATCCCAACCCGCGCCGAATTCTCTGCAAAAAAGAAATTTCAAAGCGCTTTGACACCCAACTCATTTCACTTCCAGTGGAATGAAGTCAAGTCAATTCGCGAAAACTCGCCATAAACACGCGGGATATCGCAGCGCAACGGCGCCTATCGGGGAATATGGAGCGATTTTTCTTGAGTCAAGCGCGCGAGATGCTACATATTTGAAAGCGCTTTGGATGCCATTGGGAGGCGGCAGGCCTTTTAGAGCGGCCGACGGGCGGGCCGGGAGGAAGCATAACAGGTGAATCTCAAACAGCTATCGGAATTGCTCGGGCTGTCGCAGACGACGGTGAGCCGGGCGCTCAACGGCTATCCCGAGGTCAATGAAGCGACCCGAGAGCGCGTGCTCCAGGCCGTCAAGGAAACCGGGTACCGGCCGAACAAGGCAGCCCAGCGGCTTGCGACCGGCAAAGCAGGCTCGATCGGCCTGGTCATGCCGACGGCGCCCGGCCACCAGTCGGACGTGCATTTCGGCGAATTCCTGGCCGGGCTCGGCGAGGAAGCCGTGCGTCACGATTTCCATTTCGTCATCATGCCGGCCGATCCTGACGACGAGGTGGCGGCACTCCGGCGGCTTGCGATCAGCGGCAATGTCGACGCACTGTTCGTCGCCTATATGCGCGGCCACGATCCGCGGCTTCCCATGCTGAAATCGCTCTCCATGCCCTATGTCGTGCATGGCCGCTCCTTCGGCGCGGAGCCGGATTATCCCTATCTCGACATCGACAATGAAGGCGCCTTCTACGACGCGACCCGGCTGCTGCTGCAGCTCGGCCATACGCGCTTTGCGCTGATGAACGGGCCGACGCATCTCGATTTCGCCATCCGCAGAAGGAACGGCGTCATCTCGGCCCTTGCCGAACGCGGCCTGACGCTCGAGGAGGATTGCGTGAGCCACGCGCTGATGACCGACGAACAGGGCCTTCTGGCGATGGAACGCTTCCTGCAACTGCCGCAGCGGCCGACGGCGATCCTATGCTCCAGCACGGTCATGGCGCTGGGGGCGATCCGTGCGGTCAACCAGGCGGGATTGCGGCTCGGCGAGGACATTTCGCTGATCGCCCACGACGACGTGCTGCCGCTCTTGAAGCCGGAAAGCTTCTCCGTGCCGCTGACGACCACACGCTCCTCGCTCAGGGCCGCCGGCGCCCGCATCGCCCAGCGGCTGATCGGGACCGTGAAACAGGCCGGCCCCTTCCCCGAGCAGGAACTCTGGAAGACCGAACTGATCGTCAGGGCCTCGACCGGCCCTGCCCCGCAGTCCCACGAAGCTTAAGCCCAGCCTCAAAACTGCGGCGGCGTCTGCCCTGCGGCGCGGTGGGCTGCGATGACGGTGTTGGCCATCAGCATGGCGATGGTCATCGGCCCGACCCCGCCGGGAACCGGGGTGATGGTGCTGGCGACAGCAGAGACCTCGGCAAAGGCGACGTCGCCGACGAGCCGGGTCTTGCCCTCGCCCCTGTCGGGAGCCGGCACACGATTGATGCCGACGTCGATGACCGTCGCACCCGGCTTGACCCAATCGGCCTTGACCATCTCCGGACGGCCGACGGCGGCCACCAGAATATCGGCGTTGCGGCAGACCTCGGCGAGGTTCTTCGTTCTCGAATGGGCCATCGTCACCGTCGCATTGGCGTTGAGCAGCAATTGCGCCATCGGCTTGCCGAACAGGTTGGAGCGGCCGATGACGACGGCATTGAGGCCCGAGAGATCCTCGCCATGGGTGCGGCGGACGAAGACCATGGCGCCGGCCGGCGTGCAGGAGACCAGTCCGGTCTTCAGGTCGCCGGTGGCGAGCTTGCCGGCATTGACGACGCTCAAGCCATCGACATCCTTTTCCGGCAGGATCGACTGGATGATCGGCTCGCTGGCGAGCGGCTTCGGCAGGGGCAGCTGCACCAGGATGCCGTGGATCGACGGATCGGCGTTGAGGGTGGCAACGAGCGCTGCCAGCTCCTCCTGCCTGGTCTCGGCCGGCAATGTGTGCTGGACGGACTTGAAGCCGCATTCCTTGGCCATGCGGCCCTTGGAGCCGACATAGGCGTGGCTTGCCGGATCGTCGCCGACGATGATGACGGCCAGGCCGGTGGTGACGCCGCTGCTCTTTTCCAGCGCCGCCGTCGCACTCTTGACCGTCTGAATGACTGATGCAGCTACGTTCTTGCCGTCGATTACTGTCGCCACGCGTCTCTCCGCCCTGTTTCGCGCCAATCTATTGATAGTTGACGAGCGTCAAATGCCCGCTAACGCCCTATCCTGTCGGAAAGCGGCAAGGCAATATCAAACTTGCAAGGAAATGTCGGGCTCAGCGCAGCGGCTGCCGTGCTTCCATCACGTGAAGTCGAAGCCGGTCGCGCAGGCCGGAGATCTCGGAGCGCAGCACCTCCATCTCGTCGGCCGCCGCCGGGGCCGGCGCGGGCGCCGGCGAAGAGGCGAGCGAAGACGGCGCCGGCATTTCCTCGCTTGCGGAAGCCGCGGCGGATTTGCGCCAGAACAGCAGGAGGGTGAGGCCGAGACCGAGCGCAAGGCCTGTCGCGGCCCCGGCCAGCACGCGGCCGATCAGACCATTCGTTCCCGGCACAGCCGCCGCAAGCGGTGGTTTCAGGACGGTCAAATGGCCGTCATCGCCTCCCGATGTCGGCGCCGTCTCTTCCAGGCGCGAGCGCGCGGCATTCGCCTTTTCGCGCAGCTCGGTCAGCCGGGGCAGATCGACGCCGGTATCCCGGCTCTGGGCGATCAGCGTGTTGCGGCGATCGTTCAGGCCCTTGCGCGCATCGACCGCAGCCTTGGCGGCGGCATTGGCGAGCTGGGCCAGACGGGCAAGCTCCTTGCCCATGTTCTCCTTGAGTCCATCCGTTTCGGCCTGCTGCTGCAGCAGGCGCGGATGGCGCGGGCCAAGCTCGGCCGAAAGCTGCGCCAGCGTCGTCCTGGCGACGGCATATTTGTCGCGCCAATCCTGCAGCGCCGGCGAGAGCATATCGGAGGGGAGCGATCCATCCAGCACGCCCGCGAGTTTTGCCGCCTTCAGCCCGTCGGCGCGCGCCTTGGCGGCGAGGATATTCTGGTCGGCCTGTTTCAGATCGGCATCGAGCCCGTCGATCTGACGGCGAAGATCGATCGCCACCTTGACGTTGCCCTCGCCGCTTTTGGCCGTGAAGGCGGCAAGCTCCGCCTTCGCCTCGTCATAGGCCTTGCGCAGCACAGTGTCGGTTTCGGCGCCCCGGCCGGGACCGCCGCCTGCGGACACCGCTTCGCCAAGCCGTGCGGCGATGCGCATGGATTTGCCGCTGTCGCCGGTCGTCACCCTGACGAGGATCGTACCGGCGGCGACATCGGGCATGATCTCGACCGCATGTTTCAGCGCCGCCTCGGCGCGCGAGGCCGGATCGGCGGCAGCACCGCTGGCCGAGAGGAGATCGAGCGCAACGCCGAGCGCATTGGCCCTGGGGCCGGCAAATTCCGGGTCGTGATCGAGTTTCAGCGCAGCGACCGTCAACGCCATCATGCGCGCCGACAACAGGCCTTTCGCCGCAGCCTGGGTGAAGGCGGCGCGGCTTGCCGCATCCGTCCTGACCGAAAGCGTCGTCTCGGCACGGTAGAGGGCGGGCGAGACGGGCATCAGGGCCGGCAGGCCAGCGCCGAGGACCGTGGCGGCGACGACCGTCATGGCAAGGCCGAAGCGGCTGGCGCGGTGGCTGGACGTTGCCGGCTGGAATCTGGCGGGTTCCTCACGGATGACGGCCGGCGGTTCGGGCGGGAACGCGGCTTTTTCGACCGCAGCGTTCGGCTCCTCATGACCGGCCGGCGCCGGCAGAAGAGCACGGCCGGCATCGTTGGCAGCCCGAAGGCGGTTGCCGAGGATGGTTTCGATGCGGTCGACGAGCGGCGCCGGACGCACCGCCATTGCGCGCTGCTCTTCCAGCGCGCGGCCGATCGCGCGCAGCAATTCGGCCTCGGGCGGCGCGATATCGGCCCCCTTCGACCGCCGGCGATAGGCGACGTCAAAGGTGCGCGGCCCCGCGGCTGCGCGATCCTGGAAGCTGTTTCTCGCCCTGATATCGTACATTTGCGCCACATCTCATGCACATGATGGCCGAGTTCAATCATCCGCACGCGATGCAGATGATTAAGCTACTCTAAATATTCATGGCAAAGAAATGGTTAACCGCGACCGCGACTGGCAAGAATTGCGGCTCCACGTCTCAGATTTGAACCGGTAACGGTCTTCACAGGTCCGGGAACCGCGCCGGGCCTGTTCAGCCCGCCTTCCTGCGATCCACAATCGGCTGCGAGACGCTGCGCTGCTCTTCCGGCTGGCTGAGAATTCTTTCGCGGCGGCGGAAGCGGTAGCGCAAGACGTGGAAAAGGAAAACCGGAATGCCGATGATGTAGCGCCGCCAGAGGCGCCCAGGCTCCTGTATCAGCCGATAGGCCCATTCGAGACGCATCATCCGCACCGTCTTCGGCGCTCGCGGAACGGCGCCGGAGACGAAGTCGAAGAGCGCGCCCACCGTCAGCACCAGCCGCGCATGGTCGGCGCGAATGTTGTCGTGGACCCATTTCTCCTGCAGCGGCGTCCCCATGCCGACGATGAGAATGTCGAGCTTCTGGCGCTCGATCTCTTCGGTGACATCGGTGGAATCGACCTTGTCGAAAAAGCCGTCGGAAATGACGACAAATTCATGCCAGGGCGTGTGCCTGCGGAAATTTTCCGCCGCCGCCTCGACGACCGAGCGCGTGCCGCCGATCAGGCCGATGCGGCGCGGAGCCTCCATGAAGGTAAGAAAGGCCGGCACGAAATCGGTGCCGTTCAGATTGGCGGGAAACGGCGAGCCATGGGCGATCTGGGATGCAATGTTGAGGCCGATGCCATCAGGCAGCACCAGATTGTGCGACATGATCCGATAATACTCGTCGTCGCGCAAAGCCGTCAGCATATTGTGGGCGTTGACGAAGCAAACCACGGTCTGACCGACGGGAATGGAGGCCAGCTCGTTGATAAAAACGAGGGCATCATCCCAGCCGAGATCGCAGACCGGCAGATCGAAGATCGTCCGCCGCGACGCAAGCACCGCGAAGTTTGCAATCAAATTCATTCCTACCTCCTGCCGAGGGTGCGTCATGCGCCCGACATCCCGGAAAACAAGCCGATATTTTTCCGCACCCCGGGGTCTCGAAAGGACCGGTCGCGTCAGGCATGGACGGCGTCGCCCCGATCGCGGAAACGGCGCACGCCAAGCTGTGACACCCGATATAACAGGAGGCTTTCAAACAACCCTTAGGAAAATTCCTTGGATTTTGATGCTCGTATAAGTAGTTTATTAACCACATCAGCCGCAACGACAAACGGCGCCCGAAGGCGCCGTCTGTGTCTCGATCTTCGGCTATCTCAATGGGCGGCCGGCGCCGGTGCTTCCCCGGCCGGGGCACCCTCGATGATCTTGACCGGCGCGCCGAGCTTCTTCGGCTCACCTGATGCGTTTTGCTTGACCTCTTCCTTGGAGAGATAGTCGAGCTGCTCCAGCATCACTTCGGCGACATATTCGCCGCCGAGGCGCTCGTTCATGCCCTTCTTGATCTCCTCGCGGAAGGCCTTCGGGTCGAAGGATTTGATGTGCGCGAGATCGACCATCTTGTTGCCGACAAGCAGGCTGAAAAGTTCGTCGGTCGTCATCTCGGTCAGCGGCAAGGTCACGCCCTTCAGCATGTCCTTGTTCATCATGAAGGAAATGCGGCCGAGGAAATAACCGGTGATCGCGCCGTTGCCGATGACCGGCACAGTGATCGTTTCACCCTTCACCAGTTCGAGCGCGTTCTGCCTGGAATCGGATATCGCGGGCGCCGGCGCCGTCGCCAGATACACCGAAAAATAGACCGAGGCCAAGGTGATGGCGCAAACCCAGATGCCGGTGAGGACGAGCTTGATCATCAGTTTCCACGCGCGGCGAATTGTTCCTGGGAATAGGTGCCGTCGGCGTCGGCGTCCTGAACGGCATTCTTCAGGAGGTCGGCAACAGCGCGAACCGCTTCGAGATGCGCCTCGACGCGCCGGGCGTTGAGAACCAGCTTCTTCTTCAGGCCGTGCAGCTGATCGAGATGGGCAGCAGCAAGCTCGGTCGGATCTGTATCGCGGAAGAGCATCGACAGCTCGTAGAGGCAGCGGCTCTTATGCGCGTTGGAGACCTTGAGATCGAACTGCGGATCGTTGCCGATCCGGGTATTCTCATTGTCGATGATCATTTCGAGGCGTCCGAGAACGGATTTGATCCTGTATTCGTTCGAAATTATTTCCATTTTACCCTCGATTATGCGTCGCTTAGAGCATGATGCCGAAAAGTGTGCGCGGTTTTCGGACGACATCACGCTCTAACTATTTAATTTAGAACAGGATTCAAATTTCAGGCCAACGGGCCTGAAATCATCCTGTTCTATCGGCCTTGGCGTCCGCCGTCGGCGTGCCAAAGGTCTTGCGCTGGAAGTCGTCGATCATGCTGAGCGCGGTGTTGCGGTCACGATCATCGGTCGAGGCATTGACGATCTTGCCTTCCTGCCGGCGCAACTGCTCGCTGTACATCTGCTTGGCAATGCCGATGCCGTCGCCCTTGGCCATGGTGTTGCCGAGCTGCTCGGCCATCATGCCCTTCCAGATATCGCCGGTCGCGCCCTTGCCGTAGACGTCTTCACTTTCGCTCGGAAGCATCGACTTGACGAAATTCTGCAGCACCATGGCCTCGAACTTCCGGTAGCTTTCCGGAACCTCCTCGGTCTTGGTGCGGTTCTGAATGTTGGAGAGGCCGCTCTTCTGGCTGACATGATCGAGAACGTCGACGGTATTGGAGAAGCCCTTGCCGTTCTCGGCGAGGCTCGTTGCGGCAAAGGCCGCACGATTTGCCTTCAACTTTTCCTGGGCTACCTGAACCTCCATGGGGTCGGCAGCTTTGACAACGTCCAGGACCAGATCACTGGGGGGCGAAATAGCCACGTTACAATCCTCTAAATTAAGATCGTAACGATTATGGTTTTTGAAGCTTGCTGGAGGCTGGCGTTGCGAATTGCTGATCGATCACATCGTAGACGGCATTGTCGTCGGCCTCGCGACGCTCGGCGTCCAAGGCCTCCTTCATGCCCTCCTCCAGGCGATCGGCCTTGGCGCGTTCGCGCGTCAGCCGCATTTCGTGGATCTGCTGCATGCCGGTCAGCTGCTGATCCTTGATCGTCAGCCTGCCGAATCGGTCGGCATAATTCTGCGAGAAGGCGTGGTGGACCGGGTCCATCGAACCGAGAGCGAGAATGACGTCGTCCATCGCCGCATTGACCTCGATGCGCTGACGGCTGGTTTCGGCCAGGTCGTTCTCCGCCATCCTTTCGATATGCCGCTGCACCGACAGCAGACGCTTGAGTTTTTGGGAGCGGCTCTTCTCGATCATATCAGCCTCATCGCCCGATATAGATCGAACTGAAGGCTTGGCCGAACTGGCTGACCAGCGCCGCGACCGAGACATAGAACAGGAAGAGCCCGCCCATCAGCAGATAGGGCGTGGAAATGAAATAGACCGGGATCTGCGGCGCCAGCTTATTGATGAAGCCGATCGAGACGTTGAAGATCATACCGTAGATCAGAAAGGGGCTCGACAACCGCAGCATGATGTAGGTGGTCTGCTCCAGCGTGTCGGTAAAGGAGATCAGCGTCGCGCGCATCTGCGTCAATCCGCCGAAGGGCATGGTCGTGTAGGAATCGACCAGCGCGCGGAAGACGATGTGATGGAAATCCATGATGAAGAGAATCATGATGCCGGCAAAGGTGATGAAGCCGGAAAGGCTGGTCTCCGGCGCGTCTTCGATGACGTCGGCGGAGCCTGGCTGAGTATAGCCGACCATCATGGCGATGATCGTCGCGGCGAACTGCATGCCGAGCGTATAGATTCTCGCCAGCATGCCATACATCACGCCGATCAGCGATTCGCTGAAAATCAGGCCGATATAGGTTGCAGATCCCGTGTGGACAGCCGGATAGACCGTGTCCCAGAGCAGCGGCAAGACGGCGATCGACAGCGCGCCGGCAATGAAGACGCGCAGCTGCTCGGGCACGCGCGCCGAGGAAAAACCCGGAAGAGCCAGCACACAGCCGCCGATCCGGCAGAAGACCAGAAACAGCGCGAGAACGGTCCCTTGCGGGTCTGATATCATGAAATCGAGCCCAAAATCTTTATCTCGATGCCTTTGGCCAGTTCGACATGCGACAGGACCGGCAACGTGGCGAACAGCCGTTCGATGATCATGCGCACATAGGAGCGTGTTTCCGGCGACGTGACAAGGGCGAATGGCAGGCCGCGATCCATGAACTCACGGATAACTTTGCTGGCCTGTTCGCTGAACTCCTCCAGGCTGCGCGGATCGATGTCGAACTCGATCACCTCGCCCTTGGCGTCGCGCTTCAGCGCCTGGTGGAAGGCGAGATCCCATTTGCTGCCCAATCTCAGCACACGCAGCACGCCATTGTCGGCAAGATCGCCGCAGAGCTGCTGGGCCATGCGGATGCGGACATGCTCGACGATCTGCTCGGTCTTCCTGACATGCGGCGCGAGCTCGGCCACCGCCTCCAGAATGAGGTGCAGGTTGCGAATCGAAACGCGCTCGGCAAGCAGGAGCTTGAGCACCGCCTGCAGGCCCGAATAGGACATGTGCGACGAGCAGATCTCGTCGGCGAGCTTCTTGTATTCCGGGTCGAGGCGATCGATCAGCACCTTGACGTCCTTGTAGGACAGAAGCTGCGGCAGGTTGTTGCGAATGACCTCGCTCATGTGGGTCAGCACGACGGAGACGTTGTCGATCGGCTGGAAACCTTCGCGTTTCAGATCGTCTGCGAAGTTTTCGAGAATCGAGACGGCCGGCATGCCGAAAGCGGGCTCGCGGATTTCGTCGCCGGGAATGCTCGGGCGCCGGCCGGCGCCGGTGACGACCAGAACTTCGCCGACGCGCAAGAGGTTGGAGGCGACCGTCGTGCCGTGGATGCGGATCTGATAGGACTTCTCGGCGATGGCGATATCGTCGGTGACCTTGATCTCCGGCACGACGAAACCGTATTGCGTGGCGAACTTCTTGCGCATCTTGCCGACGCGGAAAGCCAGCTCCTGGTGGGCGCCGAGCAGGCGCGTCGAGACCATCTTGCCGAGTGCGAGCTCGATTTCCGAGGTGCGTAGCACCGACTTGACCGAATCCTTTTCCAGTTCTTTGCTCTGGACGACCTTCTTTTCCTCCTGCTCTCGGCGCAGCTTGTTTTCAACCTCGACCTGACGCGGGATGAACCAGGCGCCGAAGGCAAGAAGACTGCCGAGGACCACGAAAGGGACAAACGGCAGGCCCGGCATCAGCGCCAGGACGAACATCAGCACCGCCGAGACGGAGAGCGCGCGGGGATAGCCGCTCAGCTGGTTGACGACCGCCTGGTCGGTGGAGCCGGTGGTGCCGCCGCGGGAGACGAGCAGGCCGGCGGCGAGCGAGACGATGAGGGCCGGCATCTGCGAGACGAGGCCGTCGCCGACGGAGAGCTTGACGAAGACGTCGGCCGCTTCGCCGATCGGCATGCCATGGCGAAAATAACCGATGATGATGCCGCCGAAGACGTTGATGGCGGTGATGATCAGGCCGGCGACGGCATCGCCGCGCACGAACTTCGAGGCACCGTCCATCGCACCGAAGAACGAGCTTTCCTCTTCGAGCTCTCTGCGCCGGCGCTGGGCTTCCCTTTCATCGATGATGCCGGCCGAAAGATCGGCGTCGATCGACATCTGCTTGCCCGGGATGGCATCGAGCGTGAAACGCGCGCCGACTTCGGCGATACGCGTCGCGCCCTTGGTGATGACGATGAAGTTGATGGTGATGAGGATCAGGAAGACGATCAGACCGATGACGAAGTCGCCCGACATGACAAGGCTTGCGAAACCGGCGATGACGCCGCCGGCCGCGTCGTGGCCTTCATTGCCGTGGGACAGGATGACGCGTGTCGTCGCGATGTTCAGCGCCAGCCGGGTCATCGTCGCGATCAGCAGAATGGTCGGGAAGGACGAGAAATCGAGCGGCTTCTGGATCCACAGCGCGACCATCAGGATCAGCACCGAGAATGCGATCGAGAAGGCCAGTCCCATGTCGATCAGGAATGGCGGGATGGGCAGGAAAAGAATGCAGATGATGCCGATAATGCCGAGGGCAAAACCGACATCGCGCAGGCTCGGGGCGACTTTCGGAAGGGGGAGTGCAGGTGGTTGCGCCATGACAGTTCCGTCTCTTCATGAGAGGAGGCGGACCTGAAGTCCACCCAATTCGGACCGACAGTTAAATGGCGAAGCTTGCGCGAAGGTGGCTCAGAAGCCGGATTGAATGCGGGAGAAGACCAGATTGGTGAAAATCGAGATCTGCGAGCCGACAAAGGGCGCGGTGACGCCGACCGTGATGAGCACTGCGACGATCTTCGGCACGAAGGTCAGCGTCGCCTCCTGCACCTGGGTCAATGCCTGGATCAGGGCAATGACGAGACCCACCACCATCGCGGCGATGACGGCGGGACCGGCGGCAATCAGGACGGTCCAGATCGCGGCCTGGAACAGATCCAATGCATCAGCTTCATTCATCTGAAGGCAACCTCATATCGCCTCGAAGCAGCCCCGCTATGGCCGGGCCGCTGTTGATTTTTATCCACCCGACGCGTCGGCGCCGCGGTATCAGGTATCGCTGCTGTCGCTGGTCGTGGTCGGGGCCTTGTCAGCAACGGTGATTCCCGCCTGAACGAGTATCTTACCGCCATCCGTCGTCGTCGCAATGATCCCGTCGGAATAAACCTTGACGGATTCGACGGTGCCTTTGACGGTGCCGTCGGCGCTTTCCATATATTTGCCGACGTAGCTGCTCGCCTGGGTGAGGCTCGAGCTTGACAGAAGCGTATCGAGCTTGGTGTTCGTCTGGATCGTCTGCTCAACCTGCGAGAAGCTTGCCAGCTGCGACATCTGCTCGCTGGCATCCATCGGATCGGTCGGATCCTGGTTCTTCATCTGCGCGATGAGCAGCTGAAGGAAATTGTCGTAATTCAACGTCGCTTTTTTCTGGGCGGAATTCATTGAACTCGTCGTCGAAGTGCTCACGCTCGATGTTGCGTCTACCGCCATGGTGCGATTTCCCTGCGAATCTGCTCGACCATCGTCGGCGGCAGCTCGTGGTTGTTGAGGATATTGTCTTCGATCGCGTAGAGACCGCGGATCGCTTTCAACGCGTCGAAAGCGCGGCCGGTCGAGACGAGCGCATCGATACGCTTCAGTTCGGCGAGGATTTCCTCGTTCTTGAAGCAGGTGAGCAGCATGGTGATCGACTTGCGGAACATCGCCGTCGAGTGGTCCTTGCCCTCGGGGTTGATGAGGATCATCTGCGCGATGAAATAGAGCTGGCGCAGAGGCGTCGTCGCGCCTTCCGGCTGGAGGACGTGATTTTCGAGAAGAAACGTCACATCATTCAGGAATTCCAGCGCGACCTTGCGGTCGACACGCAGGACGGCGCCGTTGATGAAGATTCTTTCCCCGGCTTTCAGAGAAATGCGAAGTGTACTTTTCATTTAAGTCCATCCCTGATGATGGTGGTAACGTCGATGATGCCCTGGTAGTTATTCGACAGACGTTTTCTGATCCTGTCGCATTCCTTCAAAATCCAGATTGCGATTGAGATGAGATTGGCCCTGAGCTGAACATCCAGCTGGTTGTCCGGATGCTTCAGATCCTCGATGAAGCTGATCCACACCCGACGCGTATAAAACAGGGCTTCAATGGCTTCCCGACCGTATTTTTCCTTGTCGCGCGCCAACGACAGCAGTTCTATGGACCGGTCAAGAACCTGCCATTCCCGCTCTTTCGCGTCGGCCACCGAGTCCTGCATGACTTCGGCATATGAGAACTGATACATTCATGCATCCTCGTTTATATTGCGCGCCTTTGCTCATCAAAGGTAGTTTACGAGACTCAACTGCTGGATCTTCGAAACGATCGTGTAAGCGGTTTCAAGCTGTGTTTCCAAAGTCTTGACGAGGGTCGAGGCCTCGTACGGGTCGACGCCCTGGAGGTCGACCAGCTTGTTCTTGATGATGTTCGACTGGGCGTCGAGTGCGTCGTTCGACTTCTTGACCCGCTCCTGAGAGAGGCCAAGCTGGCTTGCCTGCGTCACCAGGCCGCTGGTCGCCTTGGCCGTGTAGCTGATTGCCTGCTTGGAGACAGTCGTCATTGCATCCGTGCTGAGGTTCTGGCCGAGCAGCGCGGAGGTCATGACCGAGGCGAGCGCGAAATAACGCATGCCTTCGGAATTGGCGTTGGTCGAGGATTCGATCACTTCCGAGTTGCTGATGCGGCTCGTCATGTTCTGGCTCGATGCCTGCGACCATCCGGTCGCCGCATTGGTCCAATTCGCTTCGCTGAACATCGGCTCGACCGTCGTCGTGATGAAGGTCTGCATTTCGGCGCCGGTAAGATCGCTGACGGCCTTCGGTGGGACAAGAGCCGCGGCGTAGCTGTTCAGCGCCGTAACGATGGCCGCGCTCGTGGCGGTCGTCTTGTCGGTCAGCGGCTGCACGTCGGTGTTGATGCCGGAGAACAGATATTCGCCGTTCACCATGGTATTGGCCGTGTCCATCATGGTGGACAACGCGCTGGTCGCCGACTGAATGGCGACGGTGATGCTTCCGGGGTCCTTGCTGCCCTGGAGTGCCGTCAGCTTCGAAACGAGGCCATCGCCGACGTCCTTCATCTTGGACAAGCCGAGCTGCGAGGATTCCATGCGGGCGGTGACAAGCGAATTGCTTGATTTGATCGAATCGATCCGGTCGGTCTCGCGGGTGAAATCGACACTTCGGGCAGCATTGCCACCGAGCGAGACACCGATATCCGCATAGACTCCCGTCGTTGCTTCCATCGTCGCCTTGGTCATCTGGTTCTGCGCCTGACGGATCGTCAACCGCATCGCATTCTGAATGGCCGAACTTGAAATAAATGAGCTCTTCATGGCTTAACTCGCGATATCCAGCAATGACTTCAACATTTCATCGACGGCGTTCAGGATCTTGGTCGCCGCCTTGTAGGACTGCTCGATATCGAGAAGCAGCGTCAGCTCCTCATCGAGGTTGACGCCCGTCTCATTGGAATAGGCTTCGTCGGAGCGCGACAGCGCTGCCGAGGTATTTTCCGCCGCCGTCGTGGCGTTGCTGCGATACTGCTCGAGCCAGCCGAGGGAATTCGTGGCGTATTCCATGATGCTGACATTCGAATCGATGCCCGTCGTCGCGTCGAAACCGACCGGCGCTCCGGCTGCCGGATCGAAATCGATGTCGGCGCTCATCGCGGTATAGAGTCGGTCGAGTTCAGCCGTGTAACCGCTGACGCCTGATGTGTTCAGGACGACACCGGTGGCGTTGACGCCGCCATCGCGCAGGCGCATCGGGTCGCCGCCCTGCGAGGTGATCACGCGGGTGCTGACGCTGATGGTCGAGGCCATGCCGGCAACCGCGGTGGCACCGGTATCGACCGTGCCGCCGCTCCAGGTGAAGAGACCGGGCACATAGGCCGGGGGCGCAGCGGTATTCTGCTCCTTGAAGAGCGAGACAAGGCCGCGGGCGATTTCGTCGAGCTGCTTCTGGAAGTTGGGGGCGATCTCGTCGCGGATCTGGAGAAGCGACTGGAGGCTCCCCTGCCCCGTCGTGGTTGAGCCCTTGCCGAGCGGCAGCGCAACGCCGTCGATATAGACCGAATTGCCGACGGTGGAAGCGGTATAGACATCCTGGGACTTGAACGTCACCTTACGCGGGATCGTCTCGAAGAGGATCGTCCCGTCGGGCGTACTCAGCACCATGTCGTTGTTGTCGCGCGTCGTCGCGCTGACGCCGACGATCTGCGAAATCTGCTTGAGGACTTTCTCGCGCTCATCGAGGGCGCCGGATGCGTCCGTGCCGGAGGCCGTGGCAGTCTTGACCGCATTGTTGGCTTTTTCGAACTGGCTGAGCAGCGTGTTCAGCGTATCGACGGCGGTGGCGATTTCTTTATCGGCGTTGGCGCGAACATCCTGGACGGATCGCGAGGCATTATTCAGCGAGTTGGCCACGTCCTGAGCGGCGGTGATGGCGCCCTGGGCGGCGACCGTACTGCCGGGCGTGGTGCGGAACGCTTGAAGCTTCTGCTGGAAAACACCGAGATAGGTGGACGGCGACGTTTCGTAGTCATTGCCACCCATGATCGATTTGAGGTCCTCGAGACCGCCCAGCAAGGTCTGCTGGGCGCTGTCCTGAGAGGAGGTCTTGAGATACTGGCGCAGCAGGGCATCTTCCTGTGCCCGGTTGATCTGCACAACCTGGGCGCCGTTCAGGGACGTGGTAAGCATTGCCTGCCGGCGCACGTAATCCTTGTTGCCGGCATTGGAGATATTGTTCGATACGACACTGCTCTGCGTGCCGGTATTGTTGAATATGCTCTGCGCGGTATTAAGTGCGGACGTGAGCGACATGGCTTACCCGTTACCTTACTTATCTCTTGAGGTTGACGAGTACGTCCATGATGTCGGAACCCGTCTGGAATACTTTCGAATTGGCGGTGTAGCTGCGCTGCGATTCGATCATCTCGGTCAGTTCGCCGGCGAGATCGACGTTCGAACCTTCGAGCGCGCCTGACTTGATCGTGCCGAGGCCGTTGGTCTGCGGGAAGCCGGTGACGGTAACGCCCGACTGGCCGTTGGCGCTGTAGACGTTGCCACTCATCAGCGTCAGCTTGTCCGGGCTTGCGACATTGGCCAGCGGAATACGGTAGAGCGGCTTGGTGCTGCCGTCTTCATATTTGGCGTAGACGATGCCGTCGCCGTCGATGGTGACGTCCTTGACCGGGGTCGCCGCCTGGCCGTTCGGCGTGCCGGTGCCGGAGAAGTCGGCACCGAGCTGCGTCAAACCGGAGAAATCCATGGCGATCGTTTGGCCGGTCACGCCATCGGTGATGTTAACGGCGCCGCTCGAGGTCATCTTGCCGTTCGAGTCGAAGGTGAGCGTTCCGGTGCCGACTGCGCCACCGGCGCTGTAGGGGAAGGAGGTCGTGCCGCCGACCGCCGCGTTGGCGTTGCGGAACATCGCCACTTCCCAGGTGGCAGCGGTGGCGGGAGGTGCTGGCGGCGGTGCTGCAGCCACCGATTGCTTGGTGAAATAGAAGTCGTACATCACCTTGTTGCCGAGGCGGTCATAGGCAACCATCGAGACCTTCTTGGTGTCGGTCGTCGCGGTAGCAAGATTGGCGCTTGGGAGCGTCGCCGGGGCGACCGGGATCTTGGCGTTGGAATCGAGATTGCCCTTGAAGACCCCCGATGTCGAGGCGATGGCGGTCAGGCCGTCCTGGTTGACGTTGACGGGAACGAGGCCGTCGAAGCCGTTGACGACGACGGCGGGAGAACCGGAATCGTAGGAATAGCCCATCAGCTGGAAGCCGGCGGCGTTGACGAGGTTGCCTTCGTCGTCCTTCTGGAAGTCGCCGGCGCGGGTTAGAACCGGCGTGCCGTCGGCGCCCTGGACGATGAAGAAGCCGTCGCCGGAGATCGCGAGATCGGTGCCCGAGGTGGTGTAGGAAATGTCGCCCTGATCGGAGACAGCCTGGCGGACGGAGGTCTGAACGCCGCCGGAATTGTAGTTGCCGCCCGAGGAGGGCAGGACCAGCGACGAGAAGCTCGTCGACACGGCCTTGTAGCCGGTGGTGTTCACGTTAGCGATGTTGTCGGCGACGGTGCTGAGGCGGTTCGCCTGCGCGTTCATCCCCGATACTGCCGTCTTCATGCTGCCGAAAATGCTCATCTGAAAACCTCGTTTTACCTATTAAACTCGAGAGTATTTGTCGGGCCTTGCGTGAAGCTGTCTGTCATGGCGAGGCGAGGCCAATATCGAGGTCCAGCCGGGCGCCGCCACCCGGCCGAGAAAATCAGGCCCAATCGATGCAGTAGCCAAGGAAGCGCTTGGAATCGACCGGATCGACGCCGAGCTTCTTGCGCAGCTTCTTACGCAGCTTCGAGATGTGGCTTTCGACGACGTTTTCCTCGACCTCTTCATCGAAGATGCCGTAGATGGCATTGAAGATCTGGGTCTTGGTGACCCGGCGACCGCGATTGGCGATCAAATATTCGAGGATGCGGCGCTCGCGCCGGGGCAGCGCGAAGACTTCGCCGTTGATCTCGGGGTCGCGACCATCCGAGAAGACGCGGATGCCGCCGATATCGGTGTAATTGGCGATCGCCTTCAGCCGGCGCCGGATCGCAGCCGCCCTGGCGAGGATTTCGCGCGGATGGACCGGCTTGCGCACCACGTCGTCGACGCCGCAATCGAAAAGCGCCAGCGTGTTTTCCAGCGAGTGCTGGTCGCTGACCGCGATCACCGGCGCCATCGAGCGATCCCGGATCGCCCGGGGCAGCTCCAGGCTGCGCTGGCCCTGACCGATCAGGAAAGCCTCGACAGCCGCAATATCCGAATCGGCGGCGGTCTGCACCCAGTCGCCGAATTCCGATGGATCAAAACCGGTAGAGGGAATGCCCTCCCGGCCAAACAAAGATGTGTATCCGTCTTTCACGAGCTCGCGCTCATCAACCACTACGATCATTCGTCCGCCTCCGAATCAGTGTGGCACTTCGATGATCTATGGGTACGAATCGCACGAATCGGCGACAACTCGTTAAAGTTAATGGCAGAAATTAATAATTGATTAAGATCGGCGTGGCGATTTGATCTACATATAGTGGGCCTACTAAATTGTGCACACAAAAATTTCGTGGAAAAGTTAACGGCCTCTTAATTATGACTTGCGCATGCGATTCCTGCCGGAATCCCGCCATATTATGGCACATTTTCGTCACAATATACCACTTCTATTTTGGGTTGAATTAATTTCGGCAGAAGTTACTCGCATTGGGAGTCCACTTGCCATAGCCCGTGGCCACCAGATTGGCGATGACGCGGCAGACATATTGCTTCTGTGCAGGGTCGTTGTTCGGGCCGGCGTGGTATCTGGCTACCGCCATGGTCCACGTCTCATGACGGTCATGCAGGTTGCGGAGGAACCTAGCCGCATATTCGACGTTGCGATGCGGATCGAACATATCCTCGGCGGAGGTGAAATTCTCGCTGTGATAATAGTGGTTGATCTGCATGCATCCGATGTCGATGAGCTTCGCCCCGCTTCTGCGAGCGACATCGAACTGCCTCATTGCGTCCTCTTCCGAGGGCGGGAAGATCGCCTTGCCTTCGACGTTCATGGCATAGGGATAGAGTGAACCCTTGCGGCCGGTCTCCGTCAGACCGACCGAATAGAGGATGCCTTCCGGGATGCCGTATTTGGCGGCAGCCGACTGGATTTCGCGTTCGCAGGCGCCGGTTGAGGCGGCCGCCTCAGAGGTAAACGCCGCCAGCGCCGCTGCTGCGAGCCCCGCCAGCAGAAACATCTTCAATTCCGGTCTCGCCTGCGCCATTGAAGCCTCCATCCGTCCGCTGCGCCGTCTGATTGTGGCGCTCGCGCGCCGCCCCGCCCTGCCCTTGCTGGGCGAGCGACTGCTGCTGGGAGGCCTGCCCCTGGTCGGCCTGGTTGCCGGCGTCGGCACGCTCGACGGGGGCCATGCTGATGGTAACATTGTCGACCGCGTAGCCCTGGCTGCGCAGTGCTTCGAGAATCTTGCCGTGATCTTCCTTCAGCTGCCGATAGGCTGCACCGGTTTCGACCTTGAGGTCGACGTTCAAGGCGTCGCCGGACAGGCGCATGGTCGCCGTCACCAAGCCAAGATCGATCGGGTTCATCTGGATCTTCAGCGTATTGACCACCTTGCCGGTGCTCGTCCATTCCGCCGCGTTGGAGAGCGCCGAACTCGGCTCCATGGCGCGCGCCCATTCGGAATCGCCGGAGAGGGCTGCCGTGACGGCGGCGGAATTGGTATTCTGCGCCAAGCCGATATAGCGGCGCGATTCGAGGACCGAGACGTTTTCGACATCGGCTTTCTTCGAGCCGTCCTTCGGCCCGGCCTGATCCGCACCGATGTGAACATCCATCGATACGCCGCGGCCGTCGGCGCGGCTGAGCCGGAAGGTTCTGCCGTCAGCCGCGTCGGCGTTCTCCGTCCCCGGAGCCCCGATCTTATCCGTCTTGACGTCGTCGACATTGCCGCTGACGGCCGCCAGGGCGTCGGATGCGTGGCCGTTCGTTTTGGCGTCAGCCGCGGTCTTCTTGTCAACAGGCCCGGCCTCCCCGGCCGTGGCGGCGAGATGAGCGGCGGCTGCGGCCGGCAAGGCGACCGCCGCGCCGGCGGGCTCCTGCTTCAGCAGGCCGAGTACATCGGAAATGCCGCCGTCATCGTCCTCGCTGTCCGCATCCGCATCTGTTTTCGAGAGGTCACTCTTGGCGTGCTTGACGCCTTTGGCCACCTGCCCTGTCTCGTCGGCGGGCGGATCCTTGGCATCGAGTCTGCCGAGATCGGCCGGCAATTTGCGCTGATCCTTTGCAGGCTTTGCGGCGGTCTTTTCGCCATTTGCGATCGTTTCCGGCTGCACCTCGGCCTGCGCCTTCAGCGCGGTGTCGCTGAGATCGATCAACGGTTTGGCGCGGCTGCGGGTCGTCCGAGCGACCTTCGCCGCGTCGCCATCGGCAACCGCGCCCTGATCCGGCTCCGCACCGTCGGGCGCGTCGTTGGCGGCGCTGCCGCTCGCCTTAGCAAGCACATCGGAGAAGTCGCCCTTCTGACCGGCGGCGTCACCCTTACCAGCCGCCTTGGCGGATTTCGCGGCCGCGGCCGCCTCCGCACCAGAGGCTCCGCCCGAGACGCTCAAATCCATCATTGTTCGTTGCCTTCCTGCGCCAGAAGACCATCGATCTCGTCGAGCTTGGATCGGCTGGTCGTCACAAATGCGTTGAATGAGGGGTCGGTATCCTGGCTCTGGCCAGTCGATGCCACACCTCCCGGTACAGGCTCGGGATGCGCGCCCGGCGCTCCCGCTTGCATGGCTATCGCCGCAGCCTTGTCAGAAGTGATTTCTTGATGAGAAGTATTAGGATCGGATGCTTGCGTCAGGCTTGCCGGGTCCGGCGCGCGCAGGATCTGCTCGGCGACGGATCGCGCCGCCGCCTGCAGCGCCTGATCCCGCGGCGACAGTGCATTGCCGTCGATGCCGCTGACATTCTTCGCCGCCTGATCGATATCCTTCGTGGGAAGGCCGGCCATGCCGCCGTAGAAATCGGCGAGCGGGCCGAAGGCGTTGTCGGTGCCTGCGCCAAGCGACTGCACACGGTCGACCGCCATGCGCGCCAGCTCCGGCTTGCCTGATATTGCGGCAGCACGGGCGATGCGCAGATAGACCTCACGCTGGCGCGGCGCATCCATGAAGGACAGGATGTCGACGACATCCTGCGGTTTCACGTCGCGATCATGGGCGACGACGAGCTTGACGAAAAGATCGGCAAACTGGCTGGCATAGGGCGAATGCAGGAAACGGCGAGCATAACGCTGCGAATAGGCCAGCCCCTTGTCGAGCATTCCCTTGTCGACGCAGATGGCGACGGAACGGCGCAAGGCCGCCTCCTCGACGATCGTACCGGGTGCTGCAAGACGCGCCTGGTCGTAGAGATCCAGCGCATCTGTCGGTTTCGTGGCGATCAGCACGTTGCCGCCGATCAACGCCAGGTAGGGACCGATCTTCTTGTCGCGATATTCCCTGGCGGTTTCCTCCAGCGTCTTGGCGACGAGGAGCCCTTTGCCGGTCAGATATTTGCGCAGTACGTCGGTGACGCGGTTGTCGAAATAGCCGTTGACGTCATGGGCGATCAGATATTCGAGTGTCTGGGGATTGCCGCCGCTCATCGCATAGATCAGCGCCGCATCGACGTTGCGGTCGTCGTCGTAGATCGACGTATCGGCCGTGCGCAGCCGCTCGTCGATCGTGCCCAGCATGAAGCGCTGCATCTCGCCGGCCGAATGATCGCCGGCGACGACGGAATCCTGCACGAACTGCAGCGACCGCAGCATCTTGTACGGCGAGAGATCGTCCGGATCCTGCGCATTGCCTGCGGCAGGCGAAAGCATCGCCAGGCCTAGGGCCATAACTCCGACGTAACGATGCTGCCGACGCGCCATCCGACTATCCTTAATCCGCCTGCACCAGGATCTCGATCCGGCGGTTGGTCGCGTTGAACGGGTCGGCAGGCAGCTTCAACCGACGGTCGGCGAAGCCGGAGACCTGCGAGATACGCTTCTCGTCCAGCCCGCCGCGCACGAGCATGTAGTAGGCACTCTGGGCGCGGTCCATCGAAAGCCGCCAGTTCTCGTTCTGCGCGCCCTTGTACTGACGCCCGTCCGTGTGACCACGGATGGCAACGGCGCCGCCCCTCTCCTTCAGAATCGTACCGATCTTTTCCATGGCGAGCACCATCTCCTGGCGCGGAACCGCGGAACCGATATTGAACATCGAATCGTCGTTCTGGTCGGAGATGCTGACCAGCAGGCCGCCTTCGGCCGCCGTCACCGTCAGGCCTTCGGCAAGCTTGCCGGCAACGCCGCCGATCTGTTGGGCGATCTGCGCCTGAAGCGCATCCGCTTCTTTCTTCTGCTGTTCGGTCCCGGCCGCGCTCTTGTCGGCATCCTTCTGATGATCGGCGTCCTTCTGAGCTTCCGCCTTCTTCTCGTCAGGCACCTTGCCGTCCGCCTTGGCCTCTTTGGTCTCGGCGGCGCCCTTGGTTTCCTTGCTCTCCTTGGCGTCCTTGGCCGGCTTCTGGTCGGTCGCCAGAGGCACCGGCTTCATATCCTCGGCCTTGGCGACCTCGGTCGCCTCGCTCTCGGCCGCCTGCTGCTCGCTCTTGCCGGGCGGCAGGGTTTTTCCGGCGGTTGTCACTTCGACCTGCTTCGTCCAGAAATCCGGATCGAAGGGATCGCGATAGGCTTCGCCGCCATCGGCGCCGGTCGCCGGGCCGGAATCGGCCGCGCCGCCATCGCCCTTGGCGCTGACATTGGCCTGCTGGCCGACTTCCTGTGCGATCTCGGCGAGAACCGAATAGGGATTTTCGAAGAAGTCGGCTTCGGAATAATTGGTCTGGTCGCCTGAAGTCGACGTTTGGTCGTCACCATCCGCGGCGGACTTGCCCTCGGTCGGATTGTCTTCCTTCTGCTTCGACTTTTCCTTCTTCTCCTCGCCCTCGGCATGGTCGACAGGCTTCTTCAGGCCCTTCTCCGTCGGCTTTTCGTCGGCGAGCTTGATCGGATTGAAATAGGTCGCGACCGCGGCCTTGGTTTCCTCGTTGGCGGCGTTGACCAGCCACATGACCAGGAAGAACGCCATCATCGCCGTCATGAAGTCGGCATAGGCAATTTTCCACGCACCGCCATGGGCACCATCGTGATCACCGCCGCCATGCCGCTTGACGATGATGATCTCGTTCCTGCCGTGGTGATGGTTTTCGCCTTCGCTCATTCGAGAACTTTCTTCAAGCTGGCCGCCCAGGCGGACATGCGGGTGACGATGACGGATTCACCGATTTCGACGGCAAGATCGATATCGTCGGCCTCGAGGTGGCGAACGGCCGCGGCATGTTCACCGAGCTCGGCCTTCAATATGTCGAAGAGCCTGGTCGGCCCCCTGACGACGATCGACCCGGCAGCCCCCTCGAGAATCGCATCACGCAGCAATGCGCCGAGGTCCCTAGCAGCCTTGGCCGCAAGCGCTTCCGTCATGACGGGCGCAATGGCCGTGGCCGCGCCGGCGCTGACCAGCTGCGCGACTTCTTCAGCGATATCGCGGACGCGGGATGCGATGACCGCGGCCGCCTCGACTTCATAGCGAAGTTTCAGTTCTTCGAGCTCGCGCGCATGGACCTCGGCCAGAGCGCGCGCCTCGCCTTCGTATTTCTCGGTCAAATCAGCGGTCGCCGCAGCATGGCCCTGCGCGTAGGCATCCCGACGCTCCGCCTCGACGTCGACCGGCGGTTCGCTCGGCGTCTCGGGAAAAGCATCGCCGGGGAAATCGTCGATGTCGATGATCGGTGCTGACGGTTTCGGTTCGCCGAAATCCTTCAAATACCGAGAAAGCGAAATGCTCATAGCAACCATCCAGCATCCGGGAGACACGCGGCATGCTGCCTCCCGTTCAAAATGACCTTGCGCGCGACATGTCCTTCACAGCGAACAAGGGTCTGACCTTGCGCCGGCATGATTTCGGACGATGCCTTCATGCCGGAAACTAGGAAGTCAAACTTGCGCGAGGATGAATGGCGCCGCCGCCATCGACGATCGCGCCCAGCTCTATTCCAGCAGAATGAGGATCTTGCTTGCGGCCGTGTTCAGGATCGAGATCGCTTCGACGGCCATCTGCTTCTGGGTTTCGATCGCCTTCTGCCGGATCGAAGCCTCGTCCATATCGGTATCGACGAGCGCGCCGACACTCTTGTCGATCGAATCGGACAGATCGGCGGTGTAATCGATCTGATCGTCGATACGCGCCTTCATCACGCCGATCGAGGCGGCCGTCGTCGTCAGCGAGGAGAGCAGAGAGTCGGTCACATCAAGCATGTCGGCGAGTTGGGCGTCGGTGGTGCTATTGCTGATCGCGACTTCCGTGCCCGTCGCCGGCGTCGTCGAATCGGCGTCCAGCAGGTAATAGTTCCGCGGTCCCGTGCCGCTGTTGTTGATCGCCTGGGCATCGATCGCCTTGGTGAACAGGCCGCCACTCGCATTGTTCTTGTCGATGAGGATGGTCTGCGACGACGGGAAGTCGATGCTCTGAGCCTGGTATTCGCCGGTCGAGGCGCGCACGAAGCCTGAGATGACCGACCATGTCGGTGGCGCCGCCTTGTCGCTGTTCAGCAACCAGTTTTCCCCGGCAAAGGACGTCGATTCGACGACGGTCCTCAGCTGATCCTTGTATTCGCTGATTTCGGCGTTGATCTTGTCCTTGTCGGTGCCGGGCTCTCTTGCCGCAACGAGCTTGGCGCGAATCTGGCTGACGAGATCGATCGCCGAAGTCATCGCCGTGTAGGTCGCATCCACCTTGGCGGCCCCGAGACCGAGCGCGTCGCCGATCGTGCCGAGATTGGTGCTGTCCGAGCGCATGACAGTCGCCACCGACCAGTAAGAGGCATCATCGGCCGCCGTCTCGATCCGATATCCCGACGAAACTTGCTGCTGGGTCTGACTGGCTTCTTTGTTGATGCTGCGCAGCACCGCAAGTGCATTCACCGCGGCCGCGCTGGTAATCTTTACGGTCATCGACAGGGTCTCGGAATAAGATGAAAGGGCAGGCCGGGTTGCCGGCGGCGACTGAAGTGGCGTCATGCCTCCGGCGAAATTTCCACCGGGTGTCGCAAAAGCAAATCAACTCAAGGTGAAGTTAACTCGATATCAACCTGTTCGGCAAGAGCGCAGCGGCAAGCGCAACCAGTGAAACATTCATCCGAGCAAGTTATTGATATAAAAGAGAGAACCGCGCCGTTTCGGGCGCGGTCCAGATGGTTTTCTGCGTATCGCCGGATGGCGGCGCAAGATTCGGTCCAGCTTCAGCGGCCGATTTAGCTGTGGAACAAGGTGAGGATGTTCTGCGCGCTGGAGTTGGCGATCGACAGCGACTGGATGGCCAATTGCTGCTGGGTCTGCAACGCCGTCAGCTTGCTCGATTCCTCTTCCATGTCGGCATCGACGAGGCGGCCGACGCCCGAGTCGATCGAATCGCTCAGCGCTCCAACGAAGTTTTCCTGGAGTTCGATGCGCGTGGAAATCGAACCGAGCTGCGAGGCAGCCTTGGTCATGGCTTCGAGGCCGGCCTCGATCGAGGTCAATGCCATGGAAATCTCAGCCGAACCGAAGGTGCTGATATCCATCGAGTAGATCGAGCCGATCGTACCGTAAGATGTGCCGATAATGCCGGCGCTCGTATCGATCGTGCCGGTCGAGGTCATGCCGAAGAGAACGTTGCCCGTGGAGCTCGTGTCCAGGATGTAGTCCGTCGTCTTGACCGAGACATTGCCGTTGCCGTCACGGACGAAGGTCGACACGACGCTCTTGGTGCCGTCAGCGCCGGCAACCCAGTTTTCGCCGGAGAAGGAAGCCGATTGCGCGATACTCAGGAGCTGCTGCTGCAACTGGCCGATTTCTTCCTGGACCTTGGTCTTGTCGACGCCCTTTTCGGTTGCAGCGACGATCTTCGCCTTGATTTCGCTGATCACGTCGATGGCGCTGTCCATGGCGGAGTAAGCGGTGTCGACCTTGGCGGCGCCGAGGCCGAGAGCGTCGGAAACGGCGGAAAGTGCCTTGTTGTCCGAACGCATGGTCGTTGCGATCGACCAGTAGGCGGCGTTGTCGGCGGCCTTTTCGACGCGGTAACCCGAGGATACGCGGTTCTGCGTGCTTTCGAGGCTGTCGTTGATGCCGCGGAGCGTCTGAAGAGCGGCCATCGCCGCGACGTTGGTCAAAATGCTGGTCATGAAATGATTGCCCCTTGTCGGCAGGTGGGAAAAAGGGACATTCCGGAAAGCCACCGGGAACGGGGATCAGCCTCATGCCTGTTAACCGGCTCTTAATTTCGGTTAACTCGCCGTCTCGTTGGCCTGAGAAAACAGCATTATGGTTAATCAATCGTTAACGGGAATAAAAAAGCCGCGCTCCATCGAAGCGCGGCTCGATTTCGAGGCGCCCGCCGGAGACCGGCGGGCCGATGTTTCCGAGGGCTATTAGCCGCGGAACAGCGACAGGATGGTCTGCGACGAGGAGTTCGCGATCGACAGCGACTGGACAGCCAGCTGCTGCTGGGTCTGCAGGGCGCTGAGCTTGGAGGATTCTTCTTCCATGTTGGCGTCGACGAGGCGGCCGACACCGGAGTCGATCGAGTCGCTGAGAGCCGAGACGAAGTTTTCCTGCAGTTCGATACGCTTGGAGATCGAGCCGAGAGCAGCGCCCGCGCTGGTCATGGCCTTCAGAGCCGATTCGACGTTGGTCAGAGCGGTCTGGATCTGGCCGAGGGTGAAGTTGGTGATGTCCATCGCGTAGACGGAACCGGTCGCACCATTCGACGTGCCGAGGATACCCGTGGAGGTTTCGACTGCACCGCCGCTCATGCCGAACAGAACGTTGCCCATGGAGCCGTCGTCGAGAACGTAGTCGGTCATCACGACCGAAACGGCGTTGGAGCCGTCGCGGACGAAGGAGGCAACGACGTTCTTGGTGCCGTCAGCGCCGGCAACCCAGTTTTCACCGGAGAAGGAAGCCGACTGAGCGACGCTCAGGAGCTGCTGCTGCAGCTGGCTGATTTCTTCCTGGACCTTGGCCTTGTCGACGCCGTTTTCAGTGGCGGCAACCAGCTTGGCCTTGATGTCGCCGACGACATCGATGGCGCTGTCCATGGCGGAGTAAGCGGTGTCGACCTTGGCGGCGCCGAGGCCGAGAGCGTCGGAAACAGCCGAGAGAGCCTTGTTGTCCGAACGCATGGTCGTTGCGATCGACCAGTAGGCAGCATTGTCGGAAGCCTGGCCGACGCGATAGCCGGACGAAACGTGAGCCTGGGTTGTCTGGAGACCCTGGTTGATGCCACGGAGAGTCTGGAGGGCTGCCATTGCAGCGTTATTGGTGTTGATGCTCGTCATAGTTTGCTTGCCCCTTGTTGGCAGATTTTAAGAAGGGACATTCCGGATTTTCGGCCGGCCCACAGCGATCAGCATCATGCCTGTTAACCAATCTCGTTAAGGTTAACTCGCCGTTTCGATGGGCCTAGAAAACAGCAAGATGGTTAAGGAAAGCTGAATTCAAAATAGAAATAGCGTAAAAATATCTGACACTTAGAAGGATTTTCATTAACCTAATGTTAAAACATTTCGCGGCCGGGGACGACCCGGCCGCGAAACTTGAAAGTCTTGTGCCGACCGGTCTCAGCGGAAGAGCGACAGGATGTTCTGCGAAGAGGAATTCGCGATCGACAGCGACTGGATCGCCAGCTGCTGCTGGGTCTGCAGGGCGCTGAGCCTGGAGGATTCTTCTTCCATGTTGGCGTCGACGAGACGGCCGACACCGGAGTCGATCGAGTCGCTGAGAGCCGAGACGAAGTCGTCCTGGCTGTCGATGCGCTTGGAGAGCGAGCCGAGAGCGGCGCCGGCGCTGGTCATGGCCTTCAGAGCCGCTTCAACATTGGTCAGAGCCGACTGGATCTGGCCGGCGGTGAAGTTGGTGATGTCCATCGCGTAGATCGAGCCGGTCGCGCCCGACGAGGTCCCGAGGATGCCCGTTGAGGTTTCGACCGTGCCGTTGCTCATGCCGAACAGGACGTTGCCGGCGGAGCCGTCGTCGAGAACATAGTCGGTCGTCGTGACCGAAACGGCGTTGGAGCCGTCGCGGACGAACGAGGAAACGACGCTCTTGGTGCCGTCAGCGCCGGCAACCCAGTTTTCGCCGTTGAAGGAGGCCGACTGCGCGATGCTCTTCAGCTGCTCCTGCAGCTGGCTGATTTCTTCCTGGACCTTGGCCTTGTCGACGCCGTTTTCAGTGGCGGCAACCAGCTTGGCCTTGATGTCGCCGACGACATCGATGGCGCTGTCCATTGCGGTGTAAGCGGTGTCGACCTTGGCAGCACCCATGCCGAGCGCGTCGGAAACAGCCGAGAGAGCCTTGTTGTCCGAACGCATGGTCGTTGCGATCGACCAGTAAGCAGCGTTGTCCGAAGCCTTTTCAACGCGGTAACCAGAAGAAACGTGGTTCTGCGTGCTGTTGAGGTTCTGGTTGACGCTGCGCAGCGTCTGGAGAGCGGCCTGTGCGGAAGAATTGGTGTTAATGCTTGTCATAAATCTGTCCCCTGGAAACTAGATACAAAAAGGAGGACATACCGGACTGTAGTACCGGCGATGACGGACCAGCTTCATGCTACTCGGCGCCTGCTTGTTTGGCCCAAACCCGTCATGTCCAGGGCAATCTCGCAGCCAATGCTTGCCAACTTCTTAAAAATCGAGGTGCCGTGCCGCCTCCTTAGATCGCATAGTTAATGCTGGCTGAATCTGTTTCTTCGCATGCTAACATACCGGGAAAGAAACCGTTTTCCCCTCCCGAAAGGAAGCGTCTTCATCAGACGCACCGGTTTCAAGCAAGCTTCGAATGGCAATGTGGCAGGTGCCCGGGATAGCACCATCGGATCATCCACCCGTTTTCGGGGAGGACGGCCCGTGCCTGCGCCGGGCGATCGACAGCCATGCCAGAACATTTCCTTCACGGAGTTGGGTTTTGAACAGCAAAGTTTCGTTCTCTGCGGCATCCAGAGATTATCAGGCGGGCCGCTACACACAGTCCTTGGCGACGCTCAACCAGCTCATGGATATCCAGCAGGACGCCAAGACCTACGCGCTGCTGGCCAAGAACCTCGTGCAGCTCGGCTTCAAAGCCGATGCCGCGAAAGCCTATGGCCTGGCCGGCAATTGCGAAGGACCGAACGCCTACGAATATCAGAAGCAGGCTGCCAAGCTCTACTATGAGACCGGCAACGAGGACGAAGCGCTGCTGATCGCCATGCGCAACCTCACCAGGGCGCAGGAAGATGCCGAACTCGCCTTCATCATCACCGCGATCTATCTGAAGCGCCAGCAGCGGGATATCATCCGCCCGTTCAAGACGGTGCTGTCGGAAAGCATGAATCCCGATCACATGCGCCTGGCGGCCCTGCTGCTCAGCGACGATCTCAACGATGCAACCAACCAGACGCTTGCGCGCAACCTCTTCAAGCGTTTTCCGGGCAATCACGCCTTCCGCTTTCTCCATCTTGTTTTCGCCCGCGAATTCAATGATTTCGAAGAGGCAGCCAAGCATCGGGCGGTGATCGACGGGGCCTTGGCAAAGGGCGATCTCGAGATCCTGCGCAAGGACAACCCCTTTTATCATCTGCATTGGTGCGGCAACGAGGATTTCAACCGGTATGCAACGATCGGCACCACGCCGCTCAACCAGGAACGGATAGCTTTCCGCCGCAACCAGCCGCACACATGGTCAAACAAGATCCGGATCGGCTACATGTCGTCGGACTTCTGGGATCGCCACGCGACGATGAAGCTGTTGCAGCGCATCCTCGAGCTGCATGACAAGGACCGGTTCGAGGTGACGCTCTTCTGCCATACCGGCCCGGAATATCTGAAGCACAATGACACCGATCGCAGCCGCTGGGGCAGGATCGTCGACATTCACGGCTTCTCCGACCAGGCGGTGCTGGCAGTCGTGCGCGAGCATAATATCGACATCATGGTCGATCTGAAGGGCCATACGTCAGGCAGCCGCGCGTCAGCCTTCAACCTGCCGCTGGCACCTGTGCACGTCGGCTGGCTCGGCTTTCCCGGCAGCACGGTCAACATTGACCTCGACTACGTCATCGGCGACCATTCTGTCCTGCCCGAAGCCGCAAAGCCTTTCTATCACGAGAAATTCTGCCGGCTGCCGGAGAGCTACCAGCCGAACGACCCGATGCATCGTCCGAAGCCGCGTCCGGTCAGCCGCGAGCAGCTCGGCCTGCCGGAAGAGGCCTTCATCTTCGCCTCGTTCAACGGCAACCGCAAAATCACGCCGGAGACGATCAACAGCTGGTGCCGGATTCTGAAGCGGGCGCCGAACAGTGTGCTCTGGCTGATGGCGAATACGCCGCGCAACCAGGCGAACCTGTTGAAGCACTTCCAGACGGCAGGCATCTCGCCCAAGCGGATCATCTTCTGCCCGCGCGCACCCTACGAACAACATATAGACCGCCAGCAGGCGGCCGACCTCGGCATCGACACTTTCCCCGTCAACGGCCACACGACCACCTCTGAACAGCTCTGGGGCGGCCTGCCGGTTCTGACCGTCAAGGGCACCAATTTCGCCTCACGCGTCAGCGAGAGCCTGCTGAGAGCAATCGATCTGCCCGAGCTCGTTGCCGGCGACCTGCAGGCCTACGAGGATCTTGCCGTCGAGCTGGCACAGAATCCCGGGCGGATCGCCGAATACAAGGCGCGCCTGAAGGAGCAGCGTTATATCGCGCCGCTCTTCGACGCCGAACGTTTCTGCAATCATCTGGAGCAGGCCTACGAAATCATGGCCGATCGCGCCAAACAGCATCTCGCCCCCGAGCACATGGACATTCCGGCGCTGCCGCCACGCACCACCCCGTTCGCTTCCGAGTAAGGTCGACTTGCATGAAAAACCCCGCCGGATCGCTCCGGCGGGGTTTACTTGGGGCCAATGATGGGCGGCGGCGTATCAGCTGAACGAGCGCACCAGACTGCCGACGAGCAGGTTCCAGCCGTCGATCAGCACGAAGAAGAGAATCTTGAACGGCAGCGAGATCGAGGTCGGCGGCAGCATCATCATGCCCATCGCCATGGTGATGGTTGCGACGATGAGGTCGATGACGAGGAACGGCAGCACGACGAGAAAGCCGATCTCGAAGCCGCGGCGGATCTCGGAAATCATGAAGGCGGGGATCAGCACCCGGTAATCGATCGGATCTGATGTCTGGATATTCTGGCCGCGTTCGCGCGCCAGATCGACGAACAGCGCCAGGTCCTTGTCGCGGGTATTGGCCGCCATGAAGGTGCGGAAGGGTTCGCCGATACGCTGGACCGCCTCGGTCTCGTTGATCTGGTTGGCAAGCAGCGGCTGCACGCCGTTCTGCCAAGCCTGATCGAAGGTCGGAGACATGACGTAGAAGGTCATGAACAGCGACAGCGACAAGAGGATCATGTTGGAGGGCGTCGAGGAGAGGCCCATGCCGGAGCGCAGGATCGAGAAAGCGATGATGAAGCGCGGGAAGCTCGTCACCATGATCAGGATGCCCGGCGCGACCGAAAGGATGGTCAGCAGGCCGAAGGTGCGGATGATCCAGGCGGCGACGGAGCCATCGACCGGCACATTCAACAAATCAGTCGGCAGCTGCTGTGCCACCGCCAGTTCCGGTACCGCCATCATGGCGGCAAGGAAAATTATAAATCGAATCATTCGATGACAAATGTCCTGAACATGACCTTCGATACCCGCCCTTGCGAACGAAGGTCAACACGTTCCTGAATGTCATCCTTGAGATATTGAAAGCCCCGCGGCCCCTCGATCTGCTGCAGGGAAACGGTCCTGATATAGGCGAGGATATCCTGGTGAATATCCTCCGAAACCTTGACGTCAGGCGGCCCGTTGAACAGCAGCGCGACTTCCAGCCGCACCCAGTTTTCCGAGGGGTAGGCGAGGTTCGAGGTGATCGGTTCGAGCTGGACGACGTTGTTGGCCTCGGTCGAGATGCGCGCCAGGCCTTCCTCGGCCTTCTTCTTGGCCTCGGCCTCCTTGGCCTGTTCGGCCTCCGTGGCGACCTTGATCTCGGGCGCGACGATCGTGCCGACCGCCCAGCCGCCGCCGGCGCCGAGCAAGGTCAGGATGGCGACGCCGATGATCGTCATCAGCGGGCCGGATTTCTGCTTCGGTTGACCTGCGCTTATGTCTGCGTCTGCCATCGTCGTTCGGCCTCAAAGCGGCGAGAAAAGGTCGACGGCCTGCTGGCCGCGCGGCGGCTGCTGCACTTCCATCAGCCGGCCGCGGCCGCCATAGGAGATGCGGGCTTCGGCGATCTTGTCATAGGAGATCTGGTTGTCGGCGTTGACGTCCTGCGGACGCACGATACCGGCGACGTTCAGGATGCGCAGCTCCTGGTTCAGGCGCACCTCCTGCGAGCCCGAAATGACGAGGTTGCCGTTTTCGAGAATGCCGGTGACGACGGCCGCGACCAGAAGGGTGAGCTTGTCGGTGCGCTCGATCTTGCCCTTGCCGTCGGTGCTGGTGTCGGAACCGTAGGTCAGGTCGGTCTTGGATTCAGGCGTCCAACCGAAGATCTGGGCGTTGATGTCCCAGTTCATGCCGCTCGAATTCGTGCGGCTGCGGTTGGTCTCATTGTCGAAGGAGGCCTTGTCGTTGATCTGGATGTCGACGGTCAGGATGTCGCCGACGTTGAGCGCGCGCGCATCCTTGAACAGCGCGGCCTGCGAATCGCTCCACAGCGAATAACCCTGCGCGACGGCGCGCGGCTGCTTCGGATAGAGCGCCATCTGCGGCGTCTGACCATAGGCAAGGCCGCTGCCGATCGGGCTCATGGCGGGCGCGCGGCCGATCTCGCTGACCGCCGTCGGGGACTGGCAGCCTGCTAGGAGTGCGAGGGCGGCGATCGCGGCCGGGAAACGCATGTTCATGAAGGATCCTTCGACGTATTGGGATCGGACGCACTGGCGATGACGCTGGCGATGACGGCGGCTTTCTGCGGGTCCATCTCGTTGAGGATGAGGCTCGACTGGCGCGGGCCGAGCCGCATGATCACGGCGGAGGCCACCTCGATCTTCATATCCTGCAGCTGGAGTGCGGCCGCATCCGGCTTCATCTTCCTGTAGATTTCGGTGAGACCGGCTTCCGCCTGCTTGAGGAAGTCGTCGCGCCGCTTCAGCCAGTCCTGATATTCGGCCTTGCGCTTGTCCATCTCCGCCATGCGGGCGTCGATGTCGGCGCGAAGCCTTTCCAGTTCCTGCTTCTGCAGGAGGTAGCGCTGGTCGCGGGCGGGATCGGCGATGTTGGTGCAGAACTGCCTGATCTCGTCCTCGGAGGTGATGTCCCCCTCCGGGTGCTGCTGCGCGAAGGCGCCTGGGATCGACAGAAGGATGAGGCCTGCTGCCGGCAGCGCCAGCCGGCGCAGCAGTTGCAGGACCGTCAGGTCAGGGTTCAAGATCGTCTTCATTGCAGCACAAGCTCCGCCTGCAGGGCGCCTGCCGATTTGATGCCCTGGAGAATGGCGATGATGCCATCCGGTTTCACGCCGATATTGTTGAGGCCGGCGACAAGGGTCCTGAGGTCGGGACCGTCGATGATGGCGACGCGTCCGCCGGTCTGCTCAGCCGCGATGTCGGTCTGCGGCTGGACCGCGGTCCGGCCGCGCGAGAAGGGTTCCGGCTGGATGATCTGCGGCGTCTCGGTCACCTGGACCGTCAGAGTGCCGTAGCTGACGGCGACCGGCGAGACGCGGACATCGGAGCCGATGACGATCGTTCCGGTGCGCTCGTTGATGACAACCTTGGCCGGCGTATCGGTTTCGACGATGAGGTTTTCGACATCGGCCATCAGCCGGGTGAGATCGGCCTGGCGCGGCTTCTGGATCACCACTTCCTGCGAATCCTTGGCTTCGGCGACCGGGCCGCCGAAGCGGGTCGAGGCATAACCGTTGACGATGTCGGCAATACGGATCGCCGTCGAGAAGTCGGGATTGCGCAGCTGCAGGACGAGATTGACCGCATCCTTGAAGCGGGAGGGCAGCTCGCGTTCGATGATGGCGCCGCCCGGCACGCGGCCGGCGGTGGTCACACCTTCGGTCACGGTCGCCGCCTGGCCCTGCGCCTGAAAGCCGGAGACGATGACGGAGCCCTGCGCGACGGCGTAGATCTGGCCGTCGGCACCGGAAAGCGAGGTCATGACGAGCGTGCCGCCGCGCAGCGACGTCGCATCGCCGAGCGAGCTCACGGTCACGTCAATCCGGCTGCCGGGGCTTGCGAAAGGCGGCAGGTTGGCGGTGACCATCACGGCGGCGGTGTTCTTGGCGCTGGACTGGCCGCCCTGCGTCGAGATGCCGAGATTCTGCAGCATCGCCCGCATCGACTGCTCGGTGAAGGGCGACGACCGGAATCCGTCGCCGGTGCCCTGCAGGCCGACGATGAGGCCATACCCGATCAGCTGATTGTCGCGGCCGGCCTGGAGGGAGGCAATATCCTTGATGCGCGAGGTCAGCGCCCAGGCGGGCGCGACTTCGGCCAGGCTCATCGAGAGAACCGCGGCAAGGGTCAGGAAACGGAACAACAATCTCATTTTGCCCTCACATGGACCGTGCCGTCGGCAAGCACCGTGCCGCTGACGATGACGCCGGAATCCATATTGCGCGCGCGGATGAGCTGCCCGGTGGCGCCGTCTTCGAGCGGCGTGCCGGCGGCCGAGATGGTCATCGCACCGAGCGAGAAGACCAGGCGGATCGAAGAGCCGCGCGTCACCGTATAGGGTTCGCGCAGACCCGAAACCGCAATCGTGCGGCCCGGCAGCAGCGTGCGCTTGGAGACCAGGCCTTCGACCTGGGAGATGGATTTGGCAAAATCGCCGGCAAGGTTGGGGTTGGTGACCTCGACCTCCTGAAGCTGGCTGGCCGACAACGTATCGCCGGGGTAGATGATGGTCGTCGGGACGACGGCATAACCCATGCCGGCGTCGGCGCCTGCGGGCATGACGATGCCCGCGACTGCGATCATGGCTGCCGCTACCCATCCCGAGATGTGTCCTGCCCGGCAAAACATCATGTTTCGGCCCTTCCCTTTACTTCAGGTTCTTGCTGACGATGGAGGCCATTTCATCAGCGGTGGTGATCACCTTGGAGTTCATTTCGTAAGCGCGCTGGGCCGATATCAGCTCGGTGATTTCCTTCACGGGATCGACGTTCGAGGACTCCAGATAGCCCTGCTTCATGTAGGCGAAGCCTTCCTCGTCGGGATTGCCGACGACGGCCTCGCCGGAGGCGGCCGTTTCCTGGAAGAGGTTGTCGCCGATCGGCTGCAGGCCCGCCTCGTTGACGAAGTCGGCAAGGGTCAGCTGGCCGAGCACGGTCGTATCGGTGGAGCCCGGCAGCTTGACCGAGACCTCGCCGGAGCGGCTGATAGTCAGTTCGGTCGAACCCTGCGGAATGGTGATGCCGGGAAGGACTTCATAGCCATCGATCGTGACGAGCTGGCCCTGGTCGTTCTTGTTGAAGGCGCCGGCGCGGGTATAGAGCGTGGTGCCGTCGGTCGACTGTATCTGGAAGAAGCCCTTGCCGATCAGCGCTATGTCGAGATCGTTGCCGGTCTGGGTAAGTTCGCCCTGGAGATGCAGATTGCGCACCGCAGACGTCTGAACGCCGAGACCGATATTGGCGCCTTCGGGAACGACGGCCTGGTTGGCGCGGTTGGCGACACCCTTGGCGCGTTCGGTCTGATAGAGCAGATCCGTGAACTCGGCGCGGGCGCGCTTGAAGCCTGTGGTGTTGATGTTGGCGATGTTGTTGGCGATGACTTCCAGATTGGTCTGCTGGGCATCCATGCCCGTTGCTGCAATGGCGAGCGCTCTCATGTGTTCGTCCTCAAATCAGTTACATCTGCATCTTGGTGACTTCGAGAAAGGCCGAGACGACCTTGTCGCGGATGGCAATCGCAGTCTGCAGCGTCTGCTCGGCCTGGAGCATGGAATCGACGACTTCACGGGTCGTCGCCGTGCCCTTGATGCCGGCAAAGGACATGCTTTCGGCGCCCTTCAGGCTGTTGACAGCCTCGGTCGCCATGTTGCCCATGACGGAGGCGAAGCTCATGCCGTTGCCCGCACCTGCGGTGCCCGGCATGGTCGTTGCGGACGATGAGGCGGAATTTTCGGTGTCGACGGCGCCGAGCGCACGGGTCATCGAAAGGTTGCTGACATTCTGGACGCTGCTGATCATTTATTATTGGCTCTTCAGAAGATCGATCGTGGACGAGATGAGGTCGCGGGTCTGCTTGATGGTCTGCAGGTTGGCGTCGTAGGAGCGGTTGGCTTCACGCATGTCGGCCATCTCGACCAGGATGTTGACGTTCGGCAGCTTGACGACGCCCTTCTGGTCCGCAGCCGGGTTGCTGGGGTCGAATTCGGTGCTGAAATCACCTTCGTCGACGCCGACCTTCTTGACGTTGACCGTCTCGACGCCGCTCGCGCGGTCCATCTGCTGACCGAAGGTGATCGTCTTGCGGCGATAGGGATCGGCGCCGGGCGTGTCGCCGGTCGAACGGGCGTTGGCGATGTTTTCCGAGACGATGCGCAGACGCGTCGATTGCGCCTCGAGCCCCGAACCGGCAATTTTCATAGCGGCGGAAAGCGGATCCATGAAATTACTTCCTGACGGTCATCAGCATCATGCGGTTGAAGGAGCTGACCAGCGAGGTGTTCAGATCGTACTGGCGTTTGATGTCGCCCGACTTCGAAAGCTCTTCGGCCAGTCCGACGGTGTTGCCGGATTCCTGGATGCCGATCTCCTGGTCGAGCGCGGCGTCCTTGACGTCGATATCGCCGCTGTCGCTGAGATCGTTGCCGCTGAAGTGCGCCGGATTGGTGCGCGCCATGGCGATGTCGGACTTGTCGAGCACGGCGTCAAAGGGCGTGACGTCCTTGGCGCGGAATTTCGGGGTATTGGCATTCGCGATATTGCCGGCAACAACCTGCTGACGGATCGTCAGCCATTCCGCCTGTCGCGAAGCCAAGTCGAAAAGTTGGATCGGTTGCATGAGAACTCTCCGTTTTTACTAGCCCGAACCTAGTGCGGTAATCTTGCGTGGGACTTACCGGAAATCGGACTTGGAGGCGCTTTCGGCCAGGCCGCATAAGAGAAAGGGCTCCTGCCGGTCTGCGGCGGAGCCCCCGTTGCCTTCGGCCTTTGCAAAGCGGTTCAGTCGTTCTTGTAGATCTCACCCTTGGAAGTGATGATCACCCACTTGCCGTCCCGCTGCTCCAGCGTCGCAAGGCGGCTTTCGTCGGGCAGGACCGAGCCGATGCGCACCACATACATGCCCGAGGGATCCTCGATCAACGCCCGGCCGTTGGAGACATGCAGCAGGCGGAAGGAAGACTTGCCGGGGAACGGTTGCTCCTCCAGAAAGTCGCCGCCATCACGCGCTTTGCCGAGATCGGAGACCGTTGCCGTCGTCAGCGGATCGACCGGCGGAACTTTCTTGGCCGCCTCGTTCTTGTTGACCATGGCCAGCGGCGAGACGCTGAAGACGTTGCGGGCCGGCCAATCCGGGAGTTCGCGCGAATTGCTGCTGGCGGCGACGTTGATGCCGAACTTGTCGGCGTTGAAGAAGACGTACCAGGGGAAAAAGGCCGAAGCGCCGGCAAGCGCCAGGCCGGTGTAAGTGAGGAACCGATCCAGCGTGGCGCCCTTCCTGCGCTGCTTCAGCGAAGCGATGCGTTCGTCGTCGAATTCAGCCAAGTTTATCTCCTCTGGATGGGTGCGCCCGGATTGCCCATGCCGGCTGCGGCCTTCAGCGCGCCGGCGAGGTCGGCAAAGGCGTCGACCGACTGACGATCGCCCGGCGCCTGTTTCAGGACGTCGTAAATGATGGGCACCTGCTTGACCGCCATGTCGAGATCGGGATCGGCGCCCTGGCGGTAACCGCCGATCAGGCGCAGGTCTCGAGTCTCCTCGAAGCGGTGGATCAACACTTTCAGCCGCGACACCAGCTTTTCCTGGTCCGGCGTCCAGGCCTTGCGGGCAAGACGCGAGATCGAGGCGAGCGGATCGATCGGCGGATAACGCCCTTCTTCGGCGAGGCTGCGCTGCAGGACGATATGGCCGTCGAGGATGCCGCGCGTCGAATCGGCGATCGGGTCGTTGTGGTTGTCGCCGTCGACGAGGATCGAGATGATCGCGGTGATCGTGCCGGCGCCCTCGGGGCCTGGACCGGCGCGCTCCAGCAGGCGCGGCAGTTCGGTGAAGACCGACGCGGGATAGCCGCGCGCGATCGGCGGCTCGCCGGAGGCGGTTGCCACCTCGCGGATCGCGTGGGCGAAACGGGTGACACTGTCGACGATGAAGAGGACGTTCTCGCCCTTGTCGCGGAAATGCTCGGCAATGGTGATCGCCGTCAGCGGCGCCATCTTGCGCAGCATCGGGCTCTCGTCGCTGGTCGCGACGACGGCGATCGCCTTCTTCATATTGCTGCCGAGCGTATCCTCGATGAATTCGCGCACCTCGCGGCCGCGTTCGCCGACGAGTGCGATGACAACTTTGTCGAAGGCGTCGGCGCTGGCGAGCATGGACAGAAGCGTCGACTTGCCGACGCCCGATCCGGCGAAAATGCCGAGGCGCTGCCCGAGGCAGAGCGGCGAGAAGATGTCGATCGCGCGCACGCCGGTCTTGAAGCCGGTCCCGACCCGCTGGCGGGTCATCGACGGCGGCGCGGTATTGGAGATCGAGCGGCGATCGAGGCTCTCGACGATCGGACCGAGCCCGTCGATCGGCTCGCAAAGCGAGTTGATAGTGCGCCCGCACCAGCTGTCGGACGGCGAAATGCGGAAGGCGCCCTTGCGGATGACGGTATCATGGATGCCAATCGGCTCGCCCGGTTCGATCGGGCAGACGTAGATCAGCTCCGGCTCGACACGAACGACTTCGCCGAGATGGACGCCGGAGGCGGATTTATGCGCCACGAACTCGCCGAGACGAACATGGCGGGAAAGACCGCGAACGGTGTAGTGGCCGGCGGCAATGGTCTGCACGCGACCGCCATGGGCGACCGCGAACTCCGGCAATGCATATTGCTCGACGAGACCCGCCAGATGCGCCAGCTTCGGGGAAAGACCGTCCTCGGACAGTAGCGTGCTCATGCTTCAATCCCACCGGAAAATGCGACGCATTTTCGGTCTTTGTTCCTATGCATGTCGTCCTCCCAAAACCGCTGCACACTTTCGGGCGACATGCATTAGCGGCTGCCCCCAAGCGTCTGGACGGCTTCCTTGAACGAATCCTCGCTGTCTCGCATCAGCGACGAGATGCTTTCAAAGGCGCGGTTGACTTCGATCAGCTGGGTGATCTCGCGCATGGCGTTGACGTTGGAGTTTTCCAGATATCCCTGCTCGACGCCGACATTGAAGCGGTCGACGACGGCGCGCGGCTGATCGGTGGTCATGATGCCGCTGTTTTCGTAGCGCAGGTAACCCTTGCTGATATCGGCCTCGAACAGCCCGAGCGATCCGACCTGACGGCCGGCCTGATAGATGACGCCGTCGGTGCCGACCGCCGGCTCGCCGGCTTTCGTATCGAGCTGGATCGGCGCGCCGCCAGCGTCGAGAACCGGATATCCCCGGATCGAGACGAGCTCGCCGGTATCCTTGATCGTGAAGCGGCCGTCGCGCGTCAGCACGCGGCCGGCCGGCGTATCGAGCGAGAACCATGCATCGCCCTTGACTGCGAAATCGAGCATGTTGCCGGTATGTTGCAGTTCGCCATTCTGCTCGTTCAGATAATCATTGCCCTGGGAGACGAAGGCAACCTTGGTGTTCAGCTTGTTCTTGGTGGCCGCCACCATCTCGTCGAACTTCACCTCGGTGGCGCGAAAACCGGTCGTGTTCACATTGGCCATGTTGTCTGCGATGGTGTTCAGGCGCTTTTCGAGCGCCATCTGCGACGACAGAGAAACGTAAAGACCGGATTGCATGTCGGAAAGCTCCAAGCATTGGCGATGAACGGAACGAAAAGCCGGGCGTCGTCTGATCTGGTTCGGCCGGAATTTCGCTGAGGCGGCATCTCAGAGACGGGCGCGAACACCCATTCGTCTCCTTCAGATTGACGGAAGATGCTTGCGCGAAGCTGGCACGCTGAAATGCCTGCATGCGGCCTTTCATCAGCCTCACGCAAGGAAGAAACCCTATCGGTCTCAAAGAAAAGCAACGTTCAGATTGGGCTGACGATGAACATCATTATCGGATTTATAGTGACTTGCGGCTGTGTCATCGGCAGCTTCATGGCGATGGGCGGCCACGTGGAAGCACTGTTTCAGCCGTTCGAATTCGTCATCATCGGCGGCGCGGGTCTCGGCAGCTTCATCATGGCCAACCCGATGAAGGTGGTGAAGGATTCCGGCAAGGCGCTCGGGGAAGCCTTCAAGCACGCCGTGCCGAAGGAGCGCAATTATCTCGACACGCTCGGCGTGCTCTATTCGCTGATGCGTGACCTGCGCACCAAGTCACGAAACGAAATCGAAGCCCATATCGACAATCCGGCCGAATCGACGATCTTCCAGCAGGCACCTACGGTTCTGAAGAACAAGGAACTGACGGCGTTCATCTGCGATTACGTCCGCCTGATCATCATCGGTAATGCGCGCAGCCACGAAATCGAGGCGCTGATGGATGAAGAGCTCAATACCATCATGCACGACAAGATGAAGCCCTACCATGCGATCCAGATCATGGGCGACTCTTTCCCGGCGATCGGTATCGTCGCGGCCGTTCTCGGCGTCATCAAGGCGATGGCCCACATCAACGATTCGCCCGAAGTGCTCGGCCACCTGATCGGCTCGGCGCTGGTCGGCACCTTCCTCGGCATCCTGTTGTCCTACTGCCTCTGCTCGCCGCTGGTCTCCCAGATCAAGGTCGTCCGCAACAAGCAGCATCGCCTCTACGTCATCGTCAAGCAAACTCTGCTGGCCTATATGAACGGTTCGGTGCCGCAGGTGGCTCTCGAATACGGCCGCAAGACGATCTCGGCCTACGAGCGTCCGTCCATCGACGCAGTCGAACAGGAAATGATGAACCCAGGCGGCGAAAACAAGGCGGCTTAAATGACCATGAGCGATGCTTCGCATGACAAACCGGCAATGGATCCTGCCCTTCTCGCCAAGCTGACCGGCGGGCTTGGCGACAGGGGCAGAGTATCCAAGATCTGCAGCGCCTTCGGAGAGGTCTATAGCGAGTTCTTTCCCGATGTCATCAAAAGCGAGACCGGCCTCGATGTGACGGTCAACTATCTCGGCTGCGAGATCGGCTACAAGAACCACCTGATCGACGACCTCAGCGCCAACGTCACCCTCGTCGATGCGACCTTGCGCAACTGGTCGCAGAACGTCACGCTTGCCTGCGGCAATGGTTTCGTCATCACCCTGATGGAGCACCTGCTCGGCGCCACCGCCGATACGATCGAGGAACCGGCCGACCGGCTGCTCTCGATCATCGAACTCGATCTGGCGGTCATGGTCTTCGACAAGATCGCCAAGGTGCTGCGCTCGGCGGTCAACGCGCAGGGCGGTTTCGAACCAAGCCTTTCGGCCCCGCACGCCCATGACACGCGCCCCCGGGCGGCAGAAGACAAGCCGGACGAATTCGCCGCCGCCATCAACATGTCGATCACGCTCGCCGGCATCGTTTCGGAATTCTCGTTGATCGTTCCGCAAACGGCGCTGCTGAAGACCAAGGTGACGCCGCCGAAGCCGAAGCGCCAGGCCGGCGGCGCCTCTCCGGAATGGACCGAACAGCTCGGCGACCAGGTCCGCCGCTCGCATGTCACGCTCGAGGCCAGGATCAGGCTGCAGGACCTGACGCTGCGGACGATATCGAAGCTGATGGTCGGCGACGTCATCCCCTTCCGCGACAGCGGCGAGGTGCGCGTCGAGGTCAGCGCCAACAGCAAGGAATTGTATATCTGCGAGTTCGGGCGCTCAGGCGAAAACTACATGGTCCGCGTCAAGGATACGATGAACTCGGATGACGAACTCATCCGTCATTTAATGAATTAGTCGGTTCTCTGGATTTTGGGCTGCAAAGGCAGTTTGAGGCAAGTTTCAACTGGAATAGTGATTTCATGGCTACGAAGAAAACACAGCAGAACAGCGACCTCTCCCTGGATGTGCCGGGCAGCGAAGCGGATCTCGACCAGGCGATCGACGATCTGCGCGGCGTGCTGAAGCAGGATGCCGATGGCGACCTGTCGCAGTTTGGCGGCGACCTGGAGAATGATGCCTTCGGAGCAGGAACGGACCTGGCGGCCTTTGGCGGCGAGATTTTGGATTCCCCTTTCGGCGGCGACGATTTCGGCGGCGATTTCGGCGCTGGCAATACCAGCCCGGCTGCAGGCATGGATTTCGGCGACAGCTCTTCGTTCGAGGCGTCGCCGGCGCCGCTCGGCAGCGCGCTGACTTCGAACTTCGAATTGATCATGGACATTCCGATCGATGTCCAGATCATGCTCGGCACCAGCCGGATGCAGGTCTCCGGCCTGATGAATCTCAACGAAGGAGCGACGATCGCTCTCGACAAGAAAATCGGCGAACCTGTCGAGATCATGGTGAACGGCCGCAGAATTGCACGCGGCGAGATCACCGTGCTTGATAATGACGACACCCGATTCGGCGTGAAACTGATAGAAGTTTTGAGTACAAAAAAAGCCTGATCCCTGTGGGGACGGAGAGGTTAGACCATGATGGACTTTGACGATTTCGGCGGCGCGCTAGCCGGGAAACCGTTGACCCAGGCTGAAAAGGCGGCGGCGGTCCTTCTCGCCATGGGAAAGGGCGTCGCCGGCCGGCTGTTGAAATATTTCACCCAGGCCGAGCTGCAGACCATTATCGCATCTGCCCAGTCGCTGCGCGCCATTCCGCCGGACGAACTGCTGTCGCTCGTCTCCGAGTTCGAGGACCTCTTCACCGAGGGCGCCGGACTGATGGACAATGCCAAGGCGATCGAGGCCATTCTGGAAGAAGGCCTGACGCCCGACGAGGTCGACAGCCTGCTCGGCCGCCGCACGGCCTTCCAGGCCTACGAAACCTCCATCTGGGACCGCCTCAGCGAGGCCGAGCCGACATTCGTCGCCCAGTTCCTGCTGCGTGAACATCCGCAGACCGTCGCCTATATTCTTTCGATGATGCCCTCCAATTTCGGCGCCAAGGTGCTGCTGCAGCTCCCCGACAACCGGCGCGCCGACATCATGAACCGAACCGTCAACATGAAGACGGTCAGCCCGAAGGCTGCGCAGATCATTGAGAACCAAGTGATGACGCTGCTTGCCGAGGTCGAGGCAGAACGCAACGCCGCCGGCTCGACGAAGGTCGCCGACCTCATGAACGAGCTCGACAAGCCGCAGGTCGACACGCTGCTCACCTCGCTCGAATCGATCAGCCGCGAATCCGTCAACAAGGTCCGCCCGAAGATCTTCCTGTTCGAGGACCTCATGTACATGCCGCAGCGCAGCCGCGTCCTGCTGCTCAACGACATCTCGACGGATGTGCTCACCGTCTCGCTGCGCGGCTCGCCGGCCGAGATCCGCGAATCGGTTCTCTCCGCCATCAGCCCGCGCCAGCGCCGCATGATCGAATCGGATCTGCAGAGCGGCATGGGCGGGGTCAATCCGCGCGAGATCGCCATTGCCCGGCGCGCCGTGGCACAGGAAGCGATTCGCCTGGCCAACGCAGGTCAGATCGAGCTCAAGGAGAAGGAAGGCGACGCTTCGGCAGCGGCCTGATCTTCCGAGACTGTTGACAAATCCGGCCGCCCAAAAGGCGGCTGTTGATCACCGTGCAACAGGCGACTACCCTTCATCGATAGGCCGCGCTCTATAGCGTGTCGCAGAAAACCCGGTTTTCGCGACGCGCTACAGCTCTTTGTTTTGGTGCATGTCGTCATCCCAAAACCGCTGCCCTTGGGTGGCATGCATTCGCTGCGACCTGTTACTTTGACGGAGGGCCGCGACTTGGCAGACGATGACAAGGACAGCAAAACAGAAGCCCCGACCGCGAAAAAGCAAAGTGATGCCGCGGAAAAGGGCAATGTGCCGTTTTCGCGCGAACTGTCGATCTTCGCGACCATCCTTGCCACCTTCATCTATCTGGTGTTCTTCCTTCCCGAAAGCGTCGGGCGCATGAGCGAAATGCTGCGCGATATCTTCGAGCAGCCCGATCAATGGAAGATCGAAACGGGGCCGGATGTCCTGGCGCTGTTCGTGCGGCTCGGCTGGGCAATCGCTGCGCTGCTGGCGCCTGCCTTCATCCTGCTCATGGTCTTCGGCGTCGCCTCGTCGATCTTCCAGAACCTGCCGACGCCTGTGCTGGAACGCATCAGGCCGCAGGCCTCGCGCATCTCGCCGATCAAGGGCTGGTCACGGCTCTTCAGCCTGCCCGGCCTCGTCGAGTTCGGAAAGTCGCTGTTCAAGGTCGTCGTCGTCGGAGTGATCCTGTTCTTCGTGCTGAGGAGCGAATATTTCGGCTCGATCGACGCGATGTTCTCCGATCCGCAGACGATCCTCGTCAGGATGATGACGGCGATGCGCAAGATCATCATCGTCATACTGATCGCCACTGCGATCGTGGCGATCGCCGATTTTTTCTGGACGCGCCATCACTGGTTCACCGAACTCAAGATGACGCGCCACGAGGTGAAGGAAGAAAACAAGCAGGCGCAGGGGGATCCCTTTGTCAAAGGCCGGCAGCGCTCGCTGATGCGCGACCGCGCGCGCCGGCGCATGATCGCCAACGTGCACCGCGCAACGCTCGTCATCGCCAACCCGACGCACTACGCCGTGGCGCTGCGTTACGCGCGTGAGGAGAACGACGCCCCGGTGGTGCTGGCGAAGGGCCAGGACCTCATTGCGCTGAAGATCAGGGAGATTGCCGAGCAGAACGGCATCCCGGTGTTCGAAGATCCGCCGCTTGCGCGCTCCATGTTTGCGCAAGTCTCGGTCGATAGTGTCATACCGTCAGTCTTCTATAAGGCCGTTGCGGAGCTCATACACAGGGTTTACGCCGCAGACGCCAAGAACAAACGGGTAAGATAAGCCGAATGAAAAAATGCCCCCACTCTGCCCAGCGTGAAAAGATCCTCGCAGACGCGATCAGCCCGGTCGCCACCGAACTGCGCCTTCTGGATGCCTCTGACCTTATTTCACTGCTGCGCTTCGAGTATTACGGCAATCTGGCCGATCTCGTCGCTTCGGCCGCGGAGCTTTTCTTTCACCCGGGCACGGTCAATTTCGGCCTGGGCGGAAACTATACGCTGGAGTGGGGCGGCAAGCCGGAAGTCGTTCTCGACCTGGAAATCAAGCCGCGCGGCGTCACCGTCTATGCCCAGCTCACCCTTGCCGAGGATCATGCCGGCATCGAAATCAATCACATCGCCTTCCAGGATCCCTCTCCCGACCCCGACGAGAATACCGTCTTCCTGGAAAGGAGCCTTCGGCAAGCCCGCTACAGCGTGAAACCACCGCGCGCGCTCGCCAGCTGATAGCCCTCAATCAATCAAGCTTTTGCGCCGTCTTTGGTGAAAAGCGGCAGGCGCTGCCTCAGCTGATATAGCCGAGCCGGATCGCCTTGGCGATCGCCTGGATGCGGTTGACGGAATCGAGCTTGATCGTCGCCGAGCCGAGATAGGCGTTGACCGTGTGCACGGACAGGCCGAGCTTTTCGGCGATCTCTTCGCTGATGCGACCGTCGCCGGCAAGCTGAAGACAGGCGATTTCGCGCTCGCTCAGCGCCTCGGCGGCGCCCGTGCGGCGTTCGTCGAGCGAGAGCAAGTCCATCATGATATGGCAGCAGCGGCCGTGCAGCTCGACGATCATGTCGCTCGAAAGATCGATATCATCGCCGGTAAACAGGATGAAGCCATTGCCGACGGCGCCGAGCCGCACCGGAAAGGCAAGGCCGGAAAAAGGCAGGATGCCGTCCTTCAGGCGCGTCATGAACGGCGCGAAGTCGGCCGGGCCGGGAGCCGCCCGGTCGTGAGCACCGGCCCATGAAAGCGGCAGCAGTGACTTTTCGATATGATCGAGGAGGATATCGCCATAAGCATCCGTGAAGGCCTTGCCGAAACCGGCATTGGAAGATCCCCAGTTCTCGAGCTCGCAGACGAGGCGCTGCTTTGCCGGCAGGCCGGAGCCGCTGACGCGATAGATCGCGAAGCCCTGAGCATCGGCGAGTTTCTGCATCGCGATCAGCCGCGGAAAAAGATCGGACCGGCTGGAAACCCTGTTCACCCGCACCATGCGTAGCGGATCGGCGCCGTTCATCAGCCTGCTTGATGGATGCCCCATGGATCCCCCTATACGAGATTGTTGCGGACAGCGAAAGCAATGGCCTCCGACCGGGTCTTGGTCGCCGTCTTGCGCATCACGCTGGTGATGTAGTTGTTGATCGTGTTGCGGGAGATTCCGAGGATCATCGCGATCTCGTCGCTGGTCTTGCCCTCGGCGATCCAGAACAGGCATTCCAGCTCGCGGTCGGTCAGTTCGAAATCGCGGTCGACCCTGGCGCCGCCGCAACGCAGGAAGCTCGCGACATAGCCGGCAAGCAGGCCGACATCCCGCAGCCGCTCCGGCGACAGGATGAACCCTTCGCCGAACAGGAACATCAAGGCCAGCCGCGAGCGGCCGACATTGAAGGTCAATGAACAATATTGGCGGCTGGCGCCCTCCGGCACGTCGGCGCTCTCTGGCAGCAGCGCAAAATTCGGCTGGAAGACCTGCATGCATTTTTCCAGCTCGGTGGAGCGGGCATAGCCGCTGACGAGATTGTTGGCGATGTCCTTGACCAGGTCGAAGGGCCAATCCGAGGAGACGACGAAATCGAGGCCGCTTTCCTGAATGAGATCACAACGCGCCAGGAGATAGTGCGAGGCGCCGACATATTCCGTCAGGGCGCGCAAACCGGGCTGCAACCTGCCAGTACTGGCGACACTGTGCAGCCGCTGGATCAGCTCATCGCGCGGCAACAGAGCCGGCGCCACTGCGCTTGCGAAATTTATCATCTGCCTCTCGCCTTTGCTTGCCTGAAATATGTTCATATCCATTGGCAACGTCCTGCGGCTGAGAAACGATCACACTCGGTGCAACGGCAATTTTTCTGTAAAGGATTCAATTCATGTCCCGCGGGAATCCCATTTCGAATCACCCAAGGGTAAGCCAGCCGATGTAAAGTACCATCTCCGACTTCTAGGGATTTACTTTCGCCGCCGTCCATGCCCTGATTCGAATGCCGATCATGCCTCTTAAGACATGGTCGAGGCTACGGTGATTCTGGCTGTACCGCAACTTGATTCGCGTTTTACGCGAGTGAGCTCAGCAGCCTTATCCAACTCGCTGAACGCGCCTTACCGACCTTTGCGGGGACCGGCAAGCCCCTGACCGGGAAAGCCCGGCACGAACGTGAAAAAGGCCGGTTTCCCGGCCCTTTCTTATGCTGCCTCGTCGATTGCCCATTTCCGGAGAATTTTCGCGGCGCGTTCCTCGTTGATCTCGACCATGCGGGAGAGCTTGCGTTCCGGGCCTTCCTTGACACGGCGGTTGAAGTTGCCGTCGTCGTCGCCGAGGCTGAGCAGATCCTCGGTGCTGTCGAAGCCGAAGTCGGATCCGAAGCCATCCATGAGAGCGCCTCCGGGCGCGCCTGCCGCCGGCGCGAAGTCCGGAAGCTCGAGGCCGGCCGCTTCCGGCGTGGCGTCGCCGAGAACCGCGCCCGCACCGTTGCCGCTGACGCTGCGGACCAGCGGACGCAGGCCCATCCAGACCACCACGAAGGCGACCGCGACGAAGGCGAGCGAGTTGATGATGCCGGCAAGATTGCGGCTCAGCATGTCCATGACCCGGACACCGCCGGTGGCGTCTTCGAGCAGCTGATTTTCGAGGAAGTCCATGGCCGTGACGGTGACGACGTCGCCGCGCTTGGCGTCGATGCCGGCGGCCGAAGCGACGATCTTCTGCATTTCGGCGAGATAGGCGTCGACCTTGGCCTGATCGGCAGGCTCGCCGACCATCTTGGCGATGCGGCCCTTGTTGACCACCACGGCGATCGACAGCTTTTCGACCTTATAGCTGTTGCGGGTCGTCGCCGTCGTCTTGCTGTTGATTTCGTAGTTGGTCTGCTCTTCGCGCTTGTCGGACTTGTCCTGCGATTCCGGGCCGCTGGCGCCGCCGGCGTCGGGGGCTGCCTGCGGAATGTTCTGTTCGACCGTCGTCGCACTGTCGGACTGCTTCTGTTGCGACTGCTGGGCTTCCTTCGTCGAGCGCACCGAGCGTTCGACCTTGGATTCGGGATCGTAGGTCGTTTCCTGGATCTGCTGGGCGTCGGTATTCAAGTCGGCGGTGACGCTGGAGCGGAAGTTGTCCATGCCGAGGAAGGGTGCGAGCGCCTTGTCGATGTTGGATTCGACTTCCTGCTGAACGTTCTGGACGATGTTGAGCGAGCGGTTCAGAGAGCTGTTGCTCGCCTCGTCGCCGGACGCGAGCAGTTGGCCGGCGGAATCGAGAATCGTCACGTCATCGACGTCGAGCCCCGGCACGGCCGAGGCGACGAGGTGGCGGATCGAAGTCGCAGCGCCGCGCCCGGTGGCCGCACTGGCGCGGATCATGACGGAGGCCGTCGGTTTCTGCTCCGCCTTGCGGAAGTTCCCGACCTCCGGCATGACGATATGGACGCGCGCGGCTGTTATGCCCGAGATCGACTGGATGGTGCGGGCGATTTCGCCTTCCAGCGCGCGAACCCGCGTCACTTCCTGCATGAAGGAGGTCAGGCCGAGCGAGCCGACATTGTCGAAGAGTTCATAACCGGCATTGGCGCTGTTCGGCAGGCCGCGCTCGGCAAGCAACAGGCGGGCCTTGCCCGTCATGCCCGCCGGGACGGTGATGCTGGTGCCGTCCGTGCCGACCTGGAAATCGACGTTGGCTTCGGCAAGCGCCATGCTGATCTGGTTGAGATCGGGAGCGTCGAGACCGACGTAGAGCGTTTCCTGAGCCGGTTTGTTGACGAAAAGGGCAGCCGCAAGGACGATTGCAATGGAAACGGCGCCGACGCCACCCAGAATCATCAGGCGCGTCCGGCCCAGGGCACCAAAGTTCTTAAAGATCTGAACTAATTGATTTAACAGATTCATTCTGTTCTCGCACGATCCGTCAAAGACAAAGCAGGCTTATTGCCTCATCTGACGAATAATCGGCGAAACTTGTGCGAGCGTTTCGTCAAGAGCGCGCGAGAGCGAAAGGCTCAAGCCCGTCATGCAGCGATTTTGCGAGAACGACCTCGGTGAAACGAAGGCCCAATGCGGGAGAAGCGACGCTGTAGGATAGCGCGCGTTAGAAGAAATCGAAGTCGCCGGCCGCCTTGCTCAGCGGCTGGGAATGGCCGTGGCGGGTCGCGCCGCCCAGCGCCTTCTGCATCTCCGCCAGCTTGACGAGGCTGAGCGCGGTTGCGACGTCGACGGTCCAGCCGAGCGGGATTTCGCCGGTGATGGTGTCGATGAATTCGGCGAGGCCGCGCGATTTCTGCACCGCCAGATCGATGCCCTGCATGACCTTCATGGCGTCAGGCGAATTCAGAACTTCGGCGCCGCCGAGGTCGAGAAGCTGCGGCTCGATGCGCTCGATCAGATAGGCGACATCGTGCAGTTCGGACACGATGCGCATCAGGATGTCGCTCAGCGCTTCCACTGGCGCGGGCGGCTCCATTACCGGAGTAAATGTCATATCAAAATCCTCGCCATCAAAAAAATTCGATACTGGTTTCGGCGGGCTTCTGCGGAGCGGCGGGACGCTGCTCGAGAGCGACGGTTCTCTGGGTTTCGGCGCCGGTCAATGGATATTGCCGGGCACGACCGGAGACCGGCCAATATTCGAGCTTGCGCCCATGCTCTCCACCTGTGGACGAGCCGACCACCGGAATGCCTTCATCCCTCAGGAACTGCATGGCGAAGGTCGCGTTCTGCTCACCGACGTTGGAGAAGGTCGAGATCGTCTTGGCGCCGCCGAAGATCTTTGCCTCCAGCCGGTCGCGCCGGGCGCCCTGCTTCAGGAGACCGTTGATCAGCAATTCCATCAGATGCACGCCGTAGCGCGTGGCATCCCCGCCTGATGTCGGCGACGTCGCCGAACCGGGCAGCAGAAAGTGGTTCATGCCGCCGATGCCGGCGACAGGGTCTCTGAGGCACGCAGCCACGCACGAGCCGAGAATGGTCGAGAGGACCGCATTCGGATCGCTCAGAACCTTATACTCGCCTTGAATAATGTGCACGCGGCGGGCTGCCCCCTCAGTGATCATTTCAGGGCTCCAAACACGGCTTCGATGGCCGCTTTCATCTTCTCGATCGTGAACGGCTTGGCGAGCACGTTGTTGGCGCCGAGCTGGGCGGCCTTCTGCACCAGCGCGCGATCGCCCTGGGCGGTGAGGATGATGAAGGCTGCCTTCTTGGTGTTCGGGTTGGTGCGCACGGCCTGAAGGAAGCCGATGCCATCCATCTTCGGCATGTTAAAGTCCGAGATCACCAGATGGTGCGGCTGCTCGGTCATGATCTTCATGCCCTGTTCGCCGTCGCCGGCCGACGTGATCTGCTTGAAACCGAGCTGTGTCAGCGCGTCGCTGAGCAGCAACCGGCTCGTTACCTGATCATCGACGATCAGAACTTTGATTTTCTCCGCGATCGACATTTTATTCGGTCCCTTCCTTTCGGGCGGCTGTCATTTTCAATATTTCCTCACCGATGGCAGACAGTGGCAGCTGCTGCTCAACGGCGCCAAGTTCGTGCGCAACCCTTGGCATTCCGTAAACGACACAGGTTTTTTCGTTCTGGCCGAGGGTTCTGGCGCCGGCGTGACGCATTTTCAACAATCCGGCGGCGCCGTCGCGGCCCATCCCGGTCAGAATCACGCCAACGGCGTTGCGGCCGGCCAGTTCCGCAACAGAATCAAAGAGCACGTCCACCGAGGGGCGGTGACCGTTGACCGGGGCGCGGTCGACGAGGCGGCAGCACGGCGCCGTAGCGCCGGTGACCTGGAGATGACGTTCGCCTCCGGGCGCCAGATAGATCTTGCCGATTTCCAGGCGGGCGCCGTCGGTCGCTTCCTGCACCACCGGCGCGCAGAGGCGGTTCAGCCGTTCGGCGAAGCTCTTGGTGAAGGTCGGCGGCATGTGCTGGGTGATGACCGTCGGCGGGCAATTGGCCGGGAACTTCTGGAGCACGGCAATCAGCGCCTCGACGCCGCCCGTCGACGAGCCGATCGCGACGATCTTGCGGCCGACGCGGAAATCGGCGACGGAGGGCGGCGGCGCGACGGCAGCCGCCGGTTGGGAAAACTGGCGCTGCGTGCGGGCGGCCGCCTTGACCTTCTCGGCGAGGTCGCCGAAGGGCCTGGGTTCGCCGGGACCCGGCTTGCCGACGCAATCGAAAGCTCCGATCTCAAGTGCTGCAAGCGTCGCCTCGGCGCCGCGATGGGTCATCGTGGACACCATGATGACCGGCATCGGGCGCAACGTCATGATCTTTTCGAGAAAATCGAGGCCGTTCATGTTCGGCATCTCGATGTCGAGCGTCACGACGTCGGGGTTCAGCCGCTTGATCGCCTCGCGCGCTTCCAGCGCGTCACCGGCCTGGCCGATGACGTTGACTTCGGGGTCCGAACTCAGGACGGCGGTGATCAGACCGCGCATCGTCGGCGAGTCGTCAACAACGAGAACCCTTGCCGGCGCGCTCATGCCTTCCTCCCGAGACCCTTGGCCGCGTAGCGATAGGTCGTGATGCCGATATTGTCGAAGACGTGTTTCGCCTCGCCGGACACGCGCTCGGAATGGCCGATATAGAGATGGCCGCCTTCCGGCAGCAGACCGGCGAAACGCTGCCAGATCTTCATCTGCGTCGGCTCGTCGAAATAGATGACGACGTTGCGGCAGAAGATGACGTCGAACTTGCCCTTGAACGGCCACTGCGCCATCAGGTTCAGCTCGTTATAGGTGATCAGCCGCTTGACGCGGTCGTCGACCTGAAATTTCCGTCGGCCCTGCACCTCGACTTCGCTGAACCATTGCTTGCGCATGGCGGGCGACACGGTTTCGAGCGCGGTTTCGTCATAGGCGCCGGCGCGAGCGATCGCGAGGATCTTCGGGTCGATGTCGGTCGCCAGGATCTTGAAGTCGTAGTCGGCGACGTTCGGCATCAGCGACAGCACGGTGAGCGCGATCGAATAGGGTTCCTGCCCGTCGGAGGAAGCGGCCGACCAGATGCGCACTCTGCCGCCGGCCCTCGCCCGCTGCAGAAGCTCCGGCAGCACATGATCGCGCAGATGCTCGAAATGATGGTTTTCGCGGAAGAAGCGGGTGAAGTTGGTCGTCAGATGCGACAGCATTTCGCGGCGCTCCGCCGCACCCGCCGGCGAAGCGACGAGTTCGCAATATTCCCGGAAGCCGGACAGGCCGAGATTGCGGATATGCTTCGACAGGCGCGAATAGACGAGCGAGGCCTTCGTCTCGTTGAGGAAGATGCCGGCATCCGAATAGATCATGGCGGCGATTTCCGTGAGGTCGCGGCGCGTCAGCGGATATTCTCCGCTCGCTAGCACCTCGTCGGCCCCCTGCCTCTGATCTTTTGCGCCCATTGCACTCATGCGGCTTCGCTTTCGGTGTCGGAGAAGAGGGATTCGAGTTCGATCAGGCAGATCATACGTTTGTCGATGGCGAGAATGCCGCGGGCGAATTGACGCTCGATCTCGGAGGAGATCTCCGGGGTCGGCTGGATGGTCTCGTCGGTCACCGTCAGGATATCGGACACGGCATCGACCAGCAGGCCGACGACCTTGCGGCGGACCTGGGCGACGATGATGACATGACGGGCGGTCGGATCGGCCGGCTTCATGCCGAGGCGGGCGGCAAGATCGATGATCGGCAGCACCGCGCCGCGCAAGTTGATGACACCAAGCATATAGGCAGGCGAGTGCGGCATCGCGGTCGCCGGGGTCCAGCCCCGGATTTCGCGAACCGACATGATGTTCACGCAAAATTCCTGATCGCCGATACGGAACGCGATCAGCTCGCGGTCCCCTTCGCTCAGGCTTTTTACGGTGTACGACATTGCCTTACCCTACTGCTGCTAACGACATTTCCGCTTTCAGCGACTGGCCGCGCGAAGCGCCGACAACCGCGTCGACATCGAGGATCAGAGCCACGCGGCCGTCGCCGAGGATGGTGGCGGCGGCAATGCCCGGTACGTGGGTGTAGTTGGCTTCCAGGCTCTTGATGACCACCTGACGCTGCCCCTGGATGGCATCGACCATCAGGGCGCGCTGGCCGCCGCCTTCGGATTCCACCAGGAGCGCCACGCCTTCCACAGGATTGGCCTGGGTCGCGCGGAAGTTCAGGATGCGGCCGACATCGACCAGCGGGCAGAAAGAGTTGCGGATCGAGATCAGCCGGTGGTTGGCGCCGAAGGAGTGGATCGCCGCAGCTTCCGGCTGCAGGGTTTCGACGATCGCGGTCAGCGGTACGACCAGCGTCTGGCCGGCGACGGTGACCACCATGCCGTCGAGGACGGCGAGCGTCAGCGGCAGGCTCATGGTGAAGACCGAGCCGTGGCCCGGCTTGGACGTGATGTTGATGCGGCCGCCGAGCGCCTGGATCGAACGCTTGACGACGTCCATGCCGACGCCGCGGCCGGAGATGTCGGAGATCTTGTCGGCGGTCGAGAAGCCCGGCAGGAAGATCAGGTTGTCGATTTCCTCGTCCGAAAGATTGGCGTCTGCCGGGATCAGGTCGTTGTCGATCGCCTTCTGGCGAACCTTCTCGCGGTTGATGCCGGCGCCGTCGTCGGCAAGCTCGATCAGGATGCGGCCGGAACGATGCTTGGCGGTGAGACGGACGGTGCCTTCGGTATTCTTGCCGGCGGCCGCGCGCTTTTCCGGCGTCTCGATGCCGTGGTCGACGGCATTGCGGATCATGTGGGTCAGCGGCTCGGCCAGCTTGTCGATGACCGTCTTGTCGACTTCGGTGTTTTCACCTTCGGTGATCAGGCGGATCGACTTGCCGGTCATGTCGGCGATTTCGCGGACGATGCGCGACATGCGCTGGAAGACCGGCTTCACCGGCTGGGCGCGGATCGCCATCACCGAGTCCTGGATCTCGCGGGTGAGCTGCTGCAGCTCCTCGAGGCCCATGTTGATCGAGGAGGTCCCGGTGGTGTCGTTCTCGATGACGCTCTGCGACAGCATCGCCTGGTTGATGACCAGTTCGCCGACGAGGTTGATGAGCCGGTCGACGCGGTCGAGATCGACGCGGATCGTCTGGCCGGCGCCGGCGGCATTGTTCTGGGCGGCGGCATTTGCCGCGGCGGCCGCGGCAGCGGCCGATTCCTTCTTCTCGACGCGGGCGGCGGCTGCCGCCATCTGCGTGACGTTGGATGCGGTCTCGGCAGCGGCAACGGCGGCCGTCGCATCGTCGGACCGCGCGGCGGAAACCTGTTCCACGGCGGCCGTCTCGTCGAGGATCGACAGGTCGAAGGGAACCGGCACCATCGGCAGTTCCTCATTGCCGGCCGCGCCGGCGCTTGCTGCCTCGACCGGCTTCACCGTCAGGTCGCAATCCCATTCCGCGAATTCGAAGACGGTGCGGATGGCGTCTTCGCCCTTGTCCGTCTTGATCGTGACGTTCCAGAAGAAATAGGCGCCTTCCGGATCGAGTTCCTCGAGGCCCGGCAGCTCATCCATATTGCAATAGATGGTCATCTCACCGAGGCGCGAGAGATCGCGCAGCAGCAGGGTGGCGTCATTGCCCTTGGAATAGAGCTCGTAACGCGGCTTGAAGGTGACTTCATAGGCCGGCAGGTCGGAGGCCGCTTCGTCGCCGCCGAAATCGTCGAAGGAAAAGGGGATCGGCTGGAAGCCGCTGTCATCGGTGGGTTTGGGGGTCGGCGCCGGAGCGGCCGGGGCCGCCTTTGCCGCGGCCTTGGGCGCAGGCGCCTCAGCGGCGGCCGAGGGGGAAGGCAATTCACCGTTGGCCAGCGCTTCCAGCTCCTTGACGAGGCCGCGGCTGCGGCTCTCATCGACGCTGCCGCCGTCGCGCGCGGCATTGGTCAAGTCGGCGAGCACGTCGGCCGACTTCAGCATCACCTTCAGGACGTCCTGGGTCGGCTCGAGCTTGTTGGAACGAACGCAATCGAGAGTGGTCTCGAACACATGGGCGAAGGCAACCAGATCATCAAGGCCGAAGGCGCCGGCGCCCCCCTTGATCGAATGCACGGCACGGAACACCGCATTGACGGTTTCCGGATCGCGATCGCCATCGTTCATTTTCAGAAGACCGGATTCCAGCTCGGCGAGCTGTTCCTCGCACTCCTGGAAAAAGATCTCTTTGATTTCGTTCATATCCATAGGAGCAAATCCTGGGTTTAAGCGGTTACACGCTCAATTGCATCGATCAGCTTGGCCGGGTCGAAAGGCTTGACGATCCAGCCCGTGGCGCCGGCCTGGCGGGCGCGGTTCTTCTTTTCCGCGTCGCTCTCGGTCGTCAGGACCAGGATCGGGATCGCCCGATATTTCTCGTTGCGGCGGACACCTTCGATGAAGCCGAAACCGTCGAGGCGCGGCATGTTGATGTCGGTGACGATGACGTCAGGATTGGACTCTTCGAGAACTTCGAGACCCTCGACGCCGTCTTCCGCCTGGATCGTCTCGAAGCCGGCATTGTTCAGGGTCACGAGCAGCATGTTTCGGATGGTGCGGGAATCATCCACGGTCAGTACTTTTTTCTTCATTGCCGAATCTCCTTGGCAAGCAGGTGGTCAATATTGACGCCAACCAGCTGCATGGTTTTTTGAAATGCATCGGACACCTGGGAGAAGGTGAACGGCTGCTGGTCCTGCGCCCAGGTCTTCTCGGCGGACATCAGGACCTGTGCGCAAAGAGCACCGATCCGCTCAACGCCGGATGCGTCGATCGAAAGACCGCTGCCCCTGAACGAGAGGAGTTTTTCACGCAAGGCGGAAGCCTCGTTGAGGTCGAGCACCGCTGTCAAATTCAGCCTCTTGCCACTCTTCTTTGCTACCATCAGCTTGTCCTTGTCCCCTTGTCCCCGGCCCGAAAAGATGAGCTGAGGCGATAATCCGATAGGTTAGTAAACATTCCGCCCACCTCCGACGCTTGCGAGCGACTGGGGAAGGCCAAAATCGTCATTTTCATATTCGTCCTCGACCACTGCCGCGCGGGCGTCGGCGTTGATGACAGGCGACGGCGCCACGCGGACCGGCGCCGGCCGGCCGGCATGGGCGTTTTCGCGGGCGATGCGGAAATCGCGCACCGTGCGGCCGAGCTCGAGAATGACGGTGTGGAGATGGTCGGCGCCTTGCGTCGAACGCTCCGCCAGGCCGGCGCTATCGGCCACCTCGGCGCCCAGACCCTTGACGTCCGCAGCCACGCCGTCGAGGCTTGCGGCATGTTCGCCGGTCCTTGTGGCAATGCCTGAAATGGCGGCATTGATGTCGGTGACCTGGCGCACGATGCTGCCGATCGAATCCTGCGTACGGCCGACCATCTGCACGCCGGCGTCGACCTGCGCCTTGGTCGTCGTCACCAGCGTCTTGATTTCGCGGGCGGCTTCGGCCGAGCGCTGGGCCAGTGCCCGGACTTCCTGGGCGACGACGGCAAAACCGCGGCCGGAATCACCGGCGCGCGCCGCCTCGATGCCGGCATTCAGCGCCAGAAGATTGGTCTGGAAGGCGATCTCGTCGATCGCGCCGATGATCTGGCCGATTTTTTCGGCCGACTGCTCGATATCGGCCATGGCGCTGATCGCGCGGCCGACGACCTCGCCGCTTTCCTCGACGGCGGCGCGCGTCGAGGCGGCCGCCTGCTCGGCGGCGCGGCTGTCGGCGGCGCCGTCACGTACGCTGCCGGCAATGCCGGCAAGGGCGGTGGCGGAAAGCTGCAGCCGGTCGGCCTGGCCGGACGCACTGCCGGCGAACTGCCGCGACAGGTCGGCAAGCGAAGCCGTTGCCGCTTCAGCCTTGACCGTGCGTGCGGTGATGTCGGCGAATTCGGCCTGGAGACCATCCAAGGCGCCGTTCAGCGCGGCGGCGATCCCGGCATAGGCGCCATCGGCGTCGACGGGGGCGCGCCGCGTCAGATCGCGGGCGGCCAGGCCTTCAATGACATCGCCGAAGATCCTGACGATCTCGGCCTCATTATCGGCGCGCTGATCAGCAAGCGCGCGGTGCTGGGTGGCGCGCAGCGCATTGAAGCGGAGCGACACGGCGATTTCCACATCGACCATGACGATGCGGATGATCGCCGTCATCAGTTCGGAGATTTCGCGAGTGCGGCGCTTGGCCGACGGCAGCAGCGGCCGGCCGGCGATCTCCTCGGCGAGGCCGGAAAGGACGTGCTCCAGCATGACGCCGTGACCGGCGACGTGCCAGCGCGGGTCGAGGCCCATCTTGTTTTCGGTATCGGAGAGAACCTTGACGCGCTCGGCATAGAGGCTGTCGAAGCGGGCATCCGTCAGCACGTCCCAATGCGAGGACTGCAGATCATGCAGGCGTTCAACCTGGCGCTCGCTCTCGAAATTGCGCGAGGCGTCGGGCAATGACTGGAACCTGTGAAAGAGATCCCTGAGACCTGCCTTCAGATGCGCTTCGAGTGCCGGCCGGTTGCGGCGCACCAATTCGCACTGATCGGCATCGAGACCGGCAAAGCGCAGGCGGTCGCGCAAGCTGCCTGCCTGCGCTCCACGAGCCTGATCTGATGGCATGTCCTGCCCCAATGCCTGTCCCCGACCACATTCCGGGCAAAGCCCGGCTGAAAACTTTCGCAGCATCCAATGAACACGAAGCGTGGGGACGGTCCTCACCACCGGTGAGAACCGGCGGATCGAGCCCCCTGATCAGCTATGTTTCGGAGCTGTCTGAAGAGATGGATACCGGATCAACCGGTACGGCGGGACGGCGTCATGCCTGGTGGGAACGAGTGGATCTTCCCATTCCGACGTGTAACCCAATGTTTATGGTTAATTCCTTGCCTGAAGGTTAATAAGCCTGTCCAGGCGTCGGCTTTTGAAGCAATTCAAGGCAGTTCGCGAGAAATACTGCGGGAGAGTTGCACGGCTGCTACAAGGCACACGCAAGCTCCGTGTTATATGCCGGCCGACAACCAAGACATGACGTCGACAAGGACAGAGCAATGATTGTTCTCGGATTGGGTTCCTGCTTGATCGCAATGGGCGTGCTGGCAGCAATCGCCCGGCTCGATTCCCTCGCGGCAAACCGCGACATCCGCATGCTTCGCGTGTTCTAACGCCCTTCCCCGTTGGCAGTCCGGCGCCTTTGGTGTAATCGCACTCGCGCCTTTCATGTCAGCGGAACACTTAAGTTCATGTCCCCCAGATCTGGTCTCCTCATCGTTCTCGGCTTCACGCTCTGGCGCGTCGTCACGCTTTATTTCGATGCTACGGACCTTTTCGTCGATGAGGCGCAATACTGGTTCTGGGCGCAGAATCTCGATCTCGGCTATTACTCCAAGCCGCCGATGATCGCCTGGGTCATCCGGGCGATGACCGAGCTTTCCGGCTCCAACGACATCTATTGGATCAGGCTGCTCGGGCCATTGATCCACATGGCGGCGGCACTGGTGCTGATGAAGGTGGCGAAGCGGTTCGGCGGGCCGGAGATCGAAGGCTGGACGGGCGCCACCTATATCACGCTGCCCGGCGTGGCGCTTTCCTCGGTGTTCTTCTCGACCGACGTCATCCTGCTGTTCTTCATCGCCATCGCGCTGATTGCCTATTTCGGTCTGACGCAGCGGCGCTCGGTCGGGCTGGCGCTCGTCATGGGCCTCGGGGTCGGCCTCGCCTTCCTGACGAAATATGCCGTGCTGTTCGTCGTTCCGGGCGGCGCACTCGCCCTGCTCCTCATTCCGGCGGCGCGCATCGCCATCCGGGATTTCATCATCGCCGTTGCGGTCGCGGCGGTCGTTGCCTTGCCGAACCTCTGGTGGAACCTGCAGCACGACAATACGACGGTGCGCCATACGCAGGATATCGCCCATTGGAGCGACCTCGGCATCAATTTCCGCCGCGGGCTTGAATTCTTCGCCGCGCAGTTCGGCGTCGTCGGGCCGATCATCTTCTTCTCGATCCTCTGGGCGGTCTACCGCATGATCAAGGGCCGGAGCGACGACCGCGAGAAGATGCTGGTCTGGCTGTCGATGCCGGTGGTGGCGCTGATCACCCTGCAGGCGACGGTCGCCAAGGCCTATGCCAACTGGGCCGTGACCGCCTATGTCGCGGGGACGATCCTCGCCGTCTGGCTGCTTTATCGGCTGTGGCCGAAGGGGCTCAGGCTGTCGCTCACCATCAACGGCGTGGCAAGCCTGCTGTTTCCGCTGGCGACGATCTTTCCGCAGCAGGTGCTGCTGCCGAATGGCGACGAATTGATGAAGCGCTATCTCGGCCGCGCCGAGGTCAGCCGCGAGGCCGCAGCGCTCGCCGATCAGGCCGGCACCGACATCATCGTCACCAACAACCGCGACATGGTCGCCGATCTTTTCTATACGCTGCGCGACGCATCCTACAGGATCTATGCGCGGGCGCCGGCAGACCTTCCAGAGAGCTATTACGAGCAGGAATTCGCCCTGCCCGCCGAGACCGCCGGCAAGGTGCTTTTCCTGACGGACGGTCCCTTCGCCTGCGCGGCCGAAACGCCCGAGGTGCTGAAGAGCTGGCAGCCGACCGCAGGCTACTACAAGGGCAAGACGCTCTATATCTACAAAGTCTCGGCCACCTGCCTGGCGCCCTGAGTCCGGTTTAACCCGGCCGATCGGGAAGGCAAAGGCCAGTGCCCGCGCCTTCGATTTCGACGAACCTGACGCCGCCCTCTTCGAAGGCGAGGCGCAGCTGCGCCTCCGTCGCGCGGTGGATGTCGTGGTGACGTCCCTCGTAATCGCGGATGGTGCTGCGTGAGACGGCAGCCCTTTCGGCCAGGTCGGTCTGGGTCCAGTCGAGCAGGCCACGCGCCGCGCGGCAGAGAGCGGGCGTGAGAATTGTCGCCCTTGCGCCTTGACCCATGATTTCAAGCCACCCATATTGGTTGATATAGACCATATATGTCATATTCAGCGCGGGATTTCCAGATCGGGAGACAGTGATGCCACACGATACGCCCTTGATCTCGACAATCGTCGGCGGCCTCGTGCTGGCTTTCATCTTCGGCGCACTTGCCCATCAGCTGCGCATGCCGCCGCTCGTCGGCTATCTGGTCGCCGGCGTGCTGGTCGGGCCGCATACGCCGGGTTACGTGGCCGACCAGAACCTTGCGCCGGAGCTCGCCGAAATCGGCGTTATCCTGCTGATGTTCGGCGTCGGACTGCATTTCTCGCTGAAAGACCTGATGTCGGTGCGCGGCATCGCGCTGCCCGGCGCCATCGCACAGATCGCCTTTGCGACATTGCTCGGCTGGGGGCTCGGCGCCCTCATGGGGTGGCCGACCGGCGGCAGCCTGGTGTTCGGCCTGGCGCTTTCGGTTGCCTCCACCGTCGTGCTGCTGAAGGCGCTGCAGGAGCGGCGCCTCGTCGAGACCGAGCGCGGCCGGATCGCCGTCGGCTGGCTGATCGTCGAGGACCTTGCCATGGTTCTGGCGCTGGTGCTGATCCCGGCGGCAGCCGGCATCGGCGGCGAAGGTCATGCTCCCGCCGAGCCGCTTTCGGCCGGGCTGAACCGCCTGTTCGGCCTCGATCTCGGCATTGGCGGCATGATCGCCATGACGCTGGTGAAGGTGGCGCTGTTCGTGGCGCTGATGCTGATCTTCGGCCGCAAGCTCATTCCATGGGCGATGCATCGCATCGCCCATACCGGCTCGCGCGAGCTCTTCCGGCTCGGCGTACTGGCGATCGCGCTCGGCGTCGCCTTCGGCGCGGCCAAGCTCTTCGGCGTGTCGCTGGCGCTCGGCGCCTTCTTCGCCGGCATGGTGCTGGCCGAAAGCGAGCTCAGCCATCGGGCCGCGCAGGAAAGCCTGCCGCTGCGCGATGCCTTCGCCGTGCTCTTCTTCGTCTCCGTCGGCATGCTGTTCGATCCGAACATCCTGATCGACAAGCCGCTGCTGATCCTCGCCACCCTCTTCATCATCGTCATCGGCAAATCGGTCGCCGCCTTGCTGATCGTGCTCGCCTTCAAGAGGCCGCTCGGCACGGCGCTGACGATTTCGGCGAGCCTCGGCCAGATCGGCGAATTCTCCTTCATCCTCGCCGCCCTCGGCGTCGACCTTGGACTGTTGCCGGAGGAAGGCCGCGACCTGATCCTGGCCGGCGCCATCATCTCGATCATCCTCAATCCGCTGCTGTTCTTCCTCTGCGACCGCATGCGCCCGCTGCTCGAAGAGGCAAGACGTGAGGAGCGCGCAGCCGAACCCGCTGTGGCACCCGCTGAAGAAGCGGCGGCTGAAGATGACGAGGTGCATCCGAGCGGCCTCCACGGCCACGCCATTGTCGTCGGTTACGGGCGGGTCGGCAGAATCGTCGGGCAGAACCTGAAATCGGCGGGCACGCCCTTCCTCGTCATCGAGGATTCCGACACGCGTATTGGCGAGCTGAAAGCCCAGGGCATCGAAGCTTTCATGGGCAATGCCGCGGCCACGGAGACGCTCGATCTCGCCAATCTGCCGGCGGCGCGCAGCATTGCCATCGCCATCCCGAACACCTTCGAAGCCTGCCGCATCGCCGAGCAGGCGCGTAGCGCCAATCCATCCATTCTCATCGTCGCCCGCGCCCATTCCGACGCCGACGTCGATGCGCTGAAGCAATATGGCGCCGACACCGTCATCATGGGCGAACGCGAAATCGCACTGGGCATGGTTGACCGGCTCGCTCAAGTGCATCATGAGAGTGTGGCCTATGAAGACGATCATGGGCCTGATACAATTGTCCCGACGGATGACCCTCCGCCGGAAAGAGAATGAAAGATTGGCGCGCTTTTGAGCCGATACGGAAGTGACATCGCCGGGACGGAGGAGATGGAGCTGGACCAGCGCCGTCTGACGAACCGTATCGCTGCTTCCCTGCTCTTCGCCGTCCTTGCCTATATCGGCCTGCTTTTCGGCGGCAATCTCATCACCGCGCCGGCCACCGCCGTCAACACGCTTTCCTCGTCCGGCCGCGATCCGCAGCCGCCGCAGCTGAGCGCGCGCGATGCGGTACGTGGGGTGCTTGCCGCCGAGCGCAAGCTTACGCCGAAACAGGCCGCCTACGACGCCGGGTCGCCTGCCCTTGCCGCTGCCCCGGCTCTCGATTTCGCCGGCTGGAACAGCGCCTCCCCTCTCCCGGCATTCGAAGCTCGGCTTCATGCTTCAGTTTTCAGGGCCCATCAGCCGCGCGCACCGCCGGCCGCCGCCTGACATCGCGCCGAGCGGCGCTTCCGAGCATTGACGACATGCCGCCAGCGCCCGAGCGCCGGCCCTCGATTATCTAAGGAATACAACATGCGCAATTCACCCTGGCTGGTGTTCACCTATTCGGTGATCATCGTGATCGGCCTATTGATCGCCCTGCCGAACGCCCTGCCGCAGTCCGTCCTCCAGCGCATCCCCGCATGGCTGCCGCATGAGCAGGTGTCGCTCGGCCTCGACCTTCGCGGCGGTTCCCACCTCGTTCTGGAAGTCGACGAGGCGGACCTGACCAAGGAGCGGCTGCAATCGCTGCTTCAGGACGCGCGCCGCGTGCTGCGCGAAAAGGGCATCCAGCCGAAGGCCGTCGTGCGCAGCCAGAATCAGATCGTCGTGACGCTCGCCGATGCCGCGCAGAGCGATGCGGCCGTCACCGAACTCAAGACGCTCGCCAACCCGATCAGCACCGGCCTCAGCGCCGGCCAGGCGGATCTCGCCGTCACCGCCAACGGCGCCACCATCACCATCGGCTTCTCGCCGGCCGGCATCTCCGCCAATGTTGACAACGCCGTCCAGCAGAGCCTGGAAGTCATCCGCCAGCGCGTCGACCAGGTCGGCGTCTCCGAGCCGACCATCCAGCGCATTGGCGCCAATCGCGTGCTCGTGCAGCTGCCCGGCGCGCAGGATCCGACGCGGCTGCGCCAACTTCTCGGCTCCACGGCGAAGATGTCGTTCCACATGCTGTCGCCGAACAACCAGCCCGGCCCCGGCGTCACGATGATGCAGGACGACGAAGGCCGGACCCATGCTGTTCTCGACCGTGTCGAGATCTCCGGCGACCGCCTCTCGGATGCCCGCGTCAGCTTCGACCCGAACACGCGCGAACCGATCGTCAGCTTCCGCTTCGATAGCGCCGGCTCCACCCGCTTTGCCGAGATTACGCGGCAGAACGTCGGCAATCCCTTCGCCATTGTCCTCGACAACAAGGTGCTGAGCGCGCCCGTCATCCGCGAGCCGATCACCGGCGGTTCCGGCCAGATATCCGGCAACTTCTCGGCCGACAGCGCCACGACGCTTGCCGCCATGCTGCGCGCCGGCGCCCTGCCCGCCAAGCTGACTGTTATCGAGGAGCGCACCGTCGGCGCCGATCTCGGCGCCGACGCCATCAAGATGGGCCTCTACTCCGGCATTGTCGGCTTCGTCCTTGTCGCAGTCTTCATCTTCGTTCTTTACGGCACCTGGGGCATCCTGGCGAATGTGGCGCTGTTGATCCACACGATCCTGACCCTCTCGGCGCTGACGCTGGTCGGCGCAACACTGACGCTGCCGGGTATTGCCGGTGTCGTTCTCGGCATCGGCCTCGCGGTCGACGCGAACGTTCTCATCAATGAGCGCATCCGTGAAGAGACCCGCAAGGGCAGAGGCGCCTTTGCCGCCATCGATACGGGCTTCAACCGTGCCTATTCGACCATTATCGACGGCAATATGACGGCCCTGATCGCGGCGAGCATCCTGTTCTTTTTCGGTTCCGGGCCGGTTCGCGGCTTTGCGGTGACCATGGCGCTCGGCCTGATCATCTCGATGTTCACCTCGGTCGCCTTCGTTCGCGTCGCCATGATCGAGATTACCCGCCGCCGCAAGTTCAAGGTGCTGAACATCCGGCCGTTGATCCCCTTCAGCCCTTACGACAAGCATATCCAGTTCATGAAGGCGCGTTTCTTCGGCGTTACCGTTTCGGCGCTGCTTTCGATCGCCTCCGTCGCACTCTTCATCTATCCCGGCCTCAACTACGGCGTCGACTTCCGCGGCGGCATCCAGATGTCCGTCAAGACCCAAGGGACGGCCGATCTCGCGAAGTTCCGCGAAGGTCTGGACAGTCTCGGCCTCGGCGAAATCACGCTGCAGTCCTTCGGCGGCAACAACAGCATCCTCGTACGCGCGCAGCGCCAGGAGGGCGGCGAGGAGGCGCAGACGGCGGCGGTCACCAAGCTGAAGGCTGAAGTCGCCAGGATCGATCCGACCGCCACTGTCGAAGGCACCGACGTCATCGGTCCGAAGGTCAGCGGCGAGCTTGCCTCGGCCGGCATTCTGTCGGTAGTGATCGCAAGCTTGGCGATGCTGATCTATATCTGGGTGCGGTTCGAATGGCCGTTTGCCGTCGGCGCCATTGTCACGCTAGTGCTCGACGTCACCAAGGCGATCGGCTTCTTCGCGATCACCGGCCTCGACTTCAATCTGACGGCCATCGCCGCCATTCTAACGCTGGTCGGCTACTCGGTGAACGACAAGGTCGTCGTCTATGACCGCATGCGCGAAAATATGCGGCTCTACAAGTCGATGCCGCTGCGCGAGATCATCGACAAGTCGATCAACGAGACCCTGGCGCGAAGCCTTTACACCAATGCGACGGCCTTCCTCGCGCTGGTGCCGATGGCAATCTGGGGCGGCAGCGCCGTATCGAGCTTCGCGATCCCGATGGTGTTCGGCATTCTGGTGGCCGGCGCCTCGTCGATCTTCATCGCCGCCCCCATCCTGCTCTTCCTCGGCGACTGGCGCCGCCGCCACGCCAAGGCGCCGGCAACCGATGCGGGCGTCGATATCATCCCGCCGGAAGAGGGCCGCTCGCGCACATCGGCAGGCTGAAAACCAGCTGTTAACGCATCCTTGAACAGGGCGCCGGTTGCAGAGCCGGCGCCCTGTTTTTATTGTTGCCTATTGCCAGGATAAAATTATGCAGCAATTCAAGATATTACAGCGTCCGCTGCGCCCTTGAAAAAGGCGCCCGACGGACGCAGCAGATCGGGGAAACCGCCAGATGTCACCCAACCCGACGAGACCGCTTGAAACCACCGGCGACAACGAAGAGCGCATCAAGCGTTTTCTCGCCACCGCCTCGCACGACCTGCAGTCGCCGCTTCGCCATATCGCGATGTATGCCGAACTGCTGCTCGACGATCTCGAGGAGACGCTTGACGGAGAACAGCTTCAGAGCCTCAGGATGATCATGGAAAAGGCGCAAGCCGCGCAGCGGCTCACCAAGGCATTGATGAGCCTTGCCGGTGGGGCGCCTCAGGTCACGCCCGAAGAGGTCAGCCTGCAGGCGCTGGCCGAACATGTCTGGCCCGAGCTGGTCGATGAAACAGGCGCGCGCGACGCGACGCTTGCCTGCCGGGGCCTGCCCTCCATTCGCACCGACCCTGCCCTGTTCGGCCTGGTGCTGAGGCAGCTCATTTCCAACGCCCTCACCTATCGCGGTTCATCGCCGCCGCATGTGGCGATCACGGCGGAGCAGGAGGGGGAGAGCTGGTTGATCCGGATTTCCGACAATGGAACCGGCATCGATCCCGCCTATCAGGAGCGGATCTTCGAGCCATTCTGGAAACTGCCGAAGGCGGGGACAGCCCCCGGCGCCGGCCTCGGCCTGACGACGGTGCAGGAGCTTCTGAAGGCGCTTGGCGGGGATATCAGCCTCGAACATTCGGACGAAAGCGGCAGCCGCTTCACCATCCGCCTCCCGATTGCCTGAGGCTAAAGCCCTTTGTTTTTATGCATGTCGTTGCGGAACCGCTGCACGCTTCCGGGCGAATGCATTAAATGCTGTAATCGTCCTTCCAGAAATCCGGGACGTCATAGTGCACATATTCGCGGATGATGTGCTGCAGCGTCTGGGCGTCGATCTCGTCCTTGCCGATGCGGAAGTCGACGCCGTAATCGGGAAACTCTTGGAAATAGCCGCCCGATATATCAGTCGAGACGACGCCGATCGGGCCGGTATAGCCGATGCCGCGCAGTTCCGGCACCGTTTCGCGGAAATCGGCATTGGGCAGAAGGCGGTTGTCGAGCAGGATGAGATCGAAGCGAGCAGCGCGGATCTTTTCCAGCGCGTCGCCGATCGACGGCGAATATTCGACCTCGACCAGCGGCTCGGAGAGCTCGGCGATCTTCTTCTTGAGCGCGCGGAATTCAATGAACTCGTCGTCGACAAAGAGAACCTTTACCGCATTCTTTCGGACCGTTTCGCTGGCCATCTCTTTTTCCCCAGTCCCGAAGTCCATGTTCACGACACCAAACCGTTTCTCAGGGCGATCGCCACCATGTGGACGCGATTCACCGCGTCGAGTTTGCGCGCGGCCGCAGTGATGTGCGAATTGACCGTGTGCTCGGAAAGACCAAGAATGATGGCGATTTCCGCCGAGGTCTTGCCTTCGCTCGTCCATTTGACGATTTCCGATTCGCGCTGGGTCAGCCGTCCGGACATTTCCGGCGTCAGGATTTCCTCGTAGAGCTTATCGAAAATCCGCATGGCATCGAGAAGCAGGTCGGCGAGCTCGCCCTGATCCGGCTCTTCACGCTCGCCGCTCAGCACCAGGCAATATCGCCGCCCTTCCGGCGTGAACAGCGGAATGAAAAGGAAGACGCCGTTGCGGAACTCGTTGAACAGGCGATCTGAAGGATAGGTATCCGGCTCAGCACTTCTGCCATGGACCGGCGTTGCCAGAAACTGGGCGCTCTTTGCACGGACAGTCCCGAGCGCCTCTTTCAACGTCGCGATGAAAAGGCCGACGCGGCGCTCGTGGACATTGGTAATGACGACATCGCGTTCACCGAAAGGAGCCGAAGCTTCGGAAATGCGGGCAAGCGCGAAATTGTCGAAGTGATAATGCTGTGCCGCCGCTTTCAGCAGACGGAAAAAATCGGTGCGGTTGATCGCCCGGCTCAGCTCCGGCCCGGCATGAAAAGGAGTTGCCGCGGCATTGCTCATTCCCAATCTTCCTCTCCTCTCCCGATCCCCAAATCTTGGGATATACGTCCTAAACGCGAAGAGCTACAAAAATTGCGAGACGGTTGATGAGAGATATCGAAACGGGGACTTTCGGTACGCAAGGCGGAAATCATCAGTTATCTCAACTACAGGTGATGCACGGGCAGATTATACTGAGGGGCAGTAGTTCTTACCTGGGTATCGTAAATCTTCACGCGTTCAACATCCATGAATGCGAGAAGGCAGTGCCAGACGTAAGCGCGAGAGAGCCGATAGGCCCATTTAGCTAAGGGGTTGGCTGAAGTTCGTGGCGGCGAACGCGGGTCCATTCGGTTCTCTCAGCGCTTATTTTTAATTCCGTCCGCTTCGTTTCGGTTGCATCTTGGGATGCACACTCGGCCTTGTCAATTGCGGTTTCTCATATCGCCCGGACGAACGCCAGGAAACGCACCATTGGTTTTTGCCGTTTCCTACACTTCAAGATTGAGAACGATCGCGGCGAGGTCAAGCGGCTTCTCGAGGTAAAAATCGGCACCGGCTTCGAGCGCGCGGGCGCGATCCTCATCGGCATCCGATCCGCTGCAGATCGCAAGCCGCATCGCGCTGAACCGATCGTCGCCGCGCAGCCTGCTCACCAGACCGATGCCGCTGTCGAGCGGCATGTAGAGATCGGCGATCAGCAGCTCCGGCGGAGCCCAGCCTTCGGCGACGCGCTGCTTCAGCGCCTCGAGCGCCGTCTCGGCTGTCGAAAAACAGAACAGATCGACGTCTATCTGCTGCTTCTTGCGGATATAGTCGAGATAGAAGAGATCATCCCTGCTGTCGTCGACGTACACGATGGTAGGCATCCAGCACCATGATTTGGATATTGTTCGATGAACCTCGCCGTCCTTCGACCTCACGATATCGCGATTTCACGAAAATTCGATCCATCTTATCGAAAAATCATTTCGCAAAAAGCGCGGCGGCGACTTCGCCTGCCTATTGAGTATTCCTCGATTTCGGAAAAAATGGCCGCGCGAACCGAAGGAGGATACACGGGTGCAGGATAAGGGCAACGTGGACCTGCAGGATCAGCGAAGGCGGCGCTACCGCGCCTTCGCGATTGCTGTCGGCTGCCTGATGTTGCTACTCGGCGCCAGTGCGCTGGCCGGCTGGTTGTTGCAGATCGCGATTGTCATCTCGCTGATCCCCGGCTTCCCGTCGATGGCTTTCAACACCGCCCTTTGTTTCGTGCTTTCCGGCGTCGGGCTTGCCGCCTCGACGCTGGCCGGCCGCCGCTTTCGCACGGCGGCAACGGTCATGGCGGGGTTTGCAGCGGCGATCGCGGCGGCCCGGCTCGTGGAAATCGCCATGCTCGGGCGGCGCTTCCACAATGTCGACATGCTGATCTCGCACCTCTTGGTTCCGCCCGACTTCATCGCCGAGATCGGCGGCGGCATGGGCCCCAACACGGCATTGATTTTCCTGATCGCCAATTTTTCGCTGCTGCTCTCCCTCTACCTCGAGACGTCGAAAAGCCAGGTGGTACAGGAGCTGACCAGCTACGTCGTCATCACGCTCGGCATGATCGCGCTCGCCGGCTATGTCACCGATGCCGAACAGGGCTACCGCTGGGGGCCCTATGCGGCGATGGCGCTGCATACGGCGATCGGCCTGGTGTTCTTCGGCTCGGGCCTTCTTGCCCGCTCCTGGTGGCTGCAGCCGGCAAACCGGGCGCAGATCCCGCTCTGGATCCCGGCGGCGGTCTGCTTCACCGGCCTTCTTGTCGATCTCTATACCCCGCTTGGCCTTGCCAACGGCATTCTCTACGTGCCGCTGGTGTTGACGGCCCTCTGGTTCGGCAACAGGAATGCGCCGCTCTTCTTCGCCTTTGCCTGCACCGTGCTGCTGATGCTCGGCTTCCTCGCCGTCCGGCACGACGAAGCGGGCTTCTGGCAGGAGATCGCCAACCGCACGATCACCGCCGCCACGCTGTGGCTGATCGCGATCCTCGTCTTCTATTTCCTGCGCAACCACCACAATCTCGAGGCCGAACGCATCCGTTTCGGCGCATTGGTGCGCAGCACCCCCGATGCCGTCATCGTCATCGACGAACGTGGAACGATCAAGAGTTTCAATCCGGCGGCCGAAAGCATGTTCGGCTATTCCCCGCAGGAGACGATCGGCCGGAACATCAAGATGCTGATGCCGGAGCCCTATCATTCCGAGCACGACGGCTATCTCGCCCATTACCGGAAGACCGGCGAGGAGCGCATCATCGGCACGACGCGCATGGTCTCCGGGCGGCGCAAGAACGGCATCGTCTTTCCGATCGACGTGTCCATCAGCGTCGTCGTCAGCGGTGAGACAAAGACCTTCGTCGGCATCGTTCGCGACATCAGCGAGCGCGCCCGGCAGGAAGAGCGGATGAAAACGACGCTTGCCCAGCTCGAGGCCTATACCGCCGAACTCGAGCGCAGCAACCACGACCTCGATGAATTCGCCTACATCGCCTCGCATGATCTGAAGGAGCCGCTGCGCGGCCTGCACAACCATTCCCGCTTTCTCCTCGAAGACTATGAGGACAAGCTCGACGATGACGGCGTGCGCCGGCTGAACCGTCTGGTGCGTCTCAGCCAACGCATGGAGAAACTCGTCAACGACCTGCTTTACTTCTCCCGGCTCGGGCGACAGCAGCTGGCGGTCAAACGCGCCGATATCGGTCTGATCGTCAAGGATGTGGTGGCGACGATGGAGCTCCTGCTGGAGGAGCGGCATGCCAAGGTCGTCATCGACGGCCGGCTGCCGGACGTGGTCTGCGACGCGCCGCGGCTGACCGAAGTGTTCCGTAATCTCATCACCAACGCGATCAAATACAACGACAAGCCGGCGCCGCTGGTCTCGATCGGCTATCTCGAACGCTATGTCGGCGAGGACGGCACGGTTGCTCGCAACGTGTTTTTCGTTAGGGATAACGGCAAAGGCATACCCCAGGAATTCCATGAGGATATTTTCCGCATTTTCAAACGTCTCGAAAAGTCGCAGGATTCCGACGACGGGACCGGAGCAGGCCTCACCTTCGTCCGCAAGATCATCGCGCGGCACCACGGCGATATCTGGCTGGAATCCGAAGTCGGCGCCGGCACCACATTCTATTTCACCCTGGGAAAAAAGCGCGAGGGGCAGAATGCAGCAGCGTGACACGCAACCGATCCTCATCGTCGAAGACAGCGAAGACGATTTCGAAGCGACGATGCGCGCCTTCAAGCGCACCAACCTGCGCAACTCGATCCGCTGGGCGGCCTCCGGGCAGGAGGCGCTCGACATGCTCGCGACGATGGTGCCGAAACCCGGGCTGATCCTGCTCGATCTCAACATGCCCGGGCTTGACGGCCGCAAGACGCTGGAGGCGATCAAGTCGAATGACGGCTGGCGCAAGATTCCGGTGGTGATCCTGACGACCTCCGACGACGAGCGCGACATCGAAGGCTGCTATGCGCTCGGCGCCAACACCTATGTGCAGAAGCCGGTCGATCTCGACGGCCTCTTCGCCGCGATCCAGCGGCTGAAGGAATACTGGTTCGAAATCGCAATCCTTCCGCTCGAGGACTGACGGTTTGGCGGAAGGCTGCTGCATTCTCATCATCGACGACAATATCGACGATCGCGAGGTCTATCGTCGCATATTGGGCCGCGTCTCCAGCACCGCCTACACCGTCGTCGAGGCGGAGACCGGCGAAGAGGGCCGTGCGCTGAACGGGCGCAAGCGGCCGGACTGCATCCTGCTCGATTATTCGCTGCCCGGGCGCGACGGGCTCGGCGTGCTGGCCGATATATTGGAGGACGATCCTGTCGCCAATGTCATCATGCTGACCGGCCAGGGCAGCGAGACCGTCGCCGTCGAAGTGATGAAGGCCGGCGCGCGCGACTATCTTACCAAGGATTCGCTTTCGCCCGAAACGCTGCATCGCTGCATCCAGAACGCCATCATGCACGGCATGCTGGAAGCACAGCTGGAGCAGAAGCGGCAATCGCTCGAGATCTTCACCCGCGCCATGGCCCATGATCTGAAGGAGCCGCTCAGGACGATCAAATCCTTCAGCCGCATCCTGCACGGTTCCGCAGCACTTCCGGCCGAAGACCGGGAACTGCTCGATTACGTGCTGAGCGCCGCCGACCACATGGAAGACCTGATCGTCAAGGTCTCGGGCTTCACCAAGCTCGAAGCCTATGGCGGGCCGGAGCTGACGCCGGTCTCGCTGTCCGATGTGCTCAACCAAGTGGAGGACAATCTGCGCCTGCAGATGGAGAGCCGCGGGGCCGTGATCATTCGCGGGGCGCTGCCGGAGGTCATGGGCGATGCGACGCTGCTGGCCCAGCTTCTGCAGAACCTGGTGTCCAATGCCATCCGCTATTGTGATCAAAAAGCTCCGGAGGTGACGATCTCGGGCGAAGCGCAGGGCGATACCTGCCGCCTGACGGTGCGCGACAACGGACCGGGCATCGATCCGCAGCACCGCGAGCTGATCTTCCAACCGTTCAAGCGGCTGGTCGGCCGCGGCATCGAGGGCACCGGGCTCGGCCTTGCGATCTGCCGCCGCATCGCGCAGCTGCATGGCGGCGCGATCTGGTGCGAACCGGAGAAGGGGCCCGGCGCCAGCTTCATCGTCGAAATACCGCTCGCCGCGGCGCGGCCCGCGCCGCCGGCCGCATCGGCTGTTACGCCCAGCGCAAAGCCTGCGGAGCAGCCGGGCGAAGGTTCCGGCAGGCTTGCCGAAGTGCTGCTCGTCGAAGACAGCCCGGCCGACATCCAGATCCTGAAAATCAAGCTGATGCGGCGGGAGAAGGTGACCTTCAACCTGCATATCGCCACCAACGGACGCGAGGCGATGCGGCTGCTCGAGGAGCGCGCCGACATCGCCGACCTGCCGCAGATCGACCTGATGCTGCTCGACATCAACATGCCGATCATGGACGGCTTCGAGGTGCTGAACGCACTGTCGGCCGACGCCCGACTGAAACGGATTCCCGTCTGCATTCTCAGCACCTCGAGCGACGAGACCGACATGCAGCGGGCCAGAAATCTCGGCGCGCGCGCCTATATGGTCAAGCCCCCCACCCTGCAGCAACTGGAAGAGGCCCTCGAAGACGTTGATCATTTGGAGCTGCTGCAGCGCGGCGATTCGCTTGCGCTTTGTGCGGAACAAAACTAAGCGGTGGTCATTGGCAACGGTATGATCTTTGCAACTTTCATACTCGCGCTCCTGACGACGCCGCTTCAATCAGGACTGCTCTCGATGGTATCAGGCATACATCACGTGACGGCCATCACCCGCAAGGTGCAGGCGAACGTGGATTTTTACGCCGGCTTTCTCGGCATGCGGCTCGTCAAGCAGACGGCCGGTTACGAAGATGTGATGCAGCTTCATCTCCTCTATGGCGATGCGGCGGGAACGCCGGGTTCGCTGCTCACCTTCCTCGTCTGGGAAGACGGCGCCCCCGGCCGGGCGGGCTACGGCCAGATCAGCGAGATTTCGCTGGCGATCGATCCGGCGAGCATTGGCTACTGGCTGACGCGCGCCATGAGCTTCGGCCTGCGCTCGGAGGGGCCGACCGACGAATTCGGCGAGCCTGTTCTCAGGCTGAAAGATCCCGACAATATCATCCTCAAGCTCGCAGGCGCCAAGAACCTCACATCGCCGGCCGCCTGGGACGGTGCCTCGATCCCGGTCGAACATGCAGTCCAGCGCGTGCGCGGTGCAACCATGTTGACGGAAAAGCCTGACGAAAGCCGGAGCTTTCTCGAGAGCCATTTCGGTTACCGCTTCCAGGCCAATCGCGGCACGATCGACAGGCTGGTTTCGCAATCGGGCGACATTATCGACGTGCGCGATGCACGCGGCTTCTGGTCCGGGGCGCCCGGCACCGGCACCGTCGATCACGTCGCCTTCCGCGCCCCGGACGAGGAGACGCTGCTGTCGGTCGGCAAGGCCCTGGAGGCGACCAATGCGTCGCCGACCAACATGCATGACCGCAAATATTTCCGTTCGCTCTATGCCCGCGAGCCGGGTGGCACGCTGGTCGAGCTTGCGACCGACAAGCCGGGCATGACCGTCGACGAAGAGCGCGCTGCACTCGGAACGAAGCTTTTCGCGCCGCCCGACGCGATCACCAATCTCGACGAGCTGAAGGTAGTGCTGCCGCAATTTTCGATGCCCGGCCAACCGCGCATCAATTATCGCGAGCTGCCGTTCGTCCATCGCTTCTACACGCCGCCGAATCCCGACGGCAGCGTCTTCGTGCTGCTGCACGGCTCGGGCGGCAATGAGACGACGCTGATGCCGCTGCTGAACAAGGCGGCGCCGCGCGCAACCCTCATGGGCGTGCGGGGCCGTGCCACGGAAGAGGGTTTTCCGCGCTGGTACAAGCGCATTACACCCTTCTCCTTCGACCAGAACGACATCAAGACTGAGGCCGAAGCCTTTGCAGCCTTCATCGACGGCGCCGTCAAATCCTACGGGCTCGACCCCAAGAAGATCGTCTATGTTGGCTATTCCAACGGCGCCAACCTTTTGAACTCGCTGCTCTACCTGCACCCGAATCTCGTTCACAAGGCGGTGCTGCTGCGCTCCATGCCTGTACTCAGCGACTATCCGCATGCCGATCTGAAGGGTACGGATCTGCTCGTCATCAGCGGCAAGACGGATGCCTACGGCCAATATGCGAGCGAACTCGAAGACAGGCTGAAGAGTTCGGGCGCCACTGTCGATTCCGACGTCATCCCGGGCGGTCACGACCTCGGTGATGCCGATGTGCCGATCATCCAGAAATGGCTGCTCCAGAGAATGGGCGATGATCCCTCGCCGCTGGAGCAGCAAGCGGTCAAGCCGACGAGCGAGACGCTCGGGCGACCATGATGCCGGCAAGCACCACCGCGGCGCCCAGCGCCTGCATCGTCCCTATCGCCTCATTGAGCAGCGCCCAGGCGAGGATCGCGGCGACGACCGGCTGAAGCAGCAGCGTCAGCGATGAAAAAGCGGGCGGCAGATAGGCCAGCGCATAGGTGATCGCCACCTGGCCGCCGGCATGGCTGATGAAGGCGAGGCCGAAGAGGATCGACCAGCCGTAAAGGGTCGCCGGCTGCATCTGGCCTTCGAAGAAGAAGGCTATCGGAAAGATGCAGACGGCAGCCGATGCCGTGCTCCACAGCATGATGCGGATCGTATCGAACCGGCTGCGCAGCCTGCCGATCGCCAGGATATAGCAGGCATAGAAGAAGGCGGCGATCATCGCGGCGCCGTCGCCGCTCAAATCGCCATTGCCCAGCCCTGCCGGACCACCTTTCAGAATAACGACCCCGGCAAGCGCCAGAAGCAGCCCCAACAGGAAGACGCCGCTGGTTCTCGCCCTGAAAAACAGGACGGCGATCAGCGTGACGAAAACGGGCGCGAGATTGGCAAGCAGCGTCGCGTTGGCGACCGAGGTCATGGTCAGCGAAAGGTGCCAGGCGGCAAGGTCGAGCGCCAGCATGACGCCCGGAAGAACCAGCATGCCGAAGTCGGCAAGGCTTTGCGGTCTGGGCCCGGCATTCTTCTTCAGCAGCGAGACGATGAAGATCGGGATCAGCGCCAGCGCTACGCGCCAGAAGGCGGTGGCCATCGGACCAACCTCGGACAGCCGCACGAAGATCGGCGAGCCGCCGATCGCCGCCCCGCCGAGAACGAGCGCCGCAAGAGCGAGACGATTGGAAGGCGAGGCTTCGGAAAGGGTGGAAGCGGTCTGCGACATGATCTCGATATTTCCGATCGCCGCCCGAACACCGGCAGCGGGCCACTGATTGCCGAGTGCGTAGCAGAAGTCGACCGCCGGGGACAGCCGATGAGCGACATCGAAACGGAAAATCAGGCGGGATGCGTATTCGACACAGCCAGCCGCAGCTTTGCGGCGATTTCGGTCGCGACGAAGAAAGCATGCTCGGTGACCTGCGGCAGCCCCATCAGCTCGCCGAAGGTACCGCGCGCCAAGGGACCGGAGATCAATAGCGAAGGGTCCGCGGTCCCCGACGGGCCGATCGCCTCCGAGCGCTCGGTGCAGGCAAGGCCGAGGCCCGTGGGATCGAGCGACAGGTGGCCGCTTGCCGCGAGCGCCGAGAGCCAGGGCTGGGTTTCGAGAATGCCGCCATGGGCCGGCCCGGTGGTGACGACGACGGCGTCGTAGCTGCGCTCCAACGGCTGGCGCCGGTGGCGCGGCTGCAGCGTGCACCGAATGCGTTCGCCTTCGATGCGCGCATCGGCGACGGAGCCGGCAAGGATTTCCAGACGACCGGCAGCGATCGCCGCGTCGATCACGGCTTCCACCTGCGGCGCGATGCGGAAACGATGCACATCCCAATAGGAACGCAGATGGCGGACGACACGACGCCGTTCGGCCATCGGCAGCGCCTGCCAGAGATCAAATCCCTGCGCCCGCACCTGATCGATCACCCCATGCCAGCTTATGCCCTGCGCCTTCGCTGCATCTATGGCGGCGCGGATTCCCGCCAGCAGCGAAACGGCGGAATGAGCCACATCGGCAACGAAATCGCCATAGAGCGGCTGCGGCGCCGGCGCATGCCCGCGCGAGCGCAGGCCACGGCGCGAGATCGCCGTCACCGGACCATCATGTCCGCGTTCGGCAAGCGAGGCAATGACGTCAGCGGCGGTCAGGCCGTTGCCGATGACCAGCACTCGGTCGTGGGGACGGATGACGTCGAGCGCACCCGGCTTCGTCGTGTCGGCGACGAAACGGGGATGGGCGGCCAGAAGGGTTGTAAGCCGGCCGGGAGCGACCGGCGGCGGATGGCTGGTGGCGATCGCGACGATATCAGCCTCCGTCACGCCGCCCTTGTCGTCGCGGATGGACCAGCGGCCGGCATGGCGCTCGACATGGGTCACGGCCGCGCGGCAATGGCGCACGCTGCCGTCGTCCAGCAGCGGTTTCAGCAGGGAGGCGACATAGTCGCCGAAGAGCCGACGCCGGGGAAAGATCTGGCCGTCGGAGCGTGATGCCTCGGGGTCGCAGGCGACGGCGTTGCGGGCGTCGATCCAGGCCTGGAATTCGCCCTGGTCGTCAGGCTGCAGGCTCATCTTGGCGGCAGGAACATTGATCCGGTGGGCCGGGTCGTCCGTGTCATAGGCCAGGCCGCGACCGAGCTCGGCGCGCGGCTCGAAGACGACGATGACGGCATGCGCGTCGGCCATCGTCCGGGCGAGATGATAGGCGACGCCCGCGCCGGAGACGCCACCGCCGATGATGGCGACGACGGGTGTTCCGGACGTCGGCGGAGGCTTGGGCTGCATGATGCCGAGACCGTTGCTTCGATAGCTTGAGCATAGAAGCCGGCCATTGCCGGCGCAATCCACTGCGATTGTCGATTTGTGCAGATCAGCCCGATACTACTATCGTCGTCGAGAATTCGGGATTGCCGCGGATGGTGTTGCTGACCGTGCAGATTTCGTCTTCGGCGGCATGGATGATCTTGCTGCGTGTCTCCTCGTCGATATCGCCCTTGATCGAGAAGACGATGTTGAACTTCGCAACGCGTGAAAGCCCTTCCGTCGCCTTTTCGCCGGTGACGTCGGCAGCGATCTCGCTGATCCTGTCGAGAACGCCCATCTGGCTGGCGACGATGCGGGCGCTGAGCACGAGGCAGCCCGAGAGCGAGGCATAGAGCAGATCGAGCGGGCTGAAGCCCGGCTGCGAGGGCGCGGTGACGATATCGATCTCGCCCTTCGTGGTGGACGTGACATGTGGAAAACCGGTGCGGCCGAGAGTGGCGGTGGCGCCGGTCGGACGGGGGCGAGCCTTGAGATCAGCCATGAAGGAATCCTCTGCAACAGCTTCGCAGAGATAGGACAATCCGCACCGGCCGGCAACGGCGCCGGCGGTCGCCGATAGCGGAACCTTTCCATCCGCCATCAGTTGATTACACCTGAGCGAAATCAGTGACAAAGGTGGATTGCAATGCCGCATGTCCGCAAGATGGATCGTCAGGACCGACGGATGGATGCCCGCGACCGGCTGATCGTTGCGCTCTATGCGCAGCTGAAGGCCGAGCGGGAAACACGCGAGACGCTGGAATGGGCGATCCGCAACGGCGCCATCTCGCAGGAGGTGCTGGAGGCGATTGCCGCCGATCCGGTTCCCGTCGTCACCAGCGAGGATATCGCTTCGCTCGAGAAGATCATCGCCCTCGATGAAAGGCGCAAACCAAATCGGAACTAGGCAATTCCAAGCAACCTGCGCAGCGGTCCTGAGGCCCGAATGCGCAAATGAGGTCGAAGAAGAGGAGATCCGAAATGGCCGACATCACCTATCAGGTCGTCCCGCATGACAATGGCTGGGCCTACAAGCTCGGCGACACGCTGTCGGAGACCTATGCGACGGCCGACGAAGCAATCGTTCGCGCCAAGGACGCCGCGTCGCGCCAGAAGATCGGCGATGGCGACGCGCTGCTCGCCTACCCCTCACCCGACGGCGGCTGGGCATTCCAGGAGCTCGAAACCGGCAAGAGCAGCAGTCGGCTCTGATCTGTCACGGAGGATGGAATGGCCGCGCGGGCAAGCTGGAAAGGTCATCTGAAGGTAGGCGACCTTGCTTGCGCCGTCGGGCTCTATACCGCCATTTCCTCCTCCGATCGCGTTTCCTTCAACATCATCAACCGCAGAACCGGCCATCGCGTCGAACGGCAATTCGTCGACAGCGAGACCGGCAAGCCGGTGGAGCGCGACGACCAGGTCAAGGGCTATCAGATGGAGAACGGCGATTACATCGTCATCGAAGGCGACGAGATTTCGGGGATCATGCCGGAGAGCGACAAGGTGCTCGATGTCAAGGCTTTCATCGCCTATGACGCTATCGACAAGCTCTATTTCGACCGTCCCTATTATCTCGCACCCGTCGATGAGCATGATGAAGAAGCGCTGTCGCTGATCATCCGGGGCATGCGGGACGCCAAGGTAGCGGCGCTGGCCGAAGCTGTCCTTTTCCGGCGCAACCGAACGCTGCTGATCCGACCGCATGATACCCACATCGTCGCGACCATGCTGAACTTCGACTACGAGGTGCGCTCGGCCGGCACGGTCTTCAAGGACATTCCCGACATCAAGTTCGACAAGGAGATGCTCGAACTCGCCGGCCACATCATCGAAACCAAGCACGGCAGCTTCGACCCGAGCGCCTACGAGGATCGCTACGAAGCCGCTCTCGTCGAGCTGGTGAAGGCGAAGATCGAGGGCCGGGCGCCGCCGAAGAAGAGACCGGTGCCGGAACGCAAGGTCGTCGATCTGATGGAGGCGCTGCGCCAGAGCGCCGGGATGAGCGGCAAGGGTGCGGCGAAGAAGACACCGGTAAGGAAGAAGGCGCCGGCGCGCAGCGACAGCCAGAGAAAGAAGGCAGGCTGAGATGGCTCTCGAATCCCATCAGGCGAAGCGCGATTTCAAACTCGCTCCGAAGCCGCGCGGGCAGCAGCAGTTTCGTCTTCCCGCTGGAAAAGAAAATGCCGTCCTGAATCGGCGGTATCTGGAGCGGTTCAGATATTGCTAGAGACGCAGAACCGCTCGAGCTTTAACGACACCGCTTCGCAGATGCTGAAATTCCCCTAACGCGGCTTCCCGCCGCCTTCCGCCAGGCTCTTCTTCAGCGCGTCCATGATGTTGATGACGTTGCCGGTCGATTTCACCGGCACCGGTTTCTTGGCCGGTGCGGCCTTCTTCAGGTTCTTCTGCTTGCTGCGGATCATCGATTTCAGGCGCTTCTGGATCGGATCCTGCACCATGGTCGGGCTCCAATCCTTGGTTTCTTCTTTCACCAACTGCTTCATCAGCGCCAAAAGCTTGCTGTCGATCTTTGCCTTATCGTCGATTTCCGCTAAGGGTTCGCGCACTTCGTCGCCATAACGCAGCGTCCACAGAATGATGCCCTTGCCTTGCGGCTCCAACAGCACGGCACGCTCGCGGCGGTAGAGGACCAGACGGGCAATGCCGACGACATCGTTCGCCTTCATCGCCTCGCGGATGACGCAGAAGGCTTCCACGCCGACCTTGTCCGCGGGTGCCAGGAAATGCGGCTTGTCGTACCAGATCCAGTCGATCGAACCGCGCGGCACGAAACTGTCGATATCGATGGTGCGGGTGCTTTCCAGCCCGACTTCCTCGATCTCCTCGTCTTCAAGAAGAACATAGTCGTCCTCGCCGCGCGGAAAACCTTTCACCTGGTCCCCGTCGGCGACCGGCTTGTGGGTCACGCTGTCGACATAGCGGCTTTCGACACGGTTTTTCGTCTGGCGATTGAGGACGTGGAAATGCACCTTGTTGCTTTCGGTCGTCGCCGGTGTCAGCGAGACGGAGGCGGTGACGAGCGAGAGCTTGAGATAACCCTTCCAGAATGTCTGGCGTGCCATGGCTGTCCTATCTCCCCGACACGTTGGGACACGGCAATCAACGGCAAAGCCGGCCTTTAGTTCCGGACGGTCGTGATCGGCGGCACGGCGGGCCGCTCAGATCGTGAGATACCGCTTCTGCCAGGGGAGCATTTTCTCCTGCCATGCGCGCGGGGTGAAATCGTCATAGGCGGCCTCGGCGATCGCCAGCATCCAGTTGCGGCCCTTGCGGGCGAGCAGCACACAAGACAATTCCATGCCGGGCTCGACGGCTATGGAGGGCCGGTTGGCACCTGGGATATCCACGCCCTTGTCACGCCATTGAATGCTGATCTCGTCGGGTTCGGACGTCCATTCCCCTGAGGCGACGGATGCCTTGCCGTCGGGATTGAAGCGAAGCGGCGGTGGCGTAACGTTCAGGAAGCTGCCGTCATTGTGATAATTGCCATCGATCTGACCGGCTGTGGCTTCGCCCGTTCCTTTCAAAAGGATGTCCTGCCGGCACCGCATGAATATGTTGCGCCTGAGGCTGCCCGACCACGGACGATTGGCGAAGAAGGCGACATCGCATGCGCTGATAACGTTGTCGTGGATATCGATATCCTTGCGGAATGCCCGCTCCTGGTCGGAAAAGCCGCTCAGGCTGATGCCGCGATTGTTGTTCTCGATCCAGTTGTCGTAGAGGTGATGGCCGGCATGATCGGCCTTGTCGCCGATGCCGTAGCCGAAGGAATAGTCGTTCATCCTGCCGTCACGCATGATGTTGCTGCGCACCACGGCATCGTCGCCGATCGACGAAAAGGAGAAATTCTTGCCGCCGATGAAGTTGTACTCGACGCGGTATCTCCGGGTTTTGTCGCAGACCAGCGCGCCCTTGTTCGACGTGCTTGTCGGCGACTGCAGGAAGAGATTGCCGCGGATCACGATATCGGAACTGATATTGTCGTCGCTGTTTTGATAGGCGAACTGGCAGCAGTCGGCGCCCTCGCCCGGTGCGGCGCCCATGCGGTTGTTTTCCAGAAGCACGTTCGACGTCTTCGTCAGATAGATGCCGTCGCCCCTGACATTTTCCGTTTCGCAGCGCCTGACGACGAGGTTCTTGCCGTTGTGAAACTTGAAGCCGCGCGGCGAGTTCTTGACGACGACGTCTTCGACCACCGTATCGGAAAACACCTGATAGGCGACGCCGATATCCTCAGCACCGTCGATGACCTGCGCCCGCGTGGAGACGCCATGAGATTTCTTTCGCAGGATTGCGGGCATCGGATCTCCATCGGCGCGATTACCTGGGCACTGCGCTTCTCAGAGGCGCAAGGGATGCGGTAACGCATTGAGCTGCTGCATGGCTTTATCCTTAAATCAATTCCGATTTAAGAAACACGCAGTCGCGCCGAATTAATGAAGGGCATGTGGCAGGAGTTTGACGGCCTGCTTCACTTAGCAGACCGTCATGCGATCTCTAAAGCGCGCCGCATCAAATTTAATTCATGCCACGCGCTTTAGCCCTTTGTTTTTATGCATGTCGTTGTCCCGGAACCGCTGCACACTTCCGGGCGACATGCATTAAATCCTCGCAGTCACAGTCTCCGGATCGATAGAACCGGACCTAGACGCGTCTTCATGCCTTCATTGACACGGATCACCGGCCGCGAACGGAACGTCGGCGCAGTGATCCAAGCGATCTCTGCGACGGGTCAAACAAATCCATTTGACGGATATCCTACAAGTGGATATGTCTTAACAATCATCATTGCAGACCAATGGGAATGGCATGTCGCTGAAATCCATGAAGCCCCTCGCCCGCGCGCCTCTTCTCCACGTGTCCGTGCAGGAAAGCCTGCGGGCCTATATCAGCGACAACGGGTTGAAGCCCGGCACGATGCTTCCGGCCGAATCCGACCTGGCGAACCAGCTCGGCGTCAGCCGCAATTCGCTGCGTGAGGGCATCAAGGCGCTAGAATCGCTGGGGGTGCTGGAATCGCGCCGCGGCATCGGCATCTTCGTCAAAGCCTTCTCATTCGAACCGCTGCTCGACAATCTCGCCTATGGCCTCGGCGGCGCTCTGCGCCAGATCGAGGAAGTGATCGAGATCCGCCGGACCCTGGAAGTCGGCCTGATCGGCAAGACGGTCGAGATGATCGGCGCCGACGATATTGCCGAGCTGCGCGCCACGGTGGACCGCATGCGGATCCATGCCGAGCGTGGTCAATCCTTTGGCGACGAAGACCAGCTTTTTCATACGCTGCTGTTCCGCTGCCAGAACAACGAGACCCTTGCCCGGCTGATCGATGTCTTCTGGCTCGCCTTCTACAAGGCCTCCGATTTCGTCAATCTCGACAATGTCGATCCCGTCGCGACCTGGAGGGATCACGCGGCGATCGTCGATGCCATCGAGGCGAAGGACGTCGCGCAAGCGCAGAACCGCCTGGACCGCCACTATGACGGCATTTCCCGGGTGATCGCCGCCAATAAGAAAAGTGCCAATGTGGGAGGAGCACAATGAAGGGACTATTCAGATTATCATCCGCCATCGCGCTTGCTGCGATGATGGCGACGACCGCCATTCCGGCCTTCACCGGCCCGGCGCAGGCCGCCACGCTGTCGGGCGGCTTCGATGTCGGTCCCGGCGGTTTCCAGGGCAATTTCAACCCGCTCGCCGCGACGGGCGGCTTCACCTGGCTCAGCGTCTATTTCGAGCCGCTGGTGACCTATGACGAGAAGCTCGAGAAAGTCGTCGGCCAACTCGCCTCGTCCTATGAGGTCAGTGGCGACCAGATGACCTACACGTTCAAGCTCGCCGATGCGAAATGGCATGACGGCAAGCCCTTCACCGCAAAGGACGCCAAGTTCACCATCGAGCTTGCCAAGAACGCCAAGACCGGCTCGGTTCTCGCGGCTCGCCTGAACGCCGTTTCCTCGGCCGATGCCAAGGACGACAAGACGCTGGTCATCAAGCTGTCGGCCCCGTCAGCAAGCCTGATGGACACGCTGACGAAGGTGATGATGCTGCCGGAGCACGCGCTGTCGCAGATCCCGGCGGACCAGCTCGCCAAGAACACATGGTGGTCCACCGCGCCGATCGGCACCGGGCCGTTCAAGTTCACCAAATACGTCACCGATCAATATGTCGAACTTGCCGCCAACGCCGACTACCGGGGCGGCAAACCGGCGTTGGAAAAGATCATCAACCGCTATTTCGCCAATCCGGCTGCGGCGATTGCCGCACTGCGCGCCGGGGAGATCCAGTTCACCTATGTCGATTCCAACGATCTGACCGCCTTCAACAATAACAAGGATTTCCGCGTCATCGAAGGCAACTCCTTCGTCGTCAACTATCTCGGCTTCAATCACGACTCGCCGATCTGGAAGGATGTCCGAGTTCGTCAGGCAGTGATGTATGCGATCAATCGCGATGCAATCATCCAGAGCCTTTACGGCGGCGCCGCCAAACCGGCAAACTGCGCCTATATCGCCGACCAGGTGGTGCCGAAGGGCATCGAGACCTATGCCTACGACCCGGAAAAAGCCAAGCAGTTGCTGAAGGAAGCCGGCTGGGATCAGATCAACGGCGACAAGCCGATAACGCTTCTGACCTATTACACGACGCCGCTTGCCGCCAATGTCATGGCTGCGGTCCAGGCAATGCTCGCCCAGGTCGGCATCAACGTCACGCCGCGCGCCGTCGACACCCCGACCTATAACAGCATCGTGCTCAACCCGACGCCCGACGTCGCGCAATTCCAGATGGTTTATGCCGGCCTGCAAAACGGCCCTGACCCGGGCAGCATCAATGTCGGCCTCAACGAGAAGCAGATCCCGCCGGCCGGCCCGAACGTCGCCCGCGTGCGCATGCCGGTGCTGACCGCCGCTCTCGATGCGGCGCTTAGCGAGACGGATGCCGCAGAGCGCGAGGCCCGCTATCAGGAGGTCTGCAAGGTGATGAACAAGGAACTGCCCTGGGGTCCGCTCTGGGTGGCGAAACGTTATGGCGTCGCCTCCGCCAAGCTGAAGGACTTCATCTGGACGCCTGCCCCCGGCGGCGGCCCCTACCAGGCGCATCCGGGAAAATGGGCGATCGCCGAATAGGGCCTAGCGCATCCTGAGAAGCAAAGGGCAGCCAGGTCGGCGAACCTGTCCGCCCGCACAGGAACGGGTTTTTCATGCTGAGATACAGTCTCCGGCGCCTGCTGATCGGCGTGGGCATGCTGCTTGCCCTAAGCGTGCTGATCTTCGTCATGCTGCGCCTTACCCCCGGCGATCCGATCGATGCCTATATCGATCCCAACGTGCCGATGTCATCGTCGGATCTTGCGGAACTGCGCGTCACACTCGGCCTCGATCAGCCGCTGCCGGTGCAGTATGTCGCCTGGCTGGGGCAAGCGCTGACGGGAAATCTCGGCTATTCGATCAAACGGCCCGACCAGCCGGTGCTCGGTCTCGTGCTCTCGCGTGTCGGCCCGACGGTCCTCTTGATGGGATCGGCGATCGCAATCGCGATCATCGCCGGCATCGCCACCGGCATCGTCAGCGCTGTTCGCCGCAATTCGATCGCCGACCTGTCCTTGTCGGTCTTTGCCGTCACCGGTATTTCCAGTCCGCCCTTCTTAAGCGCCCTGGTCGGCCTTTATCTGTTTTCGGTCTATTTCCGCTGGATGCCCTCCGGCGGCATGCTGACGCCCGGCCGGGAGTTTTCCGTCGCCGACCTCCTCCATCACCTCATCCTGCCCGCGACATTGCTGGCCGTGGCGCAGACAGCGCTGATCATGCGCTACATGCGCGCTTCCATGCTCGAGGTCCTGAACCAGGATTATGTGCGCACGGCGCGCGCCAAGGGCGTCTTCGAATTCTGGGTCATTGCTAAGCATGCGCTGCGCAATGCCCTGCTTCCCGTCATCACGCTGATCGGCTCGACCATCGGCCTTGCGATCGGCGGGGCGATCTTCATCGAAAGCGTCTTCAACTGGCCCGGCATGGGCCTGCTGATGGTCGATGCGGTGGAAGGCCGCGACTATCCTGTTATCATGGGTTCGACGCTCATGATCGGCGCCTGCGTCATCGCCGTCAACCTTCTGACCGATCTCGCCTATGCGCTGGTCGATCCGCGGATCAAGGTGGGCTGAGCGATGCCAACACGAAGCCCTGCCCGTAGTCCGGGCCCGATCGCACGCTCCCTGCATCGCTTCCTGCTCAACCGGGCGGCCTTCGCCGGCCTGTGCATAATCGCGCTGGTGATCGTGGCGATCCTTTCCTATCCGCTGTGGTGGAGCTTCAAACCCAACGACATCGATCTGCTGGCGATGAATGCGCAGCCGGGACCGAGACACTGGTTCGGCACTGACGGCGTCGGCCGCGACATCTTTGCCCGGGTCATGGACGGCGGCCGGATCTCGCTTTTGGTGGCCCTCACCTCGACCGTCATTTCCGCCGTCATCGGTTTCATGGTCGGCGCGGTCTCGGCGCTTGCGGGCCGCTTTGCGGATGCCGTCACCATGCGTTTCGTCGATCTTGTCATGACGCTGCCGCCGGTCATCTTCCTGCTGGTGCTCGCCTCGATCGCCGGCACCGGCATCTGGCCGACGGTCTTCGTCATCTCGCTGCTCTCCTGGCCGCTGCTGGCGCGCATGGTGCGCGCGCGGCTGCTGGAACTTCGCGAGCGTGACTTCGTGATGGCGGCAAGAGGCATGGGGGCGGGCCTGCCGCACCTGCTCTTCCGCCACGGCCTGCCGAACTCGATCGACATCCTGGTCGTCTTCGCGACGCTGCAGATCGCCAATGCCATTCTGCTCGAGGCCGGCCTCTCCTTCCTCGGACTCGGCATTGCGCCGCCGGCGGCAAGCTGGGGCAACATGCTGAATGCCGCCCGCTCCACCGCCGTGCTCGAACAATATCCCTGGCAGTGGCTGTTTCCCGGCGGCTTTCTGGTGCTGGCCGTGCTTGCAATCAACTTCATTGGCGATGGTCTTCGCGATGCCTTCGACCCTCGCGCCGAATTAAACTGACGATCGAAAGAAAGCGAAAATGAGCAAATTCAAGGGTGTCGTTCCTCCCATCATAACCCCGCTGAACAAGGATTACACCGTCGATTACCGGTCCTACACGCGGGTGCTGGAAAACCTGATCGAGGCGGGATGCCATGGCCTGTTCGTGCTCGGCTCGACCAGCGAGGTGATTTTTCACGACGAACAAACCCGGCAGGAGATCATCGAGCATTCGGCCAAGGTCATCAACGGCCGCGTACCGCTGATCGTCGGCGTCATCGATCCGACGACCGACCGGGTCATCAACCATGCCAGGATCGCCAAATCGGCCGGCGCCGACGCGGTGGTCGTCACGGCGCCGTTCTATACGGTGACCAGCCAGGCCGAGACCATCGATCACTTCCGCTATATCCGCGATGCCGTCGACGTGCCGCTGATCGCCTATGACATTCCCGTCTGCGTGCATGTGAAACTGCAGCGCCAGACCAGCGTGACGCTGGCGAAGGAGGGAACCATCATCGGCATCAAGGATTCGAGCGGCGATGACGGCAATTTCCGCTACGTTCTGCTCGATCTCGCCGACAACAAGGACGTCTTCCTGATGACCGGCTCCGAAATCGTCGTCGACACGGCGCTGCAGATGGGCGCCCATGGCGTGGTGCCAGGCATCGCCAATGTCGATCCGCATGGTTACGTCAGGCTCTGGAATGCCGCTCAGCGCGGCGACTGGGTCGCGGCCCGCAAGGAGCAGGAGCGGCTCTGCCGGCTCTTCGAAATCGTCTGGGTCGGATCGGGCCGGGTCAGCGGCGGCGCTGCCGGCATCGGCGCCTTCAAGGCGGCGATGAAGAGCCTCGGCATCATCGATACAGCGCTGATGCCGCGCCCGCGTGCGGCCCTCAACGAGGCCGAAACGGCAAGGATCGACCAAATCCTGCGCGCCACCGGCCTGCTTGCCTGATGGATGCCATGCCACAGACCGCCGACACCATTCTCGACATCAAGGGGCTGCGGACCGTCTTCCGCATCCGCTCGGGCGAGGTGACGGCGGTCAACGGCATCGATCTGAGTGTCGCTGCCGGCGAGACGCTGGCGCTCGTCGGCGAGTCCGGCTCGGGCAAATCGGTCACCAGCCTTTCGGTCATGCGGCTGCTGACCCGCAATATCGGTGCGATCGCCGCCGGCAGCATCGATCTGAAGCGCAAGGATGGTACCGTCAGCAACCTTGTCTCGCTCCCCGAGCAGGAAATGCGCGCCATTCGCGGCAACGATATCGGCGTGGTCTTCCAGGAGCCGATGTCGAGCCTCAACCCGGTCTACACCATCGGCGACCAGATCTCGGAGCCGATCCGCATTCATCGCGGGGCGAACCGGAAAGCCGCCATGGATGCGGCCGTCTCGCTTCTCGACAGCGTCGGCATTCCCGACGCCAGGCGCCGTGCCGGTCAATATCCGCACGAATTATCCGGCGGCATGCGCCAGCGCGCCACGATCGCCATGGCCCTTGCCTGCGACCCGACGCTGCTGATCGCCGACGAGCCGACGACGGCGCTTGACGTCACCATCCAGGCGCAGGTTCTGGCCCTGCTGCAAAGGCTGCAGCGTGAACGCGGCATGGCCATGCTCTTCGTCACCCATAATCTCGGCGTCGTCGCCGAAATCGCGCATCGGGTGGCGGTCATGTATGCCGGGCGGATCGTCGAGACCGGGCCGGTGGCCGAGGTTTTCCGCAATCCGCGACATCCCTATACGATCGGCCTGTTGGCCTCGATGCCGAAACTCGGTGATGCAAGCCGGATGAAGCAGGCGGGCGAAAGGCTGGCGGCCATTCCGGGCGTCGTGCCGAGCCTGATGAACATGCCGGCGGGCTGCGCCTTCGCGCCGCGCTGCCAATTTGCCGTCGACGCCTGTCGCGCGGCGGCGCCGCCGCTTGCCGATGTCAATCCGCGGCACAAGAGCCGCTGCATTCGCTGGCAGGAGATCAGATGAGCGAGCCCCTTCTCTCGGTCCGCGACCTCGGAAAAGATTATACGTCGCGCGGCGCCAGGCTGACGATCCTGCAGGCCATTTCCTTCGATATCGGCAAGGGTGAGGTGGTCGGGCTGGTCGGCGAATCCGGCAGCGGCAAGACCACGATCGGGCGATCGGTGCTGCGCCTTGTCGAACCCTCCGCCGGCAGCGTCCGCTTCGACGGCACCGAACTCACCAGCCTGTCTTCATCGGCAATGCGGCGCCTGCGACCGCGGATGCAATATATTTTTCAGGATCCGTTCGCGAGCCTTTCGCCGCGTATGACGATCGGCGAAATTCTGACCGAGGGACTGAAGATCCAGGGCCTCGGCACGGCAAAAGAGAGATTGGAACGCGCCCGCGCCGCGCTCGAACAGGTCGATCTGCCGCCGGACGCCGTCAATCGTTACGCTCACGAGTTCTCGGGCGGCCAGCGGCAGCGGATCGGTATCGCCCGGGCGCTGACGCTCGCGCCGGAATTCATCGTCGCCGACGAGCCGGTCTCCGCACTCGATGTCTCGATCCAGGCGCAGGTGATCAATCTTCTGCGTGACCTGCAGCAGCGGCTTGGCTTGACCATGCTGTTCATCAGTCACGATCTCGCCGTGGTCGAATATATCTGCGACCGGGTGATCGTCCTCTATCTCGGCCGGATCATGGAAATCGCGCCAAGCGCTGCGCTTTATGCCAGGCCGCTGCATCCCTACACCCGAGCACTGCTCTCGGCGATCCCCTCGCCCGATCCCGATACGCCGCGCGACCGCCAGATCCTGAAGGGCGATATTCCGAGCCCCGCCGATCCGCCGAGCGGTTGCGTCTTTCGCACGCGCTGTCCGAACGCCCTGCCGGCCTGCGGCGAGACCGTGCCGGCGCTGCGCGAAATGACGCCCGGGCATTTCAAGGCCTGCATCCGCGATGACCTCGACTGAAGGAAGTGAAATGAGCATGACAACCCGCCGCCATCCTATCGCGGGCAACTGGGCAAGCCTGCTCCTGCCGATCGCGGAGGACGACAGCATCGATTTCGAAAAGCTCGGCGAGGAAATCGACATACTGATCGCCGCCAAGGTCGACGGCATCTATTCAAATGGCACTGCGGGTGAATTCCATAACCAGACGGAAGCGGAGTACGAGCGAATTCAGGAGATGCTGGCGTCGCGTTGCCGGGCCGCCGCAATGCCCTTCGTCATCGGCGCCTGCCAGCCCGATCCGATCATCATGCTCGATCGCCTGCGCCGCGCCCCTGCACATAAGCCATTGGCAATCCAGGTGATCCTGCCCGACTGGTGGCCGCTCACCAATCTCGAGGCCGTCGACTTCCTGCACCGGGCGTCGGAGGCCGCCGACGGGATCCCGCTCGTCCTATACAATCCCCCGCATGCGAAACGTGTCCTGTCGCCAGCCGAGCTCAGCGACGTTTGCGGCCCCTGCCCGTCGGTGGTCGGGATGAAGATCGCCGATGGCGACGACGCCTGGTATGCGCAGGCGCGCGCATATCTCAGCGAATTTTCCCTGTTCATTCCCGGCCATCATCTCGCCACCGGCATCAAACGCGGCGTTGCTGCCGGCGCGTTTTCCAACGTCGCCTGTCTCAGCCCCCATGGTGCCCAAGCCTGGACAGCGCTGATGCACGCCGACATCGACGCCGCGCTGGAGATCGAAAGCCGCATCTGCGCCTTTATGGACAGCCACGTCGCCCCGTTTCGACGTGACCACGGCTATTCCAATGCAGCGCTCGACAAACTGCTCGCGGCGATCGGCAACTGGGGTCCCGTCAGCACCAGGCTGCGTTGGCCTTACCGCTTTATCGGCGAGCAGGAAGCGAAAGGTCTGCGCGATCGGGCCCGCGCGATGATCCCGGAACTTTTCGCTCAGTAGAGAGAGCGACCTTGCCCGATCAAGGTGAGTGTGCTTCCGCGAGATCGAGCTTTGCGTCGGCCTGTCAGGCATCATGAAGGGATGCGGGCGATCACCTTGATCTCGAAATCGAAGCCTGCCAGCCAATTCACGCCGATCGCAGTCCAGTTCGGATAGGGCGGCTTGCTGAAAATCTTCTGCTTGGCGGCCATGATCGTTTCGAACTGGTTTTCGGGGTCGGTATGGAACGTCGTCACATCAACCAGATCTTCAAACGTGCAACCCGCGGCGTCCAGCGTCGCCTTCAGGTTTTCGAACGCCAGCTCGACCTGGCGTTTGAAGTCGGGCTCCGGCGTTCCATCGGAACGGCTGCCGACCTGACCGGACACGAAGAGAAGATCGCCGGATCGGATGGCGGCGGAATAGCCGTGTTCCTCGTAAAGGGCATGCCGGTTTGCGGGAAAGATTGCTTCGCTTGGGGTCATAGTCGTTCCTCATCATTGATTGGACACCTGAAAGCCGCTGGTCATTACGAGCCTTCACAGAATGGCGCACCATCTGATATACGGTGCGTATGTGAAATAACTCGAATACGGGCCGTATGTCAAGTTCATATACGCCGCGTATGTGAACTTTTGGAGAAGAGATGGCAAAACGACGCGTCGAGACAATGGAGGAAAATCGGCTCAAGCTGATCGCGGCCGCGCGTAAGGCCTTTGCCGAGAAGGGATATGCGGCCGCCTCGATGGACGAGCTGACTGCCGAAGTCGGGCTGACGCGGGGCGCGCTTTACCACAACTTCGGTGACAAGCGCGGGCTGCTTGCGGCAGTTGTCGACCAGATCGACACCGAAATGGCGTCGCGCGCCCAGGAGATCGGCGCGCAGGCGGGCAATGATTGGCAAGGTCTTCTCGCCGAGGGCGCGGCCTATATCGAGATGGCGCTTGATCCGGAGGTGCAACGGATCGTTCTGCTCGACGGACCTGCCGTGTTGGGTGATCCCTCGCAATGGCCCAGCCAGAGCAGTTGCCTTCAGGTAACCCGACAGACGGTGGAGCGTCTGATCACGCGCGGGATTCTCAAGTCGGTTGACGCGGAAGCAGCCGCCCGCCTGCTTAATGGCGCGGCGCTCAATGCCGCACTCTGGATCGCTGCAAGCGACGAGCCGCAGGAGGTGCTGCCGAAAGCGGTCGAAGCCTTCGGCGCTTTGGCTGCGGGCCTTCTCAAGACGTCGGCGTAGCGCCTCATACGCGTAGCGTGTCGGCGACCCGGCGCCAATCGCCCTCCGTTTCGGGTGGCCTGCTTTGCCCATCCAGCGTCGGGATGGGCACCGGTGCTTCCCACCCCATCGCAACACCGTCCAGGTTTCAGCTCAGTTGGGCAAGGATATCGTCGACGACGCTCGGAACGGTTCCGTTTGTGTCGATACCGATGCCGGCGGGAAAGTGTTTGCTACTCCTATGGTAGCGCAGAACCACCGCACGCTCGTCGGGCGCGAAACCCGGCTCAGCTGGCCGCCCGTCCAATCGTCTGTGCAACGTCTCGACATCTATATCGAGCACAAAAACCTTGTCGAACACGTCCAGGAACTTATGGAAATTGCGGGAGCCGCCACAGAAGAATGTGGCAGGATGAGTGGTGTCAGCGGTGATGGCCCGGACCCTTTCGACAGGCCAAATCCAGTGCGCGTAGTGCCAAACGACGCGGTCCACACCTTGCGGCGGCCCTTCGAGCGCCTCGCCGGTCTCGGGGTCCCCAACATAGGCCAGGACCCGATCACCATGGACGACATGAAAACCACGCCGCTCCAGCTCAGTAGCGACAGACGTTTTTCCAGTGCCGGAGCTGCCTTCGATCAAGTAGTTCTTGATGCCCATAAGCGACGTTTACCATGGTCAGCAATCCGCTGAGAAGATACTAGGGCAGTTTCAGGACTTTGCGGACCTAGTAGCTCCCGAAAACCAGAAGAAGCGCGCCGACCGCGATAATCGCAAGCGCCGGCCAATTCCGCGATAATCCCAGGAACCTCAGGCCTTGGCGCCGCGGTTCCAACGTCGCGCCGCCTTGCGGCGTCAGGTGAGGATCACTCGGTTTTCGACGGAGCGTCGGTCGTAAGAGAAAAAGAAGGCCGCCGATTATGAGAGCGGCACCGATCAGAACTGCCCACATCGTCGCCTCCGCCTGGCATACGGACCTAGCTTAAACCAGACCGGGTCGTGATTGTTCCGTTGCTCCGGCCGCTTATTCCGAGGCGCGCCGTACCGACGGCGCGACCGCGGTGCCGAGCAGTTCGATCGAGCGGCGCATGGCTTGAGCGCCTGACGGGCTATGATGGCGTCATTCGTCCCTGAGAGCAACCTGATAGGAGCAGCGGGAAGACATCCAGCAATCCCCGCAAGATCATCACGCAGGCTGGCGCTCTCAAATGCTGGGAGTTTGCAACGAAAGCATAAATCGTCGGCGGGCCGAAGCAAACCTACCTGCTTGGACTGCTAATGGAATTGATGGAGCGCAAAGATTGACTGTGACGACGGGCCGTCCCAGCGGAGCGATCGTCAACCCAGTGATGCCTGCCACGTAGACCGTCGTTTAATACCAGCGTCCTCGGCCGTACCAGCCGCCACCGCCTAGCAAAAGAAGTATCACAACGATGATGAGAAGGGTTGTGAGATCCATGTGCGTTCTCCTCGGAGCACCATCACCATCTCGTTCGCGCCTGACGGGCGTTGCTCATGGTGGGACTCCCTGGCTTACAACGGCAATGACCGGTGTTGGTTCCATTCGATGCCCTACCCGGCCGGCGTCAACCCGGGCGGGGTACGCGCCTTACGGGACGACCGCCGAAGGCGGCGATAATAGTGATCTATGAGCTCAGTATAACAATGATCTCGGCCAGCAGGTCATCAAGTGAATTGGAGGCAGCAACTTGCATTTTCGTCGGACGGACTTCTTTCTCCCGACAGGAGCGGACAAGGGCCTGCTCTCGATCGATATCGGCGGTGGCTGGAGGAGAACTATGCGGCGAACCGGAGGACTTCGTGGCAGCACTCAACTAAACCGTGCACCATCGGCATCCGGGTAGAATCCGCGCCGACTGCCACGGCTTTACGCCTTTCAGGCGAGTGAACAATCACAAGAGGCAAAATGACACCTCGGTCATGCGGAGCGTTCTTGGTCGATGTTGCAACTTTACCAGGGAGAAACGTGGTGACATCTAGCAAACTAGCTCTCGCTCTCAGCATCGCGATGGCACTTGCCGTTGGAGGCGCCGCTTATGCGGGTGATTATTGGCCACCAGACGAGACTGCCAAGGGCAATAATGGCTATGGCCAGGAGAAACGAGGGCTCAGCGACGGCACCAACGCCGGAAGCGATAACGGTGCTACAGCCCAAGAGAAATCCGACAGCATAGTGCGATAATCGCCAGACAAATCGAATCCGTGCGGCGGCACTGACAGTGCCGCCGTTTTGTTGGTCGGCGCAGGAAGCCTCAAATCATATGTTTGGCTGCGCCGACTTTGTCGACCAGAATGATGATTGGACCCGGGCGGAGCTTATCAGCGACTTTCTCCGCCCCGAAACGGGGCATTCCATGCCACCTGGCAACCGTTGGAAATGCAGGGAATTCCGCCGCAACATACGCAACTTGAAATTGGTCGACTTATCTCGGTCGATGGCCGTCTGATTGCTTGATGCTGCTTGGGGATTGAGTGGTGCCCAGGACCGGAATCGAACCAGTGACACGCGGATTTTCAATCCGCTGCTCTACCAACTGAGCTACCTGGGCTAACCTGCTTCTCAAGAGCTCTTCACGAAAAGAACCGCGGGGCCTTGGTTCGCCCCGGAAGCGAGCGGGGTTATAGCATCTTGTTCGCTCATGGCAAGCGTCAAATGACTCTTTTTTGACGGTCTCGCCAGATTTGCCGATTCATGAGGAAAAATAATAGCTTCGCCGATGGATTTCGCTAGTTTTCCTCGTCGGGATAATCGGCCTTGGTCTCGTCATCGGCCACCGGAATGGCATAGGAGCCGGTCAGCCAGCGGGAGAGATCGACCTCGCGGCAGCGGTTGGAGCAGAAGGGATAATGTTCGCGATTCGACGGTTTGCCGCATTCGGGGCAAGGGCGCGTCTTGCGCAGCGGTGCGACCTTGGCGGCGGCTTTCCTGTCTTCGGGCATGATCGGTTCGTCCTATGGCGTCGGCCGCGGGCTCAGGCCTCTGGCCACCGGCTATGCACATCGAAGCCTTCGCCGGTCAGAAGCACAATGGTTTCATAAAGCGGCAGGCCGACGACATTGGTGTAGGAGCCCACCATCTTCTGCACGAAGGTGCCGGCGAGGCCCTGGATGCCGTAGGCGCCCGCCTTGCCGCGCCACTGGCCCGACGCCAGGTAGTTTTCGATTTCGAAACCGGAGAGGCGCTTGAAGCGGACTTTGGTCTCGACGATCTTCTGGCGGATCTTGCGATCCGGCGTCACCAGGCAAACCCCGGTATAGACGAGATGGTTGCGTCCCGACAAAAGATGCAGCGAACTCAGCGCCTCGTCGGCGAACTCGGCCTTGCCGAGAATGCGTCGACCGACGGCGACCACCGTATCGGCGGAGAGGATATAGCTGCCCTTCCAGGTGATATCGCCCTTGATGGCGGCAAGGGCAGCTTCCGCCTTCTCGGCCGAAAGCCTGCGGGCGAGCGACCGCGGGTGCTCCGACTTCTTCGGCGTCTCGTCGATATCCATCGGCATCAGGCGCGAAGGCTCGATGCCTGCCTGGTTGAGCAGGTCGACGCGACGGGGCGAGCCCGAGGCGAGAATGAGCTTATATTTCAGCGCCATGGAACCTCGACCATCGGCAGACGGGAGAAAACCCTTGCAGAACCTTGGGCAAGTTTACTTGAAACGGTAGGTGATGCGGCCCTTGGTCAGATCGTAGGGCGTCATTTCCACAAGCACCTTGTCGCCGGCGAGAACGCGGATGCGGTTCTTGCGCATGCGACCGGCGGTATGGGCGATGATCTCGTGTTCGTTTTCAAGCTTCACGCGAAACGTCGCATTCGGCAGAAGTTCGGTGACGATTCCCGGGAATTCGAGGACTTCTTCTTTCGGCATATAGTGGTTTTCTTCCTGTGGGTTGAAGAGGCAGCGCAGCGCGCGCCTTGAAATTTGGGCGGAAACTACACAATCAAGGCGGGTTTGTGAACCTTGTTGATCGGGCTTTCCGTCATTTGTTTTCACGCCGATTGCGCGGCAATGCCTTTTCGTTTCAGCAGCCGGCTTTCGATGAGACCGGCCAGGTGATTGCGGACCTCGCGATAGCTCTCGAGAATCTGCTCGCGCGTTCCGCTGACAACCGTCGGATCCATGGTCGGCCAGTAGACGACGTCGATTGCATTCGAGCGCGTCAGCTCCAGCGCGGCGTGATGGGCCAGCGGCGACAGCGTGATGATCAGATCGAAATAATCGTCCTCGAGCTCTTCCAGCGTTTGTGGCTGGCGGCGCCCGAGGGAAAGCCCGATCTCCTCGAGCACGACGTCGACGAAGGGATCGCGCTCGCCGGCGCGAACGCCGGCCGACCTTATATAGGTATTGGACGGCAGAATGCTACGGGCGATGATTTCCGCCATCGGCGAGCGGATGGCGTTCAGCCCGCACATGAAGAGGATGGCGCCCGGCCTCTTTCCCTCCTCGACGTCGGCGGCCAGCTCCATTGCCGTCATCCGCGCCAGTAGAGCACGCAGACCAGCGTGAACAGCCGCCGGGCGGTATCGAAATCGATCTCGATCTTGCCGGTCAGCCTGTCCTTCAGCGTCTGCGACCCCTCGTTGTGGATACCGCGCCGGCCCATATCGATCGCCTCGATGCGGCTTGGTGTGGCCGAACGGATCGCTTCGTAATAGCCCTCGCAGATCATGAAGTAATCCTTGACGATCCGCCGGAAGGGCGTGAGCGACAGGATATGAGTGGCGACATTGCCGCCGTCTTCCGTGGTGATGGCGAAGACCAGCTTCGAATCGACCAGCGAGATGTTCAGCCGGTAAGGCCCGCCGGCATGGCCGATCGGCGCAAAACTATTCTCCTCGATCAGATCGAAGATGGCGACAGCGCGCTCATGCTCGACATCGGGCGTCGAACGGCCGATCGTATCGTCAAGGACGACGTCGCAAAGCCGGAAATCGCCCGCCGCCATGCCCTCACCTTTCGAGGTTGAGGCGGATCGCAACCGATCGCGCATGGGCGTCGAGACCTTCGGAGACCGCCAGCGCGATCGCCGCCGGGCCGAGGGTGCGCAGCTCACCCGGCCCAAGGCGCAGGATCGAGGTGCGCTTGACGAAATCGAGCACCGAAAGACCGGAGGAGAAGCGCGCCGAACGCGCCGTCGGCAGCACATGGTTCGAACCGCCGACATAATCGCCGATCACTTCAGGCGTATGGGCGCCGATGAATATCGCACCGGCATTGCGGATGCCGTCGAGCAGCCGGTCCGGATCGGCGACGGCAAGCTCCAGATGCTCGGCGGCGATGCGGTTTGCGAGCGGAATGGCCTGTTTCAGATCGGCAACGAGGATGACGGCGCCGAAATCGCGCCAGCTGGCCGCCGCCGTCTCCGCACGGTTCAGCGTCGTCAGCTGGCGTTCGACCGCCTGCTCCACCGCCTTGCCGAATTCGACATCATCGGTGATCAGGATCGCCTGGGCGCTGGCATCGTGCTCTGCCTGCGCCAAAAGATCGGCTGCGATCCAATCGGGATTGTTGTCCTTGTCGGCAATGACGAGCACCTCGGAAGGACCGGCGATCATATCGATGCCGACGGTGCCGAAGACGTGGCGCTTGGCGGCGGCGACATAGGCGTTGCCGGGCCCGGTGATCTTGGCGACCGGGGCGATCGTCTCGGTGCCATAGGCGAGAGCGGCGATCGCCTGGGCGCCGCCGACGCGGTAGATCTCGGTCACGCCGGCAAGCCTGGCGGCGGCGAGCACCGCCGGATTGACGGCGCCGCCGGTGGCAGGAACGGCAATGACGATGCGGTCGACGCCGGCGACCTTGGCCGGCACGGCGTTCATCAGCACCGAACTCGGATAACTCGCAGTGCCGCCCGGAACGTAGAGCCCGACCGCCTCGATCGCCGTCCAGCGCGAGCCGAGACGGACGCCGAGATCGTCCTCGTACATATCGTCCTTCGGCAGCTGCCGGCGATGATGGGATTCGATGCGCAGCGCCGCGAGCTTCAGCGCGCCCAGCACTTCCGACGGCACCGCCTCGACGGCGGCGTCGATCTCTTCAGGCGTGACGCGCATCGGCACGGTGGCGAAATCGATGCCGTCGAATTTCAGCGAATATTCGGCAAGCGCCACATCGCCGCGGGCTCTGACGTCATCGATAATGGCGCGCGCAACGGCGTTCACATCCTCGGAGACTTCGCGCTTCGTCGTCAGGAAAGCGGCGAAATGCTGCTCGAAACCTTCCGATGCCTGATCCAGCCAGATTGCCAAGGCCGCTATTCCTTCTCAACTCGAAACCGCAACATTCAAACGTCGGGCGTCAGGGATGGCGCGGCTTGGAAGCCGCCTCCCAGGCGCCGCCGATATCGGCGAGCTGCGCCTCGATGCATTCGACATCGAGCGCAATCGAAGCCTTGCCCGACAGCGCCAGCTCGACCGTGCCATCCGGCCCCTCGCCCTTCTTCTCGAAGCGCAGCGCCAGGAGCGACAGCACCTCGTCCCGCTCGCCACGGTCGATGCCGAGTGAACGCACGGCAAGCACCCGCTTGAAGACCAAAGCGGCCCGGCGGCGCTCGAAACCCCTGCGCTTGCGCCCGGCACCTTCCCAGACGAAACGATTGGCGGCAAGGGCGAATTGCGCTTCGCGCGGCGACCAGTCGATGTCACCGACCTTGAAGACGCTGTCCTGCATATGCGCGGAGATGATGGCAAGATCCTCATCATCGAGCGCAACAAGCTTCAGATCGGTCATCCAGTCTTATCCCAGCAGGCACCGCCGGAATGGCGATGCGTCAGACAAGGGAAATAGGATGCTGCAACGGATTACGCAACCGGGATGAACGAGGCTTACTCGCTGATGCGCTCGACGACGGCGCCGCAGCGGGTGAGCTTCTCCTCGAGCCGCTCGAAACCGCGGTCGAGATGATAGACGCGGGAGACCGTGGTTTCGCCCTCGGCGGCAAGGCCGGCGATGACGAGCGAAACGGAAGCGCGCAGATCGGTCGCCATAACGGGCGCGCCGCGCAGGCGCTGGACACCCTCGATCTTCGCAGTCTGGCCGGAGAGCGTGATCCTGGCGCCGAGCCGGGCAAGCTCCTGCACGTGCATGAAGCGGTTTTCGAAGATGGTCTCGGTGACGTGCGAGATGCCGGAGGAGCGGGTCATCAGCGCCATGAACTGCGCCTGCAGGTCGGTAGGGAAACCCGGGAAGGGATCGGTGACGATATCGACCGGCTTGATGCCGGCGCCATTGCGCTTGATGCGCATGCCGTTGTTGGTCGCGGAGATGTCGGCGCCGGCGCGGCGCAGCGTTTCCAGCGCGGTTTCGAGCAGCGACACATCGGTATTTTCGAGCACGACGTCGCCGCCGGCCATGGCGACGGCCATGGCATAGGTGCCGGTTTCGATGCGATCCGGCAGGACGCGGTGGCGGGCGCCGGATAGCGAGGTGACGCCTTCGATGGTGATGGTCGCAGTGCCGGCGCCGGAGATCTTGGCACCCATTGCGTTCAGGCAGTTGGCGAGATCGACGACTTCAGGTTCGCGGGCGGCATTGCCGATAACTGTCGTGCCGCGGGCAAGCGTCGCCGCCATCATCATCACATGGGTGGCGCCGACCGAGACCTTCGGGAACGTGTAGCGCGCGCCGATCAGGCCGCCATCCGGGGCCTTGGCGTTGATGTAACCGGCATCGATCTCCATGGTCGCGCCGAGCGCCGTCAGGCCTTCGATGAAGAGATCGACCGGGCGCGTGCCGATGGCGCAGCCGCCCGGCAGTGACACGCGGCAATGACCCTCGCGCGCCAGCAGCGGTCCGATCACCCAGAAGGAGGCGCGCATCTTCGAGACCAGCTCATAGGAAGCGGTGGTATCGACGATGGTGCGGCAGGTGAAATGGATCGTGCGGGCGTAGGAATCCTCCTGGCGCTCGCGGCGGCCGTTGACGGCGACGTCGACGCCGTGATTGCCGAGGATGCGCATCAAGAGCTCAACGTCGGCCAGATGCGGCACGTTTTCCAGCGTCAGCGTATCGCTGGTCAGCAGCGAGGCGATCATCAGCGGTAGTGCGGCATTCTTGGCGCCGGAAATCGGAATGATGCCATTCAGCTCATTACCGCCGACGATTCTGATACGATCCATGTGCGCCTACGGGCCGCGCCCGCCTTTCCTGAAAGTTCTGACTTGAAAGAAGGAGTGGGGTGTTTAGGGGATTTCTTGCGGAGCTTCAATTCGTGCCGGACGGAACATTACGATTCGTCCATTTTTGCGGCGGGCAGCCCATTTGTTTCGTCGGCCTGGCCGGAACGGCGGGCGCGCACCTGCTGTTTGCGTCGGCTGAGATTTTCCCTGAGTTTTTCGGCGGCACGCTCGCGGCGCAGTTTCGCCTGTGCCTCGATTGCCTCTTTGCGGCTCTGCTGGCCGGTTTCGGTCTTGTCGTTCATGTGACAGGATTAGCCGAATTCGCGCCGATCCAAAAGGCCCTTGCATCGCAATCCACGCGAAGTTGGAATTTGCGGCTTGCGCTTGTCGTCAAGCTGTGGCAATAGCCGCCCCGTTCCCGCGATTGAGCCGCCCGGCTCGCACGGGTCCTGGTCCTGCTGCCGTAGCTCAGTGGTAGAGCACACCCTTGGTAAGGGTGAGGTCGGTGGTTCAATCCCACTCGGCAGCACCAGTTTTCTTTCGGACATCAATCAAATCGTAAAATGCCTGTGTCCCGGTAGCACCGCACGGACGAAAACGCAGCCAGAACACAAATTGCGGAAAACCCGTGCAGCGTGTTCCGGGAACGTTCTGAAGCGCCAGCGCGCGAGGGATGGTGCCCGGGCCGGAAGCGGAAAGCTAGCCAATTCGGTAGCTGGCCGTATTTCTGGGCATCTGACTGTTCGTGCCTTTCATTAGGCGCTGTAGTGATGGTAGCATGTCGCTGTCTACCTGCTAGCCACGTTTGGGGTCCCGAAATTCCACCAAAGCTGTGGCAGCATTCTCGCGCTGGCTCGCACCCACATCGCCCTTTGAATGGTATTTTGGATGCGTCTGAGCAGCATCATCACTTTGACCTGATATGATATCTACGCCAAAATTCGATGCATTGATGATGCTGTTCAATAACTTTTCTATATGATAGGCGGGAGGAATTGAAAGAAGGGTTGCTCGATGCAGCACAATGCCAATTCCAAGTTGGACTCCATTCAGATCCTTCGCGCAGTTGCGGCAATCATTGTTGTTTTCGCGCATTCGATCCGAGCCTACACGGTACACGTACCCGGGTATTTGCAGGATGTGCCGCAGTCTTGGTTGTCCGCGCCTTGGTTTCGCGATGGCTTAGGCTTCGGCGTCGATATCTTTTTTGTAATAAGCGGCTTCATCATGGTGCACGTTTCGACGCCATATGCCGAAGGCCGAAAACCGGCTAGCGACTTCTTGTTACGACGCGTCGAGCGTATTTATCCCCCTTATCTCATATCAACTGCGTTTCTTCTGGTCCTCACCGCAGCATGGTCGGGAACAGCCTCCGATGATTTTTCGCTGTGGCGCATCGCCACTTCAGCGCTTCTGTTTCCGAGTTTGAACGCCAACGGCTTGGTCCAGCCGATCCTTGGGATCGGCTGGACGCTCTCCTATGAGATGTACTTTTATCTTGCGTTTGCACTTGCGCTTGCGATAGGGAGGGCGCGATATCTGCCCGTCCTTATCGGTATAATTGCTGCCGTGTGGACAATCGCGACGATTGCTGGGAGCGATACGGCGCAGGGCATATTCTTCCGAAATCCGATCGTTGCCGAATTCCTTTATGGTTGCTTAATCGCTTATCTACACCGCTCCGGCCGTCTTCCAACTGTTCCGCTTTTCGTCGTCCTGCCCTGCATCATTGTCGTTTTCGCTGCATCATATCTTTGCGAGTCGGGAGTATTGCCTGAGGATCTTAGATGCATCTACTGGGGCGCTCCCGCCGCCGTGTTGCTGTCCGCATTCATAAGGCTTCCGGTCAATCGTGAAAGGCCGCTTTCTCGGCTTATCGTCTTCCTCGGGGACGCCTCATATTCGATCTACCTCGTTCACATCATCTTCATCTATCAGGTTCTTTCTCGGATCTACCCAAAGCTCGCCTTCCACGGGTTAATCCGCTATGTCGATCAGGCCGTGGTGATGACCTTCGTCACGTCGGTCGTCGCGGGCATTGTCTTTCATCTCGTCATTGAAAAACCGACTAACGATTGGCGCCTCCGTTCTCGCAATAAGGAAAAGACTGTGACCGCCTAAACCCAAAGCGCGTCGCATCATATTTGATTCACGCAACGCGCTTTAGCCCTTTGTTTTTATGCATGTCGTTGTCCCGAAACCGCTGCGCACTTCCGGGCGACATGCATTAGCCGCCCCAGCATCGCCGTCCAATTTATCTGAGGTTGCAATGACCCACGCCAATCGGGCGCTTGACGGATTATGGAACCAGGATGCCGCACCATGTTTTTTGGACATTTTTTTAAAGGTAGACTTGGCAAAACAGCTCGACGTCGCCCTTTGGCACCAGCACAACACTATTCTGCCAGTACGCCTGATCGATGGCGCAGCTCTCAACCCGTCCGGCCAGATCTGGCGCCGTTGCCATCACGGCGGCAATATAAACAGGATCCGGAGACCCTCGACGACTACGAGGCGAGACAGTTTTAGATCGGAAACCCTGCTGCCGGTTTAAAGGACAATTTCCAGAGCCCGCTCCACAGCTAGGCGTTCTTTAGGCTGAGACGCGTGGTTTCGTAAGTTCTCTGCCGATACTCTGGCCAGGCATTTCGATGAACTTATATCCGACCCACGCGAGACCGTAGACTATCGGTACCGTGATGAGCAGCGTAAGCGCCCAACGCGTCGGATCGTTGATGTCCGTTGTTTTGATAAGATAGGCTACAACAGGCTGCATCACCAAAAGGTGAATAAGGTAGGCCCCGAACGAAAGTTCACCGAGATTGTGGAAAAAGCCGTTCCCGAGCCATTCGCTCACCGGCTTTGTCATCTTCGCCGCCGCAGACGGCAAGCGCTCTGTGTGAATGAGAGCAAAGAAGGTCAATACCAGGATGATCCTCGTCGAGTGATGCAGCGCGTCCATGTCTCCACCGACAGGAATAAGTACCAGCAAACCGGCGATTCCCGAAAAGAGATAGGCTCGCTTTTTCGTGGTCCAGAGGGCGCCGGCCAACAACATTCCAGCCGCGAAAATATGCAACTTAAGCGGCAGGAACGTGGGCATAGGAAATGTATAGCCGGTCCGATGGAGAAAGTAGGCTATGGCGCCCCCAACAGCAGCAACGCCGACGATCCCTTTAAGCCAACCAAATCGTCCGACGACCATCATGATAAACGGCAGAGCTGCGTAAAACTGCATCTCAAGGCCGATGCTCCAATCCGGAAGAGCTGTCCTATAAGCGTAATGGCGACTTAAGCCGAACAAGAATGTCAGATGGGCGATATAATTCGCCACGCTGCTATCGAGATATCGATCAGCCAGTTGCGGCCGCACCCCGTTGAATGCATCGATCACCATCCGCGCATCATAGACAAGGGGGCCGAGCGTTAAGGCGGCGATAAGCATCACGTAGTAGAGCGGGGCAATCCGGAAATAGCGCCGAACCCAAAAAGTAATCCAGGTGCTTTTTGCCTCCCACGGTTCACGGCCCTTCCTGCGCTGGTAGTGAAAAACCATTAGGAAGCCGGAAAGCATGATAAAAAGATCCACACCAAGATCCGGATCGCCGATGACGGGCACCTTAAATCCGGTCAAGAGGTGAGCGTGTCCTATCAAAACCCAAAGGGCGGCGAGCCCGCGTAAGCCGTCGAGGCAGCCGACACGGCCACTGCTGTTGAAATCGCTCATCGCTGCAATCCTCTACCTAGGCGCTGCAGATTTGCACCATTTGCGGCTTTGCATCAATCATTATTGCGGCGCAGCAATCGGAAAACGGTTCTCTACTATTCTCGCGCTGCGGCATAAAACTGTGGCTTCCCCCGCTGTCCCCAATACCTTAATTGCCGATGCGCTGATTTAGTGCTTCCCAATTTTTTAACCACTGCACCATCCGGCACATCTCATTGAGAGCCGCCCGCGCGCTTCCCCTATCACCGGTCAAGGCGAAACCAATCACCAACGTCAGCGACGATCCGCCCATTGCTGGCGATGAAAATCGCGCTAGAATATTAACTCTCGCGGAGTCTCCCCGGAGGAGGGGCAGATGCCACATGTTTACTGTCGAAACCCTGGAGGAGCATCGATGGCAACTGAAAAATGGAACGACCCGGTCAAGGTCGGTTTCGAAGGCGCTGACCTCAGAACCGTCAACGGGCCGTTCGATGCGCTGAAATGTCTGGCGGATCTCTGGCCGAGCGCGCGCGGACTGCATTATATCAAGGCTCGCAGCACATGTCGGGCAGCACTCGACGGACGCAAGAGCGTGGAAGAGGCAAGGGCCGAGTTCCTGGCGGCGGCTGAAGAGGCGAAGCTGAAGCTGCACTAGCACCGCAAGGACGTCCGGACGTTATTGGTTTGTTCGCCAAGGCGTGCCGGAACGATACATTGTTTAATTTACACTTAACCCTGCATCGAGCAGGTGCCGGGGTTTGGCGCAAAAGGCGTTGCGCCTGAGACAGCTGTTTCGGTAGAAAACACTCAGCCATCATGATGATGGTCAGAGGCTCGTCACGGGAAACGCCGGCGAGCCTCGTTCGACCCGATCGGGGTCTCAGCAGCCCGCGCCGCCTTCATTCTCCACCTCGACATAACCGACGCCGATGATCGTGCCGTCCACCGTGCGGATGAAGGACGGCAGATAGTGCGGCTCTGCCGGCTGGCAGGCGGCCGTCTCGGTATATTCGTTGAGCGCGATCTGGTCCTTCGAAAGCGCGGAATAGTTCGCGCCGGTTTCGAGCGAGGCATAGGCGGAGCCGGCAAAGACACCGCAACCGATAATCAAGGCCGTTGCCCAGAGGCGAAGAAGCAACTGCATGGTGGTCTCCAGCGTTTCGATCCGGCATTTCAACACGTGGGGGCTCACTTGGTTCCCTCAGCGCCGCAATAGGCGGCTATGCACAGAGCCTTGGCCGACGACGCTTTCGGCGATCGCGACCGCTCGTTCGACATCGCCATGCCGGCGCACGAAACCTTCGAGGATGACATAGGAACCAAGCATGCTGACGGTGATTTCCTCAGCGTCGAGATCATCGGCTGCATGGAGAGCGCTCTCGACCGAAGCGCGTGTCGCCGCCTCGCCATGGCCTTGTCGGCCGGGTTCGTCATGGTCGGGGAATACAGGAAACCCGATCACTTAAGCGTCTCCTGAGTTGGTATATCCAGGTTAACGCCGCAACGGGGTTTTCGTTGCGGTCCGCCGGTCTCGACGGGATATTCGCGCGTGATTTCTGCGGGCCAGGCTTGTCCCACCCTTGGCGGACGCTGCTGCGGCTTCCATATCTGGCTGCAGTCGAAAGAGGGATGACGACGATGAAAGTGCTGATGCCCGCCTTGTTTGCCGCAGCATTGCTGACCGGCTGCTCCTCGGCCGACAGCCCGGCGCTGGAACCCATTCCCGGCAGCATCACCTATGGCGGCCAGCCGCGGACGAAGCTCACCAAATCGCCGGTCGGCAGCGCCGTCTACAATCAGTTCTACAACGACAGCGGCCAGCGCGTGGAGGAAACCTATATTCTTCAGCCGGACCGCAGCCTAAAGCTGGTGCGCCGCGTGGTGGGGCCGGATTTCCCCGAATGAGACTTGCGCCGTTCCAGGCTTGACAGCGGCTGAAATCGCGAACATTCAAGGAACATCTAATCTTCTCGCAGTGATTCTGCGAGAGCCCGACCGGACGGCTGGATGTATCTCGAAAAGCTCAATCCCCAGCAACGCATGGCCGTCGAGCACGGCACGCTCACCGACGGCAGCCATATTGCCGGGCCGCTGCTGGTCATCGCCGGCGCCGGTTCCGGCAAGACGAATACCTTGGCGCATCGGGTCGCCCATCTGATCGTCAAGGGCGCCGATCCCCGCCGCATCCTGCTGATGACCTTCTCGCGCCGGGCGGCCGCCGAAATGGCGCGGCGCGTCGAGCGCATCTGCCGCGACGTGCTCGGTTCGAATGCCGGCGTCATGGCCGATGCGCTTCATTGGTCCGGCACCTTCCACGGCATCGGCGCCCGGCTGCTGCGCGACTATGCCCAGCATATCGGCCTCGATGCCGATTTCACCATCCATGACCGCGAAGACAGCGCTGACCTGATGAACCTGATCCGGCACGATCTCGGCTTCTCCAAGACGGAAAGCCGCTTTCCGGCCAAAGGCACCTGCCTTGCCATTTATTCCAGGGCAGTGAATTCAGAGACGGCGCTCGACCAGGTGCTGCGCGACGCCTTTCCCTGGTGCGCGGCCTGGGAAAAGCAGCTGCGCGAGCTTTTTGCCTGCTATGTCGAGGCCAAGCAGAGCCAGAATGTGCTCGATTACGACGACCTTCTGCTCTACTGGGCGCAGATGGTGGGCGAGAGCGTGATCGCCGAGGATATCGGCAGCCGTTTCGACCATGTGCTGGTCGACGAATATCAGGACACCAACCGGCTGCAGGCCTCGATCCTGATGGCGCTGAAGCCCGGCGGTCGGGGACTGACCGTCGTCGGCGACGATGCGCAGTCGATCTATTCCTTCCGCGCAGCGACGGTGCGCAACATCCTCGATTTTCCCGCCGCCTTCAGCCCGGCCGCCAACATCGTCACGCTCGACCGCAATTACCGCTCGACGCAGCCGATCCTGGCGGCGGCCAACGCCGTCATCGATCTCGCCTCGGAGCGCTTCACCAAGAATCTCTGGACCGAGCGGCAATCGGCCGAGCGGCCGCGCCTCGTGACGGTGCGCGACGAGGCCGAGCAAGCGCGTTACGTTGCCGACAAGGTGCTCGACAATCGCGAGGAGGGCCTCAAGCTCAAGCAGCAGGCGGTGCTGTTCCGCGCCTCGCATCACAGCGGGCCGCTGGAGGTCGAGCTGACCCGGCGCAACATTCCCTTCGTCAAGTTCGGCGGGCTGAAATTTCTCGACAGTGCGCATGTCAAGGACATGCTGGCCGCCCTTCGCTTCGCGCAGAATCCGCGCGATCGGGTGGCGGGCTTCCGGCTGATGCAGATCCTGCCTGGCGTCGGGCCGTCGACGGCGCAGAAGGCGCTCGACCTGATGGCCGAGGATGCGAGCCCGCTGACGGCGCTCGCCGCCATGCCGGCGCCGCCGCGCTGCGGCGAGGACTGGACGGCATTCGTTGCCATGCTCCAGGAGATGAAATCCGGCAAGGCCGGCTGGCCGGCGGAAATCGAGCTGGCGCGGCAATGGTACGCGCCGCATTTGGAACGGCTGCATGAGGACGCGGCAACGCGGCAGGCCGATCTGTTACAGCTCGAGCAGATTGCCGGTGGTTATGCCTCGCGCGAGCGTTTCCTCACCGAACTCACGCTCGATCCGCCGGATGCGACCAGCGACCAGGCCGGCGTGCCGCTGCTCGACGAGGACTATCTCATTCTGTCGACCATCCATTCGGCCAAAGGCCAGGAATGGACGAGGGTCTTCATGCTGAACGTCGTCGACGGCTGCATTCCGAGCGATCTTGCCGTCGGCGCCACCGCCGAAATCGAGGAGGAGCGCCGGCTGCTCTATGTGGCGATGACGCGCGCCCGCGACGGTCTCGACCTCGTCGTGCCGCAGCGCTTCTTCACCTATGGGCAGAACGCCCAGGGCGACCGGCATGTCTATGCGTCGCGCAGCCGCTTCATTCCGGCGACCCTGCTGCAATTCTTCGAGGCCTGCAGCTGGCCGCAGGTGAAATCGGATGCCGCCGCCCAGGCGCAGGCGCGGCAGGTGCGCATCGATGTCGGCGCCCGCATGCGCGGCATGTGGCGCTAGAACAGGATGATTTTAGGCCCGGTCGGCCTAAAATCTGAATCCTGTTCTGAATTAAAGAGTTAGAGCATGATGTCGCCCGAAAACCGCTCACACTTTTCGGCATCATGCTCTGAGCGCCGCACGGAATCCGATCCATGCGACGCGCTTTCGTTCGGCCCTGACCTGGCAGGCGCTCAGTAGTCCCAGAACACCGGCACCCAACGGAAGACCTCACCGTCGACCGCCACCCGGCCGACCGACGGGAACGGCAGATGGGTGGCCACCAGCTGTTCGCCGTTCGCCGCTAGCTCCCTGAGAAGATCGATGCGAACGCGAGCGGCCTCCTCGGGATCGTGTTCGAAACCATTGTACCAGTCGGGGTGCTCGAACCCGACGGCGAACACGGCATCGCCGGCGAATGTCAGGCGGTCACCGCCGGATGCCAGCCGGACCACGCTATGTCCGGGAGTGTGGCCGCCGGTGCGTTGAACGATCACACCCGGCGCCACTTCGGATCGCTCGTCGAACAGCTTGAGATGGCTGCCGTACTCGCTGAGGAACCGCTTTGCCGTTGCCCGAAGCGCATCCGGAAAGCCGGGCGGCATGGACACGTGGCTGAAATCGGGCGCCTCCCAGAACTTGGCCTCTGCAGCCGCCACGTGGATCCTAAGATCAGCACGCAACCGGTCCTTCACGCCATCGACCAGCAGCCCGCCGATGTGATCCATGTGCAAGTGGGTCAGCACCACGTCGGTCACGGATGCCAGATCGATGCCGGCGCCCTCCAGTCGCTTGATCAACTGCCCGGCGCGCGGCAAGTTCAAGTCCGGATCCAAGCCCAGCCCCGCGTCAATGAGGATGGTCTGCCCGCCACTGCGAACGAGAACCACGTTCAACGCCCAGTCGAAAGCGTCTCGCGGCAGGAACATATCGTCCAGCCAGACTGCCCGGTCAGCCGCGTCGGCGTTGTGTCCCAACATCGTCGTCGGGAGCGGCAAAACGCCATCGCTGATGATCAGCACTTCAATTTCGCCGATCCGCACCGCATAGCGCGACGGAACCAATTCTTCGGGCTTCGGCCTGCCAGGCTCCTGCTCAGTCGTACGGGGTTTTGCTTCTGCCTGCGACATGATGCGCTCCTGTTTTTTCGTGATCGAGAGATGTCGGTTAGGGGTCACGTCGCGGACACTATGCCGAAGCGTGGTTGACGGTCGATCAGATCAAAGGAGAGGGAAAGCTAGGCTTTAGCACAGCCCGGCCTACGGTTTCGGCGTGTCACGCCGAAGATTCGGTGTTGAAAAGGCTGGCATCAGGAAGCAGAGGCTCTCGCCCGCCGCATGGTGCCGCGCATTCAGCCTTCAGAGGACGACAGCGTCAGAGCAAAAGCGGCGGTTCGGCCGGCTTCAGGAAGCGCTCGACGGCTGCCGTCTCCACCGCCTCGACTGACGCCGGCGACCATTTCGGATTGCGGTCCTTGTCGATGACGGCAGCGCGGATGCCTTCGAAGAAATCCGGATTGTCCAGCATCTGCAGACAGGCGCCGAGTTCGCGGCCGAGGCATTCTGCAAGCGAGGCGCTGCGCCGGCCGGCCCTCAAGAGCCGCAAAGCGAGCTTCAGGCTGGTCGGCGAGCGCGTCAGCAGCACCCGGCGCGTCTCGGCGGCGAATTCGCCCTGCTCCTCGGCCAGCGCCGCCAGGATCTCCTCGACGCCGTCGAAGCGAAATGCGCGATCGATCGTCGCCGCGTTCTGCCGCAGCGGGCTTTCTCTCGAAGGCTCCGAGAATGCCTGCAACAGGGCATCGACATCGATCGACGAACTGTTGCGCGGCAGGCCCGAAAGCGCATCGATCACCTCAGCCAGCCGCGACGAGGCGATCTGACGATCGGCGAGCCCGGCATGGATCGCGTCGGCGGCGCCGATGTCGAGCCCGGTCAGGCCGAGCCATGTCCCGGCCTCGCCGGGAGCCTTCGGCAGCAGCCAGGTGGCGCCGACGTCGGGGACGTAGCCGATGCCGGTTTCCGGCATGGCAAGACGAGTGCGCTCGGTGACGATGCGGTGGCGGCCGTGCGCGGACAGGCCGACGCCGCCGCCCATGGTGATACCGTCCATCAGCGCGACATAGGGTTTGGGGTAAACGGCGATCTGATGGTTGAGACGGAATTCCTCGCGCCAGAAGGTTCCGGCCAAGCCGTCGCCGGCCCGGGCGCTCTCATGTAGGGCGCGGATATCGCCGCCGGCGCAGAATCCGCGTTCGCCTTCCCCTGTTGCCACGACAATCGCCACGTCGGCATCGCGGGCAAAACCGTCAAGCGCCTCGGCGATCGTCCGGATCATCGCCAGCGTCAGGCTGTTCAGCGCCCGCGGCCGGTTGAGCCGGATGATGCCGGCAGCGCCTCGCCGCTCGATGATGACTTCGCTGTCCTGCATGGTTCACCTCCACTGTTCCAGCCTTTCCTGGTCAGACATTCTGCCCAGGAAAGGCTGGAAACCATGCATAGACGACGATGCTGCATCGCTCCAGAGCATTTCCGGCAAGCCTGTAAACAGGCTGCCGTCGCGCACCGTTCAGAAGGATGCGGCGGCAAGCGCCCGGTGGATGCTGTGCAGGTCGTCGACATTTCTGTTCGACAGGAAGAGCTCCCAATCGAGCGAGCTCTGGACGATGGTTTCCAGCGAATCGTGGCGGGGCTTCCAGTCGAGCACCTGGCGAGCGAGCGAAGCATCGGCGACGACGCTTGCCGAATCGCCGGGGCGGCGCGGCGCCATATGGATTTTGAAAGAATGCCCGTGCAGGCGGGTGACCATGTTCAAGACGTCGAGCACCGAATAGCCGCTGCCATAACCGCAATTGGCAACGAGCGAGCCTTTGTCCCTGCGCAGATGCTGCAGTGCTTTCAGATGGGCATCGGCAAGATCGGTGACATGGATGTAGTCGCGCACGCCGGTGCCGTCATGGGTGGGATAGTCGATGCCATAGACATGGACGCTGTCGCGTTTGCCGAGTGCTGCCTCGCAGGCGACCTTGATCAGATGCGTGGCGCCTGCGGTCGACTGGCCGGTGCGGTGATTGGGGTCGGCGCCGGCGACGTTGAAATAGCGGAGCGCGACATAATTGAAATCATAGGCGGCGGCGGCATCGCGCAGCATGAATTCGGTCATCAGCTTCGACTGGCCGTAGGGATTTTCCGGATTGAGGGAGGCATTCTCCTTCACCGGCAGGTCGTTCTGCTGCTGACCGTAGACGGCCGCCGTCGACGAAAAGACGAAATTGCGGATGCCGGCCTTGATCGAGGCGGAGAGAAGCGCCCGGGTCTTGCCGGAGTTGTTGTCGTAATAGGAAAGCGGATCGGCGACCGAGACCGGGACGACGGCGGAGCCGGCGAAATGGATGATCGCCTCGATGTCGTTTTCGATGAAGATCTTCTTCAAGATGTCGGGATCGGCAATGTCGCCGAGGTAGAAACGCGCCGCCGGCGCCACGGCCCAGCGAAAGCCGGTGGAGAGGCGGTCGAGCACGACCACGTCCTCGCCCGCATCGATGAGCGCCCAAACCATGTGACTGCCGATATAACCGGCCCCGCCCGTCACCAAAACCGCCATGTCCCACACCCCTGCTTTCGCTTTTTAGAAGCAGGGGCATCAGGCGCCGGTTTTTCTTTCCAATTTTCTTATCGCAGGTCCGTTCGGGACCCTTTCAACGCTTATGTTTGGAGTCGTGGTTAGAGGCCGATTTCGGGCTTTGCTCAAGTTTTAGCGATCCGGCCGTTCCGGCGCAAAATCGGCCCGGCGCGCGTCCTCGCCGGCCCTCTCAGAGTTTGACGATATAATCGCAGAGACGCTCGGCAGCGACCGCTATCTGGCCGGGGTCGCGCAGGAAACAGGCGCGCAGGAACAGCTCGCCGCCGGCGCCGAAAGCGGTTCCGGGGGCGAGACCGACGCCCGTCTTGTCGACGATGTCGATGGCGGCCCTGCGGCTGTCGGTAACCCCGTCGATCTTCAGGAAGGCATAGAGCGCGCCGTCCGGCTTCAGCGTCTCGACGCGGTTGGTGGCAATCAGCGCATCGCAGAGGATGTCGCGGGAACGGGCGGCCTTGGCGATGTTGGCGCGCACGAAATCGTCGCCTTGATCGAGCGCCGCGACGGCGCCCTTTTGCATGAACTGCGCCACGCCCGACGTCGAATATTGGATGAGGTTTTCGAGCACCTGCCCCATCTCGGGCGGAGCGACGATCCAGCCGACGCGCCAACCGGTCATCGACCAGTTCTTCGAGAAGGAATTGACGAAGATGATCTTGTCGCCCTCTTCCATGATGTCGAGGAAGGAGGGCGCGCGGCCGCCGGCAAAGTGATAGAGCGCGTAGATTTCATCCGCCATGATCCAGAGATCATGTTTGCGGGCAAGGGCGAGGATTTCGCCGAGATCCTTTTGGGTCGCGGTCCACCCGGTCGGGTTCGAGGGCGTATTGATGAAAAGACCCCGGGTCTTTGGCGTGATCGCGGCTGCGAGGCGGTCGAGATCGAGCCCCCAACTGCCGCCCTCGAACTGCAGTTCGACGCCGACGGCGCGCGCGCCGGCGATTTCAAGCGCGGCGGCGATATTCGGCCAGGCCGGGGTGAGATAGACGAATTCGTCGCCGGGCGAGGTCAGCGCCTGCACGGAGATCTGGATCGCCTGCATGCCGGAGCCGGTGACATAGAAATGCTCGACCGGCAGGCGGACGGAAAAATGCCTGAAGTAATAATCCGACAGCGCCCGGCGAAGCTCGGGAATGCCGCGCTGCCAGGTATAGAAGGTATCGCCTGAAGCAAGAGCCGCCATCGCCGCCCCGCTGATGAAATCGGGCGTCGGCAGATCACCTTCACCCACCCAGAGCGGCAGCAGGCCTTGCCGGCCGCGGGCATAATTGACGACTTCGACGATCCCGCTTTCGGGCGCCGCCAGGGCGCGCGGGCTGAGGCTGTTCATGATCGACATGCATATCTCCGGTTTCCGCCTTCATAGAAGATTTATGCCGGCAAATCCCATGATATCGAGTGATGGCATATCGATTTTGGTGATGGATGCGGCCGGCGGGATCGGCGGGCCGCAGGCCCGGTCAGGCCGCCGGGCGCGTGGCGAGGAGATCGCGGATCTCCGTCAGCAGCTGAACATCCGCCGGCGGTGGTGGCAGCTCTTCCGGTGCGGCCTTTTCCTGGCGCTCGACCTGCAGGCGCAGATAGTTCACGCCCTTGACCATCAGGAAGATGATCCAGGCCAGAATCAGGAAGTTGATGAGCACGGTGAGGAAGCTGCCATAGGCGAAGACCGCGCCCTGGGCACGGGCGGCGGCAAGTGTGGGCGCGTTGACGGCCGAGGACAGTGGCAGGAAGTAATTCGAAAAATCGAAGCCGCCCATAATGGCGCCGACGATCGGCATGATAAGGTCATCGACCAAAGATTTGACGATGCCGCCGAAGGCGCCGCCGATGATGACGCCGACTGCAAGATCCATGACATTGCCGCGGGCGATAAACGCCTTGAACTCGTTGAGCATCCGATCCGTCTCCCTTCGATCCATTTCAGAGATATGCAGTTGTTTTCATTAGCTACATCTTCATTGCAATTAATCAATTGCAAATCGCAATAATCGGGCCGAACTCCCGCGTGCAGCCTTTGACTTAAGGCGTAGACGGGCGGGAATTTTCAAGGCTCCTGAAATGACTTAAGCTCACCTGCATTGCGGGAGGTGCCGGCGGCTTCTCGCCGGCGGAGAGTCAATGCTTCCAGGCTGGGTCATATTCGCGTCTGCCTTCGGCTATCTGCTGCTGCTTTTCGCCGTGGCCAGCTATGGCGACCGCAAGAACCGCGGCCCGGGTGCGCTGGAAGGCGGATGGCCCGTCGTCTATGCGCTGAGCCTGGCGATCTACTGCACCTCCTGGACCTATTTCGGCAGCGTCGGGCTTGCCGCGCAACGCGGCCTGGAATTTGCCGGCATCTATATCGGTCCCATTCTGGTCTTCACCCTCGGCATGCCGCTGCTTCGCCGCATCATCGAGCTTGCCAAGGCGGAGAAACTCACCTCGGTCGCCGATTTCGTCGCCGCGCGCTACGGCAAGAACCCGACGGTCGCCACCATCGTCGCGCTGATCTCGCTGATCGGCACCATTCCCTATATCGCGCTGCAGCTGAAGGCGATCTCCAGCACCGTCAGCGCCATGGTCAATCCGTCCGATTACGGCATCGGCAGCGGCAATCTCTACTTCCTCGACCTGCCGCTCGCCGCGACGCTGGTGCTTGCCTGCTTCGCCATCATGTTCGGCACGCGGCATACGGATGCGACGGAACACCAGGACGGCCTCATCCTCGCCGTTTCGATGGAATCGGTGGTCAAGCTCGTCGCCTTCCTGACGGCCGGCGTCTGCGTCATCTGGTTTCTCTTCGACGGTCCCGCCGATCTCTGGCAGAAGACCGTCAGCGACGACTTGGTCATGTCGGCGCTGAATTACCATACGCCGATCAGCCGCTGGATCACCCTGATCATGCTGTCGGCTTTCGCCATCATCCTGCTGCCGCGACAATTCCACGTAACGGTCGTGGAAAACCGGACGGCGAAACAGCTGAAACTCGCGGGCTTCCTGTTTCCCACCTATCTCGTCGCGATCAATCTCTTCGTACTGCCGGTGGCGATCGGCGGGTTGCTGACCTTCGGCGGCGCCGGCAATGCTGATTTCTACATGCTGTCGCTGCCGCTGGCCGGCGAGATGCCTGTGGTCACGCTGATCACCTTCATCGGCGGCTTTTCTGCCGCAACGGCGATGGTCATCGTCGATTCCGTGGCGCTGTCGATCATGGTGTCGAACGACATCATCATGCCGATCTTCCTCAGGCGCAAACTCGCCGGCCGCACCGGCCAGCGCGACGACTTCGCCAAGACGCTGCTCAACATTCGCCGCAGCGCCATCTTCGCCGTGCTGCTGTTCGGCTATGCCTATTACCGCTCGACCGACAGCACGGCCGGCCTTGCCTCGATCGGCCTTCTCTCCTTCGCCGCGATCGCGCAGATCGCCCCTGCCCTGTTCGGCGGGCTGATCTGGCGGCGGGCGAATGCGCGCGGCGCCATCCTCGGGCTGACGTCCGGCTTCGTCATCTGGGTCTATCTGCTGTTCCTGCCCTCGCTCGGCGGCCCCGATTATTCCTATGTGGCAAGCGCCGTGCTCGGCTTCATCTTCCCCGGCGCGACGCTGTTTACCGCGCCCGACGCCGATCCGCTGGTCAATGCGACAGTGATGAGCCTGCTCGTCAATACCGCCTTCGTCATCGTCGGCTCGCTCACCCGCAATGCCAGGCCGCTGGAACGCATCCAGGCCGGCATCTTCGTCAAGCGGCATTCGCGCTCGCAATTTGCCACGCGCGGCTGGAAGACCCGCATCAGCGTCGGCGACCTCAAGGCGGCGATCTCGCGTTATCTCGGCGAGGAGCGCATGCAGCGCTCGTTGACGACCTATGAGCAAAGCTCCGGCCGCAAGCTGGAGGACGAACAGCCGGCCGACATGGCGCTGATCCATTTCAGCGAACAGCTGCTCGGCAGCGCCATCGGCTCATCCTCGGCCCGCCTGGTGCTGTCGCTGATTCTGCAGAAGATCGAGGATGCCTCTTCCGACACCGCCTGGCTGCTCGACCAGGCGAGCGAGGCGCTGCAATATAACCAGGACATGCTGCAGACCGCGCTGTCGCAGATGGACCAGGGCATTGCCGTCTTCGACAGTTCCAACCGGCTGACCATCTGGAACCGGCGCTTCCGGCAATTGCTCGATCTGCCTGAGAATGCCGGCCAGGTCGGCTTTCCCCTCTCCGATATCGTCACCATTCTCAGCCAGCGCGGCGACATCGCGCCCGGCGATCAGCAGCAGACAGTGCGGCACTTCCTGACGCTCGACAAGCCCTTCTCGCTGGTGCTCGGCGGCGGCGAGCGGATCATCGAGGTGCGCTCCAACGCCATGCCCGACAAGGGCATCGTCGCCACCTTCACCGACATCACCCAGCGCGTCAACGCCGACCAGGCGCTGAAGCAGGCGAACGAGACGCTGGAGCAGCGCGTCGCCGAACGCACGGCCGAGCTTACCCGCGTCAACCGCCAACTCGCCGAGGCGCGGGCCGCTGCCGACGAGGCGAACATTGGCAAGACCCGCTTCTTCGCCGCCGCCGGCCACGACATCCTGCAGCCGCTCAACGCCGCCAGGCTCTATTCCTCCGCACTGGTGGAACGCATGGCGCAATCGGACAACAGCTCGATCGTGCGCAACATCGATTCGGCGCTGGAATCGGTCGAAACCATTCTCGGCGCCGTGCTCGATATCTCCAGACTCGATACCGGCGCCATGCGGCCGCGGCTCGCCTCCGTCGCGCTTTCCGACCTCTTGGAGCGGATTGAGACCGATTTCGCGCCAATCGCCCGGGAAAAACAGCTGAAGCTGGTGGTGATGCCGACGTCGCTGCGCGTCCGCTCCGACCCCAACCTTCTGCGCCGGCTTGTGCAGAACCTCGTTTCCAACGCCATCAAATACACGATCACCGGCAAGGTGCTGGTCGGGGCGCGGCGGCGTGGCAATCAGGTGATCATCCAGGTGATCGATTCCGGCATCGGCATTCCGCCGTCGAAATTCCGCACCGTGTTCAAGGAATTCGCGCGGCTGGACGAAGGGGCGAAAACCGCTTCCGGTCTCGGGCTCGGCCTTTCGATCGTCGATCGCATCGCCCGCGTGCTCAACCATCCGGTCGAGCTGCAGTCGACGCATGGCAGGGGCACGGAATTCCGCATCGCCATACCGCTCGACATCTCGCGCCCGGCCGAGGCCGTCGCGGCCATCGCGCCTGCCGACCGGCCGTCACAGCCGCTCAAGGGGCTGAAGGTGCTGTGCATCGACAACGAGCCGAAAATTCTCGAGGGCATGCGGTTGCTGCTGAGCGGCTGGGGCTGCGAGGTGACGGCGGTGCATTGCCTGGCCGATGTGATCGCAGGCGACGGCCGTGACGGACCGCCGGATCTCGCCATTGCCGATTATCATCTCGACGACGGAACCGGCATTGCCGCGATCCTGCATCTGCGCCGGCAGTTCGGCGCCGATATCCCCGCGTTGCTTGTGACCGCCGACCGCACGCCGGAGGTGCGCGGCGAGGCCGAGCGGCACGACATCGCCGTTCAGCACAAGCCGGTGCGGCCAGCAGCCCTGCGCGCCTATATCACCCAGATTTCCGGGTTGAAACGCGCGGCCGCGGAGTAGGATCAGTTCGCAGATTGCATGGCACGCGCCACCAGGGCGCGCACCCGCGCGACATCCGGCACGTCGCCGAACAGGATGCGATACATGATCGGCGCCACGAGCTCATCCATGGCGCGGTCGACATCGGGAAACGCCTCACCGCGCGCCTTTGCTCTCTCGGCGATGACGACGATCTGCTGGCGGGTATATTCGCAGCATTTGCAGGCATTTGCGCCTGCCTGCGCCGCCAACACGTCGCGGATCATCTCGCGGCCCGGCCCGGAGGACATTTCCTCGGCATATTGCTCGGCCCAGGCTTCGAGATCGGCTTTGCCGCTGCCGGCATCGACCGGCTGCATATCCGGGCGCAGCCGCTCGACGGCAACGTCGGCGAGAAGCTCCTGCAGGTCACCCCAGCGGCGATAGATCGTCGACGGCGTCACACCCGCCCTGGCGGCGATCAACGGGATCGTCACCTCGAAGCGGTTCGTCTCGGCCAGCAGCTCGCGGACAGCCTTGTGCACCGAGGCCTGAACCCGGGCGCTTCTACCGCCCGGCCGGAGATTCTCTTTCGCTGCCATTCCTGCGCCCGCCCCCAACACTTATGGTTCAAAATCTTTGACAGAACCATAAACGCAAATAATTTGCCTTTACGATGCATTCGCCCTACATGGAGCTAACGCAACGGCTTAGCTTTAAGGGGCTTATATATGGTCGCAGCAGCCAAATCCACAGAGAATGCGCCGCGCCCCTCGATCGGTTTTCATGCGCTGACGCTCGCCACCTTCTTCGGCGCATCCGCCGCGCCGACGCCGCTCTACCGGATTTATCAGGAGAACTTCTCGCTCTCGCCGGTGCTGATCACCGTGGTCTTCGCCGTCTACGCCTTCGCGCTGCTAGCAGCACTTTTGACCGCCGGTTCGATCTCCGACCATCTCGGCCGCAAACCGGTGATCTTTTTCGCCCTCGTGCTCGAAATCGCCGCCATGGGCCTCTTCGTCGTCGCCAGCGGCCCCGGCTGGCTGATCGCGGCGCGGATCGTGCAGGGTGTTGCGACCGGGATTGCCGGCGCCTCGCTCGGCGCCGCTCTCGTCGATGTCGACCGGGCCAAGGGGCAGATCGTCAATTCGATCGCGCCGCTTTGCGGCATGGCGGTCGGCGCGGTCGGCACCAGCGCGCTGATCCAATATGGCCCTTATCCGATGCACCTCATTTATGCGCTGCTGCTTTTTGCCTTCACGCTGCTGGCAGCCGCCATCTGGCTGACCCGCGAGACCGGCGGCAGGCGGCCGGGCGCCCTCGGCTCGCTGATCCCCAGGGTCGCCATTCCCCCGCAGGTCAAACGGCCGCTCTCGCTGGTGACGCCGATCAACATCGCCAACTGGACGCTCGCCGGCTTCTACCTTTCGCTGGTGCCGTCGCTGGTCGCCAGCACGACCGGCAGCCGCGCGCCGCTGACGGGCGGGGCTGTCGTGACCGCGCTGATGGTGAGCGGCGCGATCGCCGTCTATCTCAGGCGCGGCAAGACGGCATCGGCCAATCTCGGTTTCGGCGTGTCGGCCAAGACGCTCGGCATCCTGACGGTTGTCGCCGGCGTGCATCTTGCCAATGTGCCGCTGCTGCTGATCGGCACTGTCTTCACCGGCGCCGGTTTCGGCACCAATTTCCTCGGCGCGATCGGCACCATCATGCCGCTCGCCAAAGCGGACGAGCGCGCCGGCCTGCTTGCCGCCTTCTACGTCCAGAGCTATCTCGCCTTCAGCCTGCCGGCGATCCTTGCCGGCTTCCTGGCGAAATCGGCCGGCTATGGCCTGACGACCGATATCTATGCGACTGTGATCCTGCTATTGATGGGCGTCGGGATCATGGGAGTGCGCGCCGGCCGTCGAAAGACGGCGGAGAATGCGGCCTGACATCCGAGGTCCACGTCACGGCTTAAGATCGAGCAATGCGCGGCCGCTGCCATCCATGGCGAAGGGCACCGAGGCATGCTGGTGAGCGACGATCCAATGCCCGTCTTTTTTGACGAGGCCGAGGGTCTGGCGGAACCAGAGGTCGACCTCGGTGCCATCGGTCTTGGTCCCGATCATGCGCAGGAGACCGCTCCAGAAGGCGACATCGCCGCCGACCGTCAATTTGGCATCGCGCACTTCGCCGCCGATCGGGCCTTCCCACGTGTCGAACCACGCCTGCAGACCCGCCTCGTCCTTGCCGGTGGAGACGAGCGGCGGCGCCAGCGAAAATTCGACGGAATCCTCGGCCTCATAGGAAAGCGCCTCCGCGGCGTTCTTTTCGCCGAGCGCCTTGGCCCGCATCATCAGCATGGCGATGATTGCCTCTTCTTCGTGCCTGGCATTGGCTTCATCGTTCACGGTCGTTCTCCTTTCGCAATGGACAGAGGACGAACGGGAGGACGACGATCCGACAAGCGCGCATTCCGCTAGCGCAATTGCGGACGCAAGACCGTCGGAATTGCTTCAGAGATAACTCGTCACCGCCGGCTCGTTCCACCAGGCATCGTGCCTGCCGTCGGAATAACGGACGGGCAAGGCCGCCAGTTCCTCAGGGGTGATATCGTCGAGGCAAGCGATGTTGATCGAGACATAGGCTCCACCGATCGCCTCGACATAACCGTCGCCGAAGGCAGGCACGCCGCAGGTGCGGCAGAAGCGGTGATGGCCGCTCATCGTGTTGAACTGGTAGTCTGACATCTCCGCCTCGTCGCACATCAGCCGGAAATCCTCCGGCTTGACGTTGGCGCCCCAATAGCGCCGTTTGGCGCAGATCGAGCAATTGCACCGGCAGGTGCCTGCTTCGAGGTCGATGTCCACCTCGTAGTGCACATTGCCGCAATGGCAGCTTCCCTTGTAGGTCTTCTTCACGGTGCGCTCCTCCTTCGGCGTTGCATCAGCCATCGGCATATGACAATGTGTTGTCACTATGGATGAGATACAGAATCGACAACATATTGTCAAACAGAATCGACCAGAGCGAACGATGGAAGGGGATGCCTTTTCCGCTTTCGCGATCACGGCCCTTCGTCTCGCCGGCCATCTGACGGCGGCCGGCGACCGGCTGGCAAAGCCCGCTGGACAGACGAGCGCGCGCTGGCAGGTGCTGGCGGCGGCAAGGCGCGGCGACATGTCGGTGGCGCAGATCGCCCGGGCGCTGGGCCTCGCCCGCCAGGGTGTGCAACGGCTTGCCGACGTGCTGGAGAGCGAAGGGCTGATCGCCTATGCCGACAACCCGCAGCACCAGCGGGCGAAGCTGGTGCGGCTGACGGCGGAAGGGGCGGCACGGCTGGGGGTGATCGAGGTGGCGCAGGCCGGATGGGCGGATGGGCTCGGCGCCGCGTTTACATCGTCTGAACTCGATGCGGCGCGGGCGGTGATGGCGCGGGTGATGGGGATGCTGGAGGGTGACGGGTCCGGAGGTTGAGCGGCTTACCCGTCTTGCGAGGCATGTTGTCGCCAACGACGCATTCAGTTTGGCGAAAGATTCGTTAAGGTCGTGCCGTGGCCGCCCCCTGCCAGGCCCGGGTCGAGCCACGGGTCTCGACCCGTCCTTCGGACCCCCACAGGTGGGGAGATTGGCTGGGCGCGCTGGCTTCCCCTACCTGTCCGTACGGCAAGACGCTAGCGAGGTCCGGTGATCAGGCTGCTTGCCGATCTCCCCACCTGTGGGGGAGATGGCCGGCAGGCCAGAGGGGGGCGCTGCGGCACAACGCAAGACTTTGTCGCTTTTGCCCGCGAACACAGCGACCAGCCAGACACAAAAAAAGGCCGGGCTAACCCGACCTTCCCTGCCATCTCGACGAACCGTGCCAGTACATCCGTGGTCACGGTCCGGAGATGATATTCAAAGCCTTCCTGCATAATTCCTTAAATCGGAATCGATTTAAGGACAAAATTATGCAGCAAGTCAAAGTGTTACAGCGTCCTTTGCGCGTCTAAAAGGACGCGCGGCGCTGTAATGGCTCAGGCCGCCTGGAGGCGGTCTGCCGACATCTTGCCGGACTTGTTGTCGCGGACGAGCTCGTAAGACAGCTTCTGGCCGTCCTTGAGGTCACGCATGCCGGCGCGCTCAACGGCCGAGATGTGGACGAAAACGTCGGCAGCGCCGTCATCCGGCTGAATGAAGCCGAAGCCCTTGGTTGCGTTGAACCACTTAACGGTACCTGTGTTCATGACGATATCCTTTTCGAATCGCTCATAGAAGATTGCAGCCCGAGCACAGCCCAAGCGGCGATGAAAACCGATTTTGGAGGAAAGTCGCCAGGAACGACGCGAACGCCGTTTCAAAGTTCATCTAGCAAGATCGATGTGAGAACGTTTAATCGGGAATTGTGTCCGTGACAAGGCCGCAACACGGAAAAGTCGAGTTCAGCTTGGTGGAACATTTTTTGAACGTCGTACCGTGGCCGCCCCCCCTGCCCTGCCGGGCATCTCCCCACAGGTGGGGAGATTGGCTTGGGCTTGCTGGCTTCCCCAAACAACTAGCGCCACAGCGTGGGCGAAACCGTCGAGGGACGGGAAAGTTTCGCCACTTGTGATCTCCCCGCCTGTGGGGGAGATGCCCGGCAGGGCAGAGGGGGCGGCCACGGCAAAACGGCAAAGATAGCCCCGTTAAAACCAAGGCCGCGATTCGCGCTTACGCCGCTGCCTTCGCCCCTGCATAGGGATCAAACCGCCCATAAAACGTCTCGCCCTTGACGGCCATGTCCTTCAGCAGCGGCGTCGGCTTGAAGTGATCTCCGTAAGCCAACGCTAACTTCTCAGCCAACGCGACGAAGGCCTTTACACCCATGCCGTCGATATAGCTCAGCGCCCCGCCGGTATAGGGCGCGAAGCCGAAGCCGAGGATCGAGCCGACGTCGGCTTCGCGCGGATCGGTGACGATACCTTCCTCGACGGTGCGGGCGGCTTCGAGCGCGATGATGACAAGGAAGCGCTGCTTCAGCACCGCGACATCGACCTCATCCGCCTTCTTCTGCGGATAGAAGTCCTTGAGCTCGGGCCAGAGCGACTTCTTCGCCGGTTTCGGCGGATAGTCGTAGAAGCCCTTGGAATTCTTGCGGCCGAAGCGGCCTTCCTTTTCCACCATGCGGGAGATCAACTCCATGTGCCTGGGGTCGATGGCCTTCTCGCCGAGATCGGCGACGGTGGCCTTGAGGATCTTCAGCGACAGGTCGATGGCGACCTCGTCGTTGAGCGCCAGGGGACCAACCGGCATGCCGGCCATCTTGGCGGCATTTTCGATCATGACGGGCGGCACGCCCTCGATCAACATGTCGTAGCTTTCCGACATGTAGCGCAGCACGCAGCGATTGACGAAGAAGCCGCGGGTGTCGTTGACGACAATCGGCGTTTTCTTGATCGCCGCGACATAATCGAGCGCGACGGCCAGCGCCTTGTCGCCCGTCTCCCGGCCGAGGATGACCTCGGTCAGCATCATCTTTTCGACGGGCGAGAAGAAGTGGATGCCGATAAAATCGGCCGGGCGCTTCGAGTTCTTCGCCAGTCCCGTGATCGGCAGGGTCGAGGTATTGGAGGCGAAGATCGCCCCTTCCGGAAGTACGGCTTCAATCGCCGCGATGACCGATTTCTTCACTTCACGGTCTTCGAACACCGCCTCGATGACGAGATCGGCATTGGCGAGACCGGCATAGTCGGCGGCAGGCGTGATGCGGGCTAGAACGGCTGCGGCCTCATCCTGCGTAAACCGCCCCTTACCGACGGAATCCTTGACCAGGCCTTCGCAGACGGCCTTGCCCTTGGCGGCCGCTTCCATGTCGCGGTCGATCAGCGTCACCGGTAGACCGGCGGCGGCGGTGACATAGGCAATCGACGCGCCCATGAAGCCGGCGCCGACGACGCCGACATGTTTCAGTTCCGTCTTGGGAATGCCGGCGGGGCGGCGGGCGCCCTTGCCGAGCTCCTGCATCGAGATGAACAGCGAACGGATCATCGAGAAAGCTTCGCGGGTCTGCAGCACCTCGGTGAAATAACGCTGCTCAATCTTGAGACCCGTGTCGAACGGCACCTGCAGGCCTTCATAGACGCATTTGAGGATGGCGAGCGCAGCGGGATAATTGCCGGAGGTTTCGCGGCGCAGGATTGCCGGAGCGGCCGGCCAGAGCTGGGCGGAGGCCGGCGTCCAGATGCCGCCGCCCGGCAGCTTGAAGCCCTTCTCGTCCCAGGGAGCGACCGGCTTCAGGCCATCCTTGATCATCTGCTTGGCGGCGGGGATCAGCTGATCCGGCTCGACCACCTGATGCACGAGGTTCATCGCCTTGGCGCGGGAGCCGCTGAGCGACTGGCCGGTCGTCATCATCTGCAGCGCATCCTGAGCGTTGGCGAGGCGCGGCACGCGCTGGGTGCCGCCGGCGCCGGGAAAGATGCCGACCTTGACCTCGGGCAGCGCGATCTTGACGCTCTTGGCATTGGAGGCGACGCGGCCGTGGCAGGCGAGCGACAGTTCGAAAGCGCCGCCCATGCAGGTGCCGTTAATGGCCGAAACCCAGGGCTTGCCCGAAGTTTCGAGCTTGCGGAACAGGCCGGACATACGGCCGACGAGACCGAAAAGCGTCTGAACAGCCGTTTCCGGGCTCTTTGCCTTCTCCTCCTGATAAGAGCCGAACATCGACTTGATCATCGACAGATCGGCGCCGCCTGAGAAGGAGGACTTGCCTGAGGTAAAGACGACGCCCTTGACGGCGGCGTCGGCAGTCGTGGCGTCGATGATGGCGTTGAGCTCTTCCATCACCTCGGCGGTGAAGACGTTCATCGATTTGCCGGGCATGTCCCAGGTGACGAGAGCGATGCCATCGGCGTCGGTTTCGAGCGTGAAATTGGTGTAGGTGCTCATCTTGGGAATTCCTCTCCCTGAATTCTCTTGCGGTGAAGCCCCTCCCCGAGAAGGGAGGGTTCAGATCCGATCAAACGCGTTCGATAACCGTCGCCGTGCCCATGCCAGCGCCGATGCAGAGCGTCACCAGCGCGGTATTGCGGTCGCGGCGTTCGAGTTCGTCGAGCACCGTGCCGAGGATCATCGCGCCGGTGGCGCCGAGCGGGTGGCCCATGGCGATGGCGCCGCCGTTGACGTTGATCTTGGCGTGGTCGATATCGAAGGCCTGCATGTAGCGCAGCACGACGGCGGCGAAGGCCTCATTCAGCTCGAAGAGGTCGATGTCGGCAAGGCGCATGCCGGTCCGCTTCAACAGCTTCTCGGTGACATCGACCGGGCCGGTCAGCATCAGAGCCGGGTCGGAGCCGATATTGGCGAAAGCCTTGATGCGGGCGCGGGGCTTCAGTCCCATGCTCTCGCCACCCGCCTTGGAGCCGAGCAGGACAACGCCGGCGCCATCGACGATGCCGGAAGAATTGCCGGCATGATGGACATAGTTGATGCGCTCGATCTCCGGATGCGCCTGGATGCCGACGGCCTCGAAGCCGCCCATCTCGCCGGGCATCTGGAAGGAAGGATTGAGGGAGGCGAGCGCCTGCATATCGGTGCCGGGGCGCATATGCTCGTCCTTATCGAGGATCGTCAGGCCGTTCTGATCCTTGACCGGGACGACCGACTTGTCGAACCAGCCCTGCTCCCAGGCATGTCCAGCGCGCCTCTGGCTCTCGACGGCGTAGGCGTCGACATCGGTCCTGCTGAAACCGTATTTGGTGGCGATGAGATCGGCCGATACGCCCTGCGGCATGAAATAGGCCGGGAAATTCACCGAGGGGTCCATGAACCAGGCGCCGCCCGACATGCCGAGGCCGACACGCGACATGCTTTCGACGCCGCCCGCGATGACGATGTCGTCGGCGCCTTGGGCGATCTTGCCAGCGCCGAAATTGACGGCATCGAGGCCGGAGGCGCAGAAGCGGGAGATCTGCATGCCGGGCGCCCGGGTGGAGTACCCAGCTTCGAAGGCGGCGGCCTTGGGGATGACGGCGCCGGCATCCATGACCGGATCGACGCAGCCCATGATGATGTCGTCGACGGTCGTGGTGTCGAGCCCGTTGCGGTCGCGGATCGCTTCCAGCGTCTTGGCCGCCAGGCGGACGGACGGCACCTCATGCAGGGCGCCGTCCTTTTTGCCGCGGCCGCGCGGCGTGCGGACGTGATCGTAAATGAAAACCTCGGTCATTGTCTCGTCTCCCTGACGGCAATCTATCTTGCCTCGAATCTTGGAAGGAGGAGAAAGGACCCCTCCCCAGCCCTCCCCACAAGGGGGAGGGAGAAATGGCTCAAAACGCTTCCGCGGCCAGTTCCATCATCGTATCGGCGCCGGCTTCGATGCGGGCCTTGCGCAGCGCGGTTTCCGGCATGATGCGTTCCATGAAGAAGCGGGCGGTCACCAGCTTGCTCTTCAGGAAATCCTCGCGGCTCGCATCGCCTGATGCAAGGCCATCCTCTGCCGCTTTCGCCATCTTCGCCCACATATAGCCGAGGACGACGAGGCCGAAGAGATGCATATAGTCGGTCGAGCCAGCGCCGGCATTGTCGGGCCTGGCCATGGCATTCTGCATGAACCACATGGTCGCGGCCTGGACGTCGTTCAAGCCCTTCTTCAGATGCTTGGTGAAGAAGGAGAGTTTTTCGTCGCCGCGGTTTTCCTCGCAGAAATCGCCGATCTCCTTGAAGAGGGCCATGGCGGCGCGGCCGCCGTTCAAGGCGAGCTTGCGGCCGACGAGGTCCAGCGCCTGAATGCCGTTGGCGCCTTCATAGATCATGGCAATGCGGGCATCGCGCACATACTGGCTCATGCCGTGTTCTTCGATATAGCCGTGGCCGCCGAAGACCTGCTGGGCCATGACGGCATGGTCGAAGCCCTTGTCGGTCATCACGCCCTTGAGGATCGGGGTGACGAGGCCGAGAATGTCGTCGGCCGTCTGGCGCTCCATCTCCCCGGTGGCGCGATGAGCGATATCGGACTTCAGCGCCGTCCACAGCAGGAAGGCGCGGCCGGCTTCGTTGAAGGCGCGGATCGTCATCAGCGTGCGGCGGATATCGGGATGGACGATGATCGGATCGGCCTTCTTATCGGGCGCCTTGACGCCGGACAGCGAGCGGCCCTGGATGCGGTCGCGGGCATAGGCGGCGGCGTTCTGATAGGCGATCTCGGAAATGGCGATGCCCTGCAGGCCGACCATCAGCCGGGCCTCGTTCATCATCACGAACATGGCATTGAGGCCGCGGTTTTCGGCGCCGATCAGGAAACCGGTCGCCTCGTCGTAATTCATGACGCAGGTGGCGTTGCCGTGAATGCCCATCTTGTGCTCGATCGCGCCGCAGGAAACGGCATTGCGGGCGCCGGGCGCGCCGTCCCCACCGACCAGGAATTTCGGAACGATGAACAGCGAGATGCCTTTGGTGCCCTCGGGCGCGCCTTCGATGCGGGCGAGCACCAGGTGGACGATATTATCGGTCAGGTCGTGTTCGCCGGCGGAGATGAAGATCTTCTGGCCTGATATTTTGTAGCTGCCGTCGGCCTGCGGCACTGCCTTGGTGCGCAGCATGCCGAGATCGGTGCCGCAATGCGGCTCGGTCAGGTTCATGGTGCCCGACCAGGAGCCGTCGACCATCTTCGGCAGGTAGGTGTCCTTCTGCTCCTGCGTGCCATGGACGAGGATCGCGGCGATCGCGCCCTGCGTCAGGCCGGGATACATCATCAGCGACATGTTGGCGGCAGAAGTATATTCGCCGACGGCGCAATGCAGCGTATAGGGAAGCCCCTGCCCGCCGAATTCCTCCGGCACCGCAAGGCCGATCCAGCCGCCTTCGCGATAAGCCTTGTAAGCTTCTCTGAAGCCCTTCGGCGTCGAGACGCTGGCATCGTCGTTGCGATGGCAGCCTTCCTGATCGCCGGAATAATTCACCGGGAAGAGCGCCTCCTCGGCAACTTTTCCGGCCTCGCCGAGAATCGCCTCTATCATGTCAGGCGTCGCATCGGCAAAACCCGGCAGATTGTTGTAGCGTTCGAGGCCCAGCACGTCGTTCAGGACGAAGAGCGTATCGTTCACCGGGGCCTTGTAGACTGGCATTTCGCGAATTCCTCCATTCGACTGACCGGGTCGCACCGGCCTCGGGCACTGTCTTACAAAATATTGACGTTTGCGTAAACGTCAAATTCCGCAGCTTCGCCATCTTTCTCGAAAAAATTCGCGGGCGGCGAACCTGCGGACGATCAAATGCCCGAAGGCACGAGACGTCATCCCCCTTCCTTGTCCATCGTGGAACGGGGTATAAGTGCCAGCGTCTTTCGATCGGTAAAATTTGGGCCGCAGTTCGGGAATGCCAGAGGAGGGGCGCCGGGATGATCAGTTTCGAGGCGATAAGGCAGCGTGCGGAACAGCGGAAAGGCGGCGCGGCCGCGCTGCAGGCCTTGCTGGAAAAGCATCGGCCGGATCACGAGAGGCTGCGCGCCATGCCCGACGACCGCATTCTTGCCGACATGACCCGGCGCATCTTCTACAGCGGCTTCGTCCAGAAGGTGATCGATGCGAAGTGGCCGGGCTTCGAGGCGGCGTTTTCCGGTTTCGATCCGGCAATGCTGAATATCGCGCCCGACGATTATTGGCATGAGCTGACCTCGGACGAGCGGATCATCCGCAATGGCGCGAAGATCATGTCGGTTCGCGCCAATGCCGCTTTCGTCAGGGAGCTGGCGAAGGAATACGGCAGCGCCGGCGTCTTCTTCGCCGACTGGCCGCGGGAAGACCAGATTGGCCTCCTCGACCTGTTGAGCAAACGCGGCAGCCGGCTCGGCGGCATGACCGGACAATATTTCCTGCGGGGCATCGGCCGCGACAGCTTCGTTGCGACGATGGATGTGCTTGCCTGCCTGAGATCGGCCGGCGTGCCGCTGTCTGCCTCCGGCACGGCGAAGAAGGACCAGCCGCCGATCCAGAAGGCCTTCAACGACTGGGCCGAGGAGACCGGCCTTTCCTTCATCCATCTGTCGCGCATCAGCGCCTATTCGATCGATGCGGGAGCGCCGCACTGAAATTGCGGCTCCGCTTCTTTCCGGTCCGGCCGCTTTCCGGGGCGGGAGGGTAGCGCCTGCGGCGAAACAACTTCCGCGGCGGAGATGAACAGGCTAAGTACGTATCGTCGGAACTGGCAGGGAGGAACCAATGCCGCGCCTGGACCATGTGACAATCGATACCCGCGATGCGCCTGCCATGATCGGCTTCCTGCAAGCCATTCTCGGCGTCAAGGAAGGCTATCGGCCGCCCTTCCCCTCGCCCGGCCATTGGCTCTATCTGGACGACCACCCGGTCATTCATCTCAGCCTGACATCGAGCAGCACCGATTTTCCGCCGGGCATCTTCAATCATGTCGCCTTCAGCCTTTACGAATTCGCCCCGGCGCTGGAGCGCATCAAGGCGAGCGGCTATCGCTATGAATATTACGATATTCCCGACACCGACCTCGGCCAGGTCTTCGTTTACGGTCCCGAGGGCGTGAAGATCGAACTGCAATATCCGCGGCCGGCCTGACGCGCCGTCGGGCGGGATGAGCGGCAATTGCCGCCAAAAACGGCGTTTGAGACACAAACGTTAAAAAATTCTCATCGATATTAACGGCTTGTTTACCACGTTTCGTGAAAGGTGCGGGTTGAGCAGTAGCGACCCGCATTCCTTTTTACAGTCTCGCGTTTCTAAAGGATGCCGCTACATCGTTCAGCCTGAGGAAAGTCTAATTGACGATCTTCTTGTGGATGGTGCGCTCCGGTCGGCGTGAAGACGCTGGCCACAGACGGAAAAGCCACGGATCGAGCTCTGACGAGAGGTCGAGCAGTCGAAGCGAGCAAGAAGATGAACGGATCGCGATCAAATCCTTCCCGGCAGTCCGACAGGACCTCGCTCGATGCGCTGAACCGCACGATCGAAGGGCTGGAGGCGCGCATCGAAGGGCTGATGGGCAGCGGGCGCGAACAGCGGCCGCGCACGGCAACGGCCGAGCGCGACGTTTACGCCGGCGCCAATTCGCCGCGCCCGGCAAGAGCGCCGATCGAGCCGCGGCCGGATCCGCTTGCTGAAATCCGCCAGCGCCAGCGCGCGCTGGATGCCGGCCGCGAGCGGCCTTACGGGCGCGAGCCGGCCCCGCAGCTGCGCGAACCCGCGCCGCGCGCCGCAGCGTCTCAGCCGGCACCCGCCTTCCGCGCCGGCGAGGATACGATGACGGAAATCGCCCAGGCGCTTGTCAACCTGCGCCAGGACCTGAAGCGCGACATTTCCGAAGGCGTCACCCGCGAAATGAACGCGCTGCGCACGGAACTGCGCGAGATCAAAACAAGTGCCGGAGACGGCCGCTTCGCCGACGACATCCGCGCCGACATGAACCGCCTCGCCCAGAGCATCACCCAGCTGACCGGACGCTCGGGCGGCGCGGAAGCGGCCGGCCTGCGTGAAGATGTCGAGGACCTGCGATCGCTGATGGACGGGCTGGCGCGCGAGGAATCGCTGCGTCACATGGAAAGCCGCTGGGACGGCTTCGAAAACCGGCTTGCCGCACTCGATACCGAGGGGCTGCAGGAAGAGCTGGTTTCGCTCGCCTACCGGCTCGACGACATCAAGCGCCATATCGGCGGCATGGGCGAAAGCCCGGCGGTCCGCGCGCTGGAAGACAAGCTCATCGCCATCGCCACGGCGATGGAGCAGTTCGGCAATATGATCCAGCCGCATGACCGGGTCATGGCCGAACAGTTCGCCGCCATGGACATGCGGCTCGACGAGATCAGCCGGGCGATCGCGGCCAGCGGACGTGCGGCCGCCAACAGCGATCCGACGCTGATGCAGCGGCTGGAAAGCCGGCTTTCGGCGCTCGCCGACCAGATCGACGTGATGAGCCATGATGCCGCCAGCCGGGCGACGCCGGCCGATGAGCTGGCAATGCGGCTGGAAGCGCTGACGGAACGTGTCGAGGAGCTGACCAAGGCGGAAGCGACGTCGCGGCTCGACGAGCGGCTGGAACATCTTTCCTATCTGCTGGAGCGCACGCAGCAGACGGCCGCGCAGCCCGACCTCACCGGACCCCTGTCCGACATCTCCCGCAAGATCGACGCGCTCGAGAACGGCGCCGTCAACGACGTGCTGGCGCAGCGGCTCGATTATCTCGCCCGGCGCATCGACGAGATGGCCCATCCGCAGCCGGCGACGGCCGCGGCGATCGACGACGGCGCCTTCCGGCGTCTCGAAGGACGGCTGAGCGATATCGCCGCCCGGCTGGAAGAGAGCACAGCAGCAGCGCCGACCGATCCGCGGGCGCTCAAAAACCTCGAAGACCAGATCGCCAATCTTTCGGCGCTGATGAGCGAGCCGCGCGAAAGCGCCGCGATCCCCGCCGATCTCGACCAGCGCATGGGCGCGATCGAAGATTATATGGCGACGAGCGACGAATATATCATCGAAGCCGCACGCCAGGCGGCGGAAGCCGTCGTCGAGGCCTATTCGCGCAATGGCGCCGCCCATGGCGGCGTGCCCGCTGCCGACATGTCGGCGCTGACGGCGCTGGCCGAGGATCTGCGCCACCTCGAGGATATCAGCCGCGACAGCGAGGAGCGCACGCACAAGACTTTCAAGGCGCTGCATGAGACGCTGGTGCATATCGCCGACCGCCTCGACGGGATGGAAGAGCGCGGACGGCCGGTCGCCCCGATGCCGGTCGCCGACGTCGATTTCGATGTCGACCCTTACGCGCTGATGGTGGCCGAGGCCGCCCGGACGCCGGAAGCTGCCCCGGCAGCGATGGCCTCTCCGGTCATCCGCCCGGTTGAGGTCGCAGCCGAACCTGCCGCCCCGGCGCAGGCCGCGGTCATGAGCGGAGCGAGCGCGATCGCCATCGAAGCGGCGACCAGAACGCCGGAGGCGGCGACGCCGGCGCCGGCAAAATCCAGTCTGCTCGCCAGCCTCGGCAAGCGGTTGCGCCCCGGCAAGAAAGCCGAGACGAAGGCCGCCGAACGGGCGGTGATCGACCCCGCGCCGTCGATCGATCCTGCCGACGTGGTTCCGACGGATGCCGCGAACGAACTGCTGGAGCCGGGTTCGGGCGCGCCTGACGTCAAGAAGATCCTTGAACGGGTGCGCGCCAGCCAGAGTGCCGCACGCGGTAAACCTCCCGTCGAGACCGATCGCGCCGATTACATCGCCGCTGCGCGCCGGGCGGCGCAGGCAGCCGCGATGGAAGTGGACGCCAATCCGAAGCAAGCGGCCGCCAAGGCCGAGAAGAAGGGCGCGACAGCCAAGGCTGACAAGTTGGGCAAGAACGACCAGACGGGGAAAACCGGCAAGGTCAGCGCCTTTTCGCGCTACCGCCGGCCGATCCTGCTGGCGGTCGGCGCCGTGCTGCTCGCCATCATGGCCTTTCCGCTGGCCCGGACGCTGACGAGCGGCGAACCCGCGCCGCAGCCGCCGGCGGAGGTCTCGGCGCTGACCGGAGCAACGGATAACCCGCAGCCGGCCTTGCCGGATGGGACGTCCGCCCAGCCCGACACCGGCGCTGCGGAGGTGAACGCTCCCGCAGTCGAGACGGCTCCCCCGGCCGCCGACCGGGAGCAGCCGGAAACAACCGCACCCGCCGCCGGCGATCATCTGACCGACGCTGCCCCGCTTGACGCCGAAGGAGCTGCAAATTTTGCGCCCGCCGCTTCGTCCAGCCCAACGCAGGGAACATCGGGCTTCGTTCCGAATACGCCAGCCGCAGCGCCGCAGGCCGCCATCACCATTCCCGACACCGTGCAGCCGAAATCGCTTGCAGATGCGGCGCAGGGCGGCGATGCGCTGGCGCTGTTCGAGATCGGCGCGCGCTATTCGGACGGCCGCAACGGCATGGCCGTCGATCAGAAGCAGGCCGCAGGCTGGTACCAGCTTTCGGCCGACAAGGGTTTTGCGCCGGCGCAGTACCGGCTCGGCAGCATGTATGAGAAAGGCAACGGCGTCGAACGCGACATCGCCAAGGCAAAGACCTTCTACGAGCAGGCCGCAAACCAGGGCAATGCCAGCGCCATGCATAATCTCGCCGTGCTCCACGCCTCCGGCGCGCTCGGCCAGCAGGATTATACGACGGCCGCCTCCTGGTTCATCAAGGCCGCCAACCTCGGCATCACCGACAGCCAGTTCAACCTAGCGATCCTCTGCGCGAGGGGCAACGGCGTTCCGGCCGACCTCGAAGAATCCTACAAGTGGTTTGCAGTCGCCGCCAAGGCCGGTGACAAGGATGCGGCCCAGAAGCGCGACGAGGTCGCCAACGCGATGAAGCCCGAACAGCTCGAGCGCGCCCGCGCCAAGGCCGATCTCTGGCAGCCGGAGACGCTCGACCACCGCGCCAACGGCATCGACATCCCCGACGAATGGGCGGGTACCGGCGCGAAGACGGCCTCCGTCGACATGAAGAAGGCGATCCGCAACATCCAGGCCATCCTCAACAATAACGGCTTCGACGCCGGCGTGCCGGACGGCGAAATGGGCGCAAAGACCGTGACCGCGATCAAGAACTTCCAGAAGTCGATCGGCCAGCAGCCGGACGGCAAGGTGACCGATGCGACGGTCAGGGCGCTGCTCGAGCGCAACAAGCAGGTGGCCAAGGCGATCTAGAACGGTTCCCGCCGGCTACGGACATGACGATGTCCTGTTTGCGCCAAGCCGGGCGCAAACCGCGCCGCCCTTTTGCTGGAATCGCGCTACAGAAGGCTTGCGGCACAAAGGCATCTCGATTTTTTCCGCCGCCTGTCACGCAATCTGAAAAAAGCCGGATTATGCGGGACAGATCGCTCGGCGCATCCATCGAATCGTCCACTCTCGATCTCCATCGCTCCTGGGGGCTGATCGAAAGCCTCTGGCAACGATTTCGCAGTATGGTGCGCATTCGAACGGGGACGTGACGGAAACCGCCCGGCAGGGGCGGTCATCATTCGGGGTCGGTTGTGACAATCTATCTGCCTATCGCAGAATTGTCGGTGAACATTTTCATCATTCTCGGCATGGGGGCGGCCGTCGGATTCCTGTCAGGAATGTTCGGTGTCGGCGGCGGTTTTCTCATCACGCCGCTGCTGATCTTCTACAATATCCCCCCTGTCGTCGCGGTGGCCACCGGCGCCAACCAGGTGGTGGCGTCGTCGATTTCGGGCGCGATCACCCATTTCCGGCGCGGCACCCTCGACGTCAAGCTCGGCACGGTGCTTCTGGTCGGCGGTCTTTCAGGCGCCACGGTCGGTATCTGGATCTTTTCGCTTTTGCGCCGCGTGGGCCAGCTCGACCTCATAATCTCGCTGATGTACGTCATCTTCCTCGGGACTGTCGGTGGGCTGATGCTGCTCGAAAGCATCAATGCCATGCGCCGCGCCGCCCGCAACGAACCGCCGGCGCCGCGCAAGCCGGGCCACCAGCACTGGGTGCACAAGCTGCCGCTCAAGGTGCGCTTCAAGAAATCGAAGATCTTTCTGAGCGTCATTCCGATCGTGGCACTCGGCTTTGCGATCGGCATCCTCACCTCGATCATGGGCGTCGGCGGCGGCTTCATCATGGTGCCGGCGATGATCTATCTCCTGCGCATCCCGACCAATGTCGTGGTCGGCACCTCGCTCTACCAGATCATCTTCGTGACCGCCTATACGACGATCGTGCAGGCGGCGACGAACTTCTCCGTCGACATCGTGCTTGCCTTTATCCTGATGGTCGCGGGTGTGATCGGCGCGCAATATGGCGTTCGCGTCGGCCAGAAGCTGCGTGGCGAACAGCTGCGCGCCCTGCTCGGCCTGCTGGTGCTGGCCGTTGGCCTGCGTCTGGCGATCGCGCTGGTGGTAACGCCGGCCGACGTCTATTCGGTGGTGATGGGGGGTAACTGATGCGTCTGCTCGCCGCCTTCCTCGCGCTTCTTTGCCTGCTGCCGGCGACCGCCGGCGCGCAATGGCTGCCGGGACAATCAACGGAAGCGGTGCGCGAAGGGCTTGAGATCGGCACCTCGACCAGCGAAATCGCCATCACCTCGGACTTCCACGGCGCCGATCTCACGATCTTCGGGGCGCTCTCCAACACCGATCAGCTGCTGCTCGCCATCGGCCAATATGACGTGGTCGTAGTGCTGGAAGGCCCGCGCCAGGATGCGACGGTGCGCAAGAAGGAACGCGTCTTCGGCATCTGGGTGAATACGCGCTCGATGACCTTCGAGGCGGTGCCGCATTCCTATTCGATGTCGAGCTCGCGAATGATCGACGATCTGACGACGCCGCTCGAACTGACCGATCAGGGGATCGGCATCGATCACATTCCGCTGACGCCGGTCGGCTTCGTCGGCGACGGCAGCAATCTCGGCGAATTCCGCCAGGCTTTCCTGCGGCTGCAGCAGGGAGGCGCGCTTTATGACCGCAATCCGAGCGGCGTGCGGTTCGTTTCCTCGAACCTGTTCAAGGCGGGCCTGCGCCTGCCGGCAAATATTCCGAACGGGGTGCATACGGTGCGCGCCTACCTCTTCAAGAGCGGCAATCTCGTCACCGAGAAATCGCTGCCGCTGCGCGTCATCAAGACGGGCATCGAGCAGACGATCACCGATGCGGCGCATGACCAGCCGATCCTATACGGCTGTGCGGCCGTGCTGCTCGCCGTGGTCACCGGCTGGGGCGCCAGCCTGATCTTCCGCAAGGACTGATCCGCGCAGAGCGACGCCCGGCAAATTTTTCCAGACAAGAGTGAGGCTTTGGTTCGCTGGCGGCCATCGATCGGCCACAAAAACCGCTTGCAATTCGCTATCAGTCGATTTAGCCTTCAACCAGTTGCTAAAGGCAACCGGTTCTGATTGTGGTTTGGAAGGAGGATTGGAGATGAGAAAGCTTGTTGTCTGGAACCTGATGACGCTCGACGGCTATTTCGAGGGTACGAAACCGTGGGATATAGACTTCCACAATCTCGCCTGGGGGCCGGAGCTGCAGCGCCTGGCCGAGCATTTCGGCGAAGAAGGCGATCTCCTGGTCTTCGGCCGCAAGACCTATGAGGGCATGGCTTCCTATTGGCCGACCGCCGGGAGCGAAGACAAGATCAAGGCCTATATGAACGGCATCGCCAAGATCGCCGTTTCGCGGACAATGACCGAGCCCGGCTGGAACAATGCCCGCATCGTCAGCGATCCGATCCCCGAACTGACGAAGCTGAAGCAGGAGGACGGCAAGACGATCTTCATCTTCGGCAGTGCCGAGCTTGCCGACAGCTTGCTGAAAGCGGGCCTGATCGATGAAATCAGGGTCTGCGTGGTGCCCGTCATCCTCGGCGGCGGCAATCCGCTTTTCAAGGCGGCTGCGGCCCAGCTGCCGCTGAAACTCATTGAATCCTCAACGACGGCAAGCGGCGCGGTAATCCTGCGCTATGAACCCGTCAAGGCGTAGCGGGTGCCGCGCATAGCCCCTCCCCCTTGCGGGGAGGGGTTGGGGAGGGGTCTTCACCCCGTGGCCTTACCCTTTCTAAAAAGCTTCGTATTTGAGTAAAAACCGGTTCTTAACGTTTACGAGTTAGTAATCTCTCTGAAACGAGAGGTTTTGTTATGCGTACTCGTATCGTTCTGACCGCCGTGGGTTTCGCGCTGCTTGCCGGCTGCGCGACGGCGCCGAAGCAGACGAGAAACATCTGCGCCGTGTTCGACCAGCGCGAGGGGCTTTTTTCCAGCTGGCAGAGGGCGGCTGAACGGACGGAAAAGAAATACGGCGTGCCCGTGCCGATCCTGATGGCGACGATGTACACCGAATCCGGCTTCCAGCCCTATGCGCGGCCACCGCGCACCAAGCTCTTCGGCTTCATTCCCTGGACCCGGCCATCGACCGCCTACGGCTATTCGCAGGCGCTCGACGGAACGTGGGATCACTATCAGTCGCAGACCGGGAACTGGGCGGCACGGCGGACGAACTTCACCGACGCCATCGATTTCATCGGCTGGTATCATTACCAGAACAGCGTGGAGACCGGCATTCCGCTGACCGACGCCTATAATCTCTATCTCGCTTATTATTCCGGTCCGACGGGATATAAGCGCGGCGACTGGCGCTCGAACGGGCAGTTACAGCAGACGGCGCAGAAGTTCGCGCGGATGGCATGGACCTATCAGCAGCAATTGCAGGGGTGCAACTAAGCAATAATTAGGGTGCGCCGTGGCCGCCCCCCTCTGCCCTGCCGGGCATCTCCCCCACAGGTGGGGAGATCACAAGTGGCTTGGCCTTCTCACTCCGTCTGCCGTTGCGGCGGCTGTGACGTTTGTTGTTTGGGGATGCCATCGCGCCCAGCCAATCTCCCCACCCGTGGGGGAGATGCCCGGCAGGGCAGGGGGCCTTACACGGCACACCCTATCAGGGGTAACAGTTCCTACCCCCTCAAATTCCCATACCTGACCGAATAAATCCGGTCCCGCCCCAACAGATGCGCCACCAGCGCCGCCCTGTCGAACAGGTCCTTCATCGCCTGATGGCCGAGATCCAAGCCGCCGCTCATGACGCCGAAGGCGGGCATTAGCAGGCGGGCGCCGTCGGTGGCAAAACACGGGCGGCGGATCGATCTCTCGCGCCGGCGCACGGTCGCCGACGGGTGCAGGTGGCCGGCGATTTCGCCGCTCTGCAGGCCGTTTTTCGGCTCGTGGCGGAAGGTCAGGCCGGCATAATGCATCTCGTCGGTGCAAGCGCCGGGCAGATCGACGACGCCGTCGGGGTCGTGATTGCCGTTGATCCAGATCCATTCGCGGCCGCGCGCCATGGCGACGATCAGCGCCCGAAAGTTCTCTGGCAGATGCGCGGAGCCGATGCGGTCGTGGAAATTGTCGCCGAGCGAGACGACGAGCTTCGGATCATAGCGCGAGATGACCGCGGCCAGCACGGTCAGGGTCGCCAGCGTATCATAGGGCGGCAGCATCATGCCGCGTCGGGCGAAGGCCGCACCCTTTTCCAGATGCAGGTCGGAGACGACAAGCAGGCCGGCATCGGGCAGATAGAGGGCGCCGAGCGGATCGCAGACGGCGGCAATGCCATGGATCGACGTCTCGATGCCCGGCACCGCGGCCAATCCTGAAATGTCGCGCGCGAGCGCCAGGCGGTTCATCACGGTCGTTATTCCCAAACAGGTCTCAGGCCATCGCTTCGGCGATCAGATCGTCCGCCGCTTCGGCGAGCAATGCGTCATGGGCCTCGCCCGGCACCGCTTCGCGTCCGATCTCCAGCATCACCGGCACGGCGAGCGGGGAAATATGGTCGAGCGGGCGATGGGTGATATGGCCCCTGATTCGCATCAGCATATCGCCAAGTCGGCTTATATCCAAAAGTCCGGTCGCCGCATCCTGCCGCGTCGCCTGCAAGAGGATGTGATCCGGCTCGTGGCTGCGCAGCACGTCATAGATTAGATCGGCGGAGACGGTGATCTGGCGGCCGCTCTTTTCCTTGCCAGGATGGCGGCGCTCGATCAAGCCTGCAATCACGGCGCAATTGCGGAAGGTGCGCTTCAACAGGAAGGATTCGTTGAGCCAGGCTTCGAGATCGTCGCCCAGCATGTCCGCGTCGAAGAGGTCGGAAAGGCTGAGCCGGCCGTTGCCGATCATCAGGCCCATATCCTCCAGCCCCCAGATGGCGAGAGAATAATCGGTGGCGACGAAGCCGAGCGGCTTGGCGCCGGCCCGGTCCAGCCGGCGCGTCAGCAGCATTCCGAGCGTCTGATGGGCGAGACGGCCCTCGAAGGGATAGGCGACCATATAGAAGCGGCTGCCGCGCGGGAAGGTTTCGATCAGGAACTCGTCGCGCTTCGGCAGCATCGACTTGTCCGTCTGCAGCGACAGCCAGTCGCGCACCTGATCCGGCAGCTGGCGCCAGCGGTCGGGATCGGCGATCATCGCCCGCACCTGTTCGGCGAGATAGGTCGACAGCGGGAATTTGCCGCCGGCATAGGAGGGGATCTTCGCATCGAGCGAGAAGGCCTGCGAGGCCAGGCATTCGTTTTCGCGGATGCCTTCGAAGCGCAGCACCTTGCCGGAGAAGATGAAGGTATCTCCGGGCGACAATTGCTCGAGGAAATATTCCTCGACCTTGCCCAGCGTGGCGCCGCCGCGGCCGATCCGGCCGCCCTCGCCGCGCTTGACCATGCGGATGTTCAGCATCGGGCTTTCGACGATGGTGCCGAGGTTAAGGCGATATTGCTGGGCGACGGCAGGATTGGAGACCCGCCAGCGTCCCTCCTTGGTCTTGCGGATGCGGGCGTAACGCTCGTAGGTCCTCAGCGCATAACCGCCGGTCGCGACGAAATCGACGACGCGTTCGAAGTTTTCCCAGGTGAGATCGGCATAGGGCGAGGCGCTGGTGATCTCGTCATAGAGTTCCAGCATGTCGAAGGGTTCGGCGCAGGCCATGCCGAGCACGTGCTGGGCGAGCACGTCAAGCGCGCCGCGGCCGACCGGCGGCGTGTCCTGGGCGCCGAGATAATTGGCGTCGAGCGCCGCCTGGCATTCCATGACCTCGAAACGGTTGGCGGGCACGAGGATCGCCTTCGAGGGCTCGTCCATGCGGTGATTGGCGCGGCCGATGCGCTGGGCAAGACGCGAGGCGCCCTTCGGCGCGCCGACATGGATGACGAGATCGACATCGCCCCAGTCGATGCCGAGATCGAGCGTCGAAGTGGCGACGACGGCGCGCAACCGGTTTTCGGCCATCGCCGCCTCGACCTTGCGGCGCTGGGCGACATCGAGCGAGCCGTGATGGAGGGCGATCGGCAGGTTGTCGTCATTGATCGTCCAGAGTTCCTGGAACAGCATTTCGGCCTGGCTGCGGGTGTTGACGAACAGCAGCGTCGTCTGATGGTCGAGGAGCTGCCGGTAGACATCGGGAATGGCATATTTGGCGGAATGGCCGGCCCAGGGAATGCGCTCCTCGGTGGACAAGATCGAAATGTCAGGCTTGGCGCCGCCTTCGACGACCACGAGGCCGGCGTGATGCTCCCTGCCCTCCTCCTGAGCGACCAGCCATTTCTGCAGATCCATCGGCTCGGCGACGGTCGCCGACAGGCCGATGGTCTTCAGGCCTGGGGCAAGGCGGCGCAGGCGGGCAAGGCCGAGCGACAGCATGTGGCCGCGCTTGGAGGTGACGAGCGAATGCAATTCGTCGAGCACCACATATTTCAGGTCCTTGAAGAAACGCTCGGCTTCGCGGTTGGCGAGAAGCAGTGCGACCTGTTCGGGCGTCGTCAGCAGAATATCCGGCGGATTGAGCTTCTGGCGCTGGCGCTTGGCGTTCGGCGTATCGCCGGTGCGGTTTTCGACGGTGACCGGCAGGCCCATTTCCGCGACCGGCTTCATCAGATTGCGCTCGATGTCGATCGCCAGCGCCTTCAGCGGCGAGACATAGAGCGTATGGATGCCGGTAAAGGCGGAGCCCGGCGGAATGCGACCGCGGCGGGTGAGATCGGTGAGCGACGGCAGAAAACCAGCGAGCGTCTTGCCGGCGCCGGTGGGGGCGATCAGCAGCGTGCTTTCGCCGGCCTCGGCGCGGGCAAGCAATTCCAGCTGATGGGCGCGCGGGCGCCAGCCCTTTTCCGCAAACCAGCGGGTAAAGTCGGCAGGAAGCAGGGCGCGGGCTTCGGAATCGATCTGGTCCACATCCCGAAGGTAGTGAAAAACGGGCGAAAAAGAAGGGCGGCCGATCGCTCACATGGCGATATAGCGGTCCTTGCGATGATTGACGGCGAGGGTGAGATTGAGCACGACCGCACCGAGCACCGAACAGGCGATGATGAAGGGGCTGGCGACCAGGAAGGAGAGTGCCAGCAAGATGCCGTCGAAGCCGAGCTGGACGAGGCCGGCGCGCCAGCCGAGACGATCCTGGATGTAGAGGGCAAGGATGCCGATGCCGCCGAGACTGGCGCGATGGCGGAAGAGCGCCAGCATGCCGGCAGCGATGACGAGGCCTCCGAAGAGCGCCCCGGCGACCGGATGGACATGCGCCACGCCGACGAAGGCGGGCGCGAATTCGGAAAGGATCGAGGTCAGGCCGATCGCAACGAAGGTCTTGATGGTGAAGGCAGGGCCCATGCGGCGGAAGGCAAGATAATAGAAGGGCAGGTTCACAGCAAAGAAGCAGAGGCCGAAGCTTATTCCGGTCGCATAATGGGCAAGGAAGGCGAGGCCCGCGGTGCCACCGGCAAGCAGTCCGGCACCGGAAAGCAGCGTGACGCCGAGCACCGCGAGCATGCTGCCGGCGACGATGCCCTGCGCGTCGTCGAAAAGTGAGTGACGGTCGGCGCTGGAATTCAGAAGGCCTGCGAAGGCATTGGATGCCATGATGGTCCCCTGCGGTTTCTCTCCTTCTATCCGGCGCAAGGAGAAAGGCAAGCAGTCGCAGTTGACAGCCGGGATAATCATGGATATTTTTTATCCACGATCAGGAGATTGTTTCAATGAAGATGAGCGACGGCGTCGAGCAGGCCATTCACAGCGTTGCGATGCTTTCCGGCCTCTCCGAAGGCGGCGTGCTTTCGGCCGCGGCCTTGGCAGAATTCCACGGCGTGTCGACGAGCTATCTGTTGAAGCATCTGCAGGCGCTGTCGGGCGCTGGCATTCTCGATACCGTGCCGGGCCCGCGGGGTGGCTATAGACTGGCGAAGGCGCCGGAAGAGATCTCGCTGCTCGATATCCTGCTCGCCGTCGAGGGGCCGGCGCCGGCTTTCCGCTGCGCCGAAATCCGCCAGCGCGGCCCGAGCCCGGTTTCCGACCGCTTCTTCGCCAAGCCCTGCACCATCAGCGCGGCGATGCTGCGGGCCGAACGGGTCTACCGGGCCGAACTCGCCAAGACCAGCATTGCCGATCTCGGCATCGAATTGAATGCCCTCGACGACGGATCGATCGCAGCTAGAGGCTGCGCTTTCCTCGAAATCCACGAACGCAAGACGGCTCGCTGAGCCCTATCAAAGGAGAAAGACATGCAACCGCGTTTCAACTTCGCCAAAGCCGCCCCCGATGCCTACAAGGCCGTCGCCGCGCTCGAACAATATATCCAGACCTCCGGCCTGGAGCGCCGCTTCATCCACCTGATCAAGCTGCGCGCCTCGCAGATCAACGGCTGCGCCTATTGCGTCGACATGCATGTGAAGGAGGCCCGCCACGACGGGCTCAGCGAGCAATGGATCAATCTGATGTGCGTCTGGCGGGAATCGCCGGTCTATGACACGCGCGAACGCGCCCTGCTCGGCTGGGTCGACGCCGTCACCAATATCGCCAAAACCGGCGCGCCGGATGCCGACTACGAGACATTGAAGGCGCATTTCTCCGAGGAGGAGATGACGAAGATCACCGTGACGATCGGCGCGATCAATGTCTGGAACCGGCTGGCCGTCGGCTTCCGCTCGCAGCATCCGCTCGATGCGGTGACAAAGGCGGCTTGAGGCCAATGCTGGTGGACGCGGCATCCACCAGGACAAGGGGCGGGTCGCATCTCCTCTCCCCTACTGGCACCATTGCCGGGGCTGAGACATGTGGCGGCCCATGCAGAGGCGGCGGCAGCCGGATGGAGGGCTGGGGTGTCGGCGTGGCGAATGATGGCATCCTGACAACCGACCCGAAAATCTCGGGTCGGTTGAATATCCGTTACTCGCGACCGGTCGTGGCACGCACCGCAACGGCGTCAAACCCATCGCCCGAGAGGTCGATGCTGTTGAGCAGATCGCGAACCACTTTCGCGATTTCCTCTGCGGAAGCGCCCTTAGCGTATTCTTCCTGCATGCGGCGTCTCACAAGTTTTTCCAAATCTGACATAACTCACCTCATCAAATCCGGCGCGGGGAGAAATGTCGCGCCGGGACCGGTCGCAGGCAAGTTACGTTTTGTTCAGACTGGGTTACGGATTTGTAATGTCAGAGCGCAATATAGCGGTCGGCGCGATGGTTGATGGCGACGAAGAGGTTGAGGACGAGGGCGCCGAGGACGGAATAGAAGACCACCGGCGGCGTGGTGACGAAGAAGGCGGCGGCCAGAACGCACAAGTCGATGCCAAGCTGGACGAGGCCGGCGCGGATGCCGAAACGCTCCTGGAGATAGACCCCGAGAATGCCGACGCCGCCGAGGCTGGCGCGGTGGCGATAAAGCGCCAGCGCGCCGAAGCCGAGCAGCAGGCCGCCGAGAAGAGCCGCCCAGGCCGGATGGATGCTCGAAATGGAAAAGAGACGCGACTGCAGATCTGACATCACCGAGGTCAGGCCGATGGCGATGAAGGTCTTGACCGTAAAGGCCACGCCGAGACGCTTCCACGAGAGATAGAAGAACGGCAGGTTGAGCAAGAAGAAGGCGAGGCCGAAATTGACGCCGAAAGCGTAATGCAGAAGGAAGGCGACGCCGGCCGTACTGCCGGTGAGAAGGCCGGCGCTGGCAAGCACGTAAAGGCCGAGCGCTGCGACAAGACTGCCTGAGAAGATGCCCTGCACGTCTTCGATCGGCGAGTGACGCGTCGCGCTCGTATTCCAGACGCCGAGGGCATTGATGAGCTGCGTCATGTCGCCAGTCTCCAACAGCAGACGTGTTCGTGAGCACATCCGGAGAAATCCGGACGCGGTGGATTTTTGATTGTGAAATGAGCCGAGCGCTCGGCGTCTGATCGCCGCGCGCTCTTGGGATACCCTTGCAATATCAGGCTTTCCGGCGTCCGATCAAGCGAAATAGGTAAGCAATGCTGTCCTATTAAAAAATCGCAAGAAACATTCGCTCAGGCCGGCTTGCGCGTAAGGAACAGAATGCCGGCAACCGGTTTGCCGCCATCTTTGCGAATGACGGTCTTGGCGATTTCGAGGATTTCGAAGCCGTGACGGGCAAGCAATATGCTCACATAGGCTTCCGAATGGGCGTAACGCAGCGACGGCGCGAGATGGAAGCCGTCACTATCCCCCGCATCCTCGACGGAAAAGGCGAGATCGGCGCCGCCGGCGGCAAGATCGTCGATGATGGCAAAGACGCTTTCGAGATTGCCGAGATACATCAGCACGTCGGCTGCCGTCACCAGGTCGGCGCGGCCGCGCGGCCCATCGGCAAAGAGGCCGGAAAGATCGGGCGCAAGCGACAGGTCGGCCTGGGCGAGGTGATCGTAGACCTCCTTCTCGGCCGCCTTGGCCAGCATGTTCTGCGAGAGGTCGAAACCTTCGAGGCGGCCGACGCGGCCATGGATTTCGGGGCCGAGCAGGCCGGTGCCGCAGCCGAGATCGACGGCGCAGGCGTAATGCCTGCCGGTGGCAGAAACGAGGGCTGCGAGCTTCTGCGGGACAGTGTAATCGAGTTTTTCGACGAGCGAGGTCTCGAAACGCTCGGCATAATCGTCGAACAGGCGCTCGACATAGCGGCTCGGCGGCCGGTCGGGTGTGGCGCCGTCGCCGAGAAGGGCGAGCTTGAGGGCCGAACCGAAAATATCTTCGGGATCGAGGGCAAGCGTGCTGCGATAGGCTTCGATCGCGGCTTCCGCCCTGCCCGCCTTTTCGCGATAGGTGGCGAGGCGATACCAGCCGGCCGCCCAGGCCGGTGCGAGTTCGAGCGCCTGTTCCATCAGCTCGGCGGCCGCCTCCGGCTCGCCGCCCTCTTCGAGCATCCGGGCATAGTCGGCGCGGCGGTCGGCGATGACATCGCCTGAGGAAAGCTGGTGGGGCTGCATCATCGGCTCTTTATTTTGGGCATGTCGTTGCGCTGCACGGTCTTGCACTGGCCCGCATCTGGCGGCGGCCACAAAAAAACTCAAGTCCTATTTCACAGGCGAAGCGGCCAATCCCGGAAAGGGCTTGCGGGCGGCGCACCGCGACCTTATTCCAAGGGCAAACAGGAGATGGTGCATGTCCGATCAGGTGAACAGGTTTCTCGGCGATTCGCTCGGCCGCACATTGATTAAACTCATCGTCGTGTCGCTGATCGTCGGTTTTGTCATGACGGTCTTCGGCCTGACGCCGTGGAACATCATCTATGGCTTCCGCGACTTCATCCTGGAAATCTGGCATCGGGGTTTTTCAGCGCTCGGGCGCGTCGGCGACTATCTCCTCCTCGGGGCGACGATCGTCATTCCGCTTTTCCTCATCCTTCGCCTTTTCAGCTATCACCGGTAACATGACCTCCATCGACCTTTCGCGCCGCGGCCTGCTGCGTCTTTCCGGACTCGCGTTCGCCGCCGGCATCGCCGGCTGCACCACCACGCCGCGCCTTGCCGGCACCCCGTCCAACGGCGAGGACGAGACGGTAAGCGTATTGCCGCTCGTCAACCAGCTGCGGGCCAAAAACGGCCTGCCGGCGCTTAGCCCCGACCCGGCGGCGCAGACGGCCGCCCTCTTCCAGGCCAAACGCATGGCAAGCGCCGGCAAGATGGCGCATCTGATCGGCATGACCGACAGCTTCGGCGCCCGCGTCAAGGCGAGCGGCGTGCAGCTGCCGGCGGCGGAGAACATCGCTTCCGGCCAGCAGAGCGTCGATGCCGTGGTGACCGCCTGGATCAACTCGCCGCATCATCTGGAAAACATGCTGGGGCGCTATGGCGGCCTCGGCGTCGCCGTCGCTCACAATTCATCTTCCAGGAACCTGCCCTATTGGGCGATGGTGCTGTCAAGCTGAGGCGATTCGGCCTCGACATGGGGCAGGCATGGATACGCGCAGCAGCAGTCATTCCCTTGCTTTCGAGGTCACGCATCGGCTGGTGCTCTCGATCGCCATTCCGATGACGCTCGGCTTCCTGACGACGCCGATGCTCGGGCTGACGAGCACGGCCGTCGTCGGCCATATGGGTGATCCGGAAGCGCTGGCGGGGCTGGCGATCGGTGCAATGCTCTTCGATCTCATCCTGGGCAGTTTCAATTTCCTGCGGGCATCGACGACGGGCCTGACGGCGCAGGCCTATGGCCGGCGAGACTGGCACGAACAGCAGGCGGTCTTCTCGAGGGCGCTGATCTCGGCGCTCGGCTGCGGGCTGGCGCTGCTCTGTCTTTCGCCGCTGCTGAAAGCGGCGGGATTGCGGTTGATGGGCGCGGAAGGCGCGATCGCCGAGGCGACCGCCACCTATTTCTCGATTCGCATCCTGGCAGCGCCGGCCGCACTCGCCAATTACGCCATCCTCGGCTTCGTGCTCGGGCGCGGACAGGGCGGTGTCGGGCTGCTGCTGCAGGCGCTGATCAACGGCATCAATATCCTGCTGTCGATCTATCTCGGCCTGTCGCTCGGCTGGGGCGTGGCCGGCGTCGCCTGGGGAACGTTGGCCGGCGAGGTGGCCGGCGCGCTCGCCGGGCTGTTCATCGTGCTCGGCGGCTTTGCCAAATCAGAGCGGCCGGCATGGTCCGAGGTCTTTTCCCGGCGCCGGCTGGCCGAGCTTTTCGCGCTCAACCGCGACATCCTGATCCGCACCTTCGTGCTGATCGGCGCCTTTGCGATCATGACGCGGATCGGCACCGGTTTCGGCGCGGTGACCCTTGCCGCCAATGCCGTGCTGATGAATTTCTTCCTGCTGTCGGGCTATTATCTCGACGGGCTTGCCAATGCCGCCGAGCAGATCACCGGCCGGGCGATCGGTGCGCACTACCGGCCGGCCTTCGACCGCGGGCTAAAGCTTACGGTCCTCTGGTCCTTCGGTCTGGCGGCGATCGTCTCCGCCTTCTTCTGGCTCGCCGGGCCCTGGCTGATCTCGGTGCTGACGACCTCGCCCGAGGTACGGCAGGCGGCAGCGACCTATCTGCCCTGGGCGGCGGTGACCGGGCTCACCGGCGCGCTCGCCTTCCTGATGGACGGAGTTTTCATCGGCGCGACCTGGTCGGCCGACATGCGCAACCGGATGCTGCTGTCCTTTGCCGGCTACCTCTTCATGCTCGCCGTCTTCGTGCCGCTCTTCGGTAATCACGGTCTTTGGCTGGCGATGAACGCCTTCCTGCTGTTCCGCGGCTTTTTCCTGGCGATGCTCGTCGGGCCGCGGGCCGATCAGACCTTCCGCGCCGCCCAGTAATCGAGCCTACTGTCGCGCAGCTCGCGGATCGAGCCGGCCTTTTCGCGGTCGAGCAGCGCCGAGAGACCGCGGACGATATCACCCGGCAGACCGGGGCCTTCATAGACCATGCAGGAATAGAGCTGGACGAGATCGGCACCCGCCCTGATCTTCTCCAGCGCGGTCTCGGCCGAGGAGACGCCGCCGACGCCGATGATCGGCAGCGCGGCGCCGACGCGCTTGCGCATCCTGGCAAGCACGGCGGTCGACTTTTCGAACAGCGGCACGCCGGAGAGGCCGCCCATCTCCTTCGCCTGGCGCTGATCTTTCAGGCCCTCGCGCGACAGCGTGGTGTTGGAGACGATCAGCCCGTCCAGCGGATGCGCAAGCGCCTCGGCGGCGATATCGTCCATGCCCTCCTCGGTCAGATCGGGGGCGATCTTCAGAAAGACCGGGATCTTGCGGCCGGATCTCTCAGCCATCTCATCGCGCGCCGCCAGGACGGCCGACAGTAGCGCCGCAAGGCTTTCGCGCGCCTGCAGGTCGCGCAGGCCGGGCGTATTCGGTGAGGAGATGTTGGCGGTGAAATAGCGCGCGACGGAATAGAAGCAGCGGATGCCGGCGACATAATCGGTGATGCGGTCCTCGCTGTCCTTGTTGGCGCCGATATTGACGCCGACAATGCCTTTGCCCGTCAGCGCCGAGAGCCGATCGAAAGCAGCCTCATGGCCTTCATTGTTGAAACCGAGGCGATTGATGACGGCTTCATCCTCGACCAGGCGGAAGATGCGCGGACGCGGATTGCCGGATTGCGGCTTCGGCGTCACCGTGCCGATCTCGGTAAAGCCGAAGCCGAGCCTCAGCAGCGCCTCCGGCACCTCGGCATTCTTGTCGTAGCCCGCCGCCATGCCGAGCGGGTTTTCGAAGGTGAGGCCGGCGACGGTCTGGCGAAGGCGCGGATCGGGAGTGATCTGGCAGGCGGGCACGAGGCCGGATTTCAAAGCCGCGATCGACATGCCGTGCGCCGTTTCCGGATCGAACAGGAAGAGACCCTTGCGGGCGAGACGCTTGAAGGGATCGATCATGGCTGCAGCTCCGGGAAAATATGGACGCCGGTCTCATCGAGCGGCAATGGCACCTCCCAGAGCACGGCCGCAAGCGGCAGATCGGCATAGAGATGCGGGAACAGATCGCCGCCGCGCGACGGTTCGAAGATCAGCTTGTCACCGAGGCCGCTGCCATCGACGGCAACCAGCATCAGGCCGGACTGGCCGGCAAAATGCAGGGCAGCGGTCTGCTTGACCTGGTCAGCCGTCGAAAAATGGATGAAGCCGTCCTTGAGATCGATGCCGGTGCCATGAAAAACACCGCTTTGTCTGGCTTGTTGCCAGAGCGGTTCCGTCACGATCTTGTAAAGGGTCGGTGTCAGGGTCATCATGGCCTCGCGATTGCTGGTCCTCGATCACCAGCGCTTTGCCGGAAAGAGGCGGCAATGTCCACGCCCCGGCGCCTAAAAACAGGACCCGCACAGGCAAATCCGGAGGATGAGACGATGAAGATTTTGGTTCTCACACTTGGCGCTGTACTCCTGCCGCTGGCAGCTGTCGCGGCCGAGGCCGATGCGGGCCGGTTCCAGCTGGAAAAAAGCGGCGATCATTTCGTCCGGCTCGACCGCCAGTCCGGCGCCATGTCGATCTGCCAGGACAAGGACGGCGCTCTCGTCTGCCGCATGGCCGCCGACGAGCGGGCGGCCTACGAGGACGAACTCGACCGGCTTGCGGAGCGGGTGACCAAGCTGGAGCAGGAAGGCCTCGTCCAGCGGGCGCTGCCGAGCGACGCCGAGATCGACCGCTCGATCAGCATCATGGAGAAGATGATGAAGAGTTTCATGGGGATGGTGAAGGAGTTCCAGGCCGAGGAAAAGGCCAATGCCCTTCCGCAGAAGACCTGATCTGATATAGTCATTTCAGCAGCCATGCATGGAGCGCAGTGGGGACGGCGTCGCATGCAGCATGATCGGGCTCTTGGGAGGGAGTTTTCGATGCAGGAACAGACCATCATCATTGCCGACGACCATCCGCTTTTCCGCGATGCGTTGCGCCAGGCCGTCATCGGCATGGAAGGCCGCCAGTCGATCCTCGAAGCCGGCGATTTCGCCGCCGCGCGGACCGCAGCCGGCGCCCATCCGGACGCCGATCTGATGCTGCTCGACCTCGCCATGCCCGGCGTCAGCGGCTTTTCCGGCCTGATGGCCTTGCGCGCCGAATTCGCCAGCCTGCCGATCATCATCGTCTCGGCGACCGACGACGCAACGACGATCCGCCGGGCGCTGGAACTCGGCGCCTCCGGCTTCATTTCGAAATCCTCCGGTATCGAAGACATTCGCCGCAGCATCCAGACGGTGCTTGCCGGCGATATCGCCACACCCGAAAGCTATCGCGACGGCCAGGAGCAGGACCCCGACGTTGCCGACCTGATCCACCGCCTGCATACGCTGACGCCGCAGCAAAGCCGGGTGCTGACCATGCTCGCCGAAGGCCTGCTGAACAAGCAGATCGCCTACGAACTCGGCGTCTCCGAGGCGACGATCAAGGCGCATGTCTCGGCGATCCTCTTGAAACTCGATGTCGACAGCCGCACGCAGGCCGTCATCCAGCTCGGCAAGATCAACATGGCGATGGTCGCCTAAGGGCGGACGAAACCGCCGATAAAAGGATTTTATTCCTCCCTTGCCTTTACGCGCGCCGCACGCTCGGTTACACTTCCGGCCGGCTGAAGCGCGGCCTTGGAGAGGCTGCACGGAATCGGGCGCATATGCTGTCACACGAGCAGATCTGGGAGGCGATCGACAGGCTTGCCGAACGGCATGACCTGACGCCATCCGGTCTTGCGCGCCGCGCCGGGCTCGATCCAACCTCCTTCAACAAATCGAAACGGCTTTCGGCCGACGGGCGGCTGCGCTGGCCCTCGACCGAATCGATCGCCAAGGTGCTCGATGCGACAGGGGCGAGCATGGAGCAGTTTCTCGCCTTCATGCGGCCGGGCGCCGATTCTTCCGCAGAATTGCCTGGCGAGCGCGCCAAGCTGCCGCACGGCGGCGCCATTCCTCTGCTCGGCTTCGCGCAGGCCGGCGCCGGCGGCTTTTTCGACGACGGCGGCTTTCCGGCCGGGCAAGGCTGGGACGTGGTCGAATTTCCGGCTGCGGCGTCGCAGAAATCGGGCGTCTACGCACTGGAGGTACAGGGCGAGAGCATGATGCCGCTCTATCGCGACGGTGACGTGCTGATCGTCGAACCCGGCGCGCAGGTGCGCCGCAATGACCGGGTCGTCGTGCGCACGCGCGAGGGCGAGGTGATGGCCAAGGTGCTGCTGCGCCAGAGCCCGCGGTCAATCGAGCTGATGTCGCTCAATCCCGAACATCCGAACCGCACGCTCGATCTGTCCGACGTCGAGTGGATTGCCCGCATCATCTGGGCCAGCCAATAGGAAGATATTCCATGCGCCCCGCCGCCGTCTTCACTGGTCTCGCAGGAATGGCGGTCGTAGCCGGCCTGCTGATGGCCGGAGAAGCAAGGCTGCGCAGCGGAACGGTCGGCGAGGATACGACCACCGCAGAGGCGCCAGAAGCGAGCGCGGCGGCGGAAATCGCACCCGAGAAGACGGCAGGCCGGTCGGCGCCGATATCGGACGCAGATGCCGAAATCATTGCGCGCGCGGCGCAACCGGCCGCTCCCTCCCCCGCCCCGACAGAACGCACGGCGGCCACGCCGGCCGATCCGGCGCGCCCATCTGAACCGCCCGGCGGGCAAGCGGCGGGGCCGGCCGCGAAGAAGCCGATCGAGCTGACGCGGCCGGTGGCCGAAAATGCCGGCGTGCTTTCCTTTGGCGAGCGCCGGCTTCAGCTTGCTGGCATCATCCCGACACCGGCCGACAGGATATGCGGGCCGGCAGGCCGGCAATGGCCCTGCGGCATGATGGCGAAGACGGCCCTGCGCCAGCTCTTGCGCAACCGCAGCCTTACCTGCGACCTCGACATGGCGGAATGGAAGGGGATGGCGACCGCCGCCTGCCGGCTCGGCACGCAGGATCTCGGCACATGGCTGGCCGAAAACGGCTGGGCCGAAGCCGAGGCGAGCTCGCCGCTCGACGCCGTCGCCGAGAAGGCGAAGCAGGCGCGGAAAGGCATTTACGGCGGCGACCCGCGCCGCAAATGACGGATGTCCGCGGCGGCGCGATGCTGCCGATCCCTTGTAAAGCCGGCCGCCAATTCCTAATCTCCGCTCACCGAAAAAGGAATCAGAGATGAACAAGCCGCTTTCCGCCCATGATGCCCTGATCTACGTGATGGTGATGGCATCCGCCGTCGACAGCACGATGAACGACAGGGAGATGACGAGGATCGGCCAACTCATCGGATTCCTGCCGGTTTTCAAGGATTTCGATGACGAGAGGTTGATTTCGATTGCGCGCGACTGCGCCTCGCTGCTGGCAGGGCCCGAGGGCCTCGACGTCGTTCTCGAAACCGTGCGCGACACGCTGCCAACAAAACTCTACGACACGGCCTATGCGCTCGCCGTCGAAGTGGCTTCCGCCGACCTTTCGGTCAAGGCCGAGGAATTGCGGCTGCTCAGCCTGTTGCGCGACCGTCTCGGCCTCGACAAGCTGACCTGCGCGGCGATCGAACGCAGCGCCATTGCCCGCTTCCGCAACGGATAAGCCTGAAACTCTTCAGGCGACCGCCTGTCAGTAGAGCCCGTAGGGAAAATAACGCAGATAGATTTCCTGCAGACGGCCGTTGCGCGACAGCGTGGCAAGCGCGTGATCGATGGCTGACGTCAGCACGCTGTCCTTCTGCCGCAGCATGATCGTCATGCCCTCGCCGAGGAAATGTTCGGACAGATAGGGACCGTCGAACAGCGCGCAGCATTTCTCCGAGGCCGGCGAAGAGACCCAGAAGGAAAGCTGCAGCGCATCGGCGAAGGCGGCGTCGACTTTACGCTCCTTCAGCGCCGCAAGCAGAGCGTCCTTGGTGTCGAAGGTCTGGGCCTTCAGCGCCGGGAAAAATGCGGCCAGCATCGCCTCGTGCACCGTGCCCTTGACGACACCGACCGGCCGGCCGGCAAGGGCGGCGGCCGTCTTGCCGTCGACCGGTGCTGCGAGATTGCGCACGAAGCGCGCCGGCAGCATCAGATAGGGCCGGGAGAAGACGAACTGCCGGCGCAGCTCGGGGGTCACCGCAAGGCCGGCGATGACGGCATCGCCCTGCGAGGCGGCAAGCGCATCCTTGAGATCGGCGAAAGGAATCGCCTGGATCTGGCACTTGTCGGATATTTCCAGCTCGCTGCAGATTTCGCGGGCGAGATCGACGTTGAAGCCGGAAAGCTTGCCGTTCTGATCGGTGAAATTGAAGGGCGGAAAATCGACCGACGTCAGGAAGCGCAGGCGCACCAGCGAGGAGAGATCGGGTCTCGCCAAACGCTCTCGCGCATCGAAGAGCAGCGGCAGCGAGGGCGCTGCCTGCTGGGCGGAGGCGGCAAGGCTTGAAACGAGCGCCGCGAGAAATAGTCCGAACGCGAGAAAAGCCTTCTGGGTGAGGGAGGCCAGTTTGGATTGCATCATTGTCATCCGGTCTCGGTTCAGCGCGAAACGTTGATCTATCAGAGTCATGGCTGGCGGGGAATATGTGTGGATCCGACGCCGGAACTGCGGGGCACCTCAGGATCAGGCTCTCCTGGTTTCCGGCGCTAAGCTCGTCCCTCAAAATTATGGGCATTCTCCACAACCGCGTTAGGGCGGAATTAAAGAATAGCGCCTTTATTTATGGCGACGTCATCGGACCCCGCCGGCCGATCGCATGAGGCACGCGTCAGCGCTCTGTTTGTAACAATTGATTTCGAAGCGCCGGTGCAGCACGCCGGCCAATCGGGTAACATTTCCCATGTTGAAGCATCTGAAAATCCGCACGAAAATCATATCGGTCGTGGCGCTCCTGGGGTTGATCACGATGGCTGGGCTCACCTATGTCATCGCCGAGTTTCGCCGTGCGGACGCCGCCTACAGCGCCTTCATCGATCATGAGGCGCTGGCCTCGATGCAGAGCGCACGCGCCAGCGCTTCGGTGGTGGCCTCGGTGCTGCAGGTCAGCCTGCTGGCCGAGCTGAAGCCGGATACGCCGGCCTTCCAGACGGCGCTCGCCACACCGAGCAAGCTGCCGCAGGCCCGTGACCGGATGAAGGCGGCGCTGGCCCTGGTCCCCGGCCGCAAACAGGCGATCGACGAGATCCAGGCGGGCATAGATGAAATCGAAGCCCTGGCCGGCAAGATCACCCAACAGAGCAAAGCCAAGGACAGCGCCGGCGCGCAGGCAAATGTCGCCCTGATCAACGCCAAGCTCGATGCGCTGGCACCGAAGATGATTGCCAACGATGATGCGATGATGGCGCTGCTCAACGACGGCGGCGACGCGCTCTCGGCTTCGGTCAACGGCCGGATCACTTTCTGTCTCATCCTGATCGGCATTGCCGTTCTCGCCGCGATCGGCGTCGGCATTATTGTGGCGGAGTCCGGCATTTCAGGCCCGATGACGCAGCTGCGGCTGCGCATGACACGGCTTGCCGAGGGCGATACCGACAGCGAGATCGGCGGTCTCGATCGCAGCGACGAAGTGGGCCAGATGGCGCAAGCCGTATCGATCTTCCGCGACAACGCCATCGAGCGCCGTCAGATCGAGGCTCGCGCCGAGACAGAGCGCAGCGTCAGCGACGGCGAGCGCCGCGAACGCGAGGCGCAGAAGGCGCGCGAAGCGTCCGAACTCGAACGCGCCGTCGCAGCCCTCGGCGACGGCCTGCGCCGCCTTGCCGCCGGCGATCTCGCCTCGCATATCGACGAGCCCTTCGTCGCCCATCTCGACGCGCTGCGCCAGGATTTCAACCATTCGGTCGAAAAGCTCAACGAGACCCTGCAGGCGGTCGGCGCCAATGCGCGGGCAATCGGCGCCGGCGCCAACGAGATCCGGTCTTCCGCCGACGAGCTTTCCCGGCGGACGGAACAGCAGTCGGCCTCGGTCGAAGAAACCGCAGCGGCACTGGAAGAGATCACCACGACGGTGCGCGACGCCGCCAAACGTGCCGAAGAGGCGAGCCAGCTCGTCACCCGCACCCGCCTCGGCGCCGAAAAATCCGGCGAGATCGTCCGCAAGGCCGTCTCCGCGATGCAGCAGATCGAACAGTCCTCGGTCGAGATCGGCAACATCATCGGCGTCATCGACGATATCGCCTTCCAAACCAATCTGCTGGCCTTGAATGCCGGCGTCGAAGCCGCGCGCGCCGGCGAAGCCGGCAAGGGTTTTGCGGTGGTGGCGCAGGAAGTGCGCGAGCTCGCGCAGCGCTCCGCCAAGGCGGCCAAGGAAATCAAGGACCTGATCACCACATCAGGCACGCATGTCCAGACCGGTGTGTCGCTGGTCGGCGAGACCGGCAAGGCGCTCGATGCGATCGTCACCGAAGTGCAGGAAATCAACCAGCACGTCCACGCGATTGCCGAAGCCTCGCGCGAGCAGTCCATCGGGTTGCAGGAGATCAACACCGCCGTCAACACCATGGATCAGGGCACGCAGCAGAATGCGGCGATGGTCGAGCAGTCGACCGCCGCCAGCCACAGCCTCGCCACGGAGGCGACGGCACTCAACAATCTGCTCGGCCAGTTCCGGCTGACGGGCACCGGCAGCTTCGCCGCCGCCGCACCGATCGCATCGGTACGGCCGCCGGCCGCAGCCCCGCGCGCTGCCGCACGTCCGGTGGCCAAGGCTCCCGCGATCCGCGTCGCCCGGGAAGGCACTGCCCGCCCGACCGCCTCGCCGGCCCGCGCCCTCGGCCAGACGCTCGCCAACGCCTTCGGCGGCGGCAACAGCACGCCGTCAAAGAGCCAGGAGGCCGACTGGACGGAGTTTTGAAGCACGGCTGTCCGGTTCGCGCCTTGTGATTTGCCCCTCACCCTCGAGGAGGCCTTGCTTGCGAGCGGTGGGCCACAAGTCTCTTCCCCCCTCGGGGAGAGCGACTGTCTTTTTTGTCAAGCGTTTTGCCATGGTCGTCCGTCCCTGATGATGGCATTGAGGATAGTGAGCAGCTTGCGCATGGTGGCGACGGTTGCGACGATCTTGGGCTTGCCGGCC